>NZ_JAJSOH010000001.1 GCF_021277265.1 Kineosporia rhizophila
CAACCGGGTGTAGCCGGGAACCCCCGCCAGTCCACGGGAATGACCTGTCGACGGCATCTCAGCCCTCCTCCCCGACCAGCGCCAGGAACGTCTCTTCCAGACCCCGCTGCGGCGCGATCCGACTGACCTGCACATCGGCCAGCACCAACTGACGCACCAGTTCCGCCCGAGTCTCCACCGCGGCCCGTACGACGAGAGAACCGTCCAGCACACGGACGTCCTCAATTCCGGCAACGCTCTTGGCCACCTCGGCGGCCCGCTCCGGGTCGTCCACCTCGACCGCCACCGACGCCCCGTTCCCGACCAGCTCCGCCACCGGTCCCTGGGCCACCAGCCGGCCCGCCGCCATCACCACCACGTGGCTGCAGCTCTGCTCGACCTCGGCCAGCAGGTGGCTGGAGACCACCACCGTGCGCCCGGTGGCTGCGTAACGGCCCAGGACCTCCCGCATCTCGCGGATCTGGGGCGGGTCGAGCCCGTTGGTGGGCTCGTCCAGCACCAGCAGATCGGGCAGGCCGAGCATGGCCTGGGCGATCGCCAGCCGCTGCCGCATGCCCTGGCTGTAGGTGCGCACCTTGCGGTCCACGTCCTTGCCCAGACCGGCGATCTCCAGCGCCACGTCGAGGTGCGCCGGACCCGACCGGCCGGCCGAGCGCCAGTACAGGTCCAGGTTGGCGCGACCGGACAGGTGCGGCAGGAATCCCGGTCCCTCGATGAACGAGCCCAGCCGGGACAGCACCGGCGCCCCCGGCCGGACCTCGTGCCCGAAGATCCGGATCCGCCCTTCCGAGGGCAGGATCAGGCCCATCAGCATGCGCAGGGTGGTGGTCTTGCCGGCCCCGTTCGGGCCCAGCAGCCCCAGCACCTGGCCTGCTTCGACCCGGAAGCTCAGGTCCGAGACCGCGCGGAATCCGTCGCCGTAGGCCTTGCCCAGACCTTCGATCGACAAGGGGACGTCTGCCAGCGCCTCTTCGGGTCGGGCGCCCCTTCGGCGCGCGGCCCGGAGGGCGAAGAGCAGCAGGATCAGCGCGGTGCCGACGGCCAGGCCGATCACCGCCTTCCAGGGCACCACCGAACCCGCGTCCCGGGCTGCCAGTTCAGCCCCCGGAACGGTCAGCACCTCGTCACCGGCCAGCTGGATCTGGTAGAGCCGGGCCTCCTGCGGCATCGCGTAGGCCTGGTCGGTGGTGCTCAGCACCACCCGCAGCCGGTGCCCGGCCGGGATGTCCCGCACCACCGAGGGCAGGGCGACCGTGACCTCCTTCGGTCCCTCGTCCAGCCCGGTCAGCCGCAGCGGCGTGACCAGCTGGGCCGGCAGCGAAGCATCCCCGTCGGGGTCCACGTCCAGCACCGAGGCGAACAGCGTCGCCTCCGGCGCCGAACCGGCCACCGAGAGGGTGACCTCCGACGATCCGGTGATGGTCATCGGCTCCTCGAGCGGAGCGGTCTGGAAGCTCACGCTCTCGCCGGGCAGGGCCCCCAGGCTGAAGCCGGATCCGGCGGCTGCTCCGGAGGAACCGAGCGCCCCCAGCAGTGCACCGGCGCCCGGTAGGGAGGTGATGGCCGAGGGAGTGGCCCCCGGCGGGGCGAGCGCGAACTGGGTGCTGCCGGTCAGCGGCAGCCTGACCTGCGGCGTACTGCTCTGCTGGATCTGGCCCTGGGCGTCGCGGGTGGGCACGCCCGGCGCGAGGTCGGCCGAGCGCAACTGGGTGACGCTGGCCGAAGTGGCCAGGGAGAGCGTGCCGTCAGAGACCTCGACCCGGAAGCCGGGCAGCTCGTCCAGCGCGGCGGCGGAGGGGTCGGTCGAGGCGGTACCGATGGTGGCGGCCAGGAACTCGGCGACGACCGGCCGCAGGTCTTCGGTGTCGACGCCCGAGTCGTGCCCGCCCGAAGTCCAGTACAGCCGCACCGACGCCCCACCGGAGGCGATCGCCCGGGCATTCGCATCGGCCTCGGACAGCGGGAACAGTGAGTCCTGCTGCCCCTGCACCAACAACGTGTCAGCCGTGATCCGGTCGGCGGACCGGGCCGGGCTGGATTCGGCCAGCAGATCGACCAACTGGGCGGGCGGACGTCCTTCGGTTGCCGTTTGCACGTAACCCAGACACAGGTCTTTGGCGAGCCGCCCACAAACGGCCTGCTCCGCGTCCCCTTGGGCCAGGTTCTTGAGCTGTTCGGCGGTCGGGGTGCCGGAGAACGTGCCGCCACTGCCGGTCAGCGTGGAGCCGAGCAGCAGCGCTGTCCATTGCTTCTTGAAAACCCCGACCTCGGTGCCCTCGCGGTCGCGGGTCGCCGCGAACTGCGGAAACAGCGCCTGCGGCAGATAGTTCCAGGTGACCATGGGGACGATGCTGTCCACCCGGTCGTCGGCGGCGGCCAGCATCAGCGCGAGCGCCCCGCCGTACGAGGCCCCCACCACTGCGACCTCGGGGTCGCCGCCGGCGCTCTTGCTCACCTCGGAACGACCGGCCAGCTCGTCGAGCATCCGCCGGCCGTCCTGGATCTCGTAGTCCGGGTGGTCCAGGTGGATCAGCCCGCCCGAGTTCCCGAACCCCCGGGCGCTGTAGGTGAGGACGACGTAGCCGCGGCCGGCCAGGTCTTCGGCATCGGCGGCGACGCTGAGCTTGCTGCCGCCGAAACCGTGGGCCAGCAGTACGGCCGGGGCGGGCGTGCGCTCGGGCAGGTAGAGCCGCGCGTCCAGGTCGACCTCGTCGCCGTCGGCCTCCGGCGTGCCACTGACCTGCAGTTCCTGCTGGGTGAAGGGTTCCCCGCCGTCGCCGGCGCGGCTGACCGCGAACCACGTGCCACCCAGGGCGAGAACCAGCAGAAGGACGATGGGCACCAGGAATCGGCGGGACCTCAGTCGAGCGATCAATCCCCTGCGCTCCTCGTGCGAGGCGTTGCGGCGACGGACGGTAGCGGTGGCCTCACAACACCCCTGGGTCAAACTACGACACGGGCCGCCGGCCGAGGCCGGCGACCCGTGCGCTGGTGCTGGTGCCTGTGCTGAGGACGTGCTGGTGGTTCACCCGGTTCGCCGGATCAGGGAGCGACCTGATCCTGCATCTGACCGTCGACCGCGGTGTCGTCCTGCTCAGCGGTACCGTCCTGGGCGGCGCCCTGGTCGGTCGCCGCGTCGGAGGGCTGGACCTCGTCCGTCCCCGTCTCGGAGTCGGTCGCCGTGTCGCTCGGCTCGCTGGTGGCCGTGGCTTCCGGAGCGGCGCTCTCGGTCGGGGCCACAGTCTGGCTGTCCGTGGCGGACGGCGTGGCGGACTCGGTCGAGGAGACGCTCGCGGACGGCGTGGCCGACTCGGTCGAGGTGGGGGTCGGGGTGACCTCTTCCTCGTCGTCGCTGCCGCTGCTGCTGGTGTCGGTGTTCCCGGTGACCAGGCTGGTCAGCGAGGTTCCCTTCCCGGTGTCACCGGACAGCGGGCGGCCGATGGCGCCCTCGGTACCGGTGATCACGAACAGGGCGATCAGGAACCCGGCCATCGAGATCCCGGCCATCATGAAACCGGGCTTCTTCCACCAGCTCTGCTCGGCCTGTACCTGGGCGGCCTGCCGGCGCTCGCTGCGCCGGGTGGGCTGCTCACCGGTGCCCTGGTGACCGTAGGACTGGTGGCCGTAGGGCTGCTGGCCGTAGGAGTGGTGCGCCGAGGTGCTGCCGTGGGCGGGCGGCATGACCCGGGTGGAGTCGTCGTACGGGCGCATCACCTGGGTCTCGTCGGCGATCGGCACCTCGACGTGGTCGACGTCGAGACGGCGTTCGTCCTCCGAGCCGACCCGGTTCAGCGAGTCGGCCACCGGCACCCCCGCGGGGCCGGTCATCCGCCGGATGCTGTCGGCCTGCGACAGATCACCCGGGTGACGCTGCACCACGACGGCGGTGGTGGTCTTGACCGCCTGGTGCGCCTTGTTCAGGGACTCGGTGTAGAAGGCGCCCGCCACGGTCGAGATGACGGAACCGAAGGCGGCGCCTGCGAGCGTGCCTCCCACCCCGAAGTACGACGCGGCCACCGCGGAGGTCACGGCTGCGCCGGCGCTGGCGCTGACCTGCACGACGTTGACGGGTAGCTTGAACTTCTTCTCTTCTTCGGGCTCGCCGACCGGCTCGGGATCGTACGACTGGTAGGTCGACGTGGATCCTGGTGAGCCGGCTCTTTGCGGCGGATGCTGTCTGTCGGTCATAGATCTCCGGTCTTACGGTGTCGGCCGCTCATCAGTTTCTCCCATCCGGCGGGCAGCACGCGAACCGGCAGCACCAGTTCCTGGCACTTCCCAGGAAAGTCCCAGCCCAGCAGCTGTTTACGCCCAGCCGGAGAACCGTCGCCGGACCCACCGGGAACCGTCCGGAGAACGCGCTGGAAGCAGGTACCGACCTGGTGTGACCGAATTCGCGATGAGCAGGCGGATATCGCGGCGCGACCGCCGGATGCAGTGCCCGTTCAGCGGGAGAAATACGTCACGCGAAAACCTGTAACACCGTGGCGGGTGCGGAAGTTTTACGTCGCCGCGAGGACGGCTTTGCCTGATCGTTGCCGGTGGACGGGCCGGTGACGCGGATCCCCGAGGACGGCCGAACTGCCCTCGGGGTCACCGGCCCGCAGGCCGAGACTGCCCGTCCGGGCTGACACGATCGTGAATCTCCCCTGAACCCCTCCCTGACATCGGTACGTTTACCAACGATGACACTCCGTCAGGACGCCCCCTCCCGTCTGGCGATTCGGCTTCTCGGCCCGCTGGAAGTCACCGACGACGGAACACTAGTCACTCTCGGTGGCCGTCAGTCACGCGCGGTATTCGTACTGCTGGCTCTCTCGGCCCGGACCGCGATCGGCACCGACCGGCTCATCGACCAGCTCTGGGACGACGAGGCGCCCGGCGGAGCGGTGAACACCATGCAGGTCTACGTCTCCCGGCTGCGCCGGATCCTGGGCCCGGCCGATCAGCCGGTACTGCGCAGCACCTCGCAGGGGTACCTGCTGGACGTCCCGCCCGAGGCCATCGACCTGCACCGCTTCGAGCAGGCCACCGCGGCCGGGCGGGCCGCCCTGGCCGCAGGCGACCCGGCCGGGGCCGCCCGGGAGCTGCGGGCCGCGCTCGGCCTCTGGCGCGGACCAGCACTGACCGACCTGACCAGCAGCATCGGCGAGGTGCACCGGGCCCGGCTGGAGGGGTTGCGGCTGTCCGCCCTGGCGATGCGCCTCGACGCCGACGCGGCCCTCGGGCAGGACGCGGCGATCGTGCCCGAACTGCAGGAACTGGTGCGGCGGCATCCGCTCGACGAGCGCTTCACCGGCCAGCTGATGACCGCGCTCTACCGGTCCGGGCGGCAGGCCGACGCCCTGGCCGCGTACGCCTCGGCCAAGCGCCGGCTGGGCGAGGAACTCGGCGTGGATCCGGCGCCTGCGCTGCAGGAACTGCACACCGAGGTGCTGCGGCACGCCACCTCGCTGAGCCCGGCCAAGGGCAGCGGGCCGACGGGTCCGACGGGACCGGCCGGGCCGCCGCGTCCGCGGACCGGTCTGATCGGGCGCGAGAACGAACTACGCCGCGGGCGGGCACTCCTGGGCGGGCCGGCCCGGCTGGTGACGCTGACCGGGCCGGGCGGGGTGGGAAAGACCCGGCTGGCCACCGAACTGGCAGCGGATCGGCCGGGCGCACGGCGCACGGTGATGCTGGGGCTGGAGGGGGTGCGGGGCGAGGAGGAGCTGCTCAACACCGTCGCCCGGGCCCTGGGCCGGGCGCCGGGCTGGGGCGGGGAACCGTTGCCGGAAGCGGTCGCGGCGGCGCTCGACGAGGAGCCCACCCTGCTGGTCCTGGACGAGGTCGAGCAGACCGGTGAGCTGCACTGGTTCGGCCGGGCCACCGAGGTGGTGGCCGGCCTGCTCGACCGCACCCGGTCGCTGGTGGTGCTGGCCACCTCCCGCACCGCGCTGCGGCTGCGCGGCGAGCACCTGCTGCCGGTGCCCCCGCTGCCCACCCCCGAGGCGGTCCGGCTGTTCCGCGACCGGGCCGCCGCCGTGCTGCCCGGGTTCGAGGTCAGCAGCGTGAACGCCCGTGAGGTGCAGGCGATCTGCACGCTGCTCGACGGCCTGCCCCTGGCGGTCGAGCTGGCCGCGGCCCGGATCCGCACGCTGCCGCCGGAGGAGATGCTGCGCCGTCTGCGGCCCGGCGACCAGCTCGACCTGCTGCGGGGTGGCTCGGCCGACCTGCCCGAGCGCCAGCGCAGCATGCGGGCGCTGCTCGACTCCAGCACGGCCGGGCTCGACCCGTCGCTGGCCCGGCTGCTGGGCGAGGCGTCGGTGTTCAGCGGCGGCTGGACGCTGGGGGCCCTGGAGGCGGTCTGCGAGACGCCCCCCGGCCGGGCGCTGGACGAGCTGGAACGGCTGATCGACCACAGCCTGGTGCTGGCCGACGGCTCGGGCCGGTTCAGCATGCTGGCCACCGTGCGGGAGTACGCGGCCGGTCTGCTCGCCGCCCGCCCCCCGGAGCAGCGCCGCTCGGTGCTGGACCGGCACGCCCGCTACTTCGCCGATCTGGCCCGCCGTCTGGCCGACGAACCGGGCCGCAACCCCGACTCCCCGCTGCGCCGTGAACTGGAGGCCGAGTCGGCCAACTTCCACGCCGCGCTCGAGCACGCCACCTCCGCCCGCGACGGGAGCCTGCTGGTCAGCCTGGTGCTGAGCCTGCTCGGGCACTGGTTCTACACCGGCCGGCTGCGGCAGGCCGACCGGTGGGTGGAGGCGGCCCAGGAGGCCGCCCCCTCCGGGCCCGACCGGGCTCAGCTGCTGCTCGCGGTGGGCAACCGGGCGCTGGTCGGGGCCGACCTGGCCCGGGCCGAGCCGGCCCTGGTGCAGGCCCACCAGGCCGCCGCGAGCGCCGGGGCGGGCGAGCTGACCGCCCGCACCCTGGCCGCCCGCTCGGTCGCCGCCCGCTACGCCGGCCGCCACCAGCAGGCCCTCGGCCTGGTCGAGCAGGCCCTGCAGGAGGCCCGGGACGCCGGGGCCTGGGCGATGGTGGTGCGGCTGGGCAACGAGCGCGGCGAACTGCTCGACGAGACCGGGCACCCGGACGCCGCCGAGTCGCTGTTCGAGTCGTTCCGGGCCTGGTCGCAGGTCGAGCAGGCGACCAGCAACCTGGCCGTGGCCCTGGTCAACCTGGCCGCGGTGGCGGCCGGGCAGAACGATCCGGCGCGGGCCGCCGACCTGCTGGCCGAGGCGGCGGCCGCGGCCACCGCCGGGCAGTCGGTGCCGCTGCGGGCCGACGTGCTGGCCGGGACCGGGCTGGTGCAGCTGCGGCTGGGCTGCCCGGACGCGGCCGGCGCGGCGCTGCGGGCGGCCCTGCCGATGATGCACGCGGCCGGTCAGCTGATCACGCTCCCCGACGCGGTCAGCCTGCTCGGGGCGGCGGCCCTGGCCCAGGGCGACCGGCGCAGCGCGGTGCGACTGCTGGCCACCGGCCGGGCCTGGCGTGAGGCCCGGGGGCTGGCCGTGGTCGGGCGGCTGACCCGGGAGGTGCTGGCCGCCACCCACGAGGAACTTGAGCGCACCGGCCCGGGCGAGCACGACGCGGCCGACGAGGCAGCCGGCTCGGCGGTGCCGTTCGCCGTGCTCTGGGGGCTGGGCGCCCCGGCGAACTGGGGAACCGCCTGGCTGGACGGCTCCGGCGGAGCGGGGCGGGCACCGTTCCTGAGGCAACGCTTTGTCCCACATTCCGGACACGATGTTCAGATCGCGGAAGGCCGGAACGCTCTCGGCAGTTGGATCACCCTGCCGGAAGGGCAGGAGCTTGCGGCAGACTCAAGCCCATGAGCGACGACTCCACACTTCGCCCGGCCAGCCGGGAGGACGTCCAGCAGATGGTGGACGCCGACCGCAGGGAGCCGGACGTCGGTCAGTTCGCCGGTGGGGTGGCCTCCGACGAGCAGCACACCGCGCTGCGCGCCTCGGTCCGGCAACTGTCCACCCTGCTCGGCGAGGCCCTGACCCGGCACGAGGGACCCGAGCTGCTGGCCCTGGTCGAACGGGTCCGGCAGCTGGCCCGCCGGCCCGACGACGGTGAGCTGCACAGTCTGCTGTCGGGGCTGGACGACCCGACCGCGATCGTCCTGGCCCGGGCCTTCACCGGCTACTTCCAGCTGGCCAACATCACCGAGCAGCTGCACCGCTGGCAGGAGCTGACCGCCCGCCCGGCCGGGCCGCTGCAGGTGGCGGTGGGCCGGATCGGTGAGGCGATCGAGGCCGGTGAGGTGGACCCGGAGCTGGTCCGCCAGATCCTCGCCCGGGTCGAGCTGCGGCCGGTGTTCACCGCGCACCCGACCGAGGCCAGCCGTCGCTCGGTGCTCGACCTGCTGCGCAAGATCGCCGACCTGATCCTGGCCGGCGAGGACCCCCGCGGCCGGGCCACCGACGTGGCCCGGACCCACCGCCGCCTGGCCGAGCTGGTCGACCTGCTCTGGCAGACCGACGAGCTGCGGGTGGAGCGGCCCAAGCCGACCGACGAGGCCCGCACCGCGGTCTACTACCTGCAGACCCTGACCACCCAGGTGGTGCCGGACCTGCTGGAGGAGCTGGACCGGGAACTGGCCTCGATCGGGATCGAGCTGCCGGCCGAGGCCCGCCCCCTGCGCTTCGGCACCTGGGCCGGAGGTGACCGGGACGGCAACCCCAACGTCACCCCCGAGGTGACCATGGACGTCCTCGGTCTGCAGCACGACTTCGGCGCCCGTGAGCTGATCCGGGCGCTGGACGAGCTGATCCTGGACCTGTCCCCGTCCACCCGGGTGGTCGGGATCAGCCCGGAGCTGCAGGCCGCCCTGGAGGCCGACCGCCAGGCCCTGCCGGGGGCCTACGCGGCCTTCATCGACCTGAACGCCGAGGAGCCGTACCGGCTCAAGCTCAGCTACATCCGGGTCCGCCTGGCCCGCACCCGTGACCGGCTCGAGAACGGCACCCCGCACGAGCCGGGCCGCGACTACCAGAACATCGCCGAGGTGATCGAGGAGCTGCAGCTGGTCCGCGCCTCGCTGCTGGCCAACGACGGTGAGCTGATCGCGAACGGACCAGTGCTGCGCCTGCTGCGCACCGTGGTCACCGCCGGCCTGGGCCTGGCCACGCTCGACGTGCGCGAGCACGCCGGCCGCCACCACGCCGCCCTGGCGGTGCTCTTCGACCGGCTCGGCGAGCTCGACGTGCCCTACGCCGAGCTCGACCGGCCCACCCGGATCAAGGTCCTGTCCAAGGAACTGGCGCACCGACGGCCGCTGATCGGCGCGGGGGTCGACACCCTCCCCGAACCCGCCGCCGGCGTCCTGGAGCTGTTCCGGACGATCCGTAACGCGCTGAAGAAGTTCGGCCCCGGCGTGATCGAGAGCTACATCGTCTCGATGTCGCGGGACATCGACGACATCCTGGCCGTGGTCGTGCTGGCCCGGGAGGCCGGGCTGGTCGACACCGGCAGCTCCGCGGGGGACAACGGGGCCTGGGCGAAGATCGGTTTCGTGCCGCTGTTCGAGACGGTCACCGAACTGGAGGCGGCCGGCCCGCTGGTCGACGCGCTGCTGTCCGACCCGGCCTACCGCCGGGTGGTGGCGGCCCGCGGCGACGTCCAGGAGATCATGCTGGGCTACTCCGACAGCAGCAAGGACGCGGGCATCGCGGCCTCGCAGTGGCAGATCCACCGGGCCCAGCGGGCGCTGCGCGACATCGGCGCCCAGCACGGCGTGGTGCTGCGGCTGTTCCACGGCCGGGGCGGCTCGGTCGGGCGCGGCGGCGGGCCGACCGGTGAGGCGATCCTCTCCCAGCCGTACGGCAGCCTGAACGGCCCGATCAAGGTCACCGAGCAGGGCGAGGTGATCTCCGACAAGTACACGCTGCCCCAGCTGGGCCGGGAGAACATCGAGCTGGCCCTGGCCGCGGTGCTGGAAGCCTCGGTGCTGCACCGCAGTTCGCGGCTGCCGGCCGACGTGCTGGACGGCTGGAACAGCACCATGGACCTGGTGGCCGGCTCGGGCCAGACGGCCTACCGGGCGCTGGTCCGCGACGAGGCGCTGGTGCCGTTCTTCGTGGCCGCCACCCCGGTGGACGAGCTGGGGAACCTGAACATCGGCTCGCGCCCCTCGCGGCGGCCCGGTGGTGCGGGCGGCCTGGACGACCTGCGGGCGATCCCGTGGGTGTTCGGCTGGACCCAGTCCCGGATGAACCTGCCCGGCTGGTTCGGCGTCGGCAGCGGCCTGGCGGCGGCCCGGGAGGCCGGCCGGGAGGAGACGCTGAAGCAGATGTACGGCTCCTGGGCCTTCTTCCGGACCTTCCTCTCGAACGTCCAGATGACGCTGTCCAAGACCGACATGCAGATCGCCGCCCGCTACGTGCGCACCCTGGTCGGCGACCAGGACGCCGCGAGGCTGTTCGAGGTGATCCGGGCCGAGCACGAGCGCACCGTCGCCGAGGTGCTGCGGGTCACCGGGCAGAGCGAGCTGCTGTCCACCTCGCCGGTGCTGCGCCGCACGCTGGAGCTGCGCGACTCCTACCTGGCGCCGCTGCACGCCCTGCAGATCTCGTTGCTGGCCCGTTCCCGGGAGGCCACCGCGGCCGGTGCCACCCCCGACCCGGACCTGCAGCGGGCGCTGCTGCTGACGATCAACGGCATCGCCGCCGGCCTGCGCAACACCGGCTGATCCCGGCCGGTCGTCACCTTCCGGGCCAGAACGTTCAAGGCCCGGGAGGTGACGGCCGATGCTCGACCCACGACTTCGCTGGGGGGTGGGCTAGGTGTTCGGCAGAGGACGCGCAGGCGGACACGGGGCGGCCGGGCACGGCGCTCCCCGTGATGTGGAGACCTATGCCCAGGTGATCGCCGCCCTGGACTCGGTGACCAGCGAGGAGAGCGCCTACCAGGTCGCGGTGGACGCCTTCGTCCAGGCCAGCGGGGTGGACTACGGGGCGGCCTGGCTGCCTGAGCCCGGCGGCGAGCTCCGGATGATCCATGAGACCGGCCGGATCGCCGGGGCCCTGGCCGCGGCCTTCCCGGGCAAGCGCAACACCGTGGACGCCAGTCTGGTCGGCCAGGCGTTCCGCACCGGCGAGCCGTTGTTCGTCGACGACCTGATCGGCCCCACCAGCTCGGTGCGGACCAAGGCGGCCCACTCGCTGGGCATGGCGTCCGGCATGTTCTACCCCGTGACCAACCAGGGCCGGGTGCGGGGCGTGCTGGAGTACTTCTCGGCCGAGCCTATCGCCCCCGACCCGGGCCGCCGGCAGAAGATCGTGGAGATCGCCCGGCTCGCCGACATGGCCGTCTACCGGGCCGTCGCCCAGGCCCA
Source organism: Kineosporia rhizophila (assembly GCF_021277265.1). Taxonomy (GTDB): domain Bacteria; phylum Actinomycetota; class Actinomycetes; order Actinomycetales; family Kineosporiaceae; genus Kineosporia; species Kineosporia rhizophila. The sequence goes on from NZ_JAJSOH010000001.1 coordinate 11,324, forward strand.
ACTGCAGGAGATCGCCGACGACCGGCTGGCCGTGACCGAGGTGGTGGGCAAGCTCAACCAGGTGCACGACGAGGCCGGCTGCACCCGGGTGGCACTGGAGGCTGTGCGGGCCTCGTTCGGCTGGGCCTACGGTTCCTACTGGAGCATCGGCGACGGCGAGGACGTCCTGCGGTTCCAGCTCGAGTCCGGCTCCGCCGGCGAGGAGTTCCGTAAGGTCACGCTGGCCGCCAGCTTCGCCGAGGGGGTGGGGCTGTCGGGTCGCGCCTGGCGCGCCCGCGACCTGGTGTTCGTGCCCAACCTGGCCGACCTGACCGACTGCGTGCGGGCCCCCGCCGCGGGCCGGGCCGGGGTGAAGTCGGGGATCTGCTTCCCGATCATCGTGAACGGCCGGGTGATCGGCACGATGGACTTCTTCACCACCGAGACGATCACCCTGTCCGAGTCCCGGATGAGCGCCCTGCGCAACGTGCAGCAACTGGTCTCGCAACGCCTGGAGACGATCCGGCGGGCCGCGACCGAGCGGTCCGGGGCGCGGGACCTGCTGGACACGGTCGACCAGCTGCGCGCCGCCACCAGCGACGCCAACCGGGTGACCGGGGAGGCGGTGCAGCGGGCCGGCGACATGAGCACCGAGGTGGACAACCTCGGTGCGGCCTCGGCCGCGATCGGCGACGTCATCAAGATCATCTCCAGCATCGCCGACCAGACCAACCTGCTCGCCCTGAACGCCACCATCGAGGCGGCCCGGGCCGGTGAGGCCGGCAAGGGCTTCGCCGTGGTGGCCAGCGAGGTCAAGGAACTGGCCCAGGAGACCGCCCGGGCCACCGGCCAGGTGTCCGACCAGATCGCCGCGATCCAGCAGAACGCCCGGGCGGTGGCCACCGGCATCCAGAACACCAGCGAGATCATCGGCCAGATGGACTCGGTGCAGGTCCGGATCCAGGAGATCCTCGAGGTGCAGGCCCGGATGGCCCACGACCTGCAGTCGTCCTGAGAAGGCTCAGGCCGGGCGCCACATCGAGAGCGAGAACTGCCCGTCCGGGTCGGTCCACCAGCCGTCGGCCGCGAAACCGGCTGCGGTCAGCTCGCTCTCCAGTCTCCCGGCGGTGAACTTGGCCGAGATCTCGGTGCGCAGCTCCTCCCCCGCCTCGAACTCGGCCACCAGATCCAGTTCGGCCAGCCGCACCTCGACCCGCCGCCCGGCCCGCAGCCGCATCTCGATCCAGGCCTGGGACTCGTCCCAGACCGCGCGGTGGGTGAAGTCGTCCGGGTCGAAATCCGCTCCCAGACGGCTGTTCAGCACCTGCAACAGGTTCAGGTTGAACGCCGCGGTGACCCCGGCCGCGTCGTCGTAGGCCGGGATCAGCACGTCGGGCGACTTCACCAGGTCGGCCCCCAGCAGGAAGGCGTCGCCCGGATCGAGCCCGGCCCGCACCCCGGCCAGGAACGCCGCCCGCTCGGCCGGTTGCAGGTTCCCGATCGTGCCGCCGAGGAAGACCACCAGCCGGCCGCCCTGCCCCCGCCCGGTCAGCCCGTCGCCCAGCACGGTGGGCAGATGCTGTTCGAAGTCGGCGCGCACGGCCTCGATCCGCAGATCCGGGTAGGTCACCCCGAGCGCCTCGGCGGCCTGACGCAGGGCGCTCCCGCTGACGTCGAGCGCGGTGTAGACCGAGCCCGGCGCGCGCAGGTGGTCCAGCAGCAGACGGGTCTTCTCGGACGATCCCGAGCCCAGCTCGACCAGGTGCCGGGCCCCGGCCGAGGCCACGATCCGGGCCGCCCCGGCCTGCAGGATCGCCCGCTCGCTACGGGTCTGGTAGTACTCCGGCAGCCGGGTGATCTCCTCGAAGAGCTCGCTGCCGGTCTTGTCGTAGAACCATTTCGGGGGAAGCTGTTTCGGCCGGGCGGTGAGCCCCTTGCGCACATCTGCGCGCAGGGCCGAGTCGGAGAAGTCCTCAGGCAGCAGATCCGTGAAGCGGTACGGCATGAAGGCCTTTCGCTCAGAGGACGTGGACGCCGATCCCGTCGTCGTCCACCGTGATCAGACGGCCGTCGGGCACGTCGTGCCAGCCGTCCTCGTCGTCGTACGCCTCCGAGACCACGACCACTCCACCGTCGGTCTCACGGTAGGAGAGACTGGCCCCAGCGGTGGTTCCGGCGATGCGCCGACCATCGGTGAGCAGGAGGTTGACCCGCCCGCCGGTGACTTCGAGGGCCCGTCGCACGACCTGGGCCAAGGCCTCACCCGGGGGTGCCCCGGCCTCCAGGAGCCCGAGCGTCAGCGCCCAGAGCGCGGCTGCGTCGGTGGGTGCGTCGAGCCGCAGCAGCCGCACCGGGTCGATCTCCTTCACCAGCTCGGCCCCCGACTCCGGCCAGCCCGGCAGTGCGCCGTTGTGGCTGAACAGCCAGGGCCCGGACCGGAACGGGGCGGCCGCACCCCGGCCCGAGACCATGCCCTCGGTGCCCGAGCGCACCGCCGCCAGCAGCGCCGTGGTGCGCACCGTGCGGGCCAGGTCGGCGAACGTCTCGTCGCCCCAGACCGGGCCGTCGCCGCGGTGCCGGGCCGGGTGCGGGTCTCCCGGCACGTACCAACCCAGCCCGAACCCGTCCACGTTCATGATCCCGTGGGTCTGCCGCCGGGGCGCCCAGGCCTGCCGGGTGAGCGCGAAGGGCGGGTCGGTGACCAGCTCACCGACCCGGACCTCGGCACCGACGTAGGCCAGATGCCTACACATGGGCTTCTTCCGGCGTCGCCGACCGGGCGGTGCGGAAGCCGCTGAAGATCTGCCGACGGATCGGGTGGTCCCAGTTGCGGAAGGTGGAGCGCAGCGCCGACGGGTCGGTGCCGAACGAGCCGCCGCGCAGCACCCGGTAGCCGCCGCCGAAGAACACCTCCGAGTACTCCCGGTAGGGCCAGGCCCGGAAGCCCGGGTACCCGGCGAACTCGCTGGAAGTCCACTCCCAGACGTCGCCGATCAGCTGATGAACACCCAGGGCCGACCTTCCGGCCGGATAGGCACCGACATCGGCCGGTTCCAGGTGCCGCTGGCCGAGATTGGCGTGGTCCGGCGTGGGATCGTCGTCTCCCCAGGGGTATCGCCGGGAACGCCCGGACTCCGGGTCGAAGCGAGCGGCCTTCTCCCACTCCGCCTCGGTGGGCAGCCGTCGGCCGGCCCAGCGGGCGTAGGCGTCGGCCTCGTACCAGCACACGTGCACCACAGCCTGTTGCGGCCGCAGCGGCTCGGTACGCCCGAAGACCCTTCGGTGCCAGGACTTTCCCTCACGGGTCCAGAACTGGGGGGCGAACAACCCGGCGCCGCGCACGTGCTTCCAGCCGTCCGGGTGCCACCACCGGGGATCCTCGTAGCCGCCGGCCTCGACGAAGGCCAGGTAGTCGGCATTGGTCACCGGGGTGGCGTCGATGAAGAACGAAGGCACCTCGACCGCGTGCGCGGGACGTTCGTTGTCCAGCGCCCAGGGTTCGATGTCGGTGCCCATCACGAACCGCCCACCGGGGATAAGTACTTCCTGCGGCAGAAGGGTTTCGGCCGCAGGGGCGGGCGGCGCGGTCAGCAGCGCCTCACCGGCCCGCAACTGGTGGGTGGCCAGCATGGTCTCGTCGTGCTGCTGCTCGTGCTGGACGATCATCCCGAACGCGAAACCGTTCTCCAGCAGCGGGCGGCCGTGCAGCGGGATGCGCTCGAGCACGTCGAGCACCTTGCCCCGCACCTCGTCCACGTAGCGCCGGGAGGGCACCGCCTCGAGCAGCGGCAGGCTGGGCCGGGTGCTGCGGGGGTGCTGGAACGCGTCGTAGAGCTGGTCCACCGTCTCGGGCAGCAGCGGGTCGCGGCCGGCCACGTCCCGCAGCAGCCACAGCTCTTCCTGGTTGCCGATGTGAGCCAGGTCCCACACCAGCGGCGACATCAACGGCGAGTGCTGGTGCAGCAACTCGGTGTCGTCCACCGCGGTGAGCAGTTTCGTGCGCTCCCGGGCCCGGATCAGGTCGGCCGCCAATCGCTCCCGGAGCTGGTCGGGGTTCTCGGTCAGCACGGGCGTTCCTCCTCGGCAGCGTTCGGCCCGGCCCCGCGCAGCGCGACCCGGTCGAGGTATTCGGCGGTCTGCGCAGCCAGCCCGCGCTGCCCCGCCCGGTCCAGCGCGTACGCGGCCGCGGTCAGCACCCCACGGGCGGCGTGACCGATGCGGGCGTCGCCCAGCCCGGCCCGGGCCGCCAGATCCCACTGTTCGCGCACCGGTTCGCAGGCGGCCAGCGCCTCGTCGGCCGCGGCCTCGTCTTCCAGCAGAGCGGGGGCGACGGCGGCGGCGACCCGCCACCAGGGCCCCGGCTGGGCATCGAGATAGCGCACCTCGAAGTGGCCACGCGCCCGCACCGGCGGAAACAACGTGGTCATGTGGAACTTCAGGTCCTCGACGGTCGGCGGTCCCGCGTCCGGTACGGCTCGCGGGCCTTGGCGCAGCCACTGCCGGAAGGTGAGCCCGGCCGGCGCCGTCCACGGCCGGCCCTGCCGCCGCACCGCGAGCACCGGAGCATCGAGAACCCAACGGGCATAGGCGTCCTGAAGCGCTTCACCCGGGCGGACCACCGGACCGTGACAGCGGGCCGGGTCGAGCTCCCGCCAGATGGCCTGCCGCAGAAGGCGATACCCGCGCAACCGCGGGTCGTCCACCGGGTGCCGGCTGGGCCGCCCGAAGGCCGCGGCGGTGGCCGGGCCGATGGCGTGCAGCAGGTCCCAGCGCCGCTCCAGGTCGCCGGGAGCGGCCCCGGTCCGCGCCGCTTCGACGTTGACCTGCACGGAGGCACTGGAACGCATCATCATCCGGCCGGCGGTACCGGTGCGGTCGAAGTACTCCTCCATCGCCGCGTAGCGCGGTTCGGCCAGGAAGCGCCTCGGCCGGGGGAGATCGTCGATACCGGTGCCGACCAGCCGGGCGCCGTGACGGCGGGCGACCTCGGTGATCAGGGCGAGATCTGTTTCCACGTCGGCGATCGCCGCGGGCAGATGATCGGCCGGCAGGGAGCTGAGCTCGACCTGCCCGCCGGGCTCGACCGTGAAGCTGGAGCGGAGGGGCTGGACTCTCAGGTCTTCGTGGAGCCGCCGCAGTTTGTCCGGAGCCAGGTGCTCCGGCGGATCGACGTCACGATGGACCTGGAACTCCAGTTCGATGCCGACCCGGCGGGGCGGACCGTGTTTGAAACAGGTTCGGGGGATCCAGCCTTCGGCATCGGACTCGGTGAGGGGCTGTCCCGGGTGTGGGTGCTTCACCGGCCCGTCCGCTGGACCCGCCTCAGGGGCGAGATCTTCGACCGACACGCCGACCATAGTGCGCATCCCTGCCCGGATCGCGCTACCCGAAGTGTTGGACGAATTTCCCCCTGATCCGCACCCGGCCACCGCTACCTGCGACGATGCTCTCTGCAGGAGAATGGGCCCGAAGGGCGTTGAACCGCTTAAGCGTTGGAGAGGACAAGCCATGGCACGACTCGGCTTCGGCCGCGGGCAGCTGCCGGACCCCCGGCTCCCCCCGGGGCAGTACGACACCGGCAGCAGCTTCCCGGTGCTGACCGCCGAGGTCAGCCCGAAGCTCACGGCGCAGAACTGGAGCTTCCGGGTGGACGGCCTGGTGCAGGAGGCGAAGACCTGGGACTGGCAGGCCGCGCACAAGCTGGAACCCTCCTCCTACGAGGGCGACATCCACTGCGTCACCAGCTGGTCCAAGCTCGGCACCTCGTTCTCCGGGGTGAGCCTGGACACGTTCCTGGAGTCGGCCGGGGTCCTGCCGGAGGCCACCCACGTGGTGGCCTGGAGTCACACCGGGTACACCACCAACCTGCCGCTGGCCGAGGTCACCGGGGGCCGGGCCTGGCTGGTCTGGGACCACGAGGGCAAGCCGCTGCCGCCCGAGCACGGCGGCCCGGTCCGGATGCTGGTGCCCCACCTGTACTTCTGGAAGAGCGCGAAGTGGATCGGCGGCCTGCGGCTGCTCGACCACGACGAGCCCGGTTTCTGGGAGCAGCGCGGCTACCACGAGCTCGGCGACCCCTGGCTGGAACAGCGGTACTCGGGTGACTGAGAACCTGCCGGCCCTGCCACCGCTGCCCACGCTCGGCGCGGTGACCCGGAGGGTGCCGGCCTCCGGGGCCCGCCGGGTCTGGCGCCCGGCCACGGTGACGGCCGTTCGCGACGAGACGGCCACCGCCCGCACGTTCCGGCTACGGATCACCGCCGGAGCGGGCGAGGTGGTCGACCGGCACGTGCCCGGCCAGCACTACGACGTCCGGCTCACCGCCCCCGACGGTTCCACGGCCCAGCGCTCGTACAGCATCGCCTCGAGCCCGCTCGACGGGCGTGAGGTGGAGCTCACGGTCGAGCGGATCGCCGACGGGGAGGTCTCGCCGTACCTGCACGACGAGATCTCGGTGGGCGACGAGGTGGAACTGCGCGGGCCTTTCGGCGGATGGTTCATCTGGCGCGGCGACACCCCGGCCCTGCTGCTGGGCGGCGGCTCGGGGGTGGTGCCGCTGATGGCCATGCGGCGTTACTGGCACTCGGTCGGCGAACCGGTTCCGCTGCGGGCGGTGGTCTCGGTCCGCCGTCCGGAAGACCTGTACTACAAGGGCGAGTGGGGTTCCGAGACCACGGTGGTGCACACCCGGCAGGCCCCGCCGGACGGCCGGCCGGCCGGACGCCTGGCCGCGGCCGATCTGGAACCTCTGCTGGCCGCCCTGCCCGGTCCGGTGGCCTACGTCTGCGGTTCGGCCGGTTTCACCGAACACGCCTCGCAGCTGCTGGTCTCGCTCGGCCTCCCGGCCGGGAACGTCCGGATCGAGCGCTTCGGCCCGGCCTGACGCCGGGTGACGGCGGGCTCTTCGATGCCGAAGGGCCCGCCGGGAAGATCAGTAGGTGGTGGGAAGCCCGGCGTGGTGCCCGGCCGACTGGGCCGGGTCCACCGGCGCCATCCGGTAGCCGATCCCCCGCACCGTCTTGATGATCGGCACCCCGGCCCCGGCCACGTCCGCGAGCTTGCGGCGCAGATTGCCGATGTGCACCTCGACCACGTGATGGTCCGACCACTGCCCGCCCCAGACGATGTTCAGCAGCGTCTCCCGGCGCCAGACCCGGCGCGGGTTGCCGGTCATGGTGGCGAGCAGGTCGAACTCGATCTTGGTGAGCGGGAGCTCGGTACCGGCCAGGGTGGCGATCCGGCCCTCGACGTCGATGGTCAGCTGCCCGTGCCGGAGCATCCCCGGCTCGACCTCCGGCTCCGCAGAAGCGACCCAGGGCGGGGCGTCCGGCACGGTGAGGCCCCCGGGGGTGGCGTAGGCGTGCCGGCCCTCGGGGCCCGCGGTCGCCGGCCGGGGAGCGACGTGCCGGCCCGGGTTGAGATAGCTACGTGCCCCGAGGTCCGGCTGGACCGGCCCGGAAGGCACTGCGGTACCGAAGGTCGCGGCCGGGGCCGGCTGGGTGACCCGGCGCGGGCGGCGGAACATCGCGGCGACCCGGGCCTGCACCTCACGCGGGCTGAACGGCTTGGTCACGTAGTCGTCGGCGCCGGTGGCCAGGCCGACCAGACGGTCCGCCTCGTCCGAGCTGGCGGTGATCATGATGATGTAGGCGTCGGTCATCTCCCGGATCCGGCGGCAGACCTCCACCCCGTCGAACCCGGGCAGGACCAGGTCGAGGGTGACCAGGTCGGGATTGTGGGCCCGGACCAGACCCACCGCGTCGTGCCCGGTCACCGCCTCGAACACGGTGAACCCGGTCGACTCCAGCGCAGCGCGCAGGATCATCCGGATCTCCGGGTCGTCGTCGACGATGACAGCAGTCCTCACCCCCTCGGCCATGCAGGGTTTCTCGGGCCGGGGAGGACGGCGGTGAAGCGGGGCCGGACCCGGCACCCCGAACGGCGGGCCGTTCGTCACTCAGGGTGGTCACCGGTGAAGAAGGAGCTGCGCAGCATCCGGCGCAGCCGCAGCAGCTCCTCGGCGGGCATCGAGGCCGACATCGGCAGCGGGTCGGGCATCCAGTCGAGCAGCAGCACGTGCCCCGGCTCGTGCGGCTGCGGCACCTTGCTGACCGCGCAGATCCAGGCGATCACGTCGGCCGCGGCCCGGTCGGTGCCCGCGCTGATCCCGATCGCCTCACCGCTGCGGTGCAGCCCGAGCACGCAGCCCCGCGCCCCCTGCGGCCGGTGCGGGCCGGGCAGGTGCAGATAGGAACCGATCACGTCGGCGACCTGCCCCTGGGCCCGCACCAGCAGCGCCTCCGGCCAGACCGGGGGTGCCAGGTCGGCCAGCAGGTCGGCGTCGAACCGGAAGCGGCCCCCGTTGACCGCCAGCATCGCCTCGATCATGACGCCACCACCACGACTCCCGGGATGGCCAGCCGGTCCATCCGGGCCTGCACCGACTCCGCCACCCGGGGGTCGCTGACCACGACCTCGACCGCACGGAACGGGTTGCCCGGATAGTTCACCACCGTGGTGAACTCGATCAGCCGGCGGTCGAGTTCCAGGTCGGCCCGGTGCCGCACGGCGTCGGGCAGCGTGTCCGGCAGGCTGGCGGCCACCTGCCAGGAGGCGCCGCCGGAGTACCAGAGCCCGAGAACGCACATGCCGTAGTCGAGCGAGCGCTCGGTGGTGCCCGACGACCAGATCTCCGGCCGGTTCGCCACCATCAGCTGGTAGCGGCCGAAGAGCCGGGCCCGCCACTCCTCGCCCCGGCCCGCGACCTCGGGCTCGAACCTCTCCAGACCGTTCAGATGACCGGCGAACTCACGCTCGGCGTCGGCGCTCAGCGGCGAGAGCAACCGCCCGTCGGCCAGTTTCAGCGCGGGCAGATCTTCCGGAGATCGGCGTCGCGGCACCACCGGCAGAGGTTCCTCCTCCTCCACCGCGGTCACCGCGGCCGCGCCGGAGCGGATCTGCCGGCGTCGGCGTTCCACGAAAGTGGGCGGATCCGCGCGGAAGTCGCCCACCGCAGCCCGGATCGCAGTGCCGGAGGGATGAGTGTCGGCCCGGCTCGGCAGGGTTCCGGCGAGCAGACAGAAGAGGTCCACCAGGGCCGCCGAAACACTGGTACCGCGAAGATATTCGGCGACCGAGGCGCGCTCCAGCGGCACCGGTCGACGGGTCAGGAAGGTGTCCCGCCCGCCGAACGCCGACCAGTCGGCCACCCCGGCCAGCATCAGCAGCACGGCCACCACCTGCACCACCCACACGCCGCCGGAGACCCCCGAGTTCTCCCACCAGGAGGGGAACTGGGCCACCGCCTCACCCGGCCAGGTGGCAGCGGCCAGTTCCGACGAGACCGAGACCCGGGGCAACTGGTCCACCCACCACGGCCCCAGCCCGAAGGCCGCCGCGGCCAGCAGCACGATGCCCAGGGCAGCGCCCAGCCGGTTGCGCCACAGCGAAACCCTCCGGTCCGGGTCGGCGGCCAGCCCGATCGCCTCGGCCCGGACCCACCGCACCATCACCCCGGCCGCCCGGGCCCGGGTGATCGCCGTCCAGCGCACCGCCCCGGAACCGCGCCCGCTGCGACGCACCGCGGCCAGGACGACCCCGAGGTCCCGGCCCGCGAAGGCGAACACCGAGCAGGTGGTGGCCACCAGCCAGACCAGGGCCGAGACCGGCCGGGACTGGCTGGTCCCGGCCCAGCGGGTGGCCCGCCCGGCCCAGGCGTCGGCCGCGTTCACCGGGTGGAACGGGTGCGGCACCGGGTCGGGCTCCAGTTCGGCCGCGTTGCGCAGCCGGCCCGCGTCGACCATCAGACCGAGCACCAGCAGGGCCACCAGCAGCCAGCCGAGCGCCCGCCCCTGGGCCGAGAGCCACCAGCCGAGCTCCAGCACATCCGGCGAGGGGTAGCTGGTCTCACCGAGCACCCGCTCCAGATTGGCCTGGGCGTGGGCGCTGACCGCCAGCCACCACATCAGCAGCGGCCAGCCCCCGGCCAGGGCCAGCCAGAGCAGGCGGCCAGGCACCGAGAGCGAGGCCTTGTCGGCGTGCCGGCGGGCCGCCACCGCGAAGCCCACCCCGGCCGCGGCCAGTCCGGTGAGCACGTGCTGGCCCACCAGGCCGGGCTGGGGGCCGGCGAACGGGCTCGGCGACAGGCCACCCATCCCGTCGGGCTGGATCAGCGCGGCAGCCAGCTGGAACCCGGCGCCCACCACCACCCCGGCCAGCAACCAGTCGGTGAACGACAACCGCCGGGCCCGGGAGGGCAGCAGCAACGGGATCAGCAGCAGCGGCACCACCAGGAGTGACTGCTGCAGCAGGGCGGACAGCACGGTGGCCTCGGGCAGCACGACCGCCCCGGTGACCCGCTCGGGGTCGAGCACGAGCGCCGTCCCCCAGGCCGCCACCGCGACCAGCACCCCCCAGGGCACCGAGAGCATCAGCAGACCGGCGACCGACGACCACGACAGCGTCTTCGTCCGGGCCGCGACGAACCAGAACAGCACCAGACCGGCCGTGCCCAGCACCGCCGCCGAACTCTGCCCCAGGTCGAGGAACACCAGGCCACCGGTGATCAGCAGGAGCGGCAGGGCGACCCAGCCGGCCACTGCCCGCACCGTGTCGGCCCGGCGCCGTTCGAGACCGGCGGCCCGGGATCTGGAGGGGCTGGAGGGGCGCGCGTCAGGAGTGACCGGACCGGCGGGAGACCCCGCCAGAACCCCGGGTGGACGACGCATGGTGCCCATGGCGCGATAACGCTCCTCTTCCGAACGGCCCACCGTTTCCCCACCGGCATCACCCGGTGGAGGCACGATTCTGGCGTATCGGTCTGGGCCGTGGCCATTGCGTCACGCAGAGCATTCACGGAAGTACCTCCCCAGGGGGTACCCCGAGTTCGCCGATCTTGACCCTGGGGTGGGCCCCCGGGGTCGGGGCGACAACCCTGGGGTCCGACCCTGATCCGCTCCCGTCCGCCGGTCCATAGCGTTTCTGGTGTTCTTCCACGAACTCCCGGAGGCAAGAAGCCATGACCGTTCTCGACGTGATCGAAGAGACCGACCGGACGCCGCGCTACCGGCACGCCGACGCGGACATCAGCGTCGCCGAGCTGGTTCTGGCTGCCCGGCGCGGCGACCGCAGGGCCTACGAGCTGCTGGTGGAGCGCCACCAGCGCCAGGTCTGGGCGGCGGTGCGCGGGTTCCGGCTGAGTGAGGCCGACGCCGGCGACGCGGTGCAGATGACCTGGCTGCGGCTGGTCGAGAACCTGCACCGGCTGAACGACCCGGAGCGGGTCGGCGCCTGGCTGAGCACCACCGCCAAGCGCGAGTGCCTGCGCCTGATCCGCCGCCGGGGCCGTGAGGTCGGCACCTCGGACGAGTTCTTCGCGGCGGTGCCCGACGAGCACAACCCGACCCCGGAGAAGCAGGTCACCGACGACGCGATGGACCAGCTGCTGTGGGGCTTCGTCGACGAGCTGCCGAGCCGGGGCGCGCACCTGCTGCGTGCGGTGACCGGCTCGGACCGCCCGGCCTACGCGGAGATCTCGAAGCAGACCGGGATGGCGGTGGGCAGCATCGGACCGACCCGCGGCCGGTACCTGACCCGGCTGCGCAAGCGGATCGAGGAGTCCGGCCTGGACGCCCAGGCCTGGCGCTGAACGGCGCTGAATCAGGACTGCTGGGGCGGGCAGCACCCGGGTGCGACCGGTCTGGAGGGTCCGGGCGCACCAGCTGGGGGAAGAGGGGCGGCGACGAGGATCAGGGGCCTCGGCGCCGCCCCTCGGGTTTGCCCCGATGTGTTTGAGGACGCTCGTGGGCCTCTTCGCGGAGCCGCTTCAGCTGGGTGCCTGGGCCAGTACCGACAGATCGTTGCGCGAGCGCAGCCCGGTCTTCCGGTACACGTTGCTCAGGTGGTACTCGATCGTCTTCTGGCTCAGGAACAGCGCCGCGGCGGCCTCGGAGTTGCTCGCCCCGCGCGCCACCACCAGCGCCACCTGCAGCTCCTGCGGAGTCAGGTCGGCCGCCGGGCCGGTGCCCCGGGCCAGCGTCTCGCCGGTGGCCTTGAGCTCGTTGCGGGCCCGGGTGGCCCAGCTCGGCGCGTCCAGCTGCTCGAAGATCTCCAGCGCCCGCCGCAGGTGGGTGCGGGCCTCGGCGCGCTGACGTCCGCGCCGTAGCCGCTCACCGAAGTACAGCAGGGTGCGGGCCCGCTCGAACGGCATCGGCAGTGCGTCGTGCGCGGCCAGGGCCTGACCGAAGGCGGCCGCGATCGCGGTCTTCCCGGTGGCCAGCAGGCCCCGGCAGCGCCAGGTGCGGGCGATCAGCAGGTCCGAGCGCACCCCGTCGGGCGCCTCGTCCACCGCGATCTGCTCGAGCAGGCGCTGCGCGTCTTCGGTGCGCCCGGCCCGGGCGTAGGCCTCGACCAGGTCGAAGGCCCAGGGCACGATGCTCTGGTCCTTCGTGTGGATCGCCACCGGCAGCCGGCCGGTGGCCTCCAGCCGGGCGATCGCCTCGTCCAGGTCGCCCTCGCCCAACGCCAGCAGGCCCTGGGTGTGGGTGGTCTGCAGGTGCAGCCCGGGGGCCTGGAACCGGGTGGTGATCTCGTCGATCACGTTGATCAGCCGCAGCGCCTCCCGGGCCCGGCCGTGCACGGCATGGTTGCGGGCCACGAAGTAGAGCCCGTACACGTTGGCCTGGCGGGTCTCCTTGGCCAGCTCCACGCTCTCGTCGGCGTAGGCCTGGGCCTGCCGCCAGCGGCCGGTGCGGAAGGCCAGCTCGGCGCCGACGGTCAGGCACTGCGGCAGCACCCCGAGCGCCCCGTTGGCCCGGGCCTCGCTGATGATCGCGTCGAGCAGCCGCTCGGCGACCGGGTAGTCCTCCAGCCACATCGCGATGAAGGCGGCGTGCGCGAACTCCTGGGCCCGGGGCATCGGCGGGAACTGCAGCAGCTGCGGCACCACCTCGGTGAGCAGCTGCTGCCCCTCGGCCCGGTACCCGTTGATCACCAGGGCGCCGCTGTAGGCCACCGTGGCCACCGGCCGGGCCACCCCCTCGGTGCCCTCGCTGAGCTCGAACGCCCGCCGGGTGGCGGCCAGCAGCTCGACCGGCTCGCCGAGCATGAAGTGCGCGATCGCGGCGTCGGCGTACATCAGCGAGGCGCGGGCCGCGTCCACCCGCTCGACCTCGTCGGCCCCGTCGATCATCTCGGCCAGCGCATCGCGCGGAAGCTCCCGCCACATCCGCACGTAACCGCGCATGTGCCGGATCAGGCCGCGCAGCTTCGGGTCACTGGACAGTTCCAGCGCCTCGTCCAGCAGCGGGATCATCTTCCCGGTGCGCCCGGCCAGCTGCCAGCAGCGGGCCGCGCGCAGCAGCAGGGCGGGCCGGGCCGAGGCCGAGCCGAACCGGGCGGCCTGCTCGAACGCCCGGGCCGCCTCCAGGTTGCCGCCGCGGAACCGGGCCCGGGTGCCGGCCTCGGCCAGCAGCTCGCTCACCCGGTCGTCCGGCGGCAGCACGGCCTGGGCCAGGTGCCAGGCCCGGGCGTCGGCCGCCGCCTCGCCCGGCACCTGGGCCAGCGCGTCGGCCAGGGCGGAGTGCGCGGCGGTGCGCTCGTGCAGGGTGGAGGCCGAGTTCAGCACCGAGCGCATCAGCGGGTGCCGGAAGTCGACCTGCTCGTCGCCGGCCACCAGCAGCCCCGCGTCCTCGGCCGGGGCGAAGTCGGCCAGGCCCAGGCCGATCACCGCGGCCGCGCGGCGCACCACGTCGGTCTGCCCACCACCGGCCGCGGCCACCAGGAGCATCGCCCGGCGGGTGCGCTCGGGCATCTCCACCAGGCGGCCGGCCAGGGCCTGGGTGAGCCGGGACGACTGGCTGGGCAGCAGGGCCGCGCCGGAGGCGCCCCGGCCCAGGGCGCTGCACAGTTCCTGGATGCCGAGCGGGTTGCCGGCCGTGTCCGAGTAGATCTGCTCGAACTGCTCGGGCGAGACCGCGGGGGTGAGTGAGCGGCACAGCTCACGCGAGTCGTCCTGCCCCAGCCCCCGCAGTTCGAGCTGCTGCAGCCCGGCGTACTGCCGGTCGAGCGCGGGCCCGTGGGGCGCCCGGTCCGGCTCGGTGCGGATCGCGATGAGCAGGCCGATGCCGTCGTTGGCCAGCCGGCGGGCGGCGAACAGCACGGCCTCCCGGGAGGAGACGTCGAGCCACTGCAGGTCGTCGATCACCACCAGCAGGGGGCGCTCGGCGGCCGCGGCGGCCAGCACCCCCACCGTGGCGGCGCAGACCGAGAACCGGTCACCGGCGACCGGCGGGCCCAGCGACAGGGCGCTCTGCAGAGCAGCGGCCTGCGGCGGGGGCAGTTCGGAGAGCAGGGGCAGCACCGGACGGATCAGATCGGCCAGGCCGGCGAAGGGGATCTCGGACTCGGACTCGTACCCACGCACCGACAGCACGGTCATGCCCCCGGGGTCACCGGTGGGGCCCGCGACAGCCGGGTCGACAGCCGGGTCGGCGGCCTGGTCGGTGGCGTAGGCCAGCAGGGTGCTCTTGCCGATGCCGGCTTCCCCGTGGATCACGAGGCTGCCCCCGCGGCCCGCGCGCACGCCACTGAGCAGTTCGTCGATCACCACTCGTTCGGCGATCCGTCCGAATACCATTCGTCGAGTCTATGTGAGGGTTCACGATGGTTTAGCACGATCTGAACGCCTGACCTGCTCCATCGGGCCGATGTGAATACCCCAGGGTCCGACCCTGAAGCGAGAGGGTGTTCCGCCGCCTAACGTCGGGGTGGGTCCTTTCGGACCACACCATCATTATTGCGTTCGGTAATGACCTGAGCACTCTACGGTGAACTGGCCGTGCAGGACGACAGCATTCCGGAATTCGTTCTTCCCAAGGAGGGGCAGCATGCGGTCTCGACAGGACAGCGGGGCGCCTGCGCCGGCCGGGCCGGGCACCCAGGGCGTCCACGAGGTGCAGGAAGCGCAGCTGGACATCATCGCGGCCAACCGGGCCGGTAAGGCCACCGGCCTGACCACCTTCACCCCGCTGCCCCGGCGCTGGTCGCCGCTGGTGCGCGCGGTGCTCCGGCTGAAGACCTGGTCCGGGCCGGACAAGACGCTGCGCCGGCTCTCGTTCATCCACGTCGCCCACTGGGTGATGGTCGACCGTTTCCCGGGCGAGACCCAGCGGCGCCGCTACAGCTATCTCTTGTTCGTCAGCAATTTCAATGGTTCGTGGCTCGACTACATCGACGTCTTCTCCCGCACCGTCCCGCAGAAGATGGCGTTGTTGTGGGGTTCGTCGTTCGGTTTCCCCGGCGCCATGCCGCCCCGGCCGTTCACCGACTACATCCGCGGCAACGACTGGCAGCTGGCGCACTACTTCTCCGCCTATCCCGGCGCCACCGCCACCGAGATCGCCTCGGCCCTGAGGGTGCGGGACAAGTTCGAGTCAGGCCTGGCCCGCCCGCAGGAACTCGACGACGTGCAGCTGGTGCGGGTCTGGCGCGCCCTGCTCGCCGACACCCAGCGCGATCTCTGAGTTCTTCCCCCCTCCCTCGTCTCAGCGCCGCCGCGCGCTCGTACACCCCCGCCGAGCTTGGAGCAGTCCGCCATGCCCACCACCAAGAAACCGGCCCTGCTGCGCCGTGTCCTGCCCAGCGCCCTGGCCCGCCGCCTGCCCGCCGGGCTGGTGCACGAATACATCGACCCGCCCACCGGCGGCCGCCAGCGCGTGCTGACCGTGATGACCCGGGTTCCCGACGAGGCCGTCGAGGACCTGCGCGCCGACCTGGCCCGGATCCGGGCCGGAGCGAGCCCGTTCCGCCGGGTGCCGGGCACCCACTTCGCCCGGCTGGCCGTGATGGCGAGTTCCGACTTCACCCCGCAGTCGCGCCCCGACCGCTCGCGGATGGCCCTCAGCGCCAAGCTGCTGCACCTGCTCATGCACGGCGGCCGCGAGCAGGAGCCGGACCGGCCGGAGACCTCCTACCTCCTGTTCAGCGCCAGCTACGACGGCCCGGGGCGCAGCGCCGAGGCCGACCAGGCCGACTACGCCGAGCGTCTGCGCCGGGGCCTGGGCGAGCAGGCCGACCGGATCTGGGGCCGGTGCGAGGGCTACCCGGGGCGCCACGACGGGCCGGCCTTCGCCGCCTTCCTGACCGAGCACGCCCTGCGCTCCGGCTACGTCTTCTCGGCGAGCGACACCGAGCCCTCCGTCGACGACGTGCACGCGGCCCTGGAGCTGCGCCGCCGGGTCGCCGACCTGGCCCTGGACACCGAGGGCCTGGACGACACGGAACTGGCCGCCCGGCTGCGGGCCGAGTGGGACGAGAAGATCCTCAGCCGGATGGAGAGCGACCTCGGCGACCTGGCCGACCTCACCCCGAACGACCTCAGCTGGCCCACCCTGCCGGTCTCCCCGACCCGGGCGCCCGACCGGGTCCTGACCCGACCGAGTGCACTGCCGGTGCAGTACGCACCGCCCCCGGTCGCCCCCGAGGTCACCTCGGCCCAGCCGGCCCGGGTGCCTCGCCTCGGGGGCGGCACCCCTCCGGTCGACCCGGACCTGACCGACGTGCAGAACCTGGTCAGCTCCGGCTACCCGCGCCACCACGCGGCCCGGCACCTGCTGCTGGAGGTCACCGACGCGGCGGCCGCCCGGGACTGGCTGGCCCGCCTGATCGACGACATCCCGACCGCCGGCTGGGCCGAGAACCTGGTCGACCGGCTGGGCCGCGACGTGGAGGGCGCCGACTCCGGCACCCCCACGAAGAACCGGCCCAGCTCGCCCACCTTCGCCGCGCACGTGGCGATCAGCTACACCGGGCTGGCCGAGCTCGGGCTGCCGCCGGCCGAACTCACCGGATTCCCCGCCGAGTTCACCGAGGGCATGGCCGCCCGTGAGGCCGGACTCATCCCGGGCACCGGCACCAGCACCTGGCAGGCCCCGTTCAGCGAGGCCGGCTCACCGCACCTGCTGCTCATGCTCTCCGCCCCCGACCACGCCACCCTGGACGCCGAGCTGGCCACCCGCCCGCACGTGGTGCCGGGCGACGGCGCCGGCCTGATCGTGCTGGACTCGGTCGAGGCGGGCCGGATCTCGGACGCCCCGAGCCCGGACGGCGCACGGGCCGCCGGTTTTCGCGAGCACTTCGGCTTCGTGGACGGCATCTCGCAGCCTCGTGTGCACGGGGTCACCACCGGCCGTCACACCGCCGAACTACCGCCCGGAGAAACCCTTCTGGGCTACCGGGACATCGACGGCGACACCGCCGGGGCCGGGCTGCCCGCCTCGATCGGGCGTAACGGCAGCTACCTGGTCTGGCGCAAGCTCGAGCAGGACGTGGACGGCTTCGACGAACTCACCCGCGAGCTGGCCGGGAAGCTGGCCGGGACGGTGACCGGACGCAGCACCGACAGCAGCGAGCTGAACGAGCTGGCGGCGGCCAAGCTGATGGGCCGCTGGCGTGACGGTACGCCGGTCACCCTGTCCACCGAGGGCCCCCGCCCGTCCCTGGCCAAGCAGGAGTTCCTGTTCCAGGAGAGCGACGCCGAGGGGCACGGCTGCCCGGTCGGGGCCCACATCCGCCGGGCCAACCCGCGCGACTCCCGCCCCAAGGACCACGACCAGGACGTCAACGCGGGCAAGGACGCCGACCTGGAGAGCAGGCTGGCGCTGCGGCACCGGATGCTGCGCCGCGGGATCCCCTACGGTCTGCCGGTCGCGGCCGGCACTTGGGCCGGGGCCCCCGCTCCGGACCCGAGCGACGAACTGCCCGACACCGAGCGCGGCCTGCTGTTCGTGGCCCTGGTCGGCGACATCCACCGGCAGTTCGAGTTCGTGCAGGCGCACTGGATGAGCGACGGCAACGCGTTCCGGCTCGGCGCCGACCGGGACGTGATCTCCGGGGCTGCCCCGGCCGGCTCGAAGTTCGTGGCCCAGGGCCGCTGCCCGGCCTTCGTCGAGCAGCGCAAGCAGGTGGTCACCTGCCGCGGCGGGGAGTACTTCCTGCTGCCGGGGATCAAGGCGCTACGTCAGATCGCCCGGCGCTGACAGCAGCCAGGTCCGCTTGGCCACCGAGTCCCAGCGCCGCACCGCGACCGCCTGCCCGGACTGTTCGCGGAAGTACCCCAGGGCCTCGATCGCCGCACCGACCTGCTCCGGCCGAAAACCTCGGCCCAGGGTGACATGTGGCGACCAGCGTCCCGGGGTGAGCAGTTCGTCCGTGCCCGGCAGCCCGGCGTAGAGCCGGGCTGCCGCGGCCTGCAGGTGCAGCAGTTCCGCGTTCGCCACCACCGGGCGCACCAGGATCTGCCGGCCGTCGCGGCGCCCGAAACACAACAACCCACCCAGCCGCACACTCACCGGCACCTGCGCGGCCAAGGCGCGCAACCCGTCCTCAATTTCGGGTGGTACCTCGTGGGCCACCGCCAGAGTGACGTGCGGGGCGTTGCTCGATCCCGGGTGCCGGCCCTGGCTGGGCAGACCGGCCGCTTCGAGCGCGTGCCACTGGGCCCGCACCAGGGCGTCCAGTTCCGGGTCGAGCAGCAGTTCGAGGCTCTGGGTCACAGGCCCATCCTGGGTCATCCACCGACCGCGCACGAACAGGAACGAACCCGTCCTGATGCCGGTCTAGCTTGCCGGTCATGACCATCGAGCCGTTCACCGTCCACGTCCCGCAGGCCGACCTCGACGACCTGCACGACCGGCTGGACCGCACCCGCTGGCCGGCCGAACTGCCCGGCGTGGGCTGGGACCGGGGTGTTCCGGTGAGCTATCTGCGCGAGCTCGCCGCTTACTGGCGCAACGACTTCGACTGGCGCGCCGAAGAGGCCGCGCTGAACCGGCTTCCGCACTTCGTCACCACGATCGACGGCCAGCGCCTGCACTTCCTGCACGTGCGCTCCCCCGAACCCGACGCCACCCCGCTGCTCCTGCTGCACGGCTGGCCCGGCACCTTCACCGACTTCCTCGATGTGCTCGGACCGCTTTCCGACCCGCGCAGCCACGGAGGCGACACTGCCGACGCCTTCCACCTGATCGTCCCTTCCCTGCCCGGCTTCGGATTCTCCACGCCCCTGAACGGGCCCGGAATGAATGCGGCCCGAATGGCGCACCTAATGGCCGATCTGATGTCTTTGATGGGATACGACCGTTACGGCATACAGGGTTACGACACCGGCGGATGGGTGGGCCCGGCCCTGGCCACCCAGGCCCCCGATGCCGTCATCGGACTGCATCTGAACGCCCTTCTCGCCTTCCCGATCGGGGCCGAGGGCGAGATGGACGGCCTCTCGGCGGCCGATCAGGCCCGCTGGGGCCGGATGCAGACCTTCAACGACGCCTATCTGCAGTGCAATTCCAAGCGCCCGGCCACGGTCGGGTTCGGTCTGCACGACTCGCCGGTGGGGCAGCTGGCCTGGATCGTGGAGAAGTTCAAGGAGCTCACCTGGCCGCCCTCGGGCCTGCCGGAGGACAGCGTCGACCGCGACCGGATGCTGACCAACGTCTCGCTGTACTGGTTCACCGGCACCGCCACCTCGGCCGCGCAGATCTACTACGAGGAGATCAGTGCCGCCTCCGGCGAGGACGGCTGGGAGACCCCGGCTCGCGGTACGGTGCCGACCGGCGTCCTGGTCTCCGCCCACGACGTAACTGTCCGCCCCTGGGCGGAACGCGACCACAACGTCCTCAGTTGGACCGAATTGAACTCCGGCGGGCACTTTCTGGCGATGGAGGCACCGGACGAGCTGGTCCAGGACGTACGCTCGTTCTTCCGCGGGTTACGCACCTGAGTCAAGGCGGGGACGGCGCCGCCGATGCTGTGAGAGATGAACTGGTGGTGGAAGGCCTACCTGGCCTGCGGGGCGGCCGTGATCGCCGGCTACCTGCTGGTGCCGGCGGGCATTCCCCGAGACCTGGTGTACAGCGCGGTGGGCCTGTCCGGCGTGGCCGCCATCACCGTGGGCATCCGCGCCCACCGGCCCCCGAAGGCCTCGGCCTGGTGGGCGATGGCGGCCGGGCAGTTCCTCTGGGTGAGCGCCGACGCGGTGTTCAGCTGGTACGAGGACGTGGCCCAGATCGAGCCGTTCCCGTCCCCCGCCGATGCGCTCTACCTGATGGCCTACCCGTTGCTGGCCGGCGGTTTCGTGATCCTGGTACGGGTTCGCCAGCGCAGCGGTGACCTGGCCGGTCTGGTCGACAGCAGCGTCCTCACCGCCAGCCTGGCCCTGCTGTCGTGGGTGGTGCTGGGCGCGCCGATCGCCAACGCCGACGACACCCCGCTGTTCGAGCGGGCGGTGGGTGTGGCCTATCCGGCGGCCGACATCCTGCTCCTGGCGGTGCTGGTGCGCCTGGTCATCGTGCCGGGGGCCCGCTCGCCCGCGTTCCGGATGCTCACCGGCGCCGCGCTGATGCTGCTGGCCGCCGACGCGGTGTTCGCGGTCCTGATCGCCAAGTCCGGTTACCAGACCGGCTGGGTGGATCTGCTGTGGCTGGCCTCGTACCTGCTGTGGGGGGCCTCGGCGCTGCATCCCTCGATGCCGCAGCTGTCCGAGCCGGGCGAGCACACCGTGCCCTACACCCGGCTGCGCCTGGCCGCCCTCACCCTGGCCGTGCTGCTGGCCCCGGGCACCCTCGTGGTCCAGCTCGTGGCCGGCGTCGAACCCAGCGTCTGGGCGGTCGCCCTGGCCTCGATCGTCCTGTTCAGCCTGGTCGTGATCCGGATGAACGCGGCCGTCCAGCAGGTCGTGGTGTCCACCGAGCAGCGCCGCCAGCTGCAGGACGACCTGGCCCACCAGGCCGCCCACGACTCGCTCACCGAGCTGGCCAACCGGGCCCGGGTGCTGGAACTGATCGAGGCCGGCCTGCACCGCGGCCAGCGCTCCGGCAGCCTGGTCGGGCTGCTGTTCATCGACCTCGACCACTTCAAGGCGGTCAACGACACGCACGGGCACCGGGCCGGTGACGACGTCCTGCGCGAGACCGCGGCCCGGATGCGGCGCCTGGTCCGGGCCGGCGACACCGTGGGCCGGCTGGGCGGCGACGAGTTCGTCGTGCTGATCGAGTCCCTGGAGTCCGAGCGGGACCTGATCGAGCTGGCCGAGCGGCTGGTGGCCAGCATCTCGGCCCCGATGGAGGCCGACGGTCACGGGGTGGTGATCGGCGCCAGTATCGGGGCGGCGATCAACCGGGACGGCGGGACCGACGCCTCGGCGCTGCTGCACGAGGCCGACGCCGCCGCCTACCGGGCCAAACAGGGCGGCCGGGGCCGGGTCGAGGTGTTCGACGACGCCCTGCGCCAGCAACTGCAGGACCGGACCGAGCTGGAGTCGGCGATCCGCAACGGCCTGGCCGCGGGCGAGTTCCTGCTGCACTACCAACCGGTGGTGCAGATGGCCACCGGCGCGCTGGAGGGCTACGAGGCGCTGCTGCGCTGGGACCGGCCCGGACACGGGCTGCTGCTGCCGGAGACCTTCATCCCGACCGCCGAGCAGTCCACCCTGATCAACCATCTCGGTCGCTGGGTGCTCGGCGAGGCCACCCGCGAGTTCGCCCAGTGGTTGCGCACCCGGCCGGACCCCGACCGGGACCACATCACCGTGGCGGTGAACATCTCCGGGCGGCACCTGACCAGCGCGAGCATCGTCACCGACGTGAAGAACGCCCTGCACGCCGCCCGGCTGCGCCCGGAACTGCTGGTCCTCGAGATCACCGAGACCGTGCTGCTCGACGAGGCCACCGCGGCGCCCCACCTGCGGGTGCTGCGCGAGCTCGGGGTGAAGATCAGCATCGACGACTTCGGCACCGGCTACACCTCGATCGGGCAGCTGCAGTACCTGCACGCCGACACCCTGAAGATCGACAAGAGCCTGGTCGGATCGACCCGGCCGGGCTCGGGGGAACTGGTCGAACTGGTGGTGCGGGCCGCCCACGCCTTCGGGCTCAACGTGATCGCCGAGGGTGTCGAGCGGGACGACCAGGTGCCCCTCCTGCAGCGGGCCGGCTGCGACTCGGTGCAGGGCTACCTCTTCGCCCGGCCCGAGCCGGGCCTGTCCGCGCCGGAGGCCGCCCGCACGCATCTGGAGCAGTGAGCCACGGTTCAGGGCCGGTGGCCGTCTGCCGATGTTCGCTGGTGTGGCAGCGGACGAAGCACCGACGCCGGCGGTCTGGCGGCAGGCCTCGTACCTGGCGCTGGCCGGGACCGCCCTGGCCATAGGTCTCGGGGCGGCCCTGCCGGGCTCCGCCGGCACCGTGCTGCTGCTGGTGTCCGCCCTCTGCGCCATGGTTCTGACAGCCTGGCGGGGCACCCTCGTCCTGGCCGGCGCCCAGTTCTGTTACTGCGGAACGATTCTCTACGACTTCATCGTTCCCTGGCTGACCGGCGACGCACTGCCCGACGGGGACTTTCCGTTCCTGGCCGTCGCGCTCGGCAACGCGACCGCGGTGGTCCTGCTCAGCCGGACCCCGGCCGCCCCGGGCGCCCAGCGCACCCCGATCACCGACGTCCTGATCATCGGCACCGGCACCGCCGTCCTGGGCTGGTTGTTCCTGTTCAAGGAGCTCTCCGACGACTCGGCCCTGAGCCTGCCCCGGCAGCTCGCCGTGATCGCCCACCCCGGGCTGGACGTGTTCCTGGTCCTGCTGGTGCTGCGCCTGGTGTTCACCGGGCGGGCCCGGAACCCGGCCAAGCTGTTCCTTCTCGCCTGGGCCGGTCTGCAACTGGCCGGCAGCATCACCCACACGATCCAGGAGCTGCGGGGCACCTGGACGGTGGACAGCCCGGTGTTCCTGCTCTGGATCGCGGCCGCCGGATGCCTGGCCGCCGCCGTGGTGCATCCCGCGATGTCCCGTCTGACCATCCCGCCCTCGACCCGCGGGCCGGTCGCCCGGCGGACGATCCGGGCGCTGGTGGTCGCGGCCGAACTGGTGCTGCCGGCCGTCCTGCTGGTCCGCGTGTTCCAGCGCAACTCCGACGACCTCGCCGTGATCACCGGCGCCACCGTCCTGATCTTCGTGCTCGTGCTGATGCGGGGTGGCACCTTCGGCGATCGCCGGTCCACCCGCTCGGACCGGATCGCCGGGCTCCGGATGGTGGCGGTGTTCGTCGTGGCCGCGCTGTTGCCGCTGGGCCTGATGGCCGAGTCCAGCATCCGGCTCGCCGAGAAGGTGGTCACCAAGGACGCCCGCGACCGGGTCAGCACCACCAGCGTGGTGTCCGCGCAGCTGGTGCAGCAGCAGATGGCCGGCCTGAGGAAGCTGGTCGGTTCCTACGCCGAACGCCGGCTGCTGGCCGCGGCCCTGGGCGACGGCACGTACGCCACCATGGACACCACTGCGGTGGAACGCCATCTGCGGCAACTGCAGGCTGCCGACTCCGGTCTGGTCAGTGTCTTCGTCACCGACGCAGCCGGCCGGCTGGGCGACGTGAACCCCCGGACCGCGGCGTTCGAGGCGGGTGCCGACCGCAGCGGACAGAACTGGTACAGCGGGGTGCGGGCGACCGGCCGGTCGTACATCTCGCAGGCCTACACCACGTTCTCGGACGGCGACGAGACCCGGGCCGTGGTCGCCGCCACGCCTGTGCACCGGGTGGCCGACGATCGCATCCTGGGCTATCTGGGGGCCGTGTACGACCTGCGGGCCATCCAGGCGTTCGCCGTGGACCTGGCCAAGGCCCAGGGTGTCAGTCTGCGGATCACCGACCAGCGGGGCATGGTGGTGGCGGCGCCCGGCACCGACGTGAGCTCGATGACGGACGCCTCCCAGGAGACCGGGGTCGCGCAGGCGCTGCAGGGCCAGGCCGGCCTGGGCACCACCCGGGCCCCGGACGGCGAGGAGATCCTGTCCGCCTACGCCCCGGTCTCCGGGCTCGGCTGGACCGTGACCGCTCAAGTGCCCACCGCCACCGCCTACGCCTCGCTCGCCGAGCTGCGGTCCACCGTGCTGGCCGTCGCCGTCCTGCTCGGTCAGGTCCTGATGGGCGGTCTGCTGATCATGGTGCGGGTGCAGCGGCGCCACCAGGAGGCCGAACGCAGCCTGCAGGAACGGGAGCGCAGCACCAGCGCCATCCTGGAGGCGGCCGGCGACGCCTTCGTGTCGATCGACGAGAACGACGTCATCATCGCCTGGAGCCGCCAGGCCGAGCTCCTCTTCGGCTGGAGCTCGGCCGAGGCGCAGGGGGCGGTGCTGACCGACCTGATCGTGCCGCCGTCGCTGAAACAGCGGCACAGCAAGGGCGTACGCCGTCTCGTGGACACCGGCGTCCCCCGGATCCTGGGACAGCGACTCGAGCTCTCGGCCATGCACCGCGACGGTCACGAGTTCCCGATCGAGCTCGCGCTCTGGCAGTCCGAGAGCGACGGGAACCGCTCGTTCAACGCCTTCATCCACGACATCACCACCCGCAAGCAGCACGAGGCGGCGCTGGCCGAGGCCCGCGACCGGGCGCTGGAGACCTCCCGTCTGAAGACCGAGTTCCTGGCCGTGATGAGCCACGAACTGCGCACCCCGATGAACGGCGTCATGGGCATGACCTCGCTGCTGCTCGGCACCCAGTTGTCGCAGCAGCAGCGCGAGTACGCCGAGACGGTGCGCAGCAGCGCCGACAGCCTGCTGGAACTGCTGAACGACATCCTCGACCTGTCCAAGGTGGAGGCCGACCGGCTGGAACTCGAGGTCCTGGACTTCGATCTGCACCAGGTGGTGCGGGACATCGTGCACCTGCTCCAGGTCGCCGCGCAGCAGAAGGGCATCACGCTCACCGCCACCATCGCCGACGACGTGCACCGGGCGCTGCGGGGCGACCCGGGCCGGCTGCGTCAGGTGCTGGTGAATCTGGTCGGCAACGCGATCAAGTTCACTGCCGAAGGTTCCGTCACCCTGCGGGTTCTCACCGATCGCGCAGCTTCGGCCTCGGCCGACGGGCCGGTCTGCCTGCGCTTCGAGGTCATCGACACCGGCATCGGGATCGCCCCCGAGGCCCGGGCCCGGGTGTTCGAGTCCTTCTCCCAGGCCGACGCCTCCACCACCCGGCAGTACGGCGGCACCGGGCTGGGCCTGGCCATCAGCCAGAAGCTGGTGGCGCTGTTCGAGGGTGAGATCGGGGTGGAGAGCGAACTCGGCGCCGGGTCGACGTTCTGGTTCACCGCCCGCTTCCAGCGCGGTGAACCGGTCGAGCCGCCGGCCGAGGACCTGGACTCCTCGGAACCGGGTCCCGCGGCCTCCCCCGGCCTGGTGCTGGTGGTGGACGACAACGCCACCAACCAGAAGATCGCGGTACGGATGCTGGAGCGGCTGGGACACCGGGCCGACGTGGCCGCTGACGGCGCGGAAGCAGTGAGCGCCTGGGCCGCAGTGCCTTACGACCTGATCCTGATGGACTGCCGGATGCCGGTGATGGACGGTTACGAGGCGACCCGGACGATCCGGGGCACCGAGGGCAGCGGGCGGCGGACCCCGATCGTGGCAATGACGGCATCGGCCATGGTGGACGACCGGGAAAGATGCCTGGAGGCAGGGATGGACGACTTCCTGAGCAAGCCGGTTCAGCTGAACCAGTTGCGGGACAAGGTGAATCACTGGCTCGCACGGCCCACCGCGGTCGAGGCTCCGGCGGTACCCGCCCCACGGACCGAGGACGGCCCGCCGGTGCTGGACCAGGAGATCATCACCGAACTGAGTTCGTACGGTTCGGAGTTCATCGTCTCGCTGATCGAGGACTTCCTGGCCGCGGCGCCGGACCGGGTGGCCCGCATCCGGGCCACCGCCGAGGAGGGGGACGCCGAGGAGGTGGCCCGCGCGGCCCACGCCCTGAGAGGAGCCGCCGCCAACCTGGGCGGAGCCCGGCTCGCGCACGTCTGCGCCCAGATCGAGGAGGCCGGCCAGAACGGCCGGCCGGAGGAGGCGGTCGTGCTGTTGCCCGCGCTCGACACCGAGGCCGAGAGCCTGCGCCAGGCCATGAGAGCCGTTACGGAAGTGGCGGTATGAAGATCCTGGTGGTCGACGACGACCCGATCGCGCTGCGCATCCTGACCACGGTGGTGCAGGCCGCCGGGCACACGCCGCTGAGCGCCACCGACGGCGACGCGGCCTGGCAGCTGCTGTCCACCGAGAAGATCGACGTGGTGATCAGCGACTGGCAGATGCCCGGGGTGGACGGGCTGGAGCTGTGCCGGCGGATCCGGGAGCAGGCCCACTACACCTACGTGGTGATCGTGACCAGCCACTCGGACCCGGACGAGGTGATGCGCGGGATGCAGGCCGGGGCCGACGACTACCTCACCAAACCGATCGACACCCGGGGCCTGCGGCTGCGCCTGATCGCCGCCGAGCGGGTCACCGCCGTCCATGCCCGGCTGGCCGAGCAGCAGGCCGAACTGGAGCGCCTCAACACCCGGCTGGCCGCCGCCGCCCGGATCGACCCGCTCACCGCCCTGCGCAACCGCCGGGCCCTCGACGAGGACCTGCCCGCCCTGGTCGCCCGCTGCGAGCGCTACGGCCACGAACTCTCGGCGGTGATGCTGGACGTCGACTTCTTCAAGGCGTACAACGACCGGCTCGGCCACCCGGCCGGCGACGACGCCCTGCGCCGGGTGGCGGCGGTGCTGATCACCCAGGGCCGGCAGACCGACCAGTTCTACCGCTACGGCGGCGAGGAGTTCCTGTGCCTGCTCTCGCAGGGCCGCCAGACCGCGATCCTCACCGCCGAGCGCCTGCGCCGGGCCGTGCACGACCTGGGCATCCCCCACCCGGCCAGCGCGCACAAGGTCGTCACCTTCAGCGCCGGGGTCGCCACCTGGCGCCCCTCCGCCCCCGACGCCCTGCTGCAGGAGGCCGACGAGGCCCTCTACCGGGCCAAGGCCGCCGGCCGGAACACGGTCGGACTCAGCGACGAGCAGCTCGCCTGATCACCAGGTGTCCAGCCGCGAGCCGACCGCCTCGTCGATGGCGTTCAGCAGGGCCGCGGCGATGAAGGGCTTGGTCAGGAACGACGCCCCCATGGCCCGGCCGGCCTCGATCTGCTCCGGCAGCACCCGCGCCGACAGGAAGATCGCCGGCACCTCGCCCAGCCCTTCCTGAGCCCGCAGGATGGCCAGCAGCTCGGGCCCGCTGGTCTCCGGCATGGAGACGTCCAGAACCACCACGTCGGGAAGCCCGCGCACCGCAATGAGCTGCAGCGCCTCCTGCGCAGAAGGGGCCCCCATCACCTCGTGCCCCGCCGACCGCAGCCGCGCGGCCACGATCCGGACCGTGCTCAGGTCGTCGTCGACCACGAGTACTCGAGCCATAGCTACCGATCCTCCCTCACAGGCCACACTCTCCCGCGTCGGACATCGGCAGAGGTGAGGACGGGCTGAAGCGCAGGTCCATCAGAACGGGCGAACGCAGCACAGCCCATCGGTGCAGGTGCTCGAGGTGGACATCTGGTCCCATGTGTACACAACGCTCAAGGCCGGGATCGAAGCAATGACCCCCGCCCATAAAGCCTTGGTAGTATCCGATCGGATACATAGGAGGTGTCATGGCCAACCTGATCGCTCAGGCCCGCGCCGCCAGCTCCCTGAGCCAGGACGAACTTGCCGGCCTGTCCGGTACATCACGGCCGACCCTGTCCGCATACGAGAACGGCCGCAAGTCTCCGTCGCTGAGCACCGCGACCCGCATAGTGGAGGCTTCGGGATTCGAACTGCGACTGGCCCCCACAATCACCTTTCGCCAGGTGACCACGTCCCGAAACCGCGTACTCACGGTTCCGGACCGCCTATGGCGGCTGGCCGTCGAGCAGGCCCTTGCCGAGGTCACCCTGCCCTTGCATCTGAACTGGTCGGCGCCGGGCCAGGTGTTCAATCTGCGGGACCGAAATCGCCGGGCCCGGGTCTACGAAGTCGTCCTGCGCGAGGGGATGCCCAAGGATTTGCTGACATATGTCGACGGCGTGCTCCTCGTGGACCTCTGGGACGACCTGGTCCTGCCTCGGGAACTTCGTGAGGCATGGAACCCGGTGATCGAGCGACCCCTCGAGACAGATATTCATCTGGCCTCATGAGCAGACCCCACGGACTCACGCCAAGGTAGGAACAGGTGGCCGAGATCTTCTTCGCACTGCCGGAGAGTCGCGGCTTCCTCCTTGCGGGAGGCGCGGCCCTGGTGGCCGCGGGCCTGTCTGAACGCAGCACAGAAGACCTCGACTTCTTCACCGCGCCAGCAGCGGGGAACGTGCAGGCAGCCAAGGCAGCGCTGCTGCAACGCGCCGGCGACCTGGGTTGGGGCTGGGAAGAACTCCAGAACGCCGAAACGTTCTGCCGCATCGTCCTACTCACGCCAGGCCCGGAAAGAGTTCTGGTCGACTTGGCACTCGACTCAGCTCCGGGACGCCCGGCAGTCGTGAGCGTGCTCGGACCATCCTACGCACCGGAAGAACTGGCAGGCCGCAAGACCGTGGCGCTCTTCGACCGGGCCGAGTCACGCGACTTCTTCGACGTCTACACCCTGGCCAGCAGGTACGGCCGTGACCAATTGCTGACCTGGGCAGCAGATGTGGATCCGGGATTCGACCGTAGCGTCTTCATCGAGATGCTCGGCACGCTACGCCGCATCCGCGACGAGGATCTCCCGACCACCGAAGAGGAGGCGTCTGCTCTGCGCACCTTCTTCAGCCAGTGGTCAAAAGACCTGACCGATGACATCAAACAGCACGGCTCCGGAGCGACGGCAGGACCTCGCCCTCCTAGCTGACCAGAGCCGTGATGCTCTGGCCCGTCTCTGTGGGCCCCCGGGGGATCGAACCCCGAACCCGCGGATTAAAAGTCCGCTGCTCTGCCGGTTGAGCTAGAGGCCCGTGGGACGACGCCGACCCACCCCCCAACCTACGGGAGGAAGAACCGGTCGGCAGGCGACCGGGGCGCGATCCCTCCCACAGATTACCGTGCGGTAGTCCGAATGGTTGGGCTACTCGTCAGTCAGATGCCTCAGGAGGGCCGAACCGGCCCTGTCGGAGTGGTTGACGCGGGCACTTGCCCACGTTCGGCTGTCTTACGTTCACTCAGAGGTGTCACCTGTCGTACGAGTGCGCCGTGGATCACATCGGGGAGACGTCGAAGTCCTGGATCGGCTCGACCCGGCTGGTGCCGTCCTTGAGGGTGATCTTCACGTCGGGGTTCGGCGGGCCGTTCTCGAGCAGCCGGCCCAGCAGGGTCTTCGGCCGGCGTTCGGGCCACCAGGCGGCGAAGAAGCCGTCCTTCAGAGTGGCCTCGATGTACACGCCACCGGCATCGAAGCTGACAGCGGCGACATCGCTGCCCACTCGGCCGGTGGCCACGTACTGAACCCCGGCGAACAGGTCCACCGACATCACGCTGTTCGTGGCCAACCCGTCAGCGGATGAGGGCATCGGGGTGACGGGCCCCGAGATCGACTGACCGCTGCCCTCGAAGTTGGCTGGTAGCGGCCGCTCGTCCGTGGCCAGGCAGGTCACTTCCCGAAGGCCGTCGGCCGAGACCAGGTAGGCCATGCCGAAGTGCTCGCCACGGGATTCCACGATGCGCGCTTCGTACTCCTGGCCCGGCCAGGAGTTGCACTCGTTCTCCCAGTGGGCCCACTCTGCGGCCGTCATCGGTTCGGGCTTGGCCGTCCAGTCCGCGATCGCGGCATTGCTACCTCCGAAGACTGGGGCCGCCACCACGACAACGGCGGCGAGGACAGCCGCCAGGGAGTAGCGCGTGCGGCGTTTACGTTTCGAGGCTCTCGCCTGACGACCCGGGGGCGTGGACGTCACCTCCGCAAAGGTGGCCGCGGCCTGCGGCGACAGGGCCAGGTCCTCGGTCAGGTGCTGGGCCGGGTCATGACGGCGCAACTGCTGGTCCAGGTTCATCAGGCGTGTCCTTCTGCGCTGGTGGCAAGGCTGCGGGAGCCGGCCGCGGGAGCGTGCGACAGGTGCTGCTCAAGAGCGCGGCGGGCGCGGCTCAGCCTGATCCGGAAGGCCACCGGCGAGATACCGAGCACGCGGGCGGCCTGGGCGGCAGTGAGCCCTTCCCACACCGAGAGGCTCAGGACCTCCTGCTGCCCCGCATTCAGCCGCCGCCAGGAATTCGTGAGGTCGACCGAGGTGGCCACCAGGTCGTCATGACTGGTGGTTCGCTCAGGACCCGCTGTCACGATCCGCACCGACAGGGCCCGCCCGCGGCTGTCGGCCCGATGCTCGGCCATCAGCAGCCGCCGGGTGATGCCGAAGAGCCAGGCCCGGGCCTCGCCCAGGTCGTCGGGCAGGTCACCGAGGCGCTGCCACGCGATCGCGAAAGCCTCGGCGACCACGTCCTCTGCGCGTTCCGGCGGTTGCAGCCGTCTGACCACGAACCGGGTCAGATCGGCGTACGTCTCGAGGTAGACGTCCCGGAACCACTCGCTGTCGCTCACGCCCCTACATGTCACTCGGGTGCTCAACGTTTCAGGCCAGTTCGGTGCGCACGAAATCGTGCCCACGAGCGTCTTCAATCGGCCTCTGAACCAGACCGAATTGAGGACGTCGGTGCGCGCCGTTGCATTGCAGCGGCACGGTGCCAGGTGGCGGGCTTGGTAAACGCATCGAGACCTGAACCTGGAATCCGCGGATCAAGAGTCCGCTGCTCCGCCGGTTGATCCAGAGGCCCAGGGGACGACGTCGGTCCTGTCACCGCGGATCGGCACCCTCACCACTGGGAGATGAGCCTCTTCGGCCTTGCTCACTTCAAATCGCACCCAGGGCGAGGCACGACTGAACTCGCTCTCAAGGAAGAACAGGCATCTGGACAGGCGAATGCCACCACAGATCTGAGGAATCAGGTTTTGGGAAAGATCCAGGCGCTCAATGTCGATCCAGTATTGCGTACGCCGCCTACGCATCCACCGCACAAGCTCATCCGCCGCCCGCCGGTCGTGCCATGAGTAGCTGATGAAAATCACGGCATGGGCGCGATCTGCCCCAGAGACCAGTTGCCGTCGCCCGCGTTCCTCACCACAGCCGCTGCAGGAACGAACTGCAGCGCCTCCGCCGTACGCCAGGCTCTGTCCGGTCCTTGGCGCTCGGTGGACATCTGGACCAGGCATCCACCCGTGTTACGCACCATCTCCTCCAGTTTCAAGGAGGTTCCTTGCGCAGTGAATGCCACCCCGGAGCGGGCCGAGACCCTGGCCGCGACTGCCGTGATCACCGAGAGCACGGCGCGCCGGAAGAGAAGACAGACCCCCAGCAGGACCAACCACGGGAAGTATCCGTCAAAGGCCTTGAGGAACTCGATCACTGCCTGGGGCTCCTACCTGAACAACCGACGTGAGCTTGAGCGATGAACTGACACGTTAGTTGAAGACGGGACCGTCGGAGCCCTATATGTACCAAATATTCATCAGAGCCCAGAGGCCAGTGCGTCGCCCCTCACTGCCCTCAGTGAACCCGGTGTTCAGGCGAGATCACCCAGGGACTTGTCTTCAGAACGGGTAGTCCGCCATCAGGCTGCCGAAGTTCTTGTACTTGTCCGGGTCGGTCGACCGGGCTTTCGCCATGCCGAGGGCCGCATGCCCGAGGCCGCTGACCAGGGCGACTCCCGCAGCGAGGATGGCCAGGCCCTGCCAGAAGAACGGGCTTGCCTCGAGCGGGCCGGTGCGCACGAACTGCAGAGCTGCGAGGGCGGCGGCGAGGGCAATGAACTCCGCGAGGTGGATGGCGAACCTGCTCCACGAAGGCTGCTGCGTCATGCCCATGAGCCTATGAGCGCGACCGGCACCAAACAGCCGTCGCCGGGATGATCGTGGGCGATGCGACTTAAGTCGGACAGCAGCGGATTACGCGGCGGGGCACGGGCGGTCAGGCGTGTTCGCGGCGGACTCCTGCGCAAGGATGCCTCTATGCAAGCCGTCCCTGCCACCGCGGCCGACCGTCCGGCCTGGCTGCGGCTCGCGGCCGAGGTCGAGTACCTCTTCGGCCCGTTGGTCGGGGATCCGGGATTCGAGGCTGCGCTGTCCCGCAACATCGATCGGGGTTCAGCGTTGTGCGTGCGAACGTCGGAGGGGCTGGCCGGCGGGCTGCTGCTGTCCGCCCACCATCCGCTGTACCGGATCGGCTGGCTGGCCGTGAGTCAGCAGCACCGCAAGCAGGGTGTGGGCGCGTTGCTGGTCAGGACCGCAATAGGCACCCTGACCCGGGCGCCGGGGGCGGTCGAGGTGACGACCTTCGGGCCGGAACATCAAGGTAAGGACGCTAGCGGCTTCTATGAGCGTCTGGGTTTCCAGGCGACGGGCTGGGTTTCGGACGACGGTATGCGCGAGTCGTACGGATTGCGGCTGACGTGAAGCAGCCGGCACTGCGGTGACCTATCGAAGTGCTCCCTGCGG
This sequence comes from Kineosporia rhizophila, assembly GCF_021277265.1. Lineage (GTDB taxonomy): Bacteria > Actinomycetota > Actinomycetes > Actinomycetales > Kineosporiaceae > Kineosporia > Kineosporia rhizophila. Next base: position 43,648 of record NZ_JAJSOH010000001.1, read on the forward strand.
GAGAAACGTCCGGGGCACCTAGAGATCAGGCGCCCCGGACGTCCTCTGTTGGTTGATCTGTCGTTATGGCGTGCGAAGGTTTTCCGGCCCGGAACTGCTCCGGATCGCCGGGCCGACCGCCATGGTGGCGATCAGCGCACCCAGCACTGCGGCCAGGGCCGCAGAGCCCAAAGCGACGGGAAGCGTGGCGACGATCCAGACAATGTTCTGCCCCTCGTTCCTCAGCAGCAGTACGTATGCCGCCCAGCCCAACACCGCACCGATCATCGTGGGCGGGACTGCGGCGAGCATCAGCTGACGGCGGACAATTTTCGAGACCATGTTCGGTGAGGCCGCCAGGGCAACGAAGACCGCTGTTGCTCGGGCATTTTCCAGTACCTGTTCAGTCGCTCCCACAACGAGGGACGAGGTGGCTACCACGGCTGCCAGAAGAGCGGCAATTGCTGCGCCACCGCTTCCGTACAGGTAGAAGCCGTAGTCCTCGCGGTTCACCTGGGTGATGACATTCGCCACCAGAACCGGCAGGACACCGAACGTGACACCGACCGCCAGCATCACGCCCACACCCCGCCCCGGTGTGCGCACGTCGGCCAGCAGGCGCCGCGCGGCCAATGAGGTGAGGAGCCCTTGCCTTCGCGAGGAAATATGCGCAGTCAGCAGGATGAGCCAAGGTCCGCCGGTGACCGAAAGCGTCATGACAGCGGCAAAGACGATCATCAGCATGTAGTCCTGGTATCCCAGCGGCCCGATGAAGCACGCCACGATGACAATCAGAGAGACGACCGGCACGAGGGCGTCGAAGCGGGTGAGGGGGCGTGGCCGCCGACGAGTCAGACCCAGCGGCGAGACAGTGGCCGGGCGTGCTGTCAGCTGGGCGATCAGCCCACCGGCCGAGCCCAGCACGAGTACAAGACCGAGCCAGCCCAATATTAGGGGCATTCCTGGCTGAGGAAGCAGTTTCGCATTGTTGGGCATCACGGGACCGAGCAGCAGCCAGAGCAGGATGTACCCCGGTCCGGCAGCCAGCGCCCCTACGACGGCGGCCCGTGTCCCCTCCATCAGGGCCAGCCGCCGTAGGTCGCCTCTGGTGGCCCCGGCCAGACTCAGTGCAGCGAGTCTGCGTTCGCGGGCCGCCGTGCCGGTGCGCAACGCCTGCAGCGCAAGGAGGATGAACGGGACGACCAGCAGCAGAGCGCCGAACGTGGTGCCGGCTCGTAAGTCGGGCTGGGTCACGTAGTCTGCAAGGCCCGGCTGATAGGGAGTTTCCGAGGGGGCCTGAGGGACGCAATTGGTGGGGGCACACGACATCGCCGCGTTGGGGTTGCCGTCGATGCTGAGCAGAGCCAGTGCGGCGAGCAGAAACACTCCGCTGCCGGCAACGCCCGCAGACATCCGGAAGGCACGCCGGCGGTCGGCTGCAGCCTTCGGACGCGACAACTGCCAGAAGACCTGGTGCGGACGGGGCGCTGTGCCGACACTCATGCGAGCACCGCCTCGGAGACGATTCTGCCGTCGAGAAGGTGGATCTCGCGATCGGCCCGGGCCGCGATCGAGTTGTCGTGGGTGACCATGACCAGGGCGGCGCCGCCGCTCCGGGCCTCTCCCAGCATCAGGTCGAGCAGCTCCCGGCCCCCGGCCGAGTCCAGGCTTCCGGTCGGTTCGTCGGCCAGGATCAGCTGCGGGCCGGTGATCAGCGCCCGGGCAACGGCGACGCGCTGCGCCTGCCCGCCGGACATCTCGGGCGGCGCCACGTCGCCGAGCGCTTCGGCACCGCACCGCTCCAGCCAGCTCGCGGCCATTTTGCGCGCTTCCCGAGGGTCGTGCCCCTCCAGCAGCAACGGTAGCGCCACATTGTCCAGACCGCTGAGTTCCGGTACCAGCTGGCCGAACTGCAGCACCAGGGAGAGCCGACTGCGGCGCAGCCGGGCCCGGTCGTCATCGGTGGTCTCGGCCAGCGAGCGGCCCATCAGGTACGCCGTGCCCGCCTGAGGCCGGATCAGCCCCGCCGCAACATGCAGCAGGGTCGATTTGCCGCACCCGCTCGGGCCGGTGACGGCCACGAACTCACCCGCCTGCACGCTGAGGCTGATGCCCTGCACAGCCACCGTACGGTGGTAGGCGTGCTGGATGTTCTCCAGCACGAGAACCGGTTGCTCGGACATGTTCATGCTCCTTCGCCGGACTGCGCATCGTTCACGAAATTGCCTGAGCCGTCGGCCGGATCGGTGATGACCGGTCCGAGCAGAGCATCGACCGGCGGCGCGGGAAAACGCCGGATGCGTTCGCCCGTGACCTCGAGCCATCGCAGATCGGCATCCAGGTGCTGACGCCGGTGATCGCTGGTGACCGCCCGGCCGAGGCTTTCGACCTCACCTCCGGTCCCAGGCTCCAGGGCTCGCATGGCCCGCAGGTGCACCGCTCGCTGCCGGGCGACCAGACCGGCCGGATCGGTGTGGAGACGATAGGCCGCCAGCGTCTTCCGGATCAGCTCGTCGGCCGGTGCACCACCCGGCACGTCCGGGTCGACCGGTTCGCTCAGCCATTCCTGAGCACGCGTGCGGCCGACCGACGTGAGCTCGTAGACGGTGCGTTCCGGCCCCTCGGCCGTCTCGGTCTGGGCGACCTGGATGAGATCGTCCCGCTGGAGCCGGGACAAAGTTGAGTAGACCTGCCCGAAGGCCATCGGCCGCAGACCTGAGAACCAGTCGTCATAGGCTCGTTTCAGGTCGTAGCCGTGCCGCGGGCCAAGAATAAGGAGCGCGAGGAGCGCATCACCGGTGGCCATGGAACGACTATACACTCGATACATACACCGCGTGAATACTGCCGCGTTCGTCCCGGTGATCCGATTCTGTCGGTGGCTTCCGCTACAACTTCTTCCACCCGGAGGGGCCGGGCCGCGGAAGGCAGGGGTTGTGAAGAAGCTCGTAACCGATCCGGCGCGGGTCAGCGTGGCGCCTCAGGTGCCACCGGTACATCCGCGCAAGCTGGCCAAGGTGCCGTTCCTCGAACTGTCCGACGGGCGTCTGCAGGGTGTCGTGTCCAGCGGGTCCGACATCGAGCGGGTCTACGTCTCATCGATCTCGGCCGGTGAGCACGGGCTCGACTGCTCCACCAACAACAACCGGCCGTGCGGCGGTCTGGGCAGCAGTCCCTGCAAGCACATCCAAGCGCTGCTGGCCGAGGCGGAGAAGCAGTTCGGCACCGAACGCGTGGCCCGCTACCTCAGCATCGAGGTGGCTCAGGGTCAGGAGCTGGCGGCCGGCCTGCGCCCCGCTCGAGTGAAAGGCCAGGCCGCCGAGGTGTTCAGCAGCTTCCTGCGGCACCTGGCCTACCTGGAGGTGCCGGTCACCACCGAGCCGCTGCCCGAGCTGCAGTGGTTCCCGGCCGGGCAGGCGCAGCCGTGATCCTCGCCGAAGCCCTGAGCAGCCCGCCGGCCGGCCTGGCCGAGGCACTGGCCCTGGTCGACGGGTTCGACGAGGCGCTCGTGCACGGTCTCGGCCGTCCCGACGAGAGCCATCTGCAGTCGCTCGCCGATCTGGCCGCGGTGTTCGCCGACTCACCGCTGGCCACGCCGGTGGCCGAGGCCGTGGCCAAGATCGAGGCCGGCTCGATCACCGACGAGCACCTGGTGGCCCTGGCCGGGGCGCGGGCGGCGCTCCTGGGTGCGGCCCACGATGCTCTGCTGGCCGGGCTCGACCAGGCGCTGAGCCGCCCTCGGGCAGACCTGCCCGAAACCGCGCCCAGCTCCGCGGTGCCGGCCGGGATCCGTTCCTGGCTGCGCGAACTGGCCATCACCGGCTGGCGCGGCGTGGACCACGAGGTCGCGGCCGCCGGCGCCCGTCTGGTGCCCGGCCTGCTCGAAGATCCGCGCCACCGTCGCCCGGCCGTGCTGATCGACGGGCTGGCCGCCGAGCTGAGGGCCGCGGCGCCGGTGGCCACGCAGCCGCAGGTCCCGGCCCGGCGCTGGGCCGATCTGTGGGGCCGGGCGCTACTGATGTCCCAGTCGCAGGCATCGGCCCGGGAGGTCACCGGCCGTTTCCTGATCCTGGGAGCCGACCTACGGGAACACCCCACCGCGTTCCAGGTCCAGGTGCACGGGCTGCTCGAAGAGGGAGAAGAGGTCCGGCTGGTGCGCACCTCGGTCACTGCGGCCAAGGTCGACACCATCACCGGCGCTTCGGCCTGGCGCCTGCTCGAGGGCTTCCCGGTGCTGCTCGACGCCCTGGCCAAGCATCGCTCGGTCGAACTCGCGGGCGTCCCGCTGACCGCCTTCGGAGACCTGATCTGGGACGAGTCGCGCGCCTCGGCCGGTGAGGTCACCGATCCGTTCGCAACGGCCCGGGTCCGGTTGGCCGGGGCCCTGGCCGCGCCGGTCGCCCCGCTCGAACGCCACCCGGCAGCCATTCTGGAACCGGTTCTGCTGGAGGGCTACACCGTCTCCGACGGTGAGATCGATCTGGGCGGTCTTTCCCTGCCGATCGATCCACTCCTTGCGGCCGGTCCCCTCACCGCGGCCATGGTCGGGGCATCCACCACCTGCATAGCTCTGCTCCGGCACGATGCCGGGCGGTGGTCGGTGCGGCCTCTCGCGGTGCAGGCAACGGTGCGCAAGAAGGCGGTCGAGGCGCACACCGGCGACTGGGCGCTCGGCCCCACCGAGCCGAAGGCGGCCAAGGCCGAGGCGGTGGCCGGAGCAGCGGTCGAGGTCCTGCGGGAGCGGGCGGGAAGGTTGCTGCGCAAATGAGCGAACAAGCGTCCGTTCCGGCGAACGCCCTCTCCGACAGCGCGGCCGAGAACCGTCGTCAGGTGCTCTACTGGCGGCTCCTGGCCCGGCTCTTCGATCCGGACGAGCAGCCTGCGCTCGAGAGCGCGAGCGTGGCCGTGGTCGAAGACCTCGACCTTCCCTCTGTGCTGCTCGACCCGGGCACCTCGGTGGACAACCTGGTCCAGCGCTTTCCCCACCTGCAGGCCGAGTTCGACGGCCTGATGGCTGAGGGCACCGTGGCCGAGGGCGAGAAGGCCGACGAGGTCCGGCGGGCCGCCCTGGTCTCGAAGCTCCTGCTCAACGTGTTCGCCACCGGTCAGGGCAACGTCACCGCCGGTCAGCTCGCCCGCTGGCAGGCCGACGCCGGCTGGTTCGAACGGGCCTGCGGTTTCGGCCCGGGCGAGATGCGGAGCCAGGGGCAGGGCAGCGGTCTGGGGCCGATGCTGGCCGGTATCGAGGGCGATCTGGTCAACCGCATGCAGCTGCGCGAGGTGCTGGCCGACAACCACCTGGCCGGCCGGCTCACCCCCAGCATGTCGCTGATCGAGCAGCTGCTGAGAGACAAGAGCAATCTCGACGGGGTGGCCCTGGCCAACGCCAAGGCGCTGATCCGCCGGTTCGTCGAAGAGGTCACCGAGGTGCTGAAGACCCAGGTGGCGCAGGCGAGCGCCGGCACGGTCGACCGCACGGTGCCGCCCAAGCGGGTCTACCGCAACCTCGATCTCGACCGCACGATCTGGAAGAACCTGCCGAACTGGAGCCCGGAAGACGAAAAGCTCTACGTCGATCGGCTGTTCTACCGGCAGACCGCCAAGCGCGTCACCCCGGCCCGGCTGATCGTGGTGGTCGACCAGTCCGGTTCCATGGTCGACTCGATGGTCAACTGCACCATCCTGGCCTCGATCTTCGCCGGGTTGCCCAAGGTGGACGTGCACCTGATCGCCTACGACACCCGGGCGATCGACCTCACCCCCTGGGTGCACGACCCGTTCGAGGTGCTGCTGCGCACCAGTCTCGGGGGCGGCAACGACGGGCCGGTGGCCATGGCCATGGCCCGCCCGAAGATCGCCGACCCGCGCAACACGGTGATGGTCTGGATCTCGGACTTCTACGAGTTCGACCGTTCGCAGCCGCTGTTCGAGGGGATCGAGGCGGTGCACCGGTCCGGGGTGCGCTTCATCCCGGTCGGCTCGGTCAACAGCTCAGGTTCACAGAGCGTCAACCCCTGGTTCCGTCAGCGCCTGAAGGACCTGGGCACACCGGTGATCTCCGGTCGCATCGGCAAGCTCGTCACCGAGCTCAAGAACTTCATCGCCTGAAACCGCTGAGGAGAAAATCTTTCATGAGTGACCTGCTGCGCGCCCCGGCCGAGGCCAAGTACGCCGAGGAGCTGGACTGGCTGGAGTCCGTCGACACCGGCACCAGGCCGTTCTCCTGGCGGCTCAGCCCGAAGATGGTGCGCACCTTCGTCCTCGGTTCCGAGCGGGCCGACGGGCTGGAGCGCGAGATCTCCCAGAAGTGGTTCGGCGACCGCAGCATCGTCGAGCGGGCCATCGTCACCCTGGCCTCCGACCGCGGTCTGCTGCTGATCGGCGACCCGGGCACCGGCAAGAGCTGGCTGGCCGAACTGCTGGCGGCGGCGATCAGCCGCAACTCCACCCTGGTGGTGCAGGGCACCGCGGGCACCACCGAGGACCACATCAAGTACTCGTGGAACGTCTCGATGGTGATCGCCAAGGGGCAGTCGCGCGAGTCGATGATCCCCTCGCCGATCATGACCGCGATGGAGGGCGGGGTGATCGGCCGCTTCGAGGAGCTCACCCGTTCCACCAGCGACGTGCAGGACGCCCTGATCTCCATCCTGTCCGAGAAGTACGTCTCGATCCCGGAACTGGACGACGACAACATCGTCTTCGCCAAGCCCGGGTTCTCGGTGATCGCCACCGCCAACAGCCGCGACCGGGGGGTTAACGACCTCTCCTCGGCGCTGAAGCGGCGGTTCAACTTCGTCCGGATCCCGGTGGTGACCAACAAAAAGAGCGAGACCGAGATCGTCCGGTTCCGCACCGAAGAACTGCTGCGCCGCCACGCGATCGACCTCGAGGTGCCGCCCACCCTGTTCGACGTCCTGCTGCAGAGCTTCGCCGACCTGCGGGCGGCCGCGGCGGCGGCCAAGAGCGACGACGAGAAGCTGGAGTCCGCGCTCTCCACCGCCGAGCAGATCGGTGTGCTGGAAGACGCGGTGCTGCACAGCACGTTCTTCGGCGAGAAGCAGCTCACCGCGCAGACCCTGGCCGGGTCGCTGGTGGGCTCGCTGGCCCGCCGCAGCCCCGAGGACCTGGCCATCCTGAACACCTATCTGCACGGTGTGGTCGAGCCGCGCAGCAAGGCCGAGGGTGACGAGGGCGGACAGTGGCAGGGCTTCCTCGAGGGTGGTCGCCAGGCGATCAGCGCACTGTCATGAGCAGTGTCCGGAGCCAGGTGCCTGGTCACACCTTCGAGGCCCTGCGGGGGCAACTGCTCGACGCCGCGGCCACCTTCGCAGAGGGTCCGGCCGCCCTGCCGGAGATCCTCCAGGGCCTGGTCGACGACGTCGATCACTCCCTGGCCGAGCCGCTGGAGATCTTCCCGGTCTGCCACCACTCGCCCGCCTCGGCGCTGGCGATGGGCCGGCGGCTGCGTCAGAAGCAGCCGAAGGTGATCTACCTCGAGCTCTGCGAAGACCTACAGCCGTTGCTGACCGAGCTGCGCAACTGCCGGCTGCCGGTGGCCCTGCAGGCGTTCGCCTCCGACCTGCAGGGCTTTCCGGCCGCCTGGGGTCCGCTCAACGTGATCGCGCCGATCACCGAGGCCTCGGCGGAGTACCAGGCGATCGCCTATGCCCTCGAGACGCCCGGCGTGGAACTGGTTCTCGTCGACCGGTCGGCCGACCACGTGTTCCAGTGGCTCCCTCAGGAATCGGCCGACCAGCCCGACCAGCCCGACCAGGCGGAAGAGAACCTGCACGGCGATGCGGTCGGCGTCGAGATCGGCGACCTGCGGCCCCGGTTCGCCGAGCTCGAGCAGTACCTGCTGCACCACGGCAAGGTGCGGCACTGGTCGGAGTGGTGGGACCAGTACGTCGAGCAGCCACTGGCCGACGCCGACCACGACACCTACCGCCAGGTGATGACGCTGATCGGCAGCCTCTTCCGGCGGCTCACCCCGGAAGACAGCGAGCGGCTGGCCTCCGACGAGGAGCGCGAGCGGTACATGTGGACGAGGATCCGCGCCCACCTCGCCTCCTCGGGCCTGGACCGGTCCGAGGCCCTGTACGTGTGTGGGGCCTTTCACGCCGTCAGCCGGGTCGAGGAGGCCGGGTCGACCCCGGGCACACCCGATCTGCAGATCAGCCCGCGCAGCGGCACCGAGTGGCTGTACGGCCTGATCCCGTCGAGCCACTCGTCGATCGAGGCGCAGTTCGGGCTCGCCCCCGGATCGGTCTCGATCGCCTCGGCCACCTGGGAGAAGTCGCTCAGGCGTTCGGGTCTTGCCCCGTTCCGCCTGGAGGGGCAGAAGGGCACGCGCCGGCGCTCCACCAAGGCGCTGCCCGCACCCGCCCCGGCCACTCCGGTCACCGACAAGCTCAGCGAGTACCTGGCCACCGCTCCCCCCGGAGGCGGCCTGGACGAAGACGAACTGCGTGGCTGGTGCGTCGACATCGTCCGGCTCGCCCGTCGCAACGGCTACCTGGCCAGCACGGCCGATGCCATCGCGGTCTACCAGACGTCGGTGCTCCTGGCCGGGATGCGAGGACGGCTGCGGCCCACCCCCTACGACTTCCAGGACGCGGCGATCACCTGCATCGAGAAGGACGTGGTGCCGGGCCGGCGCGACGTCCGGCACCTGTGCGAGATCCTGCTCGGCGGCGACAAGGTGGGTCAGGTCGGCTACGACGCGCTGCCGCCGCTGGCGAAAGACGTCCACGACCGGCTCGCCCCGCTCGGCATCGACCTACAGTCCCGCACGATCCGGCGGGCCCTGATCGACCTGGTCGCCCAGCCCGAGCTGGCCGGCTGCTCCCGCCTGCTCTGGCGCCTGCAGTACCTGCTGCCCGGCCGGGCCGTCCGCACCGTGATGGGCTCACGGCGACTGGGGGAGAAGTCTCGCCAAGAGAGCTGGGACCTCGACCTGGGCCGCCAGCAACGCACCCTGATCGAGCTCGGCTACGAGGGCGTCACCGTCGAGCAGGTTCTGGAGCAGCGTCTACGGCGCTCGGTGCACGATCCAAAAGCCACCGCAGCCGACGCCCTGGGCGCCGTGGAAGACTCGCTGCGCCTCCTAGAAAGCCCGCGCCTCACAGACGAGCTGGGCCTACGCGCGGTCGAGCTGCTGGCCGCCGAGCGCACGGTCGACGATGCCCCACTCGTCCTCAACCGCATCCGCCGGCTGATCGCCTACTTCGAGAGCCCCGCCCATCCCGGCGGCCGGCTACCCACCTGGTGCCAGCAGTTCGTCACCGCCGGCTACGCCCACTACTGCACCCTGCTGCCCACCTCGTTCGCCGACGAGGAGACCGGCGTGCGGCAGGTGGCAGCCATGCTGGGCTTCCTGTTCAGCATGGAGGGCCTGGCCCTGAGCCTCGGCTGCGAGCGCACTCAGCTGGAGCTCGCGGTGCAGCAGTCCGCACCCCAGACCCCGGCCAAGACTGCACTGTTCTGGGCCGCACGCCACCAACTGGGCCACCTGAGCATCGGCGACCTGCGCGAGAAGTGCGACGAGCTCCTGGCCAACCCCCTCGTCGTCCCCAGTTTCCCGCAGTACGTGAGCGGTTTCGTACACGCCATGGAACCCGTCCCCCGCCTGTCCCCCTTCGTCGTCGAGACCCTCTCGAAGGCCTTCGCCCGCCTGCCCGACCCGGTGCTCCTCCCCTGGCTGCCCAACCTGATCACCACCCTGAAACAGGAAGCTGCCGAACTCGTCCCGATCCTCACCCGCGAGGCAGGACGCACGTTCCCGGGCCAACTACCCACCCTGGACTCCTGGACTGCCCCGTGGAACCGAACACAGGCACCAGTCCGCACAGGCCCCCAGGCACCGGCCGCCCAGAATCACCACCCGCTGGCCAGAAAGCTTTTGGACGCCCACCCCACCACAGCACTTGGAGTCGCCGGCCTGTTGGGGCAAGAAGGCGCCTGGACAGAGTTCGCCGTCGGTAAAACGGGAGCTTCGGGCAGCATTTCGGCTGATGCCCCGGCGGGAAAGCTTTTCCGGGAGTTCCCAGCGTCCATGAGAGCGGTGGCCGACCTGCTCAGGGGATGAGTGGAGTAGGAGGATCCGGCCGGCCGCCGGGCTCAGGGCCCCGACCTTGGCACCGCTCTCGGTCTGCGGCTCGGGCTTGGGCTCCGGCCTTGGCTCGGGTCTCGGCTCCGAGCTCCGGGCTCCGGGCTCCGAGCTCCGGGCTCCGGGCTCCGGGCTCCGGGCTCCGGGGTCCGGAGCAGGGCACGTGCAGCCGGCGTCCTCCGCACCCGGCCGATTACGACCCGAACGGGAACCGTCCTTGCTCGGCGAGGCACCACCCCTTGGTCTTCGCATTTCGCTAGAAAGACCCCGGAGGGGCAACCACACAGCCAAGGAGGGGCGGGCAAGTGGCAGACAGGAACGAGCACAGCGAACGCGGAACGGCTCAGTCGAAATCAGTAGCTGTAAGCGCGAACAAGCTCGGAGAAGAAAGACCAAGCACGCCGACGCTCGGCTCACCGCAGTTGCAACAGCCCACCAACTCTCCCCAGCCCACCCACTTCCTGCAGACCCCCGGACTGCCGCAGTCCACACACTCCTCGCAGCCCGCCGAGCTGCCGCAGTCCACACACTCCTCGCAACACACCAAGCTGCCGCAGCCCATCCACTCCCCGCAGCCCGCCGACCTGCCGCAGCCCACCCACTCCCCGCAGCACAGCGAGTTCCGTCAGAGCAATGAGTTTCCGCAGGGCGACTGGGCGGACCTCCCTGAGGTTGCCTTCCTCGAACTGGCCGACGGGAGGCTGCAGGGCGTGATCCCGAGTGAGACAACACCGTCACGGGTCTACGCCTCCTCCATCACCGCCGGGGACCACGGACTGAGCTGCCGGTCGAACGACGATCTGGCCTGCGGCGGGCTGGGCGAGCGCACCTCCTGTCGGCACATCGAGGCACTCTTGGCGCAGGCGGTGAAGGAGTTCGGTGCTCACCGGGTGGCCAGCTACCTCGGCATTGAGCCCGCGGCGGGGCAGGATCTGGGCAATGGGCTGCATCCGACGCCGGCCCCCAGTCATGCATCAGAGGTGTTCAGCAGCTTTCTGCAGCACATGGAATACCTGAAAGTGCCGGTGAGACAGGCGCCTCCCTCGTAGCGGCCGGTCGCCGCGGAGCAGCCGGGCTCATAAGAGGGTGCACAGGCGCCGTCAACTCGTAGATTGGGGGCCATGCACAGGAGCCGATTCTCCACGCTGCTCATCGACGTCCCCCGCGACGAGGTACCCGCCGCCGCGACCTTCTGGTCTTCGGCGCTCGGCGTCCCCGCCACCCCCGTGCCTGGCGAAGAGCAGTTCACCAGTCTCAAGGGGGCATTTCCGGGGCTGGTGACGGCAATTCAGGCGGTGGACGACGCCCCGCGCTTCCACATCGACATCGAGACGGACGACCTTGACGCAGAGACGGACCGGCTGCTGGGGCTGGGGGCGGTGGAGGTGGGACGGTGGCTGGACTGCCGCACGCTGCGGGCACCGGGTGGCCATCTGCTGTGCGTGATTCCGGTGCACAGCGATCCAGAAGAGTTCCGGCAGTCGGCCACCGTCTGGCAATAGGCACCGGGCCCAGGGGCCGAGCCCACTACCGGGTGGCTTGCCAACAGGTCAGCCAGCCGGGGTCAGAGGACGGCCAGCGAGAGGGCCAGTGGCTCAGACAGCAGGGTCGGCGATGGGTCGGCGGCGGGTCGGCCCGAGGACGGCCAGCGGCTCAGACAGCAGTTCGGCCATCTGCTGTGTGATCCGGTGTACAGCGATCCAGAAGAGTTCCGGCAGTCGGCCACCGTCTGGCAATAGGCAGCGGGGCATCGGGCCGAGCCCGCCGCCGGTGCAGCCAGCCCAAGTCGAGGGACGGCTGGCGAGTCAGCCAGTGGGACGGCCAACGGCTCAGCCATCGGTTGGCCAGCAGTTCAACCAGCAGCCAGCCGGGAAACGACAGCCGCTCGGCCAGCGCGACGGCTAGCGGCTCAGTTGGCGAGACGGCCAGCCGCTCGGCCAGCAGGACGGCTAGCGGCTCAGTTGGCGAGACGGCCAGCCGCTCGGCCAGCAGGACGGCTAGCGGCTCAGTTGGCGAGACGGCCAGCGGTTCAGGGGGTCCAGACGCCCGCTGCCTCTCCCCCGCCCGGCGCCCACACCACCGCGCCCTTTCCCACAGGCTCGAACTCCAGCCGCGCGCTCGGCCCACCCACGTCTCCAATAGCCCAGGCGCCCCGCCAGGCTAGGGAGGGCCAACTGCCCTCGACCATTGCGTGCTGGGTGCCGTCGGCCGCGGCCCAGAGGAAGTCGTCGCCTCTGAGCTCGTAGTGGCCGGTGGCCGTGAGCACGACCCGGGCCTGAGCGGTCTCGCCGGCCCGGCCTACGTCGGACACGGTGACCTGGGCCAGCGGGCTGCGGCCCTGGTAGACGGCCACCGTGTCTTCTTGCTGCAGGTACCAGACCCGGTCGGTCTTCACCTCGGTGGGCGAGGTGCCCGCCCCGACGCTCCACACCGCCGCGGGCTGGCCCACCCCCGGCAGGATCCAGGCCAGCTCACCGTCGGACACCTCGCTGTAGGTAAGCCGCAGTTCCTTGGCCCCCTCCACCGTGACCTGAGGCCCGGCGTCGGTGGGTGCCACGTCTTCGCCCTCTCCGGCCCAGAAGAACCCTGCGGGGCTGAGGGTGAACGGGCCGTTTGAATCGACCGTCACCTCGACCGTGCCGGAGCCCTCTCGGCCCACGGTGACCGCCTCCAGCCTGACCCGGGCGAGCGGATCGCCGTCGCGGTAGACCATCACCGAATCGCCGTGCTGCTCGTAGACCAGCTCGGCGGGGTCCGGGGCGGTGACCAGCTCCGGCTCTTCGTCGGTCCAGCCCGTCCAGCCCGTCCAGATCGAGCCGGTGACCAGCCCGGCCAGCACCAGCCCGGCGCCGGCCGCGGCAGCGGTGCCGGCGTTGCGCCGCCGAACCCGGCGCTCGCCGCCGCGCACGGCGGCGTCGAGGTCGAACTCGGGCATCGCGGGCCCGGCCTCGTCCAGCTGTCGGAGGCGCTCCGGGAGGCGCTCGTCCGGCTCACTCATCGGGCGCCACCTCCAGCCTCTTCCAGGGACAACCCCTCATCGGCGAAATCGTCGCCCAGGATGAGCCGCAGCCGGGCCACCCCGTCGGAACACTGCCGCTTCACCGTACCCGGCGTGGTGCCCATGATCCGGGCGACCTCGGCGACCGGCCGGTCCTCCACGTAGCGCAGCACCACCGCGGCTCGCTGGCGGGTGGTGAGCCCGGCGAGCGCCCGGGTCAGGTCCATCCCCAGGTCGGCACCCGGCGTGGAGTCGTAGCCACGCTCGGGCAGCAGCGCGACGCAGTGCTCACGCCGCCACGAGCGGCGCCCCTCGTTGAGCACGTGCCGCAGCAGAACGGCCCGCAAATAGGCTCCGGGATGGTCGATCTCGTGCACCCGGGGCCAGGCCACGTACATCCTCTCCAGCGTGCCCTGCACGTAGTCGTCGGCCCGGTGCACATCGCCGCAGACGTGCAGCGCGAAGCGCCGCAGCCGGGGCAGCTCTCTGAGCGCCATCAGCTGGAAGCGGTCTTTCAGGTCCTGCCTCATCGTCCCCCACACCTCGACGGCGGCCCCCACCCCCCGGTCCGGGCCGCCGGGCAGACAGCATTCCGTCTGCCCGGCGACCCGCGAAACGCGGCAGGTCAGCCGATGCCCCAGGCCCCCGCCACCAGGTGGGCGCGCGGCGACCAGACCAGCCCGCCGGCGGCCACGTCGTCGTACTTCACCGTGATGCTGCGGGTGGTCTTCGGCTCCAGCGAGACCTTCTTGCCGGCCACCGGCTTGTGCCGGTCACCGTCCCGGTCGCTCCAGACGAAGGCCGAGGGCCGCAGCGAGAACTTCTGCACCGCCTCGACATCGAGCCGCACGCTGCCCTTGCCCTTGGCGTGCACCGCGGACTGGGCGGTGACCCGGGCCACCACCTTGCCCGCCTTGTACACCGACACCACCGAGTCACGCTGGACGTAGCTCGGCGACAGCAACTGCGCCGCCCCCTTCGCCGTGCTCCCCTCGACCTGCCAGACCCCGACCGTGTTCTCCCGCCGCGGGGCCCAGACCACGTTGCCGTCGCGCACCCCGTCGAACCGGATGCTCACCGTGCCGGTGCTGCCGCCGGGCACCCGGACCTTGCGCACCGGGTTGAACGCCTCGTGGTCGCCCTTGGCGTCGGCCCAGAGGAACTGACCGGCCCGGAAGGCGAAGGTCTTGTGCGCCTTCACCTTCAGCACCAGCTTGGCCCGGCCGCCGGGGTGGGCCGCCGACTGGGCCTCGACCTCGGCCAGCACCTGACCCCCGCGGTACACCGTGACCACCTGGCCCCGCTGCACGTAGGCCAACTGCTCAGAAGTTTGAGGCAGACCCGCCGCCTCATAGGGCGCAGCAGCAGCCACTGCCGAAGCCCCCGGCGCCACCAGCACCGCCCCACCGGCCAGTGCCGCGCACATGGCCAGAGCCGACGCTCCCACCGTGGTGACCTTCTTCATCGGTTCATCTCCCCTCGACCCGACAGCGAATCCGCTGTCGCCCGAAAGAACACGCCCAAGGCCCCTCCCGGTTGAGGCGGAGGGCCAAAAACTTTCAAACCCTCGCCAACCGCCCATGACCGACGAGATCATGAATCCCATGCGTCTCAGCAGCACCGCCCAGTGGCACGAGTTCCTGAGCGGCTTCTGCTCCCGGACGCGCTACGCCCCCAGCCAGGCCAACGGCGACAGCCCACCTCTGCCCCTCGGCCAGGGCCCGGCCTGGCACGGCCGCCGGCCCGCCACCCCGGCCGAGGTCCAGGCCGCCGAGCACCGACTGGGCCACCCCCTGCCGCCCAGCCTCAGAAGCTTCCTGACCTGCAGCAACGGCTGGAGCAACGCAGACTCGCTGCAGGGACTGCTCTCCACCACGCAACTGCGCTGGGCCCGCTCGCCCGAGCACGACCTGGTCGACGCCTGGAGCAGCTTCGAGGAGATCATCGAGGTGATCGCCGACTGCCTGGTGGTGCTGGACGACGGCCGCGGGCAGTACGGCCTGATCGACGCGGCGCGGATCAGCCCCGACGGTGAGTGGAAGGCCTACGCCTGGGCGGCCGGCAGCGACGACCGCCCCCACCCGTTCCCCAGCTTCTCCGCCCTGGTCACGTCCCTGGCCGGCACCGAGGACCGGGCCACCGCCTGAAGGCGACCGGCCCGACCAAGGTGCCCAAGGACGTCCTCAAAACTCACCACCCGGCCGGCAGCGGACGGCCTTCCTCGTAACCGGCCGGCGACTGCATCCCGATCACGACCTTCTCGGCGAACTCCGGCACCGTGCGCGCCCCCACGTAGGTGAAGGCCGAACGCACGCCCGAGGTGATCTCGTCGAGCAGGTCCTCCACCCCGGGCCGGGCCGGGTCCAGATACATCCGCGAACTCGAGATGCCCTCTTCGAACAGCCCCTTACGGGCCCGCTGGAACGGTGAGTCGGCCTTGGTCCGGGCGGCCACCGCCCGCGCCGAGGCCATCCCGAAGCTCTCCTTGTACTGCTTGCCCGACGGATCGGTGACCAGGTCGCCCGGGCTCTCGTGGGTGCCCGCGAACCACGAGCCGACCATGACCTGGCTGGCCCCGGCGGCCAGGGCGAGGGCCACGTCGCGCGGGTGCCGCACTCCCCCGTCGGCCCACACGTGCCCACCCAGTTCCCGGGCGGCAGCGGAGCATTCGAGCACGGCGGAGAACTGGGGCCGGCCCACCCCCGTCATCATCCGGGTGGTGCACATCGCGCCCGGGCCCACGCCGACCTTCACGATGTTCGCGCCCGCAGCGATCAGGTCGCGCGTGCCCTCGGCGGTGACCACGTTGCCCGCCACCACCGGTACCTGCGGGTCGACCGAGCGCACCGCGGCCAGCGCCTCGAGCATCTTCTCCTGATGGCCGTGGGCGGTGTCCACCACGAGCGTGTCCACCCCCGCATCGAGCAGCGACTTCGTCACCGCGGCGACGTCCCCGTTGATCCCCACCGCAGCGGCCACCCGCAGACGCCCGGAGGCATCCAGCGCCGGGGTGTAGACGGTCGAGCGCAGCGCCCCGGTGCGGGTCAGCGCCCCGACCAGGACCGAGTCGCGCACCACCGGGACGAACCGACGCCGGGTCTCGTGCAGCACCCCGTAGGCGCCCTCGAGGTCGGCCTCGGCCTCGCCCGCCTCGACCGTGACCACCCCCGGTGTCATCACGGCGCCGACCTGGGTGAACCGGTCGACGCCGGCGCAGTCGGCGGCCGTGACCACACCGAGCACGTGGCGCTGCTCGTCGAGCACCACGGCCGCCCCGTGCGAGCGCTTGGGCAGCAGGTTCAGCACGTCGGCCACGGTGTCGTGGGCGTGCACCTCGACCGGTGTCTCGAAGATCGGGTGCCGCTGCTTGACCCACTCGACCACCTCGGCGACCACGTCGAGCGGCAGGTCCTGCGGCAGCACCGCCAGGCCCCCGCGCCGGGCCACCGTCTCGGCCATCCGCCGCCCGGAGATCGCCGTCATGTTGGCCACCACCACCGGGATCGTGGTGCCGGTGCCGTCGGTGCTGGCCAGGTCGACGTCGAAGCGCGAGGCCACCCCGGAGCGGCCGGGGGCGATGAAGACGTCGTTGTAGGTCAGGTCACGTTGCGGCAGGTGGCCGTCGAGAAAACGCACGGAGGGCTCCAAGTGTTCGGACAACAATTCACAGTAACGAACGAGCACCGCCAACTGATCCGCACGCGTCCGTATGCCCCGCTCCGAACCGCCCACCGAGCGTGAGTCATCATGGCGGTGATGCCCGAGAACCAGGAACCTTCCTGCTGCGCGCCCGCCCGCGAACCACTCGCGCCGACGCCGCGGCTCCTGATCCCGCAGGCCCCGGAGCGCACCGGCACCCACACGATCGAGCAGTGCCTGGTTCCCCGGCAGACCTTCGCCATGGGCGACGCCCTCGGCGACGGCCGGCGGGCCGACGGCGAGACCCCGGTCCACCCGGTCACCGTCTCGGCCTTCAGCATCGACGCGACCACCGTGACCAACGCCGACTGGGCGGTCTTCACCGAGACCACCGGCTACCGGACGGAGGCCGAGGTGTTCGGCTTCTCGGCCGTCTTCCATCTGGCCTTCGCCGGCGACGAGGCCGACATCGTCGGCCAGCCCCCGGCGACGCCCTGGTGGCTGGGGGTCAAGGGGGCCGACTGGCGCCACCCGCACGGCCGTCACTCCGGGATCGACGACCTGCCCGACCACCCGGTCACCCACATCAGCTGGAACGATGCGTCGGCCTACTGCACCTGGGCGGGGCGCCGTCTGCCCACCGAGGCCGAGTGGGAGTGCGCCTCCCGGGGCGGTACGACCGGCCTGCGCTACCCCTGGGGCGACGAGGAACTCGTCGACGGCCGCTGGGCCTGCAACGTCTGGCAGGGCACCTTCCCGGGCGAGAACACGCTTGAGGACGGGTGGCTCACCACTGCTCCGGTCCGCACCTACCAGCCCAACGCCTACGGTCTCTGGCAGACGGTGGGGAACGTGTGGGAGTGGTGCTCGGACTGGGCGCACCCGGCGTACTACGCCTTCTGTGTCACCGGGGGTACCGCGACCGACCCCGGGGGACCTGAGGGCGGCGGTCAGAAATCCATGCGCGGCGGTTCGTTCCTGTGCCATCCCTCGTACTGCAACCGCTACCGCAACGCCGCCCGCTCGGCCAACACCCCCGACTCCTCAATGGCCAACACCGGTTTCCGGACGGTCGCTCTGAGCCAGCACCCGAACACCTAAGTCAAGGTCGACATGGCTTTACCCGGTGCTTGACCTCTCATTGAGATCGGCCCGGCCAGGATTTCGGGGAAAGCAGTGGACCCCCTGCCGATGTCCTGACCTTCGGCAGGGAGTCCTCCGAACTCCTCGGAGGCCCTGAAACCCGATGAAGAAGTCCCTGACCCGTAAGTCGCTGAAGAACGCTCGTCGTCGCCGCGTGTATCTCGTCACCGCCTCGCTCACGGCTCTGGTCCTGGCCGCCGGGGGCACCGCCATGGCCGTACAGGGAGGCAGCCGCGGCGAAACCACCACTGCGGCAGCCACACAAGACGAGGTAAGCACCGTCGCCTACGGCAAGCGCAGCGCCTACCCGGCGTCGGACGGGCCCCGTAAGCACTGGAAGAAGAAGTACAAGAAGAAGCGGCCCACGGCGACCAGCACGCCCTCGGAGACGGCCACCACCGAACCGACCGCGCCGGAAACCACGCAGCCGAGCGACAACCCGACCACGGCGCCCTCTGCGACCACCTCGCCCTCGTCCACCAGCACCGCCCCCTCGGGCGCCACGCCGGTCTTCGCGGGCAAGAAGAACACCGAAGACTGGGCGAGCAACGTCTCCTCGCTCTACCAGAAGTACGCGCGGGGTGGCAGTTCGGTCACCGGCGGGGTCGGCGACACCGCGGCGAAAGACGGCAAGGCCCTCAACCTCACCATCCCGGCCGGCGCCGGCGCCTCCCCGGGCAACGCCGCCGAGGTGGCCTCCAAGGAGCAGTTCCTCTACGGCAGCTTCAGCAGCCGGGTGAAGACGGCCGACTGCTCGGCTCAGCCGAAGACCGGTGCGGTCACCGGCATCTTCACCTACGGCAACGACGGCACCGACCAGGACGGCGACGGTCTCACCGACAACAGCGAGATCGACGTCGAGGTGCTCTGCGCCCGGCCCGACGTGGTCAACCTGACCATCTACACCGACTACGAGGACAGCACCGCCAAGTCGCAGCGGGTCTCCCGGATCATCGACCTGGCCGCCGGCAAGGTCATCTCCACCTGCTACTACACCGACTTCTCGGGCAACTGCGTCGAGACGCTGAGCGGTGACGAGGCCAGCCCGGCCACCGTCCCGGCGATCAGAGGCTTCGACTCCTCGAAGAACTACTACGACTACAAGATCGACTGGACGAAGGACAACGTCCGGTTCACGATCACCGACGAGGCCGGCCAGGAGACCACGCTCTGGGACTACCAGGGCCCGGCCGAGCGCATCCCGAACCGGCCGGCCAGCTACCTGGTCAACTTCTGGCACACCAGCGACTGGGCCGCCCACGAGCGTCCCGGCACCACCCAGTCGCCGACCTCCCCGCTGACCGTGTCGGTCGACTCCAGCACGTCCACCGCGCTGAGCTGAACCGTCCGGCAACGTTCTGAGCAGAGCGCCGCGCAGGTCCCATCCACCCGCGCGGCGCTCTGCCGTTCTTGGGGTGGATCAGAACAGGGCGTAGGCGCGGTCGCACGACGCCTCGACGGCGTAAAGCTCATTCAGGGCGCTGTCGAAGGAGTCGTTCAGGAAGTAGCTGAACGCCGCCTGCACCCCGCCCAGGCACGACTTCAGGTCGTCGATCTGGTCGTTCTGCAGGTTGAGCCGGTCGTTGGCGTCTTCCAGACTGCCCTGCGTCTCATCGAGTTTCGCGGTCTCGTCGGCCAGGTCGCCCTTGGTACTGACCAGCTTGGCCTGGTTCGCGGCCAGGTCAGCCCGCACCCCGGTGAGCTGCTCCTGGGCCGAGGCCAGGGTGCGCTCGGTGCGGTGCAGATCGGCGCGGGTCTGCAGGTGCACGGTGACGGCCACACCGATCAGGACCACGGCGAGCAGGCCGCCCAGAGCCTTCAGCGCGGTGCCGGTGTCGGCCGAGAGGTGCGGCGCGTTCGGCAGTCGGTCGGCCAGACCGTCGCGTAGTCGTTCGAGCAGACCAGAGGACGTTTGTGGCGAGCGGGCGGGTGGCACCGGTTCGGCGCGCATCACCGGAAGATTTTGGACGACGGGCGCGGCCGTCTGCAGGGGGATCGGCGTCGTGAGCCGGTTGGGGCGGCTGACCCGGAAGTCGGTGCCGCAGCTCTCGCAGAACAGCCAGGTCGTGGCCACCGGTCCGGCGCAGGTGGGGCAGGACCAGACGGTGTGTCCGTCCGGGAGCGCTGCAGTCGGCTGGGTTTCGGGCATGAGGTATCGATCCTTGGTCGAGGCTCGTTCTGGGGAAGGCTGATTCAGCAGACGCTCAGCACGCTGCACAACGTGGCAGCGGGAATGGCGATGCCCAGCCCTTCTGCGCCGTCGGCCACGTACTTGGCCACGGAGACACCGATCACCTGACCGTTCAGGTTGATCACCGGGCCGCCGCTGTTCCCCGGGCTGATGGGCGCGGAGAACTGCATCTCCTTGGTGCCGTCGGCGGTGCGGAAGGCCGAGACGATGCCGGAGGTCACGGTGCCGCCCAGCCCCAGCGGGGAGCCGAGCACCAGCACCGGATCGCCCACGGCGGGCTTCTTCTCGGCGATCGGCAGGGCCGGCAGCTTCTCCCCGACCGAGAGCACGGCCAGGTCGGCCGCCTGCTCGACCTGTTCGATCGTGCCGGTGTACTCGGCGTCGTCGCGGATCATGGTGACCGTGCGCCCGCCGGCCCGCCAGGTCTCCTTGACCACGTGGTAGTTCGTGATCAGCTCGGACCCGGCCTCGTCCGAGGAGACCACCCAGGCCGAGCCGGTTCCGGTCGCGGTGTCCACGGTGAACACCGACGGCTGGGCCCCGGCGGCCACCTTGGCCGGGTCGGGCTGGCCGTCGACCTTGCTCTGCAGCGAGGCGATCTGGTTGGTCAGAGTGGCCGTGCTGCCGCTGAGCGAGTCCAGCTTGCGCTGCAGTTCGGCGTTCGAGGCGGCGCTGAGGCGAAGCGCCTCCTCGGTGCTGTTCTGGTCGCCCAGGTTCTTCACCCCGAGACCGACGCCGGTGGCGAGCAGTACGGCGGCAATCACGACCGCTGTGACGCGAAGTCCGCGGTGCCCCCGTCCATTGTTTTCGGCCACCACCACCGGAGCCGAAGCCCCGACCGCGACCGCGACCGGAGCAACTGGAACAGCCGGAGCCACTCGACCGCAGCCGTTACACACCGGGCCGCTACGCGGCTGCCCGCAGCCCGTACAGAACCCCGCCTGCTGGCGGGGAACGATGAGAGCGTCGGGCTGCATGTGTCGTCTCCAGAGGTCGGCGGCACACCCGGTAACTCTCCAGGCGCGACCGCCCCAGTCGGTCACCCCAACGTCGATATGGCTGCTGTAGCTGACCTTTCATCCCACCGAAGCAACGTACTTACTGTCAGTGTCGGCTTTCAGCCGAGCAAAACGACGAACGGGCCGGACGGGTGACCCCCGTCCGGCCCACGCGCTCACTGTTTCAGCAGGCGCCGTTGTCCACCCAGACGTTCTGGGCGTTCGCACCCGGCTTGTCGCCGTACGTCCACCACTTCGCCGTCCACGAACGCTGGTTGTAGGTAACCTTCGCGCCGCCGTTGTAGGCGGTCGTGGCGCTCCATGCTGCGACCCCGTTGCACCCCGTGGTGGGTGGGTTCGTAGTGGTCGGAGGCGTAGTCGGAGGAGTGGTGGTCGGCGGTGTAGTGGGCGGGTTGGTGCCGCCACCCGGCAGGCTGGGCAGGTGCCCGCCCACAGTGTTGGCCCAGTTGTAACCGTTCGACGCGTCCCAGTTGATCGACCACGTCATGGCACCCCGCAGCGTGGGGTAGGTCGAAGCCGGCTTGTAGGAGCCGCAGTTCGTGCCCCTGGTGAGACAGTCGAGGGCGTTGTTGACCACGCTCGGGTTGACGTAACCGCTGCCCGCCGCGCTGGTGGTGGCCGGCAGGCCCAGGCCCACCTGGTCGGCCCGCAGGTGACCGTCGAGCAGGATGTCGGCCAGGGCGGTCTGGAAGTCGACCGTGCCCGAGCTGTAGACCTTCCCGTCCCGGCCGATCATGCTGCCGGAGTTGTAGTACTGCGTGTTGACCACTGTGATCAGGTCTTTCACCTGGTCGATCAACTGCAGGTAGGAGCCGCCGGGCTGGACGTAGATGGTCTCCGGGGCCATGGTCAGCACGAAGCCCGAACCGGCCTTACCGGCCAGGGAGCGCAGCGCCGCCGTCATCTGGGTCAGGTTCGGCGCGTTCTCCAGGTCGATGTCGACGCCGTCGAAACCGTATTCCTGCATCAGGGCGTAGGTGGTGTCGGCGAAGGCGGTGGCCGCGGCCGCGTTCGGCAGCGAGATCGTGCCGTTCTGCCCACCGACCGAGATGATCACCTTCTGGCCGCGGCTTTTCAGGGTGGCCACGTCGGCCTTGAACTGCGCGTCGGTGTAACCACCGAGCGCCGAGGCCAGCCCGCTGTCGAGGGTGAAGTCGATCGCCCCGGCCCGGCTCGGCACCGCGTCGGCGAAGGACACCGCCACGATGCCGTAACTGCGCGGAACATCAGCCAGCTTGAGCGGTTTCGCCCCGTTGACGAAGTTCTGCCAGTAGCCGGTGAGGAGATGGGTGGGCAGGGTGGGCGCGGCGCTGGCCGGGCCCGATCCGAGCACCGTGGTCAGGGCGAGGGTCGCCACCGCCACCAGGAGGGAGAAGGTCCCGATCAGGCTTCGGGGCGAGAACCGCTCCGAGACAATGGATGCGCTGCGTGCTGAGAGATGTCGGCTCATCAGTTTGCTCCGGCTCGTTCAGGGGAGGTCCGGCTGCGTCAGGGACAGCCGGCATCAAGCCATAATTAGTAAGTTTCCCTCACTAATTAGTACCTCAAAGGTAGCAGCGGGCCGAATGTCGCGGAAGTGCTCCGAACGGCATTTACCTGCATTTAGGCGGGGCGAAAATCGCTTGGTCGCCGAACGGTCAGCGCCTACCCTGGCGGTATGTGTCCAGGCACCGTGCTCATGAGGTTGAGGTCCGCCGCCTGACGGCGGCCGGTCCTCAAGCCTCTCCACGGCTTCTCCCGCCGCCGTTCCGGTCATCCGCCGGGCGGCTACTCAGGCGCGCCCGGCTCCGAAACGAGCTGCGGAGAAATCTGTGCCCACCACTGCGCACCTGCGTGCCGAGAACCTCTTCCTGACCCTGGGCGGACGCCCGGTACTGAACGACGTGTCGGTCACCGTGTCGGCCGGTTCCCGTCTGGCCGTCGTCGGCGAGAACGGCCGCGGAAAGACCACGCTGCTGCACGTTCTGGCCGGCACCCTGGCCCCAGACTCCGGAACCGTTCGCCGCAACGGGTCTTTCGCCCTGCTGGAACAGGCCATGGCCGTACACGACGGTCAGACCGTCGGCACGCTGGTCGACCAGGCCCTGGCGGCCCCGCTGGCGGCACTGCACGCCTTCGAGGTCGCGACCGAAGAACTCGCGAACGGCACCGACGCGGCCGAGGACAGCTACGCGGCGGCGCTGGAGGCGGCCACCCGGCTGGACGCCTGGGACGCCCAACGTCGGGTGGACGTGGCGCTCGAGACGCTCGACGCATGCCGGGACCGAGACCGGGAGCTGGCCACGCTCTCCGTCGGCCAGCGGTACCGGGTGCGCCTGGCCTGCCTGCTGGGGGCCCCGGACGATCTGCTCCTGCTCGACGAGCCGACCAACCACCTGGACGCCGACGGGCTGGCCTTCCTCACCAGCCGGCTGAAGCAGCACCCAGGGGGTCTGGCCGTGGTCAGCCACGACCGCGCTCTGCTCCGCGACCTGGCCGCCGACGTCCTCAACCTCGATCCCAGCCGCGACGGACGTCCTCGCTCCTACACCGGTGGTTACCTCGGCTGGCAGGACGGCCGCCGGGCCGAACGCGCCGCCTGGACGGCCGATCACGCCGCCCAGGTGGCCGAACGGCAACGTCTGGAGCAGGCGGCGGCGCAGGCCCGCGACCGGCTGAGCACCGGCTGGCGTCCGGACAAGGGCACCGGCAAACACCAACGCCAGTCGCACGCGCCGGGCGTGGTGCAGGCCTTCAAACGCCAGCAGGAAGCGTTGGAGGCCCACCGGATCACCGTGCCCGAACCTCCGGCCGAACTGCACTGGCCCGAACTGAAGGTGCGCAAGGGCCTGCCCCTGCTCTCCGGTTCGGACATCACCGTGGTGGACCGGCTCCGGGCACCGGTCTCAGTGCAGCTCACCGGCGGCGACCGGCTGCTGGTGACCGGGCCCAACGGCGCCGGTAAGTCCACCCTTCTCGCCGTTCTCGCCGGCCGACTGGCTCCCTCCACCGGCCTGGTGAAGACGGCGAAGGGGGTCACGGTCGCGATCGTCGGCCAGGAGGTGCAGCCGTGGACCGGAGAGACCACGGCTCAGCAGGTCTACGACGCGGTGCCCGGTGACAAGCCCTCGCTCGGCTCGACCGGTCTGCTCGACGCCGAGGCCCGCCGGACCCCGGCCGGGCGCCTCTCGCAGGGCCAGCAGCGACGGCTGGACCTGGCCCTGCACCTGGCGCGCCGGCCGGACCTGATCGTCTTCGACGAGCCGACCAACCACCTGTCGGCGACGCTCGTGGACGAACTCACCGAGGCCCTGTCGCAGACGCCGGCCGCGGTGGTGGTGGCCACCCACGACCGGCAGCTGCTGGCCGACCTGGCCGACTGGCCCCGGCTCGTCCTCTAGGGCATGCGCACGACCACCTTGCCCTGCTCGGGGGTGGGGTTCAGGGCCCGGCGGAAGGCGGTCTCGATCTCGACGGCGTGCAGCACGTCGGTGACGTAACCGGTCTGCAGTTCCGGATGCTCGGCGAGGTAGGCGTCGGCCTCGGCGAGCATCCGGCGCCGCTGCAGCGTGATCCCGGTGCGCAGGGTCAGGTTCTTGCGTTGCGCCTGGCGCAGGTTCACCGTCTGGGCGGCCTCGTCGACGATGCCGAAGTAGTAGATCTGCCCAGCGGAGGCGGTCACCCGGATCGCGTCGTTCAGGGTTCCGGCCTGGTGCCCGATGCACTCGACGACCACCTGCGGCTGCAGCACCGCATCGCGCGCCCAGCGGTCGACCGACGACCAGACCACCTCGTCGGCCCCGAACCGCAGGCCCATCGCCGAACGGTTCACCCGGTCCACCCCGATGATCCGCCGGGCGCCGCGCGAACGCAGCACGTGGGTGAACAGCAGACCGATCGGGCCGAGGCCGAGCACGGCCACGTCCTGGCCGGACAGGTCGCCCAGGGTCCCGACCGCGTAGAGCACGCAGGCGAGAGGCTGGAGCAGGACGGCGGTCTCGGGGCTCAGCCCGCTGCGGTAGGCCGCCACCTCGTCGCCGTCGGTGGTGACGAACTCGGCCACCCCGTCGGCGCGGGCGGCCCAGCCCACCACCTGGTCGCCGACCGCGTGAGCAGGGTGCGCGGTGGCCACCACCTCACCGGTGACCTCGTGCAACGGGAAGCCGGGCTCCCCGAACATGCTCTCCTTCAGAGTGCCCTCGGGCGTGGTGGCGCCCAGGAAGAAGTCCAGGTCACTGCCGCAGATGCCGCCGGCGGTGACCCGCAGGACCACCTGCCCCCGGCTCGGTGCCGCCGGTTCGGGCACCGAGCACCGTTCGAACCGTCCCGGACCCGCCAGCCGATAAGCCCACATGCCGCTCACCCTCCGCCCGTCAACCACATCGTTGCCGAGTCAGGCTAAGCGCCGGGAACGATCCGGGGCAGTGCTGCGGGCCGGACATTTACCCCTGAGGCTGCTCGGCCAGCCACTGCGCGTAGGTCTGCCGGCCGTGAACGGCACCCGGCCCGGTGACCAGGGTGCCATTGCGCATGGCCTTCCCGGAGGCGCCGGGAACCGGCACCGGAAGCACGAAACCGGTTCTGCCGGTGTGCTTCAGATAGGCGCGGACCATGTCCACCATCTTCTCCTCCTGCGGGCCCCCGAGGTCGGGCACCCGCCCGGCTGCGGGCTTCAGCGCCAGGTCAAGCAGGTGCCCGGCCACCTCGCGGGCGGCGACCGGCTCGTTGCGCATCACCGGGATCAGGTGCAGCGGCCCCACCCCGATCACGCCCAGGATCTGGGTGGCGAACTCGTGGAACTGGGTGGCCCGCAGGATCGTCCAGGGCACCTCACCGGCCTGAACCAGTTTCTCCTGCAGCAGCTTCCCGGTGTAGTAGGCGCTGGGCGAGGTGTCGATGCCGACGATCGAGAGCACCAGGTGGTGCCGGACCCCGGCCACCTGCTCGGCGGCCAGCAGGTTGCGGGTGACCGCACCGAAGAAGGCCTGTGCCTCGGCCGCCTTCTGGGTCATCTTCGAGGTGACGTCGACGACCACGTCCACCCCGGTCAGGTCCAGCCCTTCGCCGCTGACCAGGTCGACCCCGGCCGAGCGGGTGAGCAGGACCAGCTCGTGCCCGCGCTCGGTGACGGCGTCGGCCACGTGCCGGCCCACCGTGCCGGTGCCCCCGGCGACCGCGATCCTCATCGCTGCGCCTCCTGCCAGGCCGCCAGGGTGACCTCGGACAGCACGGCCTCGCCGACCGGGACGAGCGTGGTCGGCTGCAGCTGCACACCGGCGTAACCGGCACTCTCGTCGGTCACCACCTCGATCTCCGGCACGGCCAGCCGGATGTACTCGTCCAGGCCGAATCGCTGCGGACCGGCGATGTCGACGTGCCCCTGCCGCGGCTGCCCGACCGCCACCTCGGCCACGATCCGGGCCACCTCGGAGGCGGCGATCGGCTGGATGTAGGCGGTGGACAGGTGGGCCTTGCCGTCCTCGCCGGTGGACATGCCGGCGATGCCCTGGGCGAACTCGAAGAACTGGGTGGCCCGGACGATCGTGTAGGGCACCGCCCCGGCCTCGATCAGCTGCTCCTGCGCCACCTTGGCCTGCAGGTAGCCGCTGTCGCTGTCCGGCACGGTGTCGACACCGACGATCGAGAGCGCCACCAGGTGTTTGACCCCGGCCGCCTCGGCGGCCTTGAGCAGGGTGACGGTCGAGGTGGTGAAGAACGCGCGGGCCTGGGAGAAGTCGGCCGTGTTGGTCACGTCGACGACCACCTCGGCGCCGGCCAGGGCCGCCTCGACCCCCTCGCCGGTCAGCGTGTTCACCCCGGTGGAGGGCGAGGCCGCGAGCACCTCGTGCCCCTGCCCACCGAGGATGCCGACCACCTGGGAACCGACCAGACCGCTACCGCCGAGCACGACGACCTTCATGACCCATCACCTTTCACCGGCTAACTCGGATCGTTTGTGTCCGAGTACCTCAACCTTACTCGGACACATTCGGTCCGAGTCAACTACGATGTGCGGATGAAGATGTCCGACGGCGTCGAGTGGGCGGTGCACTGCTGCGTGGTGCTCACCGCCGCCGAGCGTCCGGTGCCGGCCGCCCGGCTGGCCGAGTTCCACGACGTGTCCGGCAGTTACCTGGCCAAGCAGCTGCAGGCGCTGTCCCGGGCCACGATCATCAAGTCGGTGCAGGGCAAGGACGGCGGTTACGTGCTGGGCCGGCCCCCCGGCCAGATCACCGTGCTCGACATCGTCCGCGCCGTCGACGGCTCCCGGCCCGCCTTCGTCTGCACCGAGATCCGGCAACGGGGCCCGCTGGCCACCCCGCCCGAGCAGTGCCTGGAGCCGTGCGGCATCGCCCGCACGATGGCCGCGGCCGAGAAGGCCTGGCGCGAGTCACTGCGCGCCGTCACCGTGCTCGACCTGGCCGGCGAGGTGGCCGCCAAGTTCAGCCCCGCCCACGCCGGGCGCCTGACCGGCTGGCTCAGCGGGCGGCCGGGCGAGCAGGGCGGACCGGGCGTCGTTACCAATTCGTGAGCTAGCCTCGGCGGGTCAAGCGAACCGATCGAGGGAGATGCTCATGACCTTGGGTAAGCGAATCGCCGTGGCCACCGTGGCCGGTGCCTTCATCATCGGCCTCACCGCCCCGGCCGAGGCCGCCGTACCCAAGTGCCAGGGCAAGCGAGCCACCATGGTCGGCACCGACAGCGCCGACACCCTGATCGGCACCGAGGGGGTCGACGTCATCGTCGGCCGGGCCGGCAACGACTTCGTCGAGGGCCGGGGCGGCGACGACCTGATCTGCGCCGGCTCCGGCAACGACGTGGTCGCCGGCGGTACCGGTGACGACCGCGTCCAGGCGGAGAGCGGGGTCGACCTGGTCAGCGGCAACTCCGGCGACGACCGGCTGTGGGCCGGATCGGGCGTGGACACCGTGGTGGGCGGCGCCGGCAACGACCGGATCTACGGCAACTCCGGCTCCGACGACCTCTCCGGAGGCACCGGGAACGACACCATCTCGGGCGGCGACGGGGTGGACGACCTGCTCGGCAACGCCGGCAACGACACCCTCCAGGGTGGTCCGGGTGCGGACTACCTGGCCGGAGGCGCCGGCCGGGACAAGCTCGACGGCGGTGCCGGGGCGAACTCCGAGCACCAGGGTGACGGGCCGCGCTGACATCGTTGGCAAGGCGGTGCGGAAACTGTGGATCAGGTCACAGCGCATAACACCGCGGCTTTTGTGACCGATCAGTAGCGTCACACTGCCGTGGGTTCGGCCCACGGTGTGACAGCTGATCGACGTGACAGCTGCAGCCCGGGCCCGGAGCCGGACCCGGACGAATTCAGGGAGCAGCAGTTTGTTGAACGGGCGCAAGCGTTTCGCGGTCCTCGGCCTGTCCGCCACCGTTCTCGGCGGCCTGGTGCTGAGTGCTGCCGGCCCCGCGCAGGCGGCCACGCTGAAGTGCGGCGGCAAGACCGCGACAGTGATCGGCACCAACGGTGACGACTCGCTGGTCGGCACCGGCGGCGTCGACGTCTTCGTCGCCCGGGGCGGAGTGGACTACATCGAGGGCCGCGGCGGCAACGACATCATCTGCGCGGGCAACGGCGACGACCTGATCGCGGGCAACGCCGGTAACGACAAGATCTACGGCGAGGGCGGGGTCGACCAGATCCTGGCCGACTCGGGCAACGACTCGATCTGGGGCGGCAGCGGCGACGACGTCATCCTCGGCGGCAAGGGCAACGACAAGATCTACGGCGACGCCGGCCTGGACATCGTCACCGGTGACGCGGGCGTCGACACCATCCGCGGCGGCACGGGGAACGACATCCTCACCGGCGGTGCGGGCAACGACAAGATCTACGGCGACGCCGGCAGCGACGTGATCGGCGGCGAGGGCGGCAAGGACAAGCTCGTCGGCGGCAGCGGCCGCAACTACATCTACCAGGGCAACCTGCCCAACTGATCCACCCGCGACACGAAGGACGCCCGGCTGCCTGAGCAGCCGGGCGTTCCTGGTCTCAGGCCGTGGCGTGGGCCGAGACGGTTCCCCAGCTCCAGCCGGAGATGTGATCGATCCGGCCCCGCCAGAGCACCGGCTCGGTCGGCGGAGTCGGCACGAACGACTCCCCCATCACGTAGCGGGCGTTACGCAGGTGCAGGTACTCGTACTCCTCGGGCTGCGGGTCCTCGCGCAGCGGCTCGATCACCTCGGTGACCGCCTCGTGAAAACCCTTGTCCAGGTAGCGGCGCAGCGACGTCGCGATCGACTCACCGCCGTCCAGGGTCTGGCCCAGCAGCCGCAGCCACTCGTCCTGCCCCACCAGCACTCCGGTGACCAGGGCGCCGTCCACCGACACGGTGATCCCGAGGTCGAACGAGGCCTGCTCGGCGATGCTGGCGAACAGCCGCAGGATCGGGTCGCCCGAGACCGGCGGCGCCGCCTCCAGCATCATCGTCCCGATCGCCATCGTGTCGTCCGTCATACCGCAGTGTTCGGCAGCGAACCGCCGGACCTCAAGCCACAAGGGCCTTTTCCGCCGGGGCGGGGACGGTGGCGGAGGCGCAGGGCTGGCTGGGGTCGAGGGCCACGTCGACGATCTGGTCGAGTTTGGCCCGGACCGTGGCCAGATCGGCCATCTGCCGGTCGATCCGGTCCCGCTCGGCCAGCAGCAGGGCCCGGGTTCCGTCGGTGGCCACGCCGGTGACCGTGCAGGGCAGCAGTTCCTGGATGGTCCGGCTGGAGAGCCCGGCGGCGAACAGCAACTGGATCAGGTTCACCCGCTCGACCGCGGCCTCGGCGTAGTGCCGCTGCCCGCTCGGACTGCGCTCGGAATGCAGCAGGCCCTGCTCCTCGTAGTACCGCAGCGAACGCACACTGACCCCGGACCGGGCCGCCACTTCTCCGATACGCATACCCGAACCTAACATGGACGTCAGGTTCGGGGGGCCGAGGTCAGGCGGTGACGAGAGCCGGCTGCTCGAGCTTGCCGGTCTTCTTCGCCCAGAGCTCGAAGGCCACGGTGGCGAACGGCGGGATCGAGGCGGCCAGCGCGATCAGCGTGGTGAGCACCGACCAGCGCTGGATGCGTGAGACCACCAGGGTCAGCACGACGTAGACCATGAACACCCCGCCGTGGATCGGCCCGAAGATCTGCACCCCGGCCTCGGTCGTCTCGGGCACGTACTTGACGAACATGCCGATCAGCAGGCCGAGCCAGCTGACCGCCTCGGCGAAGGCGACGACGCGGAAGGCAGTGACCACGCGGGAACTCATGACCGGGAATTCTGGCAGACCGGGCGATGTGACCATGCTCGCGCCGCCCGCGGGGAACCCCCGGATGGGCCGTTCAGGTGTCGCCCGGAGCGTGTCACGGTGAGCGATACTACGATCACAGCATGTCAGTCACCGTGATTCTGGCCCGGCACAACGGCCACGGCCGCACCTCCAGCGCCGACTTCTACAACGACGCGCAGAACATCGAGATCACCGACGCCGGGGCCCTCACCGTCGGCTGCGGCTGGCACGAGAACCGGGTCGTGGTGGGCGTCTACCCGGCCGGTGGCTGGCTGACCGCCTACGTGGACGCCGACCGCGAGTGGCGTGACTCCGACCCGCCCCGGGCCGCCTGACTGACAGCGGGCAGCGCGAAGGCCCCTCATCCGCCGCGCGGATGAGGGGCCTCGTCCGCGTGGTCAGGACTTGCGGTTGTACATCCGCAGCGCGATCGGCGAGAAGATCGCGGTGACCACGACCGAGGCGCCGAGCACGAAGAGGATGTCGCCGGAGTCGGGGTTGTCGTTCATCAGGCCCCGGGCCGCCTCGACCAGCAGGGTGACCGGGTTGACGTCGACGAAGGCCTGCAGCCAGCCCGGCATCGTCTCCGGCGGGGCGAACACCGAACTGACGAAGGTGAGCGGGAACAGGACCATCATCGAGATGCCCATCACCGCGTTGGGGGTGCGCACCTTCAGCCCCAGGATCAGCCAGATCCAGCTGAGCGAGAAGCAGAACACCAGCAGCAGCCCCACCGCCCCGACCAGGCCGAAAAGGCCGCCCGGGGGCCGGTAACCGATCAGCACCCCCACCAGCAGCACGATGGTGGAGGCCATCAGGTAGCGCAGGGTGTCGCCGAGCAGGGCCCCGACCAGCAGGGACGGACGCCAGACGGGCAGCGAGCGGATCCGGTCGAAGACGCCCTTCTCGATGTCCTGGTTGATCGTCATCGCCGTGTAGATGGTGATGAAGATGATGCTCTGGACCAGGATGCCGGGCAGCGCGTACTGCAGGTACTCCTTCGGCGAGCCGGAGACCGCGCCGCCGAACACGTAGGTGAACATCAGCGTGAACATGATCGGGAACATGGTCACGTCGAAGAGCTGCTCGGGCACGTGCTTGATCTTCAGCAGGGCCCGCCAGCCGAAGGTCAGCGAGGAGCTGACCGCCCCGGCCCGGGGCGGTCGCTCGGACGAGCCCAGCGCGGCCACGATTTTCGCGTCCATCGTGGTGGGGACGGGCCGGACTGCCTCACCGGTGCTCATACCGGCACCTCCTGCGTCTCTTCGGCCGGCTTGCCGGTCAGGGCCAGGAACACCTCGTCGAGACTGGGCTGGCCGAGCGAGTACTC
The DNA here is from genome assembly GCF_021277265.1 of Kineosporia rhizophila. Lineage (GTDB taxonomy): Bacteria > Actinomycetota > Actinomycetes > Actinomycetales > Kineosporiaceae > Kineosporia > Kineosporia rhizophila. Next base: position 75,334 of record NZ_JAJSOH010000001.1, read on the forward strand.
ACTGATCACCAGGCCGTGGTCGCCGACCCGCTGCAGGGCCCCGGCCACCGCGGTGGGGTCGGAGACGCGCAGCGAGATCGAGGCCGGGTCGGACTCCAGCACCGGCTCGGCGCCGAGCGACTCCCCCAGCAGCCGGGCCACCGCGTCGCGGTCGGCCGGATCGGCCACCCGGACCCGGACCGCCCCGGACCCGACCGAGGCCTTGAGCTGACCGCTCGTGCCCTCGGCGATCACCCGGCCGTGGTCGATCACCGCGATCCGGTCGGCCAGCTGGTCGGCCTCCTCCAGGTACTGGGTGGTGAGCAGGATCGTGGTGCCCGCCCCGACCAGGGCCCGGACGATCTCCCAGACCTGGTTGCGGCTGCGCGGGTCGAGACCCGTGGTCGGCTCGTCGAGGAACATCAGGTCGGGCCGCACGACGATGCTGCCGGCGATGTCGATGCGCCGGCGCATACCTCCGGAGTAGGCCTTGACCTGTTTGCTGGCCGCGTCGCTGAGGTCGAACGCGGCCAGTAGCTCGCTCGCCCGGGCCCTCGCCGCCGAGCGCCCGTAGCCGTACAGCCGGCTCAGCAGAATCAGGTTCTCCAGGCCGGTCAGGTCCTCGTCGAGCGAGGCGAACTGACCGGTCATGGCCACCCGGGCGCGGACCTCGGCGGCCTCGCGCACCACGTCGTGGCCGAGCACGGTGGCGGTGCCGCCGTCCGGGTTCAGCAGTGTGGCCAGCATCCGGATGGTGGTGGTCTTGCCGGCCCCGTTGGGACCGAGCACCCCGTACACACCTCCGGTGGGGATCTGCAGATCCACCCCGTCGACGGCCCGCATGTCTCCGAAAACCTTTACCAGACCGGCTGTTTCGATAGCCAGGTCGGTCATCGCACCCCTCCCGAATCGATCGGCACCAACGCGGCACCCACGCGGGTGCGTCAGTAAGGACCGGCCTCGCAGCCGTTTCTCATCGGTGTCCAGCCTGATTCCTGAACCCGTCTCGAGGTCAAGGGGCAGAGTAGACCGGACGGGTGTCCCGGCGCCTGCGAATTCTCCACCAGGCGTAGCGTGAACTCACCGCCAGTAAGGGAGGACGATGATGTCGCTAGGCCCGCCCGACCATCTGAACTGGGACGAAATCGGCCCGGACGACGCCGCGATGCCGACCCGCCCGAGCGAACGGGGCGCGTGGCGCAGCCACGAGCACGACACCTCCGACGACGAGGTGGACGCCGGCGTCACCCGGCTCAATCTGTCCTGAACGGATCCGCCCCGGGCGCGCGCCCTCTCCGATTCAGGACGAGGGTGCGCACCCGGGCGAACAGGCCCGGTCGCGCGGTCGGCGGCGTCGGTTCAGGAACCGGTTCCGGTTCGGGGCGGGCCTGCTGCCAGAGCGCCACCGTCTCGTCCGCGTCGAGCACGCCGACCGCGATCAACGGCCCGTCCATCGGGCGTCGGTACTGATCGAGCAGCCGTGCGTTGAAGTCGGCGACCGTCTCGCGCAGCACCTGCTCCGAGCCGATGGTGGGCAGGGCCTGCAGCAACGCCGCCCGCTCTTTGCGCAGGATCAGCAGGGGCGGCAGCAGAGCCTGCAGGTCACCGCCGGAACGCTCGACCCAGTCGCGGGCCCACTGCTCGGCCGAGAACGGGCGGTCCAGACTGCGCAGCGGCTTGCCGTGGCCGTCGAGGTTGTCGAAGGCGCCGCGCTCGCGGGCCTCGCGCAACTGACGCTCGACCCAGTCCTCGTGCCGCATGTGGGCGGGCTTCTTCTCGGTCATGAGGCTCCCCTCGGCATCCCTGAGGTTCAACGCTGTCCGCCCCGGCGTGTTCCCGGCCCGGACGGCTTTTCCACAGCCCGCCCGGGCCCGGCGGCACCACAACTACAATCGCCCGGGTGACTGCTACCGAGGCGACGACAGACCCGGCTCTCGAGGTGCTGCACCGGGTGTTCGGTTACGACTCGTTCCGCGGCAGCCAGCGCGAGATCGTCGACCAGGTGGTCGGCGGCGGCGATGCACTGGTGCTGATGCCCACCGGCGGCGGCAAGTCACTGTGCTACCAGATCCCCGCCCTGGTGCGGCCCGGCGTCGGCGTCGTCATCTCACCGCTGATCGCCCTCATGCAGGACCAGGTCGACGCCCTGCAGGCGCTCGGGGTGCGAGCCGGCTTCCTCAACTCCAGCCAGGACTACGAGACCCGGCGCGAGGTCGAGAAGGCTTTCCTGGCCGACGAACTCGACCTGCTCTACCTGGCTCCCGAGGCGCTCGGCGGCGGCACCTCGGCCACCTGGCGGCTGCTCGAGCGGGGCAACATCGCCCTGTTCGCGATCGACGAGGCGCACTGCGTGGCCCAGTGGGGGCACGACTTCCGGCCCGACTACCTGGCCCTGTCGATGCTGCACGAGCGCTGGCCCGACGTGCCCCGGATCGCGCTCACCGCCACCGCCACCTCACGCACCCACGACGAGATCGCCCAACGGCTGAACCTGCGCCAGGCCCGGCATTTCGTGGCCAGCTTCGACCGGCCCAACATCCAGTACCGGATCGTGCCGAAGAACTCCCCCACCAAGCAACTGCTCGATCTGCTGCGCACCGAGCACAACGGCGACGCGGGCATCGTCTACTGCCTGTCCCGGGCCTCGGTGGAGAAGACGGCCGAGACGCTGAGTGCGGCCGGCATCCCCGCCCTGCCCTACCACGCCGGCCTCGACCAGCGGGTGCGGGCCACCAACCAGTCGCGGTTCCTGCGCGAGGACGGCCTGGTGATGGTGGCCACGATCGCCTTCGGCATGGGGATCGACAAGCCCGACGTGCGGTTCGTGGCCCACCTCGACCTGCCCAAGTCGATCGAGGGCTACTACCAGGAGACCGGCCGGGCCGGACGCGACGGTCTGCCCTCCACCGCGTGGATGGCCTACGGCATGAACGACGTGGTGCAGCAGCGCCGCATGATCGACGGATCGGAGGGCGACCTGGCCCACCGCCGCATGCTGTCCACCCATCTCGACGCGATGCTGGCGCTGTGCGAGACGGTCGACTGCCGGCGCACCCGGTTGCTCAACTACTTCGGCGAGCAGGCCGAACCGTGCGGCAACTGCGACACCTGCCTGAACCCGCCGCAGACCTGGGACGGCACCGTGCCGGCGCAGAAGCTGCTGTCCACGGTGTACCGGCTGCAGAGCGAGCGGAACCAGAAGTTCGGCGCCGGGCAGTCGATCGACATCCTGCTGGGCAGGAAGACCGAGAAGGTGGCCAAGTTCCGGCACGACCAGCTCAGCGTGTTCGGCATCGGCACCGAGCTGAGCGAGTCGCAGTGGCGCGGGGTGGTGCGGCAGTTGCTGGCCAACAACCTGCTCGCGGTCGAGGGTGAGTACAGCACTCTCACGCTCACCGAGGGCAGCGCCGGGGTGCTGCGCCGCGAGCGCGAGGTGATGATGCGCCGCGAGCCGGAGAAGGCGGCCCGTTCGTCCGGTGGCTCGTCCGGGGGCTCGTCGAAGAAGCCCGTGGTGGAACTGCCGCCCGAGGCCGCGCCGGTGTTCGAGCGGCTGCGGGCCTGGCGCGCGGGGGTGGCCAAGGAGCAGGGGCTGCCCGCCTACGTGATCTTCCACGACAAGACGTTGCGGCAGATCGCCACCCAGCGCCCCGCCACCCTGAGCGCGCTGGGCACGGTCGACGGGGTGGGCCAGGCCAAACTGGAACGCTACGGGGAGCAGGTGCTGGAGGCGCTGGCTTCGGAGTAGAGCGTAAACAACAGACGCCGGTGGCCACCGGCCGCAGTCGGGTCGCGGCCCGAGGTGGCGGGCGATTGCGGACGGGGGTGGCCGGCGATGGGCGGTCGGGTCGCCGGAACAGGGTGGCCGGTCAATTAACGGACGTCGGTGGCCGGGGACCACGGTCGGGGTTCGCCGGGGCCGGTTGGGCGGGTGGGCGGGAGTAGTGAACGCCACGCTGGTGCCGATGATCACGGAACTCGGGCCCGGGACAGGGGGCCCGGGTGTCCCAGGACCTCCGGCCCCTCGATAACGTCCTGTCCAGACATCTGCTCGCCAGGCCGGAGGGCGAGGGGGCCATCCACACGGCAGGCTGAACCGCGAGCAGTGCGCCGCCCGTAATTTGGAGTGCTCGATGACCCGCACCCTGTTGATGGTCCCCACCGGACACGGCTCCGGACTCACCACCACGTGTCTCGGCGTGGTCGCGGCGTTGCAGCAGCGCGGGGTGGACGTCGGCTTCTACAAGCCGCTGGCCCAGTTCCGCGAGCGCGGCGACGTGGCCGACACCTCGACCGCGCTGATCCGGCTGATCTCCACCCTGGAACCGCCGGAGCCGATCCCGGCCAAGCAGGCCGAGCAGCTGCTCAGCGAGAACAGCCTCGACGTGCTGATGCAGCAGGCGGTCGAGGCGGCCGAGCCGCTCCTGGCCGAGCACGACGTGGTGGTCGTGGAGGGCCTGGCCAGCGGCGCCGGCGGGGTCTACTCCGGCCGGGTGAACCTGGCCCTGGCCAAGGCCTTCGACGCGGACGTGGTGCTGGTCAGCGGGGCCGACGTGGACGGTGACGTGTCCCGGACGGCCGGTTCGATGTCGATCACCGCGCAGACCTACCGCGGGGGTGAGCACGACCGGGTGATCGGCGCGATCGTCAACCGGGTCACCGGTTCCACGCCGCAGCAGAAGGCCGAACTGCACCACGCGCTGGCCGACGTGGGGCTGCGGCTGGCCGGGGCGGTGCCGGCCAAGGAGGAGCTGACCTGGCCGCGCACCAGCGACCTGGTCTCCGGGCTGAACGTGAAGGTGCTCAGCCCGGGCGAGTCCGGGCGCCGGGTGAAGGACATCATCATCGCCGCGCAGTCGGTGCCGGGCATGCTGCCGCTGCTGCGCGAGGGCCGCCTGGTGGTGGTCCCGGGTGACCGGCACGACGTGATCCTGGCGGTCTGCCTGGCCGCGATGAACGGGGTGCGGCTGGCCGGCCTGCTGCTGACCGTGGGCATCGAGCCGGACCCGCGGGTGTGGGAGCTGTGCAAGCCCGCCGCCGCGACCGGTCTGCCGATCCTGGTGACCGACGGCTACAGCTACGAGACCGCGCTCACGCTGAACTCTTTCGACCCGGAGATCCCCTCCGACGACCGCGAGCGGGCCCGGATGGCGGCCGCCACGGTGGCCGCGTCGCTCGACCCGGGCTGGATGGCCGACCTGCCGCAGGCCACCCACCTGACCCGGGTCAGCCCGCCTGCGTTCCGGCACCGGCTGACCATGCGGGCGCGGGCGGTGAAGAAGCGGATCGTCCTGCCCGAGGGCAGCGAACCGCGCACGTTGCGCGCGGCCGTGATGTGCCAGCAGCGCGGTATCGCCCAGTGCGTCCTGCTGGCTCCCGAGGAGGAGGTGCGCAAGCAGGCCGAGGGCCTTGGGCTGAAACTGCCCGATGGGCTGGAGATCATCGACCCGACGCACGTGGACCAGCGGTACGTGGACAAGATGGTCGAGGCCCGCAAGCACAAGGGGATGACCCCGGAGCGGGCCCAGGACGAGCTGACCGACCCGATCACGCTCGGCACCATGATGCTGCGGCTGGACGAGGTGGACGGTCTGGTGGCCGGCGCCGTGCACACCACCGCCGCCACCGTGCGCCCGGCCCTGCAACTGCTGGGCACCGCCCCGGGGGCCGAACTGGTCTCGTCGGTGTTCTTCATGTGCCTGCCCGACGAGGTGGTCATCTACGGCGACTGCGCCGTCAACCCCAACCCCACACCGTCGCAGCTGGCCGACATCGCGATCCAGAGTGCGCGCTCGGCCGAGGCTTTCGGGATCGAGCCGCGGGTGGCGATGATCAGCTTCAGCACCGGCAGCTCGGGCTCGGGCACCGACGTGGCGGCCGTCACCGAGGCCACCCGGATCGTGCACGAGCGCGCCCCGGAACTGCTGGCCGACGGCCCACTGCAGTACGACGCGGCCGCCATCTCCTCGGTCGCCCGCAGCAAGGCCCCGGACAGCCCGGTGGCCGGCCGGGCCACGGTCTTCGTGTTCCCCGACCTGAACACCGGGAACACCACCTACAAGGCGGTTCAGCGCAGCGCCGACGTGATCAGCATCGGCCCGATGCTGCAGGGGCTGGCCAAGCCGGTGAACGACCTGTCCCGGGGCGCCCTGGTCGACGACATCGTGTACACGATCGCCCTCACCGCGATCCAGGCCGCCCAGCGCGACTCCTGAGGCCGAGGCCGACCGGAAGGTCGCTGGGGCAGCGACCTTCCGGAACCCGGTCTAGAGCGAGGGCACGCCCACGGCCCGGCCGACGATCTGGCCCTCGTGCAGCAGCCGGTAGGCCTCGGGCACCTGGTCCAGGCTGAAAGTACGCGTCTGGATGTGGATCTGGCCGCGCTGGGCCATGGTCACGAGCTGCCCCAGCTCGGCCCGGCCACCCCAGAGCGAGGTGGAGACGGTGGTGTTGTACGGCACCGACAGGAAGCCGATCTTCACCCCGCCACCTCCGGCGCCGACGATCACCACGTGCGACTCGACGCCGGCGCAGGCCACGGCCAGTTCACTGGTCTTGTCGAGGCCGACGAAGTCGAACACCACATGGGCACCCCGGCCGCCGGTCAGCTTCTTGACCGCCTCGGCCGCCTCCGGCCCGGACGGCAGAACCTCGTGCGCGCCGCACTCCTTGGCCAGGTCGAGCTTCTCCTGGGTCACGTCCATCGCGATGATCCGGGTGCCGGTGAGCTCGCGCAGCAGCTGGACCGCCACGTGCCCGAGCCCGCCCACGCCGATCACCACCGTGGTGCTGCCGCCCCTGAGCTTGGGCAGCACCGAGAGGATGGCCTGGTACGGGGTCAGGGCGGCATCGGTGAGCGAGGCGGCCCGCACCGGGTCGAGGTCACCGATCGGCACCAGACGGCGCGGGGTGTCCACGATCATGTACTCGGCCATCGCACCGTCGGAGCCCAGGCCCGGTGAGTGGGGGCACCTCCCGGCCCTTCAGGGCTGGGGGACATGCCCCGCAGGCAGAGCATTTCCTTTCCGGCAGCGCACATCTCGCACACTCCGCAGCCCCAGCACCCGTGCACGATCACCGGGGCACCGACCTCGATGCCGGTGGCCCCCTCGCCGAGTTCCTCGACGATGCCGGCCGGCTCGTGCCCCAGCGTCATGGGCAGTTCGTAACCCAGGGCGTTCGGCGCGGACATGACGACCTCGTCGGAGTGACAGAGGCCGGCCGCCGTGACCTTCAGCAGGACCTGACCGGGACCGGGCTGCGGTTTGGGAACCTCGACGACCTCGGGGCCCTGGCCGATCTTCCGGTACTGGACGGCTTTCATTGGTTTACCTCTTCCCATGACATCGACAGCGACGCGCTGTCCAGCACGCCAGTCCTTAAACGACAACTGTCGGATCGGGCAGAGGGCCCATAAGCGGCGAACCGCAGCCGTCAGTGCTGTGAGATGCGCCCGCCCTCGACGCAGCGTGAGCAAGATGCTCGATCAGTGACAGTCGGTGAGCCAAACGCAGGGAAGGATCGCGATTACCTTCCGTAACACCCGCGGTCTGTGGCGAACTTGGTGTCACACAGAGCGACCGAAACGGCCTCCTCGACGACGAGAAGCCGCTCGGCCGACACCCATCGTCACGCAATGGGGTTCCATGTCCAGACCGCGCACCATCCTGTCCCATGGCCGGCGTCCGTCCCAGACGCCTCGCCGTAACGGCTCCTCCGAAGGCAACCGCCGTGTCCCCGGCCTCGCCCCGAAGCGCCGCCTGAAGCACACCGCCCTGGTGGCCTCGGCCCTGTCCCTCCCGCTGCTCCTGAGCGGCTGCTCGATGGAGTGGGCCTCGATGAGCCCGTCCGTCTCGATGGCGAAGACCGACGTCAAGAGCGTCGCCTCGGTGACGAAGCCGTCGCCCACGGCCACCCCGAGCGCCTCGAGCACTCCGGCGGCCACCGCGAGCACCGACCCCTTCGCCGACGGCGAACTGGCCGAGGGCTCGCTGAAGCACAGCAAGCCGGTCGGTGACCACGCCCTGGTCATCATCTACTGGACCGACGGGACCAGCACGGATGTGTACCTGTCGGCCGAACTGGAAGGCGCCGACCGCGAGCACGCGGTCAAGGTGACCCGCTTCGCCGCCACCCTGAGCAGTGACGGAACCGAGACGCCGCTCGCCGACGACCAGGGCGAGTTCGTGCTCACCCCGCCGTTCTCCTACACCTCCGCGCTGGCCCTGCCCGCGGGCACCGCGGAGACCGGCACCACCCTCGACATCCGCTTCGACCTCCTGGTCGAGACCGCGCCCGGCTCGGGCGCCTTCTACCGTCAGACCGTGCTCGACACCGTCGCGCTGAACGCCGGTTCCACCCGTTCAAGCAGCGAGGTCGTCAGTGAAGGAGCAGCCCAGTGAGCAGCAACGAGATCCTCATCGCCCGTGAGCCCGGCGAGGTCCACGTGGTCACCGACGTGCCCGCCGGCCGCACCCCGCAGGCCGTCGACCACCGGCCCTTCCACCAGCGGATGATCGACGCCGGTCAGCAGGCCGCCGCCCGCGCCCTGAACCTGCCGGCCCAGCCCGGGCCGGTCACCGGCGGGCGGGTCGGCGACCTCGAGGTGATCCGGCACGCCCGGATCGCCTGCGTGATCCCGGCCTACAACGAGCAGGACAGCATCGCCGACGTGCTGGAGTCGCTGCTGGCCCAGACCCGGCTGCCGGACGTGATCCACGTGGTGGTGAACAACACCGACGACGACACCGTGGAGATCGCCACCCGCTACGTGGGCAAGCACCGCCGCACGGTCAAGGGCACCACCTACGAGACCAGCATCCACGTGCACGACATGGGCGTGAACCCGGACAAGAAGGTCGGCGCGCTGAACTTCGGCTTCCGTCTGGCCCGCGGCTACGACTACCTGCTGGGCGTCGACGGCGACACCACGGCCGACCGTCGCGCGGTGGAGTGGCTGGAGAAGGAGATCGTCGACGACCCGCGGATCGGCGGCATCTCGGCCATCTACTCGATCGACAAGGCCAAGATCGAGGGCGGCATGGCCAAGTTCCTGGTGGCCGGCCAGCGCGCCCAGTTCGCCGGCTTCAACATGGACAACCTGCTGCGCGGCCGGAACATGGCGGTGCTCGGCGGCCAGTTCAGCATCTTCTCGATGCACGCCCTGCAGACCGTGATGATCCGCGACCACCAGCACACCCCCTGGGTGCGCGACTCCGAGGTCGAGGACTCCAAGCTCAGCCTGCAGATCCGCGACGCCGGCTTCAGCACCAAGATCAGCGCCCGGGCCCGGGCCTACGTCGGCGCGATGACCGACCTGCGGGCGCTGCACGGCCAGCAGGTGAAGTGGAACTACGGCGCCATCGACCTGATGTGGCCGGGCCAGCGCGGTGACACCAAGGGCCAGCCGCTGCACCCGAACCTGCGGCTGCGCTGGTTCGAGAACGTCTCGATGCTCTCGAACATCTTCAGCCGGATGAGCTTCCTGCTGCTGCTGGCCGCGGCGCTGTCGATCGACGCCTTCGTGTTCAACCCGGTCTGGCTGATCCCGCCGGTGATCGCCCTGGTGCTGAACCTGCGCCTGGCCCTGGCCATGCACGACAAGTCGGCCTCGGACATCGCCTACGCGTTCCTGCTGCCGTCGGAGATCTACATGTGGATCCGGATCGGCCACTTCCTCTCGGCCTGGACCCAGTTCTTCGCCCGGGTGGAGAAGGACAACTGGGCGGCCCAGGCGGCGGCCGAGAAGGGTCGCGGCGCGGCCTACATCTTCCCGCTGGTGGTCTTCGCGGCGGTGTTCGGCCTGCTGATCCTGGCCTGGAGCCAGCAGTCGATCGGGGTGCAGGCGGCGATCCTGTCGCTGGGCTGGCCGGTGCTCTACATCTTCACCGTGGTGCAGACGCTGTTCATGGCCCGCAAGGTGTTCCGCCGGCAGCGGGGTTTCACGGTCTGAGCCCCCGGCCGAGCGGACCCCGGTCCTGACCACCCACGGGTGGGACGGGACATCCCGCCCGCGCAGGTTGCAGGACCGGGCAGTCGGCGGCGGCCGGTGCCGGAGACGTCAGGGGGCGTGACCCTGCCGTCTCGGCACCGGCCGCCGCTGCCGTTTGCCAAGGCCCGGGTCCGGCAACCGCGGTGCCCCCGGGTACCTGGAGCAGGCCTCGGTGCACCCGAAAGACATCTGCAGTCAATATTTCTCACTTACCCCTGAAACCATGATCATCATATCCTCAGGTCCGACCGTTTTCCGGATCCTCGGGGGATTCATGGAATCGAGTGAGTCGCTTCACCCAGCCGTACCCTCAAGACCTACCGAGCAGTGTCGATCGGGTTCGTGTGGCCCTCGACGTGATGAACACCGCCGAATGACCCGTCCGAGCTTCCGCCGGTTCGCCGGCGGCCTGATCGCCTGCTGCACCGCCGTGTCCGGGCTCGCCCTCGGCACCGCCGTCTCCGCCTCCGCCGGAGCTTCGTCCGCGCACGCTCCGCAGGTCACCGGCGTCCAGAAGGCCACCCGCTGCGTGAGCACCCCGTTCCGCAGCCAGCCGGCCAAGACCCTCTGGTACCGCATCCCCTCGGTGGTGCGCACCAACGCGGGCACGCTGCTGGCCTTCGCCGAGGCCCGGGACAACAGCGACGCCAGCGACATGGGCGACTACGACATCGCCCTGGCCCGCTCCACCGACGGTGGCTGCTCCTGGAGCGAGCCCCGGGTGATCGCCAGCGACGCCGCCAACCGGGTGGCCAGCCCCTCGGCCATGGTCGACCGGGAGACCGGCAAGATCCTGCTGTTCTCCAACATCACCGAGCGCCCGAACTCCGGCGGCCGGGGCAAGGGCCTGTACCTGCAGACCAGCACCGACGACGGCAAGTCGTTCTCCCCGCTGCTGGCCAACCAGATCCGGCCGAACGACGACATCCGGGGCGGCATGCCCGGCCCGGGTCACGGCATCCAGCTGACCCGCACCAACAAGGGCCGCCTGGTCGTCCCGGTGGTCTACCGCACCAAGGAGGGCGTCTACGGCGCCTACGGCATCTACAGCGACGACCACGGCAAGTCCTGGCAGGTCGGCTACCACCAGCTGGACCACAGCCGTAAGCAGAACTGGATCGAGGGCACGGTCGCCGAGACGGACAACGGCGACGTGTTCATCAGCTACCGGGCCGGCCGCCACGGCACTCCGGCCGGGCAGGCCCGGGTCTGGGGGATCTCCAAGGACGGTGGCCGGTCGCTGGCCGGCAAGGGGCTGACCCGGTCCAAGCTGCCGGTGGTCTCGGTGCAGGGCAGCGCGCTGGTCCCCACCGGACGCTACGACGACGTTCTGCTCTACTCCTCCCCGGCCGAGCGGGACCGCAACCTCCGGCGGGACATGTCGATCTTCGTGAGCGACACCGGTGGCCGCACCTGGGACAGCCGCTACCAGATGAAGCTGCACAGCACCCCGGCCGCGTACTCGGACCTGGTGCAGCTCGGCAGCAACCTCGGCATCCTCTACGAGACCGGGGTGGTGGGCTGGAAGGAAGAGATCGTCTTCGAGACCGTCCCGATCTCCCAGGTGCTCAACCCCACCAAGGTCGGCTCGCGGATGAGCTTCTACCGCAACCCCCGGCCGGTGCCCGCCTCGCAGAACGCCAAGGCCCAGGTACGGATCAAGGTTCCGGGCACGGCTCGGCCCCAGGGCCGGGTGACCCTGACCGCGACCGCCGACAACGGCCGTAAGAGCAGCGCTTCGGTCGACCTGACCTACTCCAACCGGGGATCGCGCTGGGTGGTGCTGCCCAAGCTGGACACTGGCACCTACCGGCTCACGCTCACCTACTCGGGCACCGTGCGGATCAAGGGCACCACGGTCTCGGCCGGCACCCTCCGAGTGACCCGGTGAGTTCAACGACAAATCCGGTGAACCGGCGGCAACCGCCATACTCGGTGCGTGCTGCACACCGGTAACCGGCCGAACGGCCGCAGAGCCCGGCTCCTGCCCATGATGGCAGCCGGGCTCTGCGCTGTATTGGCGTCCTGTTCGTCCGGAACCACAACACCAGTGGACGATGTGAGCGAGACAGGCGCACCGGCGTCCTCAAGCAGTTCAGAGGCAACCACCCCGGCAGCCGCACCCACCCCCGCGACCGAGCGTTTCAGTCTGGTGGCGACCGGGGACGTCCTGTTGCACGAATCGCTGTGGGATCAGGCGACGAAGGACGCCCGGCGCACCGGGTCGGGGTCGATGGACTTCGGTCCGATGCTGGCTGGGGTGAAACCGTACGTCGACGCGGCCGATGTCGCGCTGTGCCATCTGGAGACCCCGCTGGCCCCCGAGGGCGGCCCGTACTCGGCCTACCCGATGTTCTCCGGACCGCCCGAGATCGCCGACGGCCTGGCCGCCACCGGATACGACGTGTGCAGCACGGCCAGCAACCACACGTTCGACAAGGGCGCCGACGGGGTGGACCGCACGCTCGACGGCCTCGACGAGGCGGGGATCGAGCACGCCGGTTCGGCCCGCACCGAGAAGGAGTCGCGGCGGATCACCCGGCTCGACGTGAACGGGGTCAGCGTCGCCTTCCTCTCGTACACCTACGGTTTCAACGGCATGGACTGGCCCGACGGGCAGACCTGGCGGTCCAACCTGATCTCGCCGGAGCGGATCCTGCGCGATGCCACCCGGGCCCGCAAACAGGGGGCCGACGTGGTGGTGGCGGCGATGCACTGGGGCACGGAATACGATCAGTCGCCCTCCTCGCAGCAGACTTCACTGGCTCCCGAACTGGCCCGCTCGGGCAAGCTCGACCTGATCATCAGCCACCACGCGCACGTGGTCGAGCCGGTGACCCGGATCGGCAAGACCTGGGTGGTCTACGGCCTGGGCAACCTGATCGCCGACCACTCCACCCCCGGCGACCCCAACGCCGAAGGGCTGCTCACCCGCTTCACCTTCGAACGCCCGGCCGGTGCCCGCCGGTTCACCGTGCAGCAGGCCGAGTACGTGCCGTTGCTGATGACCAAGCAGCCGCCCTATCGGGTGCTCGACGTGCGTAAGGCGCTGCGCACGAAGAAGTACGGCTCGACCGACCGCGCCCGGCTGCTCGAGGCGCTGCGCCGCACCACCTCGGTCGTGGAAAGCCTGAAGGGGGCGAAGAAGGGGCTCACCCCGGCCGCGATCCCCTAGGGCCTGTCCTGCGCCTCGATCAGGTCCGAAGTGCGGGATTCGGCCCGGCCCGGTTGACTTCCCCCCATGTGGCTGGTGCTCGCTCTGGGCGGTGCGGTCGTCGTCCTCACCGGCTGGCTACCGGCCGACACGGCCTACGACGTGGCAGTGGAACGTGCCGTACCGGTCATGGTCTTCCTGGTCGCGATCACGGTGCTGGCCGACCTGGCCGAGAAGGCCGGGGTCTTCGACGCGGCCGCGCGGGTCTGTGCCCGGCTGGCCCGCGGCTCCACCGTGCGGCTGTTCCTGCTCGTGGCCGGGCTCGGCACCCTGACCACGATCGGGATGAGCCTGGACACCACGGCCGTGCTGCTCACCCCGGTGGTCCTGACCATCACCGACAAGCTGGGCCTGCGGCCGCTGCCGTTCGCCCTGCTCGTGGTCTGGCTGGCCAACACTTCCAGCCTGCTGCTGCCGGTCTCGAACCTGACCAACCTCCTGGCCGTGGACCGGCTCGGCGTGCACCCGGGCGAGTTCCTGGCCCGGATGGCCCTGCCGGAACTGGCCTGTGTCCTGGTCACCGTGCTCTACCTGGGGCTGATCCACCACCGTGACCTGCGGGGTGGTTTCGACCCGCCCGAGACCGTGCCCCCGCCGGACATCTGGACCTTCCGGATCTGCGCCGCGGCCTGCCTGGCCCTGGCCCCGGGCGTGATCATCGGCATCGAACCGTGGATCGTGGCCGTGCCCTGTGCCGCCGCTGCGGTGGCGGTGTTCGCCGTCCGTTCGCCGCACAGCCTGGGTCTGGACCTGCTCCCCTGGCGGATCGTGCTGCTCACCGAGGGCTTGTTCCTGGTGGTCACCGCGGTGACGGTGCACGGCGGCCGGGAGCTGATCGAGAACCTGGCCGGTGACTCCACCCTGGCCACGGTGTTCACCGCCGGGGCGGCGGCCAACTTGGTCAACAACCTGCCTGCCTACCTGGCCGTGGAGTCCGCGGTGCCGCAGGGCGCGACCACGCAACTGTTGGCCGCTCTGATCGGCACGAACGCCGGTCCGCTGATCCTGGTCTGGGGCTCACTCGCCACCCTGTTGTGGAGGGAACGCTGCCGGGCTCGCGGGGTGCAGATCAGTGCCCTGCGGTTCGCCCTGGTCGGACTGGGCGGGGTGCCTCTGGTGCTGCTCGCCGGCTGGGCGGCCCTGCTCGTCACCGCCTGAGCGCGCTGGAATTCGGGTGACCGGGTCCGCGCCGGAGGACTAATCTCCGCTGCGTGCGGATCAGACGCGAGACCGAGGCCGACCGGGCCGCCGCCGACGAGGTGAACGTACGGGCGTTCAGCTCGGAGGGCCCCACCATCGGCCGACTGCTGAGCGCGCTGAGGGCCATGCCGCCCTCGGAGTGCGACCTGGCGCTGGTGGCGGAGGAGGACGGCGTGATCGTCGGCTCCACCCTGTGCACCCGCAGCCTGCTCGACGCCCCGCGCCGCCTGGTCGACGTGGCGGTGCTGAGCCCGCTGGCGGTCGCGCCGGAGCACCACGGTCAGGGCATCGGCTCGGCCCTCGTGCGGGCCGCGATCGAGGAGCTCTCCCGGACCTCGGTGCCCCTGCTCTTCCTCGAGGGCGATCCGGCCTTCTACTCCCGGCTGGGCTTCGTCGCCGGTGGCCCGCTCGGTTTCCGTAAGCCTTCGCTGCGCACTCCCGACGAGGCGTTCCAGGTGGTGAAGCTGCCGGCCTACGCGGACTGGATGACCGGAACCCTGGTCTACGCCCGCGAGTTCTGGGACAACGACTGCGTCGGTCTGCGCGATCCGCAGGCATGACCCGGTACGAGGTGCTCGACCGGCTGCGGCGGGCCGGTTGCGTCTGGCCCGAGGACGAGGCCGACCTGCTCATCGAAAGCGCTTCCGACGAGCAGGATCTGACGCTCAAGACCGAGCGGCGGGCCGAGGGTGAACCGCTCGAGCTCGTCGTCGGCTGGGCCCGGTTCCGCGGCCTGCGGATCCGCGTCCGGGAAGGCGTCTTCGTTCCTCGCCACCGCACCGAGTTCCTGGCCCAGCAGGCCATTTCGGCCCAGCCCGACACAGTGGTCGAGCTGTGCTGCGGCGCCGGGGCGATCAGCGCCTCGATCCTGAACGAGGTGCCCGGGCCGGTCGAGCTACATGCGGCCGACATCGACCCGGCGGCAGTCGATCTGGCCCGGTCGAACCTTCCTGCTGATGCGAACGTGCATCTCTACACCGGCGACCTCTTCTCCCCCCTGCCCGGCCGACTACGTCGAACTGTGGACGTCGTTGTCGCCAATGTTCCCTACGTTCCCACCGAGGAGCTCGCCTTCCTCCCTTCAGAGTCCCGCCGCCACGAACCGGAAACGGCGGTGAACGGCGGGCCCGACGGCCTGACCGTGTTCACCCGACTGGTCGCCGGGGCCCGGGAATGGCTGGCGCCCGGCGGTCGGGTGATGGCCGAGGTGAGCCGGCGCCAGGTGCCGTTCGCCGAATCGCTGATGGCCCGTCATGGGCTGAGACCAGAAACACACATCGACGAAAACCTCGACGCCACAGTAGTGTCGGGCGTCACTACCCCCTGATCCGGGGTGCCGCCAATCGGGGCGTCCACAAATTGCGTCAGGCAACGACCAGGTTTATACCTGAGGTTGCCCGAACCGGATTCCAACCCATGGAAGCCAGGGCCAGCACAAGGGGGTTCCTGGTGGACTCGGACGTCCTCCGCCTCGATGCGTCAGCCATCGACTACGTCATCCTGGCGTCCTACTTCGCCGTCGTCCTGGGCATCGGCGTCCTCGCCCGACGCCAGGTGTCGAGCAGCATCGACTTCTTCCTGTCCGGCCGCTCGCTGCCGGCCTGGGTGACCGGTCTGGCGTTCGTCTCCGCGAACCTGGGCGCGATCGAGATCATGGGCATGTCGGCCAACGGCGCCCAGTACGGCATGCCGACCATGCACTACTTCTGGATCGGCGCCGTCCCCGCGATGCTGTTCCTGGCCGTCGTGATGATGCCGTTCTACTACGGCTCGAAAGTCCGTTCGGTGCCGGAGTTCATGCTCCGCCGGTTCGGCCCCGCGGCCCACCTGGTCAACGCCGTGAGCTTCGCCCTGGCCCAGGTCCTGATCGCCGGCGTGAACCTGTACCTGCTCGGCACGATCGTGAATGTGCTTCTGGGCTGGCCGTTGTGGGTCTCGCTGATCGTCGCCGCGGCGATCGTGCTGGTCTACACCACCCTCGGCGGGCTCTCCGCGGCGATCTACAACGAGGTGCTGCAGTTCTTCGTGATCGTCGCCGCCCTGCTCCCGCTCACCCTGGCCGGCCTGCACAAGGTCGGCGGCTGGGAGGGCCTGAAGGAGAAGGTGGCCGCCAGTCCCGGTGGCGCCGAGCAGCTCTCGGCCTGGCCCGGCAACGAACTGTCCGGTTTCTCCAACAACTTCCTGTCGGTCGTCGGCATCATCTTCGGCCTCGGCTTCGTGCTCTCCTTCGGTTACTGGACCACGAACTTCGTCGAGGTCCAGCGGGCGATGGCCTCCAAGAGCATGTCCGCCGCCCGCCGCACCCCGGTGATCGGCGCCTTCCCCAAGCTGTTCATCCCGTTCATCGTGGTGATCCCCGGCATGATCGCCGCGGTCTCGGTGCAGGAGATGATCCAGTACAAGGGCGACGGCAGCGGCGACGTCACCTACAACGACGCCCTGCTGCTGCTGATGCGCGACCTGCTGCCGAACGGTCTCCTGGGCCTGGCGATCACCGGTCTGCTGGCCGCCTTCATGGCCGGTATGGCCGCCAACATCAGCGCTTTCAACACGGTCTTCAGCTACGACATCTGGCAGACCTACGTGGTGAAGGACCGCCCCGACGGCTACTACCTGCGGGTCGGCCGCTGGGTCACGGTGGCCGCGACGGTGGCCGCGATCTTCACCGCGCTGATCGCCTCGGGCTACTCGAACCTGATGGACTACCTGCAGCAGCTGTTCTCGTTCTTCAACGCCCCGCTGTTCGCCACCTTCATCCTCGGGATGTTCTGGAAGCGGATGACCCCCACCGCCGGCTGGGTCGGCCTGGTGGTCGGAACCAGTTCCGCCGTCTTCGTCTTCATCCTGTCGGAGACCGAGGTGATCAGCCTGCAGGGCCAGGGCGCGAGCTTCCTGGCGGCCGGCGTCGCCTTCGTCGCCGACATCGTGGTGAGTGTGCTGGTGACCATGGTGACCGCACCGAAACCCGAGTCGGAGCTACGGGGTCTGGTCTACTCGCTGACCCCGAAGGCCGACCTGAGCGAGAACCGCTCCGGTGACGAGGCCGTCTGGTACCGCTCCACCCCGATGCTCGTCGGCGTGGCCGCCGCGATCACCGTGGCCCTGAACATCATCTTCTTCTGAGAGGGGTTGCCACGATGGCTGAAGCAACGAAGACCACCACGGCGGGTGCTTTCGACATCCGCAACATCATCGGCGGCCTGATCGGGTTCTACGGAGTGATCCTGCTGGTGATGGGGCTGTGGTTCACCGACGACGCCGACATCGCGCGCACCGACGGGGCGAACTGGAACCTGCGGGTCGGGATCGGCCTGCTGGTCTTCGCCGTGATCATGCTGGCCTGGGTGTTCCTGCGCCCGCTGCGGGTCCCGGTGGACGACGACCAGCAGTAACGTGACTCCGTTCATCCCGCAACGACCGCTGGAGTAGAGCAATGGCCACGCGCGCCCTTCCGGAAAGCCACCAGGACCTGCTCGAACGCGCCAACTTCGCCCATCTGGCCACGATCCGCCCGGACGGGTCGCCGCAGAGCAGCGTGATGTGGTTCGCCTGGGACGGTGAGACGCTGAAGCTCACGCACACCAAGAACCGGCAGAAGTTCGCCAACCTCCAGCACGAGCCGCGGGTGTCGTTCTCGGTGCTCGACCCGGAGAACCCGTACCGGTTCCTGGAGGTGCGGGCCCGGCTGGAGTCGGTCGAGGACGACGACGCGGAAGCCTCGTTCTACCGGTCGCTGCAGGTGCGCTACGGCAGCGTCTACCCGATCCCGGACGCGGACGTGCGGGTGATTCTCACCTTCCGGCCCGAGCAGTACATCGCCGTGGTCGGCGGCCAGGTCGTCAACTGACCTCTCGGGCAACGGAAAAGACCGGCGACCTTCGGGTCGCCGGTCTTTTCCGTTGCGGGGGTCTACTGCGGCAGGAAGGTGCTGTCGATCAGGGCGGTGTTGGCCACCGTCGGGCGGGTCGGCTTGGCAGTGGAGCCGAACGGCGCCCAGTTCGCGCTGTGCCAGACGTTCTGCATGAACAGCGAGGGGCTCTGCGGGATGCGGTCGGACGGGCCGCGGTAGTCCCAGAGCACGACCTTCCGGTTCTGGTTGTCGAAGGTGTAGAAGACGACCCGGTCGGCGCTCCAGTCGAACTTGTAGGTGCGGAACTGTTTCGAGGCGTCGAACCCGGGGATCGGGGTGGTGCGGGCCGGCAGGTTCTCACCGGGCAGCGGCTTCTCGCAGCCCTTGCCGTAGGCGGTGATGTAGCAGTTGTAGAGCACCTCGCCGGTGCGCACGTTCACCACCCGGGAGATCGAGCGCAGGTTGTTCGAGGTCTCGCTGTAGTCGGTCCAGATCGTCATCCAGACCACGTCCGGCTGCGAGCAGAGGATCTCGAAGTCGATCTCGTTGTTGTCGGTCACGCCGTTGCCGTTGGTGTCGGCGTGGTCGCGGGAGTAGGTGAAGGCCGCGGTGATCACGCCGGGCGCGTTCTTCTGGCCGGTGCAGTCGGCGGTCTTCATCCGGCTGCCGAAGGTGCCGTACTTGTAGGCCTTGGTGGTCTCGAAGCCCACCCCGCCCATCGGGCCGGCCTCGGGATCGGCCGGGAGGGTCAGCCTGAGCGCCTTGCCGTCGACGGTGCCGGGCACCCGGGTGGCGGTCTGCAGGGTGGTGTAGTCGGTGTTCGGGCGGATCAGGCTGGGCGCGGTGTTGTTCCAGGCCATGGTGCGGGTGACGCTCGTGGCGGCCATGGCCGGCTGGGAGACGAGCACCGACACCAGTGCGGTGGAGACCAGGGCGAGAGCCGCCCCACCGATCCTACGAACGCGTCCGGCGCCGAACACTTGCCCTCCTGGCTGTCTATGTGGACTGTGCAGTAGACCCAGGTACACAGTTCGTCAGCAGGAGTAGACATCCAAGTAGATGGTCGCCCGCCCGGCGTAGATGACGCCCGCGGTGCACTCGAACAGGCGATCGAGGCCGCCCCGGGCTTCAGACCACGCTCGGACAGCTCAGAGGCCGGGCTGAGAACAGCACGGATCTTGAACTTCGCCGGGGCGGGGCGGGCTACTGGTAGAAGCGGCGCTCCGAGCGGCGCCACTCGGCCGGGAAGCCCTCACCCGGCACCTCGGTGGCCTGTTCCTCGGGCAGGGTGGTGACGACGCCGGTGAGCCGGTCCACCCGCAGAGGCACCCCGGGCAGCGGCGGCGCCAGCTTGATCGCGTGACGGATCGCGTCGAGCAGCTCCATCGGCATGTTCGCCACCGCCCGCTGGAAGGCCGCCTCCAGGTCGGGCCGGTCCTCGTCGTCAGCGATCATCGCCCAGTTGGCCAGCGCCCGGGTGAATCCGGGAACGCCGGACAGCAGGTCGCGGGCGGCCCGGTCGGGGGTGACGGCGTAGACGTTGTCGATGCGGCTCGTCCGTGAAGCCCGCGAGGACGTGGCGATCACCCCGGGCACCGGGGCCGGCGCCGACGGGAAGGCCCGGGCGTTGAGGTCGCGCATGAGCACCAGCCCGTCGAGGAACTCGGCCACCGCCCCGCCCGACCCTCGCAGTGCGGTCACCTGGAGCAACGTGCGCGACTCGGTATGGGCAGCGCCGTCCCCGACCAGGGACTCCAGCAGCAGCTGACGTGCGCCCTCGTCCTCGGGGGAGGCGGCCAGGTCGAGCGCTGCCTGGCAGACGGCCTCGTCGGCCAGCCGGGTCTCCAGGTCGAGGTGCGGCAGTTCGTTGCGGTAGGTGTAGGTGCTCAGTTGGTGTGGCTGCGCACGGCGGGGCGGGGACTTGCGCGCGGTCAGCTCCGGCAGGTCTGGCGCCCCGCTCAGCAGCACCCGCTCACGCTGACCGGGGATCGACCGCGGCGTGATCGGCGCCTCGGGCCTCGGCGCGGTCTTGGCGGCCTCTTCTGCACGGCCGTCCCCGCTCTCAGCCTCGCCTTCCGCCCTGCCTGCTCGGTCGCCGTCTGTCCCTGCGTCTGCCCCGGTGCCCTTGGGCTGCCGGTCCTTGGGCGGTGGGTTCCCGGCCTGCGCACTGCCAACCTGCCAGCTGCCAGCCTTCGGACCCTCGGCCTGCGGGCTCTCGGTCTGCGGACTCTCGGTCTGCGGACTCGGGGCCTGCGAGCCCTCGACCTGCCGACTCGGGGCCTGCGGGCGATCGACCTGCGACGCTCCCGGCCTCAGGGTTCCGGCCTGCTCGTCCTGAGCCTGCTCGTTCTGAGTCTGGTGGTTCCGGGCCGGTTCGGCCCCGGTCTGCAGGCTGTTCGCCGGCGCCCTCTGGGAGGGACCTTCTTCTGCCAGCACGTTCTCGGCCCGCGGGTCCTCGGCCTGAGGTTCCTGCGCCCGCTGGTGCTGAACCAGGGTCTCTTCGGACTGCGGTTCCCGGCTCCGAGCATCCTCGGCCCGCAGATCCTCGGTCCATGTTTCCTTTGCCAGTGCGTCCTCGGCCCGTGTGTCCTTGGCCCGCACGCCCTCGACCCGCACGCCCTCAGCCCGCACGCCCTCGACCCGCACGCCCTCAGCCCGCACGCCCTCGGCCCGCACGTCCTCAGCCCGCGTGCCCGTGACGTGCGAGTCCCTGGCCTGCGAGTCCCTGGCCTGCGAGTCCTTGGGCAAGGGATGCGAACCCGTGGACTGGCCGGCCGCCGACTCGGCCATGTCCGCTGCAGCTGCAATCTCGGCCGCCGTCTCGGTGGATTCGTCCGGCCCCTCCTGCTGCTCCCCCACCGGCGAGGCCGCCCGACCCTCGTCGGTCTCTACGGACGGCTGAACCACTGCGCCCTCGTCGTCCGGGCCGACTTCGTCGTGAAGGCCGAAGAAGGTGAACGGCTTCTCGCCCCACCCGGACCCGCCCTGTGCAGGAGCGGCGGGGGGAGGTTCAACCGTCGTCTGTTCTGTCGCAGCCTTGTCTGCCGCACTGTCCGGGGTGCCCCACTCCGGCGCCCGCCCACGGGCCTTGTCCGTGACCACCGGTTGCTCGCCGGTAAGCCCTCGCTGCCAGCGTGCCTGCGGCTCGGGCGGAGGTTCCGGCTGCGCCTTGTGCTGCGACGCCACCCCGGCCTGCGAAGCCGACTCCAGTCTGGCGGATCCCGTCCCCTCGGCCTCAGGCTGCTGTGCGTCCGTCCCCGCCGCATCTGCTGCTTCGGGTTTCACCGCAGCCGGTGTTTCCGGAGCGGCCGCTACCGGCTTCGGCTCCTCGGGCTCTTCGTTCGCCGAGGCCTCCGAGGCCCGGTCGTGCGAGCGGGTCAGCATCACCTCGCGCAGGCTCGGACGCCGCTCGCGTACCGCGCGAGCGTCCTCCGCCGCCGTGCGCGGCTTCGCCTCGTCCGGCTCCTCGTCTCGAGAGCTGGCCGCTGACCCCGCCACTGCCCCCGCGGCGAGACCAGCCGCAGCCGCCCCGAGCACTGTGGCGCCGGTGTGGCCGCGTTCGGTGTCTGGCTCATCCGCGGGCTCCGGGCTCACGGACGCCGCCGGACCCGCCTCATCCACCCTGGATTCCGTTTCGGCGTCGGCCTTTTCCGACCTGACCTGCTCTTCACCGCTGTCACCGCCAGGCAGGAAACGCCCCACCTTGCGCGCGCGATCCTTCACCCGGCGCCGAGACTGCGACAGGAGCTGCGAAAGCCGAGGAACCGGAAGGTCGTTCGATGCCTCTTCAGCGCCGTCCTGGTACGGATTCTTCGACGGGTCGTAGGGCTCCTGCGGCCGGCGCGGCGCGGAATCGCCCGACCTACGACGCAGAGCACTGACGGGGGCCGGGGCCGGGCCAGGGTGAGAACCACCGGACTTCTCGGCGGCCCGCTCATCTTCCCGGTCCAGTTCGTCGTCTGCGCTCGTGTCCCCTGCGGTGGCGGGAGAAACCGGAACAACAGAGGACGCCGTGGGGGCAGCATGCTTGGGGCGCGCGGGGGTGGGGAGCATGGAGGGGTCGACATCAGAAGCGGCAGGACGCACCTGGCTGCTTTCTGAGGCAGTACCGCCGCCGGCATCTACCAACGAACCCTGCTCGCGGGCCGCCGCGCTCGATGCCTCCGAGGGCGGGGCAGCCGAACTTGGCGGTGCCACCGGGCCGTCCAGGCGCGACGCACCAGTTGAGTGCGGCGTACTCCCGGCCGGGCTCGGCGAGGCACTCAGCCGGGACGAACCGGCTTGACCCGACTGCTCGACCGGACCAGATGAGCTCGCCGAACCAGATGGGCTCCCAGGTCCAGGCGCGTCGTCGGGGCGTGATGAAGCGTCAGCTCCGGCGAGGCGGGATGCACCAGTTGAACCGGGCAGGCCAACCGGACGGGAGGAGTCGGCCGGAACGGACGAGTCCGCCGCACCAGACGAGCCCACCGCACTGGACGAGTTGGCCGCACCAGACGAGCCCGCCGGACCGGATGAGCCCGCCGCACCGGACGAGCCAACGGCACCGGACGAGTCCACGGCATCAGACGAGCCCGCCGGTCCAGCAAGGCGGAACGCACCTGTAGAACCGCGCGTGCCGTCTGAGCTGGACGCATCATCCGCCCGGGAGACACCGGCCGGACTGGCCGCCCCCGCCGCGCTGGCTGCACCGACTGCACCGGCCGTACCGAGCGGACTACCTGATTCAGAGGGGCCAGAAGAACGGGTCGGGCTGACCTCGCGGTCTGCTCCGGTCGCGTCGGCACCACCCGAGCCCGCCCCCGGCTCCTCGGCCTTCGGCTTGCCGGAACGCCCCAGCAGTCGCGAGGCCCGACTACGCAACGGCTCGGAAGCCTGGGCCGCACCGGACTCCCCGGCACGACGCCGAGGCAGAGGACGCTCGTCCTGCTCATCGGACGCCGGGCCACGTTTGTCAGTAGTAGCGGCGCCTTCACGGGATACCACGGAGGCACCCGACGCCAGGGCCGGGCCCGCCTCCGGAGAACCCTGCTCTTCCGAAGGACCGCTCGGCCTGAGTGGGCTGGAGCCGGTGCGTCGAGACCGGGCGTCGGCCGGAGGGCCAGTCAGCGCCGAGGCGCCGGACTCCCGAACTGCCACTTCACCGGAACCGGAACCGCCGGAACCGTCGGACTCGCCGGCCTCAGGCTTCGCCTTCTCGATCTGCGGGCGCTGTTCGACCTCATCCTCAGCAGAGCGCCGGGGCCAGAGCTTGGCCCCCAGGGCAGCTGCGCCAGCAGCCCATCCCGCGCGCGTTCCGCCAGGCACCTCGGTCTCGTGGTGAGAGTTCGGCTGCGGCACCCGCGAGGCCCCGGTGGACTCGCGGGCCACGATCTCGCCGGGCACCACGTCGACCGGTCGTTCTGCGTCGGTGTCCCCGGCCGGGACAGGCCGGGCCGGAGCCCAGTCGCCCTTGTGCCGCCAGGAATTGCCCGGGCCCCGGCGCAGACGCGGCGTGGCTTCTTTCTCGGCCTCCTCGGCCTCGCCCGCCTCCGGCTGCAGCGTGACCCGCACCGGCAGCAGACCGGACAGCGAGCCCTCGTCGGCGCGGCGCACGAGCTTCTCGTCGCGGCCGAAGGCCACCCGCGAGGCCGGGCTGGTGCGCAGGCCCCGCATGCTGCCCCGGAAGAAGGGGAGCATCCAGCGCCAGATCAGCAGCACCGTGAGGATGACGAAGAACGTGAGGCCGACCTGCACGACCAGGAGCAGCGCCTGGCCGATCGCGCCGAACAGCCCACCCAGCGCGTCACTCAGCGCCTGAATGGCCTGGATCACGAGCGCGACCACGATCAGCAGGCCCACCGCGTAGCCGACCAGGTTCATCGGGCCCTCCCGGCCTGCTCGACAGAGCGCACCAAGCTCACATGGATGACTGGGGCCCCATCTTCACATGCACCATTGGAAATGTCGCTAGCCTAGCGTAACGGGCCGGTTCCACCACGAACCAGGCGATCTCGCCCGCGCGTCCTCCAGAAGCCGCAGCTCAACCGGCGGGCGCCGGTGGTCCGCGGGTCGTCGGCAGGTCTGTCCCGCGCGTGGCAGAGTCAGCGGCAGTCCCCCCGACCGACAGTAAGGACCCCCGTGCCGACCCTGCTGCATCTCGACTCCTCCGCCGACCTGCGCAATTCCGTCAGCCGCGCTCTCACCGCCCGGTTCGCCACCACCTGGACCGAGATCAGCACCGACCACCTGGTGGTGCAGCGCGACCTGCACCTCGACCCGCTGCCGCACCTGCCCACCAGCGCGCTGCACTGGGCGCCGCGGCTGCGCACCAGCGAGGAGGTCGTGCCGCCGGGGGCCGAGCGGCTGCAGAAGGTCCTGATCGACGAGCTGCTGAACGCCGACGTCGTCCTGCTCGGCGCCCCGATGTACAACTGGGCCATGCCCTCCACGCTCAAGGCGTGGCTGGACTACGTCCACGTCGGAGGGCTGACCTCCACCGTCGACGACCAGCCGAGCCAGCCGCTGGCGGGCAAGCCGGTGGTCGTGGTGTCCAGCCGGGGAGCCTCCTACGGCCCGGGCACCCCCGGCGAGCACGCCGACCACGAGGTGCCCGGCATCGTGCAGTGTCTGGGCACCTCAATGGGCATGGACGTCACCGTGGTCACGGCCGAGCTCACCCTGGCCACCCGGCTGCCCGCGCTGAACCAGTTCGCCGGCCAGGCCGCCGACGAACTGGAGAAGGCCGCGAAGGCGATGGTCGACCTGGCCCACACGCTGGGCAAGCACAAGTAGCAGGAGCGCTACAGCAGCATCGCGACCAGCAGCGTCGAGGCGAGCACGGCGACCGTGAGCACGGTCAGGCCGAGCATCGCCCGGCGCGGCCGGCGGCGGCGTTCCCGAAGCTCCCGCCGATGCGGCAGCTCCCCGGAGCCGTTGCCGATCGCCCGCCGGGGCAGGCCGTTGGGGTCGGTCCGCGGGATGGTGCGCGAACGGCGGTTTGAAGACGCATGTCGCCCCACCGGGGAATGCGCCGGTTCCGAGGGGGACGGCTGGAGGAGGGTGGACACCCCGAAGTCGGCTGCCAGCGCCTCCAGCTCCGGACTGGCCTGGGCAGGACTGCCCCCGCGGGACCGGCGCGGCTGCGCGGGCACCCCCACGTCCGGCGACTCCGGCCCGGACAACAGCGGCGCGGGCAGGTTGACCACCTCGGTGACGTTGGCCGCCGTTCCCTGCCCCTCCAGTTCGTGGAAGGTGCGCAGGTGGTCCGCGACCTCACCGGCCTCCGGGCGCTGCTGCGGGTCGCTGTCCGTCATCGCGGTGAGCAGCCCGGCCAGACCGGCCGGGATGTCCACGTCGATCCGGGGCGGGTTGAGCAGCCGGGCCACCGCGACCGCACCCGGCTCGCCCTGGAACGCGGGCTTGCCGCTGAGCGCCTCGATCAGCACCAGGCCGAGCGAGTAGATGTCGCTGGACTCCCGGATCTCCTCGCCGCGTACCTGCTCCGGAGAGAGGTAGCCGGCCGTGCCCATGGTCAGGCCGGTCCCGGTCAGGCGCTCGGCGCTGTCCAGGGCCCGGGCCACACCGAAGTCGCCGAGCTTGATCGTGCCGTCCTCGGCCATGAGCACGTTGCTGGGCTTGACGTCGCGGTGGATGATCCGCTGGGAGTGCACGTAGTCCAGGGTCTCGCCGAGCCGGGCCCCGACCCGGCTGACCTCGTGCGGTGACAACGGCTCCGGACGGCAGCGCCGGCTCAGCGTCTCGCCCCGCACCAGCTCCATGGCTATATAGGGCGAGTCACCGTCGGTCGCGGCGTCGTAAAGAGCGATCAGGCCAGGATGGTCCAGCCCGGCGAGCGTGTCCGCCTCGGAGGCGAACCTCGCCCGGTTGACCTCGTCCTCCAGGGCCACCTGATGCAGCACCTTCACCGCCACGTCGCGTTGAAGCACCGAGTCCCAGGCCTGGTACACCAGGCCCATCCCACCTTTGCCGATCACGTCCCCCAACGCGTACCGGTTGGCGAGCAAGTGGGGACCCGGGTTGTGGGTCTCGTCCCGCACGCTGCCTCCTCTGCGTGTCCGTCCGCGCTCGTCACTCTGCCCGTGATCACCGGGAGTGGCACTTCGGGACTGCACCTGTCGGTCTCCAGGAGCGTGCGAGAGGTGGTGGCCGGTCAGTTGCCGGCGGCCTGGTACTGCTCGATCACGTGGGCCGGGATCCGGCCGCGCTCGGACAGCTCGATCCCGTTGCTCGCGGCCCAGGCCCGGACCGCCCGATTGTCGACACCTGTCGAAACTCGCTTCGGCGCGTTCTGCTTACGCCCGCCGACCCGGCGCGCGACTTCCTGGTAGGGCGCCAGGGCCTTTCGCAGCGCGGCGGCATTCTTCTTGGTCACGTCGATCTCGTACTCGACACCGTCGAGACCGAAAGTCACCGTTTCGTCGGCCGGCTGTCCGGTCAGGTCGTCGAGCAGTTCGGTCACTGTTCTGGTTGCCATGGCAGTATGTTTTCGTTTCCTGACTGCCCCGTCAAAGCGCGGCGGGCCATTTCCGCCGGCCGGACGGGACATGATGAATTGTTCCGCAGATAACCTGCCCGGCCGCCAATTCGACCTCGTGCCGGTAGGTTTGACCACTCCCCGAGCAGTGCCCGGTCAGTACCCGGCCACTGTCCGGCCGCTGTTCGACCGATCGGCGAGGTGCGCCGAAATCCGAATACCCGAGAAGGTACGCACCGAGGCTCCCACAGCCGGGGCCGGCAGTGTTCCGTTTTTGCCGCACCAGAATTTCCGGGCGCGAGAAATCCTTCGTTTCGGCAACGGATTCACGGAGTCAATCCGAACTCCACCTCGGCCGGCCCTTCACCCGTCCAGCCCTCTTCGCTCACTTTCGGCGACTCCGGTGTCACACCGCTGCGGAACTGGCACACCAGTCATTGACTTGGACCGATGTTCAAGTCTTGACTGGCGGCATGCGGGCATATCGACCGATCGCCGACCGGCGTCGGCAACTCATCGACGCCGGAATTGCCATCGGCGAACGTGAAGGTGTGGCGGCGGTGACCGCCCGCCGGGTCGCGTCCGAGGCCGGGGTCTCCCTCGGGCTGGTGTCGTACTGCTTCGCCACCAAGGACGACCTGACGGTCGCGATGGCCGCCCGTATCGCCGAGGACACGGCCGAGGCCGCCGAGGCGCCGGCCGATCTGCGCCCGCCCCCGATACCCACCCTCGTCCCCGCCGGAGCCACGCCCGAGCGCGCCGGCTCAGCCCGAGCTACCGCCCTCCGGGGCCCCGCGGAACGGTCCGCCGAACTGGAGGTGGCCCTGCGGGCCGCCCTGGAACGGCTGTGGGCGGTGCACGAGGCCAGCCCCGGGCGCCAGCTGCTGACCTACGAGATCACCACGCGCGCGTTGCGCGAGCCCCGCCTGAACGATGTGGCCCAGCAGCAGTACGACACCACCGTGCGCTCCTGCGCAGAAGTGCTGCAGCACGTGGCCGCCCAGGTGGGGGCCACCTGGGAGCGGGAGATCGACGACGTGGCCTCGCTGGTGGTGATGGCGATCGACGGAGCCACCCTGCGCTGGCTGGTGGACAAGGACTCCGCCGCGGCGCTGCGCCGGCTGAACGACGTTGCCCGGATGCTCGTCACGATGGCCCGCTGAGCCGATGCCGGCGCCGGGGGCAGGTCCGGAGTCAGGATCAGCACCGGGGGCCGTGCTGGAGCGCTCGATGGTGCACGCGCGTCTGGCCACCTCGGCCGCGTTCGTGGCGCAGGGGCTGCTGTTCACCGTTCTGCTGACCCACCTGCCCCAGTTCAAGGACCGGTTCGCGCTCGCCGACGGCACGGTCACCCTGATCGTCGTCATGGTCACGCTGATCGCCGGGGTCGGCAGCCTGGCCAGCGAGGCGCTGGCGGCGCGCACCTCCAGCCGGCTGGCTCTGCGACTGGCCCTGCTGCTGGCGGCCGTCACCGCCACGGTGATCGGTACGGCCGGCGAACTGTGGCTCTTCATCGCCGCTTTCGCGATGTACGGCATAGCCCTGGGCGGGATCGACGCGGCCTCCAACATGCAGGGCGTGGCGGTGCAGCACGGCTACGGGCGCAGCGTGCTCAACTCCTTCCACGCGGCCTGGAGCGCCGCTGCGATCGCCGGGGCGCTGTACGTGGCGGCCGGCGAGGAGGCCGGGCTGGATCTCGGGCTCTCGGTCGCCCTGGCCGCCGGCGTGGTGCTGATCATCGCCGCCGGGCCGGGGGCCTGGTTGCTCGAACCCCGATTGAAGACGTCCGGGGGCCTGGATGCGCGGTCGGCACCGGATGCGGTGGCACCGGTCGGTGAACTCCCGGGCTTCCTCAGCCGGGGGCCGCTGCTCATGCTCGGGCTGGCCCTGGCCGCCTACTGGGCCGTGGACTCGGGAGCCTCCAGCTGGGGCGCCATCTATCTCACCGACGTCCTCGATTCCTCGGACAGCGTGGCCCCTCTGGCCTACGGCGCCTACCAGGCCCTGGCTCTGGTTTCGCGGCTCTTCGGCGACCGGGCCGTGCAACGGGCCGGGGCGGTGACCACGGTGCGCGTGGGCGCGTTGATCGGCATCACCGGCACGCTCCTGCTCGTCCTGGCGCCGGCGCCCGCAGTGGCCGTGACCGGCTTCGCCCTCGCCGGCCTCGGCCTGGCCGTGGTGCCCCCGCTCTGCTTCGCCGCAGCCGGCGCCCGGGCCCGCGACCAACTGCAGGCCGACCAGCTGGTGGCCCGGCTGAACGTGTTCAACTACCTCGGCGCCCTGCTCGGAGCAGCGTTGATCGGGGCGGTGGGCAGCGGCCTGGGCCTGCGCGGCGGGTTCTTCCTGGCCGTCCTGCTGGCCGGATCACTCCTGCTCCTGGCCCAGGCCTTCCGTCCGACACTCACCGACCCGGCAGGAGCCGGATCAGCACCCCGGTGAACACCAGCACGCCGGCGACCGCGCCCAGGCTGACCGCCATCGCCTCGGGCACCGGCTGCGACTGCACCTGCGCCAGGTAGAGCGTGGTCACCCCCGCGACCCCGACCGCCCCGGCCAACTGCTGCACCGCCGTCATCACCCCGGAAGCCCCGCCCGCCTCCGCCTCCGGCACGTCGGCGATCACCAGGTCGAAGAGCGACCCCATCCCGGTGCCCATCCCCAGCCCGATCACCAGCATCGGCCCGACCAGCCAGAGCAGCTCCAGATCGGCACCCTGCCAACGGATCACCAGAGCAAGAGCCACCACGCCGAGCACGTTCACGGCGGTGCCCACGGCCAGCAGCAGCCGCGGCCGGGTGGCGACCAGGCCGGACACCAGCCCTGCGGCGAGCGCCATGCCCAGGGCCATCGGGGCCATGGTCAGGCCGGACCGGAAGGCGGAGTAGCCCAGGAAGCTCTGGGTGAACAGGGACAAGGTGAGCATCAGTCCGGCCATCCCCGCGAACACCCCCAACAGCACCAGCAGCCCGTTACGGAAACCGCTCAGGCGCAGCAGTTCCGGGGCGATCAGGGGATTGCGGCTGCGTCGTTCCCAGAGCGCGAACAGCCCGGCGAACAGCGCCCCGGCGCCCAGGCTCAGCCAGGTCCAGGCCGGCCAGTCCCGTTCCGGCCCCTGGATCAACGGGTAGATCACCAGCAGCAGGGCAGCGCCGAGCAGGGCGGCCGAGACCAGGTCGATCACCGCCCCCGGGCGCGGCCGGTCGCGCGGCATCCAGCGCAGGGCCCCGGCCAGGGCGGCCAGCCCCAGCGGCAGGTTGATCAGGAAGATCATGCGCCAGTGGGTGCCCCACAGGTCGAGCTCGATCAGGCTCCCGGCCAGGATCGGCCCACCCACCGCGGAGAGCCCGATCACCGGCCCGAACAGCCCGAACGCCTTGCCGGTCTCGGAGGGAGGGAAGACCGTCTTCACGATGCCCATCCCCTGCGGCAGCAGCAGCGCCCCGAAGGCGGCCTCGAGCACCCGGAAGGTGATCAACTGGCCGGGCGAGGTGGCCAGGGCACAGGCCAGCGAGAACACGGTGAACCCGCTGACCCCGATCAGGAAGAGACGGCGCCGGCCGAACCGGTCGCCCAGCCGGCCGCCGACCACCAGCAGCACCCCGAACGTGAGCGTGTAGCCCGCGGTCAGCCACTGCATGGTCGAGGGCGCGCCGCCCAGATCGGCCCGGATCGACGGGGCGGCGATCGTGACCACCGTGGCGTCGAGAAGATCGAGGATCTCGGCCACCAGAACGACAGCGAGGATCCGCCAGCGCCAGGGGTGGCCGGTTCCCTGACCCACCCAACCAGGCTCACGGACGTCTTCAATTGAGGCTCTGACCTGCTCCGACATACCAACCCCGCTCCGACCGGCAACCAGACGAACAGCGTTCGTTACGAACACCGTACGCCGCGAACGCCGTTCGTTCAATCGGGTTCGGCCCTATGCTGGGCCCGATGTCCGAGAAGGGGCCGGTCAGCCGGCGTGAGCGCCCGTCCAAACCCGCCCTGAGCCTGGAGACGATCCTGGACACGGCGATCGCCTTGCTCGACGCGGACGGCCTGGACGGGGTCACCATGCGCCGGGTCGCCCAGCAGCTCGACACCGGCGCGGCCTCGCTCTACGTCTACGTGCGCAACCGCGAGGACCTGCTGACCCTGGTCTGGGACCGGATCGCCGGGGAGATCGAGGTGCCCGGGCCGGAGTCCGGCGACTGGCGCGCGCGGCTGGTCCAGCTCGTGCTCAACTCGATCGAGAACCTCGGCCGGCACCGCGACCTGGCCATGCTCGGCCTGGCGGTGGTGCCGCTGGGCCCGAACTCGCTGCAGGTCAGCGAGGCCATGGTCGGGATCCTGGCCGAGTCGGGGCTCGGCCGGCGGGCCCAGGTGTGGGCGGTCGACCTGCTCGCGCTGTACATCGTGGCCACTGCCGCCGAGAACGCGGCCCGGCAGCGCGAGGGCTCGCACGAGGTGGCAGAGTCGCAGACGATCCTGGCCGGTGTGGCTCCGCAGACGTTTCCGCACCTCCATGAGCTGCGCACCGAGTTCGCAGCCCTGGGCCCGGAGACCGGGGCCCGTCAGCGCTGGATGGTCGAGGCCCTGGTGAACGGCATCCTGGCCACCCCCACCAGCGAGAACTGACCTCGGGCTTCACCCGGGACCAGATCTGCCCGAAAGGACGAGATGAACGGCGTTCAGCTGCTGCTGGTGGTGATCGCGGCGATCGCGGTGACCGGTCTGGCCCACCGCAAGGGCCTCCAGGCCCCGCTGGTGGTGCTGGTGATGGGGCTGGCCGCCTCGTTCATCCCGGGCATGCCGCGGCTGGAGCTCGAGCCGCACATCATCCTCAGCATCGTCCTGCCCCCGCTGCTGTACTCCACGGCCCTCGACTTCTCGGTGCCCAGCTTCATCCAGAACATCCAGCCGATCCTGCGCCTGGGCGTGGTCCTGGTGCTGATCACCGCCTTCGCGGTGGGCGGGGTCGCCTTCTGGTCGGTGCCGGAGCTGACCTTCGGCGCCGCGCTGGTGCTGGGCGCCGCGGTCGGCCCGCCGGACGCGGTCACCGCCGTGGCCATCGGCCGGACCCTGGGGGTGCCGAACCGGGTGATGACCATCCTGACCGGCGAGAGCCTGATCAACGACGCCGCCGCCCTGACCCTGTTCAGCGTGGGCGTCGCGGCGGTCACCGGCAGCCACACCGTGGTCGACAACCCGGTGCTGTTCTTCGTCTACACCTCGGTGGTCGGTGTCCTGGTCGGCCTGGCCCTGGCCGTGGTGGTGCTGTGGGTGCGCCGGCGGCTGCACGAGCCCGGCCTGGAGACGGTGCTGGGACTGGTCGTGCCGTTCTCCGCCTACCTGCTGGCCGAGGAGTTCCACGGCTCCGGCGTGCTGGCGGTGGTGATGGCCGGCTTCTGGATCGGCCACAACCAGGCCACCTCGGGCTTCGCCACCCGGCTGCAGGAACGCCAGCTCTGGCGCAGCATCGACATCCTGCTCGAGGCCTTCGTGTTCGCCTACATGGGCCTGCAGATGCGCTTCGTGATCGACGACGTGTTCAACGTCCACCACGAGCCCGTCGACCTGATGATCATGTCGTCGCTGCTGGTGCTGCTCACCGTGCTGGTGATCCGGCCGCTGTGGGTGTTCGGCTTCGCCGGTGGCCGGCAGTTGGTACGCAAGGGCCTGGCCTCCACCCCGCCGGTGGAGAACCCGAAGGTGCCGTTCCTGGCCCACAGCATGGACAAGGCCCGCGACCGCACCGCCCGCGGCGCGAACTGGCAGACCAACGCGCTGATCTCGTGGACCGGTATGCGCGGGGTGATCACCCTGGCGGCGGCCTCCGGGGTGCCGTTCTACACCGAGAGCGGCGAGCCCTTCCCAGGCCGCTCGGCCATCCAGTTCATCGCCTTCGTGGTCGCCGTGGGCACCCTGCTGCTGCAGGGCCTGACCCTGCCCTACCTGGTCAAGCGGCTGGACATCTCCGGCGAGATCGAGCACCAGAAGGAGATGCAGCAGCGCCGGTTCGCCCGTGAGGTGGCCCGGAAGGCGTCGAAGAAGGCCGTCAAGCAGACCCTGGCCGATCCTCCCGACGGCTGTGACCCGACACTGCTGGAGGGCATCGCCGAACGTTTCCGGCACGCCCAGGAGACCCGCGAGGACCTCCTGCCGGACGACGAGGACGACCCGGCCCTGCGCGAGCTCGCCCGCAAGGACCTGACCCGCGCGGTACGGCTGCTGCGCGAGCGCATGCTCACCGCCCAGCGGCAGGCGCTGATCGCCGAGCGCGACGCCGGCAACCTCGACGACGAGGTGCTCCGCGACCTGCTGGAGCACCTGGACTACGAAGAGGCCGCCACCGCCACCGGTTCGGCCGCCCGTCTGCACTGAGCCTCAGCGCTGGCCGGGCAGCTCCACGGTCATCGTGGTGCCCCGGCCGGGGGCGGAGTCGACGCGGATCGTGCCACGGTGCGCGTCGACCACGCCCTTGACCACGGCCAGGCCGAGCCCGGTGCCCGGGATGCCCCGCTCGATCACCGAGTTCGACCGGAAGAACCGGGTGAACAGGCGGGCCTGCTCGCCCTGCGGGATGCCGATGCCCCGGTCCCGCACCTCCAGCCGTAC
This sequence comes from Kineosporia rhizophila, assembly GCF_021277265.1. Classification (GTDB taxonomy): domain Bacteria; phylum Actinomycetota; class Actinomycetes; order Actinomycetales; family Kineosporiaceae; genus Kineosporia; species Kineosporia rhizophila. The sequence continues at coordinate 108,641 of NZ_JAJSOH010000001.1, forward strand.
TCCGCCGGGCCCGGCCGACACCTCCAGATCGATGACGTCGGCCCGGCCCCCCAGCGGACGGTTGCCGGTGGGTGGGGGCGAGAACTTCACGGCGTTGCTGAGCAGGTTCACCAGCACCCGCTCCAGCTGCGACGCATCACCGAGGACGACCGGGAGCCGTTCGGCGATCTTCACTTTCAGGGTCATCCCGGCCTGCCGGGCGGCCGGTTCCACGGTGGCCACCGAGGCCTCGACCAGGTCGGGGAACGAGACGGCGCGGAACTGACCGGATCCGGCGTGCCCGGACTCCATCTTGGACAGCACCTGCAGGTCCTCGACCAGGCTGAGGACGTTCGCACTGTTGCGGTCGATGATGTCCAGGAACTTCTGGTTCAGCTCCGGATCGAGGTCACGGTCGCGCAGCATCTCCACGTAACCGCGGACCGAGGTCAGCGGGTTGCGCAGCTCGTGGCTGACGGCGGCGACGAAATCGGTCTTCATCCGGTCGATCTCGCGCAGCTGGTTGTTGCCGGCAGCGAGCTTCTCGGCCCGCGACATGATGTCGGCCCGGGCCGCCCGCAGGTCCGACTCGACCCGCTTCTGCCGGGTGATCTCGGTGTAGATCGCGCCGATGCCGAAGATCTCGCCGTTCTCGTCGCTGATCGGGTAGCGCACGCACAGCAGATTGCGGGAACCGTCGCTGCCGGGGAACTCCTCCTCCCGCTCCACCACGATCGAGGTGTGCAGGCAGCGGGCGTCGAGTTCGGTCATCTCCCGGGCCTTCTCGGCCGGGAAGATCTCCGCGTCGATCTTGCCGGCCAGGGTGTCCGGGGCCAGCCCGCACAGCCGCTCGAACTGCCGGTTGGCCAGCAGGTAGCGGCCGTCCACGGCCTTCACGCTGATCGCGGCCGGGGAGTGGTCCACCAGCCCGGCCAGGATGGCCGCGGTCTCCCGCTCACGCCGCTCGGCCTCCCGCTTCTCGGCGGTGAGCCGGCGGGTGGCCAGGGCGTGGTCGACGGCCGGGCCGAGCCGGGCCAGCCGGTCCTTCAGCAGGTAGTCGACCGCGCCCAGGCGCAGCGACTTGACGCAGGTCTCCTCGTCCATCTGGCCGCTGACCACGATCACCGGCACCTCGAGGTGCATCTCGTGCAGCCGGGCCAGTACGGTCGGCGCGTCCAGACCGGGCAGCGAGTAGTCGCACAGGATCACCCCGGGCGGCGGGTCCAGGGCGGCCAGCATCGCGTCCAGGGTGTCCACCCGGGTCCAGTCCGGGCCGAAGCCGCTGCGGACCAGTTCGGCCACCATGAGCTCCGCGTCGGCCGGCTGGTCCTCGATGATGAGCAGCCGGAAGCTCCTACTCACGAAACCTTTTCCCCCATGCAGTTCGGCCGCGACGGTACCGGCGCTGCTGGCCGAGCGGGCACCGATGCGGGAGCCAGTTAACACCCGGCGGTCCCGTCGGCCCGGGAGAATCGCCGGGAGAAGGCGAGCCCGCCCCCCAAAGACGCCCCGATCGTCCGTTATTCGCCGATCGCCCGAGCCAGGCCCCACTGATGGTGGATCGGCCCCTGAGTGCGCCCCAGCGGCTGCACCAGTCCCACGCCGGAGCGCTCGGCGATGATCTCCGCGCAGATCGACACCGCCGTCTCCTCCGGGGTGCGGGCGCCGAGGTCGAGCCCGATCGGTGAGTGCAGCCGGGCCAGGTCGGCCTCGACGGCACCGGCGGCGCGCAGGCGGCTCAGCCGGTCTTCGTGGGTGCGGCGGCTGCCCATCGCACCGAGGTAGCCCACTTCGGTGCGCAACGCGGCCAGAACGGCGGGCACATCGAACTTCGCCTCGTGGGTGAGCACGCAGATCGCGTCGCGCCGGGTCAGGGTGGGCCCGATCCGGCCGAGCAGACGGTGCGGCCAGTCCACCACCACCTCGTCGGCGTGCGGGAAGCGGGCGCGGGTGGCGAACATTTCCCGCGCGTCGCACAGGGTGACCCGGAAGCCGAGCACCGAGGCCACCTGGCTGAGCGCCGCGGCGAAGTCGACCGCCCCGAAGATGATCATGCGAGCCGGGGGCAGGAACGACTGCACGAAGACACTCACGTCGCTGCGCCGGGCCTCGCCCCGGGGGCCGTAGCGACGCACCCGGGAGCTGCCCACGCCGAGCTCCCCCTCGGCATCCCGGGCCACCACCCGGTCGAGTTCGGCGTTGCCCAGAGAGCCCAGCAGAGGACGTCCGGGGCACAGCACGGCGGTCGCGCCCGACTGGTCGAGCGTGGTGAGCAGCGCCACCGGCTCGCCCGCCCGCACCGCCTCGGCCAGCCGGTCGTACCCGGACAGCCGGCCGGCCGGCTGGATCAGCAGGTGGATCGTGCCTCCGCAGGTCAGGCCGACGGCCAGGGCGTCGTCGTCGGAGTAGCCGAAACTGACCAGCTCACACTCGTCGCGCTCGATCAGCTCCAGCGCGGCCGCCACCACGGCCCCCTCGACGCAGCCGCCGGAGACCGAGCCCAGCACCTCGCCGTCCTGGTTCACCGCCATCGCGGCCCCGGGCTCACGAGGACCGGAACCGTCGACGTCGACCACCCGGGCCAGGGCCCAGCGCCGGCCCTGGGCGCGCCAGCGGTCCAGGCCGGTCAGCAGCTCACGCATCAGCCCTCCCCATCTGGGACGGAAGCCTACGGTGCGGGTGGGGCGCTGTCCCGGGTCGATCGACGTACGGGCGCTCAGGGCGCGGGGCGGCGCAGGGCCTGGGGCAGGAACGCGGCGCCGGGACCCCACTGGGCCGCCTGGTCCTCCAGGTTGGAGATGCGGCAGCGGGCCAGCGACAGGCAGCCGCAGCCGATGCACGAGTCGAGCTTGTCGCGCAGCGCCACCAGCGCCTCGATCTGCTCGTCGAGCCGCTGCGACCACGACTTCGAGATCGCCGTCCAGTCGGCCTTGGTCGGGGTGCGGGAGGCGGGCAGCCGGTCCATCGCCTCGCGCACCTCCTCGAGCGAGAGGCCGACACTGCGGGCTGCGCGGATGAAGGCCAGCCGGCGCAGCACCGCCCGCTCGTACCGGCGCTGACCGCCCGCCGTGCGCGTGGCCGAGATCAGGCCCTCGCGCTCGTAGAACCGCAGCGCGGAGGCGGCCAGGCCGCTGCGCCGGGTGAGCTCGCCGATGGTGAGCAGCTGATCGGCCCGGGGCTTCGGGTCGGAAGTCATGCCGCCAGGATACTAGACCTAAAGCTGAATTCAACTAACAAGATGGGACCGGGACGAGAACCCCTCAAGCTCAGGAGAAGACATGCCCACTGCACTGATCACGGGCGCCTCCAGCGGCCTCGGCCGGGCCCTGGCCACCGACCTGGCGCAGGACGGCTGGGACCTGGTGGTAGATGCCCGCGACGCCGACCGCCTGCACGCCGCCCTGGCCGGCCTGGGCCCGAAGGTGCACGCCGTTCCCGGCGACATCACCGATCCGAGTCACCGTCAGGCCCTGGCCGAGCACGCCGCCGAGCTGGATCTGCTGGTCAACAACGCCGGTGGCCTGGGCCCCAGCCCACTCCCCCCGCTGTGCGAATTCCCGCTCGCAGCACTGGAAGACCTCTACCGCGTCAATGTCGTCGCCCCACTGGGCCTGATCCAGCTCACCCTGCCGGCCCTCAGCGCCCGCAACGGCACGATCGTCAACATCACGTCGGACGCGGCCAGCGCCGTCTACCCCGGCTGGGGTGGCTACGGCTCCTCGAAGGCCGCCTTGGAACAGATCGGCGCCGTACTGGGAGCCGAGAGCACAGGGGGCCTGCGGGTGTACTCGTTCGATCCTGGTGATCTTCGAACTCCCATGCACCAGGCAGCTTTTCTCGGCGAGGACATCTCCGACCGCCCGCTGCCCGAGACCGTCGTACCGGCCTTCCGCCGGCTGATCGAGCGCCGCCCACCCAACGGCCGTTACACCGCGGCCGAACTGAAGAACCGCGAAGGAGCGCCCGCGTGAGCACAATGATCCAGCCGTCGACCAGTTTCGAGCTTCCCGAGGGGTCCGAGGCCACCGAACCACCCGAGGCCCGCGGCCTGGCCCGGGACGGCGTCCGACTGCTGGTGGCCGGGCGGGACGAACTGCACGACACCCGTTTCCACCGGATCGGCGAACACCTCGACCCTGGCGACCTGCTGGTGGTGAACACCTCGGCAACCCGGGCCGCCGCGATCCCCGGTGAGCACACCCGGCTCGGCCGGGTGATCGTCCATTTCTCTCTCGAACTGCCCGACGGCTCCTGGGTGGTCGAAGTACGCACGTCGCCACATGCGTCCAAAAGCATTCGTACCTGCGTGCCCCGCGACGAGATCCAGCTCGACGCCGGCCCGCTGCTGCACCTGTCCACCCCGCACGGGCGATCCGGCCACCGCAGCGGCACCCGGCTCTGGCGCACCCGCCCGATCGACGCCCAGGCGCTGCAGAACGCTCCGGCTCAGCCCATCCGCTACGGCTACCTCGAGCGGCCCTGGCCCCTGGAGACCTACCAGACGGTCTTCGCCGACCCCCGGGACGTCGGGGCCAGTGCCGAGATGCCCAGCGCCGGGCGTCCGTTCAGTACCGATCTGGTGACCCGCCTGGTCTCCCAGGGCGTCCGCCTGGCCCCGATCACCCTGCACGCCGGGGTCTCCTCGCTGGAGACCGGCGAGGCTCCGCCCGCCGAACCGTACCGGGTGCCGGAGTCGACCGCGGCCCTGGTGAACTGGACCCGCCGGACGGGTGGCCGGGTGATTGCAGTGGGTACCACCGTCACCCGGGCCCTGGAGTCGGCGGTCGGGCCCGACGGACGAGTACGGCCCGCCCGCGGCTGGACCGACCTGGTGATCTCCCGCGAGCACCCGGTGCGGGTGGTCGACGGTCTGGTCACCGGCTGGCACGACCCGCAGGCCACGCACCTGCTCATGCTCGAGGCGGTGGCCGGGGCCGACCTGGTCCGGCGGGCCTACCAGCAGGCGGTGAGCAGCGGCTACCGGTGGCACGAGTTCGGCGACTCGTGCCTGTTCCTCCCCCAGGGGTGAGAGGGCGGCCGTAGGCAATTCACCCTGTAGGCCATTCGGGTCCACGTCGATGCGGTGGGGAGTCGGGAAGCAGACCGCTTCCCCGGCGGAAACCGTCGTACGACCGAGGAGCCCACCATGAGCAGCATCGTCGTTGTGGACGACGACTCCGACATCCGGGGTCTGCTGGAATTCAAGCTGTCCGCGGCTGGTCACACGGTGACCGCCGAGGCCGACGGCGAGGCCGGACTGGCCGCCATCATGGACGTCCGCCCGGACGTCGTGGTGCTGGACTGGATGATGCCGCGGATGAGCGGCATCGAGGTCTGCCTGGAACTGCGCAAGGACCCGTCGATGGCCGACATCCCGGTGCTGTTCCTGACCGCCAAGGCCCAGGAGTCGGACGTCCAGCGCGGCTTCGCGGCCGGCGGCAACGACTACGTGATCAAACCTTTCAGCCCGCGCGAGCTTTCCAGCCGGATCGACGCGCTGTTGGCTCGGACACCACGATGAGCACCGAGGCGATCCTCCTCGTCGCCGCCACCCTGAACCTGGCCCTGATCATCGGGCTGTCGGTCAGCACCGCCCTGCTGAAGGCCCGGCGCGAGCGCCGGGCCCGTCGGCACGAGGAGGAACTCGCCCTGCTGCGACCGGTGATGATGCGCTACCTGGCCACCTGGGAGGACGGGGACGCGCACGACCTGGCCGACATGCTGATCGGCTACCGCGGCGTGACCACCTCGTTCGAGGAACTGGTGGCCGGGCTGCTGCCCAAGCTGAGGGGGGCCGACCGCAGCATGCTGGTCGACATCCTGCGTCGGCGGGGCACCATCGAGGAGGCCCGCCAGGGCACGTTCTCCCGCCTGCCGGTGCACCGCTACCGCGCGGTGGAACTGCTGGGCGCGGCCGGGGTGAGCGAGGGGATCCCGGAGGCCGGACGGCTGCTGGGCGACCGCAACACCGACGTCCGGCTCGCCGCGGTGCGCGCCCTGGGCCGGATCGGCACCGGGGAAGCGGCCACGGCGCTGCTGGAACACCTGGACTCGGAAGCAGTGCAGAAGTACCCGATCCCGCCGCACCCGGTCACCATGGCCCTGCTGCGGATCGGTACCGACGCGACCGAGCCGCTGACCCGGGCCCTGGAGGCCGACTCGGTGGAGGTCCGGACCATCTCGGCCGAGGTGCTCGGCGTGCTCGGCGTGTACCCCGCGGTCTCCGGACTGCAGGTGCGGATGCGGGTCGACCCGAGCGTCTCGGTCCGCCTGGGCGCCGCCCACGCCCTGGGCCGGCTGAGCATGCCCGGCTCGGTCGACGACCTGACCGCGATGCTGCGCACCGAGGAGGACGTCGAGGTCCTCGCGGCCGCCTGCACCGCCCTGGGCCGGATCGCCGATCCGGCCTCGATCCCCGACCTGGAGCAGGCCGTCGCCCACCCGCACCCCACCGTCCGGGTGGCCGCCGCGATGGCGCTGGCGGCCTTCGGGGACACCGGCCTGGACCGGCTGCGCCAGATCGCCCAGCAGGACGCCGAGGGCGGTGACGCGGCGAGGGAGGTCCTTGCCCGGAACTCGATCGCGACGGACACCACGCCGTTGATCTCCTACTGAGGGGGACTGGCCGAACCATGAGAGATTTCCTCGAATCCGCGGTGATCGGATTCAACTCGTTCGTGATCATCTACTTCCTGGCCCTGAACTCGCTGTACCTGGTGATCGTCCTGATCGCCGCGAGGGCCCAGCGGCGGGCCCAGCGGATGTCGTCGGAGACGGCGCTGGAGGACCTGTTCGCCAACCCCCTGACCCCCGGCGTCTCGGTCCTCGTCCCCGCGTACAACGAGGAACCGAGCATCGTCTCGAGCGTGCACTCGATCCTGGACCTGCGTTACCCGCAGCTGGAGGTGGTGATCGTCGACGACGGTTCCACCGACGGCACGTTCGACGTGCTGCAGCAGGAGTTCGAGCTGCAGCCGAGCACCCGCGTGGCGGCCGGCGTGGTGGAGACGGTGGGCACGGTGAACTCCGTGCACATCTCCCGCGACGGTCAGATCGTGGTGATCCGCAAGGAGAACGCCCGGCGCCGCGGCGACGCCCTGAACGTGGCCCTGGAGTACTCCCGCTATCCGCTGGTCTGCATGATCGACGCGGACTCGGTGCTGGAGAAGGACGCCCTGATGCACGTGGTGCGGCCGTTCGTCGACGACCCGGAGCGGGTCGCCGCCTCGGGCGGGGCGATCCGGCCGATCAACGGCTGCCCGACCGAGCGCGGGATGATCCTGGAGAAGCGCCTGCCCAAGGCCTGGGCGCCGCGGATCCAGGTGGTGGAGTACCTGCGCTCGTTCCTGCTCGGCCGGGTCGGCTGGTCGGCGTTCAACGGCCTGATGATCATCTCCGGCGCGTTCGGCCTGTTCCGCCGGGACCTGGTGCAGCAGATCGGCGGCCTGACCGCGGACTCGCTGGCCGAGGACGCGGACCTGGTCAACAGCCTGCACCACCGGCTGCGCAAGGAGAAGCAGGACTACCGCATCGTCTTCGTGCCGCACCCGGTGTGCTGGACCGAGGTGCCGGAGAACCTGAAGATCCTGAGCCGGCAGCGCCGTCGCTGGTCGCACGGGCTGATGGAGGTGCTGTGGCGCTTCCGGGCGATGATCGCCAACCCGCGCTACGGCCGGATGGGCATGCTGGTACTGCCCTACTACGTGGTCTTCGAGCTGCTCACCCCGATCGTCGAGATCATGGGCCTGATCTGCCTGCCCCTGGGGCTGGCCTTCGGCATCCTGAACTGGCAGGCGGCGGTGCTCTACGCCCTGGTGGCGATCGGCTACGGGATCCTGTTGTCGGTGGTCGCGATCGCGGTGGACGACGTGTCGTACAAGACCTACCGGCGCTGGAAGGACCTGGGCATCCTGCTGGTGGCCGCGTTCCTGGAGAACTTCGGTTTCCGCCAGCTGCACGCCTTCTGGCGGCTGCGGGGTCTGTGGTCGGGCCTGCGCGGTTCTAACGCGGCCTGGGGAGAGATGCCCCGGGTCGGCTTCAAGGACACCTCCGGGGCCGCTGCGGGCTGATCGCGACAGGGCTTTCGGTTGACGCGGCTGACAGTTCAAGGGGCCTCCAGCCAACGGGGCTTCGAACAGAGGACGTCGGTGAGCACCTCAGGTGCCCACCGACGTCTTTCGTTGTGGGTGGGGTTGGGCCAGGCGCGCCGGCGCCCACCCACGTCACTAGTTTTATTCTCGACTAGTCGTGTACTGTGACTAATCAAGGAACGGGTTAGAGCACAGGGAGTGCGTTCGATGGGGCGGGAACCGGGTGCGACATGGCGGAAAGCCGCCCTGGAACTGGCGATCCTGGCGGTTCTGACCCAGGGCGAGGGGCACGGTTACGCCCTGGCCCAGCGGCTGAGTGAGCTCGGCCTGGGGCAGATCAAGGGCGGCGCCCTCTACCCGGTGCTGAACCGGCTCGAGAGCGAGGGGTACGTCGAGGCGAGCTGGCAGGCCGGTGAGGGCGGTCCCGGCCGCAAGGTCTACGCGCTCACTGCCGACGGCCGCCGGAAGCTGACCGAGGAAAGGCAGCAGTGGCGCGACTTCTCGACCGCGCTGGACACGATGCTGAGCGATCTCGCCCAGGAGGGGCTGTGACGAGTTTCCGGAAATGGCAGAGCGAGGCCAGGTCGGCACTCCTGAACCGAGGGGTCGACGGGGACACCGTGCAGCACCTGCTGGACGAGGCCCGGGAGCACCATCGCACCAGCGGGACAGACCCGGCCGAGGCCTTGGGCACTCCGGCCGAGTTCGCTGCGTCGGTGGCCGCCGAGCAGGACGACTCACAGGTCGGACGGGTCGACACCCAGGGCCTGACCGTGGCCGAGTACCTCTGCGGCAGCGGGCTTCTCCTGGTGGTGGTGACGTTCGTGATCGCGGCGGTGCGAACCGTTCTGGGCCCGACGCCGCAGTTCCGGGTGTCCATTGCCGGTCTGGCGGGAACGGCTTCGTTCGTCCTGGCGTGGCTCGCCATCACCATCGGGGCCGACGCGCTCCGGGCTGCCGGACGTCCTCGGCTGGCCCCCTGGAGTTTCGTTGCGGCGGTGGCCCTGGTTCCGGTGACGGTTCTCGCGGCAACAGCACTTCCGCAGGACGAATGGTTCACGCTGTCGGCGCCGGTCATCCTGGTGGGGCTGTTCCTGATGGCCGCGGCCATGACCATCCCGCTGGGGCGAAACCTGCGCTCCGGAAGGGCAGATCCGGATCCGGCCGAGCCCGAGGCCTGGTTCTCTCGGCTGGAGGGGCTGCTGGTGGGCCGCCACGACCTGCCCAAGGCCCGAGCGGCGGAACTGGTGGCCGAGGCCCGCAACCACGCCGCCAGCAGCGATGCCGATCCCCGCTCCGAGTTCGGCGCACTGAACGCGTATGCGCAGCGTCTGGCCGAGAGTCTTCCCGACCGGCGACTGCCCTGGTGGCGGCGGCCGGAGCCGAGAGTCTGGTACTACCTCGTGCTCACGCTCATCTTCGTGGCCATCTCCGCGAACGCCTGGGTGCACTCGGAGGGCTGGAACACTGTCTGGCCCGTCCTGCTCGCGGTCGGCAACGCCGTCGCTGCCCTGAGAACCTACCGGCGCACGGGCAGACGCACCGTGACCGTGCTGCCCTGACCCAGCACCGAGTCCATCGTGACGCTGCCGCCGTGGTTCTCGACGATCTCGCGGACCACGGCCAGCCCCAGTCCGGTGCCCGGGATCTTGTGCGCGGCATCGCTGGCCGAGCGGAAGAAACGGTTGAACAGCTTGGGCAGTTCCTCTGCGGAAACGCCCAGGCCGCTGTCGATCACCCGGATCACCACCTGCTGGTCGGACGCCTCACCCTCCACCGTGCCCCGCACGATCACCCTGCCACCCTCGTTCGAGAACTTGACGGCGTTGCTCAGCAGGTTCAGCAGCACTCGTTCCAGCTGGCCCCGGTCACCCAGAACCGGTAGTTCACCGTCCATCTCGAGCTTCAGGCTGACATTGGCCGTCTCGGCGCTGGGTTTCAGCACCAGCAGCGCCCCCTCGGACAGGTCGGCCAGGTCGACCTCCACGGCCTCGTGGGTCAGCGTGCGTGAGTCGATCTTCGACAGCAGCAGCAGGTCCTCGACCAGGTTCAGCAGCCGGCGGGCGTTGCGGTCGATGATGTCGAGCATCTTGGTGGTCTGGCTGTCGGCCCCCTCGGCCTCGTCCAGCAGCAGCTCGGCGTAGCCGCGGATGCTGGTCAGCGGGGTGCGCAGCTCGTGGCTGACCGACGCGACGAACTCGGTCTTCAGCCGGTCCACCTCGCGCAGCTCGGCGTTGGCCACGTCGAGTTCCTGGTTCCGGGCCTCCAGTTCGGTGCGGGCCCGGCGCAGGTCGGCCTCGACGCGTTTCTGCTCGGTGATGTCGACCAGGATCGACCCGACCGCGAACACCGTGTCGGTGCCGTCGCGCACCGGGTAGCGCACGGCGTGGAACGTGCGCTGCTCACCGTCGATCGCGAACAGTTCCTGGCGCTGCACCACCTCGGCCCCCGCGGTGCGGATCGGCGCGGCGCTGGCCAGGGGCGGGTGGTCGGTGGAGAGCTGGTTGTACAGGTCGTTGCTGACCATCGTGCGGCCGCTCAGGTTCTGCACGCTGATCGCCGCGACCGAGTGCTCCACCAGGCCGAGCAGGATGTTCATGGTCTCGTCGCGGCGCTGCTCGGCCAGCCGGGCCACCCGGTCCAGTTCCCGCCGGGCCAGGGCGTGGTCGATCGCCGGGCCCAGCCGCGACAGCCGGTCCTTCAGCAGGTAGTCGGCCGCCCCCAGGCGCAGCGAGTTCACGCAGGTCGCCTCGTCCATCGTGCCGGAGACCACGATCAGCGGCAGGTCCGGCTGCTTGGCCTGCAGAATCGCCAGCGCGTCGGGCGCGGTCATCGTGGGCAGCGTGTAGTCGCAGATCACGACCTCGGGCTCGTCGTCGAGCGCGCGCAGGAACTTGCCCGCCGTGTCCACGATCGTCGCCACCGGTTCGTACCCGGCCCGCCGCACCTCGGTCAGGATCAGCTCGGCGTCCGGCGGGAAGTCCTCAGCGACCAGCAGGCGCAGTGGTGTTGGCACGTGGGTACTCCGTGGGGGTTCGGTTCAGGGCGACCCAGTAGCGTCCGACGTCCGCGATCGACCGGAAGTACTCGTCCATGTCGACGGGCTTGACGACATAGCTGTTGGCGCCGAGGGCGTAGCAGGACGCGATGTCCCGTTCCTCCGCCGAGGAGGTCAGCATCACCACCGGGACCACCACCAGGTTCGGCGTGGAGCGCAGTTCCCGCAGCGTCTCGATCCCGGTCATCCGGGGCATCTTCACGTCCAGGAAGACCGCCCGGGGCAGGTCGGCCGGGTCAGCGTCGGCCCAGCGGCCCCGGCAGGTCAGCCGGTCCATCGCCTCCAGGCCGTCCCGGGCCTCCTCGATCCGCCCCCGGAACTTGTTGCGCCGCAGCGTGTGCTGCAGCAGCTCGCGGTCCTCCGCGGAATCGTCGACCAGCAGGATCCAGTCCTGCTGGCTCGCCACCTCGTTCATCGTGCTGCCCCCCGCTCGAACCCGAGTCGTCCCTCACAGCACGAGCCGGACCGGCCGTCCCCGCCGGCCTGGTTCGGGCAGCGCCCTCTGCTGGGCCGCCCGGCGAGAATGCTCCCAGATGATCACAGTTCGGCGACGTCGACCACGTCGTGCGTCCGGGTGATATTGACGTCCACCACCACGTGCTCCCGGGGTGAGCTGTTCAGCCAGCCGCGCACCCGGGCGATCCGTACCGCCTCTTCCCGGCTGTGCACCCCGAGCTTGCGATAGAGGTTGCGGCAGTGCGACTTGAGGGTGTTCTCGGAGACGAACAGCTCGGCGGCGATCTGGGCGTGGGTCAGTTCGCCGGTGAGCTTCTCGAGCACCACCAGTTCCCGTCGGGTAACCCCCACCCCGTCGTCCGGCTGGGCCCCCGCCTGGTCCAGCCGGGCGATCAGGGCCCGGCGCCAGGGCGAGGCCTCCGGGGATCGGCGCAGCATGGTTGAGGCGAGCACCCGCAGCGGCGCGGGCCCGTCGAGGAAAACCCGTATTTGACCGTCGGGTTCGGCAGTCACCAGGGCCTCGTTGAGAATTTCGGACGCTTGTGCGCGCCGGCCGGCAGCGAGCGCCGCGGCGGCTTCGCCGAGGATCCGGCGCAACCTGTCCTCCAGACCGGTTCCGTGAGGCCAGTTCTCGAGGACCTCGGAGACCTGGTTCCCGTCCTGGCGCTGGAGAGCGAGCCCCAGGCGTACGGCGGCCGTGGCGGGCACTGTCGGGGCAGCATCCAGGCAGGCTTGCGCCGCAGCGTGGTCCCCGTCCAGTTCGGCCAGGCGGGCGCGAGCCAGGGCCAGGCGCACCCGCAGGGCGGCGGGCAGGTAGTCGTCACCGTCGGCCCGTAGACGTTCCAGCTCGGCGCGGGCCTGGGGCAGATCACCGAGATCGAGCAGGAGTCGCGAACGCAGCACCCGATGGGCCTGGGCCAGAACCGCTCCCCCGTCCTGGTTCACCACGAACTGCGCTGGACCGTCGGACGATTGGGCCAGGCACCGCAGCCCCTGCTCCGGTTCCCCACGAGCCCGGAGCACCTCGGCCCGGGCCAGGTCCACCAGATTCGCCAAGGCAGAATCCGTCAGGCCGGCCTGAGCAGCCAGCCGGGTGGCGCGCTCGGCCAGGCGCTGGGCGGCGGACAGTTCCCCAGCCCAGGCCGCGGCCAGGGCCTCCACCCCGAGCCCGATCAGGAGCACATAGGACGGAAGGCGATCGGCGCCCATTTTCCACGCGGCGGAGAGGTGACGGGTAACGGCGAGCTGGTCCCCCTCGAACAGCGCCGCCCGAGCAGAGAGCACATTCAGCACCGCAGAGACGGATTCGTGATCACGCATGCCGAAGAAGGCCGGCAGCGCATCCGCCGAGGCCGGCAGAGGGCCGATACGTCCGGCGAAAGATCTGATCACGACGACCGCAGTGGCCCACCAGGACGCCGGCCGGTCCCCACCGAGAACCTGGGCCGCGAGCAGATGGTCTCCACAGCCGGCAGCGGCCAGGGCGACCAGAGCCCGATGTGAATCGTCGGGCTCCCACGAGCCTGCTGGCAGGGCCGACAGGACGGTATGCAGTTGCGCTGCCTTCCAGTCCCGAAAGCCATGAGGTGCAGCCCGTTCCAGCTCGGTCAGCACCTGGGGCCAGGCTCGGGCGGCCAGGAAGCAGTCCACCGCCAACCGCCCCTGCCCCGCCCCCGAGGCCGCTTCTCCGGCCCGGCGGAACGCGTCTGAAGGTCGATCCCCCTGCAGCACTGCGACCTGGCGGGCGGCGGCCAGAACAAACGGATGATAGTCGTTACGCGGCAACGCTTCCTGCGAACGACCAGGCCAGTGCTCGTTGGTCAGCCCCCAGCGACGGGCCTCTTCCAGCAGAAGGGCCGGGTTCCCGCCGGGCACGAGCGCCTCGCACAGGCCAAGGTCCTGCGTGATGCCGGGAACGACGCTGGTCCGGAGCACGAAGTCGCGCAGATCCGACGGCAGCTCATCGAGCACGAGATCAGCCGCCAAACGGGCCAGTTCGTCATCGACGGCCAGTTCGGCAGTTGGGTCGTCGGGGCTGACCCGGGGCAGGGGCACACCCCTGCTGCGGCCGAGCGCCAGCACCCCGGCCGGCCAACCCCCACTGTGCCGATGGATTCTCTCCACCCGGGCAGCATCTACGCGTATTCCACTCAGCGCCGCCAACTGGGACTGCACCACGTCGACCGGCCACCACAGGTCGTCCCCGCGGACCTCGGCCAGCTGCCCGGCCAGCCGCACCGCCAGGGCAGCCGGCAGCACCTCTCCGCGACCGACGAGAACCAATTGTGGACGTCTCTCAGCTGCCAGTACGAGGTCCACGACCCGCTCCAGCCCGGCCGGGCCCAGCGACTCAGCGCCGTCGAGCACCACGAGACCGGCCAGATCCTGAGCCGCATGACCACGAACGGCGGGCTCGACGACGTCTTCAAGCAGACGCTCTTCGGCCGCCCCCCGCAGCGACACCCAGGTCCACGCGACCCTGGGCTGCCGGGACAGCCAGCTACGCACCAGACGGGCCCGGCCCGAGCCCGGAGGGGCGGCGACCACAATCACCCGGAGTCCGGGACGCGCCTGGGGCAGGCGCAGCACCGACTCCCGGAACCACCAGCCCTCGGCCTCGTCCGATCCGGGCGGGGCTGAGCTCCGGTCATGGCGCCACACTCTCGACACCTGACAAAACGTAGCAGGCTATTGACAATGCGTGACGACGCGCCACGACGTGCCGCCGCCCGCCCGGTCCGAAATGATGTCCGGGACAGTGATGACGACACCGGCTCGAAGGACAAGGAAACACTGATGCCCGAAGCTCTTTACAGTGCGACGTCGACGGCCTGGGGCGGGCGTGAGGGCCGGGCCGCGTCGTCCGACGGCCGGATCGACGTGTCCCTGTCGATGCCGGCCGGTCTGGGCGGCGACGACGGGCCGGGCACCAACCCCGAGCAGCTGTTCGCCACCGGCTACGCGGCCTGCTTCCACAGTGCGCTGAAGGGCGCCGCCCGCAGCCAGCAGGTCGACCTGAGCGACTCGGCGGTGTCGGTGACGATCAGTCTGCTCGGTTCCTCCGAGACCGGGCTGGACCTGGCCGCGCGGATCGAGGCCCAGGTCGGCGGGGTGGATGCGGCGACGGCCGGGCGTCTGCTGGAACTGGCCCACCAGATGTGCCCCTACAGCCGGGCCACCCGGGGCAACATCAGCCAGGAGGTCGTGCTGATCGGCCCCGATCCCGAATAGACCCCGAACAGAGTTATGGACGTCATCCGGCGGGAGGGTGCCCGGGTCATCCTGCTCGACGCGCTCGGGCGGGTGCTGCTGATCCAGGGCGGCGATCCGGCCGCACCGGAAGTGGGCCTGTGGTGGTTCACTCCGGGCGGCGGGGTGGACGAGGGTGAGAGCCAGCAGGCGGCGGCGGTCCGGGAGCTGCGCGAGGAGACCGGCTTCGTGGTCACCGGCGAGCTGGGGCCGGTGGTGCACGAACGCACCGCCGGTTTCACCTTTCAGGGCCGGCCGCACCTACAGCACGAGGTGTTCTTCCGGGCCGTGCTCGGCGAGAACGTGCAGGGCGGTGACCTCGACCGTTCCGGCTGGACCGAGCTCGAGCGCGACTCGCTGACCGACGTCCGCTGGTGGTCCGCCGAAGAACTACGCACCACCAGCGAGACGGTCTATCCCGAGTACCTCGTCGAACTGCTCGACCTACTCGACGGGTAGGAGCCCCCGACGTTCCAGCAACGGCTCCAGACGCGGCGGGCGTCCGAGCACCTTCTCCACCGCGGCCATCGGATCCACTCCCCCACCGCGGGAGAGCAGCTCGTCGCGGAACTTCTGGCCGGAGCGGCGGTTCAGCCCGCCCTGCCGCAGGAACCACTCCTCGGTGTCCGCGTCGAGCACCTCGCTCCACAGGTAGGAGTAGTAGCCGGCGCTGTAGCCGCCGCCGAAGATGTGCTCGAAATACGTGCTGCCGTACCGCGGAGCCACCGCGGGCAGGTCCAGGCCGTGCCGGGCCAGCACCTGCCACTCGAACTCCTCCACCTGCTCGGGAGTGATCGGCGGCTGATCGGCCCGGAGCTGGTGCCAGGCCTGGTCGAGCAGGCAGGCGCCGAGCATCTCGACGGTGGCGAAACCCTGCCCGTACGACTGCGCCGAGATCACCGAGTCCAGGGCCGACTCCGGCAGCGGCTTGCCGGTCTCGTGGTGCACCGCGTAACGACGCAGGAGTTCCGGCTGCCAGGCCCACATCTCGTTGACCTGGGAGGGGAACTCGACGCAGTCGCGCGGCACCTCGGTGCCGGAAAGAGCCGGATAGCGGACGTCCGACAGCAGACCGTGCAGCACGTGACCGAACTCGTGGAACGCGGTGCGCACCTCGTCGAGGGTGAGCAGCGTGGGGGCGCCGGTGGGTGGGTGGCTGAGGTTCAGATTGATGACGATCACGGGCGCCTGTCCCAGCAGGCGGGACTGGTCGGCGAAGGAGCTCATCCAGGCTCCGCCACGCTTGGCGTCCCGGGTGTACCAGTCGGTCAGCACCAGGCCGAGCCCGGCGCCGGAGTCGCTGAACACCTCGTAGACGTCCACCTCCTCCTCGTAGCCGGCCAGGTCGTCACGCCGCACGAAGTGCAGCCCGTAGAGCCCCTCGGCGGCGGCGAAGATGCCGTTGCGCAGCACCGAGTCGAGCTCGAAGTACGGCCGCAGCCAGGCCGAGTCGCGGGCGAAGCGCTCCTGCGCGACCTGCTCGGCGTAGTAGGCCCAGTCCCAGGGCTGCAGCTCGCCCTCGAACCCGTCGGCGTGCAGTCGTGCGGTCAGCTCGGCCTGGTCGCGGCGGGTGTTCTCGACCGCGGGCCCGACCAGCCCGGTGAGCAGCTGCATCACCGAGTCGACCTGCTTGGCGGTCTGGTCGGCCACGGCGTAGTCGGCGTGCGAGTCGAAGCCGAGCAGCCGGGCCCGCTCGGCGCGCAGGGCGGCCTGGCGGGTCAGCGTGGGCCGGGTGTCGTAGACATTGCCGCGCCGGCCGCGGGTGACCGAGGCCAGGTACAGCCCCCGCCGCACCTGCCGGTCCTTGAGCGCGGTGAGCGCCGGCTGCACGGTGGGCAGGCGCAGGGTGAGCAGGTAGCCGCGCACGCCCCGGCTCTGGGCGGCGGCCTTGGCAGCAGCGATCTCGTCGTTCGGCAGGCCCTCCAGCCGGGCCCCGTCCTCCACGTGCACGGCCAGGTCGTTGGCGTCGGCCCGCAGGTTCTCCCGGAAGGTGGCGGCGAGCTGGGCCAGCTCGGCGTTGATCTCCCGCAGCCGGGCCTGGTCGGCCGCCGGGAGGGCCGCTCCCGACCGGACCATCTCGTCGTGGTGACGCTCCAGCAGCCGCCGGGTCTCCTCGTCCTCGATCGCGTCACGGTCCGCGTACAGCGCGCTGATCTTGGCGAACAGCCCGGCGTCCATCGTGATCGCGTCCCGGTGCGCGGTCAGCAACGGATTCACCTCGTCCTCGATCTGCCGCAACCCCTCGGTCATCGAGGCGGCCGACAGGTTGAAGAAGACTCGGGAAACCCTGCCCAGCAAGGCTCCCGAGGACTCGAGCGGGTCGAGCACCGTTGCAGGCGACACCGCGCGCTGATCGGCCACCACGGCAGCCACCTCGGCGGCCTGGGCGGCCATGCCGGCCCGGAAGGCGGGCAGGAAGTGCTCCTCACGAATGCGGGTGAACGGTGGCAGACCGTAAGGAAGATCACTCTTTCGGGCGAAAGGATTCACCGGATCCAGGGAACTCTGCGGTGTCACGAGCGTTGCCTCCAGGAGAACGAATCCTTGCTTACAGGTGGCCCCGGAGGTACAAACAACAGATGACCCAGACCTCCGTGCGCCTTGGAACCCGGAACGCCGGGGAGTCGAAATGGGTCGATCTCGCCGACGGGCCGGTGCACTACGTCGATCATGGCGGACCGGCGGGAGCACCGCTGGCCGTGCTGGTGCACGGCCTCGGGGGCTCGCACGCCAACTGGGCCGCGATGGCCCCGCTGCTCACCCACCGCCTGCGGGTGGTCGCGGTCGACCTGGCCGGGTTCGGGCTCACCACCGCCGGGGTACGGCCCTCCAGTGTCAGCGGCAACGCCGATCTGCTGCACCGGTTCGTCACCGCGTTGTCCGACCAGCCGG
This sequence comes from Kineosporia rhizophila, assembly GCF_021277265.1. Lineage (GTDB taxonomy): Bacteria > Actinomycetota > Actinomycetes > Actinomycetales > Kineosporiaceae > Kineosporia > Kineosporia rhizophila. The sequence goes on from NZ_JAJSOH010000001.1 coordinate 126,365, forward strand.
TGATCCTGGTGGGCAACTCCATGGGCGGGATGATCAGCTCGATGGTCACCGCCGCCCACCCCGAGGCGGTCCGCGACCTGGTGCTGGTCGATCCGGTGCTCCCGCTCACCGCCGCCCTGCCGGACGGCAAGGTCACCGCCAACATCCTGCAGGGGGCGCTGCCGCTGCGGGCCCGGATGGCGCTGGCCCGCCGGCGCGGGATCATCCCCAAAGACAAGCAGGCCATGCAGCTGGTGACGTTGTGCTGCGACGACCCGGACAAGGTCACCGCCGACGTGATCGACGTGCACCTGGCGCTGGCCGAGCGGCGTGGCTACGTGGACGAGACGGCGCGCGACTTCGCGATGGCAGGGCGCTCGATGGTGTTCACGGTGATCAGGTGGCGGGAGTACGCCCGGCTGCTGTCCTCGATCCAGGTGCCGGTCCTGCTGATCCACGGCACCCGTGACCGGCTGGTGCCGTTCCGGGTGGCCCGGGTGGCCGCCGCGGCGTACCCGCACTGGGCCTTCGCCCCCGCCACCGGAGTCGGCCACGTGCCGATGCTGGAAGCCCCGCAGTGGTCGGCCGACCGCCTGCTGGAGCGGCTCTAGAACCCGATTGAGGACGGAGGTGAGCCACCCACGTGGGTGGCTCACCTCCGTCCTCACTTTCGTTCTGGCTCTTTCTAGACCCGGGCCGGTTCGTTGACCGCGGCCGCGATCTCGCTCAACACCCGGTCGGTCTCGTCGTGCGGTACCTGGCAGGTGCCGGCCGCGTGGTGCCCGCCCCCGCCGTACTTGAGCATCAGCTGCCCGACGTCGACCGGTGAGGTGCGGTCGAGGATCGACTTGCCCACCGCCAGCACGGTGTTCTGCTTCTGCTTGCCCCAGATCACGTGGGCCGAGACCCGGCACTGCGGGAACAGCGCGTAGACCATGAACCGGTTGCCGGCGTGAATGATCTCCTCGTCCCGCAGGTCCACCACCACCAGGTCACCGCGCACCGTGCAGACCCGCTGCAGCTGGGCCACGAACAGCTCGGACTGCTCCTCGAACAGCCGCACCCGCTCGGCCACGTCCGGCTCGGCCAGGATGTCCTGCACCGTGGCCTCGTTCAGCACGCTGTCGATCAGCTGCATCATCAGCTGGTAGTTGGAGATCCGGAAGTCCCGGAAGCGGCCCAGGCCGGTGCGGCTGTCCATCAGGAAGTTCAGCAGCGTCCAGCCCTCGGGCCGCAGGATGTCCTCGAGGTCGTAGTCGGCCGAGTCGGCCTGGTCGACCGCCCGCATCAGCTCCTCGGAGATCATCGGGAAGGCCGCGGACCCGCCGTAGTGGTCGAACACCACCCGGGCGGCCGAGGGCGCGTCCTCGACGATCACGTGGTTGGCCGGAGTACCGCCGACCCGCAGGGTCTCGCTGTGGTGGTGGTCGAAGACCAGGTAGGCCTCCGGGGCGTAGGGCAGGTTGGTCAGGATGTCGTTCTCGGAGACCTCGATCAGGCCGTCCTGCACGTCCTTGGGGTGCACGAAGGTGATCTCGTCGATCAGGTCGAGCGCCCGCAGCAGCACGGCGCACACCAGACCGTCGAAGTCGCTTCGCGTGACGAGGCGGTACTTGCCTGCCGACATCTGCTGTCCTCCCGGGTTCGAGCGAGGACCGGATCAGCCCACCAGTTCCCCTCGACCCGCGCGGGCGCCCGGCCAACCGCCTGAACGGGTGAGCCGGGCGGGCTCAGAGCGCCTGGGGCCCGCGGCGGGAGATCCGGTTCATCGCCTCGACGAAGGCCTCGCCACGGTGCCGGTAGTCCCGGAACCGGCCGAAACTGGGCGCCGCCGGCGAAAGCAGGACCACGCCGTTGGGCCGGGCCCAGGCGTACCCCTCCTCCACCGCGTCGTCCAGCCCGGGCGTCTCCTTCACCGTGACCTGGGGTCCGCAGCCGGCCCGGTTCAGCTCGGCGGCGATCCGCGGGCCGTTGTCCGGGACGGTCAGCACCAGCACCTCGGTGTCGTGCCCGCGCAGACCCTCGGCGAGCGGCGCGTAGTCGATGCCGCGGTCCTGCCCACCGACGATCAGCGCCACCCGACGGCCCTCGAACGCCGCCACCGCGGCGAGCGTGGGCAGCACGTTGGTGGACAGGCCGTCGTCGACGAAGCTGACCTGGTCGATCATCCCGACCTGCTGCAGCCGGCTCTCCAGCCCGGCGAAACCGGCCGCCGCCCGGGTCAGCGCCTCGTCGTCGGCCGGCACGCCGAGCTTGCGCAGGAGCACCCGGGCGATCGCCGCGTTGCGCCGGTTGTGCACGCCCAGCAGCCCCAGCTCGTCGATCCAGGCCTGCCCGGCGTCGGCCTCGGTGACCCACTCGATCTGCGGCCCGAGAAGCCCGGCCCGCTCGCGGATCTCGGCACTGTCGCCGTTGGCCACGGTCCAGCGCGCGCCCGGCCGGCCGGCCACGCTCAGCTTGTCGCGGTAGTACGTCTCCAGGTCGCCCCCGTGCCAGGGCAGGTGGTCGGGGTTGAGCGAGGTCACGCCGACCACGTGCGGCGCGGTGAGGATGTCGGTGGCCTGGTAGCTGGACACCTCGATCACCCAGAAGTCCTGGTCCGGGCCGCCGACCGCCGGGTCCAGCGCCGGGTCGAAGGGCGGCACGCCGATGTTGCCGCCGACCAGCGTGCGGTGGCCCAGGCCCTTGAGCAGGTGCCCGGTGATCGCCGCGGTGGTGCTCTTGCCCTTGGTGCCGGTGATCAGCACGACCTTGTCCGGGTCGGCGCCCTGCACCCACAGCCCGAGCCCGCCGACCACGGCCACGCCCTGGTCGGCCAGGTCGGTGACGAGGTCCGAGTACCGGCTGATCCCGGGCGACTTGATGACGATCTCGCAGACGGCCAGCGCCTCGGCGCCGCCCTCGGCGGTGGCCAGGACCTTACGGCCCTCCACCTCGCCGGACGGCGGGTTGTCGTCGACCAGCAGCGGCTCGATGCCCCGGGCCTGGCAGGCCCGCAGCGAGGCCTCGCCCTCCCGGCCGAGGCCGTAGATGCCGATCCGGTGACCGTCCAGGTCGTCCCAGGAAAGCGGTTCGCTCACGGCTGTTCCCGCAGGATCTGGGGCCGGTAACGCTCGGGCACGAAGTGCCGGCTCATCGGCTTCTGGAGCTCCTCGGGCGACGGGTCGCGGTAGCCCGCGGCCGCCCGCACCAGCGTCTGCAGGATCTCGTCACCGGCCCGGTCGGGACGGGCCGCGGCCAGCCGGGCGGCCACCCGGCTCTCGCTCACGTCACCCACGCACTCCCAGGGCTTGGCGTCGGCCACGAACCCGAGCAGGCGCCGGAAGGTGTCGAGCAGCTCCGGGTTCTGCAGCGGCTCCTTGCCCGACTTGGCGAAGATCCGCTCCAGGTCGGCCTTGTCGACGAACGGGGCCAGCACCAGGTCGATGAAGGCGCACTTGTCGCACACCCCGCACCAGTGGTCGTAGCGCTTGGTCACGTCGATCAGGAAAGCCTTGTTGCAGCTGCGGAAGTGGTCGAAGTACTGCGGCTGCTCGGCGAAGCGGGCCGCGATCCAGACCTCGCTGAGCGCGCGCAGCAGGGAGAAGTACTGCAGGCCCTCGCCGAGCGCCTCGGCCAGCACGTCCCGGAAGCCGGCCTCGAAGGCCTCGCTCTTGGAGTACTGGTGGTTCACCGGGCGGCCGTTGTCGTAGAGCGTGGCGCTCGAGGCGGACCACTCGTTCGACAGCACCACCGCGTCCCGGCCCTCGAGCACCGCGGCCAGCACGGTGATCGCCGAGATGATGCCGGTGACCGGCACGTGCCCGTTCAGGAAGCCGAGCTCGCGCGAGCGCAGGATGGTCGGGTCGATCGAGCGCTCGGCCCGGACCACCGGCCAGCCGACCACGGCGGCCGGCTCCTCGATCGCGTCGAAACGGTCGCCCGGGCGGGTGACCACGAACAGCGCGGCGTCTGCGCCGTCCTGGAGGAGGGGACGGATCTGCTCGACGCTGACGATCGAGTCGACGCCACCACCGAAGGGCACCAGGGGGCTGTTCTGCCGGGGTGTGTACCCGGCGGTGCCGTTGCGCTCCAGCGGTTTGCTGACGAATTCCAGGCCTTGAAGGTCGATGCCGTTGCGGTAGGCGAACTCCCCCAGACCACCGAGGTAGAACTCCTTCAGGAAGGCCAGTTCGGTCTCGGTGAGCGCGGTTTCGCCGAGGTCGACGACCGGCGGGGCGCCCGCCTTGTAGTAGGAGACGCCGGTGAGCAGGAACAGGATGCGCGCCGCCTCCCGCACCGCGGGCGTGCTCCAGTCACCGCCGCCGGGGAAGCCCACGACCTCGCTGAACTCCAGCTCGTCGAGCCGGTAGCGGCAGACCACGCGGTTCGCCTCGGGCTCGAGGTCGAAGCCCAGATAGGTGAATCGCTCGGCGCGCTGCGGTTCCTTGCGCTCGTCGGCGCTCGCGGCGGGGGTTGCGGTCATCGGGAGTCCTCTTCGGGCTGGTTCGGGGTGGTGTTCGGGTGAGTCAGCTGGACCAGGACGGCGAACCGGCCGGTCGGCCCCTCGGAACGATGGCTGAAGAACGGGGTGCCCGGGCCGGTGTCCAGCCCGGCGAGCTCGATCGCCTCGGGACGCACACCGGCCTCGGTGAGCTGGATGGTGTTGGCCCGCCAGAGGTCGAACAGCCAGCGGCCGGTGCCGTCGGGGCGGACCACCTCGTCGGCGCGGGCGCCGAAGGCCTGCCGGGCCTGCTGCTCCACGTCGGCGCCGACCTGGTAGCGGTCGGGGGAGATCGAGGGGCCGATGCCGACCAGCAGGTCGGCCGGGTCGGAACCGCCTTCGGCCAGTCTGCGGACGGTCTCGCGGGTCACGCCGGCGACGGTGCCGGGCCAGCCCGCGTGCACCGCGGCGGCCACCCGGCGCACCGGGTCGAACAGCACCAGGGGAACGCAGTCGGCGACCATGATCACCAGGACCGGGCCGGGTTCGGTGGTGATCATCGCGTCGGCCTCGATGCCGGGACCGGCCGCGGTCAGCGCGGTCACCGTGGCGACGCCGCGACCGTGCACCTGCTTGGCGAAGACCAGCTGCTGCGGGCGCACCCCGAAAGCAGCCGCCGTCCGCTCGCGGTTGGTCTGCACCGCCTGCGGATCGTCCTGGACGTGCATACCCAGGTTGAGCGAGGCGTAACGCCCGGAACTCACGCCGCCCTCACGCGTGGTCACCGCCGCCCGCACACCGTGGCCAGCAAAGATCGACCACGTGAGCAGGGGGACGTCCGTCGTGGGTGCGGCAATCATGATGCCGCCACTCTACTGATGTCGCTGCCCGGCCCTTGGCCGGTGCGGCCTCCCGGGGACCGATCAGGCCTCGGGGTACTCCAGGCCGATCTGGTCGCGCACCTCGTCCAGGATGCCCATGATCGCGATCGTCTCGTCCAGCGGCATCACGCTGCTCTCCCGCTCACCGGCCCGGATCCGCTGCACCGCCTCGGCCACCTGGAACTTCATCCCCTTGGCCTTGCCCTCGACCAGGCCGGGCACCGGCGCGAAGGTCTCGGTGCGGCCGTCGGCCCGGGTCAGGGTGAGCGTGCTGGTCGAGGTGTACCACTGCCGGGACAGCTCGATCCGGCCCTCGGTGCCCGCCAGCCACGCCCCCATCGGGGTCGCCACCAGCGCGCTGCAGGTGATCAGCGCATGCGCGCCGTCCCCGTAGGTGAGAACGGCCGAGGTGGTGCCGTCGACCCCGGTGAAGGCCGGGGTGGCCGAGGCCCGCACCGTCTCGGGCTGGCCGAGCACCATCGAGGCGAACGAGAAGGGGTAGATGCCGAGGTCGAGCAGCGCCCCGCCGCCGAGCCCGAACGAGAACAGCCGGTGCTCGGAGTCCTGCTTGAAGCGCATGCCCTGGTCCACGCCCATCGCCAGGACCTGACCGATCGCCTCCTCGGCGAGCAGCTCACGCAGGCGCACCATGTGCGGCAGGAAGCGCGTCCACATCGCCTCCATGCAGAACACCCCGGCCTTGCGGGCGGCCTCGACCACCGTGCGGGCCTCGACCGCGTTCATCGTGAAGGGCTTCTCCACCAGCACGTGCTTGCCCGCGGCGATCGCCAGCAGGGCGTGCTCGGCGTGGAAGGGGTGCGGGCTGGCCACGTAGACCGCCTGCACCGCCGGGTCCTCGACCAGGGCCTGGTAGCTGCCGTGGTGGGCGGGCACCCCGTTGGCAGCGGCGAAGTCGGCGGCCTTCTCGGCCGTGCGCGACCCGACCGCGACCACCTCGGTACCTTCCAGCAGCGCGGTGTCCGCCGCGAAACGGGCGGCGATCCCCCCGGTACCGATGATCCCCCAGCGCAGCACTTCGGTCATGGACGAACACCATAGGGGTTGCACGGGGGGATGTCGGCCCGGGGCACACGGCTCAGTCGTGACAGCCGAGCCCCTGGGCGGCACCGGTGATGGGCTGCCGGTCGGCGACGGCCGCGGCATAGGAAAGAATCGCCTCGTCCCACCCGTCCTCCGGGTCCATCGACTTGAGGAAGCGCCAGTCGGTGGCGCTGCCCAACGCCTGGTCGACCTGCTTCATGGTGGCCTCGTCGCCCTTCTCCCGGGCGGCGGAGTACTGGTCCAGCCAGGCGCAGGTCACCTTGCCGGTCACCCGTGCGCCGAACACGTCGTACGAGGCGGTGAGGTTGCTGGTCAGCGTCGAACGGTCGAACCCGGCCGGCACCGGGACGTCCTGCAGAACCCGCTCGGCCGCCGCCTTGCTGCGGTAGGGCACGACCACCGACTCCGGTTGCGCGGCGTACCACTCGCCCGGCTCGACCTGCTCGAGGCCGCCGAGCCACTTCTGGAAGACAGCGGGATCGGCCGAGCCGGAACCCCGGATCTTGAGGTACGTGCGCCCGAGCCGGGCCAGCACCTCGTACTCCTTCTGTCCGGTCCGGAACAGCTCGGCCTCGCTCCCGAGCAGGGTGGCGACCTGAGGCTGACCGTATTCCTCGATGCGCTTCTGCCTGTCGTTCTGGTACTCGTCGTCCGAGGACCAGAAGAGCTGTATCTCGGCCTTGCCCTTCAGGTATTCCAGTTCACCGTAAACTCCTTCCCCCCAGTCCTCTTCACTGATGTGGTCGATCTCCCACCCCGGGGCGTCGACCACGATCCACGGGTTGGTCGTCCGCTTCAAGAACGAAGGATCCACGGTGGGCGTGGGCACCGGCGCTTCGGAGGCCGCCGGGGTGGTCACCACCGGTTCCTCTTGATCGCGTTCGAAAGCCATTGCCGGAATGACGATCGCGGCCACCACGGCAGCCGCCGCAGCCACCCCTACGAGCGGGCGACTTACGGCAGCTCTCCACCGCCGAGCCTGCGAACGCTCGGGCAGCGGAACGGGCCGGACCGGCTGGTCGTCAAAGCTGTTCCGAGGTAACTCGTTCATGATTTCCTCCAGGAGCTCCTGCCCGGCCCCACGGAGTCGGTCTTCCAGCCTCGGACCCCCGTCGAACTCGATCTGCCCGAGCAGCCGGTCGATCTCGTGGTCGTTCATACTGTCCCCTCCTTAGGCACGGGCACTGCGCGGACACCTGGTTCATGTCGCCCGCCCCCAGGATCGTGACCCGGATACCTGCTCTCACTCAGCCGGACCCGCATCCGCGAGCGGGCACGAGTCAGCCGGGCCCGCACCACGTCCGACGAGACCCCCAGCGCCACGGCGATCTCACGGGGTGCCAACTGTTCCCACACCGTCAGCTCCAGCACCTCGCGGTCGCGGGCATCCAGCCCGGCCAGTACCGCGCGCACGGCCCCCTCGTCGACCAGGTCCGAGGTCGGGTCGTAGTGGGTCAGGTGCTCGCGCAGCTCCACCCGCAACCGCTCGCCTAATTGCGCCCGGCGCTGCTGACCCCGGCCGTGGTTGGCCAGCACGTTCCGCGCCACCCCGTACAGCCACAGCCGCGCCTCCACGCCCGGGGGCAGCTCGTCGTAGCGGCGCCAGGCGACCAGGAAGATGTCGGCCACGAGATCGGCCGCGTCGTCCGGATCCCGCACCCGGCGCAGCGCGTACCTCAGGATCGCCCCGAAGTTGTCCGAGTAGAGGCGTCGGAAAGCCTCGCCGGCGCCGGTCCCGCCGGCAGTCGTGTTCCCCACGTCTGGTTCGTTTCCGGCCACCGCCCCATCGTGACGGTGGCCGGAGAGGAATTTCCTGAAGTCAGTAGTCGCAGCCGATTCCTGCCCGGTAGTCGCCGACGGCCTCGCGCTTCGACATCTTCTGCAGGTAGGGCTCGGCCCCGATCAGCTCGGCCGAACCCATCTGGTGGGTCGCCGGCCAGGCCGCAGACCCGGCCAGCGCATCCTCGGCCTCGGCCATACCGGCTTCGTCCTTCTCGGCCCGGGCCTGCGCGTAGCTGCCGATCCAGGCGCAGGTCACCTGCCGGACGACCTGGAACTCGACGTGGTACCTGGTGTTGCTCCGGTCGGAGACGAAGATCGACGGGTCGAAGCCGGCCGGGAGCGGAACCCCGTCCAGCAGTTGCGCCGAGACGGCCGCACTCTCGTCCGGGGTGACGACGGAGTCCGGCATCGCTGCGAACCACTCCTGAGCTGGCGCCTGCCGCAGGTGACCGATCAGCTTGTCGAAAGCCTGACGCTCGCCGGTCCGGCTGCGCACGCTCAGGAAGAGGTCACCGCGCTCGGCCCGGATCTCGAACTCCCCTCGGCCCAGACCCGAGAGCAGCGCCTTCTGGCCGAGGAAGGTGACCTGCTCGGGCTCGGGGTCGTCCGGGTCACCCTCGTACCAGCTCTCGTCGGCCTCGACGGGCATCCAGACGACTTCCAGCAGCTTGCCGGTCGTCGACTGCCGGAAGATCATCTCCCCCTCCTCCTCGGTACTTTCAGTGACCCGGTCGACAACCCACCCTTGGGCATCGAGCAGGAGGAACGGATTACTGGTCGACGCCGGTTCGGGCGCGGCGGACACCGGTGGCGCAGCGGGAGTCACGCTCTCCCCCTCGCGGAACACCACCGTGGGCACCGCCACGGCCGCAACAACGGCTGCGGCAACACCCAACGTGGCCAGGCCACGACGCCCCTTCGTCCTCTGACGTCGCGGGTGAGGAAGCAGGACCACGTCGTTGTCCTTGCGATCGACCTGCGGATCCACGGACACGATCTCCTCCAGAAGTTCCTGCCCGGCCTCGGAGAGAGCACCGCGAGGAACATCGGTGGGCTGAGCCAGCCCGATCAGACGGTCCATCTCGGAGTCGTTCACGCCTTCCCCTCCTTCGGCGCGGGAATGATGCGGACGAGGTGCCCATGTCCGCCCCCTCCAGGATCGTTACCGTTCTGCCCAAGCTGTTTTCGCATCCGGGCCCGCGCCCGGCTGAGCCGGGTACGCACCACCTCGGGCGCAAGCCCCAGTGCCACTGCGATTTCCGCCGGCGTCAGCTGTTCCCACACAGTCATTTCCAGCACCTCGCGGTCGTTGGGCGACAGGCCGGTCATCGCCTCTCGCACCGCCCGTACGCCCAGGACCTCGTCGCTCGGGTCGGCCTCGATCGAAAAAGCGCGGTGCTCCCGGCGCAGCCTCTCCCCCAGGCGCAACCGGCGCCGCTCGCCCCGCCCGTGGTTGGACAGCACCAACCGGGCCACGCCGTACAGCCACAGACGCGCGTCGTCGCCCGGCGGCATCTCGCTGCGGCGGCGCCAGGCGACCAGGAAGGTCTCCGCCACCACGTCCGACGCGTCGTCGGGTCGTTGGACCCGACGACGCGCGTAGTTCAGGATCGCGGTGAAGTTGTCGGCGTAGAGACGGCGGAAGTCGTCTTCAGAGGGGTTCCCCACGCCCGCTCCCTGTCCGGCCACCGCCTCAGCGTGACAGGGGCCGGACAGGAAATCCTCAGGATCAGTCGCAGGCGAATTCGCTGATGAAGGCGTCGAGGCCGCCGTCCTGGGCGGACCTCTCCTCGAGAGCTTCCAGATGGCCGGTCATGTTCTCCTCGCCGAGCGTCTCCGGGTCGTCCTTCTCCATCTGGCGCATCTTGCGCATCACCGGCCAGGTGTCGCCATCGGCGATCGCCTCGGTGACCTGGTGCTCCCGCTGCTCGTCACCGGCGCTGCGCGCGTCCCGGAGCTCCAGGGCCCAGCCGCAGTACACGGCCGCGGTCACTTCCGAGGCGAATGGGAAGTATCCACGGGCGTAGGGGACGGAGAAGTCACCAGGCTCGACCCCGGGCGGGGTGTCCACCTGGGTCAGCATCTTCGTGGCGACCTCGGTCGCAGTGCCAGGCCGGACTGTGTCTTCCGGCAACGCCTGCGTCCATTCGTCCTCGCCGGCCGGACGCAGCCGGGTGAGCGCGTCCTCGAAGTCCTGGCGGCTCACCCCGGAGGCATAGAACTGCAGGTAGACCTTCGATCCCTCGGGCAACAGCATGGCCACGAAGTTGCCGTCCTCACGGCGGAACACCGTGGCCTCTCCGCCCAGCAACTGCAGGGCGCTGAGCTCCGACTCGTGGTCGTAGCTCTCTCGCTGGGCCTCGAACAGGTCGCCGTAGCCGTCTGCGGCCCCCCAATGCACAGTCAGCCAGCCTTTCTCCGAGTTGGAGAAGTCCTGGAAACCCTCCAGCTCGCTCTGCCCCAGAGACTGCGGCTGCCACTTCGGGTCATCCATGACCAGGAACGGATTCCCCGCTGCGTTCACCGAGGCGGCAGCCGGCACCACCACGCCCTCTCCGGCCTGACGGTCGAACACGGTCATCGGCAGGGCAACCGCGAGCACGACTGCCGCCGCAGCCGTCGCCGCCAGCCACCACCGGGTCGGGCTCCGGCGCCGTGTGTTCAGCGGCACCACCTCGACGGCTTCGATCTCAGTTTCTGGACAGACTTTTTCGGTTTCGGACACGATCCCCTCCAGGAGGTCTCGCCCGGCCTCACGAAGCATGGGGGCCACGTCCGGCACCTTGGCCGCCGACGCCGGCTGCGCCTGGCGCAGCAACTGGTCGAGTTCGTGGTCGTTCATGCCTTCCCCTCCTTCGGCTCGAGCATCGTCGGGACACCTCTCACATGTCCGGACCGTGCCATTCTGTGATCCGAAAAAGCCTGCCCAGAAGTATTTTCCAGAAGCAGGCGCATCCGGTTGCGGGCCCGCGACAGGCGCGCCCGCACCACCTGGGACGAAAGCCCAAGGGCCACGGCGATCTCCCGCGGCGCCAGCTGCTCCCACACCGCCAGCTCCAGCACCTCGCGGTCGGCCGGTTCCAGCTGGGCCATCACCTCACGCACCGCCCGCACCTCCACCAGATCACCGGTGGGATCGTGGGTGATCAGGTGCTCGCGCAGTTCCAGGCGCAGCCGCTCACTCAGCTGATGCCGGCGCTGCTCTCCGCGGCTGTGATTGGCCAGGGTCAGCCGGGCCACTCCGAAGAGCCAGAGCCGGGCCTCGTCTCCCGGTGGCATCTCGGCCCGGCGCCGCCAGGCGACCAGGAAGATGTCGGCCACCAGGTCCGCCGCGTCGTCCAGACCGCTGACCCGGCGTAGGGCGTACGAGAGCATCGCCGGGAAGTTGTCGGCGTACAGGCGACGGAAGCTGTCGTCGGCAGAGGTCCCCACAAAACCGTTCATGTCCGGCCGCCGTCGTTCTGTGACAGCGACCGGACATGCGATTCACAGGTCGAACGGCAACCAGTCAGGTGGCTGGGTGGGTCGGATCCGGGGCCAGTGTCGGGGCACCCTGATGATGGTTTGGCCAAGTCGTACGATCCGTAACGCCGGATACTTGAGTTCTTACGGATCGTCCGACCCTGAACAAAGTGCATCAGTCCTTCCGGGGCAGCGGCCGTCTGCTGTCCCGTGGATCTGGCTGGGCGACGACGGTGACGACGGCCGCGACGCAGACCACCCAGCCAGCCAGCTGGAGATCTTCGTCAGGCCGAGAACTTCCAGTCCGTGACGGTCAGGTAGCGCTCACCGGGCCGCAGCACGATCGAGGGGAACTCCTCGTGGTTCGGCGCGTCGGGGAAGTTCTGGGTCTCGATGCACAGCCCCGCTCCCGGCCCGTAGACCACGCCGCCCTTGCCCACGTCGGAGCGGTCGAGCTGGCTGCCGGTGTAGATCTGCACGGCCGGCTCGCTGGTGGTCACGGTGAGGGTGCGGCCGCTGGCCGTGTGCTTCAGCTCGGCGCAGAAGTGCTGGGCGGGCAGGCCGTCCTCGGCCGAGCCGACGGTGTGGCCGTGACCGTGGCCGTGTCCCGCCTCGGCCTCGGCCTCGGCCGGCTCCTCCTCGTCGAGGACCAGGTTGTGGTCGAGGTTGAGGAAGTCCAGTTCCTGAGCCGTGCGCAGGTCCATCGGGGTGCCGACCACGTGGGCGATCTCGCCGGAGGGCAGCAGTTCCTGGTTGACCGGGGTGTAGTGGCCGGAGGCCACCCGCAGGGTGTGGCCGTCGGTCGAGCCGGTGCCCGCGCCGGCCAGGTTGAAGTAGGCGTGCTGGGTCAGGTTGACCACGGTCGGCGCGCTGGTGGTGGCGTCGTAGCGGATCCGGAACGTGCCCCCGGGCAGCAGCAGGTAGTCGACCACCACGGTCAGCTCGCCGGGGTAGCCCTGGTCACCGTCCGGGCTGGTCAGGCTCAGGCGCAGGCCGCCCGGGATCTGCTCGGCGGCCCAGATCCGCTTGTTGAAGCCCTCCACCCCGCCGTGCAGCGAGTTGGCCCCCTCGTTGGCGCTGACCTGGTACTCGGTGCCGTCGAGGGTGAACTTCGAGCCGGTGAGGCGGTTGGCCACCCGGCCGATCAGGGCGCTGATGAACGCCTTGGTGTTCTCGTAACCGGCCACCTCGTCGAACCCGAGGACCACGTCCACCCGGCCCTCGCCCGAACCCGCAGGCACCTCCAGCGCCTGGATGTTGCCGCCGAGCGTCAGCACGCTCACCCGCAGCGTCCCGTCGTCCAGGATCCACCGCTCCACCGGCTCGCCGGTGGAGGTGACCCCGAACGGGCTGCGTTCGTAAACGATGCCGCCGGAGGCGTCGGACTGGTCTGCGGAGATGTCTGTTGAGGTCACGGCGCCAACTCTAGATCCAACCCGACTGGGGACGCTGGTGAGCCCGGATTGCGCGCAAAGAGGCCCACCAGCGTCCCAAGTTCGGTTTTCTAGTCGACCGCGTCCACCGGCTGGGCGAACTGGGCCGCGTACAGCCGCGCATAGGCGCCCTGCTGTTCGATCAGCTCCTTGTGCGAGCCCTGCTCGACGATCCGGCCCGACTCCATCACCAGGATCACGTCCGCGTCGCGGATGGTGGAGAGCCGGTGCGCGATCACGAAGCTGGTGCGGCCCTTGCGCAGCGAGCCCATCGCCTGCTGGATCAGCACCTCGGTGCGGGTGTCGACCGAGCTGGTGGCCTCGTCGAGGATCAGGATCTGCGGCCGCGCCAGGAACGCCCGGGCAATGGTGATCAGCTGCCGCTCGCCTGCGCTGACGTCGCTGCCCTCGTCGTCCAGCACCGTGTCGTAGCCGTTCGGCAGGGTGCGCACGAACGTGTCCACGTGGGTGGCCCGGGCGGCCGCCACGATGTCCTCGCGCGAGGCCGCGTCGGCCCCGTAGGCGATGTTGTCCGCGATCGTGCCGCCGAACAGCCAGGCGTCCTGCAGCACCATCCCGAACTGCTCACGCAGCTCGTCGCGGGTCATCCCGGCGGTGTCCGCGCCGTCCAGCCGGATCTGCCCGCTGTTCAGCTCGTAGAACCGCATCAGCAGGTTGACCAGGGTGGTCTTGCCCGCGCCGGTGGGCCCGACGATGGCCACCGTCTGGCCCGGCTCGACCCGCAGCGAGAGGTTGTCGATCAGCGGCCGGTCCTCGGTGTAGCGGAAGCTGACGTCGTCGAACTCGACCAGCCCGCTGACCTTCTCGGGGTGCACCGGGGTGACCGGGTCGGGCTCCTGCTCCCGGGCGTCGAGCAGGGCGAAGATCCGCTCGGCCGAGGCGATCGCCGACTGCAGCAGGTTGGCCATGCTGGCCACCTGGGCCAGCGGCTGGCCGAACTGGCGGCTGTAGGTGATGAACGCGGTGACCTCACCGACGCTCAGGTGCCCGTTCGCCACCCGGATCCCGCCGACCACGGCCACCAGCACGTAGTTCAGGTTGCCGATGAACATCATCGAGGGCTGGATCAGGCCGGAGATGAACTGGGCCCGGAAGCCGGCCTCGGCCAGTTCGTCGTTGTGCTGGTCGAAGGTGCGCCGGGCCTCTTCCTGCCGGCCGAACACGGTGACCAGCTGGTGCCCGGTGTACATCTCCTCGATGTGCCCGTTGAGCCGGCCGGTGCTGCCCCACTGCTTCACGAACTGCGGTTGCGCCCGCTTGCCGATCAGCCCGGTGACGGCGATCGACAACGGCACCGTGACCAGCGCGATCAGGGCCAGCAGGGGCGAGATCCAGAACATCATGGCGAGCACGCCGACGATGGTCAGCAGCGAGGTGACCAGCTGGCTGAAGGTCTGCTGCATCGACTGCTGCAGGTTGTCCACGTCGTTGGTGACCCGGCTGAGCACCTCGCCGCGCGGCTGGCGGTCGAAGTAGCTCAGCGGCAGCCGGGCCAGCTTGGCCTGGGTCTGCTCCCGCAGCCCGAAGACCGCGCGCTGCACCAGCGCGGCCACCAGCCGGCCCTGCACCAGGGCCAGCCCGAACGCCGCCAGGTAGACGGCCAGCACCTGGTAGAGCAGGTTGCGGACGCGGTCGAAGTCGATGCCGGCCGCCGGGTCGATCACCCCGTCGAAGATCACGTCGGTGGCGTCGCCGAGCAGCTTGGGGCCGATCACGCTGCAGACCACCGAGCCCAGGCCGAGCAGCATCGCCCCGATCAGCAGATTGCGCTGCGGGCGCAGCATGCCGAACAGGCGCTTGGCCGAACCGGTGAAGTTGAGCGCCTTCTCGGTGGGTGGGCCGGCCATGTGCGCACCCGGGCCACCGCCGGGCCGGGGCCCGACCGGGCCCGGGCCGCGGGCCGGAACCTTTTCTTCCGAGCCGGTTTCCGTGGTCATGCCACCGCCTCCTGCTCGGTCAGCTGGGAAAGGACGATCTCGCGGTAGGTCTCGTTGCCGGCCATCAGCTCGCGGTGCCGGCCGGTGCCGACCACCCGCCCGGCGTCGAGCACGATGATCTGGTCGGCGTTGCGGATCGTGCTGACCCGCTGGGCCACGATCACCACGGTGGCGTCGCGGGTCTCGGCCGTCAGAGCGGCCCGCAGCGCAGCGTCGGTGGCGTAGTCGAGGGCCGAGAACGAGTCGTCGAACAGGTAGATCTCGGGTCGCCGGACCAGGGCCCGGGCGATCGACAGACGCTGGCGCTGGCCCCCGGAGACGTTCGTACCCCCTTGGGCGATCGGGGTTTCCAGGCCCTCGGGCATGGCCCGCACGAACTCGGCGGCCTGGGCGATCTCCAGGGCGTGCCAGAGTTCCTCGTCGGTGGCCTCGGGCCGGCCGTAGCGCAGGTTGCTGGCCACCGTGCCGGTGAACAGGTAGGGCTTCTGCGGCACCAGGGCCACCGCCTCGGCCAGGCGGGCCGGGGCGAGCTCACGCACACTCACCCCGTCGACCAGCACTTCGCCCTCGGTCGCGTCGAACAGGCGAGGTACCAGGTTGAGCAGCGTGGTCTTGCCGCTGCCGGTACTGCCGATGATCGCGGTGGTCTGTCCCGGCAGGGCGCTCAGGTCGAGGTTCTCCACCACCGGACGCTCGGCGCCGGGATAGCGGAAACTCACGTCGCGCAGCTCCAGACGCCCGTGCAGGGCGCCGGTCTCGCGCGGCTGCACCGGCGGGACCACGCTGGTGTCGGTACCCAGCACCTCCTCGATCCGCTCGGCCGAGACCTCGGCGCGCGGCACCATCATGAACATGAAGGTCGCCATCATCACCGCCACCAGGATCTGCATCAGGTAGCTGAGGAACGCGGTGAGCTCACCGACCTCGAGCTGACCGTCGGCGATCCGGTGCCCGCCCCACCAGAGCACAGCCACGCTGGAGAGGTTCAGCACCAGCATCACGGTGGGGAACATCAGGGCGAGCAGGCGCCCGATCGCCAGCGAGACGTCGAACAGGTCGGTGTTGGCCCGTTCGAAGCGCTGCCGCTCGCGCTCGTCGCGGACGAAGGCGCGGATCACCCGGATCCCGGCGATCTGCTCGCGCAGCACCTGGTTGATCCGGTCCAGCCGCTCCTGGGTGAGCCGGAACAGCGGGCGCATCCGGACGATGATCAGGGTGACCGCCACGCCGAGGGCGGGCACCGCGACGGCCACGGTGCCGGACAGCGGCACGTCCAGGCGCAGCGCCAGGATGATGCCGCCGATGCACATGATCGGCGCCGAGACCATGAAGGTCAGCGTCATCAGGACCAGCATCTGGACCTGCTGCACGTCGTTCGTGGTGCGGGTGATCAGCGACGGGGTGCCGAACTGGCCGACCTCACGGGCGGAGAACGACTGCACCCGGCCGAACAGCGCGGCCCGGACGTCGCGACCCAGGCCGGCCGCGGTACGGGCGCCGAAGTACACGGCCGCGGCCAGGGCGGCGATCTGGACCAGGCTGATGCCGAGCATGGCCAGGCCGATCCGGAGGATGTAGCCGGTGTCGCCGCTGACCACGCCGCGGTCGATGATGTCGGCGTTCAGCGTGGGCAGGTAGAGGGTGGCCACGGTCTGGACGAGCTGGAAGAGCACGACCCAGCCGATGGCTGCGGAATATGGGCGCAGACGTGCGCGAAGCAATTGGACGAGCACGCGGACACAGTACTCCGCCAAAAGCATTCCAGCGCATGAATTAAATTGTCAAGAGCCACGGGCAGATACCGGCCCGCAACCGCGCCCGGCGTCGGTAAAATAGAAGGGGAACGAACGACCCGCGGCGCTTTCTGCGGGCATGAAGAAGGGGCGTGCGCGGGCACGCCCCTTCTTCGTGGTTCGGTGACCTGGCTCAGGCCCGGCCGGCCTCGCGTTCGTTGATCGCCGAGATGACCAGCTCGCACACCTCGCGCACGGCGCCGTAGCCACCGGACTTGGTCAGCGTGAGCCGGGCCAGGGCCATCACGTCGGAGTGGGCGTTGGCCACCGCGATCGGCCAGCCGACCATGCGCAGGCAGCCCAGGTCGTTCACGTCGTTGCCGACGTAGGCCACCCGCTCCGGGTCGAGCCCCTCGGCGGCCAGCCACTCCTTCAGTGCCTGGGCCTTGTCGGACTGCCCGTGGATGACCGGGATCTGCAGCTTGCGGCCGCGGGCGGCGACCACCGGGTTGACCTCGGTGGACAGGATCAGCATCTTCAGGCCGGCCTGACGGGCCAGCTTGATGCCCATCCCGTCCTCCCGGCTGACCCGCACGCTCTCGGTGCCGTCCTGCAGGACGATCGAGGAGTCGTCGGTGTGCACGCCGTCGAAGTCCATCACCAGGGCGTCGACGTCGATCACCGGCAGGCCGTCGATGCGCTCCTGCTCCTCCAGCACGGCCGCGCGCAGCCGGGCGATGTGCAGGTCGTCCGGGGTGTCGATCTCCATCGCGTGGTCGTCGTTCACCCGCTGGGCCACCAGCGTGCCGAAGAACCGCCGGCCGTGACGCCGCAGGCCGTCGGTGCGCATCGCGTAAAACGCACCGGTCTCACGGAATTCGGTGTCACGGTCCTGCCTGCGGGGCCGGAAGCTGGCGTCGTGGTTGATCCCGATCAGGCCGTCCGGGCCGTACTTCCAGAGGAAGGCGTGGCTCTCGACCGCGGAGAAGGCGCAGTCGGCCTCCCCGGCCAGCACCCGCCCGACCGCGGCGTCCAGGTCGGCCGGGTTCATGAACGGGCTGGTGCACTGCACCAGGACGGTGACCTCGGGGGCCGGGCCGTCGCCCTGGATCTCGTTGATCGCGTGCAGCACAGCCGATTCCGAGGAGGCGGTGTTGCCGGAGATGGCGGCCGGGCGGACCACCACGTGGGCCCCGGCGCGGCGGGCCTCCTCCTGGATACCGGCATGGTCGGTGCTGACGTAGACCTCGTCGATCAGCTGCGACTGACGGCAGGCGGTGACCGCCCGCATCAGCAGGCTGCGGCCACCGACCGGCTCGAGGTTCTTGAGGGGGACGCCCTGCGACCCGCCACGGGCGGGGATGACGGCGACGACTCGGGGGCGGGTCTGGGCAGGTGGTGCGTCACTCACGAGGGTCCTCGGGACTAGCTCGAAACAGGGGCCAGCAGCTTGACCAGGAACATCAGGCACCATGGCCGGGCCCCGGCAGGGCCTACCCAGCAGAATACCGTCCGGGCGGAGTGCTCAGGACTGCTCAGCTCGATGAATGTTGCGCGATCTCAAGGAAATCCGCGTCGCCGTCGGGCACCAGGACCTGGCGGGCGGCGTCCGGCACGTCGGGCATCCACCACTCCTGCGGCACCGCGAACTCGCGGATGTCGGCCTGCGGGGCGATCAGCCGCAGGGTGGAGACGGCCGTGCTGGGAAGTGACACGACGCGGTGGCGTTCGCCCATCCCGCGCAGGCTGACCTCGACCGGGACGTGGCCCCGGACCACGTCGATCCCGGGATAGTTGGTCAGCGGGCTCAGCGTGGAGGCGTTCTCCCGGCGGTGCGCCCGGTAGACCACCGGGCCCTTGTCGGCCAGGCCGCGGATCCAGGCCAGGTAGGGCTGGGCCTTGATCAGCCGGTTGGCCACCATCGAGGTGCCCAGCACCACGGTGCGGTCGGGGTCGGTGCGGTCCTGCTCCGTCTCGGGCAGGGAGCGCAGCCAGGTGAAGTCGTTGCGCTCGACCGGCAGGCCCACCTGGGCGGCGGCCCGCAGCACGTCGGCGGGCAGTTCGAGGGCGGTGATCACGCGCAGCCGCTGCTGGCCGATCATCCGGCGCAGCCGCATCTTGGCCATCCGGGCCAGGACGGTGCGGTGGGCGGTCTGCTTCACGTGCGGGCGGACCAGCGGGACCTCGTCCTTCAGCAGGGCGTTCATCACCCGCCGGGTGGCCCGGCCGTCGTCCAGCAGCACCAGGTTGCGGGGTGGGGCCTGCACCAGCAGACGGTGCACGGCCCCGGAGAATGCGTCGCCGACGGCGAGGTCCTCGCCGCCGCGACGCGGCGCCCCGGAGGGAAGTTTGATGGTCACACCGTCCGGCAGTCCCAGACGGGTGACCTCGGCGACCGCCGTCACCAGAGGCTCGACGCCCTTCCGCGGAAGGACGACGAGCCGGCCACCGAGCCGGCCCGAGGCGTGCGCCTCCAGAGCTCCCAGGAGCTGGAAGGGCGACTCAACCCAGGCCTGCACGGTGGTTGATCCGGCGACGTCGGTCACGGGGATGACTAGCCGACGCGGCGCAGACGCGCCTTGGGCTTGAGCTCACCCTCGAAGACGCGCTTGACGCCGTCGCCCAGGGCCTCCTCGATGATCCGGATGTCGCGGACCAGGTGACGCAGGCCTTCGGGCTCCAGCGAGGCGGAGTGGTCCGAGCCCCACATGGTGCGGTCGAGGGTGATGTGCCGCTCGACGGTGACCGCGCCCAGGGCCACGGCCGCCAGGCTGATCTGCAGGCCGCGCTCGTGGCCGGAGTAGCCGACCGGCACGCCGTAACGCTCGCGCAGCGTGTTGATCGTGCGCAGGTTGGCCTCGTGCGCCGGCATCGGGTAGGTGCTCGTCGCGTGCATCATCACGAGCTTCTCGGTGCCCAGGGTCTCGACCGCCTTGTCGATCTCCTCCAGCGTCGACATGCCGGTGGAGAGGATGACCGGCTTGCCGGTGTTCTTCATCGCGGTGAGCAGCTCGATGTCGGTGACCGACGCCGAGGCGACCTTGAACGTGACCACGTCGAACTTGGCGGCCAGGAACTCCACCGAGGGCACGTCCCACGGCGAGGCGAACCAGTGCATGCCCAGCTTGGAGCAGTAGTTGTCGATCTCCGTGTACTGCTCCTCCTCGAACTCCACGCGGTAGCGGTAGTCGAGGTAGCTCATCGTGCCCCAGGGGGTCTCCCGCTGGACGTCACGCATGTCCTTCGGGGTGGAGATCTCGGGGGTGCGCTTCTGGAACTTCACAGCGTCGCATCCGGCCTCGTGGGCGATGTCGATCAGCTGCTTGGCGATCGCCACGTCACCGTTGTGGTTGAGACCGATCTCGGCGATGACGTACACCGGCTGGTCGGGTCCGACCAGCTTGCCGCCGATCTCGACCGGCGCGATCGTCTTGGTGGGTCCAGCAGTCATTGTTGCTCCTTCAAGCCTGAGGGCCCTCTAGTCTCCGGGCCGGAATTAGCCCCGGAGTGATCCCAAGTGTGTGGGACACCGGCAGGATTCGGGCAGCCCCTCGTCGGCCACGATCCCGGAGAGCGAGAGTTTAGGTTACGGATGCCGTCAAGGGCCCGTGTGAACAACCGGCATCCAGATGTCGACACTTCAGGAACTTCGTGCCGATGTACTTGCCAGCGACTGTGAGGACTGCTTCACCCTCTGTCGCATTCTGACCCGGGCGCGCACGATCGCGCTGCCCGCCGGGGTCAGCCGTAGGCGGTCAAGCCGACGGCGCTTCGCCGACCGGCCCTTGTTCAGGCCGGAGGCGATGGTGGGCAGACGGCCCTCACGGGCCTGCGCCACCAGCTCGTCGAGCATACCGATCCAGTCGTTGTCGCTGCGCGGGTGGAAGTAATTGTCGGCCAGCCACCAGGTTTCGGGATGACGGAAGTCACCCTGCTCGAGCTGGTCCAGTCCACCCATCACGCCACTACCGACGAACACCTGGTTGATCAGGTTCTCGGAGACGCCGAACTCGTCGATCAGAAGCACCGGAATGTCCAACGCCATCGCTTCGAGTACGGCCGTGGAACTCACCGTGACCAGGGCCACCGCGTCGGCCAGCTGCTCGGCCATCGACCCGGCCGCGAAGGTGAGGGCCTCGGGCGAGTGCACCTCGCCGGACGCCACCAGCTCCTCCCAGAGGGCCTGGTAGTGGTGCGGCTCGTGGTGCGTGTGGAACTCGCCGATCCCGCCGCGGGTCTTGACCACGACCTCCAGGTCGGGCCGGTTGGCGGCCAGACGGGCCAGGCTCTGCAGGATCAGGATCCGGTCCTTCTTGACCCGCGGCACCTTCCCCTGAGTGGCGAAGAGCACACGATTGCGGTGCGGCTTGGCCACCGAGTTCAGCGGCTCGACGCTGGTGTCGCCCTCCAGCGCCTCGGCCGGGGTGTGCTCGAAAGCCTGCTGCTGCCCGGCGTTCTGCCCACCGGTCAGCTCCTGGGCGGGCAGGATGTCGGCCGGGCGGGCCAGGAACGGGATGGTGGCCAGGCCGAGCCGGCCCTTCATGTCCATCTGCCGGCGGACCTGGTCGTACTCCTCCGCCTCGCGGTGGCTGTGCACGATCCACAGGTCGACGGCACCGCGGTAGCCCCAGGCCCGCCGCCGGGCCGGGATGGCGATGCCGGGGATGCCGGTGATCAGCACCGGCCGGTGGCTGGCCCGGCTCAGCGCCTCGGAGTAGGCGTGCACGCTCGGGCCGGTCAGGGCCAGCAGCACAGCGTCCGGCCGGTCGCGCTCGACCCGCTTGAGCAGCTGACCGGGCGAGAGCACCTCAGGGTCATGACCCGCGTACGCAGTGCCACTGAGCGCTGCAATGCGTTGCGAGGCCGACGGTCTGGCCGGGGAGCAGGCGACGACGACCTCGGTCTTCGTCCCGGCCGGCAGTTGCCCGAAGAGACTGACGGCCCACTTCAGGAAGGAGTCAGATTCCGCGACAGCGATCACATGATGGGGCACCAGCGGAGTGTAAGGTTTTTGGCCGTCCCCTTGTGCACGCACGAGAGGATGCACAGGGGAATGCAAAGTTCCCCGGACCCGACCGAGCGGAGGCTTCACGTGGTGACCGAGCAGTTGCGCCGGCTGGGTAGACGCCGAGGTCAAGTGCAGGAACAGCCCCCTGCGGAGATCCCCCCCGCCGACGCCAAGCTGCTCGAGCAGGCCAAGTCCCGTCAGCGCCTGGAGCAGAACTTCGAGGCGTTCCCGCCCCGGACCGAGCGCATCGGCCAGCACATCAAGACCATGCTGGGTAAATCCGGGGTGAAGGGTGGGCGAATTCTCGAGATCGGTGGGCGCGCCAACCCCTACAAGGACTGGTTCCCCGGTTTCGAGTACAACGCCCTCGACCTGGAGATCTCCGAGCCCGGGGTGATCCAGGGCGACATCACCAACTGCCCCGAGATCGAGTCCGAGAGCTTCGACGCGATCATCAGCGTCGACGTCTTCGAGCACATCCGGGAGCCGTGGCTGGCCGGGCCGGAGATCACCCGGCTGCTGAAGCCGGGCGGCTTCACCTACCACTCCACCCTGTTCAGCTGGCGCTACCACCCCTGCCCGGTCGACTACTGGCGCTACACCCCCGAGGCGCTGTCGTTCATCTTCCAGGACCTGCGGGTGATGCAGGCCCAGTTCGACACCGTGGAGCGGCGGCGCAACCTGGTCGGCAAGGGCAAGCACAAGCTCGAGCCGGACGCGTTCGGCGGCTGGCGGGAGAACTGGCGGGTCTTCTACGCCGGGGTCAAGAACGACCCGAACGCCCCCAAGGGCGTCGGCGCGCTGACCGCGCAGCAGCAGGCCGAGGCCGACCAGAAGGCGCTGCGCGACAACCCGTACGGCAAGCCCACCGAAGAGCAGTAGAAGCAGAGCACCAGCAGAGCCCGGGCCCGGCGGCCCGGGCTCTGTCATGCCCGGGCTCTGTCATGCCGGGACTCTGTCGTGTCACGTCTGCTCCTACCCGGGTCTGACGCCGAATGGGGAGCAGATCAGCCGCGGGTCTGACGTGCGGCCGGGCCGCCGAACGTACGGTGGCCGGGTGAGTCAGGCGAGCGAGGACATCCCCCGGGTGGAGGCCACCTACCAGTGGCTGCGCCTGCACCCCTTCGAGGTGGACAGTGCCGCCGCAGCCCTGGCCGCGCTGGCGATGCTGTTCATCGCCCTCGTGGGCGGGCCGGTCACGATCTCCTGGCTGCCCACCATCGTGATGGTCGGCGCCCTGGCCTGGCGCCGCCGACGTCCGCTGCGCTCGGCGCTGGCCGTGGCGGCGGCCGGGTTCGTCGTGATGCTCAGTGCCGAGTCCATGTACCTGCTGGTCGCCACGCTCGCGGTGTTCTGCTCGCTGTACGCGGTGACCGCCTACGGCCCCCGCTGGGCCGGCTGGACCGGCGCCGTGATCGCCTGGCTGGCCGGCGGCGTGACGATGAGCTTCCAGGGCATCATCTCCGGCGGCGCCGACACCCCGTTCGCGCTCACCTTCACCGCCACCGTGCTGTTCGGGATCTGGGCGCTGGGCCGGATGCGCCGGCTGCGGCTGCGGGACGAGGCCCGGCTGGAGGAACGGGCCCGGCTGCTGGAGTCCGAGGCCGAGCAGCAGGCCCAGCTGGCCGCTACGGCCGAGCGGGCCCGGATCGCCCGGGAGATGCACGACGTCGTAGCGCACTCACTGTCGGTGACGATTTCGCAGGCCGACGGTGGCCGATATGCCGCACAGCACAACCCCGAGGCGGCTATCACCGCACTTGAGACCATTTCCGCCACCGGCCGGCAGGCTCTGGCCGACATGCGGGCCCTGCTCGGAGTGCTGCGCGACGACAGTACCCAGCAGCTCACCCCGCAACCGGACACCGAGGCGATCAAGGATCTGGTCGACCAGGTCCGTGGCAGCGGGCTGACCGTGACCCTGGAGGTGCTCGGCGAGCCGGTGGTGCTCCCGGCCGGGCCCGGGCTGGCCGCCTACCGCATCGTTCAGGAGTCGCTGACCAACGTGCTCAAGCACGCCGGGCCTAGCGCCGAGGCCCGGGTCCGCCTGATGTGGCTCAGCGAGGCGCTGGAGATCCGGGTCGAGGACGACGGCCGGGGCGCGGCCGCCACCCCGGCCACCCCTGGCAGTCAGGGGCTGATCGGGATGCGCGAAAGGGCGACGTTGTACGGCGGGCAGCTGGAGGCCGGGCCTCGGCAGGGCGGTGGGTTCGGAGTCCGGGCGTATCTGCCCTACCGTCAGAACCCGTGAGCGAACCCACAGACAACCCGGCCACCCCGATCCGGGTCGCGCTGGTGGACGACCAGCAACTGGTCCGGGCCGGCTTCCGGATGGTGATCGACTCCCAGCCGGACCTGTCCGTGCTGGTCGAGGCGGCCAACGGGGAAGAGGCGGTGACCCGGCTGAGCGGCACCGCGGTGGACGTGGTGCTGATGGACGTCCGGATGCCGAAGATGGACGGGATCGAGGCCACCCGCCGGATCGTCGCACTGCCGCAGGCTCCCAAGGTGGTCGTGCTGACCACGTTCGACCTGGACGAGTACGTGATGTCGGCGATCGGCGCCGGGGCCAGCGGCTTCCTGCTCAAGGACGCCCCGCCCGAGGAGATGCTGGCCGCGGTGCGCACGGTGTTCGCCGGCGACGCGGTGATCGGCGCCAGTTCCACCCGCCGGCTGCTGCACCACATCGGCCCGATGCTGGCCAACGGCACCGCCGAGTCGGTGCTGGGCGCCCCGGTGCTGGACCCGGGCACCCCGCCGCCCGCAAACGTCCCCAAGGGCTTCTCGGTCGCCTCGGGTGTGCCGAACCCGGCCGAGGCCCTGGCCCAGGCGCCCTCCCCCGGCCCGGACAACCCGATGCCCCGGGTGCTGGCCGACCTCACCCCGCGCGAGTACGAGGTGTTCGTGCTGATGGCCAACGGCCTGAGCAACGCCGAGATTGCCTCGCACTTCGTGGTTTCCGAGGCCACGGTGAAGACCCACGTGGGCCGGGTGCTGACCAAGACGGCGGCCCGCGACCGGGTGCAGATCGTGGTGCTCGCCTACCAGCTGGGCATCGTGCGGCCCTAGGCGGTGCGTAATCCCCCGGGACTACGGCCGCGACCGGGGTCATCCCACGGGCTGACGCCCGGCGGCCGACCCGGATCATCCCGCGGCGCGATGTGCCCGGGACCCCCTGGTCAATAGCTTCTTCCTCAGAGACGAATGTCCTTTCCTGAGGAGGAGAACCGATGTCCTGGACCTCGGCCCAGCAGACCCAGCCGGGTCACGCCGGTGAGTACGGCCGGCCCCAGACCCGCGAGACCGCCGTCCGGGCGCTCGGTGTGCAGAAGGTCTACGGCCGCGGCGAGAACCAGGTCGCGGCCCTGCGCGGGGTGGACGTGAGCTTCGAGAAGGGCGCGTTCACGGCGATCATGGGCCCCTCCGGCTCCGGCAAGTCGACCCTGATGCACGTCCTGGCCGGCCTGGACACCGTCTCGGCCGGGAAGGTCTTCCTCGGCGACACAGAACTCACCAGCCTGAACGACGCCAAGCTGACCCGGCTGCGGCGCGACCGGATCGGCTTCGTGTTCCAGGCCTTCAACCTGATCCCGGCGCTGAACGCCAAGGCCAACATCGAACTGCCGCTCACGCTGGCCCGGCGCTCGCCCGACCAGCAGTGGTACGACGACATCGTCCAGCGCCTGGGGCTCACCCAGCGGCTCACCCACCGCCCCAGCGAACTGTCCGGCGGCCAGCAGCAGCGGGTGGCCATCGCCCGGGCCCTGCTCCCCCGCCCCGACGTGGTTTTCGCCGACGAGCCCACCGGCAACCTCGACTCCACGGCCGGTGCCGAGGTGCTGAGCATGCTGCGGGCCAGTGTGCGCGAGACCGGGCAGACCGTGGTGATGGTGACCCACGACCCGGTCGCCGCCTCCTACGCCGACCGCGTGGTGCTGCTGGCCGACGGCGCGATCGCCGGCGAGCTGTTCTCCCCGACCACCGACAGCGTGCTCGACGCGCTGCGTCACCTGGGAGGCTGACCGATGCTCGCGCTCAGCCTGGCGCAGCTGCGCACCCAGGCCCACCGCCTGATCGCGACCGCTCTGGCGATCATCATCGCGGTCGGTTTCGTGGTGGCCACCCTGGTGCTCAACTCCACCTTCCGCAACACCGTCTTCGGCGCCCTCACCAGCCAGTACCGGACCACCGACGGGGTGGTCGCGTTCGACTGGAACACCGGCGGCGAGCTGCCCACCGAACAGCAGTGGACGAAGTTCGGCGAGCAGATCTCGCAGCTGCCCGAGGTGGCCGCCGTGGCCGTCGACCACACCGCCTACGTGAACACCCGTGAGGTGGGCGCCGACGGCTACCGCTACGCCCAGGTGCAGTCCCTGGCCGAGGGCGAACTGCGCTGGCAGAAGCTGGAGTCCGGCACCTGGCCGCAGGGGCCGGGCCAGGTCGTCGCCGCCCCCAGCGGCGATCTGGAGGTCGGCACCCGGATCGAGATGCAGATCCAGGCCGCCTTCGACAACGAGGGCAACGAGACCGCCCCGGCCCGTTCCGTCGAGGCCACCGTGGTCGGCCTGACCGACCGCGCCTCCGGTATCAGCGCCATGGGCGGCGGGCAGTTCTGGACCACTCCGGAGCAGGCCGCCGACTGGAACGCCACCGAGGTCGACGCGATCCGGGTGGCCGCGGCCTCCGGGGTCGACCCGGCCGACCTGGTCGAGAAGGTCCGTACCGAGCTGGACGGCTCCAAGGCCGGTCAGACGCTGACCGTGCGCACCGGCGACGAGGAGTCCGAGGAGGCGGCCAACAACCTGGCCAGCGGAAGCACCGAACTGACCGCCGTGCTGCTGGTTTTCGGCGCCATCGCGGTGTTCGTCTGTGCCCTGGTGATCGCCAACACCTTCGCCGTGCTGCTGGCCCAGCGGGTGCGTGAACTGGCCCTGCTGCGGGCGATCGGCGCGGCCGGCAAGCAGTTGCGCCGGGGTGTGCTGGTGGAGTCGTTCGTGATCGGTGTGGCCGCCTCGGCGCTCGGCGTGGCCGTGGGCATCGGCCTGGCCGCCGCAGTCTCGGCGATCGCCGCCGGCTACGACCTGACGATCCCGCTGAGCGGGGTCTCGATCGGGGTGACGCCGATCCTGATCGGCATGGCGATCGGCACGGTGGTGACCATGCTGGCCGCCTTCAACCCGGCCCGCAAAGCCACCCGGGTGGCGCCCCTGGCCGCGATGCGCCCGATGGACGAGGAACCGATCACCACCCGGGCCGGCCTGTTCCGCCGGATCGCCGGGCTGATCCTGGCCGTGCCCGGGGTGGGCATCGCCTACTACGGCGGCAAGGAGAACGACATCCTGATCGCCGCGGGCGGCGGGATGGTCACCTTCCTGGCCGTCCTCCTGCTGGCCCGCTGGCTGGTCCCGATCGCCGTCGCGGCGGTGGGCCGGGTGGTCGGCCCGGCCGGCCAGGTGCCCGGAAAGCTGGCTGCGCTCAACGCCACCCGTAACCCGCAGCGCACCGCGGCCACCGCCACCGCGCTGATCATCGGGGTCACCCTGACCACCATGATGGTGGTCGGCGCGGCCACCACCCGGGCCTCGGCCTCGGCCGCGATCGACGACAGCTTCCCCACCGACGTGGTGGTCTACGTCGGCTCCAGCGAGAACGCCCCGACCACGCTGGCCGGCACCATCGCCGGGGTCGAGAACGTGGCCGCCGCGATGCCGGTCGAGGGCGCCTCGCTGCAGATCGGCACCATGAAGGAGAGCTGGGCCCAGGTCGTCGACCCGGCCAAGGCCGCCACCGTGGTGCGCTCCGACGACCAGGGCCTGGTGCCCCAGGCCGGCACGATCGTGCTGCCGGAGTACTACGAGAGCGAGGCCGGGGCCGCCGACGGCAAGCCGCTGGTCCTCAAGGCCAAGGGCAAGAGCATCGAGCTCACCGCCCACGTGGTGCCCGACACCGAGATCAACAGCCCGCGGGTGGCCTCTGCCGACATCGCCCGGCTGGGCGTGAGCACGCAGCTCAGCGAGGTCTGGGCGAAGCTGGCCGACGACCTGGACAACGACGAGCGCAACGACACCCTCGACGCGGTGGCCAGCGCCGCGGCCGACGTGGACCCGGACAGCGGCCTGAGCGGCTCGGCCAACGAGCGGGCGGCGTTCGACCAGCTGCTGGACATCCTGCTGCTGATCGTCCTGGGCCTGCTGGCGGTGGCCGTGGTGATCGCGATCATCGGGGTGGGCAACACGATGGCCCTGTCGGTGCTGGAGCGCCGTAAGGAGTCCGGGGTGCTGCGGGCCCTGGGCCTGACCCGCGGGCAGCTGCGCTGGATGCTGCTGTGGGAGGCGATGCTGATCGCCGGTGTGGCCGCCGCCATCGGCATCGTGATCGGCTCGACCTACGGCGTGCTGGCGGTGAAGGCGGTGCTGGGCAGCCAGGGCACGGTCCACATCGACATCCCGGTGCTGCAGGTGCTGGCCATCCTGGTGGCCGCGACCGTGGCCGGGGCGGTGGCCTCGGTCCTGCCCTCGCGGCGGGCGGCGAAGATCTCGCCGGTGGCCGCGATCGCCTCGGCCTGACCCCAGGGCAACCACACGAACAGGGGACGTCGGTGCGCAAGGAGCGCACCGACGTCCCCTGTTCGTGTGGTCGGCGGTTCTCGACAGGTTGGCCCGCGCAATCGGACTTACCGTCACCGGCATGGATCTCGAACTCACCGGCCGGACCGCTCTGATCACGGGCGCCGACTCCGGCATCGGCCTGGCCACCGCCCGTCAGCTGATCGCCGAGGGGGTGCGGGTGGCGATCACCGACCAGGACCCGGAGCGGCTCGGCGCCGCGGCGGCCGAGCTGGGCGACGTGGTCGCGGTGGCCGCCGACCTGACCGTTGCGGCCGAGGTCGCCCACCTGCACAGCCAGGTGACGGCCGACCTGGGGTCCCCCGACATCCTGGTGCACGCGGCCGGGATCACCGGCGCCCAGGGGCTTTTCCACGAGATCGACGAGGACGGCTGGCAGAAGACCTTCGACACCGACTTCTTCAGTGCCGTGCGGGTGGTGCGGGCGTTCGTCGGGCCGATGCGCGAGCGCGGCTGGGGCCGGATCGTGCTGCTGGCCTCCGAGGACGCGGTGCAGCCCTACGTGGAGGAACTGCCCTACTGCGCGGCCAAGGCCGCGGTGGTGACCCTGGCCAAGGGCCTGTCGAAGACCTACGGCCCGGACGGGGTGCTGGTCAACACCGTGTCCCCGGCCTTCATCGCCACCCCGATGACCGACGCGATGATGAAGCAGCGCGCGCAGGAGAACGGCACCAGCTTCGACGAGGCGGTCAGCAGCTTCCTGGACGAGGAGCGGCCCGGGATGGCCCTGAAGCGACGGGGCGAGGCCGGCGAGGTGGCCTCGGTGATCACCTTCCTGTGCTCCGAGCGGGCGAGCTTCGTCAACGGCAGCAACTACCGCGTGGACTCCGGATCGGTGCTCACCGTCTGAGATGAGAGCATGGGCAGATCATGAGCCTGCTGGACCGTTTGCCCAAGAGCCCTGGCCCCGACGCCGACCCGGACGAGATCTTCGAGGCGTTCACCGAGTGGACCGCCGAGAAGGGGCTGGAGCTGTACCCGGCCCAGCAGGACGCGCTGATCGAGATCGTCTCCGGCTCGAACGTCATCCTGGCCACCCCGACCGGCTCGGGCAAGAGCATGGTGGCGGCCGGGGCGCACTTCTACGCCCTGTCGCGGGGTGAGCGCAGCTACTACACCGCGCCGATCAAGGCCCTGGTGTCGGAGAAGTTCTTCGCCCTGATCGACATGTTCGGGGCGGCCAACGTCGGCATGATGACCGGCGACGCGGCGGTGAACGCCGACGCGCCGATCATCTGCTGCACCGCCGAGGTGCTGGCCAACCTGGCCCTGCGGCAGGGCGCCGACGCGGCGATCCACCAGGTGGTGATGGACGAGTTCCACTTCTACGCCGACCCGGACCGCGGCTGGGCCTGGCAGGTGCCGCTGCTGGAGCTGCCGAAGGCGCAGTTCCTGCTGATGTCGGCCACCCTGGGCGACGTCACCCGGTTCGAGAAGGCGCTCACCGAGCGCACCGGCCGGCCCTCCACCACGGTCAGCTCCGAGCAGCGCCCGGTGCCGCTGTTCTTCTCCTACGCCACCACCCCGCTGCACGAGACCCTCACCGAACTGCTCGACACCAAGCAGTCGCCGATCTACGTCGTGCACTTCACCCAGGCCGCGGCCATGGAGCGGGCCCAGGCGCTGATGAGCGTCAACATGTGCAGCAAGGCCGAGAAGGAGCGGATCGCCGAGGCGATCGGCGACTTCCGGTTCAACGCGGGCTTCGGCAAGACGCTGTCCCGGCTGGTCCGGCACGGCGTCGGGGTGCACCACGCGGGCATGCTGCCGCGCTACCGCCGGCTGGTCGAGCAGCTCACCCAGGCCGGGCTGCTGAAGGTGGTCTGCGGCACCGACACCCTGGGCGTGGGCATCAACGTGCCGATCCGCACGGTGGTGTTCACCGGCCTGTCCAAGTACGACGGGGTCCGCCAGCGGCACCTGAAGGTGCGCGAGTTCCTGCAGATCGCCGGCCGGGCCGGGCGGGCCGGGTTCGACACCGCGGGCACCGTGATCATCCAGGCGCCCGACCACGAGGTGGAGAACGAGCGGCTGCTGGCCCGGGCCGGCGACGACGAGAAGAAGAAGAAACGGATCGTCCGCAAGAAGCCGCCGGAGGGCTCGGTCTCCTGGAGCAGGTCCACCTTCGAGCGGCTCAGCACCTCCCCGCCCGAACCGCTGACCTCGAGCTTCGCCGTCACCCACTCGATGGTGCTGAACGTGCTGGCCCGCCCGGCCGACGCCTACGCGGCGATGCAGAAGCTGCTGGAGGGCAACGACGAGGAGGGCGGCGCCCGGCAGCGGCACCTCGACCAGGCCGAGGCGATCTGGGACGCGCTGCTCACCTCCGGCGTGGTGGAGAAGCTGGACACCCCGGACGAGTTCGGCCGCACGGTGCGGCTGACCGTCGACGTACCGGCCAACTTCGCCCTGAACCAGCCGCTGTCGCCGTTCGCGCTGGCCGCCTTCGAGGTGCTGGACAAGACCTCCGAGACCTATGCGCTCGACGTGCTCTCGATCATCGAGGCCACCGTCGACGACCCGCGCCAGGTGCTCTCGGCCCAGCAGTTCAAGGCCCGCGGCGAGGCCGTGGCCGAGATGAAGGCCGAGGGCATCGAGTACGAGGAGCGGATGGAGCTGCTCGAGGAGGTGACCTGGCCCAAGCCCCTGGAGGAGCTGCTCGAGGCCACCTTCGAGGTGTACCGGGCCGGCCACCCCTGGGTCGCCGACCACGAGCTGTCGCCGAAGTCGGTGGTGCGCGACATGTTCGAGCGGGCCATGACGTTCGGCGAGTACATCAACTTCTACCAGCTCGCCCGCAGCGAGGGCACGCTGCTGCGCTACCTGTCCGACGTGTTCAAGGCGCTGCGCCAGACCGTGCCGGACGCGGTGCGCACCGAGGAGATCACCGACCTCACCGAGTGGCTGGGTGAGCTGGTGCGCCAGACCGACTCCAGCCTGCTCGACGAGTGGGAGTCGCTGCGCAACCCCACCGAGGAGGAGCAGGCCGCCGGCAAGCCGGCCGGCCCGACCGGTCCTCCGCCGGTCACCGCGAACAAGCGGGCCTTCACCGTGCTGGTGCGCAACGCGATGTTCCGGCGGGTCGAGCTGTTCGCCAAGCGGGCGTGGACACCGCTGGGCGAACTGGAGGCCGAGACCGACGGCTACACCGCCGACGAGTGGCAAGAGGCGATCGAGGAGTACTTCGAGGAGTACGACTCGGTCGGCACCGGCCCGGACGCCCGCGGCCCGAAGATGCTCCAGATCAAGGAGTTCGCGGGTAAGTGGGAGGTGCGCCAGATCCTCGACGACCCGGCCGGCGACCGGGACTGGGCGATCACCGCCGACGTCGACCTGGCCGCCAGCAACGAGGCCGGCGCGGCCGTGCTGACCGTCGCCGACGTGGGCCCGCTGAGCGACTGAGCCCGACCACACCCGTCCTTGAATCGGATTGAGGACGGGTGTGGTCGCGTCGGGTGCCTCAGTCCCAGACCAGATCCCACGCGTTCGCGTCGGGGCGCCGGGTGAAGCCACGCATCAGGGGCTTGGTGGCGAGTTCCGGCTCGGGGCGTACGTATTCGCGCTTACGGCGAATGGCGTAGGTGCCCGTACCGATGCCGTTGGCCCCGTGCTCGTCGGTGTGCACCAAGAGGGCCGACTGCCCCTCGGGCACCTCGACGTAACCCACCACCAGCGGGTCTTCGCTGCCGGCGCGGGCCCAGCGCACCGCCGGAGAATCGAAACCCCGGTGCAGCCAGTGGGTGTTACCGGTGGCCTCGCCGTGCACCACCTGCTCGCCCGCGTCCGGCACGACGGCCCAGGACGGTTTCTCCGGCGGGACCACGGGAACGATCAACAGGTCACCCTGGGCCTGCGGGGCGGTGAGCACCGGCACTCCGGCCTCGGACTCGAGGTGGTCGGGGACGGTGACGCCGATCAGAGCCAGCGCCGAGCCGTAGGTATGCATTTTGCGCTCCTTATCTCGACTTCCCGGGATGCGTCAGGTCCGGCGGGCCAGTTCGCGGTACACCTCGGCGGGCACCCCGTACTGCCAGGCCGCCGCCTCGATCGGATCGTCCAGCTCGCCCGGCACGAGCTCGGCGTAGTGCCGCAGCGCACCGCTGCGGTCGGGACTGCCGTTGGTCATCAGCAGCAGCCGCTCGGAGTCGAACACCCGGGCCGGGGTGCGGTAGAGCCGCAGTTCGCGGCCGGGGTTGCCCGGATCGGCCGACCTGGCCACCAGGCGCAGCCCGGCCCGGTCGACGTAGTGGGCCCAGCCCTCGCGCTCGATCAGCACCCGCCGGACCTCGGAGTTGCGCTCGGCGTGCAGCTCGCGCACGGTGGGCTCGCGGCCCGCCAGCTCGGCCGGGATCCGCACCCCGTGCAGGTAGAACTCGACCTGGCCGTCGGCCCAGACCACCGCCGGGCCGTCTTCACGATGCAGCCGCACCTCGTCGCCGGCCCGTTCGGTGTGCAGCTGCACGGGCGGCTCGAGCACCACCGTCAGCCAGGCGTAGGGCACCCAGACCAGCGCCCGGCGCACCGCCACCAGCCCGGACAGCACCGCCTGGTCGCCCGGGTCCAGCACGGACAGGCCCGCCTCGCGGTACGCCGCCTGGTGAGCGGCCCCCACCGCCCGGCGGTCGTGCAGCACGCCGTCGCGGTGGAACCCCCGCACCTTGGTGCCCTCGGTCCACGCGCCCTCGAGCAGCCGCTCGGACCAGAGCCCGCCGACTGCACGTCGCACCGGTTCACCCACTTCGACCGGGCCCGGCCGCCCTCGGGAAAGGAGTGGGCGCAGCCGGTGGCCGAGGTCCTCGCCGATCGGGGCGAACACCGAGCGGGCCGAGTTGACCGCGGCGCGGGTGAGTACGGCGGCCGCGGCCAGACCGGTGACGATGGTGACCAGGATGACCACGGCCAGCAGGCCCCCGCCGCCGAGCTGCTGCCCGGCGACCCGGCTGGCCAGCGAGCCGGCGTAGAAGGAGGGCAGGAACGCCACCATGGCGGCGATGAACGCGTAGCCGGTGACCATGGTGCCCTGGGTGAACGCCTTGCCCAGCCGCAGGGCGCGGGCGGGCAGGCGGGATCGGCCGTCGGCCGCCAGGTAGGGACCCCGCATCAGCGCCGGGGCGCCGGCCAGGGCGCGGGTGAACTCCTGCGGGGAGCGCACCCACACCACGTTGCCGTGCCAGCGAAGCCCCACCCCCGTGTGCACGGCGGCCAGACCGTGTTCCACCTCGCTGCGGTCGGCCTCGGTCAGCGGGGTGATGTCGAGGCTGCCGGCAATCCAGCGGGAGACGAACGCGGGCCCGAAGGTCGCGTCGTTCCGCACGGGCGCCTCGTCCGGCATCCGTCCCCCTCCCGTTAGGGCGAGCCTGGCGTCGCTATCGAGTATTGCCCCCGATGTCCACGCTGGGTACCCCTAAGGAGACTTTGCGTTCAGGTTGCCGACCGGTAGTGGGCAGCAAACGTGCTGGCTGCGGCCCGGAACTCGGCATCGAACTGCAGGCGCTCGGTCCAGCTCCCGGGCCACGCCGACAACCCGTCCCGGGCCCCCAGCAGACCACCGGCGATCGCCCCGTTGGTGTCGGTGTCACCGCCGAGGCGGGTGACGTCGACCAGCGACTCCACCGCCGGGCGGGGATCCACCAGGGCGGCCACCGCAAGGCTGAGCGAGTCGAGCACGTAGCCGGTGCCGCCGTGCGCCAGCCCGGCGTCGCCCTTCACCACCGCCCTGGTCAGGTCGATCTGCAGGCCCTGCCCGATCGCCAACTCGACCGCGGCCGCGCCGTCGGCCGGACGGGCCTTCTGCATCGCCAGGACCCCGGCCCCGGCCGCCTCCTGGGCGCTCTCCCCGGCCAGCAGCGCCACCACGATCTCGGTGTAGGCGACACAGGCCTGCACGCAGCGCGCGTCGTCGTGGGTGATCGAGGAGATGGCCGCCGCCTCGCGGGCCCGCTGGGCCGGTTCGACGTCGGCCCGGGCCAGGGCGGTGGGGATGCAGCGCATCAGCGAGCCGTTGCCCGCGCTGCCCGCGCCGGCTCCGGCCCGGCGCCAGTCGCGGGAACTGCGGAATCGGGTGAGCCCGGTGGCGGTGGCCCCACCCACGTCGACCGGACGGCTGCCCGGGGTGCGGCCCGGCCAGTTGCCGTCGAACCAGTGGAGCATGTGCTGGCCGGCGGTGGCGACCAGGTCGGCCCCCGGCTCGAGGTAGGCCAGCAGCACCGCCCGGGTCAGGTCGGTGTCGTCGGTGGCGTGCCCGGCCGGCCAGTCGAACGGCCCGCCGCCGACGATCTCGCGCAGGCCGTCGGGATAGGCCTCCCGGACCTGGCCGAAGGACATGAACTCCAGGCTGGCACCCAGGGAGTCACCTGCGTGCACGCCGAGAAGCGCACCGGCGATGAGGGATTCGGTGGTGATGACCGCTCCAGAGGCTCGGGGATCGAAAGGTGGGCGCGCGCACCCGCGCGCCCACCGACGTCTTCAGTTACGAACTTCAGCCCCGCTCGGAGCCCCGGACCACGGGCACCCGCACCGAGTTGCCCCACTCGGTCCACGACCCGTCGTAGTTGCGCACCTGCTCGAACCCGAGCAGGTGGGTGAGCACGAACCAGGTGTGGCTGGAGCGCTCGCCGATCCGGCAGTAGGCGATCACGTCGTCGGAGGCCGAAAGCCCCTGCTCCTGCTCGTAGATCGCGGCGAGCTCGGCGCGGCTGCGGAACCGGCCGTCGTCGGCCGCTGCCCGCGCCCAGGGCACGCTGGCCGCCCCCGGGATGTGCCCGCCGCGCAGCACGCCCTCCTGCGGGTAGTCGGGCATGTGCGTGACCTCGCCGGAGTACTCCCCGGGCGAGCGCACGTCGACCAGAGGCCGGCCCAGGTGCGCCAGGACGTCTTCCTTGAAGGCCCGGACCTTCGTGTCGTCGCGCTCCACCACCGGGTACTCGGTGGCCGTCACGGCGGGCTTCTCGTCGGTCATGTCGCGGCCCTCGGCGATCCAGGCGGCGCGGCCGCCGTCGAGCAGACGCACGTCCTCGTGACCGAAGAGGGTGAAGACCCAGAGGGCGTAGGCGGCCCACCAGTTGTTGCGGTCGCCGTAGATGACGACCGTGCTGTCGCGGCCGACGCCCTTCTCCGACATCAGTTCGGCGAACCGGGCGCCGTCCACGTAGTCGCGGGTGACCTGGTCGTTCAGCTCGGTGTGCCAGTCGACCTTGACCGCCCCGGGAATGTGGCCGGTCTCGTACAGCAGCACGTCCTCGTCGCTCTCGAGAACCACCAGCCCCGGTTCACCGAGGTGCTCGGCCAGCCACGCGGTGGTGACCAGCCGCTCCGGGTGGGCGTACTCGGCCAGCTTCGGGTCGGTGTCGTGAGACAACGTCATCTTGTGCTCCGTCCAGGCGGGTTCCGGCTCGGCGAGCCTATCCTCGCCGCTGTCACCAGCAATTCTGCGGGCGGCAGAGATCATTCCCGCTGGGGCCGGTGGGAACTGGGAGACCGGCGTGGCGCGTGATCCAAACCCGAAGCGTCACCCCTAGGGTTCGTGGTGGCCGGATGGGGGTCCGGCCGAGCAATCACTCACGGGGGAATCATGAACAAACAGGCTCTGCTCCGGCGCGCCGCCGTCAGCATCTCCGCCACCGGCCTCTTCCTGGCCGGGCTGGCGACCGCGCAGTCCGCCCAGGCGGCGGACAAGTACCAGGGCACGCTCACCAGCGGTAAGGCGGTCACCGCGGCCGTCACCGTGGCGAACGACACCGTCTCGTACACCTTCGGGGTGGAGAACGGCGACCACGTCTCGATCGCCACCAGCGCCTCCGCCTGGTCGGCCGGCGGCAGCGCGGTGATGCGGCTGTACGTGCCGAACGCCACCGGCTCGTCCTGGATCTTCTACAAGCAGTGGGCCGTGAACAACGGCCAGACCCCGTTCTTCGACGCCACCGCCGAGGCCAACGGCCTGTGGAAGGTGGAGGTGGACCCGACCGGCAACACCACCGGCACCACCACCTTCACCTACGCCGCCGACGCCTCCCCGACCGACCCGGCCGACACCACCACGCCGCCGAAGCCCAAGCCGATCATGGAGGTGGGCGGCAAGTACAAGCTCGCCACCACGGTCGCCGGGCAGAACGCCGGCGGTTACTTCCACGCCGAGCAGGGCGCGCACATCGCGCTCGAGGCCACCGCGACCTCGTGGCCCGCCAACAGCGCCGCCTACGGCTACGTGTACAACCCGTCCGGCCACCTGTACAAGGTGCTGAACCTGGCCTCCCCGACGTTCTACGAGCTGGACGTGGACGCCACCGGCTACTGGCGTTTCGTGGTCGACCCGCAGGGCGCGGCCACCGGCAACCTCACCCTGGCGCTGGCCGCCGACCTCTGGAAGGGCCAGCTGGACACCAACGTCCCGGTGACGGTCAAGCTCGGGGTCAAGGGCCAGGACGCCTGGTTCGGCGCCTACGGCGTGGCCAACGACGACCTGCCGATCAAGGTGACCGGCAACAACTGGGGCACCGGCACGGCCAAGCTGTGGCTGTACGCACCGGGCGCGAGCACCGCGACCTTCGGGTGCGACCTGACCGGCGCCACCAAGACCTGCACCTTCATGCCGAACGTGACCGGCCAGTGGCGGGTGCACGTGGATCCGCAGGGTGGTTCGACCGGTGAGACCACGGTGACCCGGCTGACGTAAGAGCTTGAGTTCTGAGGGGGCGCGGATTCCGTGCCCCCTCAGTCGTTTTGCAGCCGTAGGGCCAGGCGGGGGCAGAGATGCACGGCCTTGCGCGCGGCCTTCTCCAGCTCGTCGGGGATCGAGAAGTCGTGACCGGAGCGGCTTTGCGGGTATCCCCATTTGTCCTGGGTAAGCACCTCGGGCAGCAGGTCGGCGCACAGGCCGCGGCCTTCGCAGGCGGTCCAGTCGATGATCAGAGGACGGGTCACCGGGCCCCTCCGTAGGGTTCGGAGATCCGCGCCAGGCAACGGCCGTGCTGGTGCAGCCGGACGTCGTCGGCGAAGACCCTGAGAGCGCTGCGGACCATCCGGGTGGTGCCGTCGGGATGCTTACAGGCTCCCCTGCCCTCGACCAGGCCGGCGGCCTGGTGGACGGCGTCGCGGCCGACCTTGCCCTGGGTCAGCGCGGTCAGGTGCTGGGCCAGCTCGGGAAGGCCGAACTGGCACGGGCCGCACTGTTTCGCGGACTGGTTGGCCAGGTAGGTGGCAATCTTCGCGGTCATTTCGAGGCCGCAGGCGGTGGCGGGCAGGGGAATCAGCACGCCTGCGCCCAGACCGGCTCCGTAGGGTTCGAGGCCCGCCCTGGAGAGCGGAGCGTCCAGGGCGGTGGGGAGGGGCACCCAGGTGCCGTGATAGCCGCCGACCAGTACGGCCTGCAGTTCTTCGACCGGACGGTCGGCGGCCGGGGCGAGCAGGTGCCGAAGAGGTAGGCCGTGGTTGACTTCCCACACCGTCTCGCCCACCGTGGCAAGGAAAGTGCCCGTGGAGTCGTCAGTTCCGGCGGTGGTGAACCACCGGCCGCCGTAGCGGGCGATCAGCGCCAGGTGGGCCAGCGTCTCCACGTTCTGCACCAGCGTGGCCCGTCCACCCACGCCGCGCTGGAAGATCCGGTGCCGGCTGAAGCGGGGCAGGGCTGGGCCTGAGTTCAGCCGGCTGACCACGGCGGTCTCCTGCCCGCTGACGAAGCCGTCGGCGGCCGCCACGATGGTGATGTTCAGAGCGCTGCGGCGCTCGGCCAGGGCCCGCTGCACGCCCGGCACGGCCTCCGGCCGCAGATACGCGAACGCCTCCTGCGCGCCGGTGATCCGGGCCGCAACTTCGATGCCGTCCAGCACCAGATGCGGTGCGCGGCGCAACAGTTCGACGTCCTTGCGGCTGGCAGGCTCACCCTCCGCACCGTTGGCCACGACCACCGCCCGGCCGGTGACCGCCTCGAGCTTGTTCACGGTGGGGAAGCCGGCCCCACCCCGCCCGGTCAGGCCGGAGATGCGGACCTGCTCGAGCAACTGCGCGGGCGTCACCTCCGGAACGGTGCCGTAGGTGGCCAGGTGGACGGTCAGCTCCGGACCGGGCGCGGCGAAGAGCCGGGGCCCGTCGGGCGGCATGCGCAGCCCCTGCGTCGGGTCGACGGCGGTCATGGTCATCGCTGCTCCCTTCGGGAAGTCACGAGTTCGGGTGCCTTGGCCCGGGCCCCCGCGGGGTTGAGGACGGGGTGGGTACCGGCCGCCACGGCCAGCACGACCACCACGCAGAACACGTCGATCACGAGCATCCAGGCGGTGCCGCGGTCGCTGCCGGAGAAGATGCCGTGCAGCAGGGCCACCGGCCACATGGCGTAGGCCAGCCAGTGCACGGCCCGCCAGGCGCGGTGCCCGATCCGTTCCCGCAGCAGGCTGGTGATCGCCACGGCCAGGGCCAGGTCGAGGGCCAGGGTGCCGAGGCCGACCCAGAACGGCCGGTAGCCGGAGCCGAACGGCAGCACCAGGTCGATCAGGTCGAGCTGGGCGTAGGGGTCGAAGACCAGCGCGACCACGTGGACCACCAGGAAGACCAGGGCCAGCAGGGCCGCGCTGCGGTGCACCGAGGCCACCGCCAGCCGGTTCATCCCGGCGAAGGGCCGGCCGGAGCGGTTGGCGATGCCCAGGGCGACCACGACCGTGAACAGCAGCAGGCTGACCACGCCACTGCCCCGGGCCAGGTACCAGAGGGCATCGCTGGTCATGCCGCGCGCCCGGGCACGGCCGGCAGTCTGATCTCGTGGGTCGGCTCGGCGTCGACGGCGAGGATCTCCTCGCGCGGCCAGCCGTTGAGCGTGACCACGGTGCCGTCGGCCGCCACCAGCCGGGCCGGGTGGCCGAGTTCGCGCAGCCACTGCGGGGCGTCCTCACCCCGAACGATCGCCGCGGTGGAGTAGATGTTCGCGTCCAGGCAGGAGCCCGCCGCCACCGAGACCGTGCGCCAGACCGGCTCGGCGGGCAGGCCGCTGGCCGGGTTCAGGATGTGGTGCACCGCCCGGGTGCCGTTACGCCAGGTGCGGCTGACCGTGCTGGAGGTGGCCAGGCCGGCGGTCGGCTCGTCCAGGCCCACCTGCGCGGCCGGCTCGTCACTGCCGTCCTTCACCAGGACCTGCCAGCCCTCGGCGGGAGCGGGGCCTGCGGTGGCGATGTCGCCGCCTAGCGAGACCAGCACGCCTACGCCGAAGCGGGCGGCGATGGTGCGGGCGGCCCGGTCGGCGGCCCAGGCCTTGGCCGTGGCCCCCAGGTCGAGGCGCATGCCCTCGGGCATCCGCAGCTCCCGCCCGGTCAGCGAGACGTCGCGCCAACTGGGCCGCCGGCGCCGGCTCAGGGTGATCGGCACGATGACGTCACCCGCCCGGGCCTGGATCACCGAGTAGTCCTCGGTGTAGCCCAGGGCGGCCAGGTCGTCGGCCAGGGTGGGGTCCACGTCGCCGTCGGTCTTCTCGGCGGCCTCCAGGGCGGCGCCGAGCAGCACCGCCAGCAGCGCCGAGACGGTGACCCCCTGCGAGGTCCGGGCCCGCTGCACCTGGGCCAGCTCGCTGTCGTCGCGGAACCGGCTGCACGCCTGGTCGACCTCGGCGAGCTGCTCGGCCACCAGCGCGGCGGCCCGGTCGGCGAACTCGGGGTCGGTCACCACGATGCGGACGGTGGTGCTCCAGACCGGCCACTGGCGAACGGTGGGCAGGACGGGAAGAGTCTCCAGCAGGGGCATCACGAACCTCCGGAAGTGGCGTCGGCGGAACCGTTGCCGGGGCTCATGCCCGAGCTGCCGGAGCTGCCGGAATTGGACTGGTCTGACTGCGTTGCCGAGGAGGAGGTGTCCGGATCGGCCACGGTGCCGGTGCTGTCGGCGTTCTCGGAACGGGCCGCCACCAGCCCCACCGTCACCGTGGTGGCCACTGCGGCGACCGCAAGGCCGGAGGTCACGGCCACCGTGGTGCGGTGGGCCTGGCTGCGAGCGTTCATCCGTCGGTCTCTCCTCCGCTGTCGTGGGCACCACTGTGGGCGGCCTGCCTGGGAGGGTCCGGCGCGCTGTCTGAGGATCCGCTGTACGACCCTGTGGGCCGAAAGGGGGAGGTCAGCGCCGGGGCCGGAATGCCGATGCCCTCACCGTGAGCGATGTCGAGATCAGACCGGTCCCGGCACAGGAGGCGCAGTCAGCTCCCCGAACGGGTTTTCGCCCGGACATCGAGGGCCTGCGCGCCCTGGCCGTGCTGCTGGTGGTGCTCTACCACTGCGGCGTAGGCGTTTTCAGCGGCGGCTACGTCGGTGTGGACGTCTTCTTCGTGATCTCCGGCTTCCTGATCACCTCACACCTGGCCCGCGAGGCCACCGCCACCGGGCGTCTGCGGATCGGCCGGTTCTACGCCCGCCGCGCTCTGAGGCTTCTTCCCGCCGCCACTCTCGTCCTGGTTTCCACCCTGATTGCAGCCTGGGTCTGGCTGCCTCCGCTGCGTCTGCGCGCCATTGCGTACGATGCCGCCACCGCCGCCGGATATGTGATCAATATTCGACTGATCCAGTCCGGCAACGACTACCGCGCCGCCGGCGATTCCCCATCCCCCCTGCAGCACTTCTGGTCACTTGCCGTGGAGGAACAGTTCTATCTGTTCATCCCACTGTTGGTGTTGATCGGACTGGTGCTGCTGCGCCGGCGCGCGGTGTTCATCGCCTTGCTGGCCGCTCTGGTGGCAGCCTCTTTCGTCGAGTCGGTCACCGGCAGCCAGACCTCCTCGATCGCAGCTTATTTCGGCGCGCCGAGCCGGGCCTGGGAGCTGGGTGCGGGTTCCCTGCTCGCGGTGGCGATGCTGTGGGGCAAAGAGCACCAACTATGGACGTCCCTACCGCTCGTTCAGCGGCTCGCTCCAGTTCTGGGCTGGCTGGGTCTGGTTGCGGTTGTCTACGCCGCAGTCGCTTTCGATGCCAGCACCCCGTTCCCGAGCTGGTACGCGGCCGTTCCCGTGCTGGGCACAACGGCCGTGATCGCAGCGGGCCTGCGGCCCGGAAGTGCTTGCGGGCGAATGCTGGGACTGCGCCTGCCGCAGTTCATCGGTGCCCGTTCGTACTCGTGGTACCTGTGGCACTGGCCCGCCCTGATACTGGCACCACACATCCTCGGCCGTGAGATTGCAAACTACGAAAAGCTTCTGACTACACTGGTCGCCCTGGGTCTGGCCTGCATCAGTTACAGCCTGGTCGAGCAGCCGCTGCGCCACCATCAGCATCTGCGCTCGCACCTCGGAGCGGCCGGAGCCTTGGCGGTCGGGCTCACCGCGGTGACCGTGACCGTAGCACTGCTGATCCCGACCCTGCCCGACCGCCGCCCCCAAGGCGAAACGCTCGCCACCAGCCTGACGCTGGAAGGCCCACCTTCACAGCGGTTTCAAGCCTTGAGCCGGCGGCTGCAGGCAGCCACACAGGCCTTGGCGCTCCCCCGGAACCTGGTACCCCCGCTCACCGAGGCAGCCACCGACGAGCCCTCGATCAGCAGCAACGGCTGCTTCGTAGCCGTGGCCGAGGACCACACCCCGGAACACTGCCTGAGCCTTGGTCGGACCAAGGGACGAACCACGGTGGTGCTGTTCGGCGATTCGCATGCAGCGCAATGGTTCCCGGCAATGGAAGCAATGGCCCGCAAGCACCACTGGCGGCTCGCTGTTTTCACCAAGGTGATGTGCACCCCGGCCGAGGTGAGCCTCTACGCCGAGGCTTTCCGAGGCGGTTACCGCACCTGCGACGACTGGCGGCAGAACTCGATCGCGCGGATCAACGCCCTACGCCCCGACCTGGTGGTGATGACGTCGATCGCCGACCACATGGACCTGACCGAGGGCAACGACGACGTGGACGGCACCTGGGCCCGAGGCTGGGCTTCGACTGCCGGGCGACTGCGGGCCAAGAAGACCGACCTGGTGTTCCTGGCCGACACTCCGGCCGCGAAGACTAATGTGCCGGAATGCCTTTCTCTGAACCCGCGCGACGTCCAGAACTGCGCCCAGAGCGCAGACCGGGCCACGGAGTCACCCCAGCGCACCCGCATCGCGCAGGAGGTGCAGGCGGCCGGAGCCCGCGTCGTCGACCCGATGCCGTGGTTCTGCAGCGACTCCAGCTGCCCGGTGGTGGTGGGCAACACCCTGATCTACCGCGACGACAACCACATCACCGGCAAGTACGCCCGGCTGCTGGCCCCGCTGCTGGCCGAGGAACTGATGCCGAAGCCGTAACTGTCAGTTGGGCAGGAGCTTGTGCTGCTTGACCCACTTGGCCAGCTCGGCCGGTGAGTGGCCCTTCCACTGCAGCTGCACGGCATAGTTCGGCGCCGA
The DNA here is from genome assembly GCF_021277265.1 of Kineosporia rhizophila. Lineage (GTDB taxonomy): Bacteria > Actinomycetota > Actinomycetes > Actinomycetales > Kineosporiaceae > Kineosporia > Kineosporia rhizophila. The sequence continues at coordinate 169,041 of NZ_JAJSOH010000001.1, forward strand.
GTCGTACGTGGTCCAGCGCCAGGCCCCGCCCATCCGCCGGCCGCTCAGCTGCCGACCGGTGAGCTCGGCCTTCTCCTTGCGCTCGATCGTCCAAAGGCCGCTCTTGACGCCCTTGGTCGCGGCCAGGTCGTCGTGGCGGCGGTCGGTGGTCTCCGGCGTGTCGTAGTGGAACAGGGTCACCTTGAGCCCGTCCGGGTAGTTGCAGACGATGCGCCCGTCCGACCCGTTCAGCTTGTTCGCCTTGGGCACGCAGACCTGGCCGGACTCGCCGGGGCGGTTGGGCTTCTGCGGCACGACCGCGGTCCACTCGCTGGCGATGTGCTGCACCTTCTTGTAGGGAGCCAGCGCCTTGGCCTTCACCTCGGGGCCGGGCACCCCCTCGTTCTCCTGCTCGTCCAGGGCCACCACCGCGTAGGTGTGGGTGATGCCGTCGCCCGGCCGGTCGGTCAGCTTGGTCGTGACTGCGGTGCGGACCTTCTCGTCGGGCGTACCCGGATCGCGATAGACCGCGTACCGGTCCGCGCCCTCGACCTCTTCCCAGGTCAGCGCGACGGCGATACCGACCTTGCGGGCCTTGAGCCCCTTTACGGCGGGCAGGGCCACCACCTCGGGGGTCGGCGAGAACGTGGGACTCGGCGAGGGGGCGGTACTGGCCGCGCTGAGGTCCGAGCCCGCGGAGACCGGGCTGGCCGATGCGGTGTTGTCCGGCTCGTCGTTGCGCACCAGGCCGACCACGATCAGCGAGGCGGCGACCATGACGGTCACCCCGCCGAGCACCGGAACCACCAATTTACGACGTTTGCGAGCCTGCGGCTGGGTGCCGGTGAGGCGGTTCTCGTCGAAGCCGTCGTCCTCGTCGCGCAGCAGGCGCAGCGATCCGGTGTCGGTGAGGGCCGGCGGACCGAAGTCGCTGAGCTTGTCCGCCGGGGAAGCCGAGGAGCCTGAGGAGGTCGAGTCGGTGCTGGTAGAGGCCACGACGTGGGTGCCGTTGAGGGTGGGCCGCGCCGTGCCGTTCTTCACCGAGGCGCCGTTGAGCGAGGCCGAGGTCCCGTTGGGCGAGGCTCCGTTGCGGGACGATCCGTTGACGGAGGTCCCGTTGACGGAGGTCCCGTTGACGGAGGTCCCGTTGGTCAGCGTCCCGTTGGGCAGCGTTCCGTCGGCCGGAGCCCCGTTACTCCGGGTCCCGTTCACGGTCGTCCCGTGGGCCGTCGTCCCGTTGACGGGCGTTCCGTAGGTCGAAGTTTCGTTGGCGAGCCCTCCGCTGGCCGCGGTCCCGTTGCTCGGGGTGCCGTTGGCCCGCGTCCCGTTGGTCGAAGTCCCGTTGCTCCGGGCTCCGCCCACGGTCGTCCCATAGGCCGTCGTCCCGTTGTCGGGCGTGCCATTGGTCGAGGTTTCGTCAGCCGTCGCGCCGCCGGTCGAGGTTCTGCTGCTCGGGGTCCCGTCCTGCCAGGTCCCGTTCGCCGTCGTCCCGGTGGCCGTCCCATTGACGGGCGTTCCGCTGGACGAGGTTTCGTGGGCCGAGGTCCCGGTGGCCGCTGCCCCACTGACAGACGTCCCATCGGCCAAGGTTTCTTGGGCCGATATTCCGCTGGCCGAGCTTCCGTTAGCCGTCGTCCCGTTGCTCGAGGTCCCGCTACTCGGGGCCCCGATACCCGGGGTCCCGACACTCCGTGCCTCGTTCACCGACGTCCCGGTGGCCGTCGTTGCGTTGACGGACGTCCCATCGATCGAGGTTTCGTCGGCCGGCGTCCCGCTGCTCGAGGTTCTGCTACTCGGGGTCCTGTCACTCCAGGTCCCGTTCACCGTCGTCCCGGTGGCCGCCGACCCGTTGACAGACGTCCCATCGGCCAAGGTTGCGTCGGCCGAGGTTCCGCTGGCCGAGGTTCCGTTGGCCGAGGTTCCGTTGGCTGTCGTCCCGCTAGGCGACGTTCCGCTGGGCGACGTCCTGCCACTCGGGGTCCCATTCCTCCAGGCCCCGGTCACCGACGTCCCATTGGCCGCCGACCCGTTGACGGACATTCCGTCGATCATGGTCTTGTCGGCAGGGGGCCCGCTGGTCGAGGTCCCGTTGCTCCGGATCCCGTTGCTCGAGGCCCCATTGACGGAGGTCTCACCGGCCGACGTCCCGTTGGCCACGGCCTCGTTGACCACGACCCCGCTGACCACAGTTCCGTTGACGAGCGGACCGTCTACGTACGTCCCGTTGTCCGTGGCCCCAGCGACCGGCGTCCCCTTGGCCGCCGTGGCCTCCCTGGTGCCCCAGGCGTCCTCCCCGAAGCCAACCGCCTCCGCAACCGGCGGCTGAGAGATTGAGGCGAGATCCCCGTCCTTTGTTGGAAGCTCTTGCCCCTCGGGGGCCGAGGCCTCGGCGGTTCCCGGACGGTAGAGCTCGGCGTCGTCCGGATCCACGCTCGGCCGGGACACCGGTGCGGGCTCGGGCTTCGCTGTGGTCCGGCCCGGCACCACCATCCGCTTGCCGTTGCTCTTCGGCCGGGGCGGCGTGGGGCGCAGGCTCAGCCCCTGTGGCGGGGAGGCCGGGCGGGCCGGCTCCGGGGCCGACACCCGTCGCATGCCGTGGGGGGTGACCGGCTCGGAGAAACCCGAGACGCTCCGGGTGTCGGCTCCGACCCGGTTGTGGCCCACCGTCGGGCTGACCCCGAGCACGTCGTAGACCGAGCGCACGATCAGCGGCATCTGGCCGTCGCCGAGCAGGTAGATGCCGTCGAGCAGGGAGGGGCGGCGGCCCGACTCCTCGATCGTGGCGCCGAACTCGCGGGCCATCTGCAGCACGTGCGGGCGCAGTGCGTTGTCCAGCTCGATCCGGTCCAGCCGGAGCGGGCCGTCCGGGCTGATCCCGGGGATCTCGTCCACCTCGACCGTGGCGCTGTGCCAGGCGGTGAGCTCCTCGCGGGCCCGGCGCACCTGGTCGATCAGGTGCTTGCGCAGCCGCGACCACGGTTCCCCGGCCGGCTCCCGCAGCCGGTCGGTGAGCGATTCGTCGGCCCCGGGGATCTCGGCCAGACGCCCGAGGGCCCGCTCCAGCAGCAGCCGGTCGAACAGTTCGCTACCGACCCCCGGCAGCCGGCGCTCGGCCAGCACCACCGGCCGGGCGGCCACCGCCGCGTCCTCCAGCCGTTCGGACTCCAGCACCCAGATGCGGGTCTGGGAGTGACCGACGGCGAGAACACCGACCACGGCACCCCCTGGGAACCGGTTCTCCGTTCGCAGCACAGCCGCTACCGCGGAGGGGTCCCAGTCGGTCACGTGCATGCTCCCTAGCTTTCCGACTCGGGCGATCTACCCGTTCGAGGGTAGTGGAGCCCGGCAAGGGCATCGAGACGAAAGCGGGGCAGATCACGTAACGGTTCACCACCCGAACACGGCTCGTGACCACGTCGTTCCGAGGGGTGTCAGGCTGTCTGCGCCACAGGCGTAATTGCTGGTGCCCGCACCGGGCCCCGAACTACGCTCGGATCCCCCCAGCCTGAGGAGCTTCAGCCGGTGAGCAAGCCGATCCTTCTCACGGTCGACGACGACCCGTCCGTTTCCCGGGCCGTCGCTCGTGACCTGCGTCGTCGCTACGCCGAGGAATACCGTGTGGTCCGCGCCGACTCCGGCGCCGAGGCCCTGGAGTCGTTGCAGGAGATCCGCCTGCGCGGCGACCGGGTGGCGGTGCTGCTGGCCGACTACCGGATGCCGGGGATGAACGGCATCGAGTTCCTCGAGCGCGCGATGGACCTGTTCCCGCGCGCCCGCCGGGCCCTGCTGACCGCCTACGCCGACACCGACGCGGCGATCGAGGCGATCAACGTCGTCGACGTCGACTACTACCTGCTCAAGCCGTGGGAACCGCCGGAGGAGAAGCTCTACCCGGTGGTCGACCAGATGCTCGAGACCTGGGCGGCGGCGGGCGACCCGGAGGTCGAGTCCACCCGGATCATCGGCCACCGCTGGTCGGCCCGCTCGCACGAGGTGCGCGACTTCCTGGCCCGCAACGGCATGCCCTACCACTGGTACACGGTGGAGGAGGAAGAAGGCCGCAAGCTGCTGCAGGCGGCCGGCGCGGGCGAGGACGACGTGCCGGTCGTGCTCACCGCCGGCGGTGACGCGCTGCTGCGGCCCACCCTGAGCGAGCTGGCCGACAAGATCGGTCTCTCCACCACCCCGGCCGAGGACTTCTACGACCTGGTGATCGTGGGCGGCGGTCCGGCCGGGCTGGGTGCGGCGGTCTACGGCGCCTCCGAAGGTCTGCGCACGGTGCTGGTCGAGAGCCGGGCCACCGGCGGTCAGGCCGGGCAGAGCTCCCGGATCGAGAACTACCTGGGCTTCCCCGACGGAGTGAGCGGCGGTCAGCTGACCGACCGGGCCCGCCGGCAGGCCAGCCGGCTGGGCGCCGAACTGCTCACCGCCCGCCGGGTGGTCGGGCTGGAGACGCACGGCCCCAAGCGCATCCTCGAACTCGACGACGGCAGCCGGATCGCCGCGCACGCCGTGCTGCTGGCCACCGGGGTCTCCTACCGCCGGCTGGGGGCCGACGGCGCCGACGACATGGTGGGCAAGGGCGTGTTCTACGGCTCGGCCGCCACCGAGGCGGATGCCTGCGCCGACCAGCACGTGGTGATCGTCGGCGGGGCGAACTCGGCCGGTCAGGCGGCGATGTTCTTCTCCCGCCAGGCCGCCAAGGTCACCCTGGCGGTGCGCGGGCCCGACCTCGAGCGCTCGATGTCGCACTACCTGATCCAGCAGATCCGCGGCAACGACCGGATCGAGGTGCGAACCTGCACCGAGGTGGTGGCCTGCCAGGGCGACGGGCACCTGCAGAAGCTGGTGCTGCGCGACAGCACCACCGGGGCCACCGAGGACGTGGACTGCGGGCACCTGTTCGTCTTCATCGGCGCCGCCCCGAAGACCGACTGGCTGCCCGAGCAGCTGGTGCGCAACGAGGCCGGGTTCCTGATCACCGGCACCGACCTGCTCGACTCGGGCCGGCGGCCGGCCGGCTGGACCCCCAACCGCGACCCGTTCCACCTGGAGACCAGCATCCCCGGGGTGTTCGTGGCCGGCGACGTGCGGGCCGCCTCGGTCAAGCGGGTGGCCTCGGCGGTCGGTGAGGGAGCGATGGCCGTGACGCTCGTGCACCAGTACCTGGCGCACCCCTGAGTGCATCCGTAAGGGCATTAATCGCGTGTCGAGAACGTTGGAGAACGGGTGACCACCACGGAGCAACCGATGGAGCGGCTCACTCCCGCTGAGCTGTCGCGCTTCTTCCTGTTCGAGAAGCTGAACGACGAGCAGCTGCGCTGGATGTCCGAGCACGGCGAGGTCGTGCGCTATCCGGCGGGCGCCACCGTCTACAGCGCCGACGAGCCCGCGACCTGCTTCTACATGCTGGTCGAGGGCCGCCAGGTGATGCTGAAGCAGGTCGGCGACCACGAGGTCGAGGTCTCCCGCACCGGCCGGCCGGGCGTCTACAGCGGCGCCACCTGGGCCTGGCTCACCTCGGCCCGGGAGGTCACGAAGAGCCCGTTCTACGGCGGCTCGATGCGCACCCTCGAGGAGTCGGTCTTCTTCCGGATCCCCGGTGAGGAACTGGCCGACGTGCTCAAGGAATGGTTCCCGATGGCCATCCACCTGCTGGACGGCCTGTTCACCGGGATGCGCAACTCCGAGGCGGTGGTCGGCCAGCGGGAGCGCCTGACCGCCCTCGGCCGGCTCACCGCCGGGCTCACCCACGAGCTGAACAACCCGGCCTCGGCCGCCGTCCGGGCCACCGCCACGCTGCGCGAGCGGGTGGCGGCGATGCGCGGCAAGCTCGCCCACCTGGCCTCCGGCAAGGTCGACCCGGACACCCTGGTGAAGCTGGCCGGTCTGCAGGAGGACGCGATCGAGCAGTCGGCCAAGGCCAAGGCCGGCAAGAACAAGCACCTGACGCCGATGCAGGAGAACGACCTCGAGGACGAGTTCAGCGACTGGTGCGACGAGCACGGCATCTCCTCCGGCTGGCAGCTCGCGCCGGTCTGGGTGGGCGCCGGTCTCGACCTGGAGTGGCTGCAGGGGGTGGCCGACTCGATCCCGCAGACGCACCTCGAGGCCGGCCTGAAGTGGATCACCTACGCGCTCGAGAACGAGCAGCTGATGGCCGAGATCGAGGACGCCACCGAGCGGATCGCCACGCTGATCAACGCGGCCAAGCAGTACTCCCAGATGGACCGCGCCGAGTACCAGCAGGTCGACATCCACGAGGGCCTGAACAGCACGCTGGTGATGCTCGGGGCCAAGGTCCGTGAGGGCCTGACCCTGGAGAAGGACTACGACAAGACGCTGCCGCGGATCCCGGCCTACCCGGCCGAGCTGAACCAGGTCTGGACCAACCTGCTCGACAACGCCGTGCACGCGATGAAGTGCGACAACGAGGCGGGCCCGGGCACGCTGAGCATCAGCACCCGCGCCGACGGAGACTTCGCGCTGATCACGATCCGGGACACCGGCCCGGGCATGACCCCGGACGTGCAGCGGCGGATCTTCGAGCCGTTCTACACGACCAAGCCGATCGGCAAGGGCACCGGGCTCGGTCTGGACATCGTCTGGCGGATCGTGGTCAACCGGCACGGGGGCGACATCCGGGTGAAGAGCAGTCCCGGAGCGGGTGCCGCCTTCGAGGTCCGGCTGCCGCTGACCGCACCGGCACCGGCCGAGGTGGCCGAGGTCAGCGAGTAGGTCCGGTCGCTACACATGGACGATCGGGTCGGCACCGGTGAGATCGATCAGTTCGGGCGGGCTTTCGGGCCCGGAACTCTCCGGGTCGAGCCGCAGCACCCCGATCAGCGATCCGAACGGCACGGCCGCTCCCCGGGCGGCCGCCCGGCGGATGCTCTCGTCGGTGCGGCCGGCCTGCTCCAGCGCCGACTCGGCGGCGCTGATCAGTTCTCGTTCCCGGCGGCCGGTGACCACGATCGAACGCTGGGCGCCCCAACTGGCCGAGACCGCGAGCAGAGCCGCAGCCCGGTGCGGGTCGTGCGGCCAGTGCGCCACCCCGAGCAGTGCCACGATCCGCGGCAGCGTGAAGAACTTCCCGCCGGCGTGAGCCTCTCGTAGTGCCTGGCGCAGCGAGGTGAGAGCGGCCTGATGGTTGCCGTGGCGTAGCTCGAGCAGCCCGTCGGCCACGGCGACGCCGGAGCGGATCGCCCGTCCGCCGCTGGTGGCCGCCGAGCGGGCCTGCCCGATCAGCACCCGGGCCAGCGCGTCTTCTCCCCGGTCCTGCGCGGCCAGGGCCAGTTTGGCCAGCGGGTAGGCCAGGCGCGTCGGGTCACCACCGGCCGCCGCCCGATGCCGGCTGCGCTGCCAGTGACCGATGGACACGGCCGTGCGACTCAGATCGTCCAGCACGTCGGCCAGCACGTTCAGCACTGCGTGCCAGAGAGTTTCGGGGGGACGCCGGAGCGCCCGCACCCTTTCCAGCGCCCCTTCCGCCTCGGCCAGCGCCTCTTCACACCGGCCCAGCGAACGAGCCGCGACGGCCCGCATCAGCGCCACCCGGATCGCGACCACCGCCCCCGCTTCGCCGGAGGTGGCTCCGGCCGGGATCTGGGCCAGGATCTCCGCTGCGGCGAGCGGGTTTCCGCCGAACAGGGCCAACGCTCCCGCGGCCAGCAGCAGCCGGGCTCCGGTGCGGGCGGTGGGCCGCTGGGCCTGGGCGCGGGCGAGCCAGGCCGGGGCGTCACCGAGTTCCCAGCGGCCGGTGCTCAGGCCCTGGTCGAGCAACGCCGCTACCAGCCGGGCGAAAACCTCACCGTCGCGCCCTTCTGCGTGCGCGGCAGCCGCGGACAGGTTGTCGTACTCGGCCGCGCGTCCGCCGAGTTGCCCGACGGCACTCGCCTTGGCGTTGGGAGTGGTTCTCAGATCGGTGTTTTCGGACGGGTCGAGCCAGCGGTCGGTCAGCGGCGGCAGAGCGTCGGCGAACTCCGCGAAGTAGGCTGCGTGGCGGTCGGCACACGCTGCCTCCTCTTCCGGATCGGCCGCGAGCAGGCGCCGGGCGTGCTCACGCACCGGCGCGAGCAGACCCAGGCGGCCGGTCTCGTCGATCAGCAGCAGATTCTTGTCGGCCAGCCGGCCGATCACGTCGATCACCTGGCCGGGCCCGGGAACCGGACCGCAGACCCGCTCGGCCGCGTCCAGGGTGGCCCCCCCGACGAAGACCGAGAGTTGGCTCAGCACCAGCTTCTCGGTGTCTTCGAGCAGGTTCACCGTCCATTCCAGCACGGCCTCGAGCATCGCCCCGGGCCGCCGGGCCGCCGTCGCGCTGTTCAGATCGCGGCCGATGCCCTCCGGATCATGGCTGCGGGTGCGCGCGGCCGCCAGTTCCAGAGCCAGTGGCAGACCGTCGAGCGCCCGGCACAGTTCCCCGACGGCCGCGGCGTTCTGCTCGGTGACCTCGAAGGCGGGCAGCACCGCGCGGGCTCGCTCGCGGAACAGCCGCACCGCCTCGGCCGAGCGCACGGTCTGTACGTCGCCGGCCCCCGAGAAGGCCCACGGCATGGCCAGCGGCACGAGACCGATGACCTGCTCGCCCGGCACCCCCAAGGCCCGCCGCGCGGTGGCCAGCACCCGCAGCCCGCCGACCCTGGCGATCAGCGCCGTCACCGTGGCCATCGGCTCGGCCTCGACGTCGTCGGCATCCAGGTCGTCCAGCACGAGCAGGCAGGGGATCGCCGCGAGCGCTCGGCACACCGTGTCGATCGGAGCCTCGCCCGGCGTGTCCGGCACTACGCCCAGGATGCGCCGCAGCCGCGCCGCCAGGCCCGCGCCCGGCTCGGCCCCGGCATTGTCTGCGGCCGGAGTGCCTCCCAGCGGAACCACCAGAACCCGGGTGGCCGCCACCTCCCGCCCCGCCTCCGCCAGCCGACGGGTCACGATCTGCGCAGCCAGCCGGGTCTTGCCTGCCCCGCCCGGCCCCACCACCGTCACCAACCGGACGTCTGGACGGCGCAGCAACTCCAGCGCCGCGCCCAGCTCCCCCGTCCGCCCGACCGTTCCCGCGCCGTAGGCCGCGCCAAACGCCGTTCGCTTGGTCCCGATCGACGGGATCGGGCCGGTCTCGGGTACCCCCGGCAGTATCGGGGCGCAGTGCTCCACGGAGAGCGTGGAAGGCTGCGGCACAACCGGTTCCAGCGACGGGGAGAGCGGCGTGGTCTGCATCGGCAGCCGGGCGCTCGCTGGACTCCCCGGCACTACGGGAGGACCGGGCAGCGCAGCGGGAGGTACGGGCAAGCCGCTCGGCGGGTCTGGACGAAGGGCGACCGGAGCCACCCGAGCCTGGTGCGGCAGCCCAGCAAAACCCCCGCCAGACCCCACCGCCTCACCCGAGCGTTGTCCAGGAATCCGCCCGGAACTCCCAACCCCGCTCACACCTGGCCCAGCCGCGCCCCCTGCTGCGATCCCTACTAGACCGACCGGCCTCCCCTCAGCCGCACCAGGCCCCACGAGACAACTGGGCACCGCTCGGGCGCCGTACACCACGGCCCCATCCGGCCCGGCTCCATCTACTGCGGTCGTGCCCCGGGCAACACCCGTCGCGCCACCCGTGAGCGCATCTTCCGCCCCAGCGAGCGCTCGCGACCCCACCACTCCATGAAGCACTCCAGGTACGGCCGCCACCCCCGGATGAATCACCCCACCGGAAACTTCAACACCTGTCGCCCCCGATCCCGGCATCAGGGAAGCCCTTCCCGCTCCCATCCCTTCACGGGCCACGCGCGGTCCCACTACCCCGCCGGCCACCCCCGCTCCCCCGCCCGACAGCGCGACCGAGGCCACCGACGTCCGTGAATTGAAATCGGTTTCCAGCCCGGGACGCTCGGGGTCACCCGCCGAGCGGGACATCGCGGAGAGCGTGTGGGCGCGCATCAGCTGGACAAGCCGCAGATCCCCGGAAATCCCCGACGCAGAATCGGTTTTGTGAACGCCCTCGGCGGACTCGATGAACTCAGCGAACTCGGTGGCGACCGGCCCGACCTCCTGACGCAGCAGCCGGCCGTGCAGATCCCGCAGAGCCGGACACGGATCGATGCCGAGCTCGTCACCCAGGCGGTCGGCCGCCGCCGCGTACGCGGCCAGAGCCTCGGCCTGACGGCCTTCCCAGTACAGCGACGTCATCAACTGACCCACGAAACGCTCGTTCAGCGGATGCTTGCGCACCAGGTCCTGCAGCTCCGGAATCAGCCGGGAATGGCGCCCCAGCAGGGATTCCGCGTCGATCCGGTCGGCCAGGGTGGAAAGCCGCAGCGACTGCAGGCGAGCCACCGAGGCCAGCGCGCCGGGCACGGCGGCCAGGTCCGGAAGGGCCGAACCACGCCACAACTGCAGAGCAGAACGCAATTCGTGAGCCGCGCCCACCGGGTCGCCCGCCGCCAGCCGCGCCCGTCCCGACTCGCTGGCCTCCTCGAACCGGCGCGAGTCGATCGCCTCCGGAGGCAGGTCAAGGAGATACATTCCGGATACCGTACGTAATGCTGGCAGCTCACCGGGGGCGACGAGGAGACGCCGGAGCCGCGAAACATAGACCTGCACGGTGTTTCCCGCAGAGGGGGGCGGAGCGTCGCCCCAGAGCAGATCGACCAGCCGGGACGGCGGAACGGCGACCCCCACCGAGAGGGCGAGCAATGCGAGCAGAGCGCGCTGGCGAGGACTGCCGGCCGAGATCGGCCTGCCCGCCCGCACGATCTCCACGGGACCGAGGATGCGGATCCGGTCGCCTGCGTCCGATCGAGATGCGTGCGCCACGTGCTGAACCTATGCGCAACTGCCGCCCGATGCTCCGTCATTGGCCGTGTTCATGCGTTCTACCAGGTCGTTCAGTAGTCATTAAGTGGCTTGTCGGACCTTCCCAGCAGATTTGTCGTCATCGAAGCCCCGGGGCGCTCCCGGGGCAGGACGACCTGGTGGGAGGTGCACTGTGCGCGGTCAGACCTGGGGCTGAGCTTCTGAGCAGGCCATTGCGCACCGGCCGGTGGATCCGCAAGTCTTGCCGGCGACGAGGTGCGATCAAGATTCACGCGTACTGCCCCCAGCCTGACGGCATGGGGGCCGGTCGCGGTTTTGACCCGAGAAACACCAGCAGCACCAGCAACATCTGTAACACGTACACCAGGAAGGGGCTCCGGAGCTGTGAGGGCGGCACCGGGAGCACCGTGGGCAAGGTCGGCGGGGTTGATGGGGGAGACGACAACGCGTGTCGACGCAGCAGGCAGATCCACCGATCATGCTCGGCGAGCTCGATGAACCAGGCGGCCCAGGGGAAGCCGGCCGTGACGCCCGCGCGGTGAACACCGCGAGCGGGCCCGAGGTTCCGAGCCCCGACGATGTTTTCACAGGGGCCGACGGTGCGGGCGGGGCCGGCGTGCCCGACGTTCCCGAAGGTCCGGCGGGGCAGGCGATCAGCGCCGCCTCAGCGCCTGAGGAATCGGCCGATCGGCCGGCCGGATACCGAGACGTGTTCGGAGTGCGGGAGTTCCGCGCGGTCTTCGCCGCGGACCTGCTCTCCCTGATCGGCGACCAGGTGGCCGCCGTGGCCGTCGCCGTCATGCTCTACCAGGACAGCGGCTCGCCACTGCTCGCCGCCGCCGGCTATGCCACCGCCTATGTGCCCTGGCTGCTCGGGGGTCCACTGCTCGCGGCCTGGGCCGAGCGCTTTCCGGGGCGTTCGGTCATGGTGGCCTGCGACCTGGCCCGCGCACTGCTCATCGCCGTCGCCGCCCTGGCCGGATTCGCGCCGCTCGTGGTGGCCGCTCTGGTCTTCCTGTCGGCGATGCTCGCGCCCCCGTTCGACGCCGCCCGCTCTGCCCTGCTGGCCCAGATCCTCACCGGCAACCGCTACCCCGTAGGCATGTCGCTGCGGCAGGCAGTGCACCAGATCGCCCAGTTGTGCGGTTTCGCAGCGGGGGGCGCGCTGGTGCTGGCCATCAGCGCCCCCGGCGTACTCGCGTTGAACTGCCTGACCTTCCTGGCCTCGGCCCTGTTGCTCCGGGCGGGCCTGGTGCACAGGGCGGCGCCGAACGCCAAGGGCGAGAAGCTTGAAGACGCCGAGCGCGAGGACGATGGGCAGGTCGCCTTTGGTTCGGGGGAAGGAAACGACGAAGGACGAGTGGTCGCGGCCGAGGGGGGCCAGCCGGGAACGGTAGGGGGAACCGAGAAGGCGGATCAGTCGCCTTACCGGCCGCGGCGGGCGCCGGTGGTACCGGTCGTGCCGGGGCAACGGCTGGGTGGGAAGGGCGATCAGCACCACCAGTTCGATGAGGCGGCAGCCGGGACTTGGGCTGAGCCGCATACCGCTCGAGGCAATGCGGCGGTTCCGGCGGAGGATGGGCTGCACCGCCAGGCCGTGACCCGGAGGGTTCCGGGCCCGCGGGGGCAGGGCGAAGAGGACCGCCGCTGGCGTCCGGCCGACCAACACCCGGTCGCCCCGCACGAGGCCGGACAGCACGAGGCCGGACAGCACCCAGCCGACCTGCATCACGTCGGCGGGCAGGACCTGGCCGACCAGCACCCGATCGAACAACCTCCGACCGGCCCGCACCGCATCGATGAGTACACGGCCGACCAGCACGTGACCGATCAGCAGCCCGCCGGCCAGCGCCCGGACGGCCTGGCCAACCCGGCCCATCTCGCCGAGGATTACACCTCCGATCAGCAGCCCGTCCGGCCCTTGGCCGACGAACTGCTTTCCGGTCTGGGCACCTCCGGCCAATCCCCCACCGGTCGACGCGCCGCTGAAAAGCGCAGCACCGATCAGCGCCCCAAGAACCGCCGCAGCGATGGCCGCCAGACCGGTCGACGGCAGGGCAAGCGACGCAGCCGCCGCCAGCCCGAACTGGAAAGCAACGAGCAGTTCCAGCCCACCGGCGGCACCACGAGCACCCGCCGCCGCGTCGCCGTGCGCGCCGCCAGGTTCAGCCCGTCCCAACTGCGCCACCGGGGCCGCCGGGCCGCCGTGGCCCGACAGCGTCGGCGAGCACAAACGTCTTCAGGCACTTCGATCTGGAGCGACATGATCGCCGGCGCCCAGGTGGTGCGCGGCGACCAGCAGATCTGGTTCCCCCTGCTCCTGGGCATCGTCGGGGCGGCGTACGCGATCGTCCCCGAGGCGATTGCCGTGGCCTACGCGGCCGAGCTGGGGCACAGCTCCAGCGCGGTGGGGCTGATCATGGCCGCAGCGGCGGCCGGCAGCGTGATCGGGGGGCTGGCGATCGGCCGGTTCGCCGCCCCCAGCACAGCCGCACGCCTGATGTATCCGCTGGCCCTGGTGGGCACGCTCCCCCTGCTGATCGTGGCGCTGCGCCCCGGGCTGACGATCAGCCTGGCCTTGTTCGTGCTGTGCGGGCTGGGGCAGGCCTTCCAGGTGGTGGCCAACACCCAGTTCGCCTCGCACGTGCCGGCCGAGGTACGTACCCGGGCGTTCGGAATCGCGATCGCTGGGCTGTACGGCGGCCAGAGCCTGGCGATCCTGGTGGCCGGGGCGGCGGCGCAGTGGCTCGCCCCGTCGACCGTGATCGCCGGCTCCGGCCTGGTCGGCGCGCTGGGGATACTGCTGCTCCCCGGGCTGCAGCACGCTGGGTCGGGGCTGCGGGGGCGACACTGCCACCGCTGAGCCCGGCCACCTGATCGCCTACCGCTGCCCCAGCGCGGCACCGGCAGAGGCGCTGGCGCCACCACCACCGTCACCGCTCGGCCGACCGCGCGGGTCCAGCGGAGCAGCGTCCTCGTCGTCGTACTCCTCGGCGTGGTTGGGCATCTGCAGGTCCAGGTGCGCCGTCTCCGGATCCGGCGTGACCGGGGCATGATTCCGGGCCCTCGGCGGGCGGGCGGCCGGCCTGCGCGAGCCGTTCCGGGCAGAGCCGGAGCCGAAGCCGTCCGAGTCGTCCAGCCCGGCCTCCTCGGCACTGACCACCCCGTCGCGGAAGCCCAGCTCACCGGGCACCCCGATGTTGCGCTGCACCGGCAGCGACTGCGGGTGGTGGGTCTGCAGCCAGGTCAGCAGCGACTCGCGGATGTCGCAGCGCAGGTCCCAGGCGCTCGGGCCGTCGTTCGCCGAGGCCAGCACGCGCACCAGCATCGTCGTCTCGGTGGTGTCGACCACCTGCAGCACCCAGGCCTGCCGGTCCCAGAGCGGGTTGGCGTCGATCACCTGACGGGCGTGCTCACGCAGCTCGGTCAGCGGGGTGGCGTAGTCGAGGTACAGCATCACCGAGCCCAGGATCCGGGCCTGGTTGCGGGTCCAGTTCTGGAACGGCGTGGTCACGAAGTAGCTGGTCGGCAGCACCAGCCGGCGCTCGTCCCAGAGGTGCACGACCACATAGGTCAGGGTGATCTCCTCGATCCAGCCCCACTCGCCCTCCACCACGACCACGTCGTCGATGCGCACCGCGTCGGTGAAGGCCAGCTGCAGGCCGGCGAACATGTTGCCCAGCGTGGTCTGCGCGGCCAGACCGGCGATGATGCCCGCCACCCCGGCCGAGGCCAGCAGCGAGGCGCCGAAGGTGCGCAGCTGCGGGAACGACATCAGCACGGCGGCCAGGCCGAGCACGATCACGACCACCCCGAGCACCCGGCGGACCAGGGTGATCTGGGTGCGGGCCCGGCGGACCCGGCGGTTGTCGGCCACGTCCATCCGCAGCCGCCAGAACAGGATCTCCTCCCCCGCCAGCAGCGCTCGCACGATGAGCCAGCAGGCGGAGAGGATGACGGCGATGCCGGCGGCCCGGGTGAACGGGCCGGGGACGCTGGGCAGGGCCTGCACGGCAACCTGCAGCGCGATCATCGCCACGGTGAGGATCACCGGCCGACGGCACAACCGGTTGATCGTGAGGACCGAGCCCGCGTCGGCACGGTTGGCCAGACGTACCGCGAGTCCGGCGATGGTCCAGGCGACCAGCCCGGCTGCGATGGCGATCGCCACCGCGAGGAGAAGGCTGGTCCAGAGGTCGAGGTCCACTGAGCTCCTTTCCCTTCCCACGCTCCACCAATGGGGGCACGGATCAGGTCAGGTCGTTTCGGGTTCTCGGGCTCCGGGCGTCGATGCAGGGGCCGGCGCCGTCGTCACAGCCCGTCCGGAGTTGAACGACGACGTTATCCAGCCCATCCGTCCCGTGCGGCCCGACATTCCCTCGCTGAGCCCTCCCCGGAAGAAACGCGCAGGTCGCAGCGTCGCGCTGAGAGGCGAGTCACTCTTGTGCGGGATAGAAAGGGCGACGTGATCAACGCGCCCCGCACGTCCGTCGTCCTGTTCACCCGGGACCTGCGGGTGCACGACAACCCGGCCCTGCACCATGCCACCCAGGAGGGGCAGGTGGTGCCGCTGTTCGTCCTCGACCCGAAGATCCTCAAGGGCTCGTACAACCGGCCCAACCGCGCGAAGTTCCTGGCCGAGAGCCTGGCCGACCTCGCCGCCGCGCTCGAGAAGCGCGGCGCCGGCCTGGTGGTCCGCCGGGGCGAGGTGGCGGCCGAGGTGGCCGAGCTGGTCCAGACCGTGAAGGCCTCGGCCGTGCACATGGCCGGCGACGCCAGCGGCTTCTCCCACCGTCGGGAGGACGCGTTGCGCGAGGCCCTGGACGAGCTGGACTGCGAGCTGCACGTGCACGACGATTCGCTGTTCGTGGTGCCCCCGGGGCAGATCACGGCCGTGGGCAAGACCCACATGTCAGTGTTCTCGCCCTACCACCGCAAGTGGGAGAAGGAGCCCCGGCGTACTCCGCTGAGCCCGCCCCGCAAGCTCGCGCTGCCCGCCGGGATCGAGACCGGGAAGGTCCCGACGGCGAACGAGATCAGCTCGGGTGAGACGGCGCCGCACATGTCGGCCGGAGGCGAGACGGCCGGGCGCAAGCTGTTCAGGACCTGGCTGGAGCAGCGGGCCGAGGGCTACGCGGACGACCACGACGACATGGCCGGCGACCGCACCAGCCGGATCTCGCCCTACCTGCACTTCGGCTGCCTCTCCCCGCTGGAGGTGGTCACGAAGGCGTGGGACATGGCCCCGGCGTTCACCCGCCAGATGGCCTGGCGCGACTTCCACGCCCAGGTGCTGGCCGCCAACCCCAAGTCCACCCAGGTCGATCTACGGCCCCGCAACGACCGGTGGCGCCGGGGTAAGGACGCGGAGCGTGAGTTCAAGGCCTGGAAAGAAGGCCGTACCGGGTGGCCCCTGGTCGACGCCTGTATGCGCCAACTCGTCGACGAGGGGTGGATGCACAACCGGGGACGCCTGGTGGTGGGCCACTTCCTGTGCAAGACCCTGTACCTGGACTGGCGTTGGGGAGCCCAGTTCTTCGTCGACCACCTGATCGACGGCGACACCGCCAACAACACGATGAACTGGCAGTGGGTGGCCGGGACGGGCACGGACTCCCGGTTCAACCGGATCCTGAGCGTCAGTTCGCAGGCCGAGCGTTACGACCCGAACGGCGACTTCGTGCGCCGCTACGTGCCGGAGCTGTCCGACGTTCCCGGAGCCAAGGTGCACGCCCCCTGGAAGCTGCCCACCGACGTCCGCAAGCAGTTGAACTACCCAGAACCGATTGTGGACGTACGTGAGGGCAACGAGCGTTTCCTCGCCGCCCGGGGTAAGCGGTAGGGGAAAGGCTCGCTGCCCTCAGCGACTAGGAGAGCTGCAGCTCGCGCACGCGGATGGTGTCAGGCAGCTTGCGCAGCGCGTTCAGCACCTGCTCGGTGGGGCGGGCGCCGATGTCGGTGATCACGTAGCCCACCTCGCCGCGGGTGCCCAGGGTCTGACCGTCGATGTTGACCTTCTCTTCGGCCAGCACGCTGTTGATCGCGGCCAGCACGCCCGGGGTGTTGCGGTGGATGTGCACCAGGCGGGTGCCCTCGGCCTCGGGGGTGGCCAGCTGCGGGAAGTTGATGCTCAGCGCCGTGCTGCCGAACAGCGTGTAGTCGCGCAGCTTGCCGGCCACGAACCGGCCGATGTCCTGCTGGGCCTCTTCGGTGGAACCACCGATGTGCGGGGTCAGGATGACGTTCGGCATGCCCTGCAGCGGGGAGACGAACTTGTCGCCGCGAGCCTTCGGCTCCTCCGGGAACACGTCGATCGCCGCGCCGGCCAGGTGACCGCTCTCCAGGCGACGGCGCAGCGCCTCCTGGTCGACCACGAACCCACGCGAGAGGTTGAGGAACAGGCTGCCCGGCTTCATCAGGGCGAACTGCTCGTCACCGAAGAAGTCGGCGTTGCCCCGGCGGCCGTCGACGTGCAGGGTGACCACGTCGACCTGGGAGAGCAGCGACTCCAGGCTGGTGACCGGCTTGGCGGTGCCCAGCGGGAGGCGGTCGGCGGTGTCGTAGAACAGCACCTGCATGCCCAGGTTCTCGGCCAGCACCGACAGCTGGGTGCCGATGTTGCCGTAGCCGACGATGCCGAGCTTGCGCCCTCGCACCTCGTGCAGGCCGGTGGCCGACTTGTCCCAGATGCCCTCGTGCATCCCGCGGTCCTTCTCGGTCAGCCGCCGGGTCATCGCGATGATCTCGGCCAGGGCCAGCTCGACCACGCTGCGGGTGTTGGAGAAGGGGGCGTTGAACACGGCGACGCCCCGGGCCTGGGCCGCGGCCACGTCGATCTGGTTGGTGCCGATGCAGAAGGCGCCGATCGCCAGCAGGTCGGGCAGCTCGGCCAGGGCGCGCTCGGTGACGTTGGTCTTGGACCGGATCCCGAGCACGTGCACGCCGGCGGCCTGCTCGATCAGCTCGTCCTCGTCCAGGGCGCCAGTGACCGAGACGACCTCGGCCCCGACCGCCTCGAACGCGGCCACGGCATCCGGGTGGATGTTCTCCAGCAGCAGGACGCGGAGCCCGGTGGCGGGAGGGTTCTTGATGCTCACTGCAGTCACGCTCACAAGCTGTAGGTCGGTTCGAGGACGGACGTAGCGCTCGGTAGATGCTACGAGCATGTTTCGTGCGCTCTAGAACTCTACTCCCGACGGGCCGGAGTCTGTCTTCTGGTTTCGCGACGCTGCTGTCATGACAAGAACCTGTGAGCTCGCAGTAATCCCTGTAGATGCCGTACGAACGGCCGACATCATTCCCAGCGCGTGTGCCGATCCAGGTCGCGCCGGAGGGAGAGCCGCAGAACGATGTCGATTTCCACGATCAGCAGCACGGCCTACAACCTGAGCCCCTACGCGGTGGGGCAGCCGGGCGCGGCGACCACCGGGGCCGACTACGACGCCGCCTCCGGCCGTTCCCTGAACCCGGCCGGCCTGTCCCCCCAGAACGCCCGCACCCCCTCCGACCTGCAGGCCGTGCAGTTCCGCGAGCGCCGGGACGAGCGCACCCCCGAGCCGGCCCCGCCCAATCCGGACAACGCCACCGGGGTGCTCAGCGGTTCGCTCACCCAGGAGCAGCAGGACACGCTGAACTCACTGAGCTCCCTGCTCGACACCGACACCGAGACGTTGCAGGCGAACCTGCAGAACGGCAGCACCCTGGCCGACCTGGCCGAGCAGGCGGGGGTGAACGCCACCACGGTGGCCTCGGTGAGCCAGGACGGGCTGCTCTTCGACACCTCGGTCTAAGAACGGTCGCGGGCCCTCTTCCGGCGGTCGGACGAGGGCCCGCGCCGGTTCAGCTGCTGGCCGTGGCCGACGCGGTGGGCCGGCCGGTCGGCACCTCCAGGCCGCAGGCCTTCAGGGCGGCCTGGGCGTCCTCGTCCTGAAGGATCTGGCCCATCCCCCCGCCGCCTCCACCGCCGCCGGGCGCACCCGAGGGCATCCCGCTGGGCATGTCCGTGGGCCGGTTGCTGGGCATGTCGGTGGGCATGTCGGTGGGGCGCTCGCCCATGTCGGGCACTTCGATGCCGGCGGCGGTCAGGCATTCCTGGATCTGCTGGAACTGGCCGTTGTTGCCGCCGCCCGGTCCGGCCGCCGCGGAGGCGCTGGCCGTGCTGGTGGCCTCGGTCGACCCGGCCGAGTCGGAGTCACCGCCGCCGCAGGCGGTGAGAGTGATGGCCAGGGCCGAGGCCAGGGTCAGGGCGGTGAGCGATCGGGTCATGTACGGACTCCTTGCGGTTGTGCGGAAGTAGGTAGGTCAGCTGGCGGTGATGCTGGTGGCGGTCACGGTTCCGTCGGACGCCTTCTCGCCCACCACCGAGACCGAGACGCCCTTGGCCAGGCCGCTCAGCGCCGAGTCGGAAGAGTCCGAAACGGTGGTGCCGGCCGGGACCTTGACGGTCACCGACTTGCCGGCGAAGTTCTTGACGGTGAGGGTGCGGCCCGAAACCTTCGTCACGGTCCCGACCACAACCGGAGTGGCCGAGGCGCTTTCGGCGCCCCCACCCGTCCTTTGTTGGGAATTGGCACCTCCCGCCGCGGCGCCCCCGAAACCGCCACCCCCGTAGCCGCCTCCGGGCATACTGCCACCCATGCCACCACCCATACCACCGGCCATCCCGCTGGGCATACCACCCATAGCGCTTGCGCCGCCGGAGGTTCCGAACTGCTTCTGGACGACCACCCCGCCCACGAAGGCCAGGGCGGCGAGGACGGCCGCCATCAGGAAGACCGTCAGTCTGGTCACCTTGCGGCCGTTCTCGGCCAGCAGGTCGAGGTCGTCGGGCTGCACGGCGGCCAGGTCGATCCCGGCCGGGGCGGTGGCAGCGGCGTCGGTCTCGGGGTGGGCGGGTTTCACGGCGATCGGATCCTTAGGCACTGGAGGGTGGCTCACTCGTAGCGGAGGGCGTCGATCGGGCGCAGCGAGGCGGCCCGGTTCGCCGGGTAGAGGCCGAAGAACAGCCCGATCAGCACCGAGACGCCGAAGGCGAGCACGACCGAGTAGGGCTCGATCACCGGTTCCACCCCGACGATGGTGAACTGGCTGCCGACCACGCCGATCAGCACGCCCATCAGGCCGCCGAACACCGACAGCAGGACCGCCTCGATCAGGAACTGGCTGACGATGTCGAACCGCTGCGCCCCGATGGCCTTGCGGATCCCGATCTCCCGGGTCCGCTCGGTCACCGTGACCAGCATGATGTTCATGACGCCGATCCCGCCGACCAGCAGCGAGATCGCGGCCACGGCGCCGAGCAGCACGGTCAGCGTGTCGGTGGTGCTGGTCGCGGCCTCCAGGAAGCTGGAGGCGTTGGAGACGCTGAAATCGGCGTCGGCCGAGGTGGTTTTGTGCCGGGAGTTGAGAATGTCCTCGATCTCGGCCTGGGCGGCGTCCACGGTGTCGGCCGAAGTGGCCTGCACCGTGATCGAATCCACCGATCCGTACCCAGTCAGCGTGTCCTGCACCGCGGTCAGCGGGGCGATCACCACGTCGTCCTGGTCCTGGTTGCCGCTGGTGCCCTTGCTGGTCAGGATGCCGACCACGCTGTACTCGACCCCGTTGAACTGCACGGTCTGATCCAGCAGATCGCTGCCGTCACCGCCGGCCAGTTCCTCGGCCACGGTCGAGCCGACCAGGGCCACCCGCTCGCGGGAGGTGTAGTCGGCGTCGGAGAACACCGAGCCCTGCGCCACCGTCCAGTCGTTGATCGCCAGGTAGCTGGGCGTGGTTCCGGTGAAGGTGGAGACGTCGTGGCTGGCACCGGTGTAGGTGGCGGTGACCGAGCTGGCGGCGACGGTCGGTGCGACCGCCTTGACGTCGGGGGCGAGTTCGTCGTCGAGCAGCGAACCGGCGTCGTCCACGGTGAGTTCGGCCAGCCGGGTCTGGGTTCCGGTGTCGACGGTTCCCCCGCCACCACCGCCCATGCCCGGGAATCCGCCACCTCCGCCGCCGCCTCGCCCGCCTCCGCCACCCTGGCTGCTGCTCACCGTCAGGGTGTTCGAACCGAGTGACGAGATCTGCTCGGAAACCGCTGCCGAAGAACCGGTTCCGACCGAGACCAGGATGATCACGGCGGTCACCCCGATCAGGATGCCCAGTGTGGTCAGGGCCGAGCGCATCTTGTTGCCCAGCACACCCCGCACGGCGAAGCGGCCGGCCTCGGCGAAGCGGCTCATCGCGAAACTCCCGGCGGCGGGCCGTCGATGGCGGTGACCCGCTCGTCCATCACGACCCGGCCGTCCCGTAGCCGGATCACCCGCTTGGCCCGCGCCGCCACCTCGTCCTCGTGGGTGATCACGCACAGGGTGCGCCCGGCCAGGCTGAGCTCGTCGAACAGGTCGAGGATGTCGGCGGTGCTGCGGCTGTCCAGGGCCCCGGTCGGCTCGTCGGCCAGCAGCAGCACCGGGTTGGTGACGATCGCCCGGGCCACGGCCACGCGCTGCTGCTGCCCGCCGGAGAGCTGCGAGGGAATGTGCCCCCGGCGCTCCCCCAGCCCGACCCGTTCCAGTGCGGCCTGGGCCCGTTCCCGGCGCTCGGCCGCCTTCACCCCCGAATAGGCCATCGGCAGCTCGACATTGGCCTGCGCGGTGGTGCGGGCGATCAAGTTGAACGACTGGAAGATGAAGCCGATCTTTCGGTTTCGCACCAGCGCCTGGCGCCGCTCGTCCAGACGCCGGGTGTCCACGCCGTCCAGGAGGTACTGCCCGGCCGAGGGCACGTCGAGGCAGCCGATGATGTTCATCAGGGTCGACTTGCCCGAACCCGAGGCACCCATGATGGCCACGTAGTCACCGCGCTCGACCACCAGGTCCACGCCGTCCAGGGCGTGCACCGTGGTGTCTTCCAGCCCGTAGGTCTTGCGCAGGGAACGCACCTCGATGACCGGCCGGGTCCCGGTCCGGGAGTCTGCCCCGGCCGCCGCGGTGACCGTCACTGCCGGCCCCCGCCACCACCGGGCATGCCGCCACCGAAGCCACCGCCCCCGCCGAAGCCGGGAACCCCGCTGCTGGTGGAGTCCTCGGAGCTGGTGGTGGGGATCTCCACCTCGTCGCCGGCCGCCAGGCCGCTCTTGATCTCGGTGGTGCTCGACCCGACCAGGCCCACCTCGACCTCGGTGGTGGTCGCCACCCCGTCCTTGAGCAGGCTCACCGTGCTCCGGCTGCCGGTGGTGGTGATCGCCGAAGACTGCAGCACCAGGACGTTCTCGGCCGAGCCGGTGGTGATCACCACGCTCACCGAGGCCCCCAGGCGGGCCGAGTCGATCGGGTCGGCGACCGCGATCGTCACCTCGTACTGCACCACGTTGCTGCTGGTGGTGCCCTCCGGCGAGATCTCGCTGACCGTGCCGGTCATCGTCTCGTCGGAGGCCGAGAGGGTGATCTCGGCCTCCTGGCCGGTCTTCACCGAGCCGATGTCGGCCTCGGCGATGCTGGCCGTCACCGACAGCGTGCTGGTGCTCGCCATGGTGATGAAGGCGCTGGA
Source organism: Kineosporia rhizophila (assembly GCF_021277265.1). Taxonomy (GTDB): domain Bacteria; phylum Actinomycetota; class Actinomycetes; order Actinomycetales; family Kineosporiaceae; genus Kineosporia; species Kineosporia rhizophila. The sequence goes on from NZ_JAJSOH010000001.1 coordinate 191,346, forward strand.
AGAGCCACTGCTTGAGGACGTCTCGGTGCCACTACCGCTGTCGGTCGCGGTCTCGGAGGTGGCGGAGTCCGTGGAAGAGCTCGAAGAACCGGCGCTCACGCTGTCGCCGACCTCCCCGGCGACGGTGAGCACCGTGCCGGCGAAGGGGGCCCGCAGCTTGGTGTCGGCCAGGGCGTCCTCGGCGTCCTGCACACTGACCTCGGCCGAGGCGATCTTGACCTCGGCCTCGGCGATCTCGGCGTCGGTGGCGCCCTCCTGGTTCGACTCCACCTGCACCTTCTGCTGGGCCAGCTGCGACTTGGCCGAGGTGAGCTGGGAGCGCGCCTGCTTCAGCGTCTCCTTGTCCTTGGTGATCGTGGCCTTGGGCGCGTCGGCGGCCCGGTCGTCGGCGAGCTGCTCCTTGGCCTCGTCCACCGCGTCCTGGGCGGAGTCGACGCTGTCCTGCGCGGACTCCAGGGCCAGCGTGTCGACCTCCTTCTCGGCGCTGCTCTGCCCCTCGGTGAGTTCCTCTGAGGAGGCCTTGGCCGAGGCCAGGGAGGCGCGGGCGGAGGCCAGCTCACGCTCGGCCGAGGCGGTGTCCACGGTGGCCAGGATCTGGTTCTTCTTGACCTTGTCGCCGACCTTGACCTTGACCGCGGTCACCGTGCCGGAGGCCCCGAAGGAGAGCGAGGAGCTGCGTGAGCTGGCCAGGTTGCCCGAGCCGCTGACGGTCGCGGTCACCGAGCCGGTGCTGACCGTCGCGGTGCGCGCGGCGGTGGCGGTGCTGGCGTCGGACTTGCCGACGGTGAGGTACGCGATCACCACGATCACGACGAGGATCACCAGCAGGCTCAGGTTCAGCCAGTGGTTGCGCAAGAGGGTGCGTGGGGTACGGTCGGTCACCGCGCGGTCCTCCGATAGCTGGTTCTCAACGCCGGTCTCCTTCGGGGGGTTCAGCGGACGCCACACAGTCCCGGAGGCCGCTGCGCCTGCGCTGTGGCGCGGCTTTGAATTGGCTATGCACCGGCGCCGCCCGTGCTGATCAGGGCAAACGCGGAGATGCCGGGCCCGTTCACAGGGTTTTCACAGAGACGCTCGGGCTGAGGTTCAGGTTCGGCGGTCAGGTTGAACCCTGTGACGACCGCCCCCCTACGCCACCCCAACGGCGCGCCCGTTCGCGTGCTGGTGGTGGACGACGAACGAACCCTCACCGACCTGCTCACCATGGCCCTGCGCTACGAGGGCTGGCAGGTCCGTTCCGCCCCCGACGGCAACACCGCCGTCAAGGAGGCCCGCGACTGGCGCCCCGACGCCGTCGTCCTCGACGTCATGCTTCCCGACATCGACGGCCTCGGTGTCCTGCGCCGTCTGCGGGAGGACGACCGCGACATCCCGGTCCTCTTCCTGACCGCCCGCGACTCGGTGGAGGACCGGATCGCCGGCATCACCGCCGGTGGCGACGACTACGTGACCAAGCCGTTCAGCCTGGAAGAGGTGGTCGCCCGGCTGCGCGGGCTGATCCGCCGCACCAGCCTGGCCGCCCAGCCCCCGGAGGCCCAGTTGACGGTCGGAGACCTGATTCTCGACGAGGACAGCCACGAGGTCACCCGGGACGGTGCGGTGGTCAAGCTGACCGCCACCGAGTTCGAGCTGCTGCGGTACCTGATGCGCAACCCGCGCCGGGTGCTGAGCAAGGCCCAGATCCTCGACCGGGTCTGGAACTACGACTTCGGCGGTCAGGCGAACGTGGTCGAGCTGTACATCTCGTACCTGCGCAAGAAGATCGACCGGGGCCGGACCCCGATGATCCACACGGTGCGGGGTGCGGGCTACGTGCTCAAACCCGCGGCGGCCTGATCCGATCCACCCTCAGGTGAGCAGACGCAGATCCAGACGCGCCGGCGCGCGCCGGGGGCAGTACACCCTGCGCCGGCGCCTGGTGCTGCTGTCGATCGCCCTGACCGTGCTGATCAGCATCGTCATCGGGCTGGTCAGCGTGCTGTCGCTGCGGGTGTTCCTGGAAGACCGCCTGGACAGCCAGCTCACCTCCGCGGTGCGCCGCTCCCGGGAGGCGGCCGACCGCCCGCCCGGCCGGTCCTTCTTCGAGTCCGACGGCGTGCCGGCGATGCTCTCCAGCGATTCCCGGCGCCGGAACTTCCCCGGCCCGGCCTTCCTGAACGCGCCGGGCCAGGGCGAGGACACTCTGGGCGCAGAGATCAGCACCAGCGGCAGCGTGGTCCGCGCCGCCGTGCTGGGCTCCACCGGCAGCGGCACCGCCCTCACCGCACAGCAGAAGAGCGTGATCGTCGCGGTCCCGGCCGACCGCCGCCCGCACACCGTCGACCTCGGCGGCGACCTCGGCCGCTACCGGGTCCTCGCGCAGACCACCCAGGGGCCCGACGGCGAGCAGGTCGTCCTGGTCACCGGCCTGCCGCTGAGATCGGTGCAGGCCGTGCTCTGGCGGCTCACCGGGGTGGTCACCGCGGTCAGCGTGTTCGGCCTGCTCACCGTCGGCGTGCTCGGCGGTGTGATCGTGCGCCGCACCCTGCGCCCGCTGAACCGGGTCGCCCAGGTCGCCTCGGGCGTCACCGAACTGCCCCTGCACCAGGGCGAGACCGATCTGCCGGTCCGGGTGCCCGCGCAGGACACCGACCCGGCCACCGAGGTCGGGCAGGTCGGCGCCGCCCTGAACACCCTGCTCGGGCACGTCGACGGCGCCCTGCAGGCCCGCAACGCCTCCGAGGCCCGGATGCGCCGGTTCGTGGCCGACGCCAGCCACGAGCTACGCACCCCGTTGGCCTCGATCCGCGGCTACGCCGAACTCACCCGCCGCTCCCGGGCCGAGATCCCGCCCGAGGTGGCGCACGCGCTGAGCCGGGTGGAGTCGGAGGCGATCCGGATGAGCGGCCTGGTCGAGGAACTGCTGATGCTGGCCCGCCTGGACGGCGGCCGCCCGATCGCCCACGACCCGGTCGACCTGACCGACCTGCTGGTGAACGCGATCAGCGACGCGCAGGCGGCCGGCCCGGAGCACCGCTGGCGGCTGAACCTGCCGGAGGTGCCGGTGGTGGTCGACGGCGACGAACCGCAACTGCACCAGGTGGTGGTGAACCTGCTCGGCAACGCCCGCGTGCACACCCCGCCGGGTACCACCGTCGAGGCCGCGCTACGCCTGCTGACCGATCGGAACGGTTCCCCCCAGGCTCTGCTCACGGTCACCGACGACGGCCCGGGCATCGCCCCCGACCTGCTGCCGGAGGTGTTCGAACGCTTCGCCCGCGGCGACAACTCCCGCTCCCGCACGGCCGGCAGCACCGGCCTGGGCCTGTCCATCGTCTCGGCCGTGGTCACCGCCCACGGCGGCGAGGTCTCGGTGACCAGCCACCCGGGGCACACCTGCTTCTCGGTGCTGCTGCCCGCCGAACCCCCCGAAGACCCCTTCGAACCAGAGGACGACCCGGCCCACCTTCTCGGGTCGGGCCCAGTCACCTAGGCGACGGCGAGGACGAGCAGGGCCACGTCGTCGCGTTCGGGGGAGAACGCCCGCACCGCCTCCAGCACCGCGTCGGCCACCGCGTCGGCCAGCTGGGTGGCCGGGTGCGGCAGGGCGGTCAGCTCGGCGTGGTCGATCCAGGGGTCGCGCTCGTACTCGGGGTGCTCCCGCCGCCAGTGGGCCGAGGGCCAGTCCTCGCCCACTGCATGCGGCACCGCGGCCAGCACCTCGGCCAGCCGCTTCTCCCCGAACTGCTCGTCCCCGGCCCGGGCCTCGGTGACTCCGTCGGTGTAGGCGAGCAGGACGTCTCCGGGCGCCAGCTCGACCACCACCTCGTGGACCTCCACGTGGGGCAGCAGGCCGAGCGCGGTGCCAGGACGGCCGACCGCGTGCACCGAACCGTCGTGGTGGCGGCGCAGCAGCGGCGGCGGGTGACCGCCCAGGGTGAGAGTGACCCGGAGCCGGTTCCCACCGGAGGCGTCCGGGCCCGGGTCGCTGACCAGGCCGTAGACCACGGTGCAGAAGCGCTCCAGGTCGTCCGGGGTCTGCAGGGCCCGGTTGAGCTGACGCAGCACCTCGCTCGGGGTCCAGCCCTGGGCGCTGAGAGTGCGCACGGTGTAGCGGGCCATCGAGGTGACCACGGCGGCGTGCACCCCCTTGCCGGAGACGTCGCCGAGGACGAACGCGGACTCGCCGCTGCCCGCCGGGTGCACGTCGTAGAAGTCGCCGCCGACTCCCTCGCCCCGGGCCGAGGGCACCGAGCGGGCGGCGAAGCGCAGGCCGGGCAGCTGCGGCAGGGAGGCCGGGCGCAGGCTCTGGCGCAGCGTCTCGGAGAGCCGGGTCTGCTCGTTGAGCAGCTCACGCAGCTTCTTCTCGGTGCGATTGCGCTCGGTCACGTCGCGCAGGACGACCAGCCGGGCGATCTGCCGGCCCACCGGATCGGTCACCCAGGTCATCGAGACGGCTACGTCACGTGGCGGCCCCAGCACGAGCTGCTCGCCGGAATGCTCCCGGGACCGGTCCTGTCCGGTGGGTCCCGGGAGCGCGGAAGGGTCCGCCGCCACCCGGTTGTCTCTCAGGTCGATCTGCCGGTGCACGGCCGGGGAGAAGGGCCGCTCCAGGGCGGCCACCCGCAGCGGCCCGTTGGTCAGGCCCTTACCGGTCTGCGGCAGCTCGGACAGTTCCAGCTCGGGCCGGGTGAACAGGCCGCCCCAGAAACCGGTGAGCGCCTCGTTCACCTGGTCGAACTCGGGCATCGGGTAGATCAGGACCTCGTCCTCGACGGTGTCCACCGACGACCCGACCTCCTGTTTCTCCAGCACCGGGGCCAGACCGGGCACCACGTCGACCACGTAGCGGCCGATCATCACCCGGCGCGGGTAGCTGATGATCGAGGCCGCCGCCGCGTTCACGTCGACCACCCGGCCGTACACGTCCAGCACCAGCACCCCGTCGGCCATCTGCTCGATCACGATGCCGCGGGCCACCGGCGTGAGGTCGAGCAGGCGCAGCCGGAAGAAGCCCCAGACCAGCACCACCGCGGTGATCCCGAACAGGAACGGAGTGGGGTCGACCATGCCCTCGTCGGCAAAGGTGGCGTTCCACAGCAGATTGCCCACACAGGGCAGCAGGGAGGCGGCGATCAGCAGGGCGCCCTGGCGGCGGTAGGGCGGGGCGATCCGGGCCAGCCGGGACAGCAGCACCAGGTCGGCGCCGAGCATGAGCACGTACACGTAGGCGGCGTGCGGCCAGAACAGCGGGCCGGGCCGCGGGGTCTGGGCCAGCAGCACCTGGTCGGTGACCGAGTAGTCCTGGATCAGCCCCCGGGTCTGCGGCACCGCCAGCAGCGTCATCACCACCACGGGATGCACCGCCAGCAGTGCGACGGATCTTCGGGACATTCGGCCGCGGCCGGTGTAGGCGAGGACGAAACTCCACAGCGCGGGCGGCAACGCCACCACACCCAGGTACTTCAGGGCCGACCAGAACATCGCCACGTCGACGTCGGTGCTGCTCAGTTCGAGCGCGTAGCAGACCGACCAGACCTTGACCGCGAGCAGCATGGCGATCAGCGGGCGGCTGCCCACTCCCTGCCGGTTGGCCCAGACGAACCCGGCCAGCGAGAGGTAGCCGACGCCTCCGGCGACGAGCGCGACCACGAGCCAGGCCGACCACGACATCGCGCTCGACACCTCCCGCCGGCCACGTCACCCGTCACTGTCAGGGGCAGGCGCTACGCGTCAATTGCCCAGGTGAACAGGGTATGGGAGCGTCCGGCGGGCCGCAGGGTGATGCGACTATCCACGGATGATCCGGGCGGCCTCCCCGGGCCTGCCGAAATGGTACCCCTGGGCGTAGTCGCAGCCGATCTCCCGCAGCCGCCGGGCCTGGCGGCCCGACTCCACGCCCTCGGCGACCACCCGCATCCCGTGCGCGTGGGCCAGGTCGACGATCGCGGTCACCACGGCGTCGGCCCTGGAGTCCTCGCCCACCGGGGCCACGAACGAGCGGTCGATCTTCATGAAGTCGAAGCTGTAGCTCTGCAGGTTCGACAGCGCCGAGTGGCCCGAGCCGAAGTCGTCGATACCGACCCCGATCCCGGCCGAGATCAGCTGACGCAGGGCGCTCTCCACCGCCGGGTCGACATCGACGAAGGCCTGCTCGGTCAGCTCCACCTTCAGCTTCTCCGGGCCGAAGTCGCCCCGGCGCACCGCGTCGATCAGGTGGAAGGCCAGGCCGGGGTGCTCGGTGGAGCGGGCCGACAGGTTGATCGCCAGCCACGGAGTCAGCACCGGGCCACGACCGGAGGGGTCGGCCACCCGGGCGTCGGCCGCGCGCAGCCGCTCGGGGTTCTCGGTCCAGTCGCGCAGCTGCTCGATCACCGTGTTGATCACCCAGGTGTCGACGTCCACGATCAGGCCGGTGCGCTCGGCGATCTCCAGGAATCGGCCGGGGGCCACGAGGTGCTCACCGCCCTGCGGGTCCTGCAGCCGGACCAGGGCCTCGGCCCCGACGATCCGGTTGGTGGCCAGGTCGATGATCGGCTGGTACTCCAGCATCAGCCGGTCGTCGGCCAGGGCCAGCCGCAGCCGCTGCTCGGCCCGCCGCCGTTCCCGGGTGGCCTCGCGCAACTGCTCGTCGAAGACCGCGTAGCCGTCCCGTCCGGCGTCCTTGGCCCGGTGCAGGGCCACGTCGGCCTCCCGCAGCAGGTCGGCGCCGGTCGAACCGGGCCGGCCGCGGTTGCTGGCCACGCCGACGCTGCCCGGGCAGATCAGCACCTCGCCGGACTCGGGCAGCACGTACGGGGCCCGCAACGCCTCGAGCATGGTCTGGGCCAGGCCGCTCACGTCGGCCTGGGACATCCCGGCGGGGGCCAGCACGGTGAACTCGTCCCCGCTCATCCGGGCGATCAGCGAACCGTCCGGCACCACCGCGACCAGACGCCGGGCCACCTCGATGAGCAGCCGGTCTCCGGTCTCGTGGCCCAGGCTGTCGTTGATCACCTTGAACCGGTCGAGGTCGAGAAGCAGCACGCTGAGCGCGTTCTCCTCGGTGCCCGGGGTCGGGCTGGTGCGTAGCAGCGACTGCACCCGGCGCTCGTAGGCGGACCGGTTGCCCAGCCCGGTGACCGGGTCGGTGGCGGAGATCCGCTCCAGCTCCATCCGGTCCCGGACCTGCCGGGTGACGTCGATGGTGGCGCCGTAGACGGCGGTGATGCTGCCGTCGGGGGCCCGGCCCGGCGTGGCCCACGACTGGACGTGCCGGATCTCGCCGCCGGTGCCGATCAGCCGGAAGGTCTCGACCCAGGCCTCGTCACCGTTGTCCGGGTCGAGGTCCACGTCGACCTGCCGGGCCCGGGCCAGGTCGTCCGGGTGCACGAAGGCGTGCCAGCGGGCCAGGTCGGGCTCGAAGGTCTCGGCGGAAACCCCGACGAGCCGGTACATCTCGTCCGACCAGGTGAGTTCCTGGCTCTGCGGCCGCCACTCCCAGGTGGCCAACCCCGCAAGTTCCTGCGCCGCGCGCAGTCCGGCCAGACCGGAGCGCAGCGAGTCGGCGTCCCGCTCGAAGGCGGTGATATCGACGACCCCGCCCCAGGCCCCGAGCAGGTCGCCGGATTCGTCCCGGCGCACCTCGCTCCAGGCGTAGGCGTGCTTGGCCTGACCGTCGCGGGTGCGCAACCGTAGAGCACCGGCCACCCCCCGCCCGCTGAGCACGGCCTGGACCGCGACATCGAAGCGACCCCGATCGGCGCCGGCCAGAACCTCACGCACGGAGGAGAGGTCGAGCTCGGCGTCGGCAGGCAGCCCGAGCAGCCGGGCGACCGGCGAGGACCAGGTGACAGCGCCGGTTCCGGCGTCCCACTGCCACAGGCCCATGCTGTCGGCTGACGGCATCGAGCTGGGCAGAGCAGATCCCGATGATGGACGCTCGCGGCGACTACGCGGGCCCGGCATGCGTGCGGTTTCGGGCTGGCTACCGCCGGCGAAAAGGGTTGCCCCGGAGCCTGCCAGGCCACTGCCCGTGGGCGGGGTGAGCAGGCCGAGTCCGGTCTCGGGCGGCGGGTTGGGCTGAGAACGATTGACGACGCGTGGGGCCTCGCGGAGTTCGGCAAGGCGGGCGTGCATGGTGGTCGGGGCGGGCAGAGGCGCGGGCATTGGCGCAGACATGGGTGCGGGCGCGACGGTGTCCAGGTCGAGAACCTTCTCCCGCACCCAGATCTCGTCGTTCTCCTTGACCGGGAGCTCGATGGCCGCGGCCGGTTCTGCTGCTCTGGCCGCCGTTTCGTCTGCCGACTGCCGCCGCTGACCCCGCCCAGCCATCGCGGCTACGTCCGCCGCGCGCATGACCACAGGTTCGCTCGTCCGGCCACGCCGCGGTCGCGGCTCAACCTCTTCGACCGCCGCGACATCCACCGCAACATCAACGGCCTCGTCCGCAGCACCGGCCTGGCCCAGCTCTTCCACCAGCTCCGGCTCCCAGGCCGACGCAGCTTCGTCGGCCGACTCTGCCGCTGTGACCGGCATCTGCTCCTCGACCAGCGCTGACGGTCCTGCGGGCGCTGCCCCTTCGGCCTGCCACACCTGCTCCAGCCGAGCCGCCTGCTCCGAACCAGCGGCTTCGTCGGCCGACATCGCCGCTACCGCCGATCGGGCTTCCCCGGTCAGCCCGGACAAACCAGCCCGCACGGCATCCGCATTCGCCGCTTCTTCGGCCGGCCAAGCCTCTTCGGCCTGCCACGACGGTTCCGCCAGAGCCGCCCCCTGCGAATCAACAGGTCCTTCGGCCGACGTCGCCGCTGCAGCCAGTCGCTCTTCTCGGGTCAGCCCAGCCTGTACGGCATCCGCAGTCGCCGTCGGCCCTTCGGCCCGCCACGCCTCTTCGGCCTGCCACGACGGCTCCGTCAGAGCCGCCCTCTCCGAACCAAGACGTTCCTCGGCGGACGTCACGGCCGCAGCCCGGCGCTCATCTCCAGTCAGCTCAGCCAGCCCAGCCCGCAGAGCATCTGCAGTCGCCGCCGCCTCGGCAGCGCGCCGCTCATCTCCGCTCAGGCCGACCTGCGCGACTCGCCGGGCTTCCTCGGGCAGCGCCACTCCTCGAGCCAGCGCCTGCTCTTCCAGCCACGCCGACCGCCCGGCAAGCCCCGCCTCATCAGCCGACGACACCTGCTCCGCCTGATCGGTGGCCTCCTGAGGCGCCACGTCGCCGACCGCGTCGCCGGCGGCCACGGCATGCGTTTTCCGGTGCGGCAGGCGCGCGATCATCACATCGCGGGCGGCCGCGACCTCACTGGCCGACACTCGTTCCTGGGCCAGCGCAGCCTCTCCAGCCAGCGCGGCCTCTCCAGCCAACGCGGCCTCTCCAGCCAACGCGGCCTCGCCAGCCGGCGCAACCTCCCAAGCCCGCGCCGCCTCATCAGCGGGCCACACCCGCTCAGCCTCTTCGGCCAACACTCGCTCGTCAGCCCGCGAAGCCTCATCAGCCATCGCGACCTCACCAACCGGCGCGACCTTTCCAGCCGCAGCCGCGCCGGCCGGCGCGACCCCCCAAGCCCACGCAGCCTCATCAGCCGACCACACCCGCTCAGCCTCTTCGGCCGACACTCGCTCTTCAACCCGCGAGGCCTGATCAGCCATCGCGACCTCGCCAACCGGCGCGACCTTTCCAGCCGCAGCCTCGCCGGGCAGCGCAGACCTTTCGCCCCGCCCAGCCGGCTGAGCCAGAGCGGCCTCCTGCCCCAGCGCAGCCCCCTGCCCCAGGGCTGCCTTTTCAGCCAACGCGGCCTGAGCAAGCGCAGCCTCTTCGGCCAACGCGGCCTCTTCGGCCAGCCTCGCGGCACGGTCCCGCTCCCGGCGGGCCCGTCGCTCCCCCATCCGGCCCGCGCCCAGCTCAGCACTCGGCTCGGCACTCGGCTCGGCACTCAGCTCAGCGCTCGGCTCGGCACTCGGCGCACCAGGGCCCGAAGCCCCGAACACCGGCTCGCCGAGCGCGGCCACCGAAGCGGCCGGGGCAGCCGAGGCCGCCGCGGACTCGTCCTCGAAGTCCTCGTCCGGGCTCAGGGCCTCGTCCAGCGACTCCTCGGCGGCCCAGTCGAACGCCTTCTCCGCCGGGCTCGAGGGCTGGGACTCGGTCTGGTGTGCGCGCTGCTTCGGGGTGAACAAGCCGAACGGGTCGTGCTGGTTCTTCTCGGCCGGGCCGGAGTGCAGGGGCACGCTCGGGCCGGACGGAAGCATCGGCTCGGCCGCCGCCAGAGCTCCGAAGACCGCCGAGGCGGCCGGGTTCTGCGGGTCGTACGAGACCTCGGCCGACTCCTCGAGCGGCAGGGCCGGGATGTTCGGCGTGAACCAGTCGTCAAAGGCCGGACCCGATTGCCCCGAGCCGAGCGACCACAGCGAAGCATTCGACAACGGACGCCCGACCGTCTCCGCAGTACTCGCCCAGGGCTGCGCAGCCTCAACCACCGGCTCGGCCGGGGACGCAGCAGACGCCGTCCCGGCCACCGTGATCACCTGCGCGCGCTCGTCTTCCGGCGCGGCCACCGTCTGCACGACCTCACCCGGCACCAGTGCACGCCCGCGCCCCCGGGAAACCGGCTCAGTATCGCCCTCTTCGAGCATCGCGATCCGCTCGCCCGCAACCTCGGCCAGGTCGGCCGTCGCCTCGATGTCGGCGTCGGTGAACCAGCCCGGCCGGTCGGCGGTGAAGGCCAGCACGGCCAGCACCTCGCGGGTGATGCTCGCATGCCGTCCGGTGGCAGCCGGAGCTGCGCGCAGCAGCGGCACGGCCAGCACGGCGGCCGCCGAACCGCAGCACTCGGTGGTCAGGTCGGCCGAGCTACCGGCCAGCGGGATGCTCTCGGTGCTGACCTCTAGCTCGGGCGAGGCCACGTGCTGGATCAGTGCGGTGCCCCAGGCGGCGCCGCACGCGGTGTTCTCCAGCAGCACCTCGGTACCCAGCTCGACGTTGTCGTCACCGTAGGAGGCCGTCCACACCAGCTGGTCGTCCACCACCGAGGCGATCCGGGTCGGCGCGTCCATCAGCAGGCCGGCGTCACGCACCAGCTCGGCGAGAACGTCGGCGGCGTCCGGCCCGGAGTCGGCGATCCGGTGCAGGGCCGAGTCCAGGGTGACTGCTTCCTCGACCACCGGAAGGGCGACCTCGATCGCCCCGGAAGCCGTTGCGCCCTCGACAGCCGCGGGATCGCGGACGACGTCTACCACCGGGGTCTCGATGTCACCCTCCGACGCAAGCCCTGCCGTAGCGATCGGCCGCGTCAGCGGCACCTCGGAAACGCTGCCGGGCGCACCCGCAACCGGCCCGAGGTCGGCCTGAGAATCCACGTACGACTCCGCATACCCGACGGTCAGGTCCGGCGTGACCCGCACTCCAGCGTCATCCGTCCCGCCCGGCGCAACCAGCTCGGGGTCGGCCATGCCGTGAACCTCCGCCACGCTCTCTTCGCCGGTCTGGTCATTGCGTGACCGGCCGACCTGCGGAGCCCACCACGCGGAATTCTCCTGGGACACCGGGCCCCCGTCCCCTCCGGGAACCGGGGCGGACTTCGCCCCCGGCCTCCCGCTCTGCTCGTCCCCCGCGGTGTCGTCCACGGGCTGTTGCGCTGCGGCAACGGTGCCGGCCGGAGAAGCCGCACCCTCGAAAGCTGTCTGTTCAGTAGCGACCGGCTGGGCACTCGACAGTCGCGGCGTCTCCGGTCGGGCTGCTCCCAGCCACCCCGTCTGACTGGCAGGTGCCGGCTGCCCCGGCCAACCCGACTGACGCTCTACCCCCGACGGACGCTGCCCCACCCAGGCGGAAAGGTCTCGCTGGTTGCGCCCCATCTGCAGCCGGGGCGCCGGACGGGGCGAGCGCCCCGCAGAACGACCGTTCACCACGTCGCCCCAGGTGGCGTCCTCTTGAGCCGGGGTCGCCGTATCGGCCGGCGCGCCCCCGGAAGGGGCACCGACCCCCGCACCAGGCCCACGGACGTCTTCAATCGGTTCTTCCCCCTCGGCGAACGAACCGTTCCGTTCGGGCCGACCCCCGTCATCTGTCGAACGGGGTAGGAGCGAGCGCAGGATGGGGCCGGCATCGCGGTCCGACGGGCGCTGCCGATCGCCGCGCCGCCCGCCGCCGCCCTTGGCGCCACTGCCGTGCAGGAGCGTCATGCCCCCTCCTTCCCGTCATCGCTCGTCCCGACCTCGCCACGGATCGTGTTCTTCCGAGTGTGGAGAGTAGTCGGTTTAGCCTTGTCGGCGCACCCGGGTCGGGCTCATGGACACCACTACGTAGCCGTCACATCAGCCCCTGCCGCCCCTTGTCCCCCATCCTCGGGTCGGCCGGTAAGGCGGTGGAGCACAAGGGATTCCGTTCACCGACAAATGTGGCAAGAGCTTCCCAACCACATCGGGCAAACGCGCCGAACCCCGCATCCCGACCGGCGCGACGAAGCAGCCAAGGATCAGGACACGGGGCGGTGGCGTTTACAGAACGTCGTCGGCGACGAGAGCGGAACGCAGGTCGGCCGAACGTCGTAGGGAGTTCCTCCTGCGGTCGGCGGGCGGTAAATCCGTCGGTTCAGACCTTGCGAGGCCGCCCGTAGAGGCGCCGGGAGTAGAGGTAGGCCAGCACGGTCAGGCCGACACACCATCCGGCCGCCGCCCAGGCGGTTCCGGTTTCCAGTTCGCCGCCGAGCAGCAGCGAGCGCAGCGTGTCCATGATCGGCGTGAACGGCTGGTACTCGGCGAACCAGGCCAGCCCGGAAGGCATCGAGTCGGTCGGCACGAACCCGCTGCCCAGGAACGGCAGGATCACCAGCGGCAGGCCGTAGTTGCTGGCGGTCTCCACCGAGCGGGCCAGCAGACCGCCGGCCACCGAGATCCAGGCGACCGCCAGCGACATCCCGGTGAGCAGAGCGGCCACCCCGAGCCAGTCCAACAGCCCGGCCTGCGGCCGGAATCCGGCGGCGAGACCGACTGCGAAGACGATGACCAGTGAGATCAGGTTCTGCACGACCGCACCGAGGGCGTGCCCGGTCAGCACCGATCCGGGCGAGATCGACATCGAGCGGAACCGGGCGATGATGCCGGTGGTCATGTCCATCGCCACGGTGGTCGAGGTGCCGGTGGCCACCGACCCCACCGTCATCACCAGGATCGCGGGCATCACGTAGTTGGCGTAGTCACTGCGGTCACCACCGGCCGGCCCCGCCCCCGCGGTGAGGCCGGCTCCGAGCGTGTCGCCCAACACGAAGACGAACAGCAGGTAGAACACCAGCGGGATCGCCACGACGATGACGGTCAGCTCGGGATACCGCCGCAGCCGCCGGATCTGGCGGCTCAGCATGGTGATGGAGTCACGCAGTGGCTCAGGATGGGCCGTGCCCGTCATCGGAAAGACCGTACTCATCGAACTGCCTCCGGGTTCCGGGACGTGGTGGCCGGCTGGCCGGTCAGGGCCAGGAAGACGTCGTCGAGATCGGGCGTGTGCAGCACGATGTCGTCCACCGCGACCTGCTGGGCCTCGAGCTGATTGAGCAGATCCCGCAAACTGGGGACGTTTGCGGGCCCCATCACGTCGAGGCTCAGGTCGGCGGGACTCACCTTTGCGGTACTGAGCAGACTCTCGGCGCGGGCCAGGGCGACCTGGTCGGCGAAGCGCAGGGTGATCCGGCCCCCGGGGACGAGCCGTTTCAGCTCTGCCTCGGTCCCCTCCGCCACGATCTTCCCGCCGTCCAGCAGAGCGATCCGGTCGGCGAGCTGGTCGGCCTCTTCCAGGTACTGGGTGGTGAGCAGGACCGTGACGCCGTCGGCCACCAGTTCGCGTACCACGTCCCACATCTCGCGTCGGCTGCGGGGATCCAGGCCGGTGGTGGGTTCGTCGAGGAAGACCACGTGGGGCCGCCCCATCAGCCCCATCGCGAGGTCGAGCTTGCGCCGCATCCCGCCGGAATAGGTCGTGGGCAGCTTGTGCGCCACGTCGGTCAGGCCGAACTGACCGAGCAGCGTCCGGGTCCGGCGCTCGTTCTCGGCCCGGTCGAGATGGTGCAACTTCCCCATCAGCGTAAGGTTCTCGGCGCCGGTGAGCAGGTCGTCGATCGCGGCGAACTGCCCGGTCAGGCCGATCGCCGAGCGCACCCGGGCGGGCTGGGTGGCCAGGTCGTGACCGGCGATCCGCACCACCCCGGCGTCCGGCGCCAGCAGAGTGGCCAGAATGTTCACGATGGTGGTCTTTCCGGCGCCGTTCGGGCCCAGCAGAGCGAACACCGTGCCCCTGCCCACGGCCAGGTCGATCCCGTCCAGAACGGTGCGGTCACCGAAAGACTTGCGCAGATCTCGGACGTCGATCGCGAGTTCGCGGGTGAGGTCCGGCGATGCGGGTGGAACGTCGGTCTGTGCCATGATGCGCTCCCTGGTGAGGTTTTCGGTCAGGCCCGCCGCAGCACGATGTCGCCGTAGTTGACCGAGGCGCGTACCTGGACGGTCAGTTCGGACTCGCCGGGCCCGTCCGCCGCCTCGAGAGAACTCCGCACGCTGCCGTGCCGGGTGTGCACGTCGAGCCAGGCGGCACTGCCGTGGGCGATGCCGATCTCCAGTTGCCCGTAGCTGGTCTTCGCCTCGATCTGCCCGCTGCAGACCGAGTTCAGCAGGATGTCTCCTGCCGGGGTGCTGGCCACCACTCCGGCCAGGGCCCGCTGCACCCGCACGTTGCCGGTCGAGGAGGACAGGCGCAGTTCGCCCCCGCCCTGCTCGACCCGGATGTCACCGAGCGAGGTCTTCACCGTGGCCGCCGCCTCGGTGCGCCCGACCGTGATCGAGCCCATCGAGCTGTTCAGCTCGGCCGGGCCGGTGGCGAGCTCCAGACGGACGTCGCCCATGCCGGAACGGGCCCGCACGTCCGCGGTCTGCTCCATGACGACCTCGCCCATACCGGTGTCGATGTCCACGCTGCCGAGCTCACCGTTGGTGCGCACGTCGCCCCAGCCCCGCACCTCGAGGCGGGACGCCGCGGGCAGGGTGATCTTGATGTCCACCCGCTCACTGCCGCCGAAAAGGTTGCGCAGGCGGGACTTGGTGGTGCGCGGCGTGCGCAGGGTCAGCCGGGCACCGACGAGTTCGACGGTGATCCGCTCGGCCTGCTGAACGTCGGCCGCGCGGGAGGAGCTGTGCGGCACGATCTCGACCGTGGTGGTCCGGCCGCGGGCCACCCCGGTCACCGTGACGTTGGCTCCGCCCACGTCGACCAGGGCGTGGATGGGCTCAGGAGTGTCGAACGTAGGCATGGCCGCGTTCACCGCACCCAGCCGGTGATGCGCTGCGCCGGTCCGGACTGCGGCAGGTACGACGGCGCGGCGGGCGGGGCCGGAGGAACCGGCGGCGGGAGAAGGTTCGGCCCGTCGAGCACCTGGCCGATCGAGCGAACGAGCCAGGCGTTGACCGAGAGACCCGCGGCCCCGGCAGCCTCCTCGACCCGGCCCTTGAGCCGATCCGGAAGCCGGAGACTCAGGCGCGCGGTGCCCCCGTCGTCCTCCGGCTCTTCCGAACTGGCCGGGGCCGCTTGGACCGGCTCAGCCGGCGCGGTGGTCGGTGCAGTGACTGCGAACTGGACCTCCCGGCCCAGCAGGCGCACCTCGACCGACCCGGACGGCAGGTTGTCAGTGATCTCGCCCGCCGCCTCGACCAGTGCATCCAACAGCACCAGACGGATCGACGGATCGAGGACGTGGGCCATCTTCTCGGCGATGGCCAGAGCCTCGTCGCCACCCACCTGACCAGCGGCGTACAGGTCCCGGTGGAGGCGGGCGCCATAAGCGGTGACATCCATGCGCACCATAGTGACGTCACTGTGGCGTCAAAGTCCAGAGCCTTGACGTCATGGCTGCCGCCAGCCGTGACGCCACCCCCAAAACCAATCTTGGGGTGACCCGTGCGCCGTCGCGCAGGTCACCCCAAGGGCCGCCCGCCGGAGCGGGCCGTTCGGTGGATCAGGCCGGCTGGTACGTGAGGCAGTTGGCCCCCGCGCTGCCCGAGCCCGCGCCGACCCGCACATCGCTGGCCGAGCACTCCAGGTCCTTGTTGAACGTGCAGTCGGTGCGCTGGCAGGCCCCCACCTGGGCGACGACCTTGTCCAGGCCGCCCTTGCGGGCCAGCGGGATGAAGGTGCCGCAGTCGGCACTGCCGTTGTTGCCGGCCACCGTGATGGCGAAGGCGTGGCAACCGTCGTGGTTGTAGCCGCAGCCGTCGACCGAGCACTCACTCACCGCGGGCATCGTGGTCATGGCGGAACCTCATTCCTGGACGTGAATTCGCTACTGGCTCTGCCGCACAGATCACCAGGTAATTCCCGGCCGCGCAATTCAGAAATTGTAAGGTAATGCTTTCCTCAGGCCGGAGAGGAAAGCATTACCTTAGTCTACTGAACTGGTAGTCATCCCAGGCCAGAGCTCCTCTGATAATTCCGGGACATGAGGCGTGCGCAATTCATGCCGGGCATTCCAGACCGGCCGCGGGTAAAAATTTCTGGGCCGGGCGTGTCGCGGTCCGGCCGCATGACCTGAGAGGTCATCGCCATCACCGGCAGCGCGATCTAGCGTCGGGCCATGACTGCTTACGCCATCGCCCACTTTCCCACCGTCGACCTGAACCACGAGGTCGTCGAGTACCTGCAGCGCATCGACGCCACGCTGGAACCGTTCGGCGGCCAGTTCCTGGTGCACGGGGCCCAGACCCACGTGCTCGAAGGGGAGTGGCCCGGCGCCGCTGTCGTGATCTCGTTCCCCGACCTCGCCTCGGCCCGGGGCTGGTACGACTCGCCTGCCTACCGGGTCATCCTGCCGTTGCGGCTCCGGAACAGCACCGGTTCGGCGATCCTCGTGGAGGGTGTGCAGCTGCCGCACGCGGCCACCGACATCCTTGCCGCAGAGGCGTCTTGAGGCGGTTTTCGCCGGGCGGCCGGGAGGGCACCGGATGAACACCGTTATCCTGGCCGGGTGAGTGCGCGGGCTGCCGAGCTTCAGCTCGTTCAGGGCAAACTCCGCGTGCTTCGCGCCGGGGTGTTCTCGGCCTGCGCGGTTTCCCTCGCCGCCGCCGCTCACGTGCTCGCCGGTGGGGCTGCCCCGGCGCCGTTCCTGCTGCTGACGCTCGGCCTGCTGCTGGCCCCGCCGGCCGCCGTGGCCGCGGGCCGGCTGCGCGGCGCTGTGCCGGTGGGCGGCACCATGATCGCTGTCCAGGCCGCCCTGCACTGGCTGTTCGGCGTGTTCTCGGGCACCGCTGCCACCTGCGCCCAGATGTCCGCCCACCTGGGCCATCCGGGTGAACCGAGCAGCATGGTCTGCCACGGCGGCCCGATGACGATGGCCGAGATGGGCACGAGCTCGCCGCTGATGACGCTGGCCCACCTGGCCGCCGCCGGCATGCTCGGCCTGCTGCTCAGCCGCGGCGAGAACGCGCTGTGGCGCATGCTTTCGTGGATCCTGCCGAAGCTGCCCGGCCGATTCCGCCCCTTCCCGGCCACTTCTCGCCCGCGCCGCGCCGTCGCGCGCCGGGCCCTTCCACTTTCCCCCGATCCTCTCGCCGGAGCTGTCGGGCGGCGCGGCCCACCCCGCCGCATCGCGATTTTCGCCTGATCACAACGTGATCCGTGTCCGGCCCCGGGGCCGGAAGTCTCTGCCCGTCAGCACCCGAGCTCAGTGCGCGACCCGCGCATTCAACGCATCGGGCTGAGCGCAGACAGATCTGCATCGACGCCCCCGCTCGGCGAGCCGAACGAACACCCACGCCTGCCCAGCACCGGTGCGTCCACCCGTCCTCAAACAGCCCTTCGGCGCTGCCGGACCATCAGAATCTTTCGAGGAGTTCCATCACCATGCGCGCAAACACCCACCGCTCAAGCCGTCTCGCCCTCGCCGCCACCGCCCTGGCCGCGGTCGCCGCCCTGTCCGCCTGCGGCGGCGACTCCGAGGCCGACACCGCCGAGGACGTGAAGGTGGTCGGCGGTCAGGCCGCGGCCACCGGCGCCGACAGCCTGACCATCGAGGACCCGTGGGTGAAGACGGCCGACACCAAGGCCGGGATGACCGCGGTCTTCGGCACGCTCACCAACGACGGCGACGCCGACGTTGTGGTCGAGTCGGCCAAGACCTCCGCCTCCGACACCACCGAACTGCACGAGATGGTGATGAAGGACGGCGCGATGGTCATGCAGGAGAAGGCCGGCGGCTTCAGCATCCCGGCCGGGAGTGAGCACGAACTGGCGCCCGGCGGCGACCACCTGATGGTGCTGAACCTGACCGAGCCGATCGAGGCCGGTGACGAGGTCACGGTGCGTCTGACCCTGGGCGACGGATCCACCGAGGAGTTCACCGCGCTGGCCAAGGAGACCACCGCCGGCGAGGAGAAGTACGACGAGGACGGCGGCATGGAGATGGGTGAGCCCAGCGAGGACGCCACCGACGAGATGGGCGACGAGATGGACATGGAAGGCGCTCAGGAGTGACTCAGCCTCCACTGAGCCGGCGCCGCCTCCTGCTCGGGGGCGGCGCCACCCTCGCCGGGGGCGGGCTGGCCGGTGCGGCGGCTGGGTTGGCCTGGTCAAACACAACTGCGTCCCCGGCGATGCAGACTGTGGCCGAGCAGACCAAGGGCACAGAACAGATCGCGTTCTACGGAGCGCACCAGCCCGGCATCGAAGACCCGGCTCAGGCCCACGCACGTTTCCTGTCCCTGGACCTGAAACCGGGCGCCGACGCGGATCACGTGCGGCGGTTGCTGCGACTGCTCACCGATGACGCGGCCCGGATGATGCGCGGTGAGGTTCCGCTGGCGGCCGGTGATCCGGAGCTGCCGTCGCTGCCCTCCCGGCTCACCGTCACGTTCGGCTTCGGTCCGGGGCTGTTCGACGCGATCGGGCGGCCCGACGACTGCCCCGACGTGATCCGCAATCTCCCCACCTTCACCACGGACCAGTTGGAGGACCGCTTCTCCGGCGGCGATCTGCTGATCCAGGTGTGCAGTGACGACCCGGTGCCCCTGTCCTACGCTCTGCGTCGTCTGACCAGAGACTCCCGTGAGCTGGCATCCGTCCGTTGGTGTCAGAGCGGTTTCAACCCCGCCCGGGGCAGCGAACCCGCCGGGACGACGCACCGCAACCTCTTCGGTCAGCGCGACGGCACCGCCAACCCACCGGGCGCCACCACCGAGTTCGCGGACACGGTGTTCTCGACCGGCCCGGAGTGGCTCAAGGGCGGCAGCATGCTCGTTCTCCGCCGCATCCGGATGGATCTCGACGACTGGGACGATCTGGGCCGCCCGGCCAAGGAAATGGCCATGGCCCGGAAGATGAGCGACGGCAGCCCGGTCACCGGGGGTACGGAGCAGGACGACCCGGACACGGCGGCGGTGGACCAGGACGGCTTTCCCATCGTGGCGCAGGAGGCCCACGTTGTGCAGGCCACGGCCCGTGCCCCCGAAGAACGCATGCTACGGCGGGCGTTCAGCTACGACGACGGCCCCACGGCTGACGGGAAGCCCGACTGCGGGCTGCTTTTCGCCGCGTACCAGGCCGATGCGGCCAAGGCCTTCGTGCCGGTTCAGACCCGGCTGGCCTCGGCCGACGCGATGAACGAGTGGATCACGCACATCGGCTCGGCCACCTTCGTGGTGCCTCCTGGCTGTGCCGAGGGCGAGTTCGTCGGTCAGGCCCTGGTGGGTTAGACCCGATCACCTACCGGCGTCGTTCTCCCCCCGGGGGAACGACGCCGTCCCAGGCAGGAGTCCCGATTTAACTCACAGCAACAACTGCACCTTAAGTTTCGCCGGATGCGGTGGGCGGACCCGTGTACGGGCTCGTAGACCTCACGGCGTGGGCAATGATGAACGGGCCAAGTCATAGTCTTCGAGTTGGGACCGCGCATGCGACCTCGTCCGCTCATTCTTGCTCTGGGTGCCGCTTCGGCCCTCACCATCAGCCTGCTCGCCCCCGCCGGCGCGGCCAGCGCCGCCGGTGAGAGCACCCCGAAGCCGCTCGAGAAGATCGTGAAATCGGCGAACAGAGCCGCGACGGCCGGGGACGACTGCTCGATCACCGACTACGGCCCGCAGAAGATCACGCTCGGCCTGGTCGCCAAGACGGTGCAGTTCGCGGTCAGCACCACCTGCGACGACGCCGACCACGACATGAAGTGGGCGGTCACCGGCGACCTGTTCCCGGGCAGTGCCCACGCCACCTGGTTCGGCGCCTGCACCTACACCTACACCGGCCCGGCCACCCTGAACTGCCCCAAGGGCCAGGACGAGCTCGACGTGATCGGCACCGGCACGTTCAAGGGCAACCAGATGGCCGGTACGAAGAAGGCCTACATCTACGCCTTCGACGACGCCAACGGCAACGGCCGCGACGACGACACCAAGATCGAGTGCGACGACGACGGCAACTGCACGAAGACCTCCAGCGGCCGCGACGACATCACCGGCACCGTCCAGCTGCTGCGCCGCACCAGCTGGGGCAAGAACACCGACAAGGTGTCGAAGGAGAAGGTGAAGGCGGGTGAGCAGATCACCCTGACCTCGCAGCTCACCCGGGCCAACTGGGACACGGCGAAGAACGAGAAGTTCTCGCCCACGGTGAAACTGCAGTTCAAGCCGAACACCCAGTCCACCTTCAAGACGGTGCGCACCGTTCCGTCGACCGGGACCGGCACCAGCGTCACGGTGACCGCCAAACGTTCGGGTGTGTTCCGCTTCGCCTTCCGCGGCGACGAGCAGAGCAATTCCAGCATCTCCTGGGGCGTCGCGGTCACCGTCACCAAGTGACACCGTAGTCAGCGCACCGATGCGCCGAAGGGCCTGCCGCGCAGAGCTCTTCGGCGCATCAGCGTTTTGGGGCGATTCAGCCCCACTCCTGTGCCGCCTGGGTCAGAATGGGCCAGGTCCCCTACCTACCGGAGAAGGGATCAAGTTGAGTACACGTCTGCTCGCCGCCTTCGGCTCCGTCACCGTGCTGGCCCTCACGCTGATCGCCCCCACCACGGCCGCCGCGACAACCGCCCGGCCCGCGCTGGCCGACGACTGCTCGGTCCTGGACACCTCCCCCCACCAGGTCTCGATCGGCCTGAAACCGGTCACCGTCCAGTTCGACGTCGGCACCGACTGCGACGACGAGGACCACAAGATCGAGTGGGCGGTACGCGGCGACTACTTCCCCACCAGCAACGTCAGCTGGTTCGGGGCCTGCACCTACCTCTACTCCGGGCCGGACAGCTACATCTGCCCCGACGGCCGCGCCAAGCTCGACGTGATCGGCACCGGCACCTTCAAGGGCAACAAGATGGCCGGCCCCCAGGAGGTGCACGTCTCCGCCTTCGACGACGAGGACGGCGACGACCAGCCCGACGTCGGTGAGGGCAGCGCCGACGGCGAGAGCTCGATCTCCCTGCTGCGGCGCACCACCTGGGGCACCACGTTCAACGCCGCACCCGAGCCGCGCCGCAAGGGCCAGACGCTGAACATCACCGGTCAGGTCAGCCGGGCCAACTGGGACACCGGGCGCTACGAGAAGTTCGGCGCCTACGTGAAACTGCAGTTCCGGGCCGACGGCGAAGAGAAGTTCCGCAGCGTGCGCACCGTGTGGGACAACGGCGCCGCGGCCGAGACCAAGGTCAAGGCGACTCGTTCGGGCACGTTCCGCTACTGGTACCCGGGCGACGGCACGCATGCGGCCAGCGCCTCCAAGGGCGACCACGTGAAGGTGCTTCGAGCCAAGAACTGAACTGAAGACGTGTGTGGGCACCGACCGCGGTCGGTGCCCACACACGTCCTCAAAGCAAGAATTCACTGGCCGCGCACCGTCACGCCGACGTACCGTTCTGCTGACCAGGACGACCAGTCAAGGACGTGAGCCCTTGCTCCTCATCGGCCGACGCTCGTCAGACTTCACCTTCACGCTGAACCGCTGGCCGCTGCCCCCGCCGCGGGAACACCCCTGGGCAGCCCTCGGGCGATCAGGAGGACAGGGAAGGCGATCTCGAACACTGACCCTGGGGCCAAGAAGAGGAATCCGGCGGTGGACTCCAGCTCGACGCCCCCCGCGAACTCTGTGACCACGCCCGCCAGCAACGCCGCGTAGCCGATCAGGCCGAGGGTGGTCAGCCAGGTCGGCGCCGCGCCCGAAGTGCGCAGCAGGCCACAGAGAATCAGGCCGCCCACCCCGGTGAAGGCGTAGATGGTGGCGTCGTAGCTGGACAGGGCGTCGACGGTGGTCAGGAAGTAGATGCCGAGACCGACGATGGTGGCGCACTCGAGCAGGCGCAGACCCAGGTAGGCGGCGGCCTGCCGGGGTGCGGCCGGTCCGAGCAGGTCGCGCAGGATCACCCCGATGACGACCACGGCGATGCCGCAGACGATCTGGAAGAGCACGCCCGCCAGCAGTTTCCCGTTGCGGACCCCCTCGTCCAGCGCCTCGGTGAGCAGGGTGTTGCCGATCGCGAAACTGACGGTGGCCACGATGAACAGGACGCCGGCAAGGGCGGCGGGGCGACGGGCGGCGCTGGACATGTGGCCAAGGGTGGCGCCCGGCGCCCTCCCCAGCCATCCGGATCTTCCCTCAGCCTGTCCCTGACCCGCCCCTGAGAGCGCCCGTCTCCCGGGCCCGGCGCAGGTTGTCCTCGAACTTCCTGGTGATCGGGTGACCGGCCCCCAGGGTGCTCAGCGCCCCTTCCCAGGCCTGCGCGAAAAGCCTGAGGGCGGTTTCGGTCTCGCCGGTGCCGAGACACGCGTAGGCCAGGTTGTTCAGGCAGGCCAGGGTGTCCTGGTGGGTCGGCCCGAGGATCCGGCGGCGCCCGTCCAGGGCCTGCTCGTGCAGAGGCCGGGCGTCGGCCGGGTGACCGGCCCGGTTCAGGGCCGAGGCCAGGTTGTTCATCGAGGCCAGGGTGTCCAGGTGATCGGCCCCGAGCACGGCGCTGCGCTCGCTCAGCACCTGGGCGTGCAGGTTCAGGGCGGCCCTGATCCGGCCCACGGCCAGGTGGGCCTGGGCCAGGTTGTTCATCGAGAGCAGGGTGTCGGGGTGCCGTTCGCCCAGGGTCGCCCGGCGTCCGGACACCACCTTGCGGCACAGCCGGTAGCCCCGGAACACCTTGCCCGAGTCGGCGTAGGCGGCACTCAGGTTGCTCATCACGGTCAGCGTGTCGGGGTGCTGGGCACCGAGTTTCGCCCGGCGCAGCCGGAGCACCTCTTTCATCAGCGCGATCGCCCGGGGCAGGTCGCCGGCCCGCTGGTGGGCGCTGGCCAGGTTGCTCTGCGAGATCAGGGTGCTGGGGTGGTCGGCGCCGAGCACCCGGGCGCGACTGGTGTAGATCGTCTCGAAAACACTGACCGGGACGGCTGTTCCGTCCAGGTCACTGTACGCACCGATTAGGTTGTTGGCGGCGGTGAGGGTGTCGGGGTGGTCGTGCCCCAGCGATTCCTGCCGCTCCTCGAGCACCTGACGCAGCAGGGGCACGGCGCGGCCGTAGTCGCCCACCGCCCGATAGCTCTCGGCCAGGTTGCCCAGGATGGTCAGGCTGACCGGGTGCCCGTCGCCGTAGACCGCGCAGCTCGCCGCGAAGGCCTTCTCGTACAGCGGGATCGCCTCGGCCACCTGCCCGGCCGCACCTCGGGCGTAGGCCAGGTCGTGGGTCATCGTGATCAGTTCGGGCTGGGCCAGGCCGCCCGGATCGGGCCGGGTGGTGAGCATCGGGGCGAGCAGGTCGGCGGCGCGGGCGGCGTCTCCGGACGAGAGCAGGAGCCCGCCCAGCCGGCCGGCCGCCAGCAGGGTCAGCGGGTGCTCGTCGCCCAGCACCCGGCGGCACCCACCCAGCACGTCTTCCGCCGCCTCCACCGCGCGTTCCGGCTCGCCGGCCGACTGCAGGTGCCCGATGGCCAGCGTGACCATCTGGTTCACCGGCTCGAGAACACGCTGTTCGCTCATCGTCAGTGCATGATTCCACAGGGTGATCGCATGCCGGCCCAGCTCCCGGGCCGTGCGGCGTACCGCTGCGGCGTCGTCGCCCTCGGGGCGGGTGGCGGTGACCATCCCACTGAGGACGTCCGCCAGCCCTTCGATGCGGCCGGCGGCGGTTGCGTCGGTGTGGTCCTGGGCGCGCAGGGCGCGGGCGACCGACACCGGGATCTTGAGGACGCCGGTGCTCGCCTCGCGCTTCAGGCCGCCGGTGGCGATCAGGGCGTCTACGGCGGGAGCGAACCCCGGCAGTCGGGCCAGCACCTCGGGCCCCAGACCGTCGGGGTGGAAGTAGGCCAGGACGCTCAGGACGGCGTCGACCGCGGCCCCGCCGGCCAGTTCCGCGGCCGCCTGCCGGGCCCGGCCGAAGCTCTGTGCGACGTCGTCCTCACCTGGCGTCATCGCCCCCGGTTCCCCCACGGTCGCGATTTTGCCAGAGCAGGCCGCTCCGGCCAGGATCTCAACACCCCTGCACGCGGCCTTATCCGCGGCAAAACATAAATTCCCCCGCAACCGGGCAACCTTTGCTGGTTCTCACCCGACCTACAGCACGTACGGAAGGCCCCCGCGGGCATTCGGGTGTCTTCCGTACGGCTCGAGACAAGGACAAGGAGACGGCTCCACGGATGAGCAAACCCCCGGCGACGGGAAGCCCGGTCCGGCTCGGCAAGGCCAGCGCACGAGCCGAGTTCGAGGACTTCTTCCGTCGTCATCACCGTGAGCTGGCCCGCCTGGCCTACAGCATGACCGGTAACCGGGCCGAGTCCGACGACGTGGTCGGTGAGGCGCTGGCCTCCGCCTGGGAGCGCTGGGATCGGGTGCAGGCAGCGGACAGCCCGCTCGCCTACGTGCGCAAGATCGTGGTCAACCTGTCGGTGGAACGCGTCCGGACGGCTGTGCGGGACCGGCAGCGGCATCGCCTGATGGCGCCGCTGACCCGGTGGTTCTACCACTCGCCGGACGTCGGTGGCGCGGTCGACCTACAGGCTGCCGTCCTGGCCCTGCCCCCTGGGCGCCGGGCCTGCGTGGTGATGCGCCACGTCCTGGACCTGCCGGAGGAAGAGGTCGCCCGAACCCTGGGCATCAGCCTCGGCACGGTCAAGAGTCAGACATCCAAAGGTCTTGCCCAGCTGCGCAGTCAGCTGGCCCCGAACGAGCTCGCCACTGCCGCAAGCAGTGCGCGGGCCGCCAGAACGAACCGGAAGGAGGCGTGATCCGTGCCCGAGGATGAACTGCTCGAAGCCCTGCGAGGACTGGGGGCGGATCACGAACCCGACGTCGCGGCCATCCGTCGCCGGATGGAGGGTGAGCGCCCGAACGTCGTGCCGCTGCGCCGCCGGGTCGTCGAACAGGGACCGCGCCGCCGGCCGGTGTTCCTGTCCGCGGCCGCCGCGATCCTGATCGGCGGCGGCGTCACGGTCGCGGCCTCGCAGATGGGCCCGTCCGACACCGGCACCCCGGCCACCAAGCTGCCGGTGGAGATGCCCGAGTTGACCACCCCGAGCCACACCCCGACCTCGGCGGCGCCCACCACCACCGAGAGCGACTCCGACGACCGTAAGGAGTCCACGCCGGACAAGGAGGCCACCTCCAAGGGGGGCCAGCCCGACGGCGAGAACAAGACGTCCGACGACAAGGACAGCACGCCGCCGACGAGCACCACACAGTCGAAGCAGCCGCCCGCCTCCAGCGGGTCGGGAACGGGTGCGGCCGCCGCGATCGGCACGGTCACCCCGCTCAGCACCGGCCAGGAGATCGTCCTGGGCGACGCCGACGAGGACTGGCTGGCCATCGGCTCCCGCAACGACATGAAGACGGTGCGCAAGAAGTCCTCCTCCACCTCCCCGCTGCTGAACTTCGTCGCCCCGGACTCGGCGTCCAGCGTCGACGGGCCGTTCAAGCTCTCGTGGGAAGGCGGGGTCCCCGAGTCGAACCGGGCCGGCAGCACCCGCTGGATGCAGACCAACGGCGCGGTCGTCACGGTGACGGCCTCGCAGGCGGCGCGCACGGTCACGCTCTACACCGGCAACGCGATGAACATCGTGGTGAAGGGCGGCGGCCTGAAGGATCTGAACGTGACGCTGGGCGACAACGCCCAGGGATTCGTCACCACCCTGCAGATCCCCTCGCACGCCGGTGACACCACGATCGAGTTGCAGAGCGGTCGCGGACCGGTGCACCTGGCGGCGGCCACGGCGGCCTCCCGCTAGTCCGCCGACAGGTCCGGAAAAAACTTCCGGAACACGAGCAACCTTTGCCCCACCCCGAACGACTGACGCGCTGAGGAGATGCGGTTCCGTCGGCCACGAGACCGCATCGCTTCCTGCTCAGGGCGCCGGATTCATGACCGGTGTCCTGAGCAGTAGGTCCCGTCGTGTCCCTCCCACGGCGGGACCTCATCCCCCAGAGCGCCCCTCCCGGCTGGTCGGAGCCGGGAGGGGTCTGGGCGTTCCTGGCCAGGTACGCCCAGAGGGGCACCTTACGGAAGACGCGCGGGCAGCCGGACATCCACCCCGGACCTCGGCCCGGCTGCTTCGATGGCTGCCCTCGGCGAAGGGGGCGCGTCGTGACCGCAGTGCTGCTGACCTGGCTCTTCATGGCGAGCTGGGCCCTGGTCGCAACCGGCTGGGCGGTCTGCGCCCAGTACCGCTGGGTGGGCCGGTGCGAGTACCTGATCCGGTGCGAGTACCGCACCTGGGACGACTACTGGCCGATCGTGGTGCCGGCCGTGGTGGTGGTCGACCTGT
Source organism: Kineosporia rhizophila (assembly GCF_021277265.1). GTDB lineage: Bacteria > Actinomycetota > Actinomycetes > Actinomycetales > Kineosporiaceae > Kineosporia > Kineosporia rhizophila. Next base: position 218,049 of record NZ_JAJSOH010000001.1, read on the forward strand.
ACTGACCTGCACTGGACCCGTAAGGGCCCCTACTGGGCCTGGTCGGCGAACCAGTTGTAGTTCTGCTGGGGCTGCTTCGGGTCGAGCCTCAGCACCTCCTGCTCGTGCCACGCACGCAGGCGGTAGACGAAGTCGAACGGCAGATCCTCGGGACTCGCCGCCGCGAGGACGGTCATTGCCTGCTCGATCTGCTCCATGCCGGGTGACGACTCACTCATGCCGGGCAAGAGTAGAGCAGCCACCTGGGTCCCGCTCGGGCGCGTTCACTCGGGCCAGGCGAGCGGGGTGGTGAACGGGTCACCCCGTGAGTACTCGATGTGCATCATCCAGACCCAGGGGTCGTAGCGCACCCAGGTCGGTTCGCTGAACTCGCCGATCCGGTCGGCGAACCGGTGGATCTCGGCCGAGGCGGTGAACTCGTTCCAGAACGAGCGACTGACCGCCACCACCTCCAGGTGCGGCACGTAGAGCGCCCAGGTGTGCGGCACCAGTTCGTGCCCGGTGACCCGGCGCGGTGAGTTGCCGGTCGCCGGTGCGTGCACCCGGAAGGCCGGGTCCAGTTCCAGGGCCTTCACCCCGAACCGCACGGCCTCCTCACGGTTGCCCTCGTCCAGGGCGAGCTGCGCCCGGGCCCAGGCCTGCGTGATGGCTTCGGTGTCCACCTGCTGCGTCTCCCCGTTGCCCATGACACTCAAGGCTAGGCACCAGCCCCCGCCGCGGGTAGCGCCGTCCGGGGGCCTTCCCGCTCACCGGCTCACTCGGGCTCACAGCTGACGCAGCCAGCGTTCGCACAGGTCGGTCCAGCCGGCCGTGTGCGGGATGCTGACCAGCGGGGGCATCCGCTCCCCCTCCGGCGCCTCGCCCCACGACACGCCGTCGGCCAGCCCGATGCCGTGATACCCCTCCGGGAAGACATGGATCTCGCAGCTCACCCCGGCCGCGGCGCAGGCCCGGACGAGCTCCAGCGTGTTGGGCAGACCGGGCGGATCGTTCAGAGTGCACCAGGCGAAGACCGGTCCCGTCCCGGGCGAGATGTGGGTGACCGGCGAGAACTCGTCGCGCAGGTGCAGGCGCCCGTTGGTCATGGCCTCGACCGGCGCATCCGGGAGCAGCTTCAGATCTGCCACCGAGTACGCCAGTACACTGAATTCCGGCCTCGGGGGCGATGTTCCGGGCGCGTCCAGACTCAGCACCGCACCGGTGGCCAGCAGCCCGGCCAGGTGCCCTCCGGCGCTGGCGCCGAACACCCCGACCTTGCCGACGTCCAGCCCGTGCTCGCCGCCGCGCACCCAGTCCAGGGCCTGCCGGGCGGCGACCAGCGGCCCCGGCCAATCGGTCTCGGACGGGAACGGGTAGCGGAAAGTGAAGGCGTGCACCCCGATGGAGGCGAACCAGTGCGCGACCCCGGCCCCCTCGTGCGGGGCGTGGAACCGGTAGGCGCCACCTGGGAACACCAGGACGGCGGGGCGGGGACCTGCTACGGGGGCCGGGACCACGTCGATCCGGGCAGCGATCTCGAAAGGCAATGTCGACCTTGAGGTTCGGCTCCTCCATGCCTGACGCAGTCCGCCAGCGGCACGCGAAGCTGATCGACACCATGCCCCGGTCGGTCGACTGCCGTCAAGCGCGCCGGCGTAGGACGACGAAGCCGAGTCCCGCCACCAGCAGGTAGACCAGCACAAGCAGTTCCACACCCGGTTCGGTCGCCACCGACAGGCCGGTGTCGAAGTTGTCGCTGGGCAGAAGGATGCGGTTGGCGGTGAGGAAGGTCAGATGTACGCCGATCGCTGCCCACAACGATCCCGTCGCCTCCCGGGCCAGCAGCAAGACCGCGCTGAAGGCGGTGAGCAGCACGGCGTAGGCCACCGGATCCTGGCCGCCGGGTGCGAAAGTGGCCGGATCAGTGGGAATGCCGAGCACCTGACCAGCCGCCGCGGTCAATGCGATGGCGGCCGCCGGAGCCACGACGAAACTGGCCGTGGTCAGGACGGCCGCCAGTTTCAGCCGCCCACTGCCGCGCAGTGAACCGTAGACCGAACCCCGGAACGCCAGCTCTTCCGGGACGGCTTCGTGCGCCAACGCCAGAAGGGTGTTGGTGACCAGGAAGAGCAGCAGCACAGCCGGTTCGACGGCGGTGAAGGAGATCCAGCCGGCCAGGAAGGCGGGCCCGAAGGTGATGCCCACCGCGGCGACGGTGACCATCGCTCCAGCAAGAGCTTGCTCCGGGTGCGCGAGGGCCAGCGGCGACCGGTCCCGCCGGTGCACGAGCAGCACCAACGGCACCCCGACGAGCAGCGTGATGACGGCCGGAACCGCCTTGACCAGGACATCCGGAGGGTGGCTGACGGCCTCTTCGAACGCGGCCAGGCCGAGCGAGGCCGCGGCCATCGCCACGACGAACGCACTCCAGCCCAGCAGCGCCCGAACCCCCCGGGCAGTACGACTGTATTGCCTCATCGATCCAGCATCAGCAATACAGTCGTATCGGACAAGTAGACCAAAGACTAGGATTGCGCATGGACCAGGCCTGGGATCCGACACGCGGCCGACAGGTGATCGCCGAGGCGGCGGTACACCTGGTGGCCACCCACGGCCTCGAGGGCGTGAGCGTGCGCAAGGTCGCCACCCAGGCGCGGGTGAGCGCCGGCCTGGTGCAGCACCACTTCCCCACCAAGCAGGCCCTGCTGCTGGCCGCGATGCACCAGGTCGACGCCGCGGTCCAGGCCCGGCTCGAGCCCCTCGTGAGCGACCGGCGATCAGCCTCCGCGCGCCTGCGGGCTCTGGCCCTGGAGATCCTCCCCCTGGACGAGACCCGGGCCACCGAGGCCCGGGTGTGGCTGGCGTTCATCGCCGCAGCGCCCGCCGATCCAGCGATCGCCCAGGCTCATGCCGCCACCTGGCAGGAACTGGCCGAGATCCTCACCCGCCTGCTCACCCACCACCACGGCAGCGACCAGCCCGAACTGGACCGGGCCACCCTGCTCCTGGCCGGACTCGACGGCCTGGCCGTCACCGCCCTGGCCGAGCCGCAGCGACTTCCCCCGCCCCGCCTGCTCGCACTCGCCGAGCAGCTGATCGGGCAGGCCCTCTCGCCATATAGTTGAGGATTCAAGTACAGTGACGGCTCTCAACCGCACGCTCCTGGGAGCTCGCCATGTCTGATCCGTTCAACCCCAAGGTGCCGGCCGGGGCCTACGATGCCCTCCTCGCCGACGTCCTGCCCCAGGCCCGCGAGCAGCGCCTCTGGGAACCGGCCGACGGCCCGCTCCCGTCGTTGTTCGTCAGCCACGGCGCCCCACCCACCCTGGACGACGCCGACTGGCTGCGTGACTTGTACACCTGGGGCCAGTCGATGCCGAAGCCCAGGGGCATCGTGATCGTGTCGGCGCACTGGGAGAACGCCCCGCTGGCGATCTCCGCATCGGCAGCCGGCACCGAGCTGTACTACGACTTCGGCGGCTTCCACCCGCGCTACTACGAGCTGAAGTACCGCTCCCCCGACGCGAGCGCCCTGGCCCATCAGGTGGCAGGCAGCCTGGCCGACACCGAGCCCCTGCACCAGTTCGTCGACCGTGGCCTCGACCACGGCGCGTTCATTCCGATGATGGCCATGTACCCGGCCGCCGACGTGCCGGTGATCCAGCTCAGCATGCCCAGCATGAACCCGGCGGCCCTGCTGAAGCTGGGCGAGCGGCTGCGCTCCCTGCGCCAGGAGGGCATCCTGGTGATCGGCTCGGGCTTCATGACGCACAGCTTCGCGGTGTTCCGGCACCCCGAACTGATCGGGCACAACCAGGCTTTCGACACCTGGGCGGTGGACGCGATGGCCCGCGGCGACGTGGACGCCCTGGTCGACTACCGGGCCAAGGCTCCCGGCGCGCAGGTCGCCCACCCCACGGCCGACCACTTCGTGCCCCTGCTGCTCACTCTCGGCGCAGCGTCGGCCCCGGGCCAGGGCATCGAGACCGCTTTCGGCCGCATGGTGATGGGCAACTCGATCCGCTCGATGCAGATGGCCTGAGACCCTCAGAAGGCCGCGAAGATCCCGAAGATCACCAGGACGACGCCGACCAGCGCGGGCACCAGGCCGGAGACCCCCAGCGACTGCATCGCCACCGCCAGGACCCCGAGCCCCACACCGAGGGCCATGGCCCAGATCCCCACCGCTCTGCTGATCACAGCAGGACGGTACCAACCGGCCTCAGGTGGCGACCGGAATGCCCCGGATGCCGGGATGCGGGTCGTAGTCGGCCAGTTCGAAGTGTTCGGCGCGGAAGTCGTGTATGTCGCTCACGGCCCGCCCGGCCTCGGTCAGCCGCACGGTCGGGAACGGCCGCGGGTCGCGGGCCAGCATCGTCTCGACCGCTTCCTTCTGGTCGAGATAGATGTGGGCGTCCGAAATGGTGTGGTAGTACGTGTCCGCCGGATACCCGGTGAGCTGTTCCAGCATCAGGGTCAGCGCCGCGTACTGCACGATGTTCGAGGGCACGCCCACCGGAACGTCTCCCGAGCGCTGGAACATGTGCAGGTGCAGCCGGCCGCCGAGCACCCGCACGTGGACCCAGCCGTGGCACGGAGCGATCGTGGTCCTGGGAAGCTTTCCCGCACCGCGGATCTGGTACTGCGGGATCCACGGCGAAACGAAATGCGTGCGGTCGCCGGGCAGTTCGCGGATCTGCTCGACCAGGTGCTTGAACTGGTCGAACCCGCCGCCCTCGGAGGTGGGGAAGTCGTGGAAGGCGCCGCCGTACGAGCCGGGGCCGAGCGTGCCCGGCTCGATCCCCTTCTTCAGGGTCTTCTCCGGGGTGGCCCACGCACCCCACCAGTCGCACCCGAACTCCTCGAACTCGTCCATCGTGGTGGCGCCGTTGACGAACGCGCAGAGCTCGCCGATCGCCTTCTGCCAGAACGCCTTCACGCTGCGCTCGGTGATCAGCGGGAACCCGTTGGCCAGCGGGAAGGTCATGGTCTGCTGCATCAGGGTGAGCGCGGTCACGCCCTGACGGGTGGGCACCTCGACGCCGCTGGTGAGGATCCGCCGCAGCACCTCGCGGTACTCGGAGGAAGGCTGACGTTCGGCGTAGGGCAGGTACTCCACGCCCGCCACACTACCTCCCGGACTGCTGCGACCTCCGCCGCTCCTCGGCCTCCTCCTGCGCCTCCTCGACCGCCTCCTCGTGACGGATCTCGCGGAAGTTGAGGTACGAGTAGACGATGGTGGCCGCCGCGATCAGCGCCGAAACGATCAGCGAGGCCCCCACGCCCCAGCCGCCCTTGAGCCACCACTCGTCGTCGATCGGCCACCACGAGGGCACCGGCGTGCCAACCCCCCAGACGATGCCGATTGCCATCAGCGACAGCACGCCGAGCACCGACATCGCGATCCGCCAGGGCGCCGCCACACTGTCGGCCGCGGTGCGCAGCGCCGCCTTCTTCACCGGCTCGAGCCGCCGCTCGGCCCACTCGTACTGGGTGGCCAGCACGGCGAGCCCGGCGAAGAGCGCCAGCAGACCCGGCCCGGGCAGCACCAGGGCCGCGATCCCGGCCAGCACCAGCGCCCAGCCCACCACCTGCAGCGCAAGGCTCTTCAGGGCGTTCGTCCCGGGCACTCTCATGGCAGCTACCTGTACTTTCGTCATCGGGCCGGCGCGGACATTCCACCGCGCCGGAGCCTGCCCCGCGAGGCCATCCTGCCCAACGGCCGACGCCCGCACGCCGGTTCCGCCGGATATTCACCTGAAAGTGCCCTCCGGATCGCCGATCCGTCTCGAGTCGCCGCTCAACCTGACTCGGGTAGCTTGCCGAGGCTCAGTCGAAGCCGAAGGTTGGGAGCACTCGTTGTACGAGCTCATCTACGCCAGCCGGGCCGTGGTCGACCTGAGCGAGAACGAACTCGAGGTCTTCCTCGGCCGCAGCCGTGAGCGCAACGCCGCCGCCGACATCACCGGCTGCCTGTTGCACGTGCACGACCGCCCGGGCGATGCGGCCTACTTCGTGCAACTGCTGGAAGGCCCTCAGGAGGCGGTGGAGGAGACCTACCGGCGCATCACCCAGGACCTGCTGCACGTCGACAGCACGGTGGTCTACCAGGGCGAACGTGAGGGCCGCGGGTTCGAGGGCTGGCGGATGCGGCTGGCCACCATCACCACCGAGTCGGTGCTCGCGCTGATCGCCACCGACCCGGAGTACCTGAACGACCCCCGCCCGACCGCCGAGCTGCTCCAGAACCCCTCGCTGGCCCGGGCCCTGCTGGAGCTCCAGGCCGGCCGGGCGGTCACCCCCTAGCCTCAGCGCCGGCGTGAGCGGGTGACCTCGACCGGGTTGATCGTGGCGGCCGACCACTCCCGGGCCAGCGCGATGCTGTCTTCCCGGCCCGAGGTGACGTGCTCGAACGCGCAGCGGGCGGCCTGCTCGGCATCGCCTGCGGCCAGCGCGTCGTACAGCTCCTGGTGCTCGTCGCACTGCTGCCCCAGGTCGCGCTGCCGGGTCAGGTGGAACAGCCACTGCGTGCGGGCCTCCAGAGGCCGCATCATGGACGTCAGCAGCGGGTTGTCGGCGATCCGCACCAGCACACGGTGGAACTGCGAGTTCGCCGCCGCGATGGCCGGGTGGTCCTGGGCCGCCAGGGCCCCGCGGGCCCGGTCGATCTGCTCGCGCAGCTCGGCCAGCCCCTCCTCGCCCACCCGGTGCGCGGCCAGGCGCGCGGCGAGCACCTCCAGGCTCTCGCGGACATCGAACAGATCACGGACGTCGGCGGCGGTGAACGGGGCCACCAGGGCTCCCTGCCGGGGCACCAGGACGACCAGGCCGTCGTTGGCCAGCAACTGCAGCGCCTCGCGCAGCGGGATCCGCGAGACCTCGAGTTCCGCCGCCAGGTCGCGCTCGAAAAGCCGCTGCCCGGGCGCATAGACGAGATTGACGATGCGGCTGCGCAGTTCGTCGTAGGTCGCCTCGCGCAACGACGGCGCCGATCCCTGGTCGCCGGGCTTCTCTCTGCCGTTCCGCACCACCGTCACACCCCCAGCATTGCTCACCGCCCTCGTCCCCCACGAACTTTCCCGACCTTTACCCCGCCGAAACGTGGCCGTCACAGCCCCTCACCACCCTCGTTGCTTAGTGGTATACCGCTAATTGGTGAACGCAGACAACGAAGGGCTCACTGCCATGGCCTCCCGCTCGTTCCCGCCCCACAGCCTTCTGGCCGCCACCCTCGTCGGGGCATCCGTGCTGCTCAGCGCCTGCGGCTCGGACAGCCCCGAGGCCTCCCCGGCGGCCGGCGACGACGCCCTCAAGGTCGGCGTGTTCTTCCCCGGCTCGATCTCCGACACCGGGTTCATGCAGTCCGGCTACCTCGGCTACGAACGCCTGAAGAAGGCCGGTGAGGTCGAGCTCAGCTACGTGGAACAGGTCGAGGCCGCCGACTACGAACAGGCCCTGGTCCGCTTCGCGTCGCAGAACGACCTGGTGATCTCGCTGGGCGGGCAGACCGACGCCGACGTGCGCAAGGTCGCGCCGCAGTTCCCCGAGGTCGAGTTCGTCGAGATCGGCGGCCCGGCCGATGCCGAGCCCCTGGCCAACCTCGCCTACTACGACCCGCAGCAGGCCGAGGCCGAGTTCCTCACCGGCGCCGTGTCGGCGATGGCCTCGGCCAAGGGCACCATCGGCTTCGTCGGCGGGGTGGAACTGCCCGCGATCGTCAATGCGGCGAACGCCTTCAGCAACGGCGCGCAGTTCGCCGATCCCGCCGTGAAGGTACTTCCGCCGCAGTACGTGGGCGATTTCAACGATCCCGCCAAGGCCAAGCAGGCGGCCGCCGCGAACTACGGCGCCGGGGCCGACGTGCTCGGGCAGATCGTGAACCTCGGCAAGCAGGGCATCCAGCAGGCCGCGGCCGAGAGCAGCGCCCGGATGATCGGCGGCCCGATCCCGGGCAGCTGCGACGACGAGTCCTACGTCGGCTACGTGCAGACCGACATCGGCAAGGAGATCGAGTACGCGGTCGCCGCCGTCCAGGACGGCACCTGGAAGGCCGAGCAGGTGCCGTTCGGCCTGACCTCGGACAAGGACGCCACCGACTTCGTGCTCTGCGACGAGGACGCCGAGATCCGGGCCACGCTGGAGAAGGCGAAGACGCAGCTGGCCTCCGGCGCGGTCGAGCCCTACTGATGACCACCCTGCTCCGGCTCAGCGACCTCGGTAAGCGTTACGGCCCGGTCGAGGCCCTGCACGGCGTCGACCTCCAGGTCCGCGCCGGCACGGTGCACTGCGTGCTCGGCGAGAACGGGGCCGGCAAGTCCACGCTGTGCAACCTGGTCAACGGCGGCGTGCGGCCCTCGTCCGGCTCGATGACCCTCAAGGACCGGCCCTACCGCCCCTCGTCCCCGGCCGACGCCCTGAGCAGCGGTGTGGCGATGGTGCACCAGCACTTCTCGCTCATCCCGACCCTGACCGTGCAGGAGAACCTGCTGCTGGCCTCGGGCCGGTTCTTCGGCCGGCGCTCGGCCCGGCTGGGCCCCCGTCTGGAGCGCATCCGCGACGAGTTCGGCCTGTCCGTCGCCCTGAACGCCCGGGTGGCCGACCTGCCGGTGGGCGGGCGGCAGAAGGCCGAGATCGTCAAGGCGCTGCTGACCGATCCGGACCTGATCCTGCTCGACGAGCCCACCGGAGTGCTCGACGGGGCCGAGATCGACGCGCTGATCGGAGTCTGTCAGGCGATCGCCGCGTCCGGCCGCGGCGTGGTGCTGGTGACGCACAAGCTGGGCGAGGTCTCCCGGGTCGCGGACGAGGCGACGGTACTGCGCCACGGAACCGTCGCCGGCGGGGGACGTCTGAGTGAAGTTGCGGTGGCAGAATTGCTTTCGCTGATGCTGGGTCAGAAACCCGAAGACGTCTCGAGCGTTGCGGCCGCAGCGGCCGGGGCCGGGGTCACCCGCCGATCGGTCACCCGGACCGCAGCCGAGCCGGTGCTTTCGGTGCGGGACCTTTCGGTCACCGCCGCCGACGGGTCGAAACTGGTGGACGGCGTGCAGCTGGATCTGTTGCCGGGCCGGATCACCGGAATCGCCGGGGTCGAGGGCAACGGCCAGAGCGAACTCGTGCGGGTGCTCTCGGGAGCGTTGCGGCCCACGTCGGGTTCGGTGAAATTGAAGACCCTCGACCTGACCGACGCGCCTCCGGCGCTGCGCACGGCTCACGGTCTGGGTGTGGTTCCGGAAGACCGGCACCACGAGGGCATGGTCGCGGACCTTTCCGTGGCCGAGAACCTGTTCCTGTCCCGCCTGGGAGACTTCCGCAGGTACGGGCTGCTCGACCGAAAGACGCTGGAAGCCGCTGCCGCACAACTGATCGAGACCTACGACGTACGGGTGCCGGGACCCCGCACGCCGATGAAGTCCCTTTCCGGCGGCAATCAGCAGAAGGTCGTGCTGGCCCGGGAGCTGTCGATCGAGGGGTTGCAGGTTCTGGTCGCCGCGCAGCCCACCCGGGGTCTCGACGTGGGCGCGGTGGCGGCCGTGCTTGAGCGGCTGCGCGAGGCCGCGGGCCGCGGCGTGGCCGTGCTGGTCGTCTCCAGCGAGGTCGACGAGCTTCTCACCCTGTGCGACCAGGTGCTGGTCAGCTACCGGGGTCGCCTGCTCGGACCGGTCGAGGCAGGAACCCCCTCGGCCGAGGCCGAGATCGGCGCCCTGATGACGGGAACGACGGCATGAGACTCACCTACCACCCGGCCTTCACGGCCCTGGCCTCGACCGCCGCGGCCGCGGTGATCGGGCTCGTTCTGTGCGCGGTCGCCGGAGCCTCGCCTGCCACCGCCGTCTCCGCCCTGGCCGAGGGCATGTTCGGAACCCCCTACGCGATCGGCAAGTCCGTCAACACCGCAGCCGTGCTGCTCCTGGTGGCGGCCGGTTTCGTCCTGGCCTACCGGGCCGGGCTGGTCAATGTCGGCGGCGAGGGCCAGATCTGCGCCGGAGGCATCGCCGCGGCCGCCATCGGCACCACCCTCCCCACCGGCACCCCGGCCGCCCTGGCTCTGCCCCTGGTCCTGGCCGGCGCCGCAGCCGCCGGCTTCGGCTGGGCCGCCATCGCCGCCGCACTACGCGCCTGGCTGGGCACCAGCGAGATCATCACCACGCTGCTGCTGAACTTCGTCGGCATCGCCCTGGTGACGCTGATGGTGCACGAACCCTTTCTGCTGCGGCAGCCGGTGACGTCCTCCGAAACCCTGCCCCAGTCGTCCGCTCTGATCGACGGCGCCCGCCTGCCTCTGCTCGGCCTGACCGGCTCACCCGCCACGATCGCCGTCGTCATCGCTCTCATCGCCGTGATCGCGGTCGGAGTCCTGCTGCGCCACACCGCCTCCGGCATCCGGCTCAGCGCGCTCGGCCACGCCCCCGAGGCCGCCGCCCGCCTGGGCATCCCGGTGGCGCGCACCCGATTCCTGACCCTGTCCGGCGCCGGGGGTTTCGCCGGGCTGGCCGGAGGCCTGCTGGTGGCCACAGCGCCGTTCATCCTGGCCGAGGGTTTCACCTCCGGCTACGGCTTCTCCGGGCTCGTGGTCGGCCTGCTGGCCCGCGGTTCCATGCTCGGCCTGGTGGCGGTCGGCCTGCTGCTGGCCTTCCTGGTCTCCGGCGGGATCAACCTGCAACTGGTGGCCGGGGTGCCGGCCACCACCGTGTCGATCGTCGAGAGCCTGATCATCCTCTTCATCGCGGCCACGGCCGGCTGGGCCACCCGGCGCCGGCTCGCCCGCACCCGCGACGGAGCCGGCCCGGCCTCCGACCGGGCGGCCGAACTGACGGGAGCCGGACGATGAGCATCCTCACCCAGATCCTGGTCAGCGGCATTGGTTTCGCCCTCCCCCTGCTCGTGGCCGCGGTCGGCGAGCTCGTGAGCGAGCGGGCCGGCGTCCTCAATCTGAGCTTGGAAGGCATGATGCTGACCGGCGCCTTCACCTCGGTGGCGGGGGCGGTGGCCACCGGATCACCCTGGCTGGGCGCCGCCTGCGGGGTGCTCGGGGGGCTGCTGACCGGTCTGGCCCAGGCGATCCTGTCGGTGCGCTGCCGGGCCGACCAGATCGTGGTCGGCATCGCCCTCAACGCCCTCGCCCTGGCCGCCACCACGTTCGGGGCACGGCTGTGGCTGGACTCCACCGACACCGTTCCCGCCTTCGACGATCTGAATCTGCCCGGACTGAGCGCGATCCCGGTGATCGGCCCGGCCCTGTTCGACCTGACCCCGCTCGGCTACCTGTGCCTCCTGCTGGCCGGCGGGGTGGCCCTGACGCTCTCGCCCCGCACCGGGCCCGGCCTGCGCATCGATGCGGTCGGCGAGGACGCGGTGGCGGCCGACCGCACCGGCCTGCCCGTGCTCCGGCTGCGCACTCTGTGCATCCTGCTCACCTCCGCCCTGGCCGGCCTGGCCGGAGCCCAGCTGGCCCTGTCCGAGGTGCGGGCGTTCAGTGACAACATGACCGCAGGTATCGGCTACCTGGCCGTGGTCGCGGTCATCGCCGGGCGCTGGCGACCGGTCGGAACTGCTCTGGCGGCAGTGGTCTTCGGCGTGGTTCAGGCCCTGCAGTACGCGCTGCCGGCCCTCGGTGTGGACGTACCGCCCGCCCTGCTCACGATGCTCCCCTACCTGGTCGCAATCATCGCGGTCAGCGGCCTGGCCGGCGCCAGCCGCGCCCCTTCGGGCCTGACCGTGCCCTTCGCCCGAGCCTGACCTCCCCACCCCGACTCCCGTGAGGACGTCCCCTTGCTGATCCTGACCCACTCCGACGTCAGCCGACTCCTCGGCGAAAACCCGCACTCCGACGTCCGTTCGGCTCTTCAGCAGGCCCACACCGAACTGGCCCTCGGCCGGGCCGTGGTGCCTGCCCCACCGGCGATGACCATGAACGGCGCCTCGCTGGTGCCCATGGTCGCCGCCACCCCCACCACCGCAGCGGTGAAACTGCTGGCCGACATCCCGGCCAACGCCGGGCGCGGCCTCGCCGTGCAACGCTCTACGATCCTGGTCACCTCGGCCGAGACCGGTGAGTGCCAGGCGTTGATCGACGGACGATTGGTGACGGCGGTGCGCACGGCCGCCGCGAGTGCCCTGGCCACGGCCTTCCTGGCTCGCCCGGAAAGTCGCACTCTGGGACTGGTGGGTGCGGGCGGCCTGGCGGTCCAGCACACCCGCGCGCTGAACGAGGTGCTGGACCTGGAAACCGTTCTGGTCTGGTCGCGTACCCCAGCCACGCTGGAACGCTATCGCCAGGCCGTCGCCGACCTCGGGATCACCGTGAAAAGCGTTCAGACGGTGGAGGAAGTGGTACGCGGCAGCGATGTCGTCTGCACCCTCACGCCGTCACGCGATCCCTTGGTGCTGGGCGCCTGGTTCGGCCCCGGCCTGCACGTGAATGCCGTGGGTGCGCCTCCGCGGCCGGATCATCGGGAGATCGACGGGGAGGGGCTGCGACGTTCCCGGGTGGTGGTCGACTCGCTGGCAACCGCTCTGGCCAAGTCCGGAGAAGTGGTGTTGGCTCTGGCCGAGGGCGCCGTGGTGCAGGCCGATGTGTCGGTCGAGCTCGGCGTGGTGACAGCCGGCCTCGCGCCGGGCCGCTCGGACGCGCAGGAGGTCACGTTGTTCAACTCGGTGGGGCTGGGTCTGCAGGATCTGGCGGTGGCCGACCTGCTGGTCGAACGGGCCCGGGCCCTGGGAGTCGGTACCGAACTGGAGCTGTCCGCATGAGCGAGGCCCTCGACCACGAGGTCCACATCCGCCGCTCCATCGAACTGGCCCACCTGGCCGTCGAGCGCGGCGACCACCCCTTCGGCGCCGTCCTGCTCTCGGCCGAGGGCGAGATGATCGCCGAGGGAATGAACGCCGTGCCCTCCACCGGCGACGTGCGCGCCCACGCCGAGCTGGAGGCCGTGGTGAACGCCCGTCGCCTGGGCCCGGCCGAGCAGATCCCCGGCGGCATCATGATCGCCAGCGGCGAGCCCTGCCCGATGTGCGCCACCGGCATGGTCTGGGCCGGCCTGTCCCGCATCGTCTTCGCCGCCGCCACACCCGACTTCGCCCAGTACCTGGCCCCCGGGCCGAGCTTCACCCTGCGCTGCCGCGACATCATCGAAAGCGCCTCCTCGAAGGTCGTTCTCGAGGGGCCGATCGAGGGTGTGGGCGCGCTCGAACCCTTCCTGGCCTTCGCCGCACGCTGAGGTGGGGGCGCCTGCAGTCAGGCGCCCCCACCCGTTCAGGCCGTGAAGTCGGACACCGAGACGCGGGAGACCTGGTAGGTGCTCTGCGAACCCGGCACGTCCGCGTCGGCCGCGCTGACCAGCGAGATCGGAGTGCCCGACTCGGCGTCGACGGTCAGCACCTGCGGTGCGCCGCCCCCGGACAGCGCCGCACCGGCGGTGAGGGTCAGGGTGGCCTGCCCCTCGGTGGTGGTCTTCTCGACCTTGACCTCGGGCACGGACGCGTACAGCCGCAGCACGCCGGCCCGCACCTCGGGGCTGCCGCTGCCGCCGTTCAGGGCGTCGAGCCCCTGGTTCCACAGGTGGGAGCCGACCAACTGCTCGAGCTTCTTGCCGGTGGGCGGGTTCTTCGGCGGCTGGTAGCCCTTGGCCTCGTAGACGTCGGCGTTCTCGGCCAGCGTCTCGTCCCAGATCTTCTGCCGCGCGGCCTCGTCCAGGCCCAGGCCCAGGCTGTTGGGCGCCGCGTCGACCATCCGGCGGCGGGCCTCCTCGAGGTCGCCGTCCACCGCGAACCGCGCTGCCTCGACACTGTTCGCGACGATCCGCGAGAAGCCCTCGTCCGAGCCCTCACCCATCGCCTGGCGCAGCGACGCCTCGTCCGCGGCGCCGAAGTAGCGGCCGTCGTCGGTGTAGAGGTTGTAGCTGACCGTGGGATCCTGACCGTCGATGGTCTGGGTGCGAACAACCAGGGACGCGTCTCCCGACCCGGTCTCGCCGGCGGCGGTCAGGCGGGTGGCCAGGGAGATCAACTCGGACTCGACCACCGGCCCCTGGGCCACCGGGGCATTCGGCGTAGCGGGCTGCGACATCGAACTGACCGCGAACACCACGGCCGCACCGGCCGCCAGCGCACCGATCCCGGCGCCGATCCACGGGGTGCGCCGCCGACGCGGCTTGAGGAAGGCCACCTTGCCCCGGCCGGAGGCTTCCTCCAGGGCCGCCCGCAGGTCGGCGCGGGCCCGCTCGTGCGCCTCCGGCCGCAGCGGCGACACCTGCAACGACTTCTTCGCCAGGTCCATCTCGTCCACCATTACCTGCTCCCTCTCACGCTGTTCAGTTCGGTCAGGAGAGCCGCGACCTCGGGGGTGCCGCGCAGTGTCTCGCGGGCCTGGTGCAGCAGACGCCGGGCCGTTCCGGCCGGAATGCCCAGCACCCGGGCGGCATCGGCGGCCGTCAGGTCCTCCCCGGCGACCAGGGTCAGCACCTCACGCTCGTCGGACCGCAGCCCCGCCAGGGCATCCCGGAACACAGCCTGGGCATCCACCCGCATCTGCACCATCGGCCACGGGTCCCACGCACCGCCCTGCTCGTTCAGGTCCGGCACCAGATCCTCGGGCGGCTGCGAGCGCCAGTGATGCCGGACCTGGTTCAACGCGACGGTGTAGAGCCAGGGGCGCGCGTCCGGGTACTGCTGGTCGTAGGTCTTACGGGCGGCGAAAGCGGCCACCCAGACCTCACCCAGCAGGTCCTCGGCCGTGTCCCGGCCCACCCGCCGCACCAGAAAGGCCCCGATCGCGGACTCGTGCCGAAGCACCATCTCCACGAAGGCCTCGGCCTCGCCGGTCAGCGACCGGCCGATCAGCTCGGCGTCCGATGCTCTGCGGCTCTTCACACCCACTAGTAGTCGGGGCGGAGGCAAAGCGTTCAGACGGCCGGCCGGCTCAGAGTGCCTCGGGGTTCTGCATGGCGGCCGACATCGCCTCGGCGTGCGGCCCGATCAGGATGAGCAGCCCGTCCGGCGTGAGCACGACCGGCTGGTCGGGGTAGGTACGCCGGGCCGCCTCCAGGTCGTCCTCGCCCCAGGCCTGCTTCAGCCCGGCCTCCTCGATCGGGAAGATCAGGGTGCCCTCGATCATCTCGATCCCGCCGACCGCCAGACCGGGCCAGCGCCACTGCCAGGCGGACGGGCTGCTGAGGGCTTGGTCCTGGTCGGACACGGTGACTCCTTGATCCGGGCGGGGCACCGGACCAGCCTAGGTCCTGTCCGAACTCGTCCCCGCGCGCCGATCAGGCGACCGGCGTGGCGATCGTCAGCAGGGCCGCGCGCAGCTTGCGCAGGTCCTCGTCGGGCGATTCGAGCAGCGGCAGGCGCACCGCGGCGCTGGGGACCACCCCGATCTCGGCGAGCGCGGCCTTGGCCATGATCGCGCCGGAGGAGGTGCGCATGATCGCGTCGGTCAGCGGGATCAGCGCCTTGGCCACCTCCTGGGCCCGCTCCAGGTCGTGCTCGCGCACCGCCTTGATCAGCTCGGCGTTGCGGTCGGCGACCACGTTGCCCACCACGCTGACCACGCCCACCGCGCCGCTGGCCAGGTAGGGCAGGTTCAGCTCGTCGATGCCGCTGTAGTAGGCCAGCCCGGTGCGGGCCATCACGGTCAGGGCCTCGAAGATGTCGCCCTTCGCGTCCTTGATCGCCTGGATCCGCGGGTGGGCGGCCAGCTCGACGATGGTGGCCGGGCTGAGCGCCAGGCCGGTCCGGGCCGGCACGTCGTAGAGCATGATCGGCAGACCGGTGGAGTCGGCCACGGCCCGGGTGTGCGCCACCACCCCGGCCTGGGTGGGGCGGTTGTAGTAGGGCGTGACCAGCAGCAGGGCGTCGGCGCCGGCCTCCTCGGCCGCCTGGGCGCGGGCGATCGTGGCCCTGGTGTCGTAGGTGCCGACCCCGGCGATCACCCGGGCCTGCCCCTGCACCTGGGCCTTGACCTGCCGGATCAGCTGCAGGCCCTCCTCGCCGGAGACGGTGGCCGACTCGCCGGTGGTGCCGTTGACCACGATGCCGTCGCAGCCGGTGCTCAGCAGGTGCGCGACCAGGCTGGTCACGGCGGCCTCGTCGATGGAGCCGTCCGGCTTCATCGGGCTCACCATGGCCACCACGTTGGAGCCGAAGAGCAGGTCAGCGGGCACACGCGTGTCGGTCATAGGTTCATCCTGACGGGCCGGAAGCCTGCGGTCCAGCGATGGATTCTTGGCGGTATTGCGTAGCCTGGCTTCATGATCGATGTGACCGCCCTGCGTGCGCTGCGTTCCGTGGCCACCCTGGGCACCCTGGCCCGGGCCGCCGAGGAGCTGGGCTTCACCGCCTCGGCAGTGTCTCAGCAGATCAAACGGCTGGAACGCGAGGTCGGCGTGCCCGTGCTGGCCCCGGCCGGTCGCGGCGTGGTGCTCACCCCAGCCGGTCAGGCCATCGTCGACACCGCTCCCTCAGTGTTCCAGGCCCTGGAGCAGTGCGCCGAGGCGGCCCGTTCCGTGGCCGACGGGGCTCCCAGCGGCACCCTGCGCGTCGTCGCCTTCTCCACCGGCGTCCGCGGCCTCCTCGCCCCCGTCGTCCCCGCGCTCGCCGCCCACGCTCCCGAGCTACGGCTGCACATCTCCGAGGAAGACCCCGAACAGGCGCTGCGTAGCGTCGAGGCCGGCACCGCCGATCTGGCCCTCACCCACGACGCCGACGGCCTGCCCGTCGCCCTCTCCCCCGCCATGATCCAGCGGCGCATCCACACAGACGTCGGCGACGTCGTCCTCCACCGCTCCCATCCCCTCGCATCCCTCGACCGCCCCCTGGCCGTCTCCGACCTGGCCGGTCACGCCTGGGTCACCTCACCCCCGGGAAGCGTGTGCCACCAATGGTTCCGCCGCCTCTTCGCCTCGTCCGGAGAAGACCCCGACGTACGCCACCTGATCGACGATTTCAGCACACAGCTGTCGTTGGTGGCCTCGGGCGACGTGATCGCCCTGATCCCCCGCCTGGCCCGCCCCCCACTACGCGAGGACCTGGTCTCACTCCCCCTGAAGCGAGCCCCCAAACGCGAGGTCTTCGCCGCCTGGCGCCGCAGTGCCAACGCCAGCCCTGCCATCCAGGCGGTCCTGCGAGAGCTGACCGCCGAGACCCCCTGGCCCGAGGCGCTTTGATGAGTTCTTCACCAACGCCGTGGCAGAACACCACCCACGACTGGGCCCGCACGGTAGACGCAAAGCACCTGGCCACCATCCGAGGCGACCCGACCGCATACGCGCCCACCGGCGTCCTTCATCTGGTGTTGGAAGTTCTGGCCTACGCGGCAGACGAGGCTGAAAGCGCTTCGCAGGTGGGGCATTGCACGGTGGCCCTGCATCGGGACGGCTCGGTGTCGGTGAGTGATGACGGGCGAGGTACCGACACGCGGCGCGACGAGCAGGGCGAGCCGGTGAAGAAGCCGGTGATGGCCACGAAAGACCTGCGCTTCTTCGACCTTCCCGATGCCGAGCAGTTGCCCGACGGACATCCGCGGCGGGGCATGTCGGTGGTGGCGGCGCTGAGTTCGTGGCTGGTGCACACCAATCGGCGGCTCGAGGGGTCCTGGACTCAGCGCTACGAGCACGGGATCCCGGTGACCGGCCTGCGGCCCGCCCCGCCGCAGAGCGGCACGGGCACGACTGTGCACTTTCTGCCCGACGCCTCGATCGATGCGCCGAAGCTGACGCTGGCCGCGGAGCTGGTGCCCGCGCTGGCCGCGTTCACGCAACTCGATGTCGAGATCGTGGGAGCGCGTGGGTGGTTGTGACACTGCCTGGAACAGCACCGGGGGCGTTCGTACGGTCGAGGCATGGTTTCTTATCAGCGCCCGATCGGGTCGGGTTTCGGTCACCACACCACCACTGAGGACGTCCTTGCCGGGGTTGATCTCACCGGTCGGGTCGCGATCGTGACGGGTGGGTATTCGGGGATCGGCATCACCACCACGCGCGCGCTCGCCGGGGCGGGCGCCACAGTGGTCGTGCCGGCGCGTCGCCCTGATGCGGCGGCCGAACAGTTGGCCGATGTGAAGAACGTCGAGATCGCTGAGCTGGATCTGGCCGACCTGGGCAGCGTGCGGGCCTTTGCACAGTCGTTCCTGGCCAGTGGCCGGGCCCTGGACATCCTGATCAACAACGCCGCGGTGATGGCGATCCCGCTGACCCGGGTGGGGCCGGGCTGGGAGGCGCAGTTCGCCACCAACCACCTCGGTCACTTCGTCCTGACCACCCAGGTGTGGCCGGCCCTGGTGCAGGCCGCAGGGGCCCGGGTGGTGAGCCTGAGTTCGTGGGGGCACAAGGGTTCCGACATCCAGTGGGACGACCTGCAGTTCCACAACTCCTACGAGAAGTGGCAGGCCTACGGGCAGGCCAAGACGGCCAACGTGCTTTTCGCCCGGCACCTGGACAAGCTCGGCGAACCCCATGGCGTGCGGGCGTTCTCGGTGTTCCCCGGGGGCATCAAGACGCCGTTGCAGCGGCATCTGCCCGACGGGGAGATGGTCGGCCTGGGGTGGATCGACGCCGAGGGCAACGACATCTACCCCTGGAAGACCCCGGAGGAGGGTGCGGCCACCAGCGTCTGGGCGGCCACGTCGGCGCAGCTCGCCGGCATGGGCGGGGTGTACTGCGAGGACGTCGACGTGGCGCACATCGCTGATCTGGGCACCCAGGAAGGCCTCGACCGGGGTGTGAACGCCTACGCGATCGACCCGGTGGCGGCCGAACGGCTGTGGACGCTCTCGGCCGGGCTGACCGGCACCGATCTTCCCTGACCCCCTTGTGACCACGGAGCCGGCGCCGGCCCGGACGGGCGCTTCAGGCCGTGGCTTCCTGCTGCTGAGCTGCGACGAACTCTTCGGGGCCCCTCTCGGCCGCCGCCGGGTCCATCCACATGATCTGCCAGCCGTGACCGTCCAGGTCGAAGAAGCTGCGCGAGCACATGAACCCGTAGTCCTCCAGGCCGTCGGCCTCGACCCCGCCGGCGGCCAGCGCGGCCTGGGAGACCGAGTCGACCTCTTCGCGGGAGGACACGCTGAAGCAGAACAGGGCCTGGGTGTGGGTGGCCGGGTCGGCCAGCGGCCGCTTCGCGAAGGTGGCGAACTTCTCCCGGGTGAGCAGCATGAAACTGGCCTGGTCGCTGACCTTCATGCAGGCCGCCGTGTCGTCGGTGAAGTTCGGGTCGAAGGTGAAGCCCAACTGGGCGAAGAAGGCCTTGCTGGCCCCGAGGTCGGCCACGGGGATGTTCACGAACAACATGCGTGCGGTCACAGCGGTCTCCAGGTGGGTGAAGCGTCGGATACGCAGTGAAGACCGGGCCGGCCGGCAGAACTCATCGCCCCCGCCCCGATAACGTGAGCCGCCAAGGACCTCCGGCGGATCGGGAGAGACATGCGCATCGTGGTCATCGGCGGGAGCGGCCACATCGGCACCTACCTCGTCCCCCGGCTCGTGCGGGCCGGTCACGAGGTGGTCAGCATCAGCCGCGGCACCCGCTCGGCCTACACCGAGGCTTCCGAGTGGACGTCGGTACAGCAGGTCGCTGCGGACCGGGAGCAGGAGGACGCGGCCGGCACGTTCGGCGACCGGGTCGCCGGACTCGGGCCCGACGTCGTCATCGATCTGATCTGCTTCACCGTCGCCTCGGCGACCGCCCTGGTCGAGCGCCTGCGCGGCGAGGTCGGGCACCTGCTGCACTGCGGATCGATCTGGCGTTACGGTCCCAGCCACCTGGCGCCGATCGCCGAGGGATCCGGCACCCCGCCGTTGGGGGAGTACGGGATCCAGAAGGACCAGATCGCTCGTCTGCTGCAGGCCGAGACCGCGGCGGGCGGCCTGGTCACGACGTCGCTGCACCCCGGCCACATCGTCGGCCCCGGCTGGATGCCGATCGGCCCGCTGGGCAACCTCGACCCCGGGGTCTGGCAGACCCTTTCCAGCGGTTCGCGGCTCCGCGTGCCCGGCCTGGGCAACGAGATGATGCATCACGTGCACGCCGACGACGTGGCCCAGGCGTTCGAACTGGCGGTGGCCCGCCGCGAGGCGGCCGCCGGCGAGGACTTCAACGTGGTGGCACCGACCGCGCTGACGGTGCGGGGTTTCGCCGAGGCCGCGGCCGGCTGGTTCGGGCAGCCGCTGTACCTGGAGCCGGTCGACTGGGACCGGTTCCGCGAGGGCATGTCCCATGAGCACGGCGAGGCCAGCTGGGAGCACCTCGTGCGCAGTCACTGCTGCTCGATCGAGAAGGCCCGCCGGCTACTGGGGTACGAACCGTCGTACACGTCACTGGAGGCGGTGCTGGAGGCGGTGCGCCGGCTGATCGAGAACGGTGACCTGACGGTCGAGCGTCCACTGGTTGTCTGATCCCTACCGTCGGCCGACCGCGACGAGCACCTCGGTCTCCGGATCGTGGGCGACCGCCGACAGCGTGCCCACGATCGCGTCGGCCCGTTCCCAGGGCTGGTCGTCGGCCAGGAAGGGGATCTCCTCGACCTCCCACTCCTCCCACTCCCGGGCGGCGGTCTCCTCGTCGAGATCGCTGCGCTGGAGCATGTCCCGGGCCAGACCGCGGCGCCGGGCCTCGTCCGGGTCCGACTGCACCCAGACGACGAAGTCGAGGTAGGGGGCCAGCGAGCGCCGGGAGACGCCGATGCCCTCGATGATCAGCATGGGCGCGTCGGCCGGGACGTCGAGGTGCCCCTCACGGCCGTGCGGAGCCCAGCCCAGCGGCTGGTAGTGCACGCCGCGGCCGGCCCGGAACGGCTCCAGCACGCCGTCCCGCATCAGGTCGCCCCAGTCGAAGCGGGCGTGGTTCCAGGCCACGTCGTCGGAGTGCACCACGACGGCCCCGGTGCGCGCGGCCAGCCGCTCGGCCAGCGAGGTCTTGCCGCTGCCGCCCCGGCCGTCGACGGCCACCACCCGTCGGCCGGTCAGCGTGGCGGCGAAGTCGTCCAAGGACGTCCTGCGCCAGTTCTCGATGCGAGGTTCCCCGGGTCCCATCCAAGAACGCTAACCGGGGGCGTCGGCCACTGGCCAGGTCGGCGACGGACGCAATCGCGGAGGCAGGTTGGTGGCGGTGGACTGGAACGCCACATAGCGTCCGTTCGGGGTGATCGACGGCTCGGCGCCCGGGCCGGTCGGGGCCAGGCCCCCGGCCCCCTTGGTGATCAGCTCGATCTACCGTCGCAGACGTTACACATGCCACGTACGAGGCGCGCGGCCACCAGGTGGCCGCGCGCCCGCCGAACTCCCGGATCAGGCCTTGCGCAGCTTCACCGTGATGCCGTCGCGGACATAACCGATGTCGGCCCGCAGGCCCTGCGGCACCTGTACGTCGCCGAACTTGCCCTTGACGCGGGCGGCCCGGATCACCACGGAGTCACCGGACTTGCCCTCCACCTGCAGCACGGTGTCGCCGCTCAGCACCAGGTCGTCGTCGATCGCGACCTTGACCTTGCCGTGGGCCTTGAGAACGCCGCCGTTCTGGCGGTATTCGCCGGACAGGCGCGCGTCTTCGGCGAACTCCAGTGTGGCGCCGTCAACCACGACGTCACCGTTACCCAGCGCGCGCTTGGCCGCCACCACGAGAGTGCCCCCGGCGACCGTGGTGCCACCCCGGTAGGAGTTCTCACCGGTCAGCGTCAGCGATCCGGTACCGGCCTTGGTCAGGCCACCCCGGCCGCTGATGTCGTTACGCCAGATGTCGCTCTTGGAGAACCCACCAGCGGACGCGTCCATGGTCACCTTGACGTCGCCGTCGAACGCGCCGTAACCGTCCGTCGCCACGAAAAGGTCCAGCCGCCCCCAGTTCTCCGGGCCGTCGAGCAGCGGGTGCCCGGCCTCCAGAGCGGTGGTGCGCAGCACCTCGCGGCGCTGTTCGGCGCTCAGGTACGGCTGGCGCGTCTCCAGCAGCACCTCCGCGCCCTTCGGCACCACCATGGCCGCCGACGAGCGCTTGGCCGGCAGGTCGTAGGTGAGCTTGTCCTCGATCAGGCGACGGTTCGCCTTGCGGTCGGCGTAGGCGTCGTTCTTACGGTCGGCGCTGTGCGCGTAGCCGATCACGTCCTCACCCACCTTGCTGGTGAAGAACGCGCGGGCCTGCTCGCGGGCCGCAGCCTTGAGCGGGGCGTTGTCCGGGTCGTTGAGGATCGCCGCGGCCAGCGCGGTGGCCAGGATCCGGCCGCCCATCACGTCCAGCGGCGAGTGCATGCCGGAGACCACGCGGGTGTGGGCCAGGTCGATGGACGAGGTGACCAGTTCCTGGAAACGCTCGGGCACGGCGTAGGCGTAGGCCAGCGAGGCCAGGTAGAAGGCGTTGGTGTGGCCGCTGGGGTAGCCGCCGTCGTCCGCCGGGGCGGTGCTGCGCTGGCGCAGGAGCTGCGGGATCACCGTCACCGGCGAGTCGTAGACCGGGTAGCCGAGTTCGTCGGTCTTCCCGGTGTCGACCACCTCGTTCTTCAGGTTCATCCGCCACGGCCGCGGGTACAGGTAGGCGGCCTTGCTCGGGTTGCCCGAGGAGTAGTTACCCCGCAGACGTCCGACCAGCGCCACGACCTGTCCGAGTTCCGAGTCCGCAGCTCCCGCACCCAGAGCCGAACCGGCCGGCGCATCGGCGGGGAGAGCGTCCTCGATCTTGGTGGCCGGCGTGCCCTTGGGAGCCTCGGTGATACCGGTGACCGCGCGGGCCGCCTCGCGGTAGAGCGGGGCCAGCGGGCCGAGGCCGACGATCGTGGCGTAGCTCTGGTGCTGGCGGTCGGCGATGAACGCGCGCTCTTCCTCGGCCAGGGTGCGGGTGCGGCTCACCTTGGCCATGTACTGCATGTTGGCGCGCAGCACCGACGACGAGAGCACGGTGCCGGTGTTCCAGGTGCTGCCGGTGCGCCACAGGCTCTGCATGCCGGACAGGGCCCGCACCGCCGCGTTGGTCTCGACGGTGACGTTGCCGGTGACGTTGGTCTTGTAGGAGTCGACGAAGGCCTCGACGGCGGCCTTGGTCGTGGCCAGGCTCTCGGCGTTGAGCGTTCTGGCGTTCGCGGTTCCGGACAGCAGGGTGGGGCCTGCGGCGATTCCGGCGGTGGAGACGAGGGCCGCGCGCAGGAGGGTGCGGCGGTTCATGGTGAGGGACACCCGCCGATGGTGGTTGGAGTGAGTCCGACCGCAGAGAACACCAGTGGGTCTCCCGGTTAACGGTGGGCGAATGTCCCTACCCACGGGTTTGCTGTGAACCGGCAGGTGAGGGACCGGTACTGACAGGGCCTCCCTCTCTGCGGCCCGGCTGCCTACGGTGAGGGCGTGCCCGTGAACGCAGCCGTCGAGGCCCCCGTCATGACCCGCCGGCTGACGCTGCTCTTCGCCGTCGCCGGAGGAGCCGCCGTCGCCAATCTCTACCTGGCCCAGCCCCTGCTCGACCTGATCGCCTCCGACCTGAACGCGTCCCCCCACACCGCGGGCTGGCTCGTGACCGCCACCCAGATCGGCTACGCAGCCGGGATCCTGCTCGTGGTCCCCCTCGGCGACGTCCGGGAGAGGCGCTATCTGCTGCCCATCGTGATGACTCTCGGCGCCGTCGCGCTGGCGGCCTGCGCGCTCGCGCCGTCGATGGGCGCACTTCTGGTCGCGATCACCCTGCTGGGCGCCACCACGGTCTCCGGGCAGATCCTCGCGCCCCTGGCCGGGGATCTCGCCGATCCGGGCAACCGAGGACGAGTGGTGGGCACCGTGGTCTCGGGCCTGCTGACCGGCATCCTGCTCTCGCGCACGCTCAGCGGCCTGATCGCCGACCGGGTCGGCTGGCGCGCGGTCTACGGCTGCGCGGTCGTGCTCACCGTGCTGCTGGCCGTCACCCTGTACCGGAACATCCCCGCCACCGGCCGTAAGACCCGGCTGCGCTACCCCAGCCTGATCGCCTCCGTGTTCCGGCTGGTGCGCACCGAACGGATCGTGCGCTGGACCCTCGCCCTGGGCCTGCTCACCTTCGCCACCTTCACGATGTTCTGGACGGCCCTGACCTTCCTGCTCAGCGCCGAGCCGTACGGCTACTCGGTCACCACGATCGGTCTGTTCGGGCTGGTCGGGCTCGCCGGCGCGGCCGCGGCCCGCAATGCCGGTTCGCTGCACGACCGCGGCCTCTCGCTGCCCGCCACCGGGATCGCGGTCGTGCTGCTGCTGGTCTCGTTCGGCATCGCCCTGGCCGGCCGCACTTCGGTGGCCGCGGTGATCGCCGCCGTCGCCCTGCTCGACGTTGCCGTGCAGGCCGTGATGATCCTCAGCCAGACCCGGCTGTTCCAGGCCGTTCCCGACGAGCTGCGCTCACGCGCCAACACGGCTTTCGTCACCTCGAACTTCATCGGCGGTGCGCTGGGTTCGGCGGCGGCTTCGGTGCTTTACGACGTCGGTGGCTGGGACGCCGTGTGCCTCACCGGGGCGGGGATCACCGCGGTGATCCTGGGGATCTGGGCGGTGGGGCGACGATCGGCACTGCGCCCGGTGGCCGCTGGTTCGCCGGCCTGATCCTCGGCGGGCGTTCTCAGACCGCGGCCAGCACCTCGACCTCGAGTTCCACACCGGGCAGGAACAGTCCGCTGACCTCCACGGTGGTGCTGGCCGGGCGCAGCGGTCCGGGGAAGAACTGGTTGCGGGCCTGGCCGTACTCCGGCAGCCGGCTGAGATCCCGCATGAAGGTTCGTAGGTGGGCTACGTCGGCCAGAGTGGCGCCGTGGGCGGTGAGCAGGTCCCGCACCATCTCGAAGATGGCCGTGGTCTGGGCGCCCACATTGCCCGGGCTCAGCACCTGCCCGGTCTCGTCCACAGCAACCTGCCCGGAGAGCACGAGCAGGGCACCGGAGCCGGTGGGGATGCGGGCGACATGGGCGAAGCGGTCGCCGAAAGGTGCTGGTACGGAGGCGGGGTTGTCCAGGGAGACGCTCATACCGACGAACGTAGGCGGCCTAATGGCATGCCACAATCAATGATCAGGCATGCTTCCCATGCGGGCTCCGCATATGGTTGCCGACGTGGACACGCAGTTGTTGAAGACGTTCCGCGCGGTGGCCGAGACCGGTTCCATCTCCCGGGCCGCCGCTCGGCTGGGATACACCCAGTCCGCGGTATCGCGTCAGATCGGCGTACTGGAGACGACTCTGGGGCGCGCTCTGCTGGATCGGCTCCCCCGCGGAGTTGCGCTGACCGAGGCCGGCCAGGCTCTGCTGCCGCACGCCCAGGCCGTGCTGGAGCGGCTGGACGCAGCCGGCCTCGAGCTGGAAGACCTGGACCAGCTTCGGCGGGGTCGCCTGCGGGTCGGGGCCTTCGCCACCGCCATCTCGACCCTGGTGCCGCAGGCCCTGGCTCGATTCCGTTCTCAGCACCCGCAGGTCACAACGACTCTGACTGAAGGCCGCACCCCGGAGCTGCTCCGGCGCCTGGACGCGGGCGAGGCCGATGTGGTGGTGGTCAGCACCGCCGAGGGCCACAACCTGCACGAACCCCGGTACCAGCTGCATCACCTGCTCGACGAGCCGATGATGCTGGCCGTGCCCCGCAACCACCGGCTGGCCCGGCGCCGCACCGTACGGCTGGCCGAGTTCACCGGCGAGGTCTTCGTGGTCGGCTCCCGCACCGACGACCAGAGTTTCCTGCAGGCCCGGCTCCCGGCGGACTCGCCACCGCGGGCCGACATCGTGGTGACCGGCTGGAATGCCAAATGGGGTTGCGTGGCAGCGGGTCTCGGGGTGGCACTGGTGCCCTCGCTGGCAGTGCGGGGCACACCGGGCGACATCGCACTGTTGCGGCTGCATCGTCAGGACGAGGCCGTTCGCCAGGTGTTCGCGGCCGTGCGGGCGGGGCGGACGATCGCCCCGCCCGTCGCGGCCTTCCTGCCCGAGCTCGGTCAGGTGGCGGCCGGGCTCCGTTGATTCAGACCTGAAGGGCCCTCAGCTGCCGACGAGTGCGCAGCCGGCCCAGGACCATCCCCATCGACAGCCCGAGAACAACCACCAGCGCTCCGCCGCCCGCGGTCCGCAGGGGGATCCCGGCGTACCGCATCACCCCGTACTCCGGGTCCAGGTCGTCCAGCTGATCGCTGCTGGCCTTGTCGCCGATGGCGTAGGCGACGATGCTGAACTTCTGATCCCCGAACCCGGACAGCTGCTGGTAAGGAAGCTTGACCTCGCCCTCGATCTGGCGGCCGGCCAGAGTCCACGAGGCCGGGCAGGTCTCGGTGGCCTGCCCGCCGCCACCTCGGCGGCGGATGACGATGCGTTCCGGCTGTTCCTCCGGCGGGCACGCTCCTGCCACGGTGACCTTGTCCCCGTAGTGGTACCGGTAGGAGTCGGCGGTGACGGTCCGCATGGCCAGGGCGCCCAGGCTGGCCACCACCAGGGCCAGACCCACCACGCAGACCACGGCCGGGATCGCGTCGTTCAGGTCTTCGCCGAAGATGGCGAGGGTGAACCCGACCACGGCGATCCCGATCAGGATCGGGCCGTAGAAGCTGAACTCGTAGGGGAAGAACAGCAGGACCACCCCGGCGATGCCGAGCAGCACGCTGACGATGGCGAGGAGGCCGAGCAGGGTGGTGCGCATCAGACGACCGGCCTTCCGGCGGCGCGAGCGGCTTCGGCGAGGCTCTCGTTGAACGGGTCATGGCCGTCGGTGAGCTCGACCGGCACGTTGATCGGCTGTCCGCTGCCGGGCACCACCTGGTACCGGTAGATCTGCCCGGCGTTCTCGCCGGCCTCGATCCGTTGCACCGTCACCTGCGCGATGTCCTCCCAGGTGTAGGCCCGCACCCTGCTGTTGTGCCGGTACACGAAGCCGCCGTCCCACAGGTAGAACGACCGCTCACCGCGCAGCAGGGCGACCAGTGCGGCGATCAGGAACCCGATGCCGAACACCAGCAGGCAGAGCGCGCCGAGCGCCAGCAGCTTGCCCAGGCTCCGGGGGAGGAAGTCGTCCGTAGACGTCGCGATCCAGGACAGGAGCAGGAAGAGCAGGCCCGCCCCCACTGCCGCGGCCAGGTAGCCGGCGGCGACCACCATGGGACGAGTGAGCTTACGGACGTCGGTCAGCGGGCCGAGGTTGTGGTCCCGGGCGGCCTGCTGGACGTCGTCGGGCACCTCGGGGGTGCCGGCGTCGGGGACGGGCGGGGTTGCGGAGTCGGACACGGGTTCTCCTGATGACAGGGCGGAGATGACCTGATCAGAAGACTGCAGCCGGGGTGTCAGGAGCAGCTTTTCCGGACCACACCAGACACTTGTGCCGTCGACGGACGGCCGGACCGGACACCTGACAGCCCAGGTGGGCGGGCGATCAGCCGGGGATCTGGGCGATCGCCACGTCGCTGATGGTCAGCTCGAAGTCCTCGGTGTTGTCCCCGACCTGGAACGTCAGCTCGCCCGCCGGATAGGTGCGGGCGGCGGTGAACGTGTAGCTGTAGGTCTTGCCGCCGGCCCCGATCTCGAGGTCGCGCTCGAACGACTCCAGGTTGGTCGGCGGGTTCTCCTGCACCCGCACCCTCATGTGCGCCGGGTGGTCGGCCTGGGCCTGGAACGTGAGCCGGTACTTGGCCCCGCCGGTCAGCGGTACACAGCTGCGCACCACGATCAGCTCCCAGGGTTCGCGTCGGCCGCCCTGCACCTGCGCATCGAAGCCGTGCTCGGCCAGGTGCCCGAACTGCAGCCACGCCTCGTTGCTGGACCACCAGAGCCGGTGCAGCGGATTCCCGGTCTGCTGCACGTCGGGCAGTGCGTCCAGCACGTTCTTCCCCTCGGCCGGTGCCGGTAGCGGGCACAGCTCCGCTCCCGTGACGGCTGCGGTGGTGGAGGTGCTCGGGGCCGGGGACGCGACCTTCGGTTCGTCCTCGTCGTCGGACAGCTGCGTCGTGACCACGGCCGTGATCACCGACAGCACCATGACCATCACCCCCGCCCCGGCCAGGAGCGCCCAGAGGTTGCGCGGCCGCACGTACTCGTACTGCGGTGCCCCCGCGCCGGCGTCGCCCCCAGGCGACCCACCGCTCTCGCCGCCGCTGCCCTCGGAGGCTGTACCCCGTCCTTTGTTCTGCCCTTCGGACCCCACCGCGGCCCGTTGCTGACGGCGCTGCTCCTCGTAGGAGCGCTCCAGCTCAGCGTGCCGCTTCCGCCACTGCGCCACCTCTTCGTCGGTACCCCCGCAGGCCCGGACGAACGGCTCCACGAAGCCGGAGAAATCCGGGGGACGCCGGATCTCGCCTTTGAGGATCGAGTAGAAGTGCCCCCGGCTGACCGACAACTGCGCCGCCAGGGCGGCCGCGCTGCGCGAGGACCGGCGCCGCAGTTCCCCCAGGTCGGCGCAGAAGGCAGGGACCGAATCCCCTGACATTGGACACTCTCCCCTTTTCTGGACTTCGCACATGCTAGGCATTGAAGGGACGATTGCCCGACCCGCACCGGTCCCGTCCATCCGTTCAGGCCCTGCCCGCTTCTGCCGATTGGCTCGCCATGGCCCCCGTGCATCAGCTGACGCAGGACAGCGCCGTCCGGGAGCTGGCGGCGCAGCTGAACTCCGGTCAGCGCACCCGCCCGGCCGTGGTGGTCACCGTGCCCACCGGCCGCGCCGAGCCCTGGATCAAGCCCGACCGGATCGCCGACGAACTGGCCGACCTGGCCGACGTGTACCTGCTGGCCAACGCCGCCACCGGCTGGGCCTTCACCTCCCAGATGCCCGACGGCACCAGCGTCTACGGGGGCGCGGGACGGGTGTACCCGCCCGACATCGCCTGGGTGCACAACCCCTTCCTGTCGCGACTGCACCTGGCCTACTCCGACGAGGAGGCCGAGCACGCCACCACCGCACTGATCGAGAGCGCTCTGGACGCGGCCGCCGCCTGCGGCCTGATCGGTGCTCCTCCACCCACCGGACACGCCAAGGAGGTCACCGGCGAGGTGGTGGGCTTCCCGACCGCCTCCCAGGTGATGGTCAACGCGAGCGACGGGTGGATCGCGATGATCCGGGTGTCCACGCTCGTGCCCGGGGTGGACTCGAACCAGCTCTTCTCGGTCGGCATGCAGGTGAAGGGCGTGCTCGACACCGAGAGCCGGGTACTGGACGTCCGTGGCCGGCTGCCCGACCCGAGGGCCCAGCTGGAGCAGCTGAGCGAGGGCCAGTACATCTGGGCCCGGGTCGAACGGGTCGAGGCCGACCGGGCCGTTCTGCTGCCCTGTCCGGGGGCACCGGTGACGGTGTCGGTGAAGGACGTGATCGCCGACGCCGTCGGTGACCTGCGCGACCTTCTCACCGAGAACGAGACGGTGGCCGTGCGCGTCGGGCCCGGCCGAGACGGCGTGACGCTGAAACTGGTGGCCTTCGAGTCGCTCAGCGAGCAGGCTCAGCAACGTATTTCGGCGCTGCCGTTCCTTCCGGGCGGGCCGCCCTGGCTCACCCCTCCGGGTCCTGCCGCACCACCACGCGAAACGCCGGCGGTGCGCTCCGACCCTGTTCCCAGCGCACCACCACCGGCCCGCATCCCCACCCCGGCCGAGCTTTACGGCATTCCACGCCCTCCCGAAACCCCGCCCGAGACCAGGGCTCCCACCCCGGCCCGCCGCGTCCCAACTCCCGCCGACCTGTTTCCCGGCGTTTTCCGCAGAGACAGCACCGACGAACTGCAGCAGCTGAGAACCCAGCTCGACGCCGCCCGCTCCTCGCTCAGCACGCTGAACCAGAGCCTGACCGACCTCACCGCGCGCCTGACCGATGCCCAGCACCAGATCCGGGTGCAGGAATCGGATGCGTCGCAGCAGCGAATGACGTTGAAGGAGAAGGACAAAGATCTCACCCGGCTACGACGCGAGCTCCGGGACGCCAAGCGCTCCCAGCGCTCCGGCGACTTCCTCTTCCTCG
Source organism: Kineosporia rhizophila (assembly GCF_021277265.1). Taxonomy (GTDB): domain Bacteria; phylum Actinomycetota; class Actinomycetes; order Actinomycetales; family Kineosporiaceae; genus Kineosporia; species Kineosporia rhizophila. The sequence continues at coordinate 247,934 of NZ_JAJSOH010000001.1, forward strand.
ACCCCGAGGCCCAGTTCCGCCACGATCTGTACGAGCACTGGGTGCACCGGGTCCACGCCTCGGAGAAGGCCGAAAGACCGCTTCTGGACTACAGCCTGGGCCCCGAGTTCCTACCGTCGCTGGACGCTCTGGAAGGGGTTTCGCGCAGCAAGGTGCTAGACGTCCTGGTCGAGGTACTCACCGGCCGGGCCGAGACCATGACCTCCCGAGACCTGCACCGGCTACGCCGAGGGCTGGGCGGGAACGATGCACCGGTGCAGCGCGAGGACGGGGCGGTCTGCTGGCGGGTCTCGCTGCAGAACAACAGCCCTTCGGCCCGGCGGTTGCACTACTGGCGCTCGCCGGAGGGGATCGAGTTGTCGCGGGTCGTGGTGCACGACGACTACGAACCCTGAGATCGGCCACGTAATCCTCGACGTGCAGCCGCATACGATCTGCCCATGATCTCGATCCGTCCTGCCGAGACCGCAGACCACAGCACCCTGCTGGCCATCTGGCGCCGGGCCGTCGAAGCCACCCATCATTTCCTTACCCCCGCGGACATCGACGCATTAGCGCTTGATGTGGAGACGTACCTACCGCAGTTCCCTGACCTCCGTGTCGCTGCAGATACGGAAACGTCTTTCGTCGTCGGCTTCGTCGCTGTCGACGGCGACTTCATCGATGCGCTGTTCGTGGACACGTCCGCTCAGGGACGAGGCGTAGGAACGAAGCTGCTGGCGTCGGCCACGACCGGTCGTGATCTCGTGCGGGTAGACGTCAACGAGCAGAATCCCTCGGCTCTCGCCTTCTACGCTGCCCGGGGTTTCTCGGTGGTTGCCCGGTCGGAGACCGACGGCCAAGGGCGCCCCTTCCCTCTTCTCCACCTGCAGCGCAGGTTCGAGTAAGTGGTGCCCGCTCCGGCGGAAGCGAAGCCGGACCTGGTCAGGCCATGTGCATACGGCGGTCGTTCGCGACGACGATCTGCTGGTGCGGGACCCTGCGCTCGATGCTGGTCGCCGTAGCCGCACTGTGCTGCTGGGTGACCCGTTCGATGGCCTCAGCCTTCAGACGCGCAACCCGGGGCAGCGCGAACTCCTTGTCGTAGGAGAGCGGGAGGGCGGCTGCCTCGCTGGCCGCGATCGCATGGCTGATCGCCCGCCACTGCAGCTCCGTCATGGGTTCGTCCAGTTCGCCGCGGTTACGGGCCGCGGTGAACCATTCCAGCGCCTCGGAGTAGGTCAGGAGGAAGCTGCGGCGCCAGAGCTGGTCGTGGACCGTGGCGCGCACCGGGAGGTAGCCGGTGCCCCACTGCCTGGCCAGGAGGAACAGGCCCAGGTTGGCGGCCTCCAGGTGCGCGGGCGGGGCCAGCCGGCCTGCGGCCCGGAGACTGACCTGGTCGGCGGTCACGTGCATCCGGACCAGGGCCTGGTTGATGTGGCTGGGCGGTGTGGCCTCACGAATCGCGAAGAACCGGTGCTGGATCGACTCTTCGTAGGCATTCACGTACCGCTTGATACGCCGGGTGCCGAAATGTGTACCGAGAGCGCCGGACAATGTCCTCCCCAATCCCCGGAGCGCACTCATGCATCTCCGGCCCCAAAGGGAGTTATAGCGCGCCTGCGCACCTATCGGGCCGATCCGATCTCAATCGTTACGCCACCCGGGGGTCACGCACCACAGATGGTGCCCGGCACACTCTACTGAGTGAAGGCGCAGCGGCCGGTGGCTCCGTCCAGGCCCCAAGCACGCCCGAAGCCCGGGAGACGCTGCGGCAGTGCATCTCTGGACCCGTTCGGGGGACCGAAAAGCTTGCACGCGGACCCCGGTCTTGCTATATCAATAGTGCCGCCCGCGAGGCACCGGCCCCGCTGAGCGGCCCGGGATGACCGTGCAGACACAGTGTCAGGGTTTCTGTAGACGGAGGTGGTTCGCCATGCTTGTCCGCACCGATCCTTTCCGTGAGCTGGATCGTCTCACCGAGCAGTTCTTCGGCACGACCGCACGACCTGCGGTCATGCCGATGGACGCCTGGCGTGAGGGGGACAACTTCTACCTGGAGTTCGATCTGCCGGGGATCGACCCCGCATCGATCGACCTGGACCTCGAGCGCAACGCACTGACCGTGCGGGCCGAGCGTCCGATGACGGAGGTCCAGGGCCAGCACCTGGTCTCCGAGCGTCCTCGGGGCGTGTTCAGTCGCCAGGTGATCCTGGGCGACAACCTCGACACCGAGCAGATGACAGCACATTACGAGGCCGGCGTGCTGCGGCTGCAGGTGCCGGTCGCCGAGAAGGCCAAGCCACGCAAGATCGCCATCAACACGGCGTCCGACCGCCAGGCCATCAGCGCCTGAACCGGCCTTGGACTCCTCGGCCGAGGGCCGGGCCGGCGGCCCACCTTCGGGCACCGCGACCGTCGGCGACGCGTTCGTGCACCTGGTCTACGAAGACGAGGAACTGCTGCGCGCCGAGTTCGACGAGATCGTGGCTGCTCTGAAAGTTGTTCCGCCGCAGTTCAACTCTCCGTGTCCGACCACATTGTTCTGTGGTGCAGGCCGCTGTTTCGATCACCGGGAGGCCGCTCTTCCAATCCACGCCGATGACCCCGAGCGAAGAACGCCACTCCCCAAGGAGCGCTCTCCCCCGTGATTTTCGAAGCGGTCAGCAGGTTTTCTGATGAAGGGTGGTGATGTGCTGAGATCGATCGCAAGGTCGTCAACGCGCCGCATGCTTCACCTCGGCTGCGGCGGATCGGAAATGTGAGTTGCTGGCGAGCGGGTGCGGCGAATTCGGCCGCACCCGCTCTTCGTGTCCCAGGCCGGGCCTTCCGTTGCTTTATGCAACCACCGCCTCGGCGCGCTGTTCGAATGCCCGCTCAGTCGGAAGACTTACGACAGCCGTCCGCGCGATCGACCCAGTCGTCGGTCACGCATTGCAATCTCGAGTTGCCGCCACCAGCGATGCCTATTTAGGTATCAAACGGGCACCTGACTGCCCGCGATCCGGCGGACAACTCTTGCGGAGGAATGACGTGATGTTTCGGGTGCGGTCCAAGCGCTCCGTCCTGCAGGCGGCGGTAGCGATCCCGATGGCGGCGCTGCTGCTGACCGGTTGCGGTGACGAGGCGGAAGCGGAGCCGGAGGCAGCCCCGGCCACCAGTCAGGCCACCGAGACCAGTTCGGCCGCCACCGACGAGACCCAGCCCTCACCGTCGTCCTCAGCGACCCTCAAGAGCAACGAAGAGCTGGCCAGCGACATGCAGGAGCAGCTGAAACTGGCTGCCGAACAAGGCGGTTCCGCCCAGCTCGGCGCCGTGACCTGTGAGGCCGTGCGCGGGTTCATGATGACGGCCGACGAGGTGGCCGACAAGGAGGCGGTGAGCCAGGCGGCCGGCGACCTGCTGACCCCGATCCTGGAGGGTGCGAGCTCGGCCGACGAGAGCGTGAAGGCCTCCGACCTGGACAGCACCACCAAGAAGGAGTGCTCCGACCAGCGTCAGGAACTTCTGAAGGCCACCGACGCCAAGAGCCTGGAGTCCCTCACCAAGTGAGCCGCCGCCTGGGCATCGTCAGACCGCAGCAGAAGCCAGCGGCCCGACGATGCCCAGGCTGAGCCGCTCATCGACGGCCCGCGGGCTCAGCACCCGCCGCAGGGCCAGCACCGCCGTTCCCCGAGCCCCGGAATCAGCACCGTGGCTGGCGACCAGAACATCGAGGTCACGAGCGGCCACAGTGGTGGCGTCCCGGTAAAGGGTCTCCCGCAGCCCAGCCACCAGCAGGTCGTAGGCGGGCGCCATGTCCCCGCCGACCACGATCACCGCCGGGTCCAGCAAGGTGACCGCAGCCGCCAGAACCTCGCCGATGGCCTGCCCGCTGCCTCGAATAGCCCGGCGGGCCGCAACATCGCCTTCCAGGGCCAGCGCAACGACGTCGCGCACGTGTGAGACCGAACGCCCTTGGGCAGCCAGGTCCCGCACGAGCGCCCATCCGCCCGCCACCGCCTCGAGGCAACCGGTCTCCCCGCACCGGCACGGCACGTCCGAGGCACCGCGGTACTTCACGTGCCCGATGTCGCCGGCCGCGCCGCGGGCCCCGTGCTGCAGCACCCCACCGGCCACGATCCCCGCGCCCAGCCCGGTCGACGCCTTGACGATCAGGGCGTCCCGGTAGCGCGTGAGGTGATCGTCCAGCTCGGCCAGAGCGATCACGTTGGTGTCGTTCTCGATCACCACCGGCGCCGACGACAGCGCGGCGAAGTACGGCGCGATCGGCACCCCGTTCCAGCCGCGCATGATCGCCGAGTTCAGGCTCGTTCCGGCCACCGGGTCCACGGTGCCGGGGATGCTGACCCCGATCCCCAGGACATCCGCAGCGTCACGCCCGGTGCCTACGAGTAGCTGACGCAGGCGTTCAACTGCGAGCGGCATCACATCGTCAGGACCCAGTCCAACTTCCTGTTCATGTTCGTCAGCGCCCAGAACCCGCCCGGCGAGGTCACACACCGTGAACTGAGCGCGGCTGCGTCCGATGGCGGCAGCCAGGACGAGCCCGGCCCCGGCTTCGAACTCAAGACGTTTGGGAGGACGTCCGACGCCGACTCCCGGCGCTTCCGTCTCACTCACGAGCCGGGCCCCGACCAGCGCATCCACCCTGGCCGCGACCGCTGTACGGGACAGTCCGGTCATCCGGGCGACGTCCGCCCGGGAGTGCGCCTCTCCGTCCCGGACCAGCTGAAGTACATCACCAGCTGTGACCGGCGACACAGCGCCACTCACACGACCGCCTCCCCCACCGTCTCCACGCGTTCACTCTAATTTAGCTTTTGAAAATCAAAACCCCTGTACTCCGAAGACCAAACCGGCTTAGGCTCCCCGCCATGACCGGACCCACCGGGCCCATCCCGGCCATCCAGGAGATCACCGCCCGCATCGCGCGCCGTTCAGAGCCGACCCGCACCGCGTACCTCGAGCGGGTCTCCGAGGCCATCGCGTCCGGCACCTCGCGGGCCCGTCTCGGCTGCGCGAACCTCGCGCACGGGTTCGCCGCCAGCGACCCCGACGAGAAGCTGGTGCTGCGCGCCAACACCAAGCCGAACATCGCGATCGTCTCCGCGTACAACGACCTGCTCTCCGCCCACAAGCCGTTCGAGAACTACCCGGCGCGGATCAAGAAGGCGGTCGTGCGGGCGCACGGCATCGCGCAGTTCGCCGGTGGTGTGCCGGCCATGTGTGACGGGATCACCCAGGGCCGCGACGGCATGCAGCTGTCGCTGTTCAGCCGCGACGTGATCGCCATGTCCGCGGCGGTGGCCCTGTCCCACGAGATGTTCGACGGCGCCGTCATGCTCGGCGTCTGCGACAAGATCGTTCCTGGCCTGCTGATCGGCGCCCTGGCCTTCGGTCACCTGCCCACCGTCCTGATCCCGGCCGGTCCCATGACCAGTGGCATCCCCAACGGTGAGAAGGCGCGGATCCGCAAGCTCTTCGAACAGGGGCTGGTCGACCGCGAGACGCTGCTGGACACCGAGGCCGCCTCGTACCACGGCCCCGGCACGTGCACGTTCTACGGCACCGCCAACTCCAACCAGCTGCTGATGGAGATCATGGGCCTGCACCTGCCGGGTGCGAGCCTGCCCAACCCCGGCACGGAGCTGCGCGACGCGCTCACCGACGCGGCCGCCGCGCGCGTCACCAGCATCACGTCCCAGGGCTCCGAGTACACGCCCATCGCCCACGTGATCGACGAAAAGGCAGTCGTCAACGGGGTCGTGGGCCTGCTGGCCACGGGCGGCTCCACCAACCACACCATCCACCTGGTGGCCATCGCCCGCGCCGCCGGCATCGCTCTGACGTGGGACGACATCAGTGATTTAGGACGAGTCGTCCCCCTGTTGTCGCGCATCTACCCCAATGGTTCGGCGGACGTAAACCACTTCCATGCCGCCGGGGGCATCGGCCTGCTGATCCACGAACTGCTGAACGCAGGGCTCCTGCACGACGACGTCCAGACGGTCGCCGGTCCTGGGCTGCGGCGGTACACCGAGGAGCCGGTGGTCATCGACGGCACGCTGGAATGGCGCCCGGGCCCCACCAAGACGCTGGACCGCGACGTGCTGCGCCCAGTGAGCGATCCGTTCTCCCCCGAGGGCGGCGTGCGCATCATGCACGGCAACCTCGGCCAAGCCGTCGTCAAGGTTTCCGCCGTGGCCGCCGAGCACCAGGTCATCACCGCACCGGCCCGGGTCTTCGAGACCGACAAGGGCTTCCTGACCGCCTTCCGGTCCGGCGAACTCGACGGGGATGTCGTGGTCGTCATCCGGCAGCAGGGCCCGGCCGCCAACGGCATGCCCGAGCTGCACGGCCTGACCTCCGCTCTGGCCCTCATGCAGGACCGCGGTCAGCGGGTGGCGCTGGTGACCGACGGACGGATGTCCGGCGCCTCGGGCGCGATCCCGGCGGCCATCCACGTCACCCCGGAAGCGGCCTTCGGCGGTCCGATCGCCCGGGTCCAGGACGGCGACGTGATCACGCTCGACTGCACCACCAGCACCCTGCTCGTGGACGTGGACCAGGCCGAGTTCGCCGCCCGCCCGGCCGTCACCAACACCGCCCCGCCGGCCTTCGGCGCCGGCCGCGAACTGTTCGCCGCGTTCCGCGCCACGGTCGGCCCGGCCGACCTGGGCGCCAGCGTGTTCGGCGACGCCCTCGGCATGACCACCGCCCCCGCCGAACCCGCCGAACCCGCCACCCCCGGCATCACCACGTACGAATCCAGCGAAAGACTGCCCGCATGACCGCCGTTGAGGCCACCCCCGTCTCCACCACCACCTCGATCCTCGACATCGCCCCGGTCATCCCGGTCGTCGTCGTGGAAGACGTCACCAGCGCCGTGCCACTGGCCCAGGCCCTCCTGGCCGGGGGCATCGGCGTCATCGAGGTGACCCTGCGCTCGCCGGCCGCCATCGACGCGATCAAGGCCATCGCCGCCGAGGTCCCCGACATGCACGTCGGCGCCGGCACCGTCTGCTCCGAGCAGCAGGCCGAGGACTCCGCCGCCGCCGGGGCGAAGTTCCTGGTCAGCCCGGGCAGCACCGACCGTCTCCTCGACGGCTTCGCCCGGGTCGGTCTGCCCTTCCTGGCCGGCTGCGCCACGCCCTCGGACATGATGCGCCTGATCGAGCGCGGCCTGACCGAGGCCAAGCTCTTCCCGGCCACCGTGGTCGGCGGCACGGCCATGCTCAAGGCCGCCGCCGGCCCCCTGCCCCAGCTGCGCTTCTGCCCGACCGGCGGCATCACCCCCGAGACCGCGCCGGACTTCCTGGCCCTGCCCAACGTCGGCTGCGTCGGCGGCACCTGGCTCACCCCCAAAGAGGCGGTGCGCAACGCCGACTGGCAGGAGATCACCTCCCTGGCGGCCGCAACGCAGGAACTACGCCGGGCCGGCTAGACCACCGCGCCGTCGGTCTCCGTTTCGCCCGGAGACCGACGGCCGCCTGCTTCACCCCGCGGAACGGAACAGACCCACGCCCCACGCCGTTGGCGATCTGATAGAACCGTCAACTAAATGGCGACCAGGCTGGAGACACCGATGCGCGCACTGCGGAAGCTCGGATTCCTCACCATCGGGCTGTTCGACGCGGCCGACCCCCGGGCCGGGCACGAGTCGACGCTGCAGATCATCGAGCTCGGCGAGCAGCTCGGCTTCGACAGCGCGTGGCTGCGGCACCGTCACCTGCAGTTCGGCATCTCCTCGCCGGTCGCCGTGCTGGCGGCCGCCTCGCAGCGCACCCGCCGCATCGAACTGGGCACCGCAGTCACCCCGCTGGGCTGGGAAAACCCCCTGCGACTGGCCGAAGACTGGGCCACGGTGGACGTCTTGTCGGGCGGGCGGCTGAACCCCGGGCTGAGCGTGGGGCCGCCGATGAACTTCGACACGGTCAAGGACGCGCTGTACCCCGACACCGCCGAACAGGAAGATTTCTCGTACCAGCGGGTGAAGCGGCTGCTCGGCTTCGTCCGTGGCGAGAAGGCCTCCGACTTCAGCGGTGCCCGGGCCTTCGAGGAGTTCTCCGACCAGGTGCAGCCGCACTCCGCCGGTCTGGGCGAGCGGCTCTGGTACGGCGGCGGCAGCCTGAGCTCGGCGCGGTGGGCCGGGGAGAACGCGATGAACTTCCTGACCAGCAGCGTGGTCAAGGCCGAAGACGCCGAGCCCGACTTCGCCCAGATCCAGCTCAGCCACATCCAGGCCTTCCGGGCGGCGCATCCGCTGGGCGCGAAGGCGCGCGTTTCGCAGGGCCTCGTGGTCATACCGACCGACTCCGCCGGCCCCGAGCAGATTGCGAAGTACCAGGCGTACGTCGACCGGCGCACCCCGCGCACGGCCGAACCCCAGGGCCCGGCCCGGATGCTGTTCGCCCGCGACCTGATCGGCACCAGCGAGCAGATCGCTGAGCAGCTGCACGCCCACGCCGCCTTCGCCGAGGTCGACGAGGTGGCCTTCGCCCTGCCGTTCAGCTTCCAGCACGAGGACTACGTCCAGATCCTCACCGACATGGCCACCCGGCTGGGCCCGGCCCTGGGCTGGAGCAGTTCCGCCGCGGACTGAACCGGTCCGCACCCACCCGTTCCGGTTCTGTGACCCACGCCACCCTCAGTTCCGGCCCCGCTCCGGCCGATACCCACCCGATGAGTGCCGGGCCGGGCCGGACGGGGCGACGACCGAGGGAACAGCGTGGGTCAAGCGGACAGTGCGGACTTGGTCCGGCAGGCCATCGCCCGCTGGCGTGAAGAGCCGGCCGGTGACAGCCATCTGCTCGATTTCCGGCCCGACGGCACCACCACCGTCGAGATCGCCCAGCCCGACCTGCCCGGAACGCTGAGCGGTCTGCTCGCCGGGGCCAAGTACGGCTTCCGCGGACAGTCGGACCCTGGCGAAAGCACCCGGAACACCGACGTTCTGCTCACGCGGCTCGAGCAGGACGATCTGGGGGCAGCCCTGGGTGCCCTGAAACGCGCCTCCGTCCAGGAGTACACCGAACGCGGTATCTGGGTGCTGTATCTGGCGTTCGGCACCCTGAACTGGATCGATGAGAGCGGCGCGAAGCGGGTCAGCCCGCTGGTCCTGGTGCCGGTGAAGCTCACCAACGCCGCGCAGAAACTGAAGCTGGCCGATCAGGACACCACGCCGAACCCGGTCCTGGCCGCCCACCTGGCCTCGCTCGGCCTCGAACTGCCCGCGTTCGAAGACCTGACGTCACTGAACCTGGGTGAGTACTTCGAGGCGGTGGAGACCGCGGTCCGCCGTAACGCCTGGCAGGTCTCCCCCACGCTGCACCTGTCCTGTTTCCGGTTCGCCCACCACGCCGTGCACCGCGACCTGCTGGACAACGAGGACCAGATCGCCGCGCACCCGGGCGTTCAGGCGCTGGCCCTGGGATCGATCGGGTCCGGCCCGTCGTTCGACTTCGACCCCATTGCCGAGGACCGCCTCGACGAGCTGGCGTCCGTCTCCGACACCCCCCTCGTCCTGGACGCCGACTCCTACCAGAGGACGGCGGTGGCCGCCGCCCTCGCGGGTCGCTCGTTCGTGCTGGACGGGGCTCCCGGAACCGGGAAGTCCCAGACCATCGCGAACATGATCGGCGCCCTGCTGCACGCGGGCCGAAGCGTGCTGTTCGTGTCGCCCAAGGCGGCCGCGCTGGAGACGGTGCAACACCGGCTGGACCAGGCCGGCCTAGGGTCTTTCCTGCTTCCCCTGCACTCCGAACAGGCCCGCCGCAGCGCCGTCGCCCGGTCGCTGCAGCAGACCGACGATTCCGTTCCGACGCCGGTGAAGCCCCTGGACCGTGAGCAGCTCAAGCAGCGTCAGGAGGAGCTGAACGCCTACGCGGCAGCAGTCAACGACGTGCGGGAACCGCTGGGGCTGAGCCTGCACGAGGTTCTGGGCCGGCTCGAGCATCTGCGTGACGCGCCTGCGGTTCCGGTGAAGATCAAGGGTGTGAAGAGCCTGGACCGGGTGGCTCTGGCCGAGATCCAGGAGGCCGCCAACGGTCTGGCCGGTTCGTGGCGTCCACTGCTGGAAGGCCAGAACTTCCTGTGGCGGGGCGTGCGATCGCTCAAGCCGATCGATGACGCGATCGAAGGCGCCACCGCCGCGCTGCGAACTCTCACCCAGGAGCTGGCCGAACGCGCAGAAGCAGCCGAAGCCTTCGGTCTGAGCGCCGTTTCGGACGCGCCCAGACTGCGGGACCACCTGCACAAGGCCGCATCGCGCCCGCCCCGCACGCCCCAGGCCTGGCTCACCACCGCGGATCTCGAGGGTGTCCGCTCGGCCCTTCAGCACCTGCGCGACCGACCGCAGGGCGCCAGCGAGCCTGGCCCGCAGCGTGACCGCGATCGTCAGCTCATGCGGACCGCAGCCGTGCTCACCCAACGCCTGAAAGACCTGGAGAAGATTGCCTCGACGCTCGGCCTGCCCCGGCCGGGCACCCTGCGGGAGGCCATGACGCTGCTGAACGTGGCCGACATCGCCGACCAGCCGAACCGGCCGGAGCCGAACTGGTTCACCCGCGAGGGGCACCAGCGCGCCGCCGACGCCCTGACCGCGCTGAAGGCCGCGGTCAAGAAGCTGGGCGCGGCTCAGGCCTCCTGTGACGCAACCTTCACGCCGGAGGTGCTGAACGCCGACATCGAGGCCCTGATCGACGGTTTCGCCGAACCGACCACCGGCTGGCAACAACTCGTCGGCGGCCTGGCCCACAGCAGCCACACCGAACTGCAGCGCATCATCCGGGACCCCTCCCAGACCACCGAGGCCATCCAGAACCTGCACAAGGCCCGGCGCTGGAAAGAGGCCGACCACGCCTATCAAGAGGCCCTGGACGCGCACGGCCCGGCCCTGGGCGCCTACTTCCAGGGCCGCGAGACGGATTTCGACTTGGTCGCCGACGGCCTGGCGCTGAGTGAGCGGGCCCTGTCCACGGGGATGGACGTGTCGCAGGCCGGGCAGGTGCTCGGCAACGGCCGGGAGCGGCCGGACTGGCTGCCCGACCTGGCCCGCCGGGTTCGTCAGGACCTCAAGCACTGGCGCACGCAGGTCGTTCCCGACCCGAAGCTGGAGATCCCGTTCAAGCTCCTCGAGCGCCCGCTGCCGGAGAGTGTGGCCTGGCTTCTGGAACAGACCGAGAGCGGGCAGATCCCGCCCGAACTACTGCTCGACAGCTCGGCCGAGGAGGCGGATGACTTCGGCGAGCAGGAGCTCTCGGCGCTGCTGGGCGAGCTGTACCAGGGCGATGACACCGACCTGTCGAAGCTAGAACAAGCCCTTGAATGGGTCGAGAGCATGCGCCCGGAGGGGAATCCGCTGAGCGCTGAGCAGGCCGAGCACCTGCGATCGTGCGCTCCCCCGGTCGAGCTGACGATCGGGGTCAAGCGCTGGGAGGAGGCAAAGGCCGAACTTCTCGACGCCTTTGCCGACGATCAGCACCAGGACCTGGAAGACCTTTTCGAGGACTCCGAACTCACTCTGGCCTTCCTGCAGGCGCTCTGGGACGATCCGCTGGGCCGGGAAGAATGGATCGCGTACGAGGACCGGCGGAGCATCCTGCAGGACTGCGGTCTGGGGCCGGCCCTGGACCACTGCATCAGCCGGCAACTCGACGCCGAGCAGATCCCCGCCGCCTTGGAACGCAGCGTGCTGCAGACCTGGGTCGACGAGATCGTGGCCAGCGACCAGGTGCTGCGGCTGTCCAAGGGCGAGACGCGCGATTCCCAGGTGCAGGAGTACCGCGACCTCGACCGTACGGCTTCGCCCCACGCCGCGGCCGAGGTCGTGCGCACCTGCCGGTCCCGACAGCCGGTGGACGACCGACCGGTGCAAGATCTGCACGATGTCGTCCAGCAGTCGATCAGGCCCTGTTTCGTGCTCTCGCCGCTTTCGGTGAGCCGGATCCTGCCTCCGGAAACCCTTTTCGACGTGGTGGTCTTCGACGAGGCGAGCCTGATCGATGTGCCCACGGCGATCAGCTGCATCTACCGCGCCAAGAGTCTGATCGTGACCGGGGACCAGCAGCAGCTACCACCGCCCGGCGGCCCGGAGTCGATCCTGGATCTGGCCAAGAGCGCCGGCGCCCTGCGCACTCTGACCCTGCGCTGGCACTACCGTTCCCGCCACGAAGATCTGTTCTCGTTCAGCAATGCCTCCTACTACCGCAACCGCCGCATCATTTTTCCGGGTCCTCGAACCGGGGGCGCCGATGTCGGCATCGAGGTGTTCACAGCCGAGGGCGCACCAACGCCGAAGGTCGTCGAGCGGGTTCTCCATCACTACCGCACCCGGCCACACCTTTCGCTGGGCGTGATCACCTTCAGCGAGTCTCAGGCGGCCGGCATCGAGACCGCCGTCCGGGCCGCCCGGAGCGCCGATGCCGAACTCGACCAGCTCGTCCTGCGCGGTCGCCTCAACGGCTTCTTCGTCAAGCCGGTGGAATTCGCGCAGGGTGACGAACGGGACGTCATCATCCTCGTGCTCGAAGACGCCGACCGGGAGTCCGTTGATTCCAGGCGTCTCAATGTGGCCGTCACCCGGGCCCGTCACCGCAACGAGATCGTCAGCAGCATCAACGCTTCTGATGAGGACAGCGATCTCCAGCGTTACCTGAACTACGCCGTCAACGGCCAGGCAGCTCTGACCGGGGACGCCCCCCGCAGCTCGGACGGCGAGTCGCTGTTTGCCGATGCGGTTCTGGACGTCGTGCGCACCTGGGGGTACCAGGTCGAGTCGCCCACCGGCACTACCGGGCAACGGATCGATCTGGCCGTCCGCCACCCCGAACACCCGGAGTCGTTCGTGCTCGGCGTCATCTGCGACGGCCCGCGCTATCACTCCTACAAGGTGGCCCGCGACCGCGACCGGCTGCACGACAGCGTTCTGCAGGAACACGGCTGGAGCCTGTACCGCATCTGGAGTCCGGCCTGGAACCGCAACCGCACCGAAGAGACGAAGCGGCTGCGTTCAGCCATCGAGGCAGCGCTCCAGCGGCCCGTCCCGGAACCCCCGAAGCCGGAACAGCCCAAAAATACTGACAATGGACGAGTGTCAGCCTCGGTTCGCGAGCCCATCACCACCCTGCCGCACCCGCGGACACCGACGAGCACACCCGTCCATAATCAGACACCTTTGCCGCGCCCGCCGGCTCCCCGCACCGAATCCCCGGTGGCGATCGAACCCAAACACGCGTGGGCCGTCCCCTATGTCGTGACCGACACGGTGCCCCTGCGCATCGACAGCGACCCGGCCGCGTCCCACTCCCGTCCAGCGATCACCCGGGCCATCGAGGAGATCATCCGGATCGAGAGCCCCATTCACCTGGATCTGCTCGACGAGCGCCTCAAAGACGTTCTGCAGACTCAGGAACTCGGGGCGGACGTCCGCACCAACATCACCTTGGCCACCCACGCGTCCACCCAGATCCGCCAGTACGGACGTCATCTGGCCATCCCCGGCTTTCCGGTGGACCGCGCCCGCACCCCCACGCCCGCCTGCACACGCACGATCGGGCAGATCCACGACGCCGAACTGGCCGTTGCCGTGGTTCATCTCGCGGCCGAAGCGGGCAGTATCCAGACCAGCGCCCTGGTGGACCAGGTCACCGAGATCTTCGGCTGGCCCCGGATGATGGCCGATGCCCTGACCCGCCTGGACATCATCATCAACAAGCACTGTGCCAAGGGTCAGTTGGTGCGTGTCGGTACAGCGATCGCCCCGGCCGCGAGCGTGGGTGCCCGGCGTTCCTGATCCGTCGGGCGGACGGTCAGGAGAAGACGCCGGAATAGGCGTTGAGCGCAGGCTGGCCGCCGAGGTGGGCGTACAGCACCGTCGAGTCGGCGGAGATCTCACCGCCGCGGACCAGATCGATCAGTCCGGCCATCGACTTCCCCTCGTACACCGGGTCGATGATCATGCCTTCGAGCTCACCGGTCAGCCGGATCGCGTCGATCGTCGACTGCACCGGGATGCCGTACAGGTCGCCGGCCCAGCCCTCGAGCACGGTGATCTCGTCGTCCCGCAGGTCACGCTTCAGGCCGATCAGATCGGCCGTGTGCCGGGCGATCCGCTCCACCTGGGCCCGCGTCTTCTCCAGCGTGGCCGAGGCGTCGATCCCGATCACCCGGCGGGGCCGGTCCTGCTGGGCGAACCCGGCGATCATCCCGGCGTGGGTGGAGCCGGTGACCGTGCACACCACGACGGTGTCGAAGAAGACCCCGAGCTGTGCCTCCTGCTGCTCGACCTCGCGCGCCCAGTTGGCGAAACCGAGCCCGCCGAGGTGGTGTTCGGAGGCTCCGGCCGGAATGCCGTAGGGCGTGCCACCGGCCGCCCGCACGTCTTCCAGAGCCTGCTCCCACGAGCTGCGGATCCCGATGTCGAACCCGGCCGGGTCGAGCTGCACGTGCGCACCCATGATCCGGGACAACAGGATGTTGCCGACCTTGTCGTTGACCGCGTCCGGCCAGTCCACCCACTTCTCCTGCACCAGGCGGGCCTTGAGGCCCAGCTTGGCGGCCACCGCGGCCACCTGCCGGGTGTGGTTGGACTGGTAGCCACCGATCGAGACCAGCGTGTCGGCGCCGCTGGCCAGAGCATCGGGGACGATGTACTCCAGCTTGCGGGTCTTGTTGCCTCCGTAGGCCAGACCGGAGTTCACGTCCTCCCGCTTGGCCCAGATCCTCGGACCGCCCAGGTGCTGGCTCAGCCGCTCCAGCGGGTGCACCGGGCTGGGCCCGAACAGCAACGGGTAGCGGTCGAAATCGTCGAGCGACATGTGGTTCTCCTGAGGTCAGCTGGTCGGCGGCTGAAGGGTCAGCCAGTTGGCCCGGGCCAGGGCAGCAGCGCCGTCGGCGTCTGCCCGGGCGGCGTGCTCGATGATGGAACGATGCTGGGCCACCGATGAGCGGCCGCTGAGGCCGGCGAAACGCACCCGCTCCATCCGCCGGAGCAGGGGAGTGACGTCCCGCAGGACGCCGGCCAGCAACCGGTTGGCGGCCAGATCGACGAACACCCGGTGAAAGGCGTCATCCGCAGCGATCGCCCCGTCCACGTCGGCCCCGGCCAGCGCGGCCGCGAACTCGTCGTTGGCCTGCCGCATCGTGTGTAGGTGGGTCTCCTGCACGAGGGGCACCGCCTCGCGGGCCGCAAGCTCGTGCATGCTCGCCGCCACCGCCTGGGCCTCGACCGCAGCCCGCACGTCCAAGGGTGCGACAATCGTGCGGCTTCCCGGCTGGATCTGCACGAGCCCGGTCTTCTCGAGGTGGGTCAGCGCCTCCCGCACCGGCGTCCGGCTCACCCCGAGCCAGGCACAGAGCTCCGCATCGACCAGCCGCTCACCTGGTTCGAACGTGCCGTCCACGATGGCCGCCCGCAGAGTCTCGAGCGCGCGCTCCCTCAAGAGGACACGTGGGGCAGCAGCGCTGGAACGGGGAACCGGCATGTCGCCGACAGTATGCGAAATATTGCATGACGCAAAGACCCATTAGCTCGCCGCCCGGCCATCAGGACCGCCGTGCAGCCCGCCACTCATCGGCGCGCACCGCATAGATCACTTCGTCGGTCCACTCCCCCTTGCAGAACGCGTTCTGCCGCAGGCACGCCTCCTGCGTCATCCCCAGCCGCATGGCTGCCCGGGCCGAGGCAGTGTTCCGGGCATCCAGACTGGCGGTGATCCGGTGCAGGCCGAGTTCACCAAAGCCCAGCCGGAGCAGGAGTTCAGCACCTTCGGTGGCGTAGCCGTGGCCGGCGTGTTCGGGATGCGTGATGAAGCCGACCTCGCCCTGCCGGTGCTCGCGACTGGTCCACGTCAACTGCACGTCCCCGACCCGCTCACCGATCTCGTCCAGCACCATCACCAGCGTCAGCTCGTCGCCTTCGGCACGCAGGCTGGTCTGCTCCAGCTTCTGCGCCAGCGACACCCGCACCTGCTCCTCGCTGCGCGGCCCCCAGGAGATGAAGCGCAGCAGAGCGGGATCGGACTCCAGACTGAGCAGGAAGTCAAAGTCGTCCGGCCCGTAGGGGCGTAGCTGCAGCCGCTCAGTGCGCAGAGGAAAGGTTGGAAACAGCACCTCGCCGAGACTAGTCACCTGCACTGCACGGCTACCTGTAGTCACAGCGATGCAACTTTAGGTATGGTTCGCGGCTTATAAGACATCGTTGCAGCGGAGGGGCGGCCTGATGTCCAAGATCGACGAACTCGCGGAAGCGATCAGCGGCGTGACCAGCAAGATCGACGAGGCGACCAACGAGAGCACGGTCGCCTCACAGGAGGCCGAGGAGACCGCCGCCGTCGCCGAGGCCCTGGGCTCCGACGGCCTGGTCGAAGGGCTGAGCCACGTCAAGGAACAGCTGGACGCGCTGAGCGAGGTCCTCAAGGGCGCGTCCCAGCAGGCCAGCGAGATCCAGGCACTGGCCATGAGTCTGGCCGAGTCTTGAAGGCCAGGTGGCGTCACGGTCGTCACCAGCAAGAACACGGATACCTCGCCGGGCAACATACCGACGTTGTCGAGCGCCCCGAACGAGCGCGGGAAGGAGCAGAAGGCTCCGCTCTCCCGCAGGCTGAACAAGCGGATCGCCCGAGGTGCGAAGAAGACCGAAGACATCGCTGACGGCGCTGACCACTTCCAGAAGTCCTGGGAAGCGTCCGTCGAGGAACATTCGAACCTACCCGATCGCCCCACGGTCACCTCGACGCAGACCCGCGCCGACAGCTCCCCGCCGACGGTTTCCAGTGCTCCGGGGCAGGGCATCGAGGCGGGCACACTCACCAGCGCCGGCATGGCCGTAGCCGTGGCTGTGGCCGGCGCAAGTGAGATGATCAATCGCCGTCGACGGCATCGAGAGGCGTCCTCGGCCGGGTGACCCGGTGACCTCGCCCGTCAATGCACGTGATCAGAACGGCAGCGCCACACTTCCGGAATCGGGGTCTGATGTCAGACAAGATCAAGGATCTTCTGAGGTGGAACCTGGGAGCCGAGGGGGCCTCCAAGGTTTCGTTCTCCGAGGTCGGGCTCGAGGCTTCGCGGGCGGCCGGGTTCGCAGCTTTCGCACTCGCCCTGGAGAGGAGATTCGGCGAGGACCCCACCACCGAGACCATTCAGCAGTTCGTTGCGAGGACCAGAACATCGTGGGTGAAACCGGATGCGCTCAACCCGGTCCTGGCCGAACAGGTGATCCTGGCCGCCTACACCGATGATGACGACCTGCTCGACGGGGTTCCGGCAGCGGAACTGGCGCGCGTTCAGCTTCTGCTGACCTACGGGGTGGTGCGAGACATGAACATCACCGGTGATGCGTTCGAGGCGTTCCTGGACGAGATCGTCCAGTTGATGAACGAATCCGGTGACGAAGACGACTGACATGACTCGTTCACCGCGCGACATCCCCGACCTTGTGACGTCCTTCCTGCCCTTCGACGAAGACGCGATGGACACCATTTTCGCGGACAACGACGACATAGATGTTCTTGCGGCCTCCCTCGGGTCGTTCGCGGTGGCTGGATCATTCGCAATCCAGAAGCTGGACGAGTCAGGACGACGCGACTTCTGCAAGCGGCTGGCCGCCCTCTCCGAAGGGGTCGTGCCGTCCTGGACGGTGGAAGCTGTGCTGCGCAGCATTGAAGGCGATCACGACGCCCTGACCGGAACCGACCCCGCTTTGACGAGCCAGATTCACATGTATGGCCTGCTCTTGCTCAGCACCGACTACCTGACTCGGCAGGAGTGCCTGAAGCTGCATTCCGCGGCCGTCGAACGCGCCCGCGAATACAGACCCGGGCTCGCGTCGCTGCCCCGTTGAGCTACAACGACCAGCCACCCTTCATTCCAGAACCCGTTCTCCCCCAGCCTCATTGACCAGCACCATCCCCATCACCACGTCCCCGAACAACTCCACTTCCCCTTCCCCCAGGGCCTCGGCCAGCCCACGCGCCCGCGCATGCACCAGGTACAGGTTGGCCAGCGCCTCCGACGGCACGCCGGCCCGCGAGAGCTCCGGGGCCAGCCCGAGGGCCATCCGCAGTTCTTCGAGTAGCCCGGCCTGGTTCAGATCGCGCACCCGGATGGACGGGTCGCTCTCCAGGGCAGCGCGGATCTCCCGGGCGGGCCCGGCGTCGGTCACGGTGACGTCGCAGATGCCGCCGTCGAGGGAGCGCTGGTCGGTGCGCAGAACGATGAGGTGCTGGCGGGGGCCGCCGCCGAACACCATGCCGATGGCGGCGGCTCCGTCGAACTTGTACACAGCGCGCCAGGAACGCTCCAGGGTCCAGGCCACCGGCTCGGCCCAGTTCGGAAGCGTGACCCCGGCCATCCGCTCGGCCGCCTCGGTCGCGACGACGCGGGTGAGCGCGGGACCGAGCTGACCGGCGATGGTGAGGAAGCCCCGGGTGATCGGGTCGGGGACCTGCTCGCAGGCCTGGATCAGGTGTTTCACCATGTCCGCGGTCAGCATCAGGCGCTGCGCTTCGTCCACGTCGACCGGGACGTGTTCCTCGAAGACCGCGAACACCGAACCCACCACCAGTTCGGCCTCGAGCCGGTTGCGGGCGTCGAGCAGAGCCTCCAGGACGCTGTTCCCGAACGAGGCCATCCCCTGCGCCGCCCCCTCCCAGGTGACCGGCGAGGCCTCGTTCCCCACCGGCTCGAACTCGGCGAAGACCGAGATCGGCAGGGTCACCGGCACGGGAGTGGGCAGCAGACGCAGAACAGTGGACGATCGACCCGCCGGGCGCCGGGGACCTCGCCGCTTGCGGTTGGTCATGGTGCCAGCCTGCCAGGACTCGCCTGGCCGACGCGCCGAAACCGCAGCGTAGGGGCAGGATGCCAGCTGTTCTGCGGACGCCGGCTCAGTTCGTGACGTCGCCCGGGTCGAGGTGGTCGACCCGGTTCACCCACTCGGCCACTGCCTCCCCGTACTCCATCCGCAGTGACACGTGCCCCGTGTTGTCCACGGGAAACCGCCGCCACGGCGGATGCTCGAACCCGAGGGCGGAAGCGAGCACGAACTGCGCGAAGAACTGATGACTGACCAGGACCACCACGTCGTTCATCCGGTGCGTGGCCAGCAGAGCCGACAACAGACGGCGGGCGCGGGGCACCGCGGCTTCCAAGTCGGCCTCGAACCCGCCGTTCCACGGCTGCCCAGCCCCCGGGAACAGCCCCGCCGGCGCCAGCACATTACCCCCGTACACCTGCAGCTCTTCGAGAGTCGCCCCGGGCAGCGGGCCACGCTCACCGGTGTCCTCGTTCACATCCTGAATGCCGCCCACCTCATAGGCATCGGGCTGCAGCAGGATCGGCAGCCCGCTCGCCTCGGACAGCGGCCGGGCCGTGGCCACGGCCCGTAGCGTGGGGCTGGCGTAGAGATGGGTAGGGGTGAAGGGCACCTCACCGGCGGCCAGGGCCTTGCCCAGGGCCTGGGCCTGCCGCTCCCCCAGATCCGTCAGTGCGGGATCCGGCACCCGGGCCGGGTAGCCCACGATCTCCTCGGCGATCTGCGCATCCCCGGGTTCCCCCGTGTCCTGCGCCTGCTGCCGGGCCACGGCAGCGAGATAGTTGGCGTTGTTCGTCGACTGACCATGCCGGACAAGGACCAGCTGCATGCCGTTCAGTCAAGCACAGGCTCTTTCCACTGCCGGCCGGGTTGCGCTGCGAGTACCTTCCACAGGCTCTGGCATTGGAAGCCGTCAGTCCGGGCAGCGTCCGCCTGTCCAGCAACACTGCATCGGATCCAGGTCCCGGCGCGGGTGAGAAGCCAGAAACTTCTTCGTGGCCGTGAAAGACGGCTTGATGTAACGAGCGATGTTCAGTACCAAGATCTGCTCAGCCCCGGCGGCCCGGACAGCGAGCGCTGCCGACTGGGCGTGCGCACCGGTGGTCCAGGTGTCGTCGATGATCAGCACATGCTCACCAGGGACAGGGTGTTCCGACCGGTAGTGATCGGCGTTCAGAGTGCGCGGCGCAACTGTGGGCTGAGCGATGAGCTGCAGTTGTTCTCCCGGCGCGATGGCCTGGGCGATCATGTTGAGCGGGTGCTGGCGCTGGGCGGGCTTGGCCGGTAAGGAGGGCACAGTGGCCCAGAAGCGTGGGGGCCGACCGGTCAGCCGATTCAGGCAGTCCTCATGCGTGCTGAGAGCGTTCCACAGCAGGAGCGACACCACGAACTTCGAGTCGGAGTCGGGATGCGGCTGCTTGTAAAGCCGCATCATGTAGTGAGACTGCTCGCCCTCCACGGCGTACACAGCAGCTCCCACCCGATCCGCGACGGGCTGGCCCGCATGCGCGCTACAGGGGCGGCACCGGGTGTAGCCGTAGACCGGCGTGAAGCAGACGTCGCAGGTCTCGCCGACGACATAGGCCGTGTTGCGCACCGTTCCGCCGTAGGTGTCAGCCAACATGTGACGCACGTGGTCGGGGATGGCCGGAACGGGCACCTCAGGTATGGAGCAGGTTGCGCAGTGCAGCCCTTGCCTGACTTTGCTCTTCATCGATTGCGCAGATTGTCCGCATCACGTCGCTCAGCGTACGTGCTTGATGCACTCCCGGTCGCCCGATCAGCTCGGCTGCCCACTGATTGCGCGCAACCACCATGTCGGTCAGGATCACCGGCCGGCCGTGCTCCACCGCCACCCGTGCCTGGATGCGAGCCCCACTCTTCTCACCGGCCTCCACGATGACAGTCGCCATCCCGTAACCGGACATGGTGGCGTTGCGCAGCGGGAAGGTGTGCCGAGCCCCCGGCGCGTCGGGCCAGAACTGGGAGATGAGCAGGCCCCGCCGGGCGATGGTCTCCTGCAGTTCCCGGTTCTGAGCCGGGAACTGCCTCTGAATGCCGGTTCCGATGACAGCTACTGTGCGGCCACCGTTTTCGAGAGCGGCTGCGTGAGCGGCCGTGTCGATACCCTCGGCCAGGCCGGACAGAACGGTGAAGCCCTCCGCCACGAGTGACTGGGCAATGCTCGAGGCTCGCTTCAGCCCCTCGGGTGACGCCTTCCGGCTCCCCACCACGGAGACGGCGCGGTCTTCCGGGCGCACCTCGCCCCGGGTGAACAACAGCGCAGGCGCCTGATGCACGGCGCGCAGGCGCAGGGGGTAGTCCTCGTCCAGCACAGTGACGAGACGCAGCCCTTCACTGCCCCAGCGATCCACCTCCGCCGCTGCTTGCTGGCGAGGATCCGGGGCCGTGGGGTCGGCCAGTAGAGCATCGTCGGTCAGTTCGTTCCAGAGCTGCACGGCGCTACCACAATCGAGCAGCCGACTGGTCAACTGCGACAGGGGAAGCTTTTGCGGCGCACTTCGGAGCAGCGCGACGACTGCGATCCACTCTTCCCGCTGGTCGCCGCTCACAGAGCCCAGCCTAGAGGCAGACCGGGAGACCGGGTGGACAGTTCGCACACCCAGCAATACGAACACATGTTCGAGCGATGCGCCAGGCCGGCGCACCTGCCCCGAACGGCCGGAAGCCGCCGGAGACAGGCACGCCATCTGAAAGAGCTTTCACCGGGCAGAATCTGAATCGCCGAGGATGCCGTCAGGGCACCGCCGGCGATCGCCCGGACGGTGGATCAGCGGCGGGTGTCGGGGATGCCGTCACCGTCGACGTCGATGCGCTCCTTGCGCACCTCACCGCCCACGGTCTCGACCGACTCCTCGACCTCGGTGTCCAGGCGGACGCGCTCCTGCGGCACGGCCTCCTTGGAGACCACAGGACGCTCGGCGTTGAGGACGACCTCGTGCTCGTCCTCGGTGATGTCCCGGCCCGAGTAGGCCGCGTCGCGGTTGGTGTCGGTCACCGGCTCGGTGACGACGACCGCCTTCTCCTTGCGCACCGGCACGTCGACCTGCACGTTCTCGGTCTCCACCCACTTGCGCAGGCGGGCCTTGCCGGCCTGCACGCGCTCGGTGTCGACGTTCAGCTGCTCCTCGGAGCGGGTCATCGCCTGATCGGTGGTCCCGCCCGCGGTGCCGTGACCGGTGCCCGTGGTCCCGGCATTGCCGGTGGTGCTGCGGTCGGTGACGTCACTGACCTCGCGGTCGGAGTCCGCGTACTCGGTGCGTGCGGTGCCGGTGCCCGCGTAGGACGTTTCCTCGGGGTAGGAGACGTTGTAGTGGGCGTACAGCTCACGCTCTTCGGCCGGGCTCAGGTGCCCGGTCTCGTCGATGTTCGGGGCGTTCTTGATCTGCGACTTGCTGTACGGCACAACGAGATCCTCGTCGGAGATCGTGGCCTCGGCCAGCGGCACGAACGACTCGTTCGTGCCGAAGAAGCCGGTGTTCACGGTGGCCCACTCCGGCTGACCGGTCTGGTCGTCCACGTAGACCTGGCCGATGGTCCCGACCTTGTCACCATCGGTCGTGCGCAGCTTCTGGCCGATGAGCTGCTGAGCCTGAGCCTGGGTGATCATTGGTTACCTCCTGCGCAATTCGGGCGTGCGGGTGTCCTCACCCAGAAAGCCACGGATGCCGACATCGGACCATTCGAGGTGACCCCCTCCCCTGAATCCTCTTGCGGAGCACAGGTTCCTGTCCGATACAGACACGAATGGTTGAAACCACCCTTAACGGGCTTCGACTGGATGCCGACACGAGCCACCCGCACAAGTCCTGTGCGCCGACCGGCACTGCATCCCTACGGCACCGATCGGATCGCCAGGGAACGACCACAGGGCAACCGGGCTCGGCAGAGCCCCCAAGAACCGCCGCGCACACTGAACCAACCGCTCGGGCGCAGCGGCCGGGTGCACCAAGAAGGCACGCCCGTCCTGAAGCGCCACCGCCCATTTCGGCAGGTAGTCACCGAACGGGGTGGGGATGGCATAGCCGCGCGGAAGGCGGGCGTAGGCAGCAACGGCCGGGTCTGCCTCCAACTGAGCCACGAACGCCCGTTCAGCGTCGGAGGCCGGGGCAGCGTAGCGATAGACATGCTTGGCCACCGGCTCGCCTACGAGTTGCCGGGTCTGCGCGGCAGTGAAGAGGTTGTCGCCGTAGCGCTGGTCGAGCAGCTCGTAGGAGAGCCCTTCGACGATCAGGTCAGCCTTCTCAGCGCCGATCAGGCGAACGGCTTCTCCTATGAAATGCTCCACATTCAGCTGCAATTGAGCGAGGGTAGGATCAGCAATCCCTTGGAGAACTGCGCTGACCGTACGTCGCGTGAGGCCGGTGCCCGCGGCGATCTCGCCCACCACGTCGACCCGGCCGTTGGTCGACGCAGACGCTGGAGACAGGCGCTGATCAAGCACGGCGATACTGCGCCCGATCAGCCGGGCCGAGTCCAGCTGGATGCGATACGTCGCCCGGTGGTCGATCGCCTGCCACAGCGCCCGGAAATGTTCTCCGGCAAAGACTTCGCGGTTCAGAACGTTCCGGCGATAGATCCGGTCGTCGACCGGCCGGGGGAAGGCCCCCACGACTTCCCGCTGCAGTCCTTCCACGAATGCGGCGTACGACTCGTCGGTCACCACCGTCAGTTCATTGACCGAGCGATCGCGCACCCGTTCACCCTGCTGGTCGACCGCCAGCCGCAACCCTCGCCCGACCTCTTGGCGGCGGGAGATCGTGGTGCCGCTCTGCTTCAGCAGGCCCATCACGAAAACGTTCGGATTGTCCCACCCCTCACGCAGCGCCGAGTGAGAGAAGATGAACCGCACCGGCTCGGCCATCGACAACAGGCGTTCCTGGTCACGCAGGATCAGATCGTAGGCGCCCACGTCCTTCGACAGGCCGGCCTCGTCACCGCTCTTGCAGACCTCTCCGTCCACCCAGCGCTTCGTCTTCTTGTCCACCGAGAAGTAGCCCGCATGCACAGCCGAAACATCATCGCGCAGAAGATAATCGCCGTAACCCGGCTCGTCCAGGAACTCATCACGCAGGCGCAGGTACTCGTCCTCGAAAATGCCGGCATAAAGGCCCAGCGCTCCCGGCTGACTGTAGTCCCGGTACTTGACCACCTCGTCGATGAAGAACAATGACAGCACCTTCACCCCTCGGGCGAAGAGTTCCCGTTCCTTCTCCAGGTGAGCCCGGATCACCGCGCGGATCTGCAGCCGCCGCAGATCTTCGCCCGAGCAGTCCTGATCGCCCATCCCCCGCACGGCAATCTTCTTGACCAGCCCGCGATTCAGAGCGTTCACCGCGTCGAGGCGGTGAACCTTGACGTGCTCGACGCGGTGCGTGGCCGAGTACCGCACCATGAAAAGCGGCTCGAACCGGGACAACGCCTGGAGCGACTTCGCCGAACCGATCTTCTGCGGTTCGTCCAGGATCACGATCGGGCGGCTCTCCCGCAGCACATCGATGGGCCGACGCCCTTGAAAGGCGTCCAACTCTTCGTAGATCCGGCGGCTCTCCCGGCCAGGCGCATTGAACGCCTGAATGTTGATGATCAGGACCTGCACCCCTGGATCAGCGGCGAACCGTTCCACTCCGCGCAGGCCAACGGGCGAAGAGCGATAGACAGACGCTCGCGGCCGAGTTCCGTACATCTCCTGGAAGTGGTCGGCCGTTACGTCGAAAGACCGCTTCACGCCCTCACGAATCGCGATCGATGGCACCACGACCACGAACCGGCTCCACCCGTAACGCCGGTTCAGTTCGAGAATGGTCCGGATGTACACGTACGTCTTGCCGGTGCCCGTCTCCATCTCGACATCCAGATTGAGGACGCCGGGCGCGCCTGGGCTGTCAACCAGACTCATCGAGAGGGGAAGGTTCCGGATCCGCTGCCCGGCGTTCACGTTCTTCAGCAGATCAGCCGCGCTCAGAACTATCCCGGCATTGGCAACGCCCGAGCGACGAGGCTGCCCGGCGAAGACGTCGGCCACCGCATCAACGGCCTCCGTCTGGTACTGCTGTACCTTGAACCGCAGCTTCATCCCGGCTCAGATCGTCTTCACATCCGTGGCCGGCGAGAGCTCCCGGAAGATCTGCCCGGCATTGATCAGGTCCTGGTCGGATGCGAAGCCGGAATGGCGGAACGCCGCCCGCCCCGGGCATTCCCGAGCCAGGGCTTCCAGTAGGGCAAGATCGAGCCGATCCTCGAAACACGCCAGCAGATCGCCCACCGCGAAGACCCGGTGCCCGAGGACAGTGTTCTTCTTGATCACTGGATCGAGCGGCATCGCGCAGCCGAGCAGAGTCTGAAACAGCAGATCCTCGTCCGAACGATCCGGCTTCACCTTCTCCCGAAGTTGCGCGAGATCGACCCGACGGATCCCCGCTGAGTCGCGCCGCACGTCCACAAAGTTCGAAGTACTCACTCGCAGAACCCGAAAACCCACATCCAACAATGGACGATCGGTCGCCAGCAGGCGGCCGGCCCGCCTCAGGCGCTCCTTGGCTATTTCGGCAATCGTGCCGAACCCGGCCTTGGCCGCTTCGGTGGCCGGCGCGCACACCTCGGGCAGCTGAACCGCGATGAACCGACGCCGGCCGCCGTCCTCGTGATTCAGCGCGAGCACGGCATGAGCACTGCTTCCCGAGCCGGCGAAGAAGTCCAGCACCAGCGAGTCCGGGGTGGTCGCAATCGCGATCAGCTTCTTCAGCAACGCAACCGGTTTGGGATGATCGAATACGGCAACGCCGCCGAACAACTCCCGCACCTCGCGCGTTCCGGCCTCGGTGCGCACTTCCTTCTCGTCCCAGACCGTCTTCACCTTCTGCGTGGAGGGCCGGTGCTTCTCATAGATGTTCCAGGCACCACTCCGCACCCGCCGGGCCACCACTGCCGAAGCCGAAGGATCGTCCGGAACCAGCCCCGCGGCCACCTTCTCCCGCCCCCACCGCCAGCAGCCCTCCACACCCTGGCTGTTCAGCGGAACCGTCGTAACCTCATATCCAGCGGAGGATTCCAGAGCCACTGCCGCATAACCGTTGTCATCGGTCAGCGCCGGGTTCACAAACATCGGGTAGAACAGATTGGGGCGATTGGCCCGGCTGAACCGGGGATTACGGTTCCGGAGATCGCGCGGCGCGTACCGCCCCACCTCGTCGGTCAGCGGCAGGTCCGACCCGTCACGCGGCAGATCGTAGACACCGGCCCCACCACTACGCCCGTAGATCAGCAAATACTCGTGCGTCTGGGCCAGGGGCAGATAGTCCCGCCCGCCCTTGTTCGTCTGGACCACCACTTGGGCGACCCGACCGTCGTCGCCGAACAACTCGTCCAAAATCTGTGAGATCCGGGCCAGCTCATGGTCGTCGATGCTGACCGCCAGGATCCCGTCGTCGGTCAGCAGCGAGCGGGCCAGCTTCAGTCGCGCGTACATCATGCTCAGCCAGTCGCTGTGGAACCGCCCACCCGACTCCGGATTGGCCACCAGACGGGCGCCGGACTCGTCCGTCTGCCCTGAAGTTCGCAGGTACTCGGCGGCGCCGACGGTGAAATGGTCCTGGTACACGAAGTCGTTGCCGGTGTTGTAGGGCGGATCGATGTAGATCAGCTTGACCTGCCCCAGATACGACTCCTGCAGCAGCTTCAGCGCCTGAAGGTTGTCGCCCTCGATGAACAGGTTGCGCGTGGTGTCGAAGTGCACCGACTCGTCCCGCACCGGGCGCAGCGTCTGGTCAGTCGGCGCATTGGCCGCGAGCACCGCCTCGCGCTTGCCCGGCCACTCCAGGTGGTACCGCTCCTGCGGGCCCTCCACCAGCGCGCCGGCCAGCTCCTGACGCAGCAGGTCCAGATCGACCGCCGGACCCAGCACCCCGTCTTCCACCTGCTCGGTGACAACGTTGGGAAAGATCTCGGCGAGCGCAGCCACCTGGGCAGCCCTCAGGCCCGGGGAAGTGCGCCGTAGTCGCTCCGCCACTCATGCAGTATCCAGGCGCACGCCCCCGCCGTCAGCGATCCTGCTTTCCCGCAGCCCTCCGGGCCGGGCCGCAGCGCGTACGCTGACCCCCATGTCCGCAGATGAGGTTCAGCGGCCGGGCTCCTCACAGAACGGCCTGCTCGGCATCGCCCTGCGCATCCTGCTCATGTTCCTGTTCCTGTCGCTGTTCGGCCTGGCCAGCAACGGGGTCCGGCTCCCTCTGGTGCCGGGCCTGGTCGTGCTGGCCGCCGGCGTCGTCCTCAGCCTGGTCGCCGCGGTGTTCGTGTCCAACCTCGTGTGCGACCGTTACGACCGCTGGCGCGCGAGCCGGTAGACCGCGCTCACTCCTCGGCGAGGGCGGCTTCCAGGGCCTTGAGCACCTCGTCCAGGTAGGTGCTCCAGTCCTTGTCCTCGGGCAGGAACGCCGACACCAGCCACCCGCCCAGCGCGAAGCCGGTGACCGCGACGTCGCCCGGGCTCATCACGTCGAGCACGGCCTCCTCGCCCATCGCCGAGGCCATGTAGGTGCGGGCCAGATCGGCGCTCACCTCGGACCAGTCCTCCTGGGTCTCCGCGAAGTCCTCGGCCAGGTCGGAGATCTCCTGCGCCCCCGGCACCTCGCCGTCGTGCATGTCCTGCAGGACGATCGCGGTCACGTTGATGGCGAGCTGGAACGCCTCGATCGTGAAGTCGTCCCCCCGGTCCAGGATGTCCTCGATCGCCTCGTGAAAGCGGTCCGGGTCCTCCTCCACCGAAGCCTCGAAGGCGGCCCGGACGGCGGGCTCCACTGCGTCGATCTCCACGTGCGTTCTCCTGTACCTCGGGTTCAGCGCCGTGTGAACGGTAGTGCCAGTTCCGCCCGAGCTCCGCTTCAGAGCCTCTACGGCCGGCCCGCAAAAGGCGTAACCCCGGCGATGTGGCCGGAGGGCCAGTGATCGTTCCGGGGTCTTCACAGACCACGGTGACAGTGAGAGCAGCGGCCGTCAAACGCCGGGCGGGAGGTGCGAGACCGGTCTGGTGGGTCTCGCACCTCCCAGCCTGAGGGGGTGTCCTACTTCGCGTCGGCCGGGCTCAGGACCTGGTCGATCAGGTAGACCGTGGCGTTGGCGGTCTTCACGCCGCCGCAGACCACGTTCGCGCCGTTCACCATCAGCTCGTCGCCCGAGCCGGTGACCTCGACGTTGCCGCCCTGCACGGTCTTCTGCGTGCCCACCACGTCGTCGGCCGAGAGCTGGCCGGCCACCACGTGGTAGGTGAGGATGTCGGTCAGGGTCTTGGAGTCGGTCTCCAGGGTCTTCAGGGTCTTGGCCGGCACCGCCGCGAAAGCGTCGTCCACCGGGGCGAAGACGGTGAACTCGCCGCCGTTCAGGGTGTCGACCAGGTCGACGTCCGGGTTCAGCTTGCCCGAGACGGCCGCGGTAAGGGTCTTCAGCATGGGGTTGTTGCTGGCCGCGGTGGCGACCGGGTCGGTGGACATGCCCTCGACCGAACCGGCACCGTCCGGAACAGCCTCGGCATAGGCGGCGCAACCGGGGCCCACCAGGCCGGACATGGCGTCGTCGGCCGCCTCGGTGGTCATCGACGGGCTGGCCGCGGCCGTGGTGGTGTCCATCGGGGCGGCGGCGTCGGAGGTGCTCTCGTCGTCACTGCCGCAGGCGGTGAGGCTGACGGTGGCGGTGAGGGCCACTCCGGCCACCAGGATCCTGCGCATCGAGGCGTTCATGGTGATGAACCTTCTTTCCTTGGTGAGGCTTTCGGATCTTCGCCGGTAGTTCGGCGCGAGCTGTGCAGCGGATTGGTCTGAGAAGAAGATTTATTCGACGGTCACGACGACGGACTGCCAGCCGGAGGAACCGTTCGGGAAAGGCTCTGCCCTTTCCTCGATCTGGACCTCACCGTCGCCGTCGACGGCACGCACCTGAAGCGTGTGCGAGCCGGAACCGGCGTCCCAGCGCCAGACCCACTGTCGCCACAGGTCGTCGTTCACCTGTGCCGACAGTTCGGCCTCCTGCCAGGCGCCGCCGTCGACCCGCACCTCGACCTTCGAGATGCCGCGTTGCTGAGCCCAGGCCACGCCGGCCACGGCGACCGTGCCGGCCTTGGTCCGGGACAGCGGCCGGGGAGTGTCTATGCGGGAGCTGGTCTTGATCGGGGCCTGCTGGTCCCAGCCCCGGCGCACCCAGTACGGGTCGAACGCGTCGAATCGGGAGAGCTCCAGATCCACCAGCCATTTGGTGGCACTGACATAGCCGTACAGACCAGGGACGACCATCCGGCAGGGGAATCCGTGCTCCGGCAACAACGGCTCACCGTTCATGGCAATGGCCAGCATTGCTGCCCGTCCGTCCAGAACCGCCGAAACCGGTGTCCCGATCGTCATTCCGTCGATCGAGGTGCCCACCAGCTGATCGGAGTCCGGATCCACCCCGGCCTCGCGCAGCAGCGGGGCCAGTTCGACCCCCAGCCAGCGGGCGGTGCCGACCAGTTGCCCGCCGACCTCGTTGGACACACAGGTCATGGTGATGTCGTGCTCCACCATCGGCCGGGCCAGCAGGTCGTCGAAGTCGAGAGTCAGCTCTTTGCCGACCATCCCGTGAATGCGCAGCTTCCAGTCGTCCGTGGTGATTTTCGGCACCGAAAGTGCCGTGTCCACGCGATAGAAGTCAGCCGGGTCGGTGTAGAAACTGCTGACGCCCGACACCTCGAGCATGGCCCCCTCGGGCAGGGCGGCGGCCGGCTTGGCGGGAGTGGGAAGGCGCAGCGCTTTTCGGGACGCAGCCACGTCGGCCCGAATGTTCTGCAGTTGCCGACCAGCCACCCCAGCCGCACCGGCCGCGATCGCCAGCACCGACGTCATCAGTACCGCTCTTCGCCCGGGCCCTGCTGAATCGCGGTCTCGCGAACGCAGGAGCAGGGCAAGCAACCCGGCCAACCCGGCGACGGCGACCACTGCGGCCGCCAGAGAGGGCACCAC
Organism: Kineosporia rhizophila; assembly: GCF_021277265.1. Classification (GTDB taxonomy): domain Bacteria; phylum Actinomycetota; class Actinomycetes; order Actinomycetales; family Kineosporiaceae; genus Kineosporia; species Kineosporia rhizophila. Next base: position 277,730 of record NZ_JAJSOH010000001.1, read on the forward strand.
GTCGATCAGTTCGAATTGAGGACGGGTCGCTGCGGCAGACGCTGCCACCAGGCCCAACAGGGCGGCACCCGCCAGTCCGATCCGGCGGTAGCGCGTGGCCACGATCCCGACCACGGCCGCGATCAGCGCGACCGTGACGAAAATACCGGCCAGAAGAACAATTTTGTCGTCCTCGCCGAACTGCTCGATGGCGAACTCCTTGAGCCACCGTGGCGTGCGGTCGATCGCCGCACCACCCACCACGATGGCCGGAGCCGCCGACCGGCCGATCGCACCCGCGACCAGCTCGGCCACTCCCAGCGCCAGACCGGCCGCGACGACCCCGGCCAAAGCGCCCCGAACGGGCCTGAACTTGCCGTTCTCCTGCGCGACCACGGTTCACCGCCTCCCGAACCCGTTGCTTGGACACAGCGGGTTCGGGGCGAGGACGGCAGCGGATTGGTCCGGATGTTGAGCGGCCCGGCGAAGTCCTTACTGCGCCTGGTCTGCGAACGCCGGCCGGAGGGCCGTGATCAGGCGATCCGGCAGACCTGCGGCGACTGCTTCCAGCGAGGGATATTCCATGACGAAGTGGTCGTCCTCGCACTGACGCACCGCTTCGATCACGTCCTCCAGCCCGACCCGGCGCTCCCGCCACCAGGGCTCGTGCTCGCCGAACAACCGGAACACCTCGTCCAGCAGCGGCCGCGACAACACCTGCTGCTCGGCCAGCAGAACGGCGTCGTACAGATCCTTGCCCTGCGGGTGCATGTCGCTGATCAACCAGAGCATCTTCCAGGCCAGCGACAACGCCGGCGACGCGGCCTGCACCTGGCCGCCGTCGGGAAGGGCGAGGGGCTGAGGAGGCTCCGGCAGCGGCTCGTTGAAGACGAAGTCGATCTGCACGTCGCCACCAGGCAGGCCCGGCGACGACCAGGGCAGCACCATGCGTCGGCCCGGTACCCGGTCGTAGGTCCAGATGTCCCCGAGTGTGGCCTGGTCGGCGGCAATCGTCAGACGGGCATCGCGCCGGCCGGCGCGCTCCTGCGCGGCCTGGGCGATGTCCGACACCATGGCTCCGGTACGCCGGCCATGAATGCTCCAGGTGTGCGGGACGACGACGAAGTCGAGGTCACGCGGCTGGCGGGCCGACTCGGGGAACCAGAGCGACATCGCCGTGCTGCCGCGCAGAACCAGGTTCTCGGCCCAGGGCGTTTCCACGATCGCCGCCAGCACCAGGTGCAGCGCTCGCCACCGGGCCTCCCGCCAGGCCCGGTCGACCGCCGGGTCCCGGAACGTCGGGTCACTCGCACGATAGGCGTTCGAGTTGTGCAGGTTCGCGGGATCGAAGACGTAACGCTGAACGGCTTCTTCGCTCCCGACCGTCCGGAACGTCCTCGGCAGCATCTGTTCCCGCAGGGCCTCGTCGCTCAGCGGCGTCTGGGGCACCTCGCGCCCCGAACCAGGCCGGCGCCCGTCCCAGTCGGCGGTCATGAGGTCTCCTCCTTGTCCTCGTCGACGATCCAGCCGTCGTCCAGCGAAAGGTCGCTGTCGTACAGCACGAACTCCTCCTCGACCTCGATGATCTGCACCCCGTCGAGATCGGCCAGCAACCGCTGCAGGGCTGCGTGCGCTGCCGGGGCGTCGACGTCGTGACACCGCTGGGTCACGAATCGCTCGTGGGCGCCGTCGGCCAGAACTCTGCGGGCGTTCCACGACACGTGCGCGCCGTGCGGCTCGGCCAGCCGAGCCAGCTGCGACAGGTCGGTCCCGGCATCCAGCCGCAGCTTGACGTGGTGCTCGAAATACTGTCCGGGACCGGGCTGCTGGGGAACTTCTGGCGCTGCCGGGGTGGACTCGATCTTCACCCGCAGCGGCTCGAATCCGGCCGTCTGCAGGCCGGCCCACAGCTCACGGGTGGCCTGCGCCTCCTGCTCGTAGGAAGCCGCGCCGGGCCGGGTCACCATGACCTGGGAACGAGTGCGGCCGCGGGCCAGCTGGATGTGGGTGAGCTTGAGGCCCGCTGTCTCCGTCCATCGTCGCAACCGTTCGGTCTCGCCCGGCCGACTACAGCGAACCGTCACATGGGTCTCGTAGAGGACATCGGTCACGGAACAGAGCGTGGCAGACCAGCCCGTTCCGAGCCGCCGAATTTCCCGGCGCGAAGCGTTTGCTCAGGCCAGTCCGGCCGATACCGCCCGCCGCACGGCGTCGGCGCGGTCGCGGATGCCGGCCTTGGCGAAAAGGTTGTTGATGTGGGTCTTCACCGTGGCCTCGCTGACGAAGAGGCGTTCGGCGATGGCCCGGTTGGACAGGCCCTGGCCGATCAGGGCGAACACCTCACGTTCGCGCGGGGTCAGGTACGCCGGGATCTCGCCCGCCGGTTCGGGAGTTCGCGTGCGGGCGGTGGCGAGCAACCGGTCCTGCACCGCGCGGTCGAGCACGGCCTGACCCGCGGCGGCCGCACGGATGGCGCGGGCGATGTCCTGGCGGCCGGCGTTCTTGGTGAGGTAGCCCCGGGCTCCGGCGCCGAGGGCGGCCAGGATCGACTCGTCGTCGGCGAAGGTGGTCAGCACGACGACGGCCACGTCGGGGAACCGCTCGCTGATGCGGCGGGTGGTCTCGGTGCCGTCGAGCACCGGCATGCGCAGGTCCATGAGAACGACGTGAGCCTGGTCGGTCTCGAGCGCCTGCAGCACCTGCTCGCCGTCGCCCACCGCCGCGACCACGTCGATGTCCGGCAGCAGGTCGAGCACCGCGGCCAGGGGTTCACGAACGGCGGCCTGGTCGTCGGCCACCACGACCTTGATGACGTCGGTGGTCACCGGGAGCCCTCCAGCGGGACGACGGCGGTGACCCGCCAGCCGCCGATCCAGTCTGCGGTATCGGCCGCCGTGATCGGCCCGGCCTCGAGGACACCCCCGAGCAGGGCCACGCGCTCGCGCATTCCGATCAGTCCCATCCCGCTTCCCGGACTCGCCGACACCGGCGCCACCACCCGTCCATTGTTGATCGTCAGCACCACATCTGCCGCGCGGCGCCGCAACTCGACCCGTACCGGTGCGCCGGGAGCGTGGCGCGCGGCGTTGGTCAGCGACTCCTGGGCGATCCGCAGCAGGTTCTGCACCACCTGGGCCGGCAGCTCACCGACGTCACCGTGGACGGTGAGGGCATCACGATGGCCGGACGACTCGATCATCGCGGTCAGGCTGTCCACCAGGGGCAAGGCGTCTTCCCGCAGGGCGTGCACGGTCCACTGCGCCTGCTGCAGGCTCTCGCGCACCAGGCTGTGCGCCTTGTCGTTGGCCTGGCGCACGCGGTCCAGGTCGCCGGTGTCGAGCAGCGCATCGGCCAGCTCGAGCTGCATGTTGATCCCGGCCAGGGAGTGCGCCAGCACGTCGTGCACATCGCGGGCGATCCGGGCCCGCTCGGCCAGCACCGCTGCCTGCGCCTCGGCCCGGGCGGCCCGCTCACCCGCCTGCGCTGCCGCCAACGCCGCCTGGGTCGCCTCCTGACGGCTGCGCCGGGCCAGGCCGATCAGGACCGGCAGGCCCAGAGTGAGGCCCACCGGCCAGGGCAGCACCGGCGCGACGGCGAACGCGGCGGCACCGGACAGGCCCGCGGCCACAGCCAGAGGAACGGCGCGGCGGGCTTCGAGGCGGACCCCGGCGTGGCCGACCAGGAAGTAGGTGAAGAGGTACGCGGTGCCCTGGTCACTGGTGGCGATCAGCGCGATCGAGGCCAGGATGCCGGTGGCCAGCCAGGGAAACGCCAGGTCGGGCCGGATGACGGGCAGGTGGCGGGCGGCCAGGGCCAGGCAGCACAGCGGCAGCAGGACGGCGATGACCAGGCCCGGGCCGGTGGCGCCGATCGGCCGGACCGTCGCCAGCCCGGCCACGCTCACGCCCACCGTGGCCAGCACCTGCAGCCCCTGCTCGCGGACCCAGGACGACACGCCGCGACGATAGCCCACCGGTCAGGCCGGCTGAGCGGCGAGCACCGGCACCGCTCCGGTCAGCGCCCGGCTGCGCAGGTAGATCGTGGCCAGCCGGGTCACCACCTCGGTCAGCGCCATCAGCACGAAGGCCGCCACCCAGGCGTCGGCACCGGTGATCGAGTGCTCGATGCTGAGCCGGGTGATCGCCTCGCCCCCGCCGTGCTCGCTCCACAGCTGGAACGCCATCCGTGAGCCCATCCCCAGCACCCACAGCAGCGCAGCCACCACCCCGGCCTTGACCAGTACGTCCTCACCCACACGCCGCACCAGGGTGAACAAGCCGCCGGCGATACCCAGCGCCGCTCCGACCGTCACCAGCGTCCCGATCAGGACGAGGTCGTTGCCGCCGGTCGGGATGGAGTGCAGATAGCTGTGGGCGACCACAGCGACGATGGCCAGCGGGAGGATGAAGCCCCGCGGGGTCAGGCGGCCCTCCCGCACCTGGCGCAGCACCAGGAGCAGGAGGACGAGGTCGGTGATCCACTCGGTCGTTGTCATGCCTCAAGACTGCTGCGACCTGCGGGAACGCACCTGCACCCAGGGGTGGAGATCCGGGTGGAGACGAGGCCTCAGGGGGCGATGAAGAAGTTGTCGCGGAACAGGCCGGTCGGGTCGTAGCGCCGCTTCAGCTCGCGCAGCCGGGTCAGGTGGGCCGGCGGGAAGGCCTCGGCCAGCACCTCCTCCCCCACGGCCGACTCGAAGCTGATGTAGAGGCCCTCGAGGTCCGGCTTCAGCCTCTCCCAGTGCTCGTCCAGCCCGCTGCGGGCCGAGCCCATGGCCACCAGGGAGAAGTTGGCCGAGCGCCAGCCGTACGCAGTGGCGTCGGCCGGTACGTCGGAGACCGCACCGCCCACCGCCCGCACCTGGAAGAAGTACGAGGCGCCGGTCTTCAGCAGCGCCTCGATCTTGCCGCCGATCTCCGGCGTCAGGTGCTCGACCAGGCCGGAGTGGGCCAGGGGCTCACCCTGCCCCTGTTGCGGGCCGTCGCTGACGAAGGCGCCGATGATCTCGTCGTAGCCCGCCAGCGACACCGACTGGTCGGCCAGCGGTGCGATCTCGGCGATCGGCTGAAGGTTCTCGATGATCACGCCCGGGTCGTCGGAGTCGACCACGAGCAGCGCCTGCGCCATGTACCGGCCACCCTGCGGCGGGCCGAGAATCACCTGCCCGGTCACGCTGCGGTCGGCCGCCTCGAGCGCCCTGCCCCAGTTCTCCAGGAACAAGGGCACATTGGGGACGTCGAACACCAGCTGGGCGAAGGCGACGCGGCCGACGCGGTGGGCGGTGAAGTCGAAGGACACGGCTACGCCGAAGTTGGCCCCGGCGCCGCGCATCCCCCAGAACAGGTCCGGATTCTCCTCGGCGGAGGCATGTTTCACGGTTCCGTCGGCCAGCACCACGTCGACCGAACGCAGGGCGTCGATGGTCAGCCCGTGCTCACGCGCGAACCAGCCCACGCCACCGGCCGTGGCCAGGCCACCCACTCCCACGCCGCCGTGGTCGCCACTGGTCAGAGCCAGACCATGAGGGGCCAGCGCCCGAGCCACGTCCACCCACCGCGCACCGGGACCGACCCGCACGTGCCCGGTGGAAGCGTCTACAATTTCGACGGTGTTGAGGGCGCCGACGTCGATGACCAGGCCGCCGTCGTTCAGCGAACGACCCGAAAGTCCGTGTCCAGCGCTGAAGATGCCCAAGGGGACGTCGCGGTGCCGGGTAGCGAAGACGACGGCGTCGGAGACTTCTGCGACGGTTTGCGGACGAAGAACCAGGCCCGGCCGGCCCGAGCGCAGATATCCGGACAGATAGCGGGCGTAGGCCGGATCAGCCGGTTCGACCGCCTTGGCCGCCAAAGACTCCGGAACACCGTCGTAGTCGATGCCGGGGCGACGACGTGCTCGCTGCGCGGCGGTGCGGGTCTGCGTCAGGCCCGAACTACGCGGTCGGGCGCGTTCCACCTTCTCCCGCACCGCCGGCGCGATCTCCTCAGCAAAACGGCGCAAGGTGCGCTCGTCGTCGCCCATCGAGATGAACGTGCTCACGCCCTCTTCGAGCGCCAGTTGCACCAGATCGTCCACTGATTCCTGGGGCGTGACATTGAGCAGACGGACGATCTCGGCCGGGTCCCGCCCGGCCTCGCGCGCTGCCTCGTCGATCACCTTGTTGCCCCGGGCCAGGTCGCCCGGCTGCAGGTAGGGCAGCGAAGGCAGCCAGCCGTCGCCCTTCTGGGCAATGAGCCGCTGCATGCGGGGTTTCAGCGCGCCGACCCAGATCGGGATGAGGTGCGCCGGAGCCGGGCCCCGCTTGGCCCCGGCCACCCGGTGGTACTGGCCGCCCGCGCGCAACGGCCCGGACTCGCTCACGTCCCAGATGCCCCGCATTACGTCGATGGCTTCCGAGAGCGCATCGACCGACTGCCCCGGGGTCAACCGCGGCCCGCCCATCGCCACGATCGGGTCCCAGAAACCGCCGGCGCCCAGGCCCACCGCCAGCCGGCCGCCGGTGAGCAGGTCCAGGCTGGCCGCAGAACGGGCGAGAACCGCGGGCTGGCGCAGCGGCACGTTGAGCACGTTGCCGGCCAGGTGGATGCGCTCGGTGCGGGCACCCACCCAGGTCAGCAGCGTCCAGGTGTCCAGGAACCCCGGCTGGTACGGGTGGTCCTGGAAAGTGACCAGGTCAAGGCCCAGTTCTTCGCTGAGCACAGCCAGCTCGCCGGGCTTGGCGGCGGGGGCGTTGGTGGGTGTGACGAAAGATCCGAAGCGCAGTGGGTGGCCGTAGTCGGGCATGTGCACCAGCGTTCGCCCTGAGCGCGGGAGCTGGCAACACGAGGGTAAGTCACTTACTCTTCACAAGTGACTATGCACCCCCTGGGGCAACCGATCAGCGACGAGGAGTGCCTGCGCGCCTCCGGCATCGTGGAGCTCACCACCGTTATCGGCAAGCGCTGGACCAGCGGCATCATGCTGGCCCTGGGCCGCGGGGCCGACCGCTTCGGGCAGATCGAGGCGATGGTGCAGGGCGTCTCCGCCCGCATGCTCTCAGTGCGCCTGCGCGAACTGGAACAGCACCGTCTGGTGGAACGGGTGGTCACTCCGACCATGCCGGTGTCGGTCACGTACTCGCTGACCCATCGCGGACGGGTGGTGCTGGCCTGGGTGCAGGATCTGGCCCTGGAGAAGCAGGGCGCACCAGTCGCCTGAGCGCCGATGAGTTCGCCCCGCCCCGAACGTCTATCTCTCCGACAGCACCGCCGCGCTCCGGGAGGCCGACATGGGCAAGCTGATCGTGACCGAGTACATGACGCTCGACGGGGTCGCCCAGGGGCCGGGCGGGCCCGAGGAGGACGAGGAAGGCAGCTTCGCGCACGGCGGCTGGCAGGCGCCGCTGATCGACCACGAGACCGGCGACGTGGTGTTCGAGCAGTCCCGGAGCATGGACGCACTGCTGCTGGGCCGCCGCACCTACGACATCTTCGCCTCCTACTGGCCGACGGCGCCCGACGACATCCCGTTCAAGGCGCTGCTCAACGGCGTGCCCAAGTACGTCGCCAGCAACACCCTGAGCGAACCGCTGAGCTGGGAGGGCACCAGCCTCCTGAAGGGCGACCTGGCCGAGTCGGTGGCCGAGATCAAGCAGCGGCACGAGACCGTCGCCGTGATCGGCAGTCTCGACCTGCTGCAGTCGCTGCTGCGCCTGGGCCTGGTCGACGAACTGCGCCTGTGGCAGTACCCGGTGCTGCTGGGCTCGGGCAAGAAGGTGTTCGGCAGCGGCACCGTACCCGCCGCCCTGCGCCTGGAGCAGGCGATCAGCTACCCCGGCGGGGCCGTGCAGCTGACCTACCAGGCTCTGGGCACCACCCCCGGCTACGGGGACATGGCCGAGGTCAGCGCAGGGTAGCCAGCGCCCCGGCGGCGATCTCGACCAGGATCTCGTCGCCCGCCTCCACCTCCATCACCTCGCCGTCGATCTGCAGCGGCGCGGCCTTGAGCACCCGGAACCGGAACTCGGTGTAGGCCGGCTGCGGCCCGAGCCCGGTGGTGGCGGCCTTGGCGGCCTTGGTCAGCACCCGCCAGCGCGGCTCGTGCGCGGTCAGCGTGACCTCGAACTCGCCGTCCTCCGGGTCGCCGTTCTCGCTCAGTTTGAGCACCTTGGCCATCTGCGGGATGTTCGAGAACACCAGGCTGTCGACCGGGAGCCGCCGGCCGTCTTCCAGCTCGATCCGCAGCGGCCGGAACTCCCCGAAAGACCGCGCCACGGTGACCAGCTCGCGCAGCGAACCCTTGGTGCCCTTCTCCAGCTCGACCGCGACCACCGGGGTCAGGCCGATGCCGATGTAGGAGTGCGCGTACCGCACGAGCTGCTTGCCCCGGCTCTGCACGGTCATCCGCAACAGGTCCATCGGGCGCACCTCTTCGGCGGCCACCGCCTCGGGCAGCGGGCGGGGGTCGGTGACCCGGTGGTGGTCGTTGGCATTGCCGGCGGCCACCACCGCGGCGACGGCATCGGGGTTGCCCGCGTCCATGATGCCGTTGACGACCTCGTTGTAGCCGCCGTCGCCGCTCACCGAGACAATCAATGGACGTCTGTGGGCACCACCGCTGCCCGGGTCGCCGAAGGCGGGGGCCGTGGTTGCGGGGGCCGAGTCGGCTGGGTCGGCCGAGGCATGGGCCCGGGTTGCTTCGGCGTCGGCACCGGCTTCGGCGTCGGCACCAGCTTCGGCGTCGGCACCGGCTTCGGCGTCGGCGCCGCTGTCGGCACCGGCTTCGGCCTTGGCAGCCTCGGCAGCACCGGTTCCGGCCAGGGGGCCAGAGGCTTCGGCAGCACCGGCTTCGGCGTCCGTGCCGGCTTCCGCGGCCTGGGCGGCCAGCAGCCGGGCGTGCCCGGCGTACTGGGTGGGCTGCATCTCGACCCGCAGACCAGGATCGAGGTCGTGCAGCGCCTTGCTGAGTTCCTCGGCCCGGCCCGGTGCATCACCGGTGCTGTTGGGGTTGAAGATCAGGACGACCCGGTCGAACGGCATGGAACGATCTTCCCGGTTCTGCGGGCAGGCGGCACCTCGGCGGGCACCCGGCCGACCCGGTGGTCGCGCGCGGCGGACCAGTGGGTCGTACCTCAGCCGCCGACCGGGCCGGAGGAGCGGCGGTGAACCGGACGATGCTGCTCATTGCGTACGCGTCGACTCCCGAGGCGTACCCGTGGAACAGTGCCGGCCGGCCCTTGTGCCCGACACCGAGCGATGCGAACCGAACCCGCTGAGGTACAGGCAGATTCGCGCTTGTTCCGGCCACCGATGAAGGTGGACCGTCAGCGCCTGGTTCCCCGAAACCCATGGGCAGCGAGACACGCTGCAGCCGAACGGGTTTGAGCTACCACCGAGAAGGGCCTACCGCCGCCTGCCAGTTACCACGCAGACGCCGTTCACCACGGTTCTGCACTTGCAGGAGGAGGATTACATCGAAGATCGCGGACCTTGCCGCGACCAGGTCGCTCATGAAGCGAAGGTGATCTCGACAATCACCAGAGGAATGAACACCAGAGCATCATGACGCCCCACCACCCCTGTGCGCAAGCCGAGAACTCACAGCCGCGCAGCGACCCGCACCAGCCGGGCCAGCGCCTCCGACCGGCTGTGCGCCGGCCAGGCGATCACGACGGTCACCGCCTCGGCATCCAAAACCGGCACTGCCGAAAGATCTTCGCGCAGATTCTCGGTGAACGACTCCGGCCCGACCACGGTGGCCCGGCCCGCGGCGATCAGCTCGAACAGCTGCGTCAGGTCCCGCACTTCCGGACCAGGACCATCGGCGTAGCGGCCGTCCGGGCCGGGCCATCGAGCCAGCGGCAGGTCGGGGAGCGCCGCCACGTCGGAGTGCCGCAGCGCATACTGCTGCCCGAGCGGGTGCGCGGCCGGAAAGACTGCGACCTGCCCCTCCGTCCAAAGGTTTTCCGACTCGAACCCGGAGACCGAATCGAGTGGCAGGTGCAGCAGCGCCACGTCGGCCCGGCCCTCCTGCAGCATCCGCCGGGTCTGGTGCACCTCACCCGGCACCACCTCGACCGCAACCGACCCCGGTTCGGCGCCGTAAGCGTCCACAAGCCTTTTCAGCAAGTCGTCCGAGGCGCCGGCCGGGGCCGCGAGCACCAGCCCGACCCGGCCGGTGGCGGCCTGCCGAGCCCGACGCTCGGCTGCCGCCATCGCACCCAACGCGGCGCGGCCCTGGGTCAGCAACACCGAGCCGGCCTCGGTCAGGCTCACCTTGCGGCTGGTGCGCTCGAGCAGAGCCACGCCGAGGCGCCGCTCAAGCTGGGTGATGGCGCGAGACAGCGGCGGCTGGGCGATTCCCAGCCGCTCCGCCGCCCGGCCGAAATGCAGCTCCTCGGCCACGGCGACGAAGTACCGCAGCTCGCGTGTCTCCACCCGACCACCCTACGCGGATCAATACCGCGCGGGTATCGCTGGCTTACCTCAGTGGTGATCGCCCTTACGCCCGAGCTCGGTCTCCGGGGTGGCGCCCGGACGCGTCCACTGCGGGGCGGGACGACCAGTACCGCCCCAGGTGGGCTTGCCCTCCGAGTCCACCCGCCAGTACCAGCACGGCCCCTCGCCCTCCGGCCAGCCCTCGGGCTTGTCCTGCCAGGTCTCGCCCCGGCCATACGGCGTCATGTCCAGTACGGCGAACGTGCCGCTGGCGACCTCGCTGCCCCGGCCGGTGGTGGAGTAGGTGAGGAAGGTGCGCTCACCCTCGCGTAGGTACGAGGTGTGGTGGCCCATCTCGCCGCCGATCGGCTCGTCCAGGTCGCGCACCGAGTACCAGGGCTCGGTGTAGCCCATGAACTCGGTGAAGGGCGCCACCTCGTCCCATACGCCGGTGGTGACGAAGGCCAGCGAGACCCCGCGCGCGTTGAGGTAGGGCTCGGTCTGCCGCAGGTGCCAGGCCGCCAGGGTGCAGCCCTCGCACTGCCCCTGGTGCGGCGCTCCGTCCCACCACATGTGCTTGTAGACCATCAGTTCCTCGCGCCCCTGGAACAACTCGATGAACGGGGTGGGCCCGTCGGGGCCGACCACCTCGATCGTTCCGTCGAACTCCACCATGGGCAGCCGGCGGCGTTCGGCGGCGAGGGCGTCACCGGCGCGGGTGTGCGCCTTCTCCTTGACCAGGAGCTCGTCACGGGCGGCCTGCCAGGTGGCCCGGTCGACTACGGGCGGGCGCTTGTCCTGCGTGCTCATGGTGCCTCCCCTGTTGGCTTGCGACGGTCACCAGATCCGACCGCCGAACCTCGCCGAACTCATCGCTCGTCCCTCGGCCGGTGGTGGTGCGTACCGGCAAAGGGGCCAATAGTGTCGAGCGGTGGACGACGCGCGGGCACGGCACTACGGATCCTTCTACGGCCTCGACCGCGTTCCGGAAGCTGACGGACGTCCATTGGTCGTTCTGCACGGAAACTGCCAGGCCGAATCGCTGCGGGTGCTCCTGAGCGCACCCGACTCGCCGGTGCGTACCGTGCGCATCCCGCCCGTGCACGAGCTCACCGGCGACGACCTGCCCTATCTGCACAAGCTTTTGGGCCAGGCCGACGGGGTGGTCTCGCAGCCGGTCCGCTCCGGCTACCGGGGTCTGCCCATCGGCACCGCCGACGTCCTGGCCGCGGCCGCGCCGGCCACCCGGCTCGTCCTGGTGCCGGTGATCCGTTGGGCCGCACTGCACCCGTTCCAGGTCATCGTGCGCTCGGCGGCCGGCGAACCGCCGATCGTCCCCTATCACGACCTGAGGACGATGGCCCTGGCGATCGATGTGAAGGCACCGCCCGTGGGTGAGGACTTCGTGCGAGCGGTACGGGACATCAGCGTGCGCGAACTGCGCGAGCGCCAGCACCGGCACGGCACCATCGACGTGGTCGACCTGCTCGTGGAGGCCGGACGGCAGGCCTGCCAGGTGGTGAACCACCCGGGCAACCCGGTGCTTCGAGGCGCAGCGGAGCGGATCGCGCTGGCGCTGGGCCAGACCTGGGAGTCACAGGACCCGGGGCGCGTGCTGCTCAACAGCGTGCACGCCCCCGTCTCGCCCCTGGTCGTCGACGCCCTGGGCCTGGACGGCGCCCCGACCCCCGACTGGCTCGTCCACGGTCGCACCGTCACCGACGACGAGGTCCGCGAGGCCCACCTGGACTGGTACCGCCGCAACCCCGGCGTGGCCTCCGACGGTCTGGAACGCCACGCCGAGGTCGCCCGGCTCCTGCTGGGGTAGCTACTCCACCCGGCGCAGCGTGGCCACCGTGACGTGCGGCCAGCTCAGCCCGGAGAAGTCCAGCAGCACGGTCTGCGTGTACTGCAGCTGCGAGGCACGGGCCTCGTTGTCCAGCTTCTCCAGCCAGAACGTCGACGTCACCTTCGCCGCCACCGCATTCGGCTCCGAGTCGCCCACCAGGAAGGCGGTGTTGGCCACCCCGCCGCCCCGCACCGCCTTGGTCTTGGTGCTGGTCGAGATCCGGATGGTGGAGGTGATGTTCTGCCCGGCGATGGCCTCGCGCAGCACGCTGTTGGGATCGTTCACCATCTTCTGGGTGATCCCCTTCAGGCCGGGGCCCGCGGTGCGGAACTTGGTCTTCGTCTTCAGGTCCATCTCTTCGAACTCGATCAGGCCCTGCGGGTCGCCGATGGTGAACGGCACGATGCTGGCCTTAGGGATCTCCGGCCGCGGGGTCTCGTCGGCGCTGGTGGAGTCACCCTGCGCCAGGATCACCGTGCCGTGCGGGATCGTCGCCATCCGCACCACCGTCACCCCTTCCTTGGGGTCGCTGGTGGCCGGCACCCGGGCGAAGATGCCGGGCTCGAAATGCAGCCCGGCCCCGACGTTCCGGTCGGTGATCTGCTGCAGGTAGTTCAGCCCGAACATGTTGACGTCCTTCTGCACCAGCCCACGGTTCGGGATCGCCCCGGCGATGCGCTGGAACTCCAGCGTCTCCGAGGTGAGGTTCAGCTCGAGGAAGTGCGCCACGTCGCCGCCGAAGTGCGGCCGCCAGATCGTGTTGAACCCGGTGCCCTGCCACTTGCCCCGCAGATCGGCCAGCCGCCCCAGCGGGTGCGGCGCCTTCGCCTTGGCCGCGACCCCGAACTCGCCCTCCTGGTCCATCTGGCTCTCGCCGATCGGCGGGAGGGGCTCGAACACGAAGCTCTTGGAGAGTTCCACGGATTCTTCTTTCGTGAGTGGGTGCCGCCACCAGAAACGCCCGACGTCCGATATGCCGGTTACGCCGGGGGTCTGCCGACCATATGCCCGCCGATCCGGCCCGAGCCAGACCTGACCGCAACACCCACCCAGACCTGCCCGAAGGTTCCTTGGGCCGAACTTTCTGCGCCGGGCCGGTGCGCGGCCAAGTCGCTCGATGGACATTTCTCTTATCACATTTGATAACATGAACCCATGGACCCGGACCTGGCCCACATGACCTCAGCCCTCTCTCGGGCGTTGGAGGACAGCGGCCTGCGGCAGGCCGACTTCGCCGCAGCCCTGGGCACCTCAGCATCCCGGTTCTCCACGTACCGCAGCGGGAAGACCATCCCGTCCGCCGTCTTCTACCTTCGGGCCCTGCGCATCGGCGCCGCCCTCGGACAAGCCGAAGAGAACGGCTGGATGACTCCACCGATGACCGCTGCAGCCATCGCCGGGGCCCTGGCCGAACCGGACGAGATCTGGGCCTTCAAGCTGGCTCTTCAGGCCCGCGACCACCTGCATGAACTTCTTGCCGTCCGACCCGATCTGGCCGGCTCCTGGGAGGCCGTTCCCTCAGAGACCGGCCGTCCCGAATGGGACACGTTCCTGGCTGCCTTGGCCGAGCACGAGTTCGACGATGCGGGACTGCCTGCTCCGGCCTGGACCCAGCACCCTGCTCTCGTCACCGACTGGGTTCTGGACAGTCCGCTGCTCGACGAGGTGGAGATCCGCCACCAGACACCTGATTGGCTGGCTCGCCGTCACATCTACGTCTCACCACGAGATCTGACCACCGTATGAATCCCGAGTTGGGCAGGAAACAGATCCAGCGCCTCCTGGATCTGCTGGACGCCCGGTTGCCAAGACCGAGAACCTGTCCCGGACATGGCTCAATCAGGCTGCTCGTCCCTGGATCCCCACTCCCGTGGTGCCCCCTCGGCCTCGGTCCTCGGGTCTGCAGGTGCTGTTCGCCCCGCCTGAGCATCTCCTGGCCATGAAGCTGGTCGCTATGAGGCGTCAGGATCTCAGGGACATAGTCACCCTCGTCGCCGAACTCGGGATGCTGAGCCGAAGCGGCTGACTACGCGGACCTCCTGCAACGGGTGTACGGGGACGAGGACGTCCTTCAGCAGCTTCTGGGCGTTCCCTATGACCAGGTCCGAACGGAGGCTCTGGCCAGGGGCGGAGCAGCAGTTCGGGCTGTGGCAAAGGTTCGGCCCGAATGAGCAAGCATCCCGCCGGCAGGCTGGTGCGGACCTCACCGCGCAGGCGTGTGCTCTTCGAAGTCGTCCGGGGACTCCTGGATCGGGATCGGGTCGAGACACAGGCCGGCCCTCACGAAGGAAGTCCGGCGTCGGCCAGGGGCTGTGGCACCTTGCTCGTGCGCCGCCCCTTCGCCTGAGTTGCGAAGCAGATGCTGACGCAGGTCAGAGGTTGTTCTGGAAGGTGGCCAGGGACGGGGTCGAACCGTCGACCTTCCGATTTTCAGTCGGACGCTCGTACCAACTGAGCTACCTGGCCGGGACCTGAGCCCTACGTTCCGGCTCAGGTGTGGCGACCCTGACGGGACTTGAACCCGCGACCTCCGCCTTGACAGGGCGGCGCGCTAACCAACTGCGCTACAGGGCCTCGTGCGTGCTGAGACAATCTACCGCACAGTGTGGGCCGCCCCGTTCACCGCCCGGTCGGAGCCGGCCGACGAACCCGGCCGGGACGCAGAAAAGCCCCCGGCCACAGGCTGGGGGCTTTTCTGGAAGGTGGCCAGGGACGGGGTCGAACCGTCGACCTTCCGATTTTCAGTCGGACGCTCGTACCAACTGAGCTACCTGGCCGAGTCCTGAGCCTCAACGAACTGACTCAAGCGCTGCGACCCTGACGGGACTTGAACCCGCGACCTCCGCCTTGACAGGGCGGCGCGCTAACCAACTGCGCTACAGGGCCTTGCATTTTCACTTTTGTGGTGCGAGCACCGTACCCCCAACGGGATTCGAACCCGTGCTACCGCCTTGAAAGGGCAGCGTCCTAGGCCACTAGACGATGGGGGCCTAGACACACGTTGGAGGTTTTGGTCTCCGTTGGTGACATGAAGAAGCATAGGGGGTCCGGGGCTTATCTCCAAAGCGACTTCCCGACCGGCGGCCAGGAAGACCCCGATCCTGCCCCTGACCTGCGAAGACACTGGTTGGCACCCAAGGTGGGCCGGGAGCCTCGAGGCGGGCCGACGTCCATAAAGAGGGTTTTTGGCTGCCCGGAAGAGACGGGCACCACACCGGACTCAGGCGAGGCGAGTGACTCTCTGCGGTGGTCGCCGTGGCGGTGGCCGACGGCGACACCACTCCTTCGTTCAGGACAGCCGGCGCACCTGGTCGGGGCCGAGCATCACATGGGGCGGGCGCAGCCCGTCCTGACCGCCGAACTCGACCTCGTAGGCCACTCTCGGATCGGTGAACACCGCCAGGACCGTACCGAGCGCACCTGGGAGCAGGCCGTGCTCGGGCAGGGTCACGGACAGGGAGACGAGGTCAAAGTTGTGCAGCACCAGCACACCTCACACGGTTGGTCGACGCTGACCGCCCGAACGCGCCCGGGCCGCACCGGCACCACCACCGGCACCCGCCGGCCCGGAAGTCGTTCATGGAAATCCCTGCTGTCGAACTTCTCAGCAATTACCCACGGCCACCATTGTCGGAGACTTCGGAAAGCTTTTCGGCCGGGTCCGGGGCCTCCTTGACAACGGTGGTCGAGGGCTAGCTTGCACGCAACCGCCGCAAAAGACGAACGACCAGGTCAGACCGGCTTTTAGCCGGATCCCCGGCCAGGTCCACAAGCACTCTGGGCAGCATCCATGTAGAGCCGACCGACAAAGGGACCTTTGGCGCCGTAGACCCCTTCTTTGGGCCGCTGCCCCTTTCTCCTGAGCGGACCAGACTCAAGGCATCAGCCGGAAAAGGAATTCCCCAGGAGGAATGATCATGTCGATCGAACCTGCCACCCCGGTCAGCCAGGGCTCGCCGTCGGCGAACAGCCACCCCGATTCCGCCGTAACCGACTGGGCCATACGGCTCTTCGCCGTACTGCGCCTGTCGGTCGGGTTCGTCTTCCTCTGGGCGGCCCTGGACAAGACCTTCGGCCTGGGCTATTCGTCCAGCGGCGAAAAGGCCTGGGTGAACGGCAATTCCCCGACCAAGGGGTTCCTGAGCTTCGTCGACCAGGGCCCCTTCGCCTCGGTCTTCAACGACCTGGCGGGCCTCGCGGTCGTCGACATCCTCTTCATGGTGGGCATGTTCGCGGTCGGAGTGGCCCTGATCGCCGGGGTGGCGATGAACGTGGCCGCCGTGAGCGGCGCCCTGATCATGGTGCTGATGTGGGCGGCCGAGTGGCCGATGGCCCAGAGCACGAACGCCGGCGAGCCCACCGGTAGCACCAACCCGTTCATGGACTACCACATCGTCTACGCCCTGGTCCTTTTCGCCCTGGTTGCGGTGCACGCGGGCCGGGTCTGGGGCCTGGGCCGCACCTGGGAACAGCTGCCGGTGGTCAAGAACCGGAAGTGGATGCACTGAGCAGGACCTTCGACCCTGCCGAGCGGCCCGCCCCGGACGCAGACTCGCTAGATCCGCACCTGGACCGCACCGGAAGGTCGAATTCGTGACCAGCACCGATCAGCAGACCACAGGCGAGGCGCCCCCCGAGGTCGGCGTGCGTGTCCTGGACCGGGCCGAGTGCCTGCGCCTGCTGGCCACCGCGCAGATCGGCCAGCTGGTCTTCACCTACCAGGCCATGCCCGACGTCCTGCCGGTCAACGTCGCGCTGGCCGACGACGCCCTGCTCATCCCCTTCGCCGACGGCTCGATGATCGAGCGCGCCGCCCGCAACACCGTGGTCGCGTTCCACGTGGACAAGATCGACGAGCAGACCCACCTGGGCTGGAGCGTCACCGTGGTGGGCCGCTCGTTCGAGCTGCGCGAGGGGGACTCGCCGGTGGTCCGGCCGCGCTCCTGGACACCCGGGCGCCACGACCGCACCCTGGCGGTCGCACTGGAACGGGTGACCGGGAGATATCTGGAACCCGGCGTGAAATGATTCAGCCGGGCAGATCCGACGGCCGGTGACGAGGTTCCAGCAGCGGTGAACGACCACCACGACAAGTCCGAAGAACGCTACGGGAACAACTGGGCGGCCAAGGAGGCGCACCGTTACTGGAGTGCCGGCCAGCCACCGCCGCTGCCCAAGCTCGGGCTCGAACGGCTGCTGCAGGAGCTGATCGGGCGCTCGCAGGAGATCATCGACACCGAGCAGCAGCTACACCGGCTGCTCGACGCGGTGGTGGCGGTGGCCAGCGACCTGAGCCTGCCCGACACCCTGCGGCGGATCACCGAACTGGCCGCCGACCTGGCCGAGGCCAAGTACGCGGCGCTGGGCCTGCTCGATCCGGAGGGCCGTGAGCTCTCCGACTTCATCACCGTGGGCATTCCGGGCCACGAGCGCATGAAGATCGGCGAACCTCCGCGCGGCAAGGGCATCCTCGGGGTGCTGATCGACCTGCCGGTGCCGTTGCGGCTGGACCGGCTGGCCGACCACCCGGCCTCGGCCGGTTTCCCCAAGCACCACCCGCCGATGGGCAGTTTCCTGGGGGTGCCGCTGCGGGTGCGCGGTGAAGTCTTCGGCAACCTCTACCTGACCGAGAAGCGTGGCGGCGGCACCTTCACCGAGCGGGACGAGCAGCTGATCATCGCGCTGGCCGCGGCGGCCGGCATCGCGATCGAGAACTCCCGCCTGTTCGACGTCACCCGCCGGCGGGAGGCCTGGCTCACGGCCGCCGGCGACGTGACCAAGTCGCTGCTGGCCGGTGCCGAGATCGAGGAGACGATGCGGCTGGTCGTCGAACGCGCGTCCACGGTGGCCGGCGGCGGGGCGAGTTTCCTGCTGCTGAACGACGCCGACGGTGGGCTGAGCGTGCGGGCCGCCCACGGCGAGAACACCGCCGCCACCCTGGGTACCTCGTACCACCCCGAAGATCCGCGGCTTACCGAGCGCCGGGCCTTCCTGGCCAACGGTTTCGTCACCGGCCCGGGCATCTCCAACCAGTACAGCGGCCCGGCGGTGCTGGTGCCGCTGGTGGTGGGGGAACACGTGATCGGGGTGCTGGCGATCGCCCGGGCGCTGCACCAGGAGCCGTACTCCGAGGCCGACATGAAGATGGTCGAGTCGTTCGCCGGCCACGCCGCCCTGGCCGTGCAGTTCAGCCGCCAGGCGGCCGACCGGCAGCGGCTGGCGGTGCTGGAGGATCGGGACCGGATCGCCCGCGACCTGCACGACCTGGTGATCCAGCGGATCTTCGCGGTCGGCCTGGGCCTGCAGAGCATCGGGATGAGCATCGCCAACCCGGCCACCGCGAGCAAGATGTCCGGGCTGATCGACGACCTGGACACCACCATCCACGCCATCCGGACCTCGATCTTCAGCCTGCAGCAGCAGGAGGAGGAGTCGACCAGCCTGCGCTCGGAGGCGCTGGGCGTGGTCAGCGAGGCCACCGGGGCCCTGGGGTTCGAGCCGGTGCTCACCTTCCGCGGCCCGGTGGACACGCTGGTGCCGGTGGAGGTGCACGGCGACCTGCTGGCCGTGCTGCGCGAGGCACTGTCGAACGCCGCCCGTCACGCCCGGGCCACCCACGTGGAGGTGCGGCTGGGGGTGGAGTCGGGGCAGGTCACGCTGGAGATCGAGGACGACGGTCAGGGCGTGGCGGCCGACGCCCGGCAGGGTACGGGCACCACGACCATGAGGACGCGGGCGGAACGTCACGGCGGTTCCTGCGCCTACGCGGCCCGGGACGACGGTTCTTCCGGCACGGTGGTGATCTGGCAGGTCCCGGTCGGCTGAAACCACGAGGGCGGGGAGGGCCATCGCCCTCCCCGCCCCCGTTCCACCCGGTTCAGCGGTGGATGAGCTCGATAACCCCTTCGACAATGGACGATCCGTCCCCGGCAACCAGCGTTCCGTCACCATCGGCGGAACGGCCCGAGAGCGTCCATCGGTAGTAGCCCTCCGGCAACTGGGCGCCCTTCGACGAGAGACCGCTCCACCACAGATCCCGCACGCTGCCGTCGGGCGCGGTGCCCTCCAGTTGGGCCACGGTCTTCTTCCCGGCCTGGTCCTGGATCTTCAGCGTGACCGAGCGCATCGGCTTGCTGATGTCGAACTGCGGCCTCCAGGCGTCGCCGTCGCCGTTGTCGTTCGGGCTGAAACCGAGCGGGGTCACCGTGGAGATCAGCCGGGGCCGGTACTTCGGCTGGAACGGCAGCGGTGACAGCTCGGCCCGGGGCATCACGCTCCAGCTCGGCGGCCGCTCGGCCAGCCGGGCGATCTGGTGGTCGTCGATCGAGAGCAGGGCCGACCGCCCGTCCAGCACCACCGGCGCGTTGTTGCCGGTGGTCAGGTCCATCACCCGGGTGCCGATGAAGCCGGTGTAGCTGTCCGACCAGGTCAGGGTGCCCTCACTGAGCGAGAGCCGGGCGAGCTCGCGGGCCTGGGTGGGAACCTGCCGCACCTGGCCGGTGTTCAGGTTCTTCCAATGGATCTGGTCGCCGCAGCTGCTGGACCAGGCCCCCAGCTCACCCCAGACGGTGACCAGCGGGGTGCCGCCGTCACAACCGGCCGCCACCTTCGCCACCTCCTTGTGGGTCTTCTTCTCGGCGTCGTCGAGCCAGACCGTCGAGCTCCCGTCGGCCTTGGTCTCGACGTAGACGACGTTGGGGCCGAACAGGTCGTCGGCGGTCGACGGAACCGGCTGGGTGTACATGTGTTTGCCGTCGGGCCGGAACGCCTTGCCCCCGATCAGCGTGTAGGCCCCCGACTGGTTCGGCTGCCCGAAGGCCTCGGCGTCGCCGGTCTCCTTCCCCCGGTCGATCAGTTGCCAGCGCCCGTTGTGCCCGGGCACCCCGACCACTCCGCGAGCGCCGGAGAAGGCGATCGCGCCGGAGGTCTGGGCGATGCTGGTCTCGGCCGAGAACGTGGCCCGCCGGTCGCTGGAGACACGGCGCTGATAGACCGGACGCGAGGCGAGGCTGGAGCGTTCGACGTAGCGCACCTGGCCTGCGCTCAGCGAGAGCTGCGCGGGCGGAAGGTCGGCCTGCGGCACGGTGGCCACTCGGGTGAACTCGTCGGCGGTGACCCGGTAGACCCCGGCATCGACGGACGCACGGGGGTCCGGCCCCAGGGTTCCGCTGCTGGCAGTGAGGAAGTGGTTCCCCACCGCGGCGAGACCGGAGGCGTCGTAGGGCAGCGCCTTGTACTTGGCGGCCGGGCCGTTGACGATCGCCAGGGTGGTCGAGGTCGCGCGGGGGCGGGCCGGATCGTCCGGGTGGTTGATCAGGTAGCCGACTCCGGCGGCGCCGACGGCCAGGTGGGCCACGTCGGCGTTCGGGTCGAGCTCGGCGTAGTGGGTGACAGCTCCTCCGGCGCGGGGCTTCTGGTGGATCTCGTAGCCACCGCCCGCGGCCTTGGTGGCCCAGACGATCCAGCCCTCCGACAGGCCCAGCCCGAGGACCTCGTCCGGGCTCTCGGCGATCCGGGTGACGGCCCCGGTCTTCAGAACGACCAGATCGAGGACGTGGGTGGCCGGCTGCACCCGGTTGTCGAGAGTCGTGCGCAGCACCGAAGTGCGGTCGGCAGCCAGGCCGTACCCGCCCAGAACACCCGGGACGTGCGGCATCAGGACATCGGCCTGCATCCCCTGGCCGGTGTCGGTGCCGGCCCGGTGGCGCACCAGCGGGTACCGCCACTGACTGGGAACGTTGGCGTAGCTCCCGGGCAGGTCGGAGAACCAGCCCTCACCGTTGAACGCGTCGGGCCGGGTGATCTGCCCGGCCTCGACCACGTCCTGGCCGGTGAGGATGTTGAGCCGGTGCGGCACCTTGGGCTGGCTACCGGCCCGTTGCAGGTTCTCGTACCAGGCCAGCTGCGTGCCGCTGACCGCCAGCAGGGTGGGCGCGGCGGAATTGCTGGTGCTCGGCCCGACCTGCGGGCGATGCTCCAGCTCCCCGCCCAGGGCACCGGTGAAGACCGGCCGGTTCTGACCGAGCGGCTGCCCCGTCGGATCGGCCTGCTGCACCGCCACACCGGCTTCGGAGGCGCCGACCAGGTGCAGGTCCGCCGCCACCGGGTGCAGCGAGATCGGCACGGTGTAGCTCGAGGCGGCCTGGCCCGGGGCGGCGGCCACCCCGGCGACCAGGGCGGTGGCCATCCCCCCCGGCCAGCCCCAGCCGTTTCAGCCCCAGCCGTTTCAGCCGGTGTGTGTTGCGCCTTCTCGTATTGATCTGAACTGCCATATTGTCCCCCCGACTCGTCGCAGTTGGGGGTGATCATGGCGGGACCCGGACGGTCCGGCCCGGCAGCCCGAACTCGGGCGAGTCCGGGACCACCCGGCCGGTACCGGATCGGCGCAGGGCTCAGGCGGGAGAGCGGGTGGCGGTGGGGGCCGGCCGGTGCATGGCGAGCTGCTGCGCGGCGGACAGCCGCACCGCCGCCTTGGCCGGGGCGAGCACCTCGGGTTCTGCCTGCCGGCCGGCCGGGCCCTGGGGCCGGGCGGAGATCCACAGCTGGGCCGTCTCGCCGGTCTTCCCGCCGAACGAGGCCAGGCTGCTGCCCCACTTCCGGGCCCGGGCCAGGTCTTCCGGCACGGCCGGGCCGAGCATCGCCTCGACCAGGAAGCGTTCGCTGGTCAGCACCTCCACCCCGCGCTGGTGCAGGCGCCGGGTGATCTGGTGCACGGCCGAGCCGTTGATGAAGCCGTTGCCGGTGCCGCAGTCGAAGGCCGCGGCCCGCCCGCCTTCCCAGTGCGGCATGCCCTCCAGCCATTCGGCCACCCCGAACGACTTGGGCGTGGCCCCCTGGGTGCCGGCCAGCGCCCGGGACAGCCGGTTGGGCAACCCCCGGTGGTGGATCGGCGCACCCACCACCAGGAGGTCGACATTCTCCAGATCCCACTCCTGGGCGGCCGCCTCGACCACCCTCGCGCTGACCCGGAACTCGGTCAGGCCGGCGGCCACGGCCTCGGCGAAGCGGTGGGTGTTGGAGAAGCAGGACTCGACGACGACCAGAACGTTCAACTCGTGATGCCCCCGTACATGCGGTTTTTCGATCGCAGACTTCCAGGACGGCGGTGGGCCGGACAGGGCCGAAGGTCCCGTCCGGACGTGCGGTGCGCATCGGATTTCCGGTCAGCACGCAACGCAGGCCGAGTGGCCCGACGAACCTCGCGTTCGTACAGGTCTCGCCCGTCCGCGGTGTCGTACAGCTTGGCACGAATCGGACCCGGCTGTCGTCGCCCCGGGCCGATCAATTTCCGGAAACCCGCATCACTGAACCCTTTACCCGGGAAATCTGCTCACGCGGGCGCTGGGTCCAGGGGTGCACCCCCGAACCCGCCGGTGACCGGGCCGACCCGGTGAGTGAGACCGCCGGACGCCGGAGCGGGTCTATCAGTCCGATCCCGTGAAACGGCTGAGATCCGGCGGGGCGACGCTGAACACCGGCCGGGCGATCTCGGTGCGCCACCACGACCCCTCCGGGCAGGCCGGGTGGGTTGCTGACGGCAGCGCCGAGCTCGGCCATGGCCCCGGCGTACCCGGTAAGTACCTCATCAAGGCTGACGCTGGCCTGAACGCCGGGGGGCGAGGGGGCGCGGCACAGCTCGACCTCGGTCCCCTCGAGGGCCGGCTGAAGCGAGAGTCGAGCAGCTCGCCTGTGCGCGAGTTCCCGCTCCAGCCGGTCCAGGTGGGAACCGCTGATGCCCGGTCGCCGGTTACTTGAAGGCGCTGGGCAGGCGCGGGGTGTAGGGCCGCTCCAGGATCTCGATCTCCTCGGCGCTCAGTTCCAGCTCGACCGCCGCGGCCGCGTCGGTGAGGTGCTCGGGCTTCGACGGGCCCACGATCGGCGCCGCCACCGACGGGTTCTTCAGCACCCAGGCCAGCGCGACCTGGGCCATCGGCACCCCGCGGGCCTCGGCCACCTGCTGCACGGCCTCGACGATCGGCCGGTTCTCGGCCTCCACGTCGTAGCGCTGGGTGAGGCGGTCGACCCCGGTGCGGCTGGTCCGGGTCTGCCACGGCCGGGCCACCCAGCCCTTGGCCAGCGGGCTCCACGGGATGCTGCCCACTCCCTGGTCGGCGAGCAGGCCGAACATCTCCCGCTCCTCCTCGCGCTGCAGCAGGCTGTACTGGTTCTGCATGGACACGAACCGGGTCCAGCCGCCCCGGTCGGCGGTGTGCTGCAGCTTGGCGAACTGCCAGGCCCACATCGACGAGGCGCCCAGGTAGCGGACCTTGCCCGCCTTCACCACGTCGTGCAGCGCCTCCATCGTCTCCTCGACCGGCGTCTCGTAGTCGAAGCGGTGGATCTGGTAGAGGTCCACGTGGTCCACCCCGAGCCGGGTCAGCGAGGCGTCGATCTGCTCGAGGATCGCCTTGCGGGAGAGCCCGGAGCCGCCCGGGCCGTCGTGCATCGGGAAGTAGACCTTGGTGGCCAGGACGATGTCCTCGCGGCGGGCGTATTTACGGATCGCCCGGCCCACCACCTCCTCGGACGAGCCGTCGACGTAGGCGTTGGCGGTGTCCCAGAAGGTGATGCCCAGCTCGACGGCCTGTTGGAAGAACGGCTGGGAGGCCTCTTCGGTCAGCGGCCAGCCGGCCTCCGGATCGGGCGGCGTACCGAAACCCATGGTGCCCAGGGCGATCCGGCTGACCTTGAGCCCCGAGCTACCGAGGCGGGTGTACTCCATGCTCCGACGGTCCCCTTCCGTGTGCGGTCACTGCAGCCTCCCCGAACATAAATGCAGTGACAATCCCTCGCCCGCCGGTCTATCAACATAGGTATGAAGAAAGGGATCACGCTCAGCAAGACCTGGACGGACGGCGAACTCGTCGCCCGCCGGGCCCTGAGCGCAGACGAACTGCAGCACCGCCTGGAGCTGAACCGTATTGCTGCGGCCGCGAACGGTGACGGCGCCCGCCGCAACCGCCGGGCCGAACGCAGCCGTCGGCTGGCCCGAGGGAAGGCCGGCCGCCATGACGACTGATGCGTTCCCAGAGGGAAAGAACCGGAGACCGGAGGCGCGCCGCACGGGCGCACCCCCGGTCTCCTTCGTTTTGCAGACCTAGTAATCGATCCGGCCGTGTCGGCTGTGGAACTCCCCCGTGGGCCCGTCCGGCCCGATCAACGCCAGCGCGACCGTCGCATCGGTACCTTCGGTGATGCTCTGGTGCCCGCTGAACCCGTTGAACTCCGTGGCCGTGTAACCGGGGTCGGAGACGTTGACCCACATCCCGGGCAGGCTCTTGGCGTACTGCACGGTCAAGGCGATCACAGCGGCCTTGGAGCTGGCGTAGGGCACACCGGTGACGTGGAACTCGTCGGCCTTGGGGTCGAGCAGGTAGCGCGGCCAGCCCACGCCGGAGGCCACGTTCACGATCACGGCGGAGGGGGAACGGCGCAGCAGGGGTAGGGCCGCCTGGGTGACACGGACGATGCCGAGCACGTTGGTGTCGAACACCTGCTGCATGGCGTCGGCGTCGAGGTCGTCGGTGCTGAACGACGTACCCAGCACGCCGGCGTTGTTGACCAGGACGTCCAGCTCGGGGAGGGACGCCAGGGCCCGGGTGATGCTCGCCTGATCGGTGACATCGAGCTGCACGGGTACGGCGCCCAGTTCGCGAGCCGCCTCGCCGTTGTCGAGGTTGCGCATCCCGGCGTAGACGGTGTGTCCGGCCTCCAGGAGGCGGCGGGTGGTTTCGAGACCGAGGCTCTTGTTGGCCCCGGTCACCAGGGTGGTGGTCATGTCTTCCAACTTGGGACGTCGGTGAGCACCTCACCAGGCATCTCTCGTCAGTGGGTCCACCGGTACCACCCACTGCGCCCGGCGCGGGAGCATGATGGCTGGATGGATGAGTTCGCCCAGGTACTGCGGGCCTGGCGGGACCGGGTCACCCCCGAACAGGCCGGGCTGGCTCCCGGGCTGAACCGCCGCACCCCCGGTCTGCGCCGAGAAGAGCTGGCCCTGCTCGCGGGGGTGAGCGTGGACTACATCGTGCGTCTGGAGCAGGGGCGCGCCCGCAACCCCTCCCCGCAGATGCTCACCGCCCTGGCCCGCGCGCTGCGCCTGGACGACAACGAACGCGAGCACCTGTTCCGGGTCGGTGGGGCGGCCCAGCCCGGCGGCGGCACGGTGCCGCGGCACGTCAGCCCCACGGTGCAGCGGATGGTCGACCGGCTGAGCGAGTTCCCGGTCGGCGTGCACACCGCCGCCTACGAGCTGGTGCTCTGGAACCCCCTGTGGGCCGCCCTGTTCGGAGACCCCTCGAGCCGCAGCCGGCTGCAGCGCAACATGGTCTGGCGCTACTTCGCCGAGGATCCGATGCCGGTGACGCACTCCCCGGCGGCCGAGGAGGAGTTCGCCTCCGACCTGGTCGGGCATCTGCGCTCGGCCCAGGGCCGCTACCCGGCCGACCCGGAGATCCCGCACCTGGTCTCCCGGCTGGTCAGGGCCTCTCCCGACTTCGCCCGGCGCTGGGCCGAGGCACCGGTCGCCGAGCTGCGCACCAGCCACAAGACGGTGCACACCCGGGTCGGTGACATCGCCATGGACTGCGACACCCTCAGCGAGGGGCCGAACGGACTGCTGATGGTGGTGATGACCGCCGAACCCGGCTCCGAGGACGAGCAGCGGCTGCAACTGCTGCGGGTGGTGGGGCTGCAGGAGCTTCTTCCCGGAGGTACTGCGTGAGGGCGTCGCGGGTCTGCGCCATCTGGGCGACCCGCTCGGCCATCTCGTCGCGGATGCGGGTGACCTGCTCCACCACGTTGCCGCAGACGTCCTGGTCGGTGTCGCCCCCGGTGCAGGGCAGCACGGTGCGCACCAGATCCATCGGGAAGCCCAGATCCATCAGCGACCGGATGGTGAGCACCGTGGCCACCGCATCGTCACCGTAGTCGCGGTAGCCGTTGGGCAGGCGCTCGGCCGCGAACAGGCCCTGCTGCTCGTAGTAGCGCAGGGACCGGGCGCTCACCCCGGTCCGGCGGCTCAGCTCGCTGATCCTCACCGGCGGTCGGCCTCCAGCCTTGACCTTGACACGATGTCAAAGTTTAGCGTTCAAACATGTCGCAGCAAACAGTCGAGGCCGGCGGACGGACCCGGACCTTCACCACGGTCGGCACATCGGCCCGGAACCTGCTTCTGGTCTTTCACGGCAGTACGCAGAACGGCCGTACCCACCAGAAGTTCACCGATCACTCCTACGACCGGCTGGCCGAGGACGGCACGGCCGTGGTGGCGTATCTGGACGGCTTCAAGGGCAACTGGAACGACGCCCGCCGTGAAAGTCGTTTCCCAGCACGTAAGAACAGCATTGATGACATTGCCTTCACCCGTGCGGTCGTCCGGAAACTAGCCGCCAGTCACGGTATCGACGAGCGCCGGGTGTTCGCGGCCGGCTACTCCAACGGCGGGCAGATGGTGATGCGCCTGATTCACGAGGCACCCGGCCTTCTCGCCGGGGCAGCCATTTTCGCCAGTACCATGCCGGTGCCGGAGAGCTTTCTGGCCCCCACGGAACCAGTCGTCGCGCTACCCGTGTTGCTCGCTCACGGCACCGCCGACCCTATCGTCCCCTTCGACGGGGGATCCATGACGTGGTGGAAGCAGAAGCTGTTCAGGGTGGGCGGGAGCAGCCTGTCGATGCCTCAGACCGCGGCCTACTTCGCCGAGCGCAACGGCATCTCCACCGAACCGGCCGTCACCCGCCTGCCCGCCCGCGAAACCACCACCTATCTGGAACGTTCCGAGTATCGCCAGGACAAACGTCCTTTAGTTGTGCTCTATCGCATTCACGGCGGCGGGCACACCGTGCCGGGCTCCAAGGACAAGCCCTTCGTCGGCCGGAGCAACCGGGACCGCACCGCTGCCGACCTGATCTCGGAACTTCTCGAGGCCCCTCAGATCGAGTGGCAACCGGACGAACAGCCCAGCCAGAGCTGAATATTGGCCCAGTCGGCGATCTCCACCCGACGCCCGGGCCGGCAGTTCAGCCATCCGCGGTCGGTGAACGCGGACAACAACGCGGCAGCCAGCGCCCCGGCCAGGTGCGGGCGGCGCTCGGTCCAGTCGAGGCAGTCCTTCAACAATGGACGTCGTTGGCGCCCCAAGGCGCTCACATCGATTTCCATTGCCGCGAGGGCCATTTCTCCTCGGGAGGTCACGCTGAGCCCGTCGAGCAACTGGTGCTCCAGCAACGCATCCCGCAGAGCCACACCGGCGCGGCCCGCGAGATGGTCGTAGCAGGTACGAGCCTCGGCCAGTCGCCGGGCCGCGGTGCTCTGCCGCAGGCTGCGCACCGGCCGGCCCGGAGCGATCGCGGCCAAGGACTCCACCGCCGTGGCCACCTCCGGCCGACTGATCCGGTAGTACCGGTGACGGCCCTGCTGAACCACTTCCAGATAGCCGGCCGCGACCAGCTGCTTCAGATGAGCACTGGCCGCCGGGCGCCCGATGCCCGCAGCCTCGGCCAGCGCCCCCGCCGGATGCGCACGCCCGTCCAGCAGCAGCGTCAGCATGGCCGCCCGGGACGCATCGGCCAGCAGCCGGGCTGCGGCGGCCACGTTCACGTCAGCGATCTGCATGTCTGACGGTAACCCGCCCACATTTCGCTGGTGGGCGAAGCGTGGGCGGGTCCAGGTCCTAGACGGAGGTCAGCTCGAGGGCCCGGTCGACGGCGGCCCCGATGTGCAGGCGGGTGGTGGGGAACGAGGGCACCGGGCAGTCGTCGGGCGAGATCAGCAGCTCGATCTCGGTGCAGCCGAGGATCACGCCCTCGGCGCCCTGTTCGACCAGACGGGTGATGATTTCGCGGTAGGCCTGGCGGGACTCGTCGCGCACGACGCCCACGCACAGCTCCTCGAAGATCACCCGGTGCACGAGCTCCCGGTCCTCGGCCGGGGGCACCAGCACCTCCAGGCCGTGCGAGGCCAGGCGGTCGCGGTAGAAGTCCTGCTCCATGGTGAAGGCGGTGCCCAGCAGGGCAACCTTGCGCACACCTTCGGCGCGGACCGCGGCGGCCGTGGTGTCGGCCAGGTGCACCAGCGGCACGGTGATCGCGGCGGCCACCTGGTCGGCCACCTTGTGCATGGTGTTCGTGCAGATCAGCACCATGTCGGCGCCGGCCGCCTGCAGATTGCGGGCCTCCTGGGCGAGCACCTGACCGGCCACGTCCCACTGGCCCGAACGCTGCAGCTGACCGATCTCGGCGAAGTCCACCGAGGACATCACCAGCCGGGCCGAGTGCAGCCCACCGAGGCGAGCGGCGACCAGCTCGTTGGCGATCCGGTAGTACTCCACCGTCGACTGCCAGCTCATTCCGCCGAGCAAACCGATCGTCAACATGTGGACCTCCCGAGGCTGTGGCTGTCCTTCTACGGTCACCCACCACGGAACCTGGGACAAGAACGTCTTGGTCAGAGCCATCCCCAAGCTCAGCTTTGGTTTCCGAGCCGGATGTGGGTGAATGGTCGACATGGCGGGAATGGGCGACGACGAAGAGCTCGCGACTCACCGGCACGTCCTGGAGCAGGCGCGGGAGTCCGGCGAACCGGTGCAGCGGCACGAGGCCGAGCACCCGGCGTCCGAGCAGGCCGACGAAGAGGTGCCGGAACGCTCGGTGCTGGGCGAGGGCAGCACCACCGCCAAGCTCGACCCGCGGCGCCTGCTGGTGTTCCGCGAAGTGGCGCACTCCGGCTCGATGGCCGCCGCCGCCCGCGAGCTCGGCTGGACCCAGCCGGCCGTCAGCCAGCACATCCGCAAGCTGGAGAAGGACCTCGGCCTGGCCCTGATCACCCGGGTCGGGCGCGGCATCGCGCTGACCGACCCGGGCCAGCTCCTGCTGCGCCACGCCGACGCCATCGACGCCCGGCTCGAGGCGGCCGGCGAAGCCCTGGCCGACCTGGCCCGCCGCCGCACCGGCCGGGTCCGCATCGCCGCCTTCCCCTCTGCCAGCGCCATTCTGGTCTCCACCGCCCTGGCCAACCTGAGCGCCGAGCACCCCGGCCTCGACGTGCGCCTCACCCAGGTGGAGCCGCCCGAGGCCCTGGTCCTGCTGGCCGAGGGCCAGTGCGATCTGGCGATCGTGTTCGACTACCCGGGAGAAGATTTCGAGCGCGGCCCACTCGAGGCGGTGACCCTGCTGAACGACCCGCTGCGCGCCGTGCTCGGGCCGGGCCACCCCCTGGCCGGGCGCGATTCGGTGAGCATGGGCGACCTGGCCGGGCAACGCTGGATCGCCGGCTGCGTCTCCTGCCGCAAACACCTGGTGCGCGAAGCGGTCAAGGCCGGCTTCACCCCCGACATCCGGCACAGCACCGACGACTACGTGGTGGTGCAGGCCCTGGTCGCCGCCGGCATCGCCGTGGCCGCCCTGCCCGGCATGGCCCTGCGGGCCAGCCTGAACCCGGCCGTCAAAGTCCTTCCCCTGGAAGGCTACCCGTCGCGAACCGTGTCCGCGGTACTGGCCCCCAGCAGCCACGGGGTGCCCGCGGTCGAGGCGGTGCTGGAACAGCTGCGCCTCGCCACGGTCTGAGGTTCAGCCGCGCTTGAGGGCTCGGTGGCTGCCGTCGCAGTAGGGGAACAGGGCGGAGGCGTCGCAGCGGCAGAGGGCGATGCAGCGGCGTCGGACCGGGGTGTCCTGGCCGTCGGCGCCGCGCACGGTGAGGGCGCCGCGGACCAGGAGGGGGCCGTCGGGGCAGTCGGTGACCCGGACCTCGGGGCCGGTGCTGGTCACCGCCTCGGGCAGGACCACCGGCTCGGCCGCCTTCACGCTGCGCTCACCTTGACTCGGGCCTGCTCGCGCAGGGCGCTGCGGCCGGCCTTCCAGTTGCTCAGCAGATGGCCGCTCGCCTCCTCGTCGAGCACCAGGGCGGTGGCCGCGCCGAAGAGGACGTCGGCGGCCAGCTCGGGCTGCTGCTCGATCAGGGCGCCGACCAGCTCGCGCAGCGCGATCTGCTCGTGCACCGCGTCGGCCTCGACGTGCTCGTCGAAGTAGAGGGTGGCGGCCTCGCCGAAGCCCAGGCGGCGAAGACCCTGGGCGTAGCGGCGGTTCGGGGTGGTCGAGGTCATCTCGAAGGCGGCCAGGTGGCCGGCCACGGCCCCGCGCAGGCGGCGGTGCAGGCCGAACAGCGACATCGCGTTGACCCCGGCCAGGATCACCGCGGGCACCTGGTCGAGGTAGTGGCCGTAGCGGGCATCCAGGCCGAGGGCCCGCATCGTCCGGGCGAACAGGTCTGCGTGGATCCAGTCGGGCCGCCCGCCGCCGTACTCGTCGGACTGCACCTCGACCATCGCGGCCTTCGGGGCTCCGGTGAGCCGGGGCAGCGCGAAGGTGTGCGGGTCGGCCTCTTTCAGGTGGTAGATCGAGCGGGTGACCAGCAGTTCGCGGTACTGGTCGGCGGTGGCCTGGCGGGCCAGGTAGGTGGACAGGCCGGGCGCCGACGTGGGGGCGGTGAGGGCCAGCAGCGTCTGCGCGACCTGTTCGCCGGTAGGCCTGGTCTCGGGGGCCGCGCCGGTGAACTCGGTGAGCATGGTGTGCACCCGTTCGCGCACGGCCCGCTCGAACACCTCCTCCAGGCCCGCCCGCACTCCGAGCAGGTCCGGATCCCACTCCCAGCGGTCGTCCACCCCCTCGACGCCGCGGTAGTGCAGTTCGTAGAGCAGGGTCAGGGCGAGCTGAACATCTTCGGCGTGCACCGGATCGGCCACGGTGACCGCCTCGGCGGCGTGTTCACGCACCGCGAGCAGACCCGTCTGCGCCTCGACCCGGCCGGTGAGAAGTTCGATCAGGGACGCGCTCAAAGGACCGCGAGCAGAAGGAGTTCGGAGCGGTAGAGCGGTGCTGTCCATGAAGGCATGCTCTGGCAGCCCCGCAGGCGGCGCACCTTCAGGCGCCCCCCTCACCCGAGCCGGCGAACCGGGCGGATCAGGGCAGATCGAAGCCCTCAGGCCCGGATACCCGTAAGGGCCAGGGCGGTCAGCCGGGCCGCCTCACCGGCTGCGTCGGGGTGCGTCTCGGTGGCCAGCGACACGGCGTTGACCAGGATCAGGAGATCGCAGGAGGCCACCTCGGAACGCACGGCTCCGGCCGCCTGCGCCCGCTGCAGCAACCGCTCGGCGGCCTCTCCGAGCAGGACGTCGCAGTCGCTCCCGGCCGGTGAGGCCGATCTGGAGATACCGGTGAGCACGGCCGAGGCCAGGCCGCGGCTGGTGGCCCCGTAGACCGCCACCGCCTGCAGCCAGTCGACCAGGGCCGTTCCCGGGTCGGCCGCATCGGCCAGCTCGTCGGCTTGGCGACAGAGCACCTCGACCCGGTCATGGAAGACCGCATCCAGCAGCGCCCAGCGGTTGGGGAAGTGCCGGTGCAGCGTGGCCGAACCGACTCCGGCCTTGCGGGCGATCTCTTCGAGCGAGGCGTTCGCCCCCGACCGGGCGATCTCGACCTCGGCCGCCGCCACGATCTGGTCGTAGTTGCGGCGGGCGTCGGCCCGCCGGGGCCGGCCGCCGAGAGTGGCCGTCCGGGTGACGACGTCCTGGTTGGCCACGGTTCGGCACTCACTTCTGCTCGTGTGCGGGAAACCCGCATCCTACGCCACGAACCATCGAAGTGGAGGGGAGCCCCGCTTGTCGTTGACAAAGTGGGGTGGCCCTCCATATCTTCGTCACGACGAAGTGGGGGCACACCCCACTTACCTGAGCGACACCTTCCGGGAGCTTCACGATGACCGAGCCCACCCCGTCCGAAATCCGAACTGTGCTGGTCACCGGGGCCAGCACCGGCTTCGGGCGACTGACTGTCGAGACCCTGGCCCGCCGGGGCCACCGGGTCTTCGCCGGCCTGCGCGACGTTTCCGGCCGCAACGCCCCGGCCGCCGCCGAGCTCACCGCGCTGGCCGCGGCGGAGCACCTCGATCTGAAGGTGCTCGAGATCGACGTGACCGACGACGCCTCCGTCGCCACCGCCGTCCGTACATTGATCGAAACCGCTGGGCAGCTCGACGTTGTCGTGAACAACGCAGGCCGCAACTTCGCCGGGCCCTTGGAGGCCTACACCGCCCACGAGGCGCAGCAACAGTTCGACGTGAACACGCTCGGCGCCCTGCGCGTGAACAACGCCGTGCTCCCCCACCTGCGGGCACAGGGGCACGGCGTACTGATCCAGGTCGGATCGCTCTCGGCCTGGATGACCCCACCGTTCAACGGGCTGTACGCCGCCAGCAAGGCGGCGCTACGCGCCCTGACCGAAGCCTGGCACCACGAACTGGCGCCCTACGGCGTCGAATCCGTCATCATCGAGCCCGCCTCGTACCCCACGAACATCGGCGCGAACGCTGCCCTGCCCGCCGACCAGGAACGGCTCGGGCTGTACAGCGAGGCGCTGACCGGTTTCGTCACCGACCTGACCCGGCGGGCCACCGAGAACGCCGAAAGCATCGGCACCGCAAGCCAGGTCAGCGACGCCCTGACCTCCTTGGTCGAGACTGCGCCGGGGAAGCGGCCGCTGCAGACGCTGGTCGCACCGTCGGCCCAGCTCGCAGCGGTGCAGGAAGTTCACCGGAAGGCGGCCCAGGCCACGCGAATCGTCGCGGACGACATGGGCATTGGTGCGTACCTGGCACTCAGGTAACAGTGGGACGCGTGCGGTTCAGTCCCCGAACGAGGGATGAGGCGCAGGCGTGACCACGGCGCTGGAGGGGCCTGCCGACCCGGCGACTGTCGCGGGGTGCGGCGGCCCGAAGGCACTCAGGACGCGGGCGGTGAGGCGTCCGGACGAAGTAATCGGCGAGCCGTGTGTCTGACGCGATGAGCCATGGTTCCCTCCGTGCTCGCCCCCGCCATTGGGTGGAACAAGCTTTCACTGCGGATACGCCTGACTGCAAGATGTAGCCGAGAATCGGAGCCAAGCGGGCACCCGAACCGGCCCGCACAACCGGCGTAACGCTCCTGGCTCGCTGCAGAACTGATTCCGGCCCGTTTCCCGGGCATCGCGCCCGGCCTGCCCACCACCGGGCGGCCCCCCTGACTCGCGCACCCGCGGAGGGGCTGCTGGTATGAACACGGAAGCAGCACGGACACGGGCAAGGCCGGGCAGCCGGCAGAACGGGAGTGCAGCAGCGTGGAGACCGTCGACGCCGTGGTCATCGGAGCGGGCCCGAACGGCCTGGTCGCCGCCTCTGCCTTGGCCGATGCCGGGTGGGACGTGCTGGTCCTGGAGGCCCAGGACGAGGTGGGCGGCGCCGTACGCTCCGGCTCGCTGTGGCCGGAGTCCCCCGAGGCCACCTCCGACCTGTTCAGCGCCTTCTACCCGCTGGCCGCCGCCTCCCCCGTGATCAAGCGCCTGGGGCTGGAGCAGCACGGCCTGACCTGGGTGCAGGCGCCCAACGTGATCGCACACGTGGCCGGCCCGGAGGACGAGACGGCCGCCGTGATCCACCGCGACCCCGACGAGACCGCCGCTGCGCTCGACCGCGACCACCCTGGGGACGGCGAGTCCTGGCTGAAGCTGCACCAGCAGTGGATGCGGGTGCGCGACCCCCTGCTGGAAGCTCTCTTCACCCCGTTCCCCCCGGTGCGCTCGGGCGCCAAGCTCCTCTGGCGCGCTGGCACGCACGACACGCTGGAACTGGCGCGCATCGCCGCTGCACCGGTGATCCGGCTTACCCAGGAGTGGTTCGGTGGCGAGCACGGCAAGTTGCTCGTCTCCGGCAACGCGATGCATGCCGACGTCCCGATGGAAGCCCCCGGCAGCGGCCTGTTCGGCTGGCTGCTGGTGATGCTCGCCCAAGACGTGGGCTTCCCCGTTCCGCAGGGCGGCGCGGGCATGCTGTCCCAGGCCATGGCCAATCGGGCCCGGGCGGCCGGGGCCCGCATCGACGTGGGCGAGAACGTCACCGACGTGGTGGTGCGCGGCGGTCGGGCCACAGCCGTACGCACAGCTTCGGGCCGGGAGGTCTCGGTGCGCCGGGCCGTTCTCGCCGATGTCGACGCACCGCGCCTGTTCAACGATCTCGTCGGGGAAGAGCACCTTCCGGCCCGCCTGCGCGCCGACCTGAACCGCTTCGAGTGGGACCTGCCCACGGTGAAGGTGAACTGGCTGGTCGACGGCGGCATCCCGTGGAAGGCCGAGCAGGCCCGGCAGGCCGGAACGGTGCACTACGGCACCGATCTGCAGGGTCTGTCGCGCTGGTCGGGCGACCTGGCCGCGGGCCGCGAGCCCGAGCAGGTGTTCGCCCTCCTGGGGCAGATGACCACGGCCGACCCGACCCGTTCCCCGGCCGGCACCGAGAGCGTCTG
Source organism: Kineosporia rhizophila (assembly GCF_021277265.1). Classification (GTDB taxonomy): domain Bacteria; phylum Actinomycetota; class Actinomycetes; order Actinomycetales; family Kineosporiaceae; genus Kineosporia; species Kineosporia rhizophila. The sequence goes on from NZ_JAJSOH010000001.1 coordinate 312,297, forward strand.
GGCCTACACCCACCTGCCCCGCCACCGGCACGACAACGCGCACGCCGGGAAGATCGCCGAGACGATGGAGGAGACGCTGGAAGGCATGGCCCCCGGCTTCCGCGACCGGGTGCGCCACCGCACCGTCCAGCACCCCTCCGACCTCGAGGCCGCCGACGGCAACCTGCACCACGGCGCGATCAACGGCGGCACCGCCCAGCTGCACCAGCAGCTGGTCTTCCGCCCCGCCACCGGCCTGGGCCGCCCCGAGACCGCGATCGACGGCCTCTACATCGCCAGCGCCGCCACCCACCCGGGCGGCGGCGTGCACGGCGCCTGCGGCTGGATCGCGGCCCGCTCGGCCCTGGCCGCCGAAGGCCGGCTGGGCAAGCCGACAAAGGCGGTGCGCAAGGCCGCGATGCGCAAGATCTACGGCGGTTAGTCCTCAGTTCTCGCCGAGGGGGAACTGGTCGATCCAGGCCCGGAACGAGGGCTCGTAGCGCTCCTGGGCGACCTTGACCAGGGAGTCGGCGTCGTCGATGGGCTGTAGGCCCTGGGTCTCGAGCCAGGCCACGAACTCGTCGTGGGAAGGGCTCGGCTCGTCGTACTCCTCGTCCTTGTAGAAGCTGACCCCGTCCCAGTCGACCATCGGCTCCACGTCGAAGGTCAGGATCCGGAACAGGTCACGGACGTCGGTGGCGACCACGTGGATGCCGCCCTCGTCGCCGAAGACCACTACCGGAGACGAGCCGTCTTCGGCCTGCCACAGCGCGTACATCGAGCCGCCGCCGGTGGCCCGGGCGAACGACTTGAGCCGGGCGTGGAAGGCGTCGGCGTCGCTCCAGCCCGGGGCCAGGTCCTCGCGGTCGCCGAACTCCTCGTACAGGCCGAAGCCCTGGGCGTAGCTCTCCGAGCCGTGCACCGCCTGGAAGTCCCACAGGGCGTTCAGTTCGGGAACCGGGGAATAGGTCATGATCGGCAGACTAGAGACCTTTACGAACGCGCGGTGGGCGGCCTACCGTCCTTGAGGGACGAGGGCGTCGCGTAGGAGGAGCCGTGTGTGCTGTGCCCACCTGCTGCTCACCTGACACTCGTCCGACGCCGACCCCGATCTGCCTCCCCGATCCGGAACTTCCGGTGAGCCCGGCGTTCTCCGCCGCCAGCCGCGGCCCCTGACGGCGAGCGTCCGTGAATCCCCGCTGTTCCGAGCTCTCGGATCTGGAGGATCCAGACATGAGGACCACCTCGGTGCCGACGACGTCACCAACCCGGCCCAGCTCGTCCACCATCGGGATCGTCCTGGCCGGCCATCCGGCGAAGGTGCGCCAGGGGCTGCGTGAGGTGCTGGAACTTCAGGACGATCTGCGCCTGGTCGGCGAGGCGGGCTCGCCTGCGGAGGTGGTGGCCCGGGTGGAGCAGGGCCGGCCCGACGTGGTGCTGCTGGAAGCCTCGGCCGCCGGGAGCCTGGCCACCTGCGCGGCCCTGACCAGTCGCTTCCCCGGGCTCGGGGTGCTGATGCTGAGCAGCCTGCCGGACGACCGGCTGGTCCTGGCCGCCATCCAGCACGGTGCCCGCGGCTACGTGGTGCAGGACGCCGACACGACCGAGCTGGTGCGAGCGATCCGGGCGGTGGGGCGGGGTGACAGCGCTCTGGACGCCCGCAGCACCGCCGCCATGGTCCGCAGCCTCAGCCCGGGCCCCGACCCGCACCGCCCACGCCTGACCGAGCGCGAGGTGGAGGTGCTGCGCCTGCTGGCCCAGGGCTGCTCGAACCGCATGATCGGCGGCCGGCTCTACATCTCCGAGACCACGGTGAAGTTCCACGTCAGCAATCTGATGCGCAAGCTCACCGTGTCGAGGCGGGCCGAGGCGGTGTACGCGGCCAGCAAGCTCGGCTACATCTGAGCCGCAACGATGATCTTGAAAGTCGTTGTGCGGTACTGAAACGCCTGTGAGCTTTACCTCTTCGTTACCTGGCACCGCAGCCGCCGAACCCCTGCTGAGCAGGCAACACGGCGCAATCACGAGCCTCGCGACCCGGACCTACCGACGAGCCGCTCTAGCCAGACAACCTTCGCGCGCGTAGGTTACTCTTCCGAAGGCGTAACTTACGAAAGCGTAGGTTGCCAGATCCAGCAGGAAGGCCCACCCGTGCAGACTGGACAGACCATGCCCGGCACCGACACGGCTGCGCACCCCGTGGCCGGCGGTGCCCCGCTGCCCACCGTCATCCAGGGCGGGATGGGCGCGGCGGTCTCCGACTGGAACCTGGCCAAGCAGGTGGCCATGGCCGGTCAGCTCGGTGTGGTCTCCGGCACCGCACTGGACTCCGTGGTGGTGCGCCGCCTGCAGGACGGCGACCCCGGTGGCCACATGCGCCGCGCGCTGGAGCACTTCCCGGTGCCCGCCGTGGCCGAGTGGATCATCGAGCGCTACTACAAGCCTGAGGGCCGGGAAGAGGGCCAGGCCTACCTGCCGGTGCCCAACCTGACCATGAACCCGGTGAGCAAGAGCCGCGACCTGATGGTGGCCAGCGCCTTCGTGGAGGTGTGGCTGGCCAAGGAGGGGCACTCCGGCCTGGTCGGGATCAACATCCTGGAGAAGATCCAGCTGGCGATCGTGCCCGCGCTGTACGGCTCGATGCTCGCCGGGGTCGACTACGTGCTGGTCGGGGCGGGTATCCCGTCGAAGCTGCCGCGCCTGATCAACCAGCTCAGCCGGCACGAGTACACCGAGATGGACGTCCACGTCGACGGTGCCACCCAGACCTACGCCACCGCGCTCGACCCGGCCACCGTGGTCCCGGCCGGCACCCTGCCGCCGCTGAAGCGCCCGATGTTCCTGGCGATCATCTCCTCGCACCCGCTGGCCGCCTACCTCACCAAGGAAAAGGTCACCACGCCGGACGGTTTCGTGATCGAGGGTCACGTGGCCGGCGGTCACAACACCCCGCCGCGGGGCCGCGTGCAGATCGACGAGAACGGCGAGCCGGTCTACGGCGCACGCGACGAGGCCGACCTCACCAAGATCGCCAAGTACGGCCTCCCGTTCTGGCTGGCCGGCGCCTACGCCACCCCCGAGCACGTGCAGGAGGCCAAGGCCCTTGGCGCCGCGGGTGTCCAGGTCGGCACGATCTTCGCGCTCAGCAGCGACTCCGGCACCAGCCCGGAGAACCGCGGCAAGCTGCTCGGGGCGCTGGCCGAGGACCGCCTGGAAGTGAAGACCGACGCCCTGGCCTCGCCCACCGGCTTCCCGTTCAAGGTCGCCGAGCTCGACGGCACCACCGGTACGCCCGAGGGCTACGCGGCCCGCACCCGGATCTGCGACCTGGCCTACCTGCGCACCCCCTTCGAGCGCGCCCCCGGCAAGGTCGGCTACCGGTGCCCCTCCGAGCCCGAGGACGACTACGTGCGCAAGGGCGGCGAGCTGGACAACACCATCGGCCGCAAGTGCCTGTGCAACGGCCTGATGGCCACGATCGGCATGCCCCAGGTGCGTTCCGGCATCAAGGAGGACCCGCTGCTCACCCTGGGCTCGGACCTCACCGCGGCCAAGGAGCTGCTGCGCCGGCACCCGCAGGGCTGGAACGCCACGCAGGCGCTGGAGTACCTGCTCGGCGGCCCGCAGCTGGCTCAGGCCCCGCGGGAGAGCCTGGCTCTGGCCACCCAGTAGCCGCACTCCTTCCCCACCACGCACCTGAGGGCCACCGACGTACGGACGTCGGTGGCCCTCGTCCTTTGTTTCGGCACCTTTGGTTTTCGGGCCGGGAACAAAAACGGGACAAATACCCTTGGACGTGGGTGGAGGCAAGGCACATGTCCGGCGCTCGCGGAAGTTCCCCGCACCGCATGTGTCGTTGTTCACCGGTAGTGGACCCGCCGGAAGCGGCGGGGCACACTGTGCCAGTAGTGGAGGGGAGTACTCCCTAAGCGGTGACGTCGTCAACACGGCATCCAGACACCAGACCGATCAGCGTCGTTCGGTCGTGCCCGGCGTCACTGGCCCGATCGCGTTCCTCGCGACCAGGTGGAGGAGACCTCCGGTTCCTTTTGCATGCAAAGAAACCGGAGGCCCTTGAATGGACGTCAGCGCGGCCTGGTGGATCGCCACCATCGCCCTGGTCCTTGGGATCACAGCCGTCGACCTGGTCGCGAACCGGGGTCAGACGCACATCACCATCCAGCACGCGACCCGCTGGGTGCTCTTCTACGTAGGCGTGGCACTGGCTTTCGGGGTCGCGATCTGGATCGGCTTCGGGCCCAGCTACGGCGGCCAGTTCATCGCCGGCTGGCTCACCGAGTACAGCCTCAGTGCCGACAACCTCTTCGTCTTCCTGGTCCTGATGACCAGGTTCTCGGTGCCGGAGTACCTGCAGCTGCGGGTGCTGACCATCGGCATCCTGCTGGCCCTGGTGCTGCGGGCCGGGCTGATCGCCGTCGGTGCCGCGGCCATCTCGCAGTTCTCCTGGGTGTTCTTCATCTTCGCGGCGTTCCTGCTCTACACCGCCTGGAACCTGTTGCGTTCCAAGCACGGTGACCCGGAGCACGAGGCCGAGGACGAGGCCCCGCCGGCCGTGGTCGGCTTCATCGGCCGGGTCATCCCCAGCACCCCGGTGTGGCACGGCGGCCGGCCGTTCGTGAAGCAGAACCACCGCTGGATCGCCACCCCGATGCTGATCACGATGATCGCGATCGGGGTCACCGACGTGCTCTTCGCGCTCGACTCGATCCCGGCCATCTTCGGCCTCACCAAGGAGCCGTTCCTGGTGGTCACGGCCAACGCCTTCGCCCTGATGGGGCTGCGGCAGCTGTTCTTCGTGGTCCGCGACCTGCTGGACCGGCTGCGCCACCTGGACACCGGCCTCTCGGTGATCCTGGCCTTCATCGGCGTGAAGCTGGTGATGGAGGCCTTCCACGAGAACTCGCTGCCGTTCCTCAACGGCGGTGAGCCGATCCACTCGGTGCCGGTGGTGCCGACCTGGGCGTCGCTCGGCTTCATCGTGGCCGTCCTGATCACCGTGACCATCACCAGCACGCTCGCCAACCGGCGGGACGCTCGGGCGGCGGCCGCCGCCGAGATCGAGGTCAAGGACGACGAGCCCACCCGGGCCGCCTGATCTCTTCGCCGAAGGACGCCGGTTCAGTGCTCTGAACCGGCGTCCTCGTATGTGGACGCCCTGTTAGGGTGACGCCTCCGCGTCCCCCTTGATTGGAGCGCCCGTGTCCACAGCGTCGTCGAACTCGGGAAGCCCGGCAGAACCCGTGGAGAGCAGCGGCGTTCGCGAGGTCAAGTCCGCCGCCCGCACGGTCGAGCTGCTCGAGCACCTGGCCGCCCGGCAGAACCGCCCGGCCCGGCTCCGCGAGCTCAGCGAGGCCCTCGGAGTGCCCCGCAGCAGCCTGCACGCCCTGCTGCGCACCCTGGCCAAGCACGGCTGGGTGCGGGCCGACAGCACCGGCACCCTGTACGGCATCGGCATCCGCGCACTCCTGGCCGGCACCAGCTACCTGGACACCGACCCGTACCTGCCGCTGGTCGCCCCGGTGCTCGACGAACTGCGCGAGCAGCTCGACGAGACCTTCCACTTCGGCCGCCTGGACGGGCAGGACGTGGTCTACCTGGCCACCCGCGAGTCCAGCCAGTACCTGCGCCCCTACAGCCGGATCGGCCGCCGGCTGCCCGCCTACAGCACCTCGCTGGGCAAGGCGCTGCTGAGCGACCGGGACCAGGACGAGCGGGACGAGCACCTGCCCGACACCCTCGACGCCCTGACCCCGCACACGATCGTCGAACGGGCCGCGCTGGAGGAGGATCTCGAGCAGACCCGGCAACGCGGTTACGCGGTGGACAACCAGGAGAACAGCCTGGGGCTGAAGTGCTTCGCCGTGCCGCTGCACTACGCCGAGCCCGCGGCCGACGCGATCAGCGCCTCGATCCCGATCGCCCGGCTGACCCCGCAGCGGGAGGCCGAGGTGATCCAGGCGCTGCGCAACGCCGGTGACCGGATCGATCGCGTGGTCTCCCCGATCATGCTGAATACTGCCTGGGTATGAGCTTGATCAGGATGTTCGTGAACGGCCAGGGCATGCGCGGCGGGGAGTTCAACGACGCCTTCGCCGAGGCCCGGTTCGTGGGTGAGTTCGACACCGCCCCGCGCTACCGCTTCTTCTCGGTGCGCGACGAGTTCCCCGGCCTGCACCCGGTCGAGAGCGGCGGCGCGGCCGTGCCCGGCGAGGTCTACGAGCTGCCCTACCTGATGCTGGCCGACCGCCTCCTGCCCCGCGAACCGGCCGAGCTGGAGCTGGGCATCATCGAACTGGCCGACGGCTCCGGCTCGCTGGCCATGCGGATGCGGGCCGAGGCGCTGCACCGCTCCGATGTCGAGGACATCAGCGCGGTGGGCGGCTGGCGGGCTCACCTGCAGGCCAAGGGCCTGCCGTTCGGCGCCCGCTGAACTGAGCCGGCCCGGACCGGGCCCCTTCATGCACAGGTGTCGTCCACATCCCTGACTCTTGTCCACACATGTGAACCGTGTCAGGATGCAGAGGACGTCTCCCAATGAAGGGTTGCCATGTCCGAGCTGATTTCTGCCGTCCGGGTGACACCCGTGGCCTTCCGGGATCTCCCGCTGCTGAACAGTGTTGGCGTGCACGAGCCGTTCGCCCTGCGCACGATCGTCGAGGTGGTGACGTCGGGCGGATGGTACGGGCTGGGCGAGACCTACGGCGACGAGCCGCACCTGCGGCGCATCGAGCGGGCGGCGGCCGCCCTGGTCGGCGCCGACGTCTTCGACCTGCACGAGATCCAGCGCCGGGTGGTCGTCTCCCTGCAGGAGGACACCGAGGTCGGCGGGCACGGCATGGCCGGCATGGTCACCACCTCCTCGACCAGCGACCGGGTGCTCTCCCCGTTCGAGGTCGCGGCGCTCGACCTGCAGGGCAAGCTCGTCGGCCGCCCGGTCAGCGACCTGCTCGGCGGCGCGGTGCGCGACCGGGTGAGCTTCACCGGCTACCTGTTCTACAAGTGGGCCGGCCATCCGGGCCACGACGAGGACGAGTGGGGGGCCGCGCTCGATCCCGACGGCCTGGTCCGCCAGGCCACGAAAATGATCGGCGATTACGGCTTCTCGTCGATCAAGCTGAAGGGCGGCGTGTTCCACCCCGAGGAGGAGGTGGCCGCGATCAAGGCGCTGCGGCAGGCCTTCCCCGACACCCCGCTGCGCCTGGACCCGAACGCGGTCTGGACGGTGCCCACCTCGATCAAGGTCGGCCACGACCTCGAGGGTGTGCTGGAGTACCTGGAGGACCCGACCGCCGGCCTCGAAGGCATGGCCCAGGTGGCCCGCGACGTGCCGATGCCCCTGGCCACGAACATGTGCGTGGTCGCCTTCGACCAGCTGAAGCCCGCCGTCCGGCAGGACGCGGTGCAGGTGGTGCTGTCCGACCACCACTTCTGGGGCGGTCTGCGCCGCTCGCAGGCCCTGGCCTCGATCTGCGACACCTTCGACCTGGGCCTGTCGATGCACTCGAACTCGCACCTGGGCATCAGCCTGGCCGCGATGGTGCACCTGGCCTCGGCCACCCCGAACCTCGACTACACCTGCGACACGCACTGGCCCTGGAAGCAGGCCGAGGACGACGTGATCGTGCCGGGGGAGCTGTCTTTCGAGGACGGGTCGGTGCGGGTTCCGACGAAACCCGGGCTGGGCGTCGAGCTGGACCGGGACGCGCTGGCCCGGATGCACCAGCAGTACCTGGACAGCGGCATCCGCAACCGCGACGACACCGGCTACATGCGCAGCATCGACCCCGGGTGGAAGCAGCCGCTCTGGTGAAGATCCTCGTCACCGAGCAGATCCTGCAGCGGTTCCGGACCCGGCTCGAATCGAACTCCCCGCACGAGTGGGTCTTCGCGCAAGATCTCCGGGCCGCGCCGGGAACCCAGGTCCTGGTCGGCGCCTCGGCCTCGGCGGAGCTGATCCGGGCCTGTGGTGAAGACCTTCGGCTGGTGCAGGTCACCGGGGCCGGCCTGGACAAGATCGCAGTAGACGCCCTACCACCCAGCACGTTGCTGGCCAACACCTTTCACCACGGTCGCTCGATCGCCGAGCACGTGGTGATGGTCTCGATGATGCTGCTGCGGCACGTGCCCCGGGCCTCCCGGGAGCTGGCGGCCGGCCAGTGGCGCACGGTGATGACCGATCCGGCCGTGCCCTTCGGTGGCGTCCTGGCCGGGCGCACCATGGGCATCGTCGGATTCGGTGAGATCGGCTCTCAGGTAGCCGTTCTGGCCCGGGCGTTGGGGATGAGGGTGCGGGCCGTGCGGCACTCCGGCCGCGCTGCCGAGGGAGTCGAGTGGATGGGGACCTCCGCCCAACTGCCCGAGCTGCTGCGGACGTCCGACATCGTGGTGGCCACCGTGCCGCTCAGCGAAAAGACCCGTGGCCTGCTGGACTCCGAGGCCCTGGCCGCCATGAGGCCCGACGCCATCCTGGTCAACGTGGCCCGCGGGGCCGTGGTGGACGAGCAGGCGCTGCACAACGCCCTCACCGAGGGCACCATCGGCGGCGCCGCGATCGACGTGTGGTGGCGCAACCCCCGCGACCCCGACGCGCCCCCGCCCTCACACCTGGACTTCACCGGTTTCGATAACGTGGTGCTCACCCCGCACCAGTCGGGACACACCGAAGAGACCTTCCAGGGCCGGGTCGCCGACGTGGTGGCGAATGTCGAGGCGCTGGCCTCTGGCCGGCCCCTACGCAATCTGGTCCGTCGCTGACTCTCAGGCCAAGGTCAAGGCAAGGACGGCGCCCGCGGCCATGAGTACGCCGGTGCCGGCGCAGACCGCTGCGGCCCCGGCCTGCGCCCTGGGGCCGTCTGCACGTTCGGCGCGAGCCATCAGGGTGACGCTGGTGAGCGCTACAGCCGTGCCCAGCACGAAGTACAACGGAGTGCGGTAGAGCCAGCTGTAGGGCGCGAAATGCACTACCAGCAGTAGAGCCATGGCCAGCGGGACGAGTTCGTAACGGCGTGAGAGGACTAGGCAGACCACGATCGGCAGGCCCAGGAGCTGGCCGGTGGCCAGGACGACGGACAGGTCGTCGAGAACCGGGTGGTCGGGCCGATCAGGGCCAGCCGCAGTGAGGACGAGGGCGGCCGGCAAGGCGACCATCCCCTGGAACAGGGTGGCCAGGGCCGCGGTGCACGGGTTCGCCCGGGTCCAGACCCAGGCGCAGAGCAGCCAGGTGGCGCCGTAGGCGGCGAGGAAGGCCCAGCCGTGCCCAGTGGCCCGCGCCAGAGCGTCCAGGTGACTACCGACGTCCACCTACCGAACCATAAAGGACGGCGGTGGTGACCACCGCCGTCCTCTGGTCGTTCTGTTCTAGGCGAGCGCCAGTTGCTTGGGCGTCTCCATCGGGTGGTGGCACTCGGCGCCGTGGTCCGGTGATTCCGGGTCCTTCACCAGCGGGGGCGCGGTGGAGGCGCAGATGTCGGTCGCCTTCCAGCAGCGGGTGCGGAAGCGGCAGCCCGAGGGCGGGTTCAGCGGTGAGGGGATCTCGCCCTTGAGCAGGATCCGCTCGCCCCGGTCGGACTCGTGCAGCTTCGGGGCCGCCGACATCAGCGCGGCCGTGTACGGGTGCCGGGGGCGCTCGAAGACCGCCTCGGTCGGGCCCTGTTCGACGATCCGGCCCAGGTACATCACCGCCACCCGGTCGGCCACGTGCCGCACCACCGAGAGGTCGTGCGAGATGAACACGTAGCTGACCCCGAGCTGGCGCTGCAGGTCGTTGAGCAGGTTCAGCACCTGCGCCTGCACCGACAGGTCGAGCGCCGACACCGGCTCGTCACAGATGATCACGTCCGGCTGCAGGGCCAGGGCCCGGGCGATGCCCAGACGCTGCCGCTGACCGCCGGAGAACTCCTGCGGGTAGCGGTCGGCGTCGCTCGGGCGAAGACCCACCAGGTGCAACAGCTCTCGCACCCGGGCGGCCCGGTCGCGGGAGTTGGCGTACATGTGCTTGTGGGTCTTCCACGGCTCGGCGATGATCTGGCCGGCCGTCATCCGGGAGTTCAGCGAACCGTACGGGTCCTGGAACACCATCTGCACCCGGCGCCGCCAGGCCAGCAGTTCCTTGCCGCGCAGGCCGAACGGGTCGGTGCCGTCGAACCGCACGGTGCCGCCGTCCGGCTTCTCCAGCATCAGCAGGGTGCGGGCGAGAGTCGACTTGCCGCAACCGGACTCGCCGACCAGGCCCAGGGTCTCGCCCTTGCCCAGCTTCAGGCTGATCCCGTCGAGCGCCTTCAGCCGCCCGTCCCGCACGTCGAACGTCTTGGTCAGGCCGTTCACCTCGAGCAGGTCGCTCATGATCAGACCTCCTCGGTGAAGTGGCAGGCGGCCTTGCGGCCGTCGGCGACGGGTTTCAATGAAGGACGTTCGTCCCGGCACTTCTGTCGGGCCAGGGGGCAGCGGGCCTGGTAGACGCAGCCGCTCGGGATCGAGGCCAGGTCCGGGGGCGTGCCGCCGATCGAGGACAGCTCCTCCCCCCGGGCCACGTGCACCGGCACCGAGTCCAGAAGGCCCTTGGTGTAGGGGTGTTTCGGCTTACCGAAGACCTCGGACACCGGGCCGGTCTCGACCACGTGCCCGGCGTACATCACCGCCACCTTGTCGGCCTCCTCGGCGACCAGGGCCAGGTCGTGGGTGATCAGCACGACGGCCATCTCCCGCTCGGCCCGTAGGTCCTTCAGCAGCGCCATGATCTGGGCCTGCACGGTGACGTCGAGCGCGGTGGTGGGCTCGTCGGCCAGCAGCACGCTCGGGTTCAGCGCCACCGCCATGGCGATCAGCAGGCGCTGGCGCATGCCGCCGGAGAACTGGTGCGGGTAGGCGTCGACCCGGTTCTCCGGGTGCGGGATGCCGACCCGGCGCATCAGCTCGACGGCCTCGGCCCGGGCCGCCCGGGCCGACATCTTCCGGTGGATCCGGAACGGCTCGGCCAGCTGGGTGCCCACCGTGTAGACCGGGTTCAGCGCGGTCAGCGCGTCCTGGAACACGATCGCCAGCTCCGGGCCGGCCACCGCCCGGCGCTGCCGGCGCGAGGCCTTGACCAGGTCGGTGCCGTTGAGGTTGACCGAGCCCCGGGTGACCGAGGCGACCGGCTCGAGCAGCCCGACGATGGCCTGGGCGGTCATCGACTTGCCGCAGCCGGACTCCCCGAGCAGGGCCAGGGTCTCGCCCTGCTCGGCCTCGAACCCGACCCCGTCGACGGCCCGCAGGGTGCCGTTGGGGGTCTCGATGTCGACGGTCAGATCGGTGACGCTGAGGACGGACATCAGTTGGCCTCCGGGGCGACGGCCTTGCGGCCGCGCTTTCCTCTGGGAAGGGTCAGGCGCCAGCGTTGGGCCGGGTCGGTGGCCAGCCGGGCCCAGGAGGCCAGGACCGTGGCCGACACGGTGGTGATCACGATGGCCAGACCGGGGAAGAACGAGAGCCACCAGGCGGTCTGGAGGTAGGTGCGACCCTGCGAGACCATCAGGCCCCAGCTCACCGAGGGCGGCTGGATGCCGATGCCGAGGAAGCTCAGCGACGACTCCGAGAGCATCACGAAGCAGAAGTCCAGGGTGGCCACGGTGAGCAGGGTGGGCAGGATGATCGGCAGGACGTGCCGGAAGATGATCGCCGACGGCTTCGTGCCGAAGGTCCGGGCGGCGTCGACGAACAGCCGGCTCTGCAGCTCGGCCGACTCGGCCCGGGCGGTGCGCAGGTAGATCGGGATCCGGGTGATCGCCAGCACCAGCACCAGGTTGGCCGAGCTGGGCGAGAAGATGTACAGCACCACCACGGCCATCAGCAGCGAGGGGAAGCTGAGGATGATGTCGGCGATCCGCATCACCACGGTCTCCCGCCAGCCCCGGTGGTAGCCGGCCCACATGCCCACCAGCGAGCCGATGACCAGCGAGAGCAGCACCGCCGGCACGGCCACCGAGAGGGTGGTGCGACTGGCCACGATCAGCCGGGCCAGCACACTGCGCCCCAGCGGGTCGGTGCCCAGGAAGTTCAGCCAGCCGTCGTCGAGACTGAACGGGGCCGCGTTGGCGTTGAGCAGGTTCTGCTCGCGGGCCTCGTCGCCGACCAGCATCGGGCCGAACACGGCGACCAGGACGACGAAGGCCAGGACCAGGGCGGCCAGGGTGGCCACCCGGTCGCGCAGCAGCATGCGCCACAGCTTCGGCGCCTGGGGCCGGGCCTCGACCGGGGCCTCCACAGTGGCGGTCATGCCGAAACCTTCTCTCGCACGCGGGCATCGAGCAGGGCGTAACCGATGTCGATGACGATGTTGAGGACGAAGATCGAGACCGCGGTGAGCAGCACGCAGGCCTGCAGCACGGCGAAGTCCCGGCCGAGGATGGAGTCGATCATCAGCTTGCCGATCCCCGGCCAGCCGAAGATGGTCTCGACCACCACGGCGCCGTTGATCAGGCCGACCATCAGGTCACCGGCCACGGTCAGGGCCGGGGCGGCGGCGTTGCGCAGGGCGTGGTGGGTGACCACCCGCAGGTCGCCGGCGCCCTTGCTGCGAGCCAGCCGCACGTAGGGGGCGCTCAGGGCGCTCACCATCGCCCCTCGCACCACCTGGGTCAGCACCCCCAGGGGCCGGATCACCAGGGTGGCCACCGGCAGCACCCAGGAGGCCATGCCCCCGGTCACACCCGAGGTAGGCAGCCAGCCCAGGCTCACGGCGAAGATCCAGACCCCGACGATGGCGAACCAGAAGTCCGGCACGCTGGCCGCGGTCATCGACAGGAAGCTGGAGATCCGGTCGGCCACCGAGTTCGGCCGGTAGGCCGCCCAGCTGCCGATCACGATCGCTCCCACGACCGCGATCAGCATGGTCGAGAAGGCCAGCTGCAGGGTGGCCGGGAAGGCGCGCAGGGCCATCGTGGCCGCCGACTCCCCGGTGCGCAGCGACTCCCCGAAGTCCAGGGTCAGGATGCCGCCCAGGTAGTCCCACATCTGGGCCCACACCGAGTCGTCCAGGCCGTTGGCCTCGATGAAGTTCTGCCGCTGCTCGGGGGTGGCCGACTCGGGCAGGTAGAGGTTGGCCGGGTCGCCGGTCAGCCGGGCGAGGAAGAAGACGCCCAGCAGAACGGCGATCAGCGGCAGCAGGCTGGTGACCGCGCGGCGGCGGAGGAATCCGGTCATGACACAGGACTCATCTCTGCCAGGCGCATCTCGTCACCGCTGGCCGAGTTCGGCTCGTAGGAGACGCTCGCGGACTTGGCCAGGACCGCGCTCATGTGCGCGATGTAGGCGTACTGGGTGATCTCGTCCTGCTCGTACTGCCAGAGCTTCTCCAGCGCACTCTGCCGCTCGGCCCCGACCAGGGCCTCGGCGTCGCGGATCTTCTGGTCGAACTCCGGCGTGCCCCAGGAACTCTGGTAGCCCTCGGCGAGCATGTACTGGTCCAGTGTGAACGCCGCGTCACCGGCCTGGTTACCGTGCATGATCATCAGCAGGTACGGTCCGGTGTCCTCGGGGAAGGGCCGGATCTGGTACTCCAGCTGGGCGTTCGTGTCCATCATCTCGATCTTCACGTTCAGCCCGGCCTTCTCCAGCTCGCCCTGGATCACCTCGATCGTCTCGGTGATCCGCGGGAACTGGGCGTTGCGGCCGATCAGCCGGATCTCGGTGTCCACCGGCACGCCGTCGGCGCGGGCCTCGTCGACCAGGGCCTTGGCCTTGGCCGCGTCGTAGGGCCAGACCTTCTCGTCCGGGTTGTAGCCGACGATGCCCTCGGGAATGAGCTCACCGGCAGGGGTGGCCAGATTCTCGAACAGCGTCTGGCTGAGCAGGTTCCGGTCGATCACGTAGTTCACCGCCTGCCGGATCCGCTGGTCGTCCAGCGGGGGCTGGTCGGCCTGCATGCGCAGCGCGGTGGTCTCGTTGTTGCGGTAGGCCACGGCCAGTTCGCCGGCGCCGTCCTCGGGCGCCAGGCTGGTGGCGATGTCGGCCTCGCCGTTGGCCACCATCGCGGCCCGCACGCTGCCCTCGGCCCGCCAGACGTAGTTCACGTTGTTGTAGGCCGGTGCCTCACCCCAGTAGTCCGGGTTGGCCTCCAGCGAAAGTCTCTGTCCGGCCTGCCAGTCGGCCACCTGGTAGGGGCCGGTCCCGATCGGCTCGCGCACCTTCTCGGTCGTGCTGGTCCGGGTGGAGACCATCTCGATGAACGAAAGGCGCAGCGGAAGGATCGGGTCGGGCTCGGGCGAGGTGACGGTCAGCGTGGTGTCGTCCACGGCCTCCACCTCCAGGTCGGTGTCGCCGAACACGTAACCCTCCACCTCGCAGGCGAGGTCGGAGTTCACCGCGCGGTCGATGGTGAAGGCCGCGGCCTCGGCGTCGAAGGGGGTGCCGTCGGTGAACGTCACGCCCTCGCGGAGGGTGAAGGTCCAGGTCTCGTCGGTGGTCTGCTCCCACTCGGTGGCCAGCAGCGGCTGCAGCTCACCGGAGTCGGGGTCGCGCTCCACCAGCGGTTCGGTGATGTTCGAGCGCACCACCACGCCGGTGGCGGTGAGCGAGCTCTGGCACGCCTCCAGGGTCGGTGGCTCCTGCGGCAGAACGATTCTCAGACCGTCGGCGCCGCCGCCGGTGACGTACTCGGAGTTGGCGACCGTGCAGCCGCCGACCGCGCTGGTGGCCAGCGCCAGACCGAGCAGGCCGGCCACGGGCCGCCATCTACGCAGCCTCGAAATGGGTGGGCTCAACATTGAGTTCCTTTCGGCTGTCCACGGATGTGAACGCGATCCGAATTCGTAGACGTACCGTAGGTCTGCTCCTTTGTGACGTCAACCACGAGGTAGCCATGCTCTTCGGGTATCGCCCCATGCCCAAGTTAGCTTGGACAGGTATCGAGCTGGCTGCCTAGCGTGGAGGAGAACCCACGACTTTCTGGAGCCGTCGATGTCTCGTTTCTCGCCCACCGAACTGCGCGATGCCCTGGGCTCGGGTCTGCTGTCGTTCCCGGTCACGCACACCGACGCCGAGCTGAACCTGGACGAGGAAGGGCTGCGCTCGCACCTGCGGTACCTGCGCGAGTTCGACGCGACCGGGCTGTTCGCGGCCGGCGGCACGGGCGAGTTCTTCTGCCTGACCCCGGCCGAGGTCGAGCGGGTCGTGCGGATCAGCGCCGAAGAGGTCACCGAGGTGCCGGTGGTCGGCCCGGCCGGGTACGGCACCGCGATCGCGGTGGAGATGGCCCAGGCCGCCGAGGGGGCCGGCGCCGACGGGGTCTTCCTGCTGCCGCCCTACCTCACCGAGATGGACCAGGAGGGCCTGTACTCCCACGTGGCCCGGGTCTGCGCCAACACGAGCCTGGGCGTGGTGGTCTACCACCGGGCCAACGCCCGCTTCCACCACAGCACGGTCGACCGGCTGGTCGCCGAGTTCGACAACTTCGTCGGCTTCAAGGACGGCATCGGCGATATCGACCTGATGGCCCGCCTGTACGCCACCCACGGCGACCGCCTGGTCTACGTCGGCGGCCTGCCCACCGCCGAGACCTACGCGCTGCCCTACCTCGAGCTGGGCGCCACCACCTACTCCAGCGCCATCTACAACTTCGCCCCGCGCTGGGCCGGCGACTTCTACCAGTCGGTGCGCAACCGCGACCGGGAGGACGTGTACCGCCGGCTGCGCGAGTTCGTCCTGCCCTACCTGGAGATCCGCAACCGCCGCTCCGGCTACGCGGTCTCCATCGTCAAGGCCGGGCTGCAGGCCGTCGGCCGCCCGGCCGGATCGGTGCGCCCGCCCCTGGTGGACCTCACCGCCGAAGAGCTGTCCGACCTCACCGACCTGGTCAAGAAGGTGGTCTGAGCGATGCCGACCGTTGAACTCACCGGCGAGATGCTGATCGGCGCCTCCGCCGTGCTCGGCTCCGCGGGCACCGTGACCGGCCGCGACCCGCGCACCGGCGAGGAGCTCAAGCCCACCTACGGCCTGGGCGGCAGCGCCGAGGTCGACCGCGCCGCCGAGCTGGCCTGGGCCGCGTTCGGCACCTACCGCCAGACCGACGGCGAGCAGCGGGCCGCCTTCCTCGACCGGATCGCCGCCAACCTCGAGGCGGTGGCCGAACCACTGGTCGCCCGGGTGATCGCCGAGACCGGGATCGCCGAGCCCCGGGTGCGCGGCGAACTCGCCCGCACGGTGAACCAGCTGAGGCTGTTCGGCCGGGTGCTGCGCGAAGGAAGCTGGATCGGCGCCCGGATCGAGCCCCCGCTGCCCGACCGCAAGCCCCTGCCCCGCCCCGACCTGCGTCAGCGCAAGATCCCGCTGGGGCCGGTGGCCGTGTTCGGTGCCTCGAACTTCCCCCTGGCGTTCTCGGTGGCCGGGGGTGACACCGCTTCGGCCCTGGCCGCCGGCTGCCCGGTGATCGTGAAGGCGCACAGCTCGCACCCCGGTACGTCGGAGATCGTCGGGCGCGCAATTCAGTCGGCGGTTGCCGAATCCGGCCTTCCGGAGGGCGTCTTCTCCCTGTTGTACGGCGGCGGTTCCTCTCTGGGCACCGCACTGGTGGCCCATCCCCGAGTGCGCGCGGTGGGTTTCACCGGCTCCCGCTCGGGCGGTCTGGCGCTGGCCGCCACGGCTGCCGCTCGCCCGGTGCCGATCCCGGTCTACGCCGAGATGTCCAGCGTGAACCCGGTCTTCCTGCTCCCCTCCGCACTGGAGGCAGCCCCGGAGGCACTGGGGGCGTCCTTTGTTACTTCCCTGACCACAGGGGTCGGGCAGCTGTGCACCAATCCCGGTCTGGTCTTCGCCGTCGACTCCCCCGCGCTCGACGCGTTCCTGAGTGCGGCGTCTGCTGCCGTGAGCTCCTCGGCCGCTGCCCCCATGCTCAGTCGGGGTATCTGCGCCGCCTACGGGGAAGGTGCTCAGCGCTACGCCGGTCACCCGCAGGTGAAGGCCGTGGCCGACGGGCTCACCGACGACTCGATCGACGCGCCCGGGGTCGCACACCTCTACACCACCTCCGGTTCGGCCTTCCTGAGCGATCACACGCTGCACGAAGAGGTTTTCGGGGCTACCTCGCTGGTGGTCCGGCTTGAGGACGTCTCTCAGCTGCCTTCGGTGGTGGAGGCGTTGGAAGGGCAGCTCACCGCGTCGGTGCACGCGAACGACGACGACCTGGAAGTGGCCGGCGAACTGCTGCCCGAGCTCGAGCTGAAGGTCGGCCGGGTGATCTTCAACGGCTGGCCGACCGGCGTGGACGTGGGGCAGGCGATGGTGCACGGCGGGCCGTTCCCGAGCACCTACGACGGCCGCAGCACCTCGGTCGGCACCCTGGCGATCGAGCGGTTCCTGCGGCCGGTGGCCTACCAGGACCTGCCCGCGGCGCTGCGGCCGGCCGGGCTGGACGACGCGAACGAGCTGGGCATCTTCCGGCAGCTCGACGGACAGTTCGGCCGGGACTAGAGGGGGATCGGCGATGACCGTTGCAGTGCCCGTGGTCACCGACCTGCGCGTGGTGCCGGTGGCCGGGCAGGACAGCATGCTGCTGAACCTGAGCGGCGCCCACGGCCCGTACTTCACCCGCAACGTGGTGATCCTGACCGACTCGGCCGGCAACACCGGCCTGGGCGAGGTGCCCGGCGGCGAGGCGATCCGCGCCACCCTCGCCGACAGCACGCCGTTCGTGGTCGGACAGCCGATCAGCCGGTACAACGCCGTGCTGCGCCAGGTGCGGGCCGCTTTCGCCGACCGGGACTCCGGCGGCCGGGGTAGGCAGACCTTCGACCTGCGCACCACCGTGCACGTGCTCACTGCACTGGAGTCGGCGCTGCTCGACCTTTTCGGGCAACACCTCGGGGTGTCGGTGGCGGATCTGCTCGGCGAGGGGCAACAGCGCGACTCGGTACGCATGCTCGGGTACCTGTTCTTCGTCGGCGACTCCGCCAAGACCGATCTGCCGTACCGACGTCAGACCGACGGCGACGCCTGGGACGTGCTGCGCGACCAGGAGGCCCTGACCCCCGAAGCAGTGGTGGCGCTGGCCGAGGCGGCCCAGGCTCGTTACGGGTTCGCCGATTTCAAGCTCAAGGGCGGTGTCCTGCCCGGGCCCGACGAGGTCGCGGCCGTGACCGCGCTGCACGAGCGATTCCCGGACGCCCGGATCACCCTGGATCCCAACGGCGCCTGGCCGTTGCGGCAGGCGATCGAGTACGGACGCTCGATGCGGGGTGTGGTGGCCTACGCGGAGGATCCGTGTGGTGCGGAGGGCGACTACTCCGGGCGTGAGGTGATGGCCGAGTTCCGCCGGGCCACCGGGCTTCCCACCGCCACCAACATGATTGCTACCGACTGGCGTCAGCTCGGGCACGCGGTGCAGGCGCAGGCGGTGGACATCCCGCTGGCCGACCCGCACTTCTGGACGATGGCCGGCTCGGTGCGGGTCGCCCAGCTCTGCGAGGCCTGGGGGCTGACCTGGGGCTCGCACTCCAACAACCACTTCGACATCTCCCTGGCCATGTTCACGCACGTGGCCGCGGCCGCCCCGGGCGAGATCACGGCGATCGACACGCACTGGATCTGGCAGGACGGGCAACGGCTGACCGAGAAGCCGCCGCTGATCGAGGACGGCTGTGTGCGGGTACCGGAGGCGGCCGGGCTGGGGCTGCGGCTGGACGAGGAGAAGCTCGCCGAGGCGCACGAGGTGTACCTGCGCAACGGCCTCGGCGCGCGGGACGACGCGGTCGCCATGCAGTATCTGATCCCCGGCTGGTCGTTCGATCCCAAGCGCCCGGCCCTGGACCGCTGACAAGGAGTTCCGAGATGACAGTGCTACAGGTCGGGCCGCTCATGCCCACCCTCGCCGAGACCCTCGAACGACGCCACCAGGCCCTGGTGCTGCCCGACGAGGGGGAACAGCGCACCGCCTTCCTGACCCAGCAGGCCGCGGACGTGACCGCGGTGGTCACCTCCGGCGGCGTCGGGGTGTCGGCCGACCTGATGGCGCAACTGCCTGCATTGAAGGCGATCATCAACTTCGGGGTCGGCTACGACACCACCGACGTCGAGGCCGCCCGACAGCGCAGCATCCTGGTCAGCAACACCCCCGACGTGCTCACCGACTGCGTGGCCGACACCGCGGTCGGGCTGATGCTCGACGTGATGCGCGGTTTCAGTGCCTCGGACCGGTTCGTCCGGGCCGGGCAGTGGGCTCAGGGCCGGTTCCCCCTCAGGCGCCAGGCCAGCAATCGTGAGGTCGGCATCCTGGGCCTGGGCCGGATCGGCGGCGCCATCGCCCACCGGCTGGTCGCTTTCGGCTGCACGATCAGCTACCACAACCGCAATCAGGTGGCCGACAGCCCGTACACCTACTCCGCCGACCTCACCGAGATGGCCCGGGACGTGGACGTTCTCGTGGTGGCGGCGGCCGGGGGCAGCAGCACCCGGGGACTGGTGAGCCGAGAGGTGCTCACCGCTCTCGGGCCGGAGGGCTACCTGGTCAACATCGCCCGCGGCAGCGTGGTCGACGAGGACGCCCTGGTGGATCTGCTCACCAGCGGCGGCCTGGCCGGAGCCGGGCTGGACGTGTTCGCCCACGAGCCGAAGGTGCCCCAGGGGCTGCTCGACCTCGACAACGTGGTGCTGCTGCCGCATCTGGGCAGCGGCACGGTCGAGACCCGGGCCGCGATGGCCGACCTCACCCTGGCCAACCTCGACAGCTTCCTGCACACCGGCAGTGTGCTGAATCCGGTCTACTGAGAAGGGATGCCGCGATGAGCATCGTGGTCGGTTACTGGCCCACCCCCGAGGGCCGCGCCGCGCTCCGGCACGGCCTCGACGAGGCCCTGCACCACCAGAGCGATCTGCTGGTGATCAGCGACGCGGCCGACGCCGAGGCCTGCGCCCTCGACGTCAAGGCGGCCTCCGCATCGGGCGTGCGGATCACCACCAAGCAGGCCTCGGACGCCGGGATGGCGGCCGAACTGATCGACGCCTCGTACGTCGAGGGGGTGACCCTGCTGGTGATCGGCCTGCGGCGGCGCTCGCCGGTGGGCAAGCTGCTGCTCGGCAGCATCTCGCAGCAGGTCCTGCTCGACGCCCAGTGCCCCGTGGTGGCAGTCAAGCCGCAGGTCAGCACGGTCGGCTAGCCGTTGCGGTAGCGAAGATCGACATCTACCCGGACACTGCATGCATGCCCAGCTCAGGACAGCGCACCCACGGCGCCGTTAGGGCCGTCGACGGCGCCGTGGACGACACCATGGACGGTGTGGACGGCACCAGCCACCGCATCGCGAACATCGGCGAGCGCACGCTGCGCCTGGCCGAGGACGCGGTCTACGTGTGCGTGGCGGCCCTGCTCGTGGTGGGCGCGGTGGTCCTGCTGGGTGACGCGGCGCTGGAACTGAGGCACGTCGGCGACAAGCCCGACCAGGCGGTGCTCAAGCTGCTGGACCGGCTGCTGCTGGTGTTCATCCTGGTCGAGCTCATCTTCGCGGTGCGCACCACGCTGGCCCGCCGGGAGATCGTGGCCGAGCCGTTCCTGATCGTCGGGATCATCGTCTCGATCAAGGAGATCATCCTGCTGTCGGTCGAGGTGGCCAACGTGCTGGAGGGCAACCCCACCACCGAGGGCACGAAGGACCCGACGGCCTTCGCCGTGCAGATCGGCCTGCTCGGCCTGCTGGTGATCGTGCTGTCGGTCAGCGTGCTGCTGCTGCGGATGAAGGAGCGCGAGCCGGTCGAGGGCCAGCGCAACCAGGAGCACGACCAGAAGCCGCAGTCGGACGTCGGCCCGGTGCCGGAGGGCGCCCGGGACAAGAAGGACACCGAGCGGCACCAGGCCGGCGAGAACGACCGCTGATCAGAACTTCTGGTACATCACGTGCAGCCCGACCAGACCGTGGGCCCGGCTGTCGAAGGCCTCGGGCACGATCCCGATCGTCTCGAAACCCAGTGAGTGCCACAGCTTCACGGCCACCGTGTTGCTCTCCACCACGGCGTTGAACTGCATGCTGTGATAGCCGGCCGAGCGGGCCCAGGCCAGCACGTACTCGCCCAGGGCCCGCCCCACGCCCTTGCCCCGGGCCTGACCGGAGACCATGAAACTCGCGGTGGAGACGTGTGATCCGCGCCCGGGCCGGTTAGGGCCGGAGTGCGCGGTGCCGAGGATCGTGCCGTCGTCGTCGACCGCGACCACGGTGATCGTGTGCGCCGGCCCGGCCCACACCTCGCGGCACTCGTCCTCCGACCACTGCGGGTCGTAGGCGTACGTCTCGCCGCCCTCGATCACCTCCTGGATGATCGCGTACACAGCCGGCCAGTCGGCGTCCTCGAAAGCTCTGATCTTCACTGCGACAGCCAACCACACACCTGAAGACGTCTGTGGGCACCATCGGTGCCCACGAACGTCCTCAATCGGAGACTTTTCAGCGGCCCTGGATCAGCTTGGTGGCCAGGATCGCGGCCTGGGTGCGGCGCTCCACCCCCAGCTTGGCCAGCAGCGAGGACACGTAGTTCTTGACCGTCTTCTCGGCCAGGAACAACGTCTCGCCGATCTGCCGGTTGGTCATGCCCTGGGCGATCAGCTCCAGGATGCGGCGTTCCTGGGCGGTGAGGGCGGCCAGCTGGTCCGGCTCCGCGGGCTTGTCGCCGTTGCGGATGCGTTCCAGCACCTTCTGGGTGACCGCCGGGTCGAGCAGGCTCTGCCCCTGCGCCACCGTGCGCACCGCGTCGAGCAGGTCGGTGCCGCGCACCTGCTTCAGCACGTAGCCGGCCGCCCCGGCCATGATCGCGCTGAACAGCGCCTCGTCGTCCTGGTAGGAGGTGAGGATCAGCGCCTTGATCTCCGGATCGGCCGAGCGCACCTCGCGGCAGACGTCGATACCGCTGCCGTCGGGCAGCCGGGCGTCGAGGATGGCGACATCGGGACGCAGCGCGGGGATGCGGCGCTGGGCCTCCTGGGCGGAGCCGGACTCGCCGATCACCTCGATGTCCCCGGCCGCCTCGAGCAGGGCGACCAGCCCACGCCGGACCACCTCGTGGTCGTCGAGCAGGAAGACCCGGATCACAGTCCGTTCCTCGCCTTCGTCCGTCTGCGGAAAGACCTTCGTCTCCACCGTATCCAGCGGGCCGGGCCGGGTCGAAAGTCCTTGGACCCCGGTCGGGCCCCTGATCGCAGGACCTTGGTCCCGAACCCCCGATGCCGCCCGCCTCTGACCGCCGGGCGGTAGCGCCCCGCAGGCTGGGGGTGCGGTTCACGAGGCCGCCCTAGACGACGGGAGCGGGCCATGCAGGGTGAGCACACGCCGCGGATCGTGGCCGGGTTCGACGGTCGTTGGCAGCACACCCGGCTGCTCGACCGGGCCGCCCAGGAGGCCGAGCGCCGGCACCTGCCGCTCACGCTGATCACCGATCTGCGCCGACGCACCGGCGCCGGGCACCAGCCGCGCGATCAGCACACCGACGACGCCCCCGGGGTGGTGGCGGCCTGGCGGGGGCTGACCGATGCGGTGGAGGCCCTGCGGCTGCGCTACCCCCTGCCCAACATCAGTGGGTACTGCCTGGACGATGCCGACATTCAGCCCGGCGCGTTCCCGATCAGCGCGGCCCGCCTGCTGGTGATCGGTTCCTCCGGCCGCTACAACGCCCCCGCCTGTGAGCCCGGCTCGGTGAGCGCCGCCCTGCTGCGAGCGGCCCGGTGTCCGGTGCTGGTGGTGCCGGAGGACCAGCCCCGCCGACCGCTGGGTGCCCACCCGTTCGTCCTGGCGGCGGTGGGCTCGCACCCCTCCGACGCCGAGGTGGTCAAGGCCGCGGCCCAGGAGGCCCGGCGCCGGGGCTTCGACCTGCAGGTGCTGCACGTCGAGCCGAGCCACGGCAATTCCGGCTGGGGCGTGCACGAGGCCGTCCGGAGTGTTCCCGACGTCCAGTTCAGCGTGGTGCGCACTACCGGCGACCCGGCCGACGCCCTGGCCGAGCTGGGGCAGGACGCCGAACTCCTGGTGGTCGGGAGCCGCCCGGGTGAGCTCTACCGCCCGGTGCGCGAGTCGATCAGCCGTGGGGTGCTGCTGGCCCCGCCGTGCCCGGTTCTGGCGATCCCCCGGGAACTGCCGGTGATCATCGATCCACACACCGCAGCCGAAGCCGGCGCAGTGCATCGCCAGGACTCCTGACCTCGGGTTTCAGCGCGCCGTTCGGCGCCCGCCTGAGTAGCCTCGATCCCGATGTCCGAGTCTGATCAGCGCTCCGAAGAACCGGCCGCCCCGAGCCCGGCGGGCACCTTCCGCCGCAGGCTGTCCTCCGTGCGCCGTTACACCGTCCAGCAGATGTTCCGTCGGCCCGAGCACCCGTGGCGGGCCGCGGTCCGGTTCGTCGTGTCTCTGCTGGCGGCGCTGGCCATGGCCGGCATCGCCGTCTCGATCTACCCCTACCGGACGACAGTCGCGAATGTGGACATCGTTGTCTCCGGTTCGGTGACCCCGGCCCACAAGGGCATCACGGTCGACTCCAGCCTCGGCTCGCTGCAGTTCCGCGACGTCACCGCCGTCCCACTGGGCCTGCACGTGACCCCACGGATCGACCTCGATGCGGTGCGCGAGGCCACCAACGGGGGCGCGACCTTCACCACCGACTTCCGGTCCCAGCTGGAAGACCGGATCCCCTCGATGGTCCTGCACTTCGCCGGGGCCGCGATCATCGGTCTGGCCGTGGGCGCCCTGATCGGCGACCTGCTGGTCGACGGGGCGGTGTCGGTCCTGGCCAACCGCGACCCGGTGCGCTCCGGCAGCCGGCGGCACCGGCTGGCCGCCACCGGCACCCTGGTGGCCACCTCGACCGTGCTGGCCATGGTCGGCCTGGCCGCCACGGCCGGCCTCACCTACCGCTCGGACTGGTGGCAGAGGTACGCCGTCACCGGACTGCTGGCCGACATCGCCGCCACCCCGGACAAGCTGGCCGCGCTCGACGCGCGGGACGCCGGAGCGGCCGACAAGGTGCGCGCGGTGCTGCGCCTGCAGGACGCCCTCACCCGGCCCCCCACGTCCACCGACACCCCGCCCACGGCCTACAACGTCATGCTGATCTCCGACGTGCACCGTCGCGACATCTACAACTACCTGCAGGAGTACATCGACGCGAACGACGTGCGGCTGATCATCAACACCGGTGACGAGACGCTGGTGGGCAACACCGCCGAACTCACCGGCAGCTACGTCGACTCGATCCGGCGGATCACCGAGACCACCCCGATGATCTGGATCAAGGGCAACCACGACTCCGGCAGCGTGGCCCGGCGGATGGCCGACATCCCCGGGGTGACCGTGCTGGACCAGGAAGTCGTGGCCGCGATGGGCCTGCAGATCTACGGTGTGGGCGATCCCCGCACCTACGGCGCCCCCGGGGACGCGGGCTCGGACGACGTCGAGGTGGTCACCCGGGTACAGACCGAGGCGGCCGTCTCAGCCGTGGAGAACCTGAACCGCGAAACCTATTTCGACCTGCTCCTGGCCCACGAACCGATCATGGCCGACGCCATGGCCACCACCCTGGGCCCCTCGGTCCGTGCGGTCGGCGCCGGGCACGTGCACAACCAGAACGACACCGCCGACCTGCAGTCCGGCGACCGCGACTACATCCGGCTGATCGAGGGCACCACCGGCCTGGGTGGCCTGCTGGCCCAGGGCAGCACCCCGATGGAGTTCTCCATCCTCTCGGTGGGCACCAACTGTCAGTACACCCGGATCATCCGCTACGCCCTGGCCGACCCCGCCCTGCCCGACCTCACCCGGGGCGAGACCTACGGCAACAACTCGGCTTTCGACGTGCACTACTTCCAGCCCCAGCCGATCGACGCCGAGCGCACCTGCTCGGTCGACGACGGGCTGGGCGAGCCGGTCCCGGCCAGCGCCACCAACCTGACCACCGTTCAGGAGTGGTCCAGCGTGGAACTGTCCGACGACGCGCTGGCCACGCCCGACGAGATCACACCGGAACCGGTGAGCACGGCCGACGAGGCGGGCGACGCCTCGATCGCCGCCACCGCCGGCGAC
Source organism: Kineosporia rhizophila (assembly GCF_021277265.1). Classification (GTDB taxonomy): domain Bacteria; phylum Actinomycetota; class Actinomycetes; order Actinomycetales; family Kineosporiaceae; genus Kineosporia; species Kineosporia rhizophila. The sequence continues at coordinate 337,316 of NZ_JAJSOH010000001.1, forward strand.
TCCACCCCGACCCAGGCGACCGACCCCTCCCCCAGTTCCACCGGCACGCCCTAGGTTCTAGGCCTGCGAGGTGGCGGGGCGGGCGACCGGGAGCTTCCAGGTCACCCAGCCCGCGTCCTTGAAGGTCAGGGCGGGCTTCTCAACCAGCTTCCAGGAGAGCAGGGCCACCACCGCCGACAGGGCCATGCCGACCGGGACGAACACCCAGAGGCTGAACGCGGCCAGACCGACGATGTTGAGGATCTGCAGCAGGGGCCAATGGTACACGTACAGCCCGTACGAGATGTCGGTGCGCGGCTCCCACAGCTTCACCCGGGAGACCGCCAGGGCCATCAGGACGTAGCCGAAGGCCGGCCCGGCGATCACCCGGTAGTCGTCGAAGAACAGCACCCCGACCACCATCACCCCGCCGGCGGCCAGCGTGAGCAGTCGGTTGACCGGCACCTGGTGGGCGTAGAGGTAGAGCACCGAGCCGATCAGGAACATGAAAGACAGCCGCAGGATGCGCTCCTGGCCGATGTACATGATCTGGTAGTCGTTCAGCACCGTGACCACCCAGAGCGCGCCGACCGCCCCCAGCGTCATCACCGGACGCCGCCGCAGACCGCCGCACACGCCCAGCGCGATGATCGAGGCGTAGCAGGCCGCTTCGTAGAACAGCGTCCAGAGCGAGCCGTTCAGCACCCCGGCCATCTCCACGTCGGTGGGCAGGCCGCTGATCCCCCACTGCCGCATCAGCAGCGAGGCGTTGCGGATCACGTAGTCGACCGCCGAGTCCTCGCCGGTGAGAAGGGTGTTCATCGGCTGGTCCTGCAGCCAGGCGATCAGCGGGGCCAGCAGGGTGGCGCTGACCACCAGGCACACCCAGAAGCCGGGCATGATGCGCAGGAACCGGTGCCAGGCGTAGCGCCGCACCGAGTCCAGCCGCAGGTAGCTGCCGACCAGCAGGAACCCGCTGAGCACGAAGAACGCATCGACACAGAGCTCACCGATCTCGGCGTGCCCGATCATCGGCTGCCAGCCGTACCCGATCACCGCCGCGTGGGTGAAGCCGACCACCAGGGCCAGCGAAAGCCGCATCAGGCCGAGATGGTTCGCCCGCGGACTGAACCGGGTGCCCAGGGTGTTCGGATCGGCACCCCGCCGGTGGGGACGCGTCTCCCGCCGCCCCAGAGCCTTTTTCAGCACACCGAGCGCGGTGCTGAGGCGGGATCGACGCGGCGCCGGCTCGCTGTGCTGCTCGCGGACCTCACGCCGCAGCGGGAGGGCGGTGGTGGGTGCGGTGGGTGGGCCATCCACCGTTGTGTTCACGGCATTCGAAACAATGGACGGGTTCTGGTCACCACCGCTGCGGATCTCACCGGCCGGGGTGGCTGGGGTGACGGGGATGAGTGGCACTGGCGCGGTGATCGGGGTGGCCGCGCTGGGGGCTTGGGTGGGGGCTGCCCAGGTGGACGGCTGAGCCGAGGCCGCCTGGGTGCGCGACTGAGCCAGGTTCGTATCGGTGCGCGACTGAATCCGGGACGCCTCAACGCGCGACCGAACCGGGGTCGCCTCAATGTGTGACGGAGCCAGGACCGCATCGGTGCGCGACTGACCCCGGGCCGCCTCAGCGCGCGACCGGACCGGGACCGCATCGGTGCGCGACTGGCCCCGGGCCCCCTCAGCGTCTGACCGACCCGGCGCCGCCTCAGCACGCGACCGGCCCCGGGCCCCCTCAGCGTCCGACCGACCCGGCGCCGCCTCAGCACGCGACCGGCCCCGAACCCCCTCAGCGTCCAACCGAACCGGCGCCGCCTCAGCACGCGACCGGCCCCGAACCCCCTCAGCGTCCAACCGAACCGGCGCCGCCTCGGTGCGCGGCTGACCCCAGGCCGCTGAGGCTGGGGTCTGGCCCTTGGCCGCCGGATCGGGCGACTGGCGGTGGACCTCGTCGGCGAACGCCGGGGACGGCTCGTCGAAGATCTGCGGATAGTTCCAGCCCGCCTCGCGGGGGGCCTGCGCCCAGGCCTCGTCGGCGCTGGGGAGCCGCAGACTCGCCGTCCAGGCGGCGTCGTCGTCCTGCCGCGGGACGGGCCTGCGTTTCTCGGGTTCCTCTTCGGCCTCGAACGACTCGACCGGCTGGGCGGCGACCGTCTGGCCGGGCTGCGGGTCGATCACCGGGATCTGGCCGGTGGCCAGCGTCGCACCGGTGACCGGACCGGCCTCGAAGTCCAGCCGCGGGCGGACGGGGAGCGGCGCCGGCTCCTGGGGGACCAAGGTCTCTCTCCCTCCGGCCCCTTCGAGCAGGCCGATCACGTTTCAGTTGTGGTCACCGGGCGGAACACCGTCATTACGCACCGACTGCACAACACATCTCGAAAATGCTGCTGGTCGCGATGTCAGGGGAAGATCAAGAAGCCATGAATCTGCCGTCAATCCGCAAAATCCGGACCCGGCCCGCAAGCGACCCTGACGCGACGTGCGATTTGGGTCGCAGACTGGATTGACCGCAGGTCAGAGGCAGTTGCGCAGATCGGGGAGGCGGTCGGCAGCAAAAGGTTGCCGCGACAAGGCTCACATCCGAGCGTTAAACAATATTCAGCAATGAATGGGTGCCGCACTCTACGGAATGGGCATCACACCGAGCGTTCGTATTCGACCGCGGATTCAGCTGCCTACCCATTAAGCCACTTCAGGCCACACCCACCAGCCGAAGCCCGGCAGCGGCACCCGCTGCCGCGATCACCACCACCGGAAAAGGCGCCTTCAGAAGCACCAGCAGCACAGCCACACCCACCCCGGCGGTGCGCGCCCAACCCGCGAAGGCGCCGTCCTGAATCAGGGTGGAGGTGGCGATCAGCCCGGCCAGGAGGACGGTGGCGGCCGAGGTCATCCAGGCCTGGGCGGCCGGGGAGAAGTCGTAGCGGCCGGCCAGCAGGGGACCGGCGATGCGGAAGGCGAAAGTGCCTGCAGCGAGAACGAGAATGGCCAGGAGAGACATCAGAGGCAGCCTTCGTGGGAAGGGGAGTTGTCGGGTGGGCAATCACCCGGCGGGCCCGAGCCTTCCGGGAGAGAGGAATTTCCGGGCGAGCGGCGACCCGGCAGGCCCGAACCTTCCATGGAGGAGGAATCACCGGACGAGCCGCGCCCCGGCCGCCCCGAGCCCTCGGGAGAAGGGGAAGCCCCGGGCGAACGGCGACCCGGCAGACCCGAGCCTTCCAGGGAGGACGAATCACCGGACGAGCCGCGCCCCGGCCGCCCCGAACCCTTCGAAGACGAGGAACCCCCAGGCGCGCGGCGACCCAGCAGACCTGAGCCCTCGGGAGAAGATGAAGCCCCGGGCGAGCCGCGACCCAGCAGACCCGAACCCTCGGGAGAAGGGGAATCCCCGGGCGAGCGGCGACCCGCCAGACTCGACCCCTCAGAGGGAGAAGAGATCTCGGGTGAGCGGTGTCCCGGGAGACTCGAGACTTCCGCTGAGCGTGGCGTCTCCCGTGAACCCGAAACCTCGGGCGAACGCGGTTCTTCAGCAGGGCTTTTGCTCTTCTTGGCACGTCGCCTGGCCAGGGCGGCCAGGCCGGTCAGCGAGGCAAGCACCGGCAGGCCGGCCGCCAGCACCGGGGCACTGGCAACTGCTGCGGCGCTGCCGATTCCGGCTGCCAGCCGGAGGCGGCGGGTGTTCAGGGCGGGGAGCACGATGGCCACCAGTACGGCCGGGAACGCTGCGTCCAGGCCAAGTGCGTCGGTGTCGCCGATCTGCGCGCCGAGCCCGGCGCCGATGAGTACCCCGAGATTCCAGCAGACGAACAGGCACAGCCCGCAGACCCAGAAGGCGGCCGCCCGGCGCTCGGGATCGCGCTCGGCGATCGCCATGGCCACGGTTTCGTCGGTGACGATCTGGGCACCCACCGCCTGCTTCAGGGGGCTGCGCCCGCGGATGACGTCGGAGACGCTGAAGCTGAAGGGCAGGAGGCGGGCGTTGAGCAGGAGGCCGGTGACCACTGCGGCGGTGGCGGAGCCGCCCGAGAGCACCGTGCCGACCGCGGCGAACTGGGCCCCACCGGCGAAGACGAGGATCGAGAGGGCGATGGGGATCCAGGGGGCGAGCCCGCCGCCGACCGCCACCGCGCCGAAGGACACGGCCACCAATCCGTCCGCAACGCACAAAAGGGCGATGACCCGGGTGCGCTCCCTATCCACCGTTCGCCATACTGAACGCATGACCGTAAGGATGAACGTAACCTCATGCGTTCGTCAAACAGAACGAGTGATCGGTACAGCGAACTGATGCTTCCCGACGAAGAGGCCCCGCTCGATCCCAAGGCCGTCCTGGCCACGGCCCTGCGCACCGAGCGCGAGCGCAGCGGCCTGTCCCTGAGCGAGCTGGCCAAGCAGGCCAAGCTGGCCAAGTCCACGCTGTCGCAACTGGAGTCGGGGTCGGGCAACCCGAACGTGGAGACGCTGTGGGCCCTGGCCACCGCGCTCGACCTGCCGGTGAGCCGGCTGATCGACCCCCCGCGGCCGAAGATCGACGTGGTCCGCAACGGCGAGGGCACGGCGCTGATGAACGAGCAGGGCGACTACGCGGCCTACCTGATGTCGGCCGGTCCGGCCGGGGTCACCCGGGACGTGTACCGGCTGAACGTGGAGATCGGCCCCGGCCGGATCTCCGACCCGCACAAGGTGGGCACGATCGAGCACGTGGTGATGGGCGCCGGGCGGGCCCTGGTCGGGCCGACCAGCAACCCGGTCGAGCTCGGCCCGGGCGACTACATGGTCTATCCCGGCGACGTCGAGCACATGTTCCAGGCCCTCACCCCCGGGGTCCTGGCCACGATGATCAGCGAGAGCCGCTGACCGGACCACCCGCGAAGGCGAGATCCTGGACGGATCGTGCCCGAGAGCGTCCGTACGCTCGTCTGCGTCGGGTGGCCACTAGTGTCTCAGGGCATGAGTGACGACCCCTTCGACCTGACCCGCTTCGTCGAGGCGCAGGACGCCGACGGCACCTACCAGCGGGCGCTGGGCGAACTGCGGGCCGGGAACAAGACCAGCCACTGGATGTGGTTCGTGTTCCCCCAGGTGGCCGGGCTCGGCCTGAGCGCCACGTCGGTGCGCTACGCGATCAGCGGCCTGCCCGAGGCGCAGGCCTACCTGCAGCACCCGGTGCTCGGGCCGCGTCTGCTGGAGTGCACCACGACCCTGATGGACCTGCAGGACCTCAGCGCCGAGCGCGTCCTCGGCCCGGTGGACGCGGCCAAACTGCGTTCTTCGATGACGCTTTTCGCCTACGCCGATCCCGAGCGCACGGTGTTCCGCTCGGTGCTGAAGAAGTATTTCGGCGGGCAGGAGGACAGCGCCACCACCTCGCGGCTGGGCGAGGTCACCGACGAGGAGTGAGCAGCTCCCGCACGGCCTGGAGCACGGCGGCGGGCTGCTCGACGTTGGCCAGGTGCGCGGCGCCGGGCAGGACCACCAGGTCGGCGCCCGGGATGCCCTGCGCCAGCTGCTGGGCCATGGCGACCGGGGTGGCCACGTCCTCGGCGCCCGCGATCACCCGGGTGGGCACGCGGATCCGGCCCAGCTCGGCGCGGGTGTCGAAGGCGGCCAGGGCCTCGCAGCAGGCCGCGTAGCCCTCCGGGTCGATCAGTTTCTGGGCCTCGAGCAGCTCCCGGCCCAGTGGCGGCACCGGCTGCTCGAGCGCGAACCAGCGCCCCCGGGACAGCTCGACCAGGAAGCCCGGGCCCTCGGCGCGCACCCGGGCCGCCCGATCCAGCCAGGGCTGCGGGCTGTCGCCGAAGGTGGCCGAGGTGCAGACCAGCACCAGCCCGGTCAGCCGGGTGGGGTTCTCGAGCGCGAGCTGCTGGCCGATCGCCCCGCCCATCGAGAGCCCGCAGTAGGCGAAGGACCCGATGCCCAGGCTGTCGACGACCTCGATCACCTGGGCGGCCAGCCCGGCCGCGGTGTAGGGACCGGCCGGGGCGGGCCGGCCGTCGTGGCCGGGCAGGTCGAAGCGCAGCACCCGGAAGTTCTGGACCAGGCCGGGCAGCTGCGGGTCCCACATCCGGTGCGAGGTGCCGATCGAGGACCCGAGCACCAGGACCGGGGCCTGCGGGTCGCCGTCCACCACGAAGTTGATCATCGCCACCCTGCTCGTCCGGTCACCGAACCTGCCCGTGCACCCGACACCCTACGCAGCAACCCGGCCGGATCGTGCGCCGACGGGTGGGTCCGGATCACCGCCGAATCCCCGGGACCGGCTCAGATCCCGGTCATCAGCCCGCCGTCGACCTGCAGGCTGACTCCAGTGACGTAGGAGGCGGCCGGGGAGAGCAGGAACACTGCGGCGGCGGCGAACTCGTCCGGGTCTCCGTAGCGGCCGGCCGGGATCTTCGCGTCCCACTCCTGCTGGATCTGCGACACCGGGAGGCCGGTGCGCTCGGAGCGCCCCTGGTCCAGCTGCTCCACCCGGGCGGTGGCGATCCGGCCGGGGATCAGCTGGTTGACCCGTACCTCGGGGGCCCAGCTACGACTCAGCGACTTGGCCAGTGCGGCCACGCCGGAGCGGAACACGCTGGACAGGATCAGGTCGTCGGACGGTTCCCGGACCTGGCTGGAGGTGCAGAACAGCACGCTGCTCCCGCCCTTCACCAGGTGCGGCCGGGCCGCCTTGGCCAGCCTCACGGCGGGCCGCAGCAGCAGGTCGAAACCGAGCTGCCAGTCCTCGTCCTCGGTGGCGTCGAACCCCTTGGCGGGCGGGCCCCCGGTGTTCACCACCACACCGTTCAGGCCGCCGAACCGGCCGGCGGCGTCCTGTACCCAGGCCTCCAGCGCCGCGCCGTCGGTCAGGTCGACCGGCCGCCCGGTGGCGGTGCCGTTGACCGCCCCCTCGTTCAGCGCCGTCACTGCGGTCTCGACCCGTTCCGCGGTGCGCCCGCAGATCGACACGTCGTGCCCGGCCAGCACCAACTGCCGCGCGATCGCGTGCCCGAGGCCCGACGTCGCCGCCGCCACCAGGTATCCACCCATCGTTCTTCTCCTCCAGCGCCGATCCCGGCCCAGCCGTCCGCCGGCCGGACCGACGGTACCGATCAAAGGCGCCGAGCGGGACAGCTACTGGTAGACCTCGGACGAGCGGCGCTGCGCGGAGTAGTGCCCACGGTCCGAACTGCCGTAGCGCTCGGAGCCGTAACGCGATCCGTAACCGGAGTCGTAACGGGGTTCGTAGGAAGGCTCGTACGAAGGTTCGCGGGACGGCTCGGAACGGTAGGAGGGCTCGGGCCGGTAGGGCGCCTCGTAGTCCGGCTCGGGGCGGTAGGCCGCCGGTTCGGGGGCGGGCACGGTCCGCGGCGCCGAAGGCGCGTCGGCCAGGGCCTGCACCGCCATCGCGACCCCGGCCGCGCACGGCTCGATCACCGGCACGCCCAGCTCGTCGGCCAGCGGTCCACGCAGGCGCTCCATCCCGACACTGCCCAGAATCACCGCCTCGGCCCCTCGGCGGCCGACCAGCTCCCGCGAGGCCGACAGCACCGCGTTCGCCGCCTCCCGCGTGCCCAGCTCCAGCACGCCGCGCCCGATCGCCAGGTCGGCCACCACCCGGCCGCTCACCCCGAGCCGCGCCCAGTACAGCTCGTGCCGGAAGGTGGCCATCGGCAGCGTGCTCACCACGCCGATCCGCCGGCTGTGCGCCATCGCCGAGATCAGCGCCGCCTCCGCGATCCCGACCACCGGCACCGGTGCGGCGGCCCGCAGCTCGTCCAGACCGGTGTCCGAGAAGCAGCCCACCACGTACGCGTCGGCCCGGTGCTGTCCGGCCGTGGCCAGCAGGGGGCCGACCGCCGCGCGGGCGTCGTCGTCGGTCTCGATCGCTCGGGGCCCGCCGTAGGAGGTGACCGCGGTCGCGCCGACTCCCCAGCGGCGGGCGGCCCGGTCCAGCGACTCCTGGATCCCCGCGGTGATCTCCGCCGAGCTGGTCGGGTTGATGACGACGACATGAGGCATGCGGTAGTCCGTTTCACAGCGTTGGTCGGGCACCGGCCCGTGCCCGGTCCCACAAGGTACGACCGGGTAGCCACGAGACGCACAAAAGTCTCAGACGGCGCTCATGCACCACGAGGGCAGCAATGCGACCAAAGCCTCACGCCCAGCGCCCGCCCGAGCCGGTCCCGGGGTTTCCCGGGCCACGGCAGAATCCGACCAGAACCGCATTTCGTTATCGGTCAGCACGACCAAGATCACGGAAGATAGGGCTTTTCCGGCAGGAACTCCTTGGTGTATACCTCGGCCAGTTCCGGCTTCTCGTTCAGCCGGCCGGCCCGGGTCAGCGCCTCGACGGTGCCGCGCCAGGCGCGGTCGTCGATGGCCAGGTAGCCGTTCTTCTGCTGTCGGCCGGCTCCCCAGTGGTAGCCCAGCTCCTCCAGCTCCTTGGCCGTGACCGCCTCGTCGATCTGCGGGTAGGTCTTCTTCATCAGCGCCACCGCGGCGGCCGGATTCTGCACGGCCCACTGCATGCCCCGGGCGTAGACGTCGACGAACCCGGAGACTGCCTGCGGGTTCTTCTCGGCGAAGTCGGTGTTGACGTCGAGCACCTGGCCGATCACCCCGACCTGCTCGGCGAACGGGAACACCACCGGCTTGGCCCCGAACTCCTGCTCGGCCTGGAGCGGGGCCAGGGTGAGGAACTCGGGGTAGCAGTCGACCACGCCCTGGAACAGCAGGGGCAGCCCGGCGTCGGGGGCCACCTCGTTCACCCGGCCACGCAGGCCCTCCCGGTCGCGCCAGATCTGCCAGACCGCGTCGTCGGCGTCGTTGCCGGCCGTGGCCAGCTTCCGGTCGAGCAGGCTCTCCGGGTTGTCGGCGGTGATGCTGGAGCCCGGGCGGCAGATCAGCCCCTCCAGCGCCTGCGGCTGGACCAGCCCGACCGCCTTCACCGGCAGGCCCTCGGCCTGCGCGAGCAGCAGTTCGACCCCGCCGCCCAGGGTCAGGTCGTGCTGACCGTCGGCCACCGAGCGGAGCTGATCGACCTTGCCCCCGGGGGTGGTCGTCACCTTGAGCCCAGCCTCGGAGAACCAGCCCTCGCGCAGCCCGACCAGCACGGGAAGGTCGGCCGAGGTGGGCGTGTGGTCGTAGATCCAGCGCACCGGGGTGGGGCCGTCGGCCACCGCCGCGTTCTGATCCTCGTCGGAGCCGCAGGCGGCCAGCACGCTCAGCGCCACGGCGGCCAGGGCGGCGGTACGGACGCGGCGGTTCCTGGTCATCTGTCCGGTCTCCGGCTGCTTCATCGGGGCGGGAGTGAGGGCAATCACCAGAACCGACTGAAGACGTCCGTGGTCCCGGGAGGCGTGAGCGTAGCGGACATTCCACGCACGTTGTCAGCTGACCGCTTCTGCCCGATCACTTTTCGTCAACTGTCGGACAGATTCCGGAACCCTCGGAACATCCCTGGTCACAGCCCGTAGCAATACGGGCGGACGGGTGTGGCCATTTTCATGTTGCCACTTCCTATAGGATCAAGGTTAGGCTGACCTAACCATGACTGAAGAGACTTCATCCCCCCGTCCGCTGCGCATCGGGGTGATCGGTGCGGGCCCGGCGGGCATCTACGCTGCCGACATCCTGACCAAGTCCGAGGTCCCGGTCGAGATCGACGTCCTCGAGCGGCTGCCCGCCCCGTACGGCCTGGTCCGATACGGCGTGGCCCCCGACCACCCGCGGATCAAGGAGATCATCAAGGCCCTGCGCCGGGTGCTCGACCACGAGAACATCCGCTTCATCGGGAACGTGAACTACGGCACCGACCTCAAGCTCGAGGACCTGAGGGCGCACTACGACGCCGTCATCTTCGCCACCGGCGCCTTCGCCGACCGCGACCTCGACGTCCCCGGCACCGACCTGCCCGGCAGCTTCGGCGCCGCCGACTTCGTCAACTGGTACGACGGTCACCCCGACGTGCCCCGCGAGTGGCCGCTGACCGCGCAGAGCGTGGCCGTGCTGGGTGCCGGCAACGTGGCCCTGGACGTGGCCCGGGTGCTGTCCAAGACGGCCGACGAGATGCTCGTGACCGAGATCCCGGACAACGTCTACCAGGGCCTGAAGGCCAACCAGGCCACCGACGTGCACGTGTTCGCCCGTCGCGGCCCGGTGCAGGTGAAGTTCTCCCCGCTGGAGCTGCGCGAGCTGGCCCACTCCCCCAACGTGGACGTCGTCGTGCACCCGGAGGGTTTCGAGTTCGACGAGGCGAGCATGCGCCTGGCGAACGAGGACAAGCACGTCAAGCAGGTCATGAAGACGCTCAACGCCTGGGTGGGCAAGGAGCCGACCGGCAAGATCCACCGGCTGCACCTGCACTTCCTCGAGGCGCCGGTGGAGATCTCCGGCGACGGCAAGGTCGAGAACCTGCGCACCGAGCGCATGGAGCTCACCGGTGACGGGAACGTGCGCGGCACCGGGCAGTTCACCGACTGGCCGGTCCAGGCGGTCTACCGCGCCGTGGGTTACCGCAGCTCGGCCCTGCCGGACATCCCGTTCGACCACTCCCGCCACGTGATCAGCAACGACGGCGGCCGGGTGCTGGACGTGAACGGCAACCAGGTGCCCGGCGTCTACTGCACCGGCTGGATCAAGCGCGGCCCGATCGGCCTGATCGGGCACACCAAGTCCGACGCCAACGAGACCGTGCAGCACATCCTCAAGGAGGTCTCCCCGGACGACCCCGCCCCGCACGGCGTGGACATCCTGGCCCACCTGGAGCTGGTCGGCGTCGACTACACCACCTGGGACGGCTGGAACTCGCTGGACGCGCACGAGGTCAGCCTCGGCGAGCCGCACAGCCGCGAGCGCATCAAGGTGGTCGAGCGTGAGGACATGATCCGGATCAGCAAGGCCTCGCCGACCGACTGAGCACCTCCCGGCACGACAGAAGGTCCGGCACCCCCTCGGGTGCCGGACCTTCTTCGCGTCTCAGCCCAGCAGGCTGAAGGCCTTGTCGTAGTTCGCGTCCGCCTTGTAGGTGAGAACGCCCACACAGGTGCCGTTCTCGTCCTGGTACCAGACGGTGAAGGCGTCTCCCTCACCCTCCTCGTACAGCGCCTCGACGTATCCGTCGCCCCAGGCGGCGTATTTCAGCCAACGGTCGCCGATCTGGCTCCAGAATCCCGGCGGGGAGGACCATTCCGCACCCTCGACCCCGGCCGCCGATCGGCCCGCGATCTTGCCCATCGTCTCGGCGTCGAACCAGTGCTCGACCGAGATCCCGCGCCCGGCCGCGGTGTTGAAGGCGTGCACCACGTCGCCGGCCGCCAGCACCCCGTCGGCCGAGGTGCGCATCTGCGCGTCGACCAGGATCCGGCCCTCGTGCAGCCGCAGCCCCGCCTCTGCGGCCAGGTCGGAGGCCGGGCGCACGCCGACCGCCAGGAGAACCTCGTCGGCCCGCACCGGTTCCCGGCCGGCCAGCTGCACGGTGACGCCCTGGGCGTCACGCTCGATCGCGGTGACCGTGACCCCGGTGACCAGGTGCACCCCGTCCTCGGTGAGCCAGCGGGCGATCCGGGCAGCTGCCTCGTCGCCCAGCCGGTTCTCCTGCGGCGCATACTCGTTCGTCACCTGCACCACCTCGACCCCCAGCCGGCGCAGTGACGAGGCGGCCTCGCAGCCGATGAAGCCGGAGCCGATCACCGCCACCGTCTTCGCCCCGGCCACCGCCTGCCGGAGCCGGCGGCCGTCTTCCAGGGTGCGCAGCCGGAGCAGCGAGCTGTCTTCACCGCCCGGCACCGGCAGGTCGGCCGGGTTCGCACCGGTGGCGAAAATGCACTTCCGGTAGGCGAAGTCAGCGCCCTCCCGGGTACTCACCCGACGGGCCTCGACGTCGACCGAGACCACCCGGTCGCGGGCCCAGGTGACCTCGAGCCGGGCCAGTTCCCCCTCGTCCAGCAACCCGAAGTCACCCTCCGCCTGCTCTCCGCGCAGGAAGTCCTTCGACAGCGGGGGACGCTCGTGGGGCGAGTCCGGATCGGCCGCGACCAGCACCACCCGGCCGAGGCCGCCCGCCTCCCGGTAGGCCCGCACGGCCGAGAGCCCGGCCGGGCCGCCACCGATCACGAGCAGTTCCACCACCTGGTCAGTCATGACCGTCATCCTTGCGCGCATCTCGGCCTGCGCAACCGTCCCCCCAGGGCGAGAGTCGGATTCGTGACCTCCGGCCCCACCCGGGCCGGACCTGATCAGCCTTGAGGAGTTTCACGTGTCGCTCAGCGGTAAGAAGATCGCCTTCCTGGTCGCCGACGAGGGCATCGAGCAGGTCGAACTGACCGAACCGTGGGAAGCGGTGAAGCAGGACGGCGGGCAGCCGGTCCTGATCGTCGGCAGTGACAGCAAGACCGTGCAGGGCTTCAACCACCTGGACAAGGCCGACACCTTCGACGCCGACCTGCCGGTCTCGCAGGCCGGGGTGGAGGACTACGACGGCCTGGTGCTGCCGGGCGGCGTGGCCAACCCGGACGCGCTGCGCACCAACCCCGAGGCCGTGGCCTTCGTGAAGGCCTTCGTCGACGCCGGCAAGCCGGTCGCGGCGATCTGCCACGCCCCGTGGACGCTGGTCGAGGCGGACGTGGTCCGCGGCCGCACGGTGACCAGCTGGCCGAGCCTGCAGACCGATCTGCGTAACGCCGGTGCGCAGTGGGTGGACCAGGAGGTGGTGGTCGACTCCAGCGGCCCGGGCCCGCTGATCACCAGCCGCAACCCCGGCGACATCCCGGCCTTCAACCGGGCGCTGGCCAGCGCCTTCTGACCGGGACGAGGAGGGATCAGGGGTCTCCCGGGGAACCGGGGAACCCCTGATTCCGACAAGCGTCGCTTAATGGGCGTACGATCACCCTCCGACACCGTTATTACTTTAAGTGAGTTGAAAATTCTTTCAGTCTCGTCCGCGACGGCCCGCGCCGAACCCTTCACGTAGAGTGCTGAGAAAGCGTCGATCTGACCTTATCGTCCCGAAACTCCGGCGTGATCACGAGACTACGTAAAGCCAGCGTCATCGAGGCCGAAAATTGCTGTCCCGGAGCGTGTTAGCGTCCGGATCATGCTTGAGCTGCGACCTAACTGCGAAGCCTGCGACACCGACCTGGCGGCCGACTCGCCGGACGTGTGGATCTGCTCCTTCGAGTGCACCTGGTGCACCGACTGCGCCGCCACCTTCGCTGACAATGCGTGCCCGAACGACAAGGGCAACCTGGTCTCCCGCCCGATCCGCACCCCGGAGATGCTGGAGAAGTTCCCGGCCTCCACCGAGCGCAAGCACAACCCCGAGCTCGTCCCGGCCGGCTGAGGTCACGGCCGGGTCCGCTCAAGCAGTGACCTGACCCGATCGAGACGGCATACTGACAGGTCTGCTGTCTCGACGGGGAGGTCTGCCGGTGCCTGCGGAACGCGTTGTGCCGAATGCCGAGGCCGCCGACCTCGTCGCCCTCACCCGGCAGATCGCCGCGAGACACCTGGCCCCCCTGGTCGACGCCCACGAGGCCGAAGAGACCTTCCCGCGCGAGGTCTTCCGCGTCCTGGGCCGGGCCGGCCTGCTCGGCCTGCCCTACCCGGCCGAGTACGGCGGCGGCGAACAGCCCTACCAGGTCTACCTCCAGGTGCTGGAGGAGATCGCCACGGTCTGGGCCAGCGTCGGGGTGGGCGTCAGCGTGCACGCCCTTTCCTGCTTCGGCCTGGCCGAGTTCGGCACGCCCCAGCAGAAGAAGGACTGGCTGCCCGACCTGCTCGGTGGTGAGCAGCTCGGCGCCTACTGTCTGTCCGAACCGCACGCCGGCTCCGACCCGGCCGCCCTGCGCGCCACTGCCGTGCGCAGGGGCGACGACTACGTGCTGAACGGCGTGAAGGCCTGGACCACGCACGGCGGGCAGGCCGACTTCTACAAGATCATGGCCCGCACCTCGGACGAGAAGAACGGCATCTCCTGCTTTCTCGTCCCGGCCGGCACTCCCGGCCTGGAGGCCGATCCGCCCGAGCGCAAGATGGGCCTGACCGCCTCGCACACCACCGCGATCCGGCTCACCGACGTCCGGATCCCGGCCGAGCGCCGTCTCGGGGCCGAGGGCGACGGGCTGAAAATTGCTCTGAAGGGCCTGGACTCGGGCCGTCTGGGGATCGCCGCGGTGGCCACCGGCCTGGCCCAGGCCGCCCTCGACGCCGCGGTCGAGTACGCCGGGCAGCGCGAGACCTTCGGCCGGGCCATCATCGAGCACCAGGGCCTGAGCTTCCTGCTCGCCGACATGGCGGCCGCGGTGGAGGTCTCCCGGGCCGCCTACCTGGCCGCCGCCCGACGCCGCGACCTGGGCCTTCCGTTCACCCGCCAGGCCTCGATCGCCAAGCTGGTCGCCACCGACAACGCCATGCGGGTCACCACCGACGCGGTGCAGGTCCTCGGCGGTTACGGCTACACCCGCGACTTCCCGCTGGAGCGCTACATGCGCGAGGCCAAGGTGATGCAGATCTTCGAGGGCACCAACCAGATCCAGCGGATGGTGATCGGGCGGGCCCTCGCCGACACCAAGGGAAAGATCCACATCGCGGAAGGATCCTGATGCAGATCACCGGCACCGCCGCCGTCGTCACCGGCGCCGCCTCCGGCCTGGGCAACGCCACCGCTGCGGCACTGGCCGCCAACGGCGCCCGGGTCTACGGTCTCGACCTGCCCTCGGCGGTGGAGAAGGCACCCGAGATCGACGGGGTCACCTACCTGGAGGTGGACGTCACCGCCCCGGACGAGGTGGAGGCGGCCGTTGCCCGGGCCGCGGCCGGAGAACCCCTGCGCACCGTCGTGAACTGCGCCGGAATTGGTTCTGCGGCACGGATTCTGGGTAAGAAGGGTCGTCACGACATTGCCCTCTACACCAAGGTGGTGCAGGTCAATCTGATCGGCACGTTCACCGTGCTCACCTACGCGGCCGAGCAGATCGCCCGGACCGAACCGGACGCCGGTGGCCAGCGTGGGGTCATCATCAACACCGCCTCGGTGGCCGCGTTCGAGGGCCAGGTCGGTCAGGCGGCGTACTCGTCCTCGAAGGGCGGCGTGGTCGGCCTGTGCCTGCCTGCGGCCCGCGACCTCGCGCAGTACGGGATCCGGGTGAACACCATCGCCCCGGGCACGATCGAGACCCCGATGCTGGCCGGGGTCACCGAGGAGTACCTCGAAGGTCTTTCCGCCGCGGTGCCTTTCCCGAAGCGGCTGGGCCGGCCCGACGAGTACGCCAAGCTGGCCCTGATGCTCGTCGACCACGACTACATCAACGGCGAGACGGTGCGCATGGACGGCGCGATCCGGATGCCACCCCGCTGAGGTGACCGGCAGAACAACGGTGCCCACAAACGTCTTCAATTTATGACGTTTGTGGTCACCAATGTTTCACTGCCCCTGGGCCTTCAGCATCTCGGCGAACGGGATCACTTCGGCGAAGGGATCTTTCGCTCCACCGGACGAGGTGGAGGCGCCACTCATCAGGGCCGCCAGCTGACGTCCGGCCCGCTCCACCCGGCCACCCAGCTCACCCTCACCTTCGGAGGCCCAGTCCTCGCTGGCCGCGTACACCGCCGTGGGCACCACCACCGCCCGCAGGTAGCTGAACAGCGGCCGCAGAGCGTGTTCCAGCGCCAGCGAGTGCCGGGACGAGCCACCGGTCGCGCCGATCAGCACCGGCTTGCCCTCCAGCGCCTCGGGGTCGAGCACGTCGAAGAACGACTTGAACAACCCGCTGTAGGAGGCGCTGAAGATCGGGGTCACCGCGATCACCGCATCCGCCGCGGTGACCGCGTCCACCGCGGCCCGCAGCGCCGGCGCGGGGAAGCCGGTGAGCAGGTTGTTGGTGATGTCGTGGGCCAGGTCGCGCAGTTCCAGCACGGTGACCTCGGGCACCTCGGCCAGCTCGCGCACCACGGCCGAGGACAGCTTGTCGGCCAGGAGGCGGGTGGACGAGGGCTGACTCAGCCCGGCGCTGATGACGACCAGCGAGGTCATGACTTACTCCCCAACGGTTGCGAGCGACTGCTCGCGCTGCAGCGCAGCGAGGCGGTTGGCGTGGGTGGGCGCGTCCGGGGTGCCCGGGGCGCGACGGGCGGCGAACTCGGCCCGCAGGGTGGGCAGGATCTCTCCCAGCAGATCGAGCTGCTCGAGCACGGTCTTGAGCGGCAGGCCGGCGTGGTCGATCAGGAACAGCTGACGCTGGTAGTCGCCGACGTACTCGCGGAAGCTCAGCGTCCGCTCGATCACCTGCTGCGGGCTGCCGACGGTCAGCGGGGTCTGCGAGGTGAACTCCTCCATCGAGGGCCCGTGCCCGTAGACCGGCGCGTTGTCGAAGTAGGGACGGAACTCCTTCACCGCGTCCTGCGAGTTCCGGCGCATGAAGAACTGCCCGCCCAGGCCGACGATCGCCTGCTCGGCGGTGCCGTGGCCGTAGTGCGCGAACCGCTGACGGTAGAACTGCACCATCCGGGTGGTGTGCTCCTTGGGCCAGAAGATGTGGTTGTGCAGGAAACCGTCACCGTAGTAGGCGGCCTGCTCGGCGATCTCCGGGCTGCGGATCGAGCCGTGCCAGACGAACGGCGGCAGGCCGTCGAGCGGGCGCGGGGTGGCGGTGAACCCCTTGAGCGGGCTGCGGAACTTGCCCTCCCAGTCCACCACCTCTTCGCGCCACAGCTTGTGCAGCAGCGAGTAGTTCTCCACCGCCAGCGGGATGCCCTGCCGGATGTCCTGGCCGAACCAGGGGTAGACCGGGCCGGTGTTGCCGCGCCCCATCACCAGGTCGACCCGGCCGTCGGCCAGGTGCTGCAGCATCGCGTAGTCCTCGGCGATCTTCACCGGGTCGTTCGTGGTGATCAGCGTGGTCGAGGTGCTCAGGATCAGCTTCTCGGTGGTGGCCGCGACGAAGCCGAGCATGGTGGTCGGTGACGAGGGCACGAACGGCGGGTTGTGGTGCTCGCCGGTGGCGAAGACGTCCAGCCCGACCTCTTCGGCCTTCTGGGCGATCCGCACCATGGCCTTGATCCGCTCGCGTTCGGTCGGCTCCTGGCCGGTGGTCGGGTCCGGCGTCACGTCGCCGACCGTGAAAACTCCGAACTGCATCACGAACTCCCTGCTCAGCTGGATGTCACCGGTGCTGGGGACATCCTCTCGAATAGATCGTTGCTTGAGCAACTACTTGCCCCCTCGGGTCATTCCCGCGGCACGCCCGGCGCGGGCCGGGCGCGTCGCGACGCCGGTGGGCTAGCGTCTTGCGCCGTGCCCGAAGCCGGTCCAGTCCGGACCCGGCAGATGGAACGGACGGAAGTACAGATGGTGAACGAACGCGAAGTGCGGAACCCCGGCGCAGGCCGCAGCAGTTACCAGGACATGACCCAGTCAGGATCGGCTCCGGCAGTGCGGCCCGAGCTGCGGCCCGAACGCACCTGGACCGTCCGCCGCGCCCAGCTCGTGGACATTCCGGCCGTCTCCCGCATGCTGCGTTCCCCCTCGCTGGCCGACTGGCCGCTGCCGGGGGGCGTGTCCGACGACGACCTGACCACGGCCACCCGGCTGATGCTCACGCACGTCGGGCTGGAGCACGGTGAGTTCTGGGTGGCCGACGACGACGGCGAGGTCCGGGCCGCTGTGGTGATCTTCCCGCCCACCGTCCCGGCCGGGGGCTTCGGCACCCAGCACCGTCTGGAGGGTGCCCTGCGGCTGGAGCTGGGCCTGCTGCCGGGCCTGCCCGACCACACCGACATCACCGAGCTCGCGGCCCTGGCCGGTGCCCCGGACATGCACTGGCTGCTGATGCCGCTGCACGCCCCGGGCGACGAGGAGGTGCTGGGCGACCTGCTCGCCGCAGCGCTGCCGGTGGTCGACGAGACCGGCATGCCGGTGATGTGCCTGGAGCAGGGGGCGCCCGCCGGGCCGATCCGCGCGGCCGGGTTCGAGCCGCTGACCGTGCCGGTCGAGCTCGCGCTCACCGCTTCTCTGCGCTCGGGGGCCAGCGCCCCCGACGACGCCGGGTCGCTGCTCGCCGTCAGTCTCTGACTGCTTCTCGATTTGAGGACGCGCTTCAGTCACCGATGACGCGGCGCCAGTCGGCGACCAGTTCCGGCACGCCCGGATAGCGCTGGTCGGGGTCGGGCTGGGTGGCCCGGGTGACGACGGCCCGTTGGGCCGGGCTGCCGCGCCAGCCCTGCGGCCCGTCCAGCAGGTGCTGGGCCACCCGGCCCAGCGCGTGCACGCTGGTGCGCTGGTCGATGAGCGAGCCGCGGGTGAACTCCTCCGGGGCCATGTAGCGGGTCGACCCGGGTAACCGGTCGGAGTCCAGCACGAACGGGCCCGGACGGTACTCGTCGAGATCGATCAGGCTGAGCCGGCCGTCGGTCTCGTCGTACAGCAGGCACCCGTCGTACAGGTCGCAGGTGACCCACCCGGCGGCGGCCACCGCGAGGTGGGCCTCCAGCACCTGCTCGACCGCCCGTTGAGCTCGCTCCGGCGGCCCCTGCTGCAGGCGGAGCAGGGCACGGCGATCGGAACCGGCGGTGGTGGCCCGGTTCAGCACCTCACCCTCACGCCACGGATAGACCAGGGTGCTGCCGTCCGTGCCGTCGAGGACAAGCTCTGGTCGCACGACGACCTCGTGCCGGACCACGGCGTGCAGTGCCGCCACCCGGGCGAGCCCGGCCTGGGCCCGCGGTTCGCGTGCGGTCTTGACGAACCAGCGCTGCCCCTCGTGCTCCACTCCCCACGACAGGCACCCGGAGTCCTGGGCGTCGAGGACCACGAAGGCCTCGGCGATGTCCCAGGGACTCATCGGATCAACCTAGTGCCCGAAGTAGTGACCCTGCTCCAGATCGGCCAGCAGGCCCGGGTGCGCGGGGTTCCAGCCGAGCAGCTCACGGGTGGCCCCGTTGGGCATGGTGAAGTCGATCCCGACGAACGGGAAGCCGGCGAAGTGCTCGGCCACCTGCTCCGACGGGATGCTGCGGACCGGCAGGCCGAGCTGTCGGCCGATCACCTCGGCGATGTCGCGCAGCCGCACACCGGCCTCGGTGGCCGCGTACAACTGGGTGCCTGCGGGTACCTCCTTCTCCAGGGCCAGCCGGTACAACGTGGCCACATCCCGGGTGTGCGCGGCCGGCCAGGTGTTCTCGCCCTCACCCGGATAACCGGAGACCCCGGTGCGACGGGCGATGCCGATCAGCAGGGGGACGAACCCGGCCCGGTCGGCCTCGCTGTGGGTGACCGGGGGGATGGCGAAGGTCGCGGTGCGGATGTCCTGCCGGGCCAGGTCCGCGATCAGCTGGGTGACCTCGTTGCGGGGGTTGGCCGCGATCGTGGCGTCGGCCTTCGGATCGCCGGTGCGCTGCATGCCGATCCCGAGCAGCGCCTTGCCGGTGCCGGCCAGGGCCTGCCCCAGCGCCTGCACCCGGGCCCGGTCGTTGGACACGGCCCCGGCGAAGTCGCCGGCCATCATCAGGTCGTTGTCGAAGGCCAGGTGGATCACCGCATCGGCGTCGGCCGCGGCCCCGGAGAGCCGGCCGAAGTCGTCGAGCGAACCGCGCCAGGCCAGGGCCCCCAGCTCACGAATCTTCTTCTCGGCCGCGCCGGAACGGGCCGAGCCCACCACCTCGTGCCCCGCCCCGACGAGTTCGGAGACAACTGCGGAGCCGATGTGCCCACTGGCCCCGGTGACGAAAACGCGCATTGCCGTCCTCCTTGATGTGACTGAGTAACATCAAAGTAGCACCGGCAACGTGACCGAGTCACATCACCTAGGCTGTCGGCATGGGCCGCTGGGAACCGAACACGCGTCTGAAGCTGATCGACGCCGCGGTGGAGCTCTTCGCCGCCAACGGCTACGAGGCCACCACCGTCGTGCAGATCGCCGCACAGGCCGGGGTCTCCAAAATGACGTTCTTCCGGCACTTCGCCGACAAGCGCGAGGTGCTGTTCGCCGGTCAGGCCGAGTTCGTGGAACTGTTGCGCGACAGCGTGTCCCGGGGCCCGAAGGGGGCCGGCGCGTTGGCGGTCGCTGCCGCGGCGGTCACTGAACTCGCGGCCGTCTTCCCGGTGGAGCGACAGGCACCGACAGCTCGACTGAACGCCGTCGTCGCCTCCCACCCGGATCTGCGTGAGCGCTCCGCCTACAAGCGGGCTCTTCTGACCGCGGCTCTGGAAGGTGCCCTGCTGGAGCGACAGGTGCCGGCGGCGACGGCGGGAGTGGCCGCTGATGTCGCAGTTCGTGCCCTGCACGATGCTTTCGACCGCTGGGCCGAGCCGGGGCAGAAGCGCTCTCTGCCCGAGCTCATCGGTCAGGCACTCGGGGAGCTGACCCAGGCCGCGACCGAACTCGTCGGCCACTAGGTTCACCCCGTGACCGTCACTCGCTCCCTCCTGCTCTTCGCCCTGGCCGCCGTCGCCGAGATCGGCGGGGCCTGGCTGGTCTGGCAGGGGCTGCGGGAGAACCGGGGCGTGCTCTGGGTGGGCGCCGGGGTGGTGGCGCTGGGCCTCTACGGCGTGGTCGCCACCCTGCAGCCGGACGCCGAGTTCGGCCGGATCCTGGCTGCCTACGGCGGGGTGTTCATCGCCGGTTCGCTGGCCTGGGGTGCCCTGGTGGACGGTTACCGCCCCGACCGGTTCGACCTGGTCGGGGCGGCGATCTGCCTGGTCGGGGTCGCGGTGATCATGTACGCCCCGCGAGCCTGAGGTCTAGCTCAGCAGGGGGTCGGCGGCGGTCCGGAGTTCACCCAGAGGGGCCGGCGGGGGCAGAACCGGCTCGGTGGGCGGGGCGTCGGCCGGGCCGTCGCCGGTCGTGTCCTCGTGCTCCTCGCGGGCCAGGAAGGCCACCCCGGTGAGCACCATGACCAGGCCGACCAGCTCCAGGGTGAGCAGGGCCGGGTCGGAGCTGGGGGCCTCGTCGAACACCACGATGCCGAAGGTGACCGCGACCACCGGGTTGATCACGTTGAGCACCGGCAGCGAGTGCGACAGCGGGGCCCGGTTGTAGGCGTACTGGTTGCTCAGGAAGGCCGCCGCCCCCAGACCCGCCAGCGCGTAGATCGGCCAGGTGGTGAGCGCGTCCCAGACCCCGTCGGACGAGGTGACCACCTTGATCATCGAGGCGATCATGCCGAACAGCAGGCCGCCGGCGATGCCCATCAGCAGCCCGGCCCGCTGCACCTCCACCCGGGTGGCCAGCCACCAGGTGAGCGCCGCGACCGTGCCGGCCACCGCGACGAACCACAGCGCCGAGCTCGCCGTGAAGTGCCCCGAGCTCTCGCTGCTGTGCGCCCCGACCAGGAACACCGCGATGCCCGCAGCCACCAGCACGACCCACGACATCATCCGCGGCTCGGGCCAGCGGCGGTCCAGCACCGCGCGGAACACGAAGGCGAACACCAGCCCGGTGACCACGATCGGCTGGACCACGGCCAGCGACCCCAGGGCCAGGGCGACCGAGTGCAGCACCAGCCCGGTCAGGCTGGCGACGATCCCGGCCAGCCACGTCGGCTGGCCGGCCAGGTGCCGCAGCAGCTGGAGGAGCCCGGAGAGACCGCCCGGCCCCTGCGGCGCCCGGGACGCGCTGTGGTGCATCAGGGCGGTCGACAACCCGAACGCCACGGCGTCCAGGAAGGCGACCCCGATGGCCAGCGTGTTCACCGTTCGATCACGTGCTTCTCACTGCTCTCTCACTACTGGCCGCCGACCGGGGCCGGGGCACCGAGGCCGGACGGCCGGGCGTCGGGCCGGTCACCACGGGCGGGCCGCCGTCGGTCCGGCCCAGTTCTCTCAGTCTGCGGTAGTGGCTGATCGTGGCCGACGTCAGGGTCGGGTACTCGACCAGCGGCAGACCCGAGTCCCGCACCACCTTGGCCACCACGGTGGTGTGCAGCTCGGGCAGCTGGTGCCGCGGGGCCACCGGCTTGAGGTGGTGCGCCAGGTGGTGGGTCATGCCCCCGGTGAGCCAGCGCATCGGCAGGCTGCGGGTGCTGAACGAGGCGGTGGTGGCCACCAGGTGCCGCGACCAGTCGCGCGGGGCGGGCTGCTCGCTGGGCGCGTACAGACCCTCGTTGATGTGGCCGACCACCAGCACGATCGCGGCCTGCACCGCGCTCAGGCTCATCGCCACCAGGAAGTACAGGGTGAACCGGCCCAGGCCCAGCAGGACCGCGTAGGGGCTGACCACCAGCGCCCAGAAGGACTTCTCGAAGAGCCACTGCCCCAGCCGCACCCGGAACGGTGGCACCTCGACGCCCGGGACGTTGCCCTTACGGACGTAGGTGAGCTGGCTGTGCAGCTCGCCCACCCAGACCAGCGCGTAGAGGAACCAGGCGTAGAGGTGCTGGTAGCGGTGGTGGGGCCGGCGCTCGACGCCCGGGTGCATCCGGATCGTGGTGTTCCGGGTGGCCTCGTCGAGCGGGTACACCTGCGAGGAGCGGTGGTGCACGCGGTGCTTCAGCGTCCAGTGCTGCACGAAGAAGCCCAGCGGGATCGCGGTCTGCACGGCCCAGACGTTCGGCCAGGTCCGGCGGGAGAACCGGCGGTGGCCGGCGTCGTGCAGGATGGTCAGGGTGCCGGTGGCGAAGGTCAGGCTCAGCGGCAGGGCGGCCAGCAGGAGCCAGGGCCAGCCCGGGTCCAGCACGGCCACGGTGAGCATCTGGGCGTGGATCAGCAGCCCGATCGCCGCCCAGTCCCGCCACGGTTCGCCTCGGTGCCGCTCGCTGCGCCGGGCGGTGAGCCGCCGGGTGACCCCCCGCAGGCGGTCGTCTCCCCCGGCCTCGCCCGGCCCCGGTTTCCCGCGGCCCGGGCGCAGCTCGAATCGCCACGTGTTGCTGGTCATGATCGCCTCACCGCCGGTCCGGCCTTCCGTCGTCGCTGCTCGCGAGTCCCCGGAGTTCCCCCACCCGGACCGCACGAACGCTGGGCTGACGCTGCCAGCCCGACACCATGGATCGGCCTCCGGTCAGGCTGACCTAACCCTAACCGGCCCCGATCGGGCCCCGGACTGCTTCGGATCGCCGGAACAGTACCAATTCCCGGAGCCCGGACCGCTCAGGGCCGCGCCCGGAGATGTCCTCGAGAATGCCGCTACGGGCGTAATGTTCACGCTCCCGGACGCTGCTCTTCATCCCGGCTTCACGTCGGTCCGCGGGCCCGGCCGGGCGGTCTTGCTGGTCCAGTCCAGGGTGAGTTCGACGGCGTGGGTCCAGTTCCGGTACTCCGACTCGCGGCGCCGCGGGTCCATCGCCGGCGACCACTGCGCGGCCAGGTGCCAGTTGCGCCTCAGCCCCTCCAGGTCCGACCAGTAGCCGACAGCCAGCCCGGCGGCGTAACCGGCTCCGAGCGAGACGGTCTCGGCCACCATCGGGCGCACCACCGGCACGTCGAGGACGTCGGCGACGAACTGCATGAGCAGGTTGTCCGAGGTCATCCCACCGTCCACCTTCAGCGCCTGCAGCCGCAGCGAGGAGTCGGCGTTCATCGCGTCCAGCACCTCGCGAGTCTGCCAGCCGGTCGACTCCAGCACCGCCCGGGCCAGGTGCCCGCGGGTGATGTAACTGGTCAGGCCCGCGATCACGCCCCGGGCCTCGGGCCGCCAGTGCGGGGCGAACAGACCGTAGAACGCCGGCACGATGTAGCAGCCCCCGTTGTCGTCCACCGTGCGGGCCAGGGTCTCGATCTCGGCCGCGCTGGAGATCAGCCCGAGGCCGTCGCGGAACCACTGCACCAGCGAACCGGTGATCGCGATCGAGCCCTCCAGCGCGTAGTGCGCCGGCTCCCCGGCCACCTGGTAGGCCACCGTGGTGAGCAGCCCGTGGGTGGAGGCGACCAGTTCGGTACCGGTGTTCAGCAGCAGGAAACTGCCGGTGCCGTAGGTGCACTTTCCCTCGCCCGCACCGAAACAGGTCTGCCCGAACAGGGCCGCCTGCTGGTCGCCCAGCGCAGCCGCGATCGGTACTCCCTCCAGGGCGCCGTGCCCGGTGCCGTACGTCTCCAGCGAGCCGCGGATCTCCGGCAGGACCGCCTCGGGGATGCCGAAGAACTCCAGCAACTCCGGATCCCACTGCAGCGAGCGGATGTTCATCAGCAGGGTGCGGCTGGCGTTGGTCACGTCGGTGACGTGGACACCGGAGGTGAGGTTCCAGATCAGCCAGGACTCCATCGTCCCGAAGAGCACCTCGCCGCGTTCGGCCCGCTCCCGCAGCCCGGGCGTCTGGTCGAGGATCCAGCGCATCTTCGGGGCGCTGAAGTACGAGGCCAGCGGCAGGCCGGTGAGCGCGGGGATCCGCTCGGCGCCGGGCCGGTGCACCATCTCGTCGACCATGGCGTCGGTGCGGGTGTCCTGCCAGACGATCGCCCGGCGCACCGGCCGGCCGCTCTCGCGCTCCCAGACCACGATCGTCTCGCGCTGATTGGCGATCCCGACCGCGGCGATGTCGTGGGCGCTGGCCCCCACGTCGGCCAGCACCCGCTTCACCACCTTCTCCACGTTGCGCCAGATCTCCAGCGGATCGTGTTCCAGCCAGCCCGGTTTCGGGAAGTACTGGTGGTGCTCGAGCTGGTGCACGGCGACCAGCTGGCCGCCGTGGTCGAACAGGATCGCCCGGGTGCTGGTCGTGCCCTGGTCGATCGCCATCACGAAACGTGGCTTCACGCCTGTGTCCTCGGGGTTGTGAGTTCGCGCCCGACGGCCCGGGAACATTCCTGGACCAGGGCGAGCAGCCGGGGGCGGGGCGCCCCCGCGGAGTCGCAGAGCCGGTCCAGAGCACCGTGGATGCCGATCGCGCCGACCACCAGCCCGCCCACCCCGGTCAGCGGGGCCGCCAGGCCGGCCGTGTCCATCGCGTACTCACCGGCCGACACCGCCCAGCCCTGGCGCCGGATCTGCGTCAGCTCGGCCGCCAGCCGGGCCCGGGTGGCGATGGTGCGGCTGGTGTACGGGGTCAGGGCGTCGTCGGTCAGGGTCTGGGCGGCGGTCGGGTGGAAGGCCAGCAGCACCTTGCCCAGCGCGGTGGCGTGCCCGGGCAGCAGCGCCCCGACGTCGGCCTTCTGGCTGGAGTGGTCCGGGCGGAAGACGTAGTGGACCACCCGCGCGTCGGCCCCCTCGGGCACCACCACCCGCACCGCCTCACCGCTGCGCGCGGCCAGCGGGTCGGCCCAGTTCATGCTGCGGGCCCGCAGCTCGTTCGGGTCGACCGGGCGGCCGCCCAGCGCGAACAGGCCGTCGCCGATCAGGTAGCGGCCGGTGATCCGGTCCTGCTCGACGAAGCCCACGTCGCCCAGGGTGCGCAGGATGCCGTGCGCCGTGCCGCGGGAGAGCTGAACGGCTGAACTGATCTCACTCAGGCGCAGCGGAGCCGGCGCCGCGGCGAGCAGCTTCAGGATCGCGGCGGCACGCTCGATGGACTGGATCGAGCCCGGCATCCGGCCAACGTAGACCGGTCAGCACATGTTCGACAATGTCGACGGGCGAGCGTTGTTGCCGTGGCCTGGGTCTTCATAGCTTCGAGGGACCCGGAAACATCAGGGCAACATTCATCGGACAAGGGTGACGCCATGCCAAAGACGGCACGCGCAGCCGGTCGCACGACCGCAGCGGACAAGAATCCGCCCAACCTTCCCTCCCCGGCCCCCAGGGTCCCCGGTCTCACCGGTGAACTGGCCGCCGAGTTCTTCGGAACCTTCATCCTGATCCTCTTCGGGGTCGGCGTGGTCGCCCAGGTGGTCGCCGGCGGGATCGGTGACCACGACAGCATCACCTGGGCCTGGGGCTTCGGCGTCATGCTGGGCATCTTCGCCGCCGGCAAGATCAGCGGCGCCCACCTGAACCCCGCGGTCACCATCGCCCTGGCCGCCTACCAGGGCTTCTCCTGGGCCAAGGTCGCGCCCTACATCGCGGCCCAGACCGTCGGTGCCTTCCTGGCCGCGCTGATCGTGCGCTGGAACTACACCGACGTGATCGCCGCCGTGGACCCCGGCCACACCATTGCCACCCAGGGCATCTTCTCGACCCTTCCGGGCAACGGGACCCTGCCGGTCGGCCAGGGCGGCGCCCTGCGCGACCAGATCATCGGTACCGCGATCCTGGTCTTCCTGGTCTTCGCGATCACCGACTCCCGCAACTCCCCGCCGCTGGCCAACCTCACCCCGCTGTTCGTCGGCCTGCTGGTGGTCGCGATCGGGATGGCCTGGGGCACGCTCGACGGCTACGCGATCAACCCGGCCCGCGACTTCGGCCCGCGTCTGGCCTCGTTCTTCACCGGTTACGGCACCGCGATGCGAGATCAGAACGGAGACCTGTTCTTCTGGGTCCCGATCGTCGGCCCGATCATCGGCGGTCTCGTCGGCGGCGCCCTGTACAAGTACGGCCTGCAGATCTTCCTGCCCAAGGCCGACGAAACCACCCCTGCCCAGGCAAAGGAGCTGTAAGTCATGGCAGACCTCATCGGTGCGATCGACCAGGGCACCACGTCGACCCGGTTCATGCTCTTCGACCACGCGGGCAACGAGCGCGGCAAGAGCCAGCTCGAGCACGAGCAGATCCTGCCCCAGGCCGGCTGGGTGGAGCACAGCCCGGTGGAGATCTGGGAGCGCACCCGGTCGGTGATGACCAACACGCTCAACGGCCTGGGCCTGCAGCCCTCGGACCTGGCCGCGCTGGGTATCACCAACCAGCGTGAGACCACGGTGGTCTGGAACAAGAAGACCGGCCGCCCGTACTACAACGCGATCGTCTGGCAGGACACCCGCACCGACCGGATCGCCTCGGCCCTGGACCGTGAGGGCAAGGGCGACGTGATCCGGCAGAAGGCGGGCATCCCGCCGGCCACCTACTTCTCGGCCGGCAAGATCCAGTGGATCCTGGAGAACGTCCCGGGCGCCCGTGAGGACGCCGAGAAGGGCGACGCGATCTTCGGCAACACCGACAGCTGGCTGGTCTGGAACCTGACCGGCGGGGTGAACGGCGGCAAGCACGTCACCGACGTGACCAACGCCAGCCGCACCATGCTGATGAACCTCGAGACGCTGGACTGGGACGACGAACTGCTGTCGTTCTTCAACATCCCCCGGCAGATGCTCCCGGAGATCAAGCCGTCGTCCGAGCCGTCCTGGTACGGCGAGGTGGTCAGCCCCAGCGGCTTCCACGGCATCCCGATCTCCGGCATCCTCGGCGACCAGCAGGCCGCCATGGTGGGCCAGGTGTGCTTCGCCGCGGGCGAGGCCAAGAACACCTACGGCACCGGCAACTTCCTGCTGCTGAACACCGGCAACGAGCTCGTCCGCTCGAAGAACGGCCTGCTCACCACGGTCTGCTACAAGTTCGGCGACGAGGCCCCGGTCTACGCGCTGGAGGGCTCGATCGCGGTCACCGGCTCGGCCGTGCAGTGGCTGCGCGACCAGCTCGGCATCATCTCGGGCGCCTCCGAGATCGAGACCCTGGCCCGCAGCGTCAAGGACTCCGGCGGCATGTACTTCGTGCCGGCCTTCTCCGGCCTGTTCGCTCCCTACTGGCGCAGTGACGCCCGCGGGGCCATCGTCGGTATGTCGCGGTACAACACCAACGCGCACCTGGCCCGGGCCACGCTGGAGTCGATCTGCTACCAGAGCAAGGACGTGTCGGACGCGATGGAGGCGGACTCGGGTGTGAAGCTCGAGGTGCTCAAGGTGGACGGCGGGGTGACCGCTAACGAGCTGTGCATGCAGCTCCAGGCGGACATCCTGGACGTGCCCGTGAGCCGCCCGGTGGTCGCCGAGACCACGGCGCTCGGGGCGGCCTACGCGGCCGGCCTGGCCGTCGGGTTCTGGCAGAACACCGACGAGCTGCGGCAGAACTGGAACGAGTCGAAGCGCTGGAGCCCGGAGTGGTCCGAGGAGCAGCGCACCAGCGGTTACGCGGGCTGGAAGAAGGCCGTGGACCGGACGACAGGATGGGTGGAAGTGGAATGAGCACCGCGCAGGAACCGTTCAGCCCGGCCGGACGCGAAGCCGCACTGGCCAGGCTGGCGGAGGAGGAACTCGACGTCCTGGTGATCGGGGGTGGGGTGGTCGGCGCCGGTGCGGCGCTGGACGCCGTCACCCGCGGTCTGAGCACCGGTCTGGTCGAGATGCGGGACTACGCGGCGGGCACCTCCAGCCGGTCGACCAAGCTGTTCCACGGTGGTCTGCGCTACCTGGAGCAGCTCAACTTCGCGCTGGTGTTCGAGGCGCTGAAGGAACGGTCGCTGAACCTGGAGACCCTCGCCCCGCACCTCGTCCACCCGGTGGAGTTCATCTACCCGCTGACCAAGCCGTTCGACCACGCCTACGTGTCCCTGGGCATGGGTGTGTACGACGTCATGGGCTCGGGCCGGGGCGTGCCGCACCACATGCGGTACATGCGCCGGGCCAAGGCGGCCGAGTCGTTCCCCTCCGGCAAGCGTGCGGAGATCACCGGGGCGATCTCGTTCTACGAGGGCCAGGTGGACGACGCTCGGCACACCATGATGATCGCCCGTACGGCGGCCTCCTACGGTGCGGCGATCGCCAACAGCACCCGGGTGGAACGGTTCCTGCGTGAGGACGACCGCGTGATCGGCGTGGTCGCCCGGGATCTGGAGTCCGGCAAGGAGTTCGAGATCCGCGCCCAGCACGTGATCAACGCGGCCGGGGTGTGGACCGACGAGATCCAGGAGATGGTCGGCGGCCGCGGGTCGTTCCGGGTGCGCGCCTCCAAGGGCGTGCACCTGGTGGTCCCGCGCAACCGGATCAACAGCCGTACCGGCATCATCCACCGGACCGAGAAGAGCCTGCTCTTCATCATCCCGCGGGGCAGCCACTGGGTGATCGGCACGACCGACACGGACTGGAACCTGGACAAGGCCCACCCGGCCGCCAGCCAGACCGACATCGACTACCTCCTCGACCACGCCAACGCGCTGCTGGCCGACCCACTCACCCGGGAGGACGTCGTCGGCGTCTACGCCGGGCTCCGGCCGCTGCTGGCCGGGGAGGACGAGTCGACCAGCACGCTCTCCCGGGAGCACGCGGTGGCCAGCCCGGTCCGCGGTCTGACCGTGATCGCCGGCGGGAAGTACACCACCTACCGGGTGATGGCCAAGGACGCGGTCGACAACGCGGTGCACGGCCTGGAGCGCAAGGTTGCCGGGTCGATCACCGAGAAGGTGCCGCTGATCGGGGCCGACGGCTACTTCGCGGCCTGGAACAACCGGGCCCAGATCGCGAAGCGGGCCGGGCTGCGGGTGCATGTGCTCGAGCACCTGCTCAACCGCTACGGCAGCCTCTACACCCAGCTGCTCGACCTGATCCAGGAACGGCCGGAACTGGCCGAGCCGCTGGCCGGCGGGCCGGAGTACCTGAAGGCCGAGATCGTCTACGCGGCCTCGCACGAGGGCGCCCAGCACCTGGACGACATCCTGGCCCGGCGCACCCGGCTCTCGATCGAGGTGCCGGACCGTGGGCACCAGGCCGCCTCCGAGGTCGCCGAACTGGTGGCCCCGGTGCTGGGCTGGGGTCCGGAGCAGGTCGCCCGCGAGGTGGAGCACTACCAGAAGCGGGTGGCGGCCGAGATCGAGTCGCAGAAGCAGCCCGACGACCAGACCGCCGACGCCGCCCGGCTCGGTGCTCCGGACGTGCGGGTCGGTATCCCGAAGGACTGAGCCGATCAGGCACAGACCTGATCAGCAGCAGTTCTGCACCAGACTTCGCGGTCGGCCCGGAGAACCCCCGGGCCGGCCGCGATCTCCAAGCCCGTTGTGTTCTGGGTCATGTTCACCGGAAACGGCCGCGTCCGAGGGCTTTCGAACCTATCTTCGGCGATCATGAAGAACATCCGCCGGGCCACCGCCGGTCTGGTCACTGCGGCCGTGGTCACCTCGCTGGTCGTGCTGGCCCCCGCCTCCCCGGCCGGTGCGGCCGACGCCCCCTGCTCGATCACCCCGAACTCGGTCACGGTCTACGACCGGCCGAAGACGGTGAAGCTCGACGTGAAGTCCGACTTCCCCTACTGGGCCGCCGACGTCACCCGTGACCTGCGTTTCGACGCCGACGACGAGAACCCCCGGGCGACGATCTCACCCCAGGCGCTGTACCCGCAGAACGCCGGGAAGCGCACCGCGACGATCGCCCTGCTGGACGAGACCGGTGACTCCACCGTCTGCGAGCCCGCGTTCAGCCTGATGCAGGGCTCGGCGGTCACCGTCGCGGTGAAGAAGACCGGCACCAAGCGTCAGGTCTCGGGCACGCTCAGGCAGATCGTCTTCGGCGCGGTCGAGCCGTGGCAGCCCGCCGTGGGCCAGAAGGTCGCCGTGCAGTACAAGGCCAAGAGCGGCAAGTGGGTCACCACCGCCACGGTGAAGACCACGGCCGGCGGCAAGTTCAAGGTCACGAAGAAGCTGGGCAAGCGGACGTGGCGGGTCACCTACGCCGGTACCGCCACCGTTGCCCCCCGCACCTCCAAGTCGATCACTCGCTGACCCGGTGGGGTACGGGCCCCTCCCGCACCCCACCACCAAACCGCTCACCGACGTCCTCTGTTCGGTCGAGACCCGAACCACCGCCGGAGCGGTACCCGGGCGCCTACTCTCGGAGGATGATCTCGCTGCGCAAGCCCGCGGCCGGCATCGTGGCCGCAGCCGTCCTCGTCCCGCTGACCCTGATCGGGTCGGCCGGGACCGCCTCTGCCCAGACCACCACCTGCGACCTGCGCCCCCGCGGCACCATCGTCGGGGCCAAGACCAAGACGGTCGACTTCAACGTCCCCTCCGCCACCGAGTTCACCTACGAGCTGCCCGAACTGGGCCTGTACGTCTACGACACCGAGGTGGACGGCGACGGCAGCTTCGCCGAGATCGGCCCCGAGCTGTACAAGAACTCCGACGCCGGGGCCCACCAGGGCGAGGTGCAGCGGGTGCGCCGCAGCGACGGCGAGCAGGACACCTGCACCGCCACCTGGAGGATCAAGCGGGCCACCCGGCTGCAGGACGTGAAGGTCAGCAGGATCGAGCACGGCCGCAAGCTCACCGGCCGGCTGGAACGCGTGGTCTGGGGCAAGAAACCGGACGACCGCTGGACCAGCTACTCGAAGGGGTCGGTCAGCATCTACTTCGAGAACGCCCGGGGCAAGTGGCAGAACGCCGGTTCCGCCGAGCTCACCAAGGGCGGCAGGTTCACGTTCACCAAGCAGATCGGGGAACGCCGGTGGCGCCTGTACTTCCAGGGTGACAACCTCTCCGGCTCCTCGCCCGAGATCGAGGTCAAGGGCTGATCCGGTAGCCAAGGTCACGATTGCCTGAATTGCACCCCGGCGGAGCGGAATCCGCGTAGGTTTCCGGCCATGACTTCGCTTCGCCGGGCTGCTGTTGCCCTGGCCTCCGCCGTAACCCTCACGTCGCTGGCCCTTCTCGCCCCCGCCACGTCCGCCTCCGCCGCGCCCGTGGCCCCCGGCATCTCCTCTTCGCAGTGCCCGCTCCAGCCCACCCTGGTCACCCTCGCCGACAAGCCGGAGAACGTGAAGTTCGACGTGAAGTCGGCGTACCCGTACTGGTCGATGCGCTTCACCACCGACGACCTGGGCGTGCAGGGGCCCTACCTGCTGCCCGACAAGAGCGACCTGACCTTCAAGCTCAGCCCGGCCAAGCTCTACAACAGCACCGCCGGCCTGGTGCCGGTCAAGCTCGACCTGTACGAGGAGGACCTCGACCTGGTCGGCACCTGCAACACCTCGTTCCGGCTGCTGCGGGCCTCCAAGACCACGGTGGCGGTGAAGAAGGTGAAGAACGGGCGGCAGATCTCCGGCACGGTGCGCCGGGTGTCGTTCGGGCAGCCGGCCGACCGGACCTGGATCAAGGTCAAGGGCCAGGGCGTCTCGATCGAGGTCAAGAAGAAGGGCCAGTGGGTCTCCGTCGACTGGGTGAAGACCGCCGCCGACGGCACCTTCAGCAGCAAGGTGAAGGCGAGCAAGAAGAAGAGCCAGTGGCGGGCCGTTTTCGGCGGCATGGGCAGCACCACCACCAGCACCTCGAAGACCGTCACCAAGTGACGGATTGACCCGCCTGCGGGTGCTCTGGTCGGCTGGTGCTCGATCCAGCCGACCGGACCACCTGCGGGAGTGACGATGCCGTCGTCCGAGCAAGAACTCCAGCCCTGGCTGCACGACCTGGTCACCACCCTGTGCGCCCCGACCACCGTGCTCGCCGAGCCCTCCGGGCAGATCCGCGGCACCGGGGCCCAGGGGGTGCTGCACAGCGACGTGAGAGTGCTCCGGCGCGCGCTGTTGCGGGTGAACGGCGAAGAGCCCGAACCGGTCGGCGGAGGTGCGGTCTCGGCCGGGATCGCCCGGTTCGTCTCGGTACCCCGGGCCCTGGCCTCGGGGGCCGTGCGCATCGACCGCACCCGCACGGTGACCGCGGGCGAGGTCTCGGAGCGCATCGTGCTGACTTCGGTCTCGTCCCAACCGGTCTCGCTACGGGTCGAACTGGAGCTGGGCACCGACCTGGCCCGGGTCGAGACCTTCCGGGCCGGCCGGGCCACCGAGGACGCCCCGGCATCCGGCGGGCACCCGGTCCGATGGGGGGACGGGGGTGCCCGGGTCATGGTCTCGGCCCCCGGAGCGCAGCGGGTCGACTCGACCGACCCGCCCCACCTGCAGTTGTGCTGGTCGGTGGAGCTGCCGCCACGCGGCACGAAGAGCCTGGGCTGGAACCTGACCGCGAGCACCGAGGCCACCCCGGTGATCGCCCCCGGGCTCACCTCCGTGCTCGGGCGCAGCCTCACCGTCCAGGCCGACGACCACCGGATAGCGGCCCTGCTCAGCACCTCGTGGTCCGACCTACGCGCTCTGCGGATGGCTCCGGCCGACGATCCCTCGGCGGTTTTCCTGGCCGCCGGATCACCCTGGTACTTCACTCTTTTCGGCCGGGACAGCATCTGGGCCGCCCGCTTCCTGCTGCCCTTCGGCACCGACCTGGCCGAGGGCACCCTCCGGGCCCTGGCGGCCCGGCAGGGCACTGCGGTGAACCCCGCCACGGCCGAGGAACCCGGTAAGATCCCGCACGAGATCCGTTCCGGCACAACCCGGATCGGCAGCATGACCCTTCCGCCGCTGTACTACGGCACGGTCGACGCGACGCCGCTGTGGATCTGCCTGCTGCACGACGCCTGGCGGTGGGGGCTGGCCGAGGAGTCCGTGCAGGCCCTGCTGCCGGCTCTGGAGGCGGCCCTGGGCTGGATGCAGAACCACGGCGACCCCGACGGCGACGGCTTCCTCGAATACCTCGACCGCTCCGGGCACGGCCTGGCCAACCAGGGCTGGAAGGACTCCCCCGACTCGGTCCGCTTCGCCGACGGCACGATCGCCGAGGGCCCGGTGGCGCTGTGCGAGGTGCAGGGTTACGCCTACGAGGCGGCCGTGCACGGGGCCGCCCTGCTCGAGCACTTCGGCCGGCCCGACGCCCTGTTCTGGCGGGACTGGGCGCAGGGCCTCGCCGAGCGGTTCCGCGCCCGGTTCTGGGTCACCCGGGACGACGGGATGCACTTCCCGGCGCTCGCCCGGGACGGCGCCCAGCGCCCGGTCGACTCGCTGACCAGCAACATCGGCCATCTGCTGGGCACCGGCCTGCTCACCGCGGCCGAGTCCGAGCACGTCGCCGCCCTGCTGGCCCGGCCCGAACTGTCCAGCGGTCACGGCCTGCGCACGATGGCCACCTCCGAGGGCGGC
The DNA here is from genome assembly GCF_021277265.1 of Kineosporia rhizophila. GTDB lineage: Bacteria > Actinomycetota > Actinomycetes > Actinomycetales > Kineosporiaceae > Kineosporia > Kineosporia rhizophila. The sequence continues at coordinate 371,020 of NZ_JAJSOH010000001.1, forward strand.
TACGACCCGCTCAGCTACCACTGCGGTTCGGTCTGGGCCCACGACACCGCGATCGCGATCCACGGGCTGACCCGCGCCGGCCTCGGCACCGCCGCGTTCGGCCTGGTCGAAGGGCTGCTCGCGGCCGGGGCGGGCTTCGGCTACCGGCTGCCTGAGCTGTACGGCGGCGACCCGGCCGGCTACACCGCCGGCCCCCTGCCCTACCCCACCGCCTGCCGCCCGCAGGCCTGGTCGGCGGCCGCGATCGGCCCGATCGTGCAGGCCCTGGCCGGTCTCTCGGCCGAGAACGGCACGCTGGAGTGCCTGCCGCCCGAGGGGTCACCGTTCGGGGCGCTGGAGGTCAGCGGCCTGAGGTTCGGCCGGGAAGAGCTGACGGTGAGCGTGGAGCGGGACGGGCGCGGAAGGCTCCATCCCCCGGCCGAGGGGCTCAGGGGCAGTTCTCCGACAGCTTGACCGCCTCCAGGCGCACCAGCTTGGTCTTCAGCACCTGCTTGCCCGCGACCGGCGACTGGCGGCAGACCTTCCAGCCGGAGTCGAGCAGCTGGAAGCGGTCCTGGTCGGTGGCGTCCACCTGGTCGAGCAGGTAGCTGCCGCGGGCCTGCAGGTCGTCCTGCGCCTGCTGCAGATTGCGGCCGACGAGGTCGGGCATGGTGAAGCGGGGCTCGGTGACGCCCTTCTTCACGTCGGACGCCACCTCCTTGAACCGGTCGGCGGCCTCCCGGGCCTCGTCGCGGCGCTCCTCCTCGGCCGTGCGCGGGTCGTTCTCGCGGTCTTCGGCGCGCTCCCGCTCGATCTCCTCGCGGCTCTGGGTGGAGGCCGGGGCCGCCTCGGCGGGCGGGTTCTCGCCCGCGTCGATCGAGCCCACCTGGGCACCGCCGCCTCCGCAGGCGACCAGCGAGAGCGCCAGCAACCCGGCCCCGACGGCCGCGAGCGTGCTCCGAACAGCCCTCATGCCGCGTCCCCCTTTCGGCTCTGATGTGACCGTACGTCATGCACCCGGGCGGGGGCACGGTGTGCGTGGACCACCACCGGCGAACCCGCACGATCGGGTCGATCTTCTGCCTTCCACGGTAACCCGGACGACACCTCAAGCTTTTGGAGCAGCGAGCCGAATCGTCGAGCACTGGTGGTGAAGGACGGCCGAGAAGGAGCACCCCCCGATGTCCCCCATGCCGCACCTGGCTCGCAAGAGCAAGAGCGATCCGCACACCGAACTGGACCGGGCTGCCCACGAGTTCGCCGACCAGCTGGGCACCGAGCGCCTGCAGGCCGAGATCGTGCGCCGGCTGGAGGAGCACTGCCAGGCCCACGAGCCGCACGACGGGTTCCACGCGGTGCACGTGGTGGACTCGACCGGCGGCCTGCCCGACGTGGCCGAGGTGCAGCTGGCCGTGCTGCACCCGCGGCACCTGCACGACCCGGCCGAGGTGCACGGTTCGCTGGCCGACCCGGTGCCCACCTCACCCGCGGCCGAGCACACCCTGAGGCTGACCGCCGCGCACGGCCGCCGGCCCCGCACCCATCGCAACGCCGTGGTCGTCCTGGCTCCGGACGCACACCACTACCCCATGCTGGAGTCGTCCGTCCGGGAGTACCTGGCCTGGTCCCACGTGGCTGCGATGGCCCATCCGCTGGGGCTGCCCAGCGGCTCGGCCGAGCAGGCCCGGGCCTGGATGAGCGCGGCCGACGACAACGTCCGGGCGCAGCTGCTGGAAACCTACTTCTGGGTGCTGGTCCCGGTGCAGGCCGACGAGGAGGCGCCGGTGGGCGTGCGGGTGCTGACCGCCGAGGGCGCCACCAGCAGCCTGGCCGAGCGGGCCGGGCTGACCCTGCGCGCCGAGGGTGAACTGGTCACCGCCCGCGACGACCACGCGATCCGGCGCGACCTGGACGGCCCGCTGACCACCAGCTGGCGCGCCGGGCACATCAGCCTGGGCGAGCTCTGGGAGCTCTACACCTCGCTGACCTACCTGCCCCGGCTGAGCGACCGCTCGGTGCTGGAGGCCGCCCTGGCCTCCGCGATCGGTGACGAGCTGGACTGGCAGTACCAGGGTTTCGCCCTGGCCGACGGGTACGACCAGCGCAAGTCCTCCTACCTGGGCCTGCGTCTGCCGGGCGACGACCAGCCGCCCGAGCGGGTGAAGGACAGCACCCTGGTGGTGCGCCCCGACCGGGCGGTCGAGCAGCGCCACAGCGACCTGGCCGAGGAGAACCTGAGCCGGCTGAAGACGATCGACCACCTCGACCACGAGGACCCGATCCCGCCGCTGCCCCGGCTCTCGCCGGACGGCCAGCTGACCCCGGCCGCCATCCTGCAGGCCGGTCAGGGCCGCGACGACCAGGGCCGGCCGACCGGCGACCGGGAGCGCTCGGCGAACTGACCTTCTCCTGCCCGCAGAAAAGCTGGCCCAGCCGCCGTCCGGGCACCAGGGTGGCGACATGAGGATCCTGGTGCTGGGCGGAACCGAGTTCGTCGGACGGGCGCTGGTCGACGCGGCCGTGCAGCGCGGTCACGAGGTGACCACGCTGAACCGGGGCCGCAACGCCGATGTGGACGCGAAAGTGGTCTCGCTGCGCGGTGACCGGACCACGCCCGAGGGGCTGCAGGCCCTCCAGGGGCGCACCTGGGACGTGGTCCTGGACACCTGGAGCTGGGACTCCTACGCAGTCAATGACAGTGCCCGCGCTCTGCGGGACCAGGTCGGGCGCTACGTCTTCGTGTCCACCCGCTCGGTGTACCGCTACCCGAGCCCGGCCGGCGCCGACGAGAGCGCGCCGCTGCTGGACGGCGATCCGGAGGCCGGGCGGGACGGCACACCCGTGCCCTACGGCGAGGCCAAGCGCGGTGCCGAGATCGCCGTGGAGCAGGCCTTCGGCGATCGTCACCTGCACGTGCGCGCCGGTCTGATCCTCGGCCCGCACGAGAACATCGGCCGGCTGCCCTGGTGGCTGGGACGGCTGGCCCGGGGCGGCGACGTCCTGGCGCCCGGCCCCGAGAACCTGCCGCTGCAGTACGTGGACGCCCGTGACCTCGCCGAATGGACGATCGACGCGGCCGAGCAGGGCCTTTCCGGGCCGTACGACATGGTCAGCCGTTCCGGCCACACCACCATGGGCGAGTTCCTGCGCACCTGTGCCACGGTCACCGGATCCGATGCCCGATTGCGCTGGGCCGACCCGGAGGCGGTGGTGGCGGCGGGGATCGAACCGTGGACGCAACTGCCGGTCTGGATCCCGCCCGGTCCCGACCACGCCGGCCTGCACCTGAGCGACACGTCGAAGGTGCTCGCCGCCGGCCTGCGCTGCCGCCCGCCGGCCGAGACGGTCGAGGACACGTGGAGCTGGCTGCAGTCGATCGGTGGGCAGGCCCCCCAGCGTCCCGACCGGCCCGTGGTGGGGCTCGACCCGCAGCGCGAGGCGGCCTTCCTGAAGGCCCTGTGACCAGCACCGACGGTGATCCGACGCTGACCGGCAGTCGGCGCAATCGGTTCGAAATGTGCAGGTCATGCATGTGATCTAGCCTCGAGTGGCGGTGATCATCCGCGTCCGGCGATCAGTGCGAGGTACCACCAGTCGTGAGCGGTTCCGGCGAACTCACCAGCCTCGGCGTGGAAGAAGAGTTCCACGTCGTCGACCTGCTCTCCCGCGAGCTCGTGGCCCAGGCCCCGAAGCTGCTCGAGCACCTGCCCGCCGACACGTACTCCGACGAGCTGATGCGCAGCGTGGTCGAGAGCAACACCCCGGTCTGCGACACCCTCGCCGACCTGCGGCAGGCTCTGGTGAACACCCGCCGGGCGCTGGTCGAGGTGGCCACCCCGATGGGTCTGGGCGTGGTCGCCGCGGGCACCGTCCCGCTGGTCGACCCGCTGCAGCTGTCGGTGACCCCGAGCAAGCGATACGAGCACATGCTCGACGAGTACCAGGCCCTGGTGCGCGAGCAGCTGATCTGCGGCGCCCAGGTGCACGTGCAGGTCTCCGACCGCGACCTGGCCGTGCAGATCGCCCAGCGGGTCACGCCGCGTCTGCCGGCGCTGCTCGCCCTCTCGGCGTCCTCCCCGTTCTGGATGGGTGAGGACTCGGGCTACGCCAGCAACCGCTCGCTGCTGTGGTCGCGCTGGCCCACGGCCGGCCTCAGCGGTGAGGTCAGCTCCGCCGCCGAGCACGACCAGCTGATCGCCGACCTGGTCGCCTCCGGCACGATCAGCGACGCCGGGATGATCTACTTCGACGTCCGCCCCTCCTCGCACCTGCCCACCCTCGAGCTGCGCCTCACCGACGCCTGCCCCGACCTCGACACCGTGGTGCTGCTGGCCGGGCTGTTCCGGGCGATGGTGCGCCAGGAGCACGCGGCGATCACCGCGGGCGAGCCGGCCCGCCGCTGGCCCGCCCCGCTGCTGCGCGCCGCGCTCTGGCGGGCCGCCCGCTCCGGGCTCGAGGGCGACCTGCTCGACCTGCCGCGTTCCTCCCGGCCGGTCCCGGCCGCCGAGGCCGTGCACAACCTGCTGGACGACCTGCGCCCGCAGCTCGAGGCGGCCGGAGACTGGACCGAGGTCGGCGAGCTGGCCGAGAGGGCGCTGGTGCGGGGCAGTTCCGCGGCCGAGCAGCGCGCGGTCTACGAACGCCGTGAGCGCTTCGCCGACGTGGTCGACATGCTGGTCAGCCGCACCGACCCGGACCGCCCGGCGCCCACCGTGCCGGGCGAGCCCGGGCACCCGGCCGCGCTGCCGCTCTACCAGAAGTCCGGCGACGAGGCCCTGGCCGCCGACGGCCCGACCCCGCCCTACGCCGAGATGATGCGTGTGCTCGAGGATCTCGGCCCGGGCGGGATGCGTCAGCGCGAGCGCCGGCGCGACGAGGAACAGCGCTCGCACGGCGTCACCTTCGGGGTGCCGGGCCGGGCCAGCGCCCGCCTGTTCCCGGTCGACCTGCTGCCGCGGGTGGTGCAGGCCGACGAGTGGAGCAGGCTCAGCCTCGGTCTGCGCCAGCGCGCAGCCGCCCTCGATGCGTTCCTGCACGACGTCTACGGTGAGCGCACGATCGTCAAGGAGGGCGTGGTGCCGGCCTGGGTGGTCGACTCGGCCCCCGGTCTGCGCGGCACCGGTGCCCTGGTGCACCGGCAGAAGGTGCGCGCCCACATCAGCGGCATGGACCTGGTGAAGGACTCGGTCACCGGCGACTGGCTGATCCTGGAGGACAACCTGCGGGTGCCCTCGGGCCTGGGCTACTCGGTGCAGAACCGGCGCCTGACCGACGCCGTCATGGGCGACCTGCCCCGGCCCCAGGGCCTGCTCGATCCCGAGGCGGTGCCCGGCCTGCTGCTGCAGACGCTGCAGAACGCGGCCCTGCCCAGCGCCCCCGACAACCCGCAGGTGGTGCTGCTCAGCGAGGGCCCCGAGGGCTCGGCCTGGTTCGAGCACCGGATGCTGGCCAACGAGATGGGCGTACCGGTCGCCGAGATCGGCGACCTGCTGGTCGAGAACGACACGGTGTACCTGCTGCGCGAGGGCGGCCGGGTCCGGGTCGACGTGCTCTATCTACGGGTCGACGAGGAGGCGCTGCTGCACGCCTCCGGTGCCGACGGACGTCCATTGGGCCCCTCTCTGCTCTCCGCGGTGGGGGCGGCCCGGGTGGCCCTGTGCAACACGCCGGGCAACGGGGTGGGCGACGACAAGGCGATCTACGCGTTCGTGCCCCAGATGGTCGAGTACTACCTGGGCGAGAAGCCGCTGCTGAAGAGCGTTCCCACCTATCTGTGCGGGCTCCCCGACCAGGCCGCGCAGGTGCTCGACCGGCTCGGGGAACTGGTGCTCAAGCCGGTCGACGGCTACGGCGGCGAGGGCGTGATGATCGGCCCGATGGCCTCCGAGCAGGAGCTGCAGGCCCACCGCAAGCAGCTGACGGCCGCCCCGCACCGCTGGATCGCCCAGGACGTGGTGTCGTTGTCGACCATGCCCTGCCTCACCGACGACCGGCTCACCGCCCACCACGTCGACCTGCGGGCCTTCGTGCTGAACCCGGGAACCGGCGAGCTGCAGGTCGCGCCGACCGCCCTGACCCGGGTGGCCCCGGCCGACAGCATGGTCGTGAACAGTTCCCGCGGAGGCGGTTCCAAGGACACCTGGCTGCTGACGTAGCTCTCGGGTTGCGCGCCCCCCACAAGCACGTGTCAACTCGGTAGGGCGTTGTGGCTCGGTGTTGGCAAGTCTGGGAGGTTCGTGCATGTGCGGCTTGGGTGGCGAGTTCCGGCTGGACGGAGGAAGGCCCGACGCCGAGGCGGTGGCGCGGATGTCACCCTGCCTGGAGCGCCGGGGGCCGGACTCGAAGGGCACCTGGTCGCACGGGCCGGTCGCGTTCCTGCACCACCGGCTGCGGATCATCGACCTCTCACCGGCCGGCTCCCAGCCGATGGTCGACGAGGAGCTGCGTCTGGCCCTGGTGTTCAACGGCTGCATCTACAACCACCACGAGCTGCGCCGCGAACTCGAGGGCCACGGCTACCGTTTCCGGTCCACGTCCGACACCGAGGTGGTCCTCAAGGCCTACCACCGCTGGGGCACCGCCTGTGTGGAGCGCTTCCTCGGGATGTTCGCGTTCGTCGTGCACGAGCTCGACTCCGGGCGCCTGGTGATGGCCCGGGACCGGCTCGGGATCAAGCCGCTCTACCTGAGCGAGACCCCGCAGCGGATCCGCTTCGCCTCCAGCCTGCCCGCCCTGACCGCGGCCGGCGACGTGGACACCAGCATCGACCGGGTGGCCCTGCACCACTACCTGTCCTGGCACTCGGTGGTCCCGGCCCCGCGCACCGTCCTCAACGGCGTCCGCAAACTGCCACCGGCCACGGTCCGGGTGATCGAACCCGACGGTTCCGGCACCGAGACCGTCTACTGGAACCCCCCGGCGACCCGGTCGTCCGTGATCCGCCCCGAGGAGTGGCGCGAGCGCACCCTGGCCGCCCTCGACCTGGCCGTGCAGCGGCGGATGGTGGCCGACGTGCCGGTCGGCGTGCTGCTGTCCGGCGGCCTCGACTCCAGCCTGGTGGTCGCGCTGCTGGCCCGGGCCGGGCAGTCCGGCCTGGCCACCTTCAGCATCGGCTTCGACGCGGTGGGCGGCGAGAGCGGCGACGAGTTCGAGTACTCCGACCTGGTGGCCAAGGAGTTCGACACCGACCACCACAAGATCCCGATCCCGCCCGAGCGGCTGGCCAGCGGGGTGGACGGCGCGATCGCGGCGATGAGCGAGCCGATGGTCAGCCACGACTGCGTGGCGTTCTACCTGCTCTCCGAAGAGGTCTCGAAGAAGATCACGGTGGTCCAGTCGGGCCAGGGCGCGGACGAGGTGTTCGCCGGCTACGACTGGTACCCGCCGCTGCGCGACGTGCCCCGCGAGGACGCGGTCGCCGCCTACTCGAAGGTCTTCTTCGACCGGCCCGACGCGACCGTGGCCCAGCTGCTGAACCCGGACTGGTACGTGCCCGGCGATCCCAGCACGGCCTTCGTCCGCGAGCACTTCGCCGCCCCGGGCGCGCAGACCACGCTGGACGCGGCGTTGCGCATCGACAGCCGGGTCATGCTCGTCGACGACCCGGTCAAGCGGGTCGACAACATGACGATGGCCTGGGGGCTGGAGGCGCGGGTGCCTTTCCTCGATCATGAGCTGGTGGAACTCGCGGCCCAGTGCCCACCCGAACTGAAGCTGGCCCACGGCGGCAAGGGGGTGCTGAAGGAGGCGGCCCGCGGGGTGGTGCCGGACGCGGTGATCGACCGGACGAAGGGCTACTTCCCGGTGCCCGGCGTGCGGCATCTGGAGGGCAGCATCCTCGACCGGGTGCGCGACGCGCTGACCTCGTCCGCGGCCCGTGACCGGGGGCTGTTCCGCGACGACGTGGTCACCACGCTGCTGGCCGACCCGAACACCGCCCGCACCACGATCGGCGCCAACGTGCTGTGGCAGATCGGTCTGCTCGAGCTGTGGCTCCAGCGGACCGGTCTGTGAGCGTTCAGGGGCCCGGCGCGGAGGTCGAGACCCAGGGCATGGGTGTCGAGGACCAGTCCGCCGAGGCCGTACCGGAAGACGTCTACGGCAGCTGGTCGCCCACCCCTGATCCGGACGGTTCACGGGTCGCCTTCATCTCCGACCGGGGCGGTGCCCCCGCGATCTGGATCAAGGGCCCCGGCCCGCAGCCCACCGCCTCCGGCATCTCGCTGGCCCGGGTCACCTCGATCGGCTGGTCGCCCGACGGCGAGTGGCTGGCCTGCCTGGTGGCCGGGTCGGGCAGTTCGAGGGACGAGGTGTGGGTGGCCCGGCCGGACGGCTCGGGTCTGCGCCTGGTCGCCGGTGGCCCCGGCTCGACCGCCTGGCTGGGAGCCGGATCCCGGCAGGGATGGACGGCCGACGGACGGCTGATGGTCACCGAGACGGTCGGGGCGGTGGCTTCCGCGGTGCTCGTCTCCCCCGCGGACGGTTCGCGCTCGGTGATCACTTCGGGGCCACTGATCTCGATTTTGGACGTCTCTGGTGGGCGAGCGCTGATCCGGCGGGGTCCGCGTAGCTACCGCACTCTGGCGGTGTGCGCGCTGGACGGCTCGGACGAGCAGCCAGTCAGTACGTCGGTCACCGGGGAGCGGGGCGGATTCGCCGACCTGGGCGGCCTTTCCCCCGACGGCCGGTTCGTCTACGCCCGTTCCGAGGCCGACCACGACCTGGCCACGCTGGTCCGGGTCTCGCTGTCCGACGCCTCGGTCGAGCTGCTCGCCCAGCGCAAAGACGCTGAGCTGCAGAGCTTCACGCTGTCCACCGACGGGAGCACGGCCGTACTCCTGTGGAACGAGTACGGCGGCACCAACGCGGTCAGCCTGCTCGACCTGCAGTCTCTGGAGCAGGAGGAAGTCGGCCCGCTGCCCCGCGACGTGGTGGACAACTGCCTGCTGTTCGCCGGGGGCAAGTCACTGATCCTCACCGCGGAAGACTGGTCCGACCCTCGGGGCGCCTGGACCATCGACCTGGCTTCCGGCACCACTCTGCCCCTGACCAGCCGGGCCGACGGTGAGCTGCGCGGTTCGCGGGGGGCCAGTTACGCCACCGTGGACACCGCCGACCTGACTCGTCCCGTGCTGCGCCGCTTCCCCGGTCTGGACGGCCGGGAGATCAGCGGCTGGCTGTACCGGCCGGACTCCCCGGCCCCCTGGCCGACGATGATCCACCTGCACGGCGGCCCGGAGGCGCAGGAGCGCCCGGTGTACAACTCGCTGTTCCAGTCGCTGGTGGCCGCCGGGGTCGCGGTGTTCGCCCCCAACGTCCGGGGCTCCTCGGGTTTCGGGCGTTCGTACGAGACGGCCGACGACGTCGAACTGCGGCTCGGATCGGTCCAGGACGTCTACGCGGCGGCGGAACATCTCATCGGCTGCGGCATTTCGACACCCGGGCGGGTGGGCCTGATGGGCCGCTCGTACGGCGGCTACCTGACCCTGGCCGGGCTGACCTGGTACCCGGAGATGTTCGCAGTGGGCATCGACGTCTGCGGCATGGCCGATCTGGAGACGTTCTACCAGCACACCGAGCCCTGGATCGCGGCCGCCGCGGTGTCCAAGTACGGCGACCCGGCGAAGCACGCCGACCTGCTGCGCGGCTTCTCCCCGATCCACCGCATCGACCGACTGCGCGCCCCCTTGCTGGTGGTGCACGGCGCCGACGACACCAACGTGCCGGTGGAGGAAGCCGAGCAGGTGGTGGCCGCCCTGGCCGAACGCGAGCGACCGCACCGCTACCTGCTCTTCCCCGGCGAGGGGCACGAACTGCTCGACACCGCGAACCGCGTGACCTTCGTGCGGGCCGCCGTGGAATGGGCCTGCGACCACCTCGGGGTAGAGCGCTCCGAGGCCTGAAAGTGATGTGAGAAGGACGCGTGCAGCGCGAGTGCCGGACGGCTCCGGCCCCACGACAGGCTCACCCATCTGGGCTAGCCTGAACGCGAAGGGGAGTAACTCCACCTGCTCTCGCCAGTGCGGAGTCAGGTGAGGATGGTCGACATCACGGCGCCCCGCAGACCGCGGGGAGCACGGTCATCCACCGCCGGCCCTTAGGCAGCTCGAAGGGCGCGGCGGCGAGCCAGACCTTCGGCCACAAGTCCGTTTTCTGGCCGGGTCACTCACCCTCGGCACCGCCCCCGGTGACCCGGCCGAAGCCGACCGAGGGAGCCGTCCGTCGTGATCACGACCACCGAAGCTGCTGCCCCACCCATGAGAAGTCCACGCCTGCTCATGCTCAGGTCGATCGGCCTGTGCACGCTCCTGGCCCTGCCCGCGATCATCACCCGGCTCTCCGGCGCCCACCCGGAACCGGTGCTCTCGATGATCCTCTACGGCGTGGCCGTGTTCGCCGCCTCGTTCCTGCTCGCCTGGGCCGCCGAGGCCGCCCAGGTGGACATCTCCGGCGGCCTGGCGATCGCCATCCTGGCCCTGATCGCCGTGCTGCCGGAGTACGCGGTCGACCTCTACTACGCCTACACCGCCGGCAGTAATCCCGAGTACGTGCAGTACGCCGCCGCGAACATGACCGGCTCGAACCGGCTCCTGCTGGGGCTCGGCTGGCCGGTCGTGGTGCTGGTGGGGCTGTGGGGCCTGCGCCGGCTGCGTGGGCGCACCACCCACGTGCTGCCCCTGAACCGGGGCAACCGGCTGGAACTGGGGTTCCTGCTGTTCGCCGGCATCTTCGCCTTCGTGATGCCGCTGACCGGCGAGATCCACCTGTGGATGGGCGTGATCCTGTTCGCCTGGTTCGCCTACTACGCCTACCGGCTGAGCCGGGGCGCGGTCGAGGAACCGCATCTGCAGGGCACTTCCGCGGCCATCGGCGGTCTGCCCCGGCGACAGCGCCGGCTCACCCTGTTCGGCCTGTTCCTCTTCGCCGCGTTCATCGTGATGATCGCCGCCGAGCCGTTCGCGCACAGCCTGGTCGACGCCGGGGCCGACCTCGGGATCGACGAGTTCCTGCTGGTGCAGTGGGTCGCCCCGCTGGCCTCGGAGGCGCCGGAGTTCATCATCGCGATCATGTTCGCCTGGCGGGGCAACGCCGGGGCGGCCCTGGCCACGCTGATCTCCTCGAAGGTCAACCAGTGGACGCTCCTGGTCGGGTCGCTGCCGATCGCCTACCTGGCCGGTGGCGGCGAGACGGCTCTGCAGCTGGACCACCGGCAGACCGAGGAGATGCTGCTGACCGCGGCCCAGACGATGATGGGGATCGCCCTCATCCTGGGGCTGCGGTTCCACCACTGGTCCGCCTGGATCCTGTTGCTGCTGTTCATGGTTCAGTTCCCGGTGACCGGGACCGACGGCCGGCTGATCCTGTCCGCCGTCTACGGGGCGATCGCGCTGGCGGCGTTCGCCTGGCACTGGCGGCACATCTGGCCGACGCTCAAGGCCCCCTTCGCCAAGCTGGAGGAGGCGGAGCCCGACTCCTCCCAGTGAGGGCGTTCTCCGCGCGGGGCCCTCGGGCCCCGCGCGCTCTCCCCCACGGCGCGCCCGGACTTCACCCCATGGTCTTCTGACCGTCGATCGACTCCCGGATGATGTCGGCGTGCCCGGAGTGCTGGGCGATCTCGCCGATCAGGTGCAGCAGCACCCGACGGGCCGACCAGGTGGCACCCGGGGTGAACCAGGGGGCCTCCGGCAGCGGGTGCGAGACGTCGAGGCTGGGCAGGGCGCGCACCACCGACTCGGTGCGCGCGGCCACTTCCTCCCACTCCGCCAGCACGCTCTCCAGCGTCTCGTCACCGACCAGCCGCCACCCGTCCACCCAGAAGCCCGGGTCGGTCTCCCAGCCCTCGGGGAGAGCCATCGCCGCGGTGCCCTCGACGATGAACCGGGCCCAGTCGTTCTCGGTGTCCTTCAGGTGCTTGGCCAGCCCGACCAGCGTGAGCTGGCTGGCGGTGGGCCGGGAGCCGACCTGCTCGGCGCTGAGCTTCTGCAGGGTGAAGCGGAAGAAGTGCCGACGCTCGGCCAGCGTCTCGAGCAGCTCGGCGGCCTCCTGAGCCGGTCCGGCCGGTCCGGTGGGCTGGGAAGCGTCCTGGGCGGCGGTCTGAGTGATCGACATCTCGGTCTCCTTCGCAGGCTGGCCGACCCGCGTTCTCGGGCCGTTGGAAGAACCGTAGAGAGCCTTTAGGTCAGTTTCTTTCCGCATGAGACCCGTTCCGGGCAGCTCTTCGGCCGATTCCGCCACGACGGGCTGATCGTGACTCACCGTCAGTAATAGCGGCTCGAGTAGTCCGCTGTCTGGAGTAACCTGGATCTCGTCGGCGGCATACCCGACATGATCGTCACGTTGTGGTAAGGGCGCGGAGCACGACGCGGTACCCCGCATCCACCACGCAAGCACTACGTTCAGGATCGTTGCTTCCCATGGCTGAGAACCTCACCACCGCCGACCTCCCTCAGTTCGTCGCCGTTTCCCCGGGCACCGTCCTGGAGAGCGGGCGGTTCGAGCTCAGGGTCACGATTCCCTCCAGCCGCTTCACCCGGAGCACGCAGGTCGACGTGAACCACAGCGCCACCGTCGCCTCCATCGAGCGCAACCTCAGCGACCGCTACGGCGAGTGCGTCGAGGTGGTCAACGCCCGATGCATCAAGAGCAGCATCAAGAGCAGCTGAGAGCTCACACTTCAGACCCGTCGTACGAGGCCGGTCGGGGGCATCTACCCCCGCGCCGGCCTCAGTGACGTCCACCCCTGGTCACCGGCGTGAGCCAGCCGGACACGAGTGGTGTTCGTGGGTTTCACCAGCTCAAATTTGCCCTATCCCGGCCTTATCAATCTGCCGAACGGTGCACGTGACTGCGCTTCCTGCAGCAAGCTAGGAGCGCCGAAACTGACGTCGGGAAGCCGGGGGGATCAGCATGTGCGAGGCACGGGGAGAACCTGCCGGCGAACGGGCAGCAGATGGAGCCGAAGGGGCAGCATTGCTGCTCCTGATGTCGCCTCAGGCAGGATCTGCCTGTTAGCGTCCGATGAGTAACGCCTGCGAGCCATCGCCCGATGTACAGCATAGTGCACTTCCCGTGGCGAACCGGGCGAGCCGGTCAGCAGGTCCTCCAGCCCCAGTCAGACAGCCCCCAGCCAGACAGCACAGACAGCGCGGAGTTCGGCTCCGGCAGACGAGAGCGAGCCATGAGGTACGTCGGTAGACATCGGGCGCCCCGCCCCCTCTTGCTGCGCCGCCCCATCGTCGGTGGGGTCGCAGCGGCCGTTGTCGTGGTCGTTCCCGCCTGGGCGGTGACCGGTCCGCTGAGCGGTCCTACCGACAAGACCCGCAACGCCTCGGTCAACCTCGCCGACGGCACCGAACTGCCGGCCTCCACCGACGCCTCGGCCGACGACGAGGACATCGACACCGCCGACGTGCCCACCACCGGCCCCACCGGCTCCCCGTCGGCCGGGCAGGAGGTCAAGACCCGCACCGAGGTGGTCACCACGACCACCACCGACGCCGCGGGCAACCCGGTGGTCACCTCCACCACGCGCACCGTCGTGATCCCGCCCGACGAGGACGAGCCGACCGGCAGCAACCCGACGAAGACCACGAAGACCACCAAGCCGGGCAAGCCGTCGAGCACCACCAAGACCACGACGTCGAAGCCGACGAAGACCACCAGCCAGCCCACGAAGACCACGTCGAAGCCGACCAGCACCTCCACCACCACGAGCAAGCCTCCGGTGGAGACGTCGGAACCCACGTCCGAGCCGACCAAGACGACCGACGAGCCGACCAAGACCACGCCGGTCGAGACCACGAGCGACGACGAGACCACGACCAAGCCCGACACGGTCGGCATCGACACGAGCTCGACCACCACCTCGGCCACGGAAACGGCCTCGACGACCGCCTCGAAGGCGATTCTGACCCTGGCCGCGCTGGCCGACCCGACCAACCTTCTGGGCTGGTCGTAGGCCGGTTCACTGCCCGCGCACGGCACGGAGCCGGCCACCGGTCGGTGCTGATGGGGTGCCCGCTGCACCAGCGGACCCAGAATTCACGTCGGGCCCGATCCGCCCGCCCGCCACCGGCGAACCCGGAACTCACGTCAAGCTTGATCCGCCCGCCCCGCCACACCCGGCAAACCCGGAGCTCACCTCGGGCCTGATCCGCCGCCCCGTCACACCCGGCGAACCCCGGAACTCACCTCAGGCCTGATCCGCTCGCCCCGCTACACCCGGCGAACCCCGGAACTCACCTCAGGCCCAATCCGCTCGCCCCGTCACACCCGGCGAGCCCAGAACTCACCTCTGGCCTGATCCGCCCGCCCCGCCACCGGTGAACCCGGAAACTCACGTCGGGCCTGATCCCCCACCCCGCCACACCCGGCGAACTCAGAATTCACATCAGGCCGGTCGGCCATCCGCCGTGCCGGATGCCGCGGCTATCACCTGCGGCTCGGCTCGACCAGGGCCCCAGTTCGCCCGGTGCTGCGTCCAGTCGGCCAGAACGTGAGTCTGGTCCAGTTCGACCAACACTTCACCGAGCAGCAGTTCCAGGACGTGGCAACGCCGGCCTGACACCCTCCGCGAATCGCATCACATTCATGATCTGCGATCGCATCGGGCCAGCTGCCTGTCGCAAGGCCGGCAATGAGCCGTCCGACCAAACCACCAGGCCACCCCAACAACAACAGCCAGGCTCTGGATCACCAATTACCTCTCCGGCTCCAAGGCACTGAACGCCCCAGGCGGACTTCACGTGGGAGCGGGCCTTGAGAGGCGAACCTCAGCAGGCTCCCGGACGCACCTGCGCGTGCCCCCTGCCGTCGGAACCCCGGCAGAACGTTGTCGAGAAAACAGAACTTGGCTCGGACAAAGTCATATTCGCCCGCGAGTGGGTGTTTTCCACTAGCCTGCTATGAAAAGCCGAAAACCGCCGAGGCCCTGGTCGGCCCCGGCGGTCACGGGTTATCGGGTGTTGTCGTCGTGGACCTTGTTCAGTCCTCGTCGAGCCTCTGCTGCGGGATCCCAGCCAGCAAGGCCCGAACTTCCGACTCGCGGTAGCGGCGATGGCCACCGAGCGTTCGGATCGAAGAGAGCTTGCCGGCTTTGGCCCACCGGGTGACGGTCTTCGGATCGACACGGAATAGCGCGGCAACCTCAGCCGGTGTGAGCAGCGGCTCGGCGTCGGGCGATCGGGTGGTCATGTCAGCCTCCATGAACGGGGCGGATACCCCGGCTTCCGACATCGTGCCTTGTTAGGACACGTCGCGGGAACAATCCAGACGGATGATCCCCCATCAGGAGGAAGCATGACGTTGGTTGTGTACGTACGGTCACGGCATGGCACCTTACAGTGATCGAACCACGAATGTGGCCCATCCGACACGCCACGCGGGTCGGTTCTAACCTTCGCTCTCGTGAGCACTCCCTCGATAGGCGATCTGCCTGCCGAACACCGCCTACATGCCCCGCAACCGGGCTGGACGTTCTTGGCCAGACCACAGCAAATCCCCTCGAGAGCGGCGTGTACCCCACTAAATCAGCCATCACTGTGTGGAGCATCCCCGAAGCACTCAGATCCATATTCTCAGATCCGAAGAGGACGAAGCGTCACGGTACGACTTCTGAGTGAAGTGACACCTGTGAGTGACGCCTGACTCACGGTCTATCGCTGGTGACCACGAGCCGACCCCCCGGCGATCGCGAACAGCTTCGCGGCGTGTTGCCTACGATTAGGACATAGCTATCAAACCATGCGGAAGCGCCGATCGCTGCCCCCGCCCGTCATGTGAGACCGGCCACTGCCCGGACAGGCAACAACGAGCCGGCCGGGCTCTCCCGGAGCGGCGGGGTGAGCGTCCCACGCAGGTTGCACGTAGGATGGGCAGTGCAAGCCCGCGGTCGGCAAACGGGTCACGGCTTCCCCTGGGTGGGTAAGCCGTTCCAACCGGGATGCCGGAACCGCACCAGACGATGTAGCGTTTGGCGTCACGAGAGACTGATGACCACTCCGGGGCCGCGCCATGTGCGCCTGCGCCGGGTCGACGTTTAAGGGGGTCGACGCCATGGGGCGCGGCCGTCAGAAGGCCAAGCAGACGAAGGTCGCTAGGGAGCTGAAGTACTACAGCCCCAGCACCGACTATGACGCCTTACAGAGGGAACTCGGCCATGGGGACCATCGCTCGAGCCCGCCCGTGGACGACACGGATGCCGGGCGCGAAGACGACGGCGAATATGACGAGTACGCGGACTGGGCATCCAACGGTCGTCGTCATTGACTACTGACTCGATCCCCGGTGCCCGTCGGGTGCCGGGGATCGAGTCTGTCAAGGTGACTCCGGTGGACAGCTGGTCTTCCTGAGCACAGGTCGTCTGCACCAGGCGATGAGAAGTACGCATGCTGACCTGCCATGACGAGGTGGCTGGTCTTTCCATGCTCGAGACGGGTCCGGCACCTTCGGGTGCCGAATCCGTCTTTCTCATGCCCGCGTACCTGCCGCCTACCGCCTGAGCCGCCGCTCAGGCGCCGCGGTACTCCCCGACCAGCCGGACCGAACCGCCGTCCACACCCTTGGTGCCCTGGACGGTGCCTTCGCCGGTCTGCCCGTCGGGCGCCGAGACCTGCCCCAGTACCCAGGCGGGAAGGTTGCGGCCGGCGAAGATCTCCAGCGCGCGGTCGGCCACGGCCGGATCGACCACCAGGACCATGCCCACCCCGAGGTTGAACGTGCCCTCGGCGTCCAGCAGCGGCACCGAACCGAGCTTCATGATCAGGTCGAAGACCGGCTGCGGGGCCCAGGTGGAGCGCTCGAGGACGGCGCTGGTGCCCGCCGGCAGGACCCGGGCGAGGTTGGCCGCGAGCCCGCCCCCGGTGACGTGTGACACCGCGTGCAGGTCGTGGCCCAGCGCCTCGGCCGCGGCCAGGACGTCGGCGGTGTAGATCCGGGTGGGCTCCAGCAGCTCCTGGCCGATGGTGCGGCCGAGCTCGGGCACCTCCCGCTCCAGCGACCAGCCGGCCTGCTTCAGCACGCCACGCACCAGGGAGTAGCCGTTGGAGTGCAGACCGGACGAGGCCAGGCCGATCACCACGTCGCCGACCCGCACCCGCTCGGGTGAGAGCACCGACTCGGCCTCGACCACCCCGGTCGCCGCCCCGGCGACGTCGTACTCGTCCGCCGCCATCAGACCCGGGTGTTCGGCCGTCTCGCCGCCGACCAGCGCCGTACCGGCCAGCTCACAGCCCTTGGCGATGCCGCTGACGATGGCCGCGATGCGCTCCGGCACGACCTTGCCGACCGCGATGTAGTCGGTCATGAAGAGCGGACGGGCCCCGCACACGACGATGTCGTCCACCACCATGCCGACCAGGTCGATCCCGATCGTGTCGTGGATGTCCAGGGCCCGGGCGATGGCGATCTTCGTGCCCACGCCGTCGGTGCTGGTGGCCAGCAGCGGCCGCTGGTACCTGGTCAGGAAACTTGCGTCGTACAGGCCGGCGAAGCCGCCCAGGCCGCCCAGGACCTCGGGGCCGTGGGTGCGCCGCACCGACGCCTTCATCAGCTCGACCGCCCGGTCACCGGCCTCGGTGTCGACACCGGCGGAGGCATAGGTCAGGGCCGTGGTACCCGGCTCGGCTGAAGCCACAATGATCACCTTACTTGGTTCAACGGCCGACGGACCGTCGTCGTCACCGTCGCGGGGACGGGAGGAACGGTCTACGCCGGAGGACGGAGGCTGACGTTCGTCAGGGACGGGAGAGCGCGTCGACGGCGCCGCCGGCCAGGCCGGTGGAGACACCTTCGGCGTCGCGGTGGCCCTGCGGCGCGCGGTCGCGCTGCGAGATCTCCAGGCCGAGAGGGAGCTGCGGCTGCTGCTCCAGGGCGTGCTTGCCCAGGTGCTCGGAGTCGGGCAGCTCGATCGGGTACTCGCCGGTGAAGCAGGCGGTGCACAACCGCTCACGCTTCTGCTCGGTGGCCTCGACCATGCCGTCCAGCGAGATGTAGCCCAGCGAGTCGGCGCCGATACTGGCGCGGATCTCCTCCACGCCCAGCCCGCTGGCGATCAGCTCGGCCCGGCTGGCGAAGTCGATGCCGTAGAAGCACGGCCAGGTGACCGGGGCCGAGGAGATGCGCACGTGGATCTCGGCGGCGCCGGCCTCGCGCAGCATCCGGACCAGGGCCCGCTGGGTGTTGCCGCGCACGATCGAGTCGTCGACCACGACCAGGCGCTTGCCCTTGATCACGTTCTTCAGCGGGTTCAGCTTCAGCCGGATGCCCAGCTGCCGGATGGTCTGGCTGGGCTGGATGAACGTGCGCCCGACGTAGGCGTTCTTCACCAGGCCCTGGCTGAACGGGATGCCCGACTCCTGGGCGTAGCCCACCGCGGCCGGGGTGCCGGACTCGGGCACCGGGATGACCAGGTCGGCCTCGACCGGGTGCTCCTGGGCCAGCTTGCGGCCCATGTCGACCCGGGCCTCGTGCACCACCTTGCCGTTGATCGTGGTGTCGGGCCGGGCCAGGTACACGTACTCGAAGATGCAGCCGGTCGGCTTGGCCTCGGCGAAGCGCTGGGAGCGCAGGCCGTCGGCGTCGATCGCGATGAACTCGCCCGGCTCGACCTCCCGCACGAACGCGGCGCCGACGATGTCCAGCGCGGCCGTCTCGGAGGCGATCACCCAGCCGGTCTCGAGCTTGCCGATGACCAGCGGGCGCACCCCGTGCGGGTCACGGGCGCCGTAGAGGGTGTGCTCGTCCATGAAGACGAAGCTGAAGGCCCCACGCAGGTGCGGGAGCACGTCCAGCGCAGTGGTTTCCAGCGTGTGATCCGGGTCACCCGCGAGAAGGGCGGTCACCAGGGCGGTGTCGGTGGTGTTGCCGTTGACGATCTCGCCCCGGTCGGGCGTGCCGTAGCGCTGCGCCACCAGCTCGCGCAGCTCGTGCCCGTTGACCAGGTTGCCGTTGTGCGCCAGGGCCACCGTGCCGGCGGCCGTGTCGCCCAGCGTGGGCTGGGCGTTCTGCCAGGTCGAGCCGCCGGTGGTGCTGTAGCGGGCGTGACCGACCGCGATGTGCCCACGCAGGGAGTCGAGAGAGGTCTCGTCGAAGACCTGGGAGACCAGGCCGATGTCCTTGTAGACCAGCAGTTGCTTGCCGTTGCTGACGGCGATGCCCGCTGCCTCCTGGCCGCGGTGCTGAAGTGCGTACAGGCCGTAATAGGCCAGTTTCGCCACTTCTTCACCGGGGGCCCAGACTCCGAAGACTCCGCAGGCGTCCTGCGGGCCCTTCTCGCCGGGAAGTAGTTCGTGCGAAAGCCGTCCGTCGCCGCGCGCCACGTCATCGAGTGTCGCACATCCGGAGGAGGTCGCAGCATCGGCCGGAAGGACAGACCCTCGCCCGACCGGCCCGGCGCGCTTGCGGATCAGCCCTTCCGGCGGTCCAGGAGAACGGCCAGACCGCAGCCGAACAGGGCGCCCAGCAGGCCGAAAATGGCCACGAAATAGCCCAGAATGGTGCGCTCGGAGTAGGTGCTGGTGGCCTCGAACGACAGAGCCAGCACCGCACCGAGGAGGACGCCCACGAGCACGCCTGTGAATCCGAACGCACGGTAACGCGGGGCCCGCCGCAGGCGGTACCCGGCCGGCTCCGGCGCCTCGGCCTCAGGCGTCACCTCAGGAGCCTCCGGCTCGCTCGGTTCAGCCGGCCCGGCCGCGCCGGTCGTGTCGTCCTCGTCGATCGGGCTCACGGACAGTCCCTTGCTCTCAGCCACCCCACGACGGTACCGACTACCGGGAAGTCTCGGAGAGGAGACCGCCGAGCGGCAGCAGATCGGACAGGTCGGCGCGCTGCCCACTGGCCCGCACCCGTCCGTTGTATGCGGCGTCGG
Organism: Kineosporia rhizophila; assembly: GCF_021277265.1. Classification (GTDB taxonomy): domain Bacteria; phylum Actinomycetota; class Actinomycetes; order Actinomycetales; family Kineosporiaceae; genus Kineosporia; species Kineosporia rhizophila. The sequence goes on from NZ_JAJSOH010000001.1 coordinate 390,866, forward strand.
CCCAGCTCAGCCGGCCGGAGACGAGCTCCAGCCAGGTCTGCGGATCGGTCTCGACCACGTTCGGCGGGGTACCCCGGGTGTGCCGCGGCCCCTCGATGCACTGCACGGCCCCGAAGGGCGGCACCCGCACCTCGGTGGTCGGCCCCGGCGCCCGGGCGGCGATCTCCTCGAGGGTGAACCGCACCGCATTGGCCAGAGTGGCCCGCGGCACCCCCGTGGGCTCGGCCGCCCACGCCGCCAGGGCACCACGCCCCACCGCCGTATCGATCTTGCGTTTCCTCACCACCACGTGCTCATTTTGTGCCCTAGCGGGCCGACGCCCCAATCGGGAGCGCCTCCCTCAGGCCGCCTTCATCACCCCGAGCGGCGAAACCCCCTGCAGCCCGGGGAAGATCTGCGACAGCGATCCGGCCCCGCAGCGTTTCTGCAGGATCTCGCCGAGGATCGCGCGGTAGTCGGTGGTGCCGGCCAGGTCGCCGTCCACCAGGTCACCGTCGGCCAGGCCGGGCCAGCGGCCGTGCACCCGGCCGCCGTTCACCCCGCCGCCCAGCAGCAGCACCGCATTGCCGTGCCCGTGATCCACCCCGCCGGAGCCGTTCTCGACCACCCGGCGGCCGAACTCCGAGAGCGTGACCACGGTGACCTTCCTGAACCGGCTGCCCAGGTCGGTGGCGAAGGCGGCGAGGGCCTGGGCGAGGTCGTTCAGATGGTCGTGCATCCAGCCGCTGTCGGCCGAGCCCATGTTCGCGTGCATGTCCCAGTCGCCCTCGTCCACGCAGGCCACCTGCAGGCCCACGTCGGCCTTGATCATCCGGGCCACGTCGCGCAGGGCCTTGCCGAGCGCCGAGTCCTTCGGGTAGCGGGCCCCGCCGGCCGGGGTGTACTTGGCGGCCGCCAGGGCCGCGGTGGTGCTGGTGGCGCCGAGGGTGGCCTGGGCCGGGGCGGCGATCGAGGCCGGGGCGCCGGCGTTCATCGCGGTCAGGGCCTTGGTCCAGCGCTTGCGCTCGGCGGTGTCCCAGGCACCGGCGATGGTGAAGGAGTCCAGGCTGCCCATGGCCATCTCGGCCGAGGGCCCGGCCAGGGCCAGCGGCACCTCGTTGGACCCGACCTGCGAGGCCTGGAAGATCGTGCCCCGGGCGCGGCTGCCGAGCGTGCGGTCCAGCCAGCCGGTGCGCAGGCTGGAGCCGGGCGCCGCGCGCTCCAGCTCCTGCATGGCCTGGAAGTGCGACCGGGTCGGGTTGTCCTGGCCCACCGCGTGCACGGCGCCGAAAGTGCCCGCGTCCCAGAACTTCTTCAGCGGGGCCAGGGCCGGGTGCAGGCCGAAGATGCCCCCGGCCGGGATCAGCGAGCGCTCCGGGACACCGATCGTGGGGCGGGCCTCGAGGTAGGCCGGGTCACCGATCGGCACGACCGCGTTCAGGCCGTCGAAGCCACCCCGCAGCGAGAGCACCACCAGCACGTCGCCGGTATAGGCGGCGGGGCTCGCGGCGAAGGCGAACTGGGCGTTGAAGCCGTCCACGGCCGTCATCACCCCGCCCAGGGCACCGGCGGTGGCCAGGCCGCGCAGCAGGCTGCGGCGCGAGAGTCCGGTGGAGGCGGCGTCGGGGCACTGGCAGTCGGAGAGGGTACTCATGCAGGTGGTGGTGTCCTCAGGCGTCGAGTCGGTCTGGCGGCGGATGTCGTCGGATCGGCGGGGCGTCGGGTCACATCGGTGCTACTGCCGACCTGTCGGTCGTCGTCGCCGCTACCTGAGTGGAACCGAAGTGAGCCGGGCCACCTGCGAGGCCCACCAGCGTCCTCAAGCTCTAACGAAGTGCGTGCGCAGGTGAGTCGAGCAGCAGACTCACCACGTACGGCAGCCGCCAGCCGATGATCACACTGTCCTTCTTGACCGGACTCGCGGGGGTGATCCGGTGCCACTCGTCGGAGAGGAAGTCGCAGATCGCGACCTGCTGGACCTGGGTGGCCTTGCGTTGCAGCAGCCGCTCGGAGAGAACGTTGATCAGCGCCCCGTGCGTGGCCGGCCGGGGGTTCGGGATCATCGCCGAGAGATTCGGGCCGACCAGGGTTTTCGGCCAGAACCGAGCTGCGATGTTGAGGTGCGAGTTCCAGCGCGCCAACGTTCCCGCCGGTGACTGCCAGGCACTGGCCACGTCGGGATAACCGTTCGGCGGCCCCCAGTAGAGCGGGCAGTGGCCCATGTCCAGGATCATCCAGTGCAGGCTCTCGATGCCTTCGGTGCCCTTGGCGTCCGGCTTCATCCCGAGGATGCGCATAGTGGCCACCAGATCCTCGTACGGCCGGCGCAGCTTCTGACCTGATGAGGTGGCGAACTCCCTGCTGCCGAACAACTCTCGCAGAACCGGGACGATCGCGGTGTCGTTCGCCAGGTAGGTCTCGGCGAGCCGGGTCACCAGTGCGGCGGGCGGGTTGTCGGCGACGAACCGCAGGCACAGCTTGTAGGCCAGCTGCCGGGCGGTGTTCTCGTGCCGCGCCAGGTAGTTCAGGTACCTCACGGCCAGTTCCTGACCGCCCTCGGCGGTCGGGTTGGGATCCGAGAAACCGAGAACGCCTACCGGGCCGACGAAATGACGTTTGGGGCGGTAGGTGGCCTCGCCGGAACCGTCGGTGCCGAAACCGGTCAGGATGCGCGCACTGTCCTTCACGTCGTCCTCGGTGTACCCGGTCCCGACCCCGACGGTGTGCAGTTCCAGCAGCTCGCGGCCCTGGTTCTCGTTCGGGTGATCCTTGGTGGAGGAGGCGTTGTCGAGATAGCTCTGCATCGCGGGGTGCAGGCTGGCCGCCACCAGCAGGTCGCCGAACCGGCCGAAGGTGTGCTCGCGGATCACCCGGTCGTAGTCGGCGCGCGAGTCCCAGACGTCGCCGGAAGGGCAGGTGACATTGAGGTGGTTGGACCAGAACTCGACCATCAGCTCGAACAGCTGGCGCTCGCTCCAGATCGCCCGGACCATGGTGGCCCGGGTGAGTTCCAGCATGACGTCCCAGGATCCGAAGTTCTTGGCGTACTCCTGGCGGATCTTGGCGATCGGCCACTTCACCCGGGGGAAGCGGCCGAGGATGCCCTCCACGTAGCTGTCCGGGATCTGCGCGGGCGTGAGCTGGCGGTCCAGCCAGGCCTTGCGGCCCATCTTCTGCGCCTCGGCCAGCAGCGCCGGGGTCGGTCCGTAAGTGGCTCGTCGGAGCAGGAGAAGGGTCTGGGCGTCCATTGGCCTGCCTGTCGGCATCCGTCCGGGTTGCCTTAGCGGCCGGGCGGGTGAGGGCCTTCAGAGCAAACAATGGACGGGGGTGGGCCCCCGAACGGGTCAGCCCACCTGGGTGCGGGCCCGGTAACAGTGCGTGCGATGGGGCAGCGCGAGTTCCTGCGGCGTGCCCTGTTCGGCCGCCACCCGTTCGCCCAGCCGCTCGATGCGCTCGACGATTTCGGCGCGCTGGGGGTGGGTGTCCACGTAGGACCAGCTCGAGGCCAGCTCACTCAGCGCGCCGGGGGTCAGCGACAGCTGGTACTCGAACTCGGCGTGTTCCAGGGGGCCGAACGGTTCGGGGAGCTCGACCACCGTGTCGCCGGCGTGAACCCGGCCACCGGCCTGCTCGGTCCGCGCCAGACCGGCGATCTCGTTCAGTTCCCGCACCCAGGGCACATCGGTGTCCCGCTCGTGCCAGGCCACCGCCAGCAACCCGCCCGGCCGCAGCACCCGGGCGATCTCCAGCGCCGCCTGCGGCTGCTGGAACCAGTGCCAGGCCTGGGCCACGGTGACCACGTCGGCGCTGTGGTCGGGCAGCGGGATCTGCTCGGCCGGGGCCTGCAGCGCAGCGGCCTGGGGAACCGCGGTGAGGAGTACCTGGTACATGCCCGGGCTGGGCTCGACCGCGGTGACCCGGTGGCCCAGGTCGACCAGGGTGCGGGTGAGCTTGCCGGTGCCCGCCCCGAGGTCGATCACGTCGAGGTGCCGATCCGACGTCCCGGTCAGCCAGCGGACGGTCGGCGCGGGCCAGCCGGGACGGATGCTGTCGTAGGTGGTGGCGTTGGCGTCGAACGAGACCCGCTGCTGTTCCCACGTCATTGCGTGTGCCTTTCGTCGGGGGCCACCCCGAGCAGCCCGCTCATCGTGTTGATCAGGACCCGGCCGAACAGGTCGTCGGCGCTCTTGCGGGCCAGCGCGTCGGGGGGCGGCGGAGCGGAGACGATCGCGGCCAGGTAGGGGTGGCGGCCGTCGCCGATCTGCTCGGCCAGGTAGGCGGCGTTGGCCAGCTGTGCCTCGGGGCTGGTGTTGCTGTTGGCGGCGGCCTCGTCCATCGCGAAGAGCCCGACCACCCCGTTGAAGATCGCCGCCGTCTCCATCTTGGCCTGACCCGAGGCCGGCACCTCGGCCAGCGCGGCCACCACGCGCTCGGTGTAGTCGATCATCGCCGGCCCGAGCATGGCGGTGTTCACCCGGCCGGTCATCATCACTTCCAGGAACCAGGGGTGCTCGCGGAAGGCCTGCCGCAGGGCCCGGCCGATGTCCAGCAGGTCGGCCCGCCAGCCCCGGCCGGTGGGGGTGGCCGGTAGTTCGAGGGTGCGCAGGCAGGCGTCGCTCATCAGCGCCAGGAGCTCGTCGCGGCTGGCCACGTAGCGGTAGAGCGAGGCCGGGGCGATGCCGACGGCGGCCGCCGCCTTGCGGATCGAGACCGCCTTCAGCCCCTCGGCGTCGGCCAGCTTCATGGTGGCCTCGGCGATCGAGGCGCGGCTGTGCTCCGGCGCGGGGCCGCGGGCACCCCTTTCGGAGCGCTTCCAGATCGGCAGGTCGGGGTCGGGCACGTGTTCATCTTCGCGCACCAGAGAAACTGCGAACAGCGGCCGCAGTATGGTTCACTAAGAACCGCGAACACCGATCGCAGTTAAGGGAGGGCGCATGGGGAGCGTGATCGAGGCCGCTGGGCTGGGCCGGGGGTACGGAGAGGTGCGGGCACTGGATTCGCTGGATCTGTCCGTCGCGGAGGGGACGGTCTGCGCTCTGCTCGGACCGAACGGCGCGGGCAAGACCACCGCGATCCGGATTCTGGCCACACTCGCCCGGCCCGACTCCGGCAGCGCGCGGATCTGTGGCTTCGACGTGGTCGAGCAGGCCCAGCAGGTGCGGCAGAACATCGGCCTGGCCGGGCAGCACGCGGCGGTGGACGATGCGCTGACCGGGCGGGACAACCTGTTCATCCTCGGCCAGATGCACCATCTGAGCCGCCGGGCCGCGCGGGCCCGGGCGGCGGAGCTGCTCGAGCAGTTCGGGCTGACCGAGGCGGCGGACCGGCTGGTGAAGACGTGGTCGGGCGGGATGCGGCGGCGGCTCGACCTGATCGCCAGCCTGATCACCCGCCCGCCGGTGCTGTTCCTGGACGAGCCGACCACCGGCCTGGATCCCCGCAGCCGCGACGAGATCCATTCCACAGTGAGCGATCTCGCCGCCGCGGGCACCACTGTTCTGCTCACCACGCAGTACCTGGAAGAGGCGGACCGGCTGGCCGACGACGTGGTGATCATCGACGCCGGCCGCGAGATCGCCCACGGCACCCCCCGCAGCTGAAAGACCTGGCTGGTTCCCGGGTGGAGGTACTGCTTGCCTCCGCCGAGCAGCTGAACCCGGCTCAGGAAGCCGTGAGATCGCTCGGTGGGCAGGATCTGGCCGTCCAGGACAACCGGGTCTCGGCGACCGTGCCGACCGGGTCGCTCACGCTGCCCCGCCTGGTGCGGCACCTGGACGAACTCGGAATACCCGTGCAGGACGCCGGGATCCGCCGGCCCACGCTCGACGAGGTGTTCCTGAAACTGACCGCACGAGAGGGGAGCCTGCGATGAGGGACGCCCTGCCCGCCGCCGAGCGCCTGCTCACCTCGGTGATCCGCAATCCGGCCTTCATCCTGGTCCTGGTCACCGCGCCGATCGTGCTGGTGCTGATCTTCGGGTTCATCTTCGGCGGCGCCATCACCGTTCCCGGCGCGGGCACCGGCGGCGCCACCTACCGCGAGTTCCTGCTGCCCGGGCTGCTGGTCATGACCGCCTCCAACATCGTTCCCTCAATGGTCAGCGCGGCCAAGGACAATCACTCCGGCCTGACCGACCGCTTCCGCTCGCTGCCTGTCCGCCGGGTCGCCATCCCGGCCGGAAGTGCCCTGGCCACACTGGTCTACGGCACGATCAGCTTCTCGATCATGATGCTCTGCGGCCTGGCCGTGGGCTGGCGGATCCGGGGTGGCCTGGCCGACGCCCTGCTGGCGGTGCTGATCCTGCTGCTGTTCCAGTTCGCCGCCAGCTGGATCGGGATGTTCCTGGGCTACCTCTTCGACGACGAGGAGACGGCCGGGCAGGCGGCGATCCTGGCGATCCCGCTGGGGATGGTCTCGAACGTGTTCGTGCCGACCGGCGGTATGCCGGCCTGGCTGGCCACGATCGCCGAATGGAATCCGCTCAGCGCCGTCGCCGCCGCGCTGCGCGAACTGTTCGGCAACCCGACTGCCCCCACGGGCGGTGCCTGGCCCCTCGAGAACCCGGTCACCGCGTCCATCGTCTGGGCTCTGGGGTTGCTTGCGGTGTTCGTGCCGCTGTGCACCCGGCGGTATGTGCGCGCAGGTCGCTGACTTTCACACAAACTAGGGACGTCGGTGGGCACCAAGGTGCCCACCGACGTCTTTAATCTGTTTCATGGGTTGGGAGGAGGTGGCGCGGCCCCGGTCATGATCGCGACCGTGTCGGACATCGAGTGCGACGACGGGGTGACCCCCGCGACCCGCCGGCCCAGCCGCTGGATGTGGATGCGGTCGGCGACCTCGAACACGTGCGGCATGTTGTGGCTGATCAGGATCACCGGCAGGCCGCGGTCGCGGACGTCGCGGATCAGCTGGAGTACCCGGTTGCCCTCCTTGACCCCGAGCGCCGCGGTGGGCTCGTCGAGGATCACCACCTTGCTGCCAAAGGCGGCCGACCGGGCCACCGCCACGCCCTGCCGCTGACCGCCGGACAGGCTCTCCACCGCTTGGCCGATGTTCTGCAGGGTGGCGATGCCGAGTTCGCTCATGTGCCGCTGCGCCTCGGTGCGCATCTGTTTGCGGTCGAGCATCCGCAGCACCGAGCCCAGCGGACCGGGCTTGCGCAGTTCCCGGCCCAGGAACAGGTTGTCGGCGATGTCCAGGCCGGGAGCCACCGCCAGGGTCTGGTAGACCGTCTCGATCCCGGCCTGCCGGGCGTCCATCGGGCTCCGGAAGTTCACCTGCTCCCCGTCCAGCCAGATCTCGCCGGTATCCGGTACCAGCGCTCCCGACAGCGCCTTGATCAGGCTGGACTTGCCGGCCCCGTTGTCGCCGATCACGGCCAGGATCTCGCCCGGGTACAGGTCGAGGTCGGAGCCGTTCAGCGCGGTCACCCGGCCGTAGCGTTTGACCAGGTTCCGGGCCCGCATCACCGGGGTCGGCCCGGTCATCTCCACCCGGTGCAGCCTCTCGCCCTCCGCGGGCGTCTCGGTACTCATGCCCTCACCTTCCGGATCCATTGATCGATGGTGACCGCGAGCAGGACCAGCAGGCCGATCGCGAAGCCCTGCCAGACCACCTGGACTCCGGCCAGCACCAGCCCGTTACGGAACACGCCGACGATCAGCGCCCCGACGAGCGTGCCGACCACCCCGCCCCGGCCACCGAAAAGGCTGGTCCCGCCGAGCACCACGGCGGTGATCGAGTCGAGGTTGTACTCCGTGCCCACGTTCGGGTCGGCGCTGGCCAGGCGGCCGATCAGGACCCAGGCGGCGACCGCGTAGATCGCCCCGGCCACGGTGTAGACCGACAGCAGGACGCGCCCGGTTCGGATACCGGCCAGCCGCGCGGCCTCGATGTCGTCGCCGGCGGCGCGGACGTGTTTCCCCCACGCGGTGTGCGCCAGCAGGTAGAAGAAGAACCCGAACAGCAGCAACATGATGATGGATCCGTAGGTCAGACGGAAGCTGCCGATCGGGATGGTCTCGCCGGTCCAGGTCATGATGCCGGGCAGGTCGGTGCCCCGGACCGTCTCGCTGCCGGAGACCACCGAGTTCAGGGCGAAGAAGATGGACAGGGTGCCGAGGGTGACGATGAACGGCGGCAGTTTGACCGCGGTCACCAGCACCCCGTTGAACGCCCCCATCGCAGTGCCGAACGCCAGGCCCGCCAGCAACGCGATCAGCCCCGGAAAGCCCGCGTCGTAGGCCAGGTTCGCCATCAGGATCGAGGAGAACACCGCGATCGCCCCGGCCGACAGGTCGATCCCGGCGGTCAGGATGATCAGGGTCTGGCCGAGGGCGAGCAGGGCGGTCACGGTGACCTGCTGCAGCACCAGGCTGAGGTTCTCGGGGTGCAGGAAGCGGGTGTTGATGATCGAGAAGACGACGACCGCCAGGCCCAGCACCGCCAGCGGGCCCAGGGTGGGCTGGGCGTGCAGCCGGTGCTGCACCCTGTCCCGCAGCGACTCGTGCGCCCGCTGCTCGAAACCGGTATCGGTGCTCATCCCTCTACCCCCAGCAGTTCTCGGTGCCGAACGTGGTGTCCTCGGAGTCCACGCCGGACTGCGGATCGTCGGTGATCAGGGTGACTCCGGTGTCGGTGAAGTCCTGGCCCTCCGGATTCGCGGGTTTGACCCCGCTACGGGCGAACTCGGTGATCGAGGCGACCCCCTCGGCCGCCATCTTCAGCGGGTACTGCTGCGAGGTGGCGCCCAGCTGGCCGTCTTTCACGCTCTGCACGCCCGGGCAGCCGCCGTCGATCGCCACCACGACCACGTCCTCGGCCTTGCCGGCCGCTCGGAGGGCCTGGTAGCCCCCGGCCGCGGCGGGCTCGTTGATGGCGTAGACCAGGTTGATGTCGGGGTCGCGCTGCAGCAGGTTCTCCATCGCGGTGCGCCCGCCGTCGGCCGCCCCGTCGGTGACGTCGTGCCCGGAGATGCGCGGGTCGTCCTCGTCGCCGATCCGGTTCGGGTCGCCCACGTCGATCCCGAAGCCCGCCATGAACCCCTGGTCGCGCTGCACGTCCACGGAGACCTGGTCGGAGTTGAGGTCGAGGAAGGCGATCCGGGCGTTGGCCGCCTCGTCGCCCAGCTTGGCCTTGGCCCACTGGCCGACCAGCTCTCCGGCCCGGTAGTTGTCGGTGGCGAAGGTGGAGTCGGCCGCACCCGGCGGGTCGAGCTGGCTGTCCAGCGCGATCACCGCCAGACCGGCCTCCTTGGCCCGGTCGATGGCGGGCACGATCGCCCGCGAGTCGTTCGGGGTGATCATGAAGCCCTCGGCCCCCAGGGCCATCAGGTTCTCGATCGCGGTGACCTGCGACTCGTTGTCGCCGTCCACCTTTCCGGCGAACGTGCGCAGGTCGATGCCGTCCTGCTCGGCCTGGGCCTGGGCGCCCTTCTTCATCGTGACGAAGAACGGGTTCGTGTCGGTCTTGGTGATCAGCCCGATGATCGGACGACCGTCGCTGCCGCCGGAGCAGGCGGCCAGGGCCAGGGCGGCACCGGCCAGGACGAGGGCGGCCGGTCGCCGGGCGGGGGAACGTGGTCGGACACCTGAACGCGGCACGAAGCGGCTCCTTCGGTACGCGTCGAGCCGCCGTGCCGGAGATTTCTGGGCGCGGACAATTCCGGTCGCACCCGGGCACATCCGGGCCGGCTCCCGACTTCCTTGTCGGTGCTGGGCTACTCAGGACAAGTTACGCCACATCGCCCATTCCGGTAAGCGGCCGCGAACGGTCAACGGCCGCTGGGCGCCAGTTCGGCGAACGTGCTCCCCTGGCCCCAACCGCGCGGTAGGTTCTCGGCAGGGGGATGTCGATCTCGGGCACGAGGGGAGCGGCGGGCATGGAAAGCCAGCTGCCGGAGACTGCAGGAATGCACGAGGAAACGTCACGACGGGGGCAACCACCACTCGGGCGACGCCCGACCATGCGTGACGTGGCGGCCGTGGCGGGGGTCAGCCTCAAGACCGTTTCGCGAGTGGTGAACGGGGAGCCGGGGGTTTCCAGCACCCTGGGACGCCGGGTGCGCGACGCCATCGACGAGCTCGACTTCCGCCCGAACATCGGGGCGCGCAGTCTGCGGCGGGCGGGCGGGCGCACGGCGACCGTCGGGCTGCTGCTGGAGGACGTGTCGAACCCGTTCTCCTCGGCGCTGCAGCGGGCGGTGGAGGACGTGGCGATCCCGCGCGGGGTCATGGTGTTCACCGCCAGCCTGGACGAGGACGCGCAGCGCGAGCGCGAGCTCACCCGGGCGTTCAGCGCCCGGCGCACCGACGGCCTGATCATCGCGCCGGCCAGCAACGACCAGTCGTACCTGGAGAGCGAGGTGCGGGCCGGCACGGCCATCGTCTGCATCGACCGCGCCGCCCGGCGGCTCGAGGTCGACTCGGTGCTGACCACCAATGTGGCCGGGTCCACCGCCGGGGTGCGGCACCTGATCGAGCACGGTCACCGGCGCATCGCCTTCCTCGGCGACCGGGCCGACATCACCACCGCCCAGCAGCGCTACGAGGGCTACGTGGCGGCGCTGGAGGAGGCCGGGATCGCGGTCGACACCCGGATCGTGCTGAGCGACCTGACCAGCCAGGCCATCGCCCAGGCGGCGGCGGTCGAGCTGCTGGGGCGGCCCGAGCCGCCGACCGCCGTGTTCGCCGCGCAGAACCTGGTCACCATCGGCGTGGCCCGGGCCCTGCGGCAGCTGAAGAAGGAGCGCACGGTCGCGCTGGTCGGTTTCGACGACTTCCCGCTGGCCGACCTGCTGGATCCGGGGATCACCGTGGTGGCCCAGGACCCGGCGGCGATCGGCCGGCTGGCGGCCACCGTGCTGTTCGACCGGATCGGCGGCAACGACGCCCCGCCGGCCACCCATGTGGTGCCGACCCGCCTGATCACCCGCGGTTCCGGCGAGATCCGGCCTTAGGCCTCAGGCCTCAGGCCTCAGGCGAAGCGCACCGCGTGGCGGCGCGGCCAGACCACGGTGACCGGTTGCCCGGCCTGCACCGGGATGTCTTCCGGGGCAGCGCTGTTCAGCCTCAGCACCTGGATCTCGGCGCCCTCGGCATCCAGCCGCACGGTGATCCGTGAGGTGGCGCCCAGATAGACCACGCGCTGCACCGTGCCGGTGGCCAGCACCTCGTCCGCCGCAAGTGGGTAGCCCTCCCCCACCACCCGGATCTTCTCCGGCCGCACGCTGAAAGTGGCTGTCTGGGCGAGCAACTGCACCGAGACCGCGGGCCCGAGCAGATTCACCGCCCCGATCAGCTCGGCCACCGACTCGTTGGCCGGCCGCTCGTAGATCTCCAGCGGCGGTCCGCTCTGCACGGTGCGCCCCTCCCACAGCACGGCGATCCGGTCGCCGAGGCTCAGCGCCTGCTGGGCATCGCGCGTGGCGATCACCAGAGCGAAGCCGAACTCTTCTCTGACCACCCGGATCTCGTCCTGCACGCGTTCGCGCAGAGGGTGCTCGACGGGTGCCAGCGGATCGTCGAGCAGCACCACCTGGGCGCCGGCCGCGGCCTCGCGCCCCATGGCAAGGAGCAACTGGTGCGCCGGGGACAGCTCGACCGCACGCAGCTCGGGATCGTCGATGGGGCCGATCCGCTTGAGCAGCGAAGCGACCTCGTCGTCCATCTCGCGCCGGCCCACGCCCCGGGCTTTCAGCGCTGGGGCCAGCACGTCACGCACACTCTGGCGCGGGCCGAAGTCGGTGTCGGCCAGGCCGATGACCGAGCTGCCCCGGGGCACCTCCTGGCCGTCCAGGAGGATCTGACCGTGGTCGGGCTTCTCCAGCCCGGCGACGAGGGCCAGCGTGGCCGACTTCCCCGACCCGGCCGGCCCGAGCAGGGTGAGCACCTCGTGCTCGTACAGCGTCAGGTCGACCCCGTCGAGCGCGGTCAGGCGGTGCGAGCGCGACCCGAACGACTTGCCCAGGCTACTCACAGTGAGCAGCGGAGGCAGCGCGGACTCCAGCTGCTGAAGGTAGGACAGATGCGTGCCGACCACTGTGTCGCGCCCTCACTTCACTCGGAAACCCGCCCCCACCAGCGGTGCTGATCATGCTAGGGGGCCGTCCACCGGCTCGGGCGGATCAGGTACCTACGCGCAGAGAAACAGGGGCGGATCGTGCACGACCGCGACTTTGTGTCGTCGGCCGGGCACGATCCGCCCCTGTTCGGGTGGAGTGGTCAGCCTTCCTTGTGCTGGCGGGCCGTGACCAGCTGGAACACCGCGTAGCAGGCCAGGCCCAGGGCGACCAGCGTCAGGATCCACTGGCCGAAGGGCTGCTCGGCCAGGGTCTTCAGGGCCGCGTCCAGGCCGCGGGCCTCTTCCGGCTGCGACTTCACACCGGCCACGACGAACAGGATGCCCAGCACGCCGAACGCGACACCGCGGGAGATCCAGCCGGCCTGACCGAGGCGGGTGATGTTGCGGCCCGGGTGACCCTCGAGCTTCTCCAGGAACTTCTTCTTCACGCCCTTGTAGACCATGTAGCCGGACCAGGCGATGACCGCCAGGCCGAGCAGCACGACCAGCACCCGGCCGGCCGGAGCGCCCATCAGGTCGGCGGTGAAGTCGGACGTCTTGTCGCTGGAGTTGCTGCTGCCGCCGCCGAGGCCGAGACGCAGCGACTGCACGGCCAGCAGCGCACCGAAAATGCCCTTGCCGGCGGCACTCAGGCGCTTGAAGGCACTGTCGTCGCTCGGCGGGCCGATGATGCTGAGCAGGAACTGCCAGACCGCGAAGCCGATCAGGCCGATCCCCATGATGACGAGAAGTGCCTTGCCGAACGGCTGTTCGGCGACCTGCTGGAGGGCCCCGCTGTTGTCGGCGCTCTGCTCCGAGCTGCCCCAGGCGACCTGGAGCGAGATCCAGGCCAGCAGCAGGTAGACGACCCCGATGGCGGCGACGCCGACCTGCCCCAGCCGCTTCAGCCAGGGTGAGTTCGCCTGCCGGGCAAGCCCTTCGGCGGTGTTCTTGGCGTTCGAGGCTTTACCCTCGCCGCCGGAGGAGCCGTTACGTGTCGGCGTGGCACTGGCCATGGTTCGACCTCTCACTTCCCTACGTGGTTGATCGCCGGACCAAGATCGCACGAAAGGATGAAGGCCGCATATCGAGAGTCTTGACGAGCGGTCAGACCAGGGGTAGGAGCGCCTGTGCCACGGTCAGCTCGGCCGGGGTGGTCACGTGCACGTTGGTCGGCTCACCGGGAACCACCACCACGCGCCCACCCAGGGCCGCCACCATCCCCGAGTCCTCGACAGCGTCTGCAATCTGCTCGTGGGCCCGGCGCAGGGTGGGCAGGTCGAAGGCCATCGGCATCTGCGCCGACACACTGCCGCCGGCCGGGGTGGTGGCACCCGCCAGCCCCAGAATTCCCTCCGCGCCGGAAACCGGATCATTCTCAAGCTTTTTCACCGCATCGGTGAGCGGGAGACCGGGCAGGGCGGCGTCGGCCCCGCCTCGCACTGCCGTGATCACCCGGTCGTAGAGGAGCGGACTGGCCAGCGGGTGGGCGGCGTCGGTGATGCAGACGATCTCGGCGTCTTCCGGCAGGGCGGCCAGACCGGCGCGCACGGACTCGGCGCGGGTGGAACCACCGGTGGCCTGCACTCCCTTACCCGGCCACTCGTGGCCGGCAGGCAGGACGACCACAACGCCGTCGCAGCTGCGCGCCGCGATGTCCACCACCCGCTCGAGCAGGGTCTGTCCGCCGAGCACGGCGAACTGCTTCAGCCCGCCGAACCGGGTACCACCGCCACCAGCGAGAACAACACCCCAGACGCTCATGGGCGCAACCGTATCGTCCGGATATGCGCAACGGCCCGCCTCCCGTTGCCGGGAGACGGGCCGCCGACTTACAGCCTCAGGCGTTGAGCGCCTGGGGCAGCGTGCTCTCGTGCGCGGTGCGCAGCTCGTCGAGCTCCAGCGAGAAGTGACCGGTGACCGTCAGCGACTCGCCGCCGGTCGATCCGAGCGCCACCACCGGCACCTCGTTGGCCAGGCAGGCCTGGGTGAACAGCTGCATGGCCTCCGGCTTGACCGCCACCACGGCGCGGGCCGTGGACTCGGCGAACAGCAGGGTGAACGCGTCCACCCCGTCACGCTCGCAGGCCGCCTCGAGCGAGACCGTGGCGCCGACGCCGTAGCGCAGGCTGGACTCGACCAGGACCTGGGCCAGACCACCGTCGGACAGGTCGTGCGCGGCGACGACCAGGCCGTCGTTCGCGGCCGCGACCATGACCGCGGCCAGGGCCCGCTCGGCCTCCAGGTCGACCTGCGGCGGCAGGCCACCCAGGTGCTGGTGCTGCGACCAGGCCCACTCCGAGCCGGCGAACTCGGCGCGGGTGGTGCCCAGCAGGAACAGCTGCGCACCGGCGCTCTTCCAGCCGGACGGCGTGCGCCGGGCCACGTCTTCCAGCACCCCGAGCACGCCGACCACCGGGGTGGGGTGGATGGCCGTGCTGCCGGTCTGGTTGTAGAGGCTCACGTTGCCGCCGGTGACCGGGATGCCCAGGGTCTGGCAGCCGTCGGCCAGGCCGCGCACGGCCTCGGCGAACTGCCACATCACGGCCGGGTCCTCCGGCGAGCCGAAGTTCAGGCAGTCGGTGACCGCCAGCGGCTTGCCGCCGGCCACACCGACGTTCCGGTAGGCCTCGGCCAGGGCCAGCTGCGCCCCGGTGTACGGGTCGAGCGCGGCGAAGCGCTGGTTGCAGTCGGTGGCGATGGCCACGCCCAGACCGCTCTCTTCGTCGACCCGGATCACGCCCGCGTCGTCGGGCATCGCCTGGGTGGTGTTGCCCTGGACGTAGCGGTCGTACTGGTCGGTGATCCAGGAGCGGCTGGCCAGGTTCGGCGTGCCGGCCATCCTGACCACCAGGGCCCCCAGCTCGTCCTCCGAAGGCCGGGGCAGCTTGTCCGGGGTGTCGGCCTGACGCGCGTCCAGCCAGTCGGGGCGGGCGTAGGGCCGGTCGTAGACCGGGCCGTCGTGGGCCACGCTGCGCGGCGGCACGTCGACGATGGTCTCGCCGTGCCAGAGCACGACCAGTCGGCCGGTGTCGGTGACCTCACCCATCACGGTGGCCTCGACGTCCCAGCGGGTGGTGATCTCCAGGAAGCCGGGCAGGTCTTCCGGGGTGACCACGGCCATCATGCGTTCCTGCGACTCGCTCATCAGGATCTCTTCCGGCGCCAGCGTGGAGTCACGCAGCGGGGCCCGGTCGAGGTGCACCAGCATGCCGCCGTCACCGTTGCTCGCCAGCTCGGAGAACGCGCAGGACAGGCCGGCCGCTCCGAGGTCCTGGATGCCCTGCACCACGTCGGCCTTGAACAGGTCGAGGCAGCACTCGATCAGCACCTTCTCGGCGAACGGGTCGCCCACCTGCACGGCCGGGCGCTTGGTCGGGCCGCCCTCGGTGAAGGTGTCGCTGGCCAGGATCGAGGCGCCGCCGATGCCGTCGCCGCCGGTGCGGGCGCCGAACAGGACCACCAGGTTGCCGTTGCCGCGGGCGTTGGCCAGGTGGATGTCCTCGTGCCGCAGGGTGCCCACGGCGAGGGCGTTGACCAGCGGGTTGCCCTGGTAGCAGGGGTCGAACGAGACCTCGCCGCCGATGTTGGGCAGGCCCAGGCAGTTGCCGTAGCCGCCGATGCCGCCGACGATGCCGGGCAGCACCCGCAGGGTGTCCGGGTGGTCGATGGCGCCGAAGCGCAGCGGGTCCATCACCGCGACCGGGCGGGCGCCCATCGAGATGATGTCGCGCACGATGCCGCCCACGCCGGTGGCCGCGCCCTGGTAGGGCTCGACGTAGCTGGGGTGGTTGTGGCTCTCCACCTTGAAGGTGACCGCCCAGCCCTGGCCGATGTCGACCACGCCGGCGTTCTCGCCGATGCCGACCAGCAGGTGTTCCTTCATCTCGTCGGTGGTCTTCTCACCGAACTGACGCAGGTGCACCTTGCTGGACTTGTACGAGCAGTGCTCGCTCCACATCACCGAGTACATCGCCAGCTCGGAGCCGGTGGGGCGGCGCTCGAGGATCTTGCGCACCGCCTCGTACTCGTCCTCCTTCATGCCCAGGGCGGCCCAGGGCTGTTCCACGTCGGGCGTGGCGGCGGCCTTGTCGACAGTGTCGAGGGCCTTGCGCTGCTCTTCGGTAAGGCTGTTGGTCACGCTGAGAGCACTCCCTGCAGTGCGCTGGTGAAGAAGGCCAGTCCGTCGGTGCCGTTGTTGACCTCCGGGCCGTAACCGGCCTCGGTGGCGTGCTCCGGGTGCGGCATCAGGCCGACGACGGTGCCGGAGGCGTTGCTGACGCCGGCGATGTCGCGGTACGAGCCGTTCGGGTTCACCTCGAGGTAGCGGGCGACCACCCGGCCCTCGCCCTCGAGCATGTCGAGCGTGGCGTCGTCGGCGACGAAACCGCCCTCGCCGTTCTTCAGCGGGACGACGATCTCCTGGCCCTGCTCGTAGCCGTTGGTCCAGGTGGTGCCGGTGCGCTCGATCCGCAGCTTCTGGTCGCGGCAGATGAACTGCTGCTTCTCGTTGCGCACCAGGGCGCCGGGCAGCAGGTGCGACTCGGTGAGCACCTGGAAGCCGTTGCAGATGCCGAGCACCGGCAGACCGGAGGAGACCTGGGTGGGCGGGCCGGCCAGCCGGATGATCTCGTTCATCACCGGGGCGAACCGGGCGATCGCGCCGCAGCGCAGGTAGTCGCCGTAGGAGAAGCCGCCGGGGAGCACCACGGCGTCGACGCCCTTGATGTCCTCGTCACCGTGCCACAGCGGCACCGGGGTGCCACCGGCGATCTTCACCGCGCGCAGGGCGTCCCGGTCGTCCAGGCTGCCCGGGAAGGTGACGACACCGATCCGCATCCCGGTCACTCCTGCTCCGAGGCGGCGCGGACGGCCACCACGTCCTCGATGACCGGGTTGGACAGCAGCGTCTGCGCCGCCTCCCGGGCGCGGTCGAGAACCGCCTGGTCGACCTCGCCCTCGACCTCGAGCTCGAACCGCTTGCCCTGGCGGGCACCGGCGAACTCGGCGAAGCCGAGCCGGGCGAGGGCCCCGACGACCGCCTTGCCCTGCGGATCGAGGATCTCAGGCTTCGGCATGACGTCGATCACGACGCGACCCATGACAGTGCTCCTAGCTGGAGAGACGGGCTGATGCGGGTAAAACGCTACCTGACCCGGACCGCCCTGCCGCACATCAGCATCAGTAGTCGGTGCGGTCGCTCTTGCGCCCCCACTCCTCGAACGGCCGGGTGGCCGCGGCCAGCGGCAACTGGGCCAGGGTGAGCGGCCACTGCGCGGGCTCGTTCTGGAACACCTCGTAGAAGGCCCGGTCGTCGAAGCCGGCCTTGGCCGCGTCGTAGCGGTCGGCGGCGAAGACGATGCGTTCGACCCGGGCCCACAGGGCCGAGGCGAAGCACATCGGGCAGGGTTCGCAGGAGCTCACCAGCAGGCAGCCGTCCAGCCGGAAGGAACCCACCGCCCGGCAGGCCGCCCGGATCGCCACCACCTCGGCGTGCGCGGTCGGGTCCAGCGTGGGGGTGACCTGGTTGGTGCCCGAGGCCAGGAGCTCGCCGTCGCGCACCACGATCGCCCCGAACGGCCCACCGCCGTCGGTCACGTTCTGCGCCGCCAGCGCCACCGCCTGGTCCAGCCACTCGGTCTCGGTGACCATGGTTCAGCTCCTGTCCGGATGGTTCGTGAGGTTCTGCCGCTCGGCCTCCAGCCTGGCCCAGATCCGGTCGCGGCTCAGCGGGAGGTCACCGAAACGCACGCCGGTGGCCGAGCGCAGGGCGTTGGCCAGGGCCGGGGCCACCGGGTTGAACGGGCTCTCGCTCATCGACTTGGCCCCCAGCGGGCCGAGCCGGTCGTAGGTCTGGGCGAAGACCACCTCGGTGGTGGGCACGTCGGCCACCGTGGGCAGGTGGTAGCCGCGGAACGTGGAGGTGGTCACCGTGCCGCCGGCGTCGACGTCGACGTGCTCGAACAGGGCCGCGCCGAGGGCCTGCGCGGTGCCGCCCTCGATCTGCCCCCGGCACTGCATCGGGTTCAGCACGGTGCCCGCGTCGGCCGCCTGGATGCTGCGCAGGAAGGCGATCTCCCCGGTCTCCGGGTTCACCGCGATCCGGAACCCGTGCACGTTGAAGGCGATCGAGCGGGGCGAACCACCGGCGGTGCCGGTGCCGGTCAGAGCAGAATTGAGGACGTTTGTGGGCCTCGACGCCGGTTGCGTCATCTTTTGTCTCAGGTCGAGTGCGGCCCGGACGGTGGCCGCCCCGGCCACCACGATCCCGGTCGACCCGAAAGCGCCGGTGTCGTAACGCACCACGTCGGTGTCGGACTGGCGCAGCCGGATCGCCTCGACCGGGCAGCCGAGCACCTCCGCCGCGAGCTGGCGGTGCACCGTGCTGGTGCCGTTGCCGAACTCGGCCGTGCCCACGTTGAGCTCGTACCCGCCGTCGGCCAGGGCCCGGACGGTGACCTCGCTGTGGTGACCGCGCGGCGGGATGGTGTCGATCATCGCCAAGGCCGTGCCCGAGCCGACCAGCCACCCTTCCGGCGCCGGGGTCGTGTCTTCTTCGAGGGCGCGGCGCACCACGGCCAGGCACTCGTCGGCCCCGTGACTGCCGTACTCCACGTCGTGGTCGTCCTCGCTGGTCGAGACCATCCGGTCACCGGGCCGCACGATGTTCAGCTCACGCAGCCGGAACGGGTCGATCCCGAGTTCCCGGGCCACCTCGTCGACCGCCGACTCGACCGCGAAGATCAGCTGGCTCAGCCCGTACCCGCGGAACGCCCCGGCCGGCACGGTGTTGGTGTACACGGCGTACCCGTCGACCTTCTTGGCCGGGCAGCGGTACACCGAGATCGACTCGTTGCAGCCGTGGAACAGCACACCGGGAGCGTGATTCCCGTAGGCGCCGGTGTTGCTGACCACCTCCAGCTCGATCGCGGTGAACGTGCCGTCGGCCCGGGCCCCGATCTTCACCCGGATCCGCATCGGGTGCCGGGTGGTGGCCGCGGTGAACTGCTCGGAGCGGGTCAGCTCGATCTGCACCGGCCGGCCGGTGCGCAGGGTGGCCAGCGCCGCCACGTCCTCGACCAGCATCTCCTGCTTGCCGCCGAACCCGCCCCCGACCCGGCCGGTCAGGACCCGCACCTGGGCCTCGGGCCGGCCGAGCACGTGGGCCAGGGCGGCGCGGGTGAGGAACGGCGTCTGGCTGCTGGTCCGTACGTTCAGGCGGTCCTTCTCGTCCACCCAGGCCACGCAGGCGTGGGTCTCCAGGTGGGCGTGCTGCACCCGCTGGGTACGAAAGGTGTTCTCGTACACCACGTCGGCCGCAGCGAACCCGGCCTCGGCGTCTCCGATCCGGCCGTGCACCTCGGCCACCACGTTGTCGGCGGCCCGGGCCACGCCCTGCTCGGGGGTGCGGTCGGGATGGAGCACCGGGGCGCCGGGGCGCATCGCCAGCTCCGGATCGAACACGGCTTCCTTCAGCGTGTAAAGGATCTCGAGCCGGCGCACTCCCTCCTCGGCGGCGGCCACGGTCTCCGCGACGACGGCGGCGACCCGCTGGCCCTTGAAGCGCACCGTCCGGTCGAGCACCAACGTGTCCCACGGGTCGTCGCGGAGGCTGTCGTGGCGGCCGGTGGAGAACAGGGTCTGCGGCGAGTCCTCATGGGTGAGCACGGCCACCACGCCGGGCACGGCCAGGGCCGCGGAGCAGTCGACCGAGTCGATCTCGGCGTGGGCGTGCGGCGACCGGGCCAGCACGCAGTGCAGCAGGGCGGGCGGGGTCTCGTCGAGCGTGAAGCGGGCTGCCCCCGTGACGATCTCGCGCGTGGCCGGGGCCGGGCTGTTCCGGCCCACCCCGCCCACACCGCCCGCCTCGACGTGTGACACCCCGGCCACCGCGTCGCAGATCGAGCGGTAGCCGGTGCAGCGGCACAGGCTGCCCTTGAGCGAGCGCGGCAGGTCCTGCTTCTGCTCCGGGCTCATCCCGGCCACGGTCATGATCATGCCCGCGGTGCAGAACCCGCACTGGAAGCCCTGGGCGTCGGCGAATCCCTGCTGCACCGGATGCAGCCCGTCGGCGCCTTCCAGACCCTCGATCGTGGTGACCTCGCGGCCCGCCGCTCGTTGCGCCGGGTACAGGCACGAGTGCACCGGACGCCCGTCCACGTGCACCGTGCAGGCCCCGCAGTCACCCGCGTCGCAGCCCTTCTTCACCCCGGTCCAGCCGACCTCGCGCAGATAGGTGCGCAGGCACTGCCCGGGCGCCGGCTCCTCGCCGTACGACTTCCCGTTGACCAGGACCCGGAAACTCACTGCACCAGCTCCTGTCTGATCTCCTCGGCGAAGCCCAGGGTCAGATGCCGGCGCCAGGCCGGAAGCCCGTGGACGTCGTCGTGCCCCAGCTCGTCCGGCACAGCCTGCAGCACCGCGCGACGCACCTCGTCCGCACCTTCGTCGCCGGAAAACCGCAGCTGGACAGGATGCTTGACGGAGGCCGTGACGGTCAGCACCCATTCGCGACCCGATCTCGCCGTACCGATCAGCAAGGCCGCCGAACGTCCGTGGGTGTTCAGCGACTGGCGGCGGAAGACGTGACGCCCGCGCAGTGCGGCGGCCGGGAGGTAGATGGAGCGCAGCCATTCACCGGGCCGGAGCACATGCCGATTGTCACCGACGACGAAGTCTGCGGCCCGCACGGTCCTTTCGCCTGACGGCCCCTGGATCAGGCACACGCCGTCGAGCGCTGCGGTGAGGGCGATCATGGGTCCGGCCGGCAGCGCGTTGCAGAGGTTGCCGCCCACGGTTGCCTCGTTCCAGACCTTGAACGAGGCCAGGAAGGCCTCGCAGCACTGCCTGATCAATGGCCCGGCCGTCGTCCCGGGCAGCCCCGGCCAGCTCCGCAGTTCGGCGATGGTGCAGGTAGCAGCGATCTCCAGACCGTCCGGCCCGGCCACCAGCGCGGGCCAGCCCAGGGTGGTCAGGTCGAGCAGGCGCTCGATCCCGGGCTGCGGTTCGGAGAACAGCCAGGTGCCGCCGGCCAGCCAGGCGTCTCCCGGCCGCCAGTCGCCCAGGGCCGGAGTGGCCACGAAGGCCGAGACCTGATTCAGGTCCACAACGGTCCCCGCAACCCAACCTCCGCAAAACCGCCGTCGCCCACCACAACGTCCTCAGTTCCGAGGTTTTCCCGCCCTAGAGGCCGCCGTGCCATGTCTGACTCAACCACCTCCTGGAGCGTACGCACCACCTGTTGCGCCCAGGTGTCGCAACGCGACGGACAGATAACGTTGTCCCCGCCCGGGCGCCGTGTCCCGAGTGCATCGCCGGACCGCTCGTGCCAGGGTGGACGGCGTGCGGATCACTCATATCGGGCATTCATGTCTGCTGGTCGAGACCGGGAACGCCCGCATCCTGACCGACCCGGGCGCCTTCGCCGAGGGTTTCGAGGACCTGACCGGGCTGGACGCGATCGCGATCACGCACCAGCACATCGACCACCTCGACACCGAGCGCCTGCCCGCCGTGCTGGCCGCGAACCCGCAGGCCGTGGTGCTGGCCGAGCCGGAGACGGCGGCCCTGCTGGCCCAGGCCGGGGTGCCGGTGCAGGCCCTCACGCCGAACCAGCCGGTGCGCGTCGCCGAGGCCGTCCTCACCCCGATGGGCGGGGTGCACGCGGAGATCCACGCCGACATCCCGCTGATCGGCAACGTGGGCCTGCGGATCGCTGCCCCGGGCGACATCTCGCTGTTCCACCCGGGCGACTCCTACGGCGCCCTGCCCGGTGAGATCGATCTGCTGGCCCTGCCGCTGAACGCGCCGTGGGCGAAGTTCAGCGAGACCGCGAACTTCGTGAGGGCGATCGCCCCGGGCCGGCTCTTCCCGATCCACGACGGCCTGCTGCAGCCCGCCGGGCGCGCCGTGTACCTGCGCAACCTCTCCGGGCTGCTGCCGGCCGGGGCCCAGCTGGTGGATCTGGCCGGGCAGGGCCCTACCGAGCTGTGATCCGCAGCGCCTTCAGGCCTTTCTCGGGAAGACCGGTGCAGGTCGCGTCGCCCTTCAGGCGGGCGGCCCCGGCGATGCAGCGGCCGATCGCCTGCTGCCCGTAGAAGTTCGGGTGCAGGGACTCGGCATAGTCGCCCTGGCCGGTGTAGTCGACGAAGCGCACCCACTCCACGTCGGTCGAGTTCGGCTCACCGCGGGGGTGGGTGGTGCCGTCGGCGCACAGCTCGTGACCGTCGAAGGCGTTGCTGAGGTCGAGGAACGTGGCGCCCTGCCGGTGCGCGGCCCGCTCCAGGGTGAGGCTGATCGCCGGGATGGCGCTGCGCGCCGTCCAGGTCATGTCCGGATCGGTGAACGGGCAGCGCCCACCGGTCCACTTGAACACCCGGGAGTGCCCCTCGTACTTGTCTTCCGCGGCGGTGGGCAGCGGGTTCGGGTACGACTGCAGCATCAGCCGGTAGTCGCCGTCGGCGTAGCCGGCCGCGCGCAGGGTGGCCCGGATGTCGGCGAGCACGGCCCCCACCGCCGCGCCCATGGCCGGCAGCTCGACGTCGAGGCGAGGCTGCTGCTCGGTCTTGCACGGGTCGTCGCGCAGCGTGTAGGCGGAGATGCAGTCGAACACCAGCTCGGGGAAGCTCAGGTCGTTGCCGCCGACCGAGAGCACCACCAGCTCGACCCGGCTCTTGCGGGCCAGGGCGGCCAGCTGGTCGTTCTGCGGCTTCTCGCCACGCATCCCGACCCCGCCCTCCACCGCCCGCAGCACGTTCGCGGCCTGGGCGCCGGAACAGGAGAGGTTGACCGGCCGGCCGGCCAGCCCGGCCTTGGTGGCGCTGATGATCGGGGCCGAGTCGGACCGGTAGCAGCCGCTCTTGGCGGTGCGGCCGTAGACCTTGCCCCGGTCGGAGTCGCCGAAGAGCTCGCCGTCGTCGCGTGACCAGGCCCGGTCGGTGCCACCGCGGTCGAACAGGAACTGGTCGGAGTTGCCGGCCCAACGGCCACCGGTGCCGGAGATGTAGCTGTCGCCGAGGCTGACCACCACCGGGTCGCCGGACGGGCGCTGTGGTTGCGGCTGCGCATCGGCGGAGGGTGGGACGGCCAGCAGCGCGGAGGCGGCCAGGGCCGCGACCGCGGCCCAACGCAGCACGCGCCCCTGCGTAGTAGTTCCGGTTGCCGACCGTGCCTGCGCCACGCGAACCTCCCCCGCCGGATGCCTCTGGCAGGGTCGCACCCAATGCGCTGTGTCCGCAATGGTTCACCGTCGGTAGTGCGGCGCGCGGAGGTCAGCCCGGCAGCAACGTCCGCGCCTGGTGCTCGTCCATGCCGGTCACCCCCAGCAGGTCCACCACCACCGACCTCAGCTGCGCCACCACCACGTTCGCCGACAGCGACTGTGCGCCCAGCTGTTCCGGGTCGAGGCGCCCGGCCAGGGCGGCCAGCGCGGTGGCCGAGACCATCCGCTCGTGCGCGGTGCCGACCTCGCCCTCCAGCAGCCGGAGGATCTCGGCCAGGTGGTCGAAGACGTCGGCCAGCTCGGCGGGCATCGGGGTGCCGGTCTCCAGGGCGGCCGCGATCCGGCGCACGGCCACCCGCATGTTGCGGGTGGCCCGGTCCAGCCCGACCAGGCCGCGGCGGTAGCGCTGCAGCTCGGGCCGGTGCCGGCGGCGCAGCGGAGACACCCGGCTGATCTCCTCGGCCCCGCGCAGCGCGTCGGTCCAGGCCTGGATGTCGTCCTGGGTGCGCCGGGCCCGTTCCAGGGCTGCATCGGCGCGTTCCGGGTCTCCGCTGCGCAGCACCGCGGCCGACTCCGACGAGATGGCCGCCAGCACCCGGATCAGGTCCTGCGCCTCCTGCCGCACGAACCGGGCCGGGTCAGCCGGCAGGAAGGCCACCACCACCAGGGCGGTGGTGCCCCCGATCAGCGCGTCCTCCCAGCGGTAGAGACCGCCCCCCGGGGTCTGCGGCATCGCGGCCAGGAAGATGCCCTGCACTGCCGACTGCGTGGTCATCAGGGCCCCGCCGCCGAGCAGCTGGGCCACCGACATGCAGACCAGCACCACCAGGGAGATCTGCCACCAGCCGTTGCCGAGCTCCTTCACCAGCAGCTCG
Source organism: Kineosporia rhizophila (assembly GCF_021277265.1). GTDB lineage: Bacteria > Actinomycetota > Actinomycetes > Actinomycetales > Kineosporiaceae > Kineosporia > Kineosporia rhizophila. The sequence goes on from NZ_JAJSOH010000001.1 coordinate 415,004, forward strand.
GCGATGCCCACGCCGATGCTCACGCCCAGGGCGAGCTCGACCATCCGCCGCAGCCGCTGGGTGTCGGACAGGCCCAGGCAGACCACCGCCGCGATGGGGGCGAAGAACGGCCGCGGGTGGTCGAGCACGTTCTCCGCCACCAGCCAGGCCACCGCCGCGGCGATGCCGCACTGCAGGATCGCGAACCAGGCCATCCGGACCCGGAGCACACCGTCCCGCACCACCACACCCGAGGCTCTGATCACGGGTCAATCCTGGTGGGCAACCCCCGGCCCGGCCACCAGGGCGGGGCCACCACCCAGCGGCGGCGGCGTCATCCGTCCGTGCCCGGGGCCTCGGCGCCGACCGGCTCGTCCCAGTCCGAGAACGTGTAGGTGATCTCGTCGCTGCGGTAGCCGACCAGTTCCGCCTCACCGTCCGCCGAGGCGTACAGCGTCAGCGCCTCGTCCTCGGTCTGCAGCCCGATCGCCAGCCGGCCGTCGAACTCCTGACCGTCGACCTGCCGCAGGCCGGACATCTCGCTCCTCGACAGCTTGAGCAGCGTGTCGGTGTAGAAGGGGATCTCGGTGTACGTCAGGAACCCCGCCACCGGGCTCTTGGCGGTGATCGCTCTCCACTCGCCCTCCGGCTGCGCCCCCTTCACGCCGTACGCATCGAGAAAGTCCTGGTCACCCTTGAACCAGGCGTCGTCGCCGACCTTCAGCAGCTCGACCTGCTGATCGTCGGTGGGGGAGACCGAACCGGTGGCCGAGCCGTCGCGGTCGAGCCGCAGATCGGTGCTCAGGACTGCACCGGCGTTCTCCGATTCCATGCGCACCCGTACAGAGTCGGCCTTGCGCACCGAGGTGCGGACCAGCTTGTAGATCTCGACCGGCTGCAGCCCGTCGTAGGGGACCACTTGCAGGGTGTTACTCAGAGCAGTGGACGAGGGGGCGTCGCCCGACGCTGTCGAGTCGCCTCCGCAGCCCGCCAGCAGGGCCGTCGCGGTCAGGGTGATCAGCAACTTACGCAGTGCCATTGCGAGTCCGTTCGCACGCAGAACCGCGCCTTTGCGGTGATTTCCAATGGTTCGGACCCAGCCTAGAGAACATGGAAGGGGCCGAGGACGATTACCCTCTGGAACCGTGAAGGTTCTTGTGGTCGGGCCCGGAGCCCGTGAGCACGCCCTGGTCCGCTCCCTCGCCGCCGACCCGGGGGTGACGAAGCTGTACGCGGCACCGGGCAACCCGGGCATCGCCGGGCTGATCGGTGAGCGCAACTGCCTGCCGGTCGACACCCTCGACCCGCAGGCGGTCGCCGCCCTGGCCACCGACCTCGAGGCCGATCTGGTCGTGGTCGGGCCGGAGGCGCCACTGGTGGCCGGCGTGTCCGACGCGGTGCGGGCGGCCGGTGTCCCCTGCTTCGGCCCGTCGGCCGCCGCCGCCCAGCTGGAGGGCAGCAAGGCGTTCGCCAAGGACGTGATGGCGGCCGCCGGGGTGCCCACCGGCGCGTCGTACGCCTGCACCACCCTCGAAGAGGTGCAGAAGGCCCTGACCGAGTTCGGCGCGCCCTACGTGGTGAAGGACGACGGGCTGGCCGCGGGCAAGGGGGTCGTGGTCACCGAGAGCGTGGACGCAGCCCTGGCGCACGCCGCCGCCTGCCTGGACCGTGAGGGCGGCCGGGTGGTGATCGAGGAGTTCCTCGACGGCCCCGAGGTGTCGCTGTTCTGCATCACCGACGGCAAGACGGTGCTGCCGCTGGCCCCGGCGCAGGACTTCAAGCGCGCCCTGGACGGCGACCTGGGGCCGAACACCGGTGGCATGGGCGCCTACTCGCCCCTGCCCTGGGCCCCGGCCGACCTGGTGGACGACGTGGTGGAGAACGTCGCCCGGCCGACCATCGAGGAGATGGCCCGGCGCGGAGCCCCGTTCGTCGGCGTCCTGTACTGCGGGCTGGCCCTGACCAGCCGGGGCGTGAAGGTGATCGAGTTCAACGCCCGCTTCGGCGACCCCGAGACGCAGGTCGTGCTGGCCCGGCTGAGCACGCCGCTGGGCATGCTGCTGCGGGCCGCCGCGGTGCAGCACCTGGAGCACGTGCCCCCACTGGAGTGGCTCGACCGGGCCGCCGTCACCGTGGTCCTGGCTTCCGAGAACTACCCGGACACGCCGGTCAAGGGTGACGTGATCACCGGGGTGAGCGACGCCGACGGCTGGCCGGACGCCTGGGTGCTGCACGCCGGCACCGCGATCGAAGAGGGTGACCTGGTCGCGGCCGGAGGCCGGGTGCTCTCGGTGGTGGCCACCGGTGAGGACCTGACGGCGGCACGCACCACCGTCTACGCCGCCCTGGAGCGGATCGGGTTGCGCGGCGGGCAGTTCCGTAAAGACATCGCCGAGGCTGCGGCCGCGGCCGAGCTCACCGAGCGTCTGGCCCACCCCGCGGTGCCCAGCGAGTCCTGAGCCCGGCGCCGAGCCGCAGCGGAGTCGTTCAGGCTCCGCTGCGGCTCGCGGCGGTCTCTTACCTACTGACCGATCGCGCCGTCGGCCTTCTTCTGCGCCGCGTCGACCTGCTTCTCGTACTTGTCGCCGCTGGCCTGGTCGGCCGCGTCGCCACCGCGCTCCACGGCCTGGTCGCTGGCCTTCTCCACCTGCTCGGGGTGGTCCTCGGCGTACTGCTGGCCCTTGTTCTTCAGCTCGTCGAACGCGCCCATGACGTACTCCTCCCGGATTTCGCGGATACAACGGGTACAGCGGATCTGCGCTGCCCAGTCGAGCCCAGCCCGGAGGAGTCCGCGAGTTGATCAACCCCCGTCGCCGTCCCGGAAAACCGGGTGCAGGCGGGCGCTTCGCCGCGTAGCGTCCCGATGTGACCGCCACCACGATCGAAGTCCGCCCGGTCGGCGCGGAAGAGCTCCCTATCTGGGCCGCCCTGAATCACCGGGGTTTCCTGTCCACCACCCGGCCTTCCGAGGCCCGGCTGAAGCACTACCAGCGACAGTCGGCCGAATACCGGTTCTGGCTGGCCTACAGCGGTTCCACGCCGTGCGGCGCCTACCGCTCGTGGGACCTGGAACTGCCGGTGCCGGGTGCGGCGGCGGTGCCGACCCGGGCCATCGGCTCGCTGAGCGTCCTGGCCACCCACCGCCGGCGCGGCGTGGCCAGCAGCTTCGTGCGGGGTGCGCTTTCGGGTGCGCGGGAACGCGGTGCAGCGCTGAGTCTGCTGATCCCCAGCGAGTCGGGGATCTACGGGCGTTTCGGGTTCGGCGCAGCCACCGAGACCACGCACCTGGCGGTGGACACGCGCCGGATCACGCTGCCCCCGGCCGAGGGTCTCGAGCTGGAACTCACCGATGATGCGGCGGTGCGCGCAGTCGCCCCCGCGCTGTACCGGGAAGTGGCCGCGGGTATGCCGGGGGCACTGCCTCGCACCGACCTGTGGTGGGACGACGTGTGCGGGCTGCACGCGGACGAGGACGATGACGACGACCGGCCGGCGGTGATCGCCCGCGACCAGAGCGGTGCGGTGGTCGGCACGGCCAGCTACCGGATCAAGGGCGACTGGAGCCTGGACCATCAGGCGGACATCGAGCTGCAGGATCTGACTGCCGCGAATCCCGCTGCCTACAGTGCTCTTTGGCGGTTCCTGGCCGACCTCGACCTGACCGACCGGGTGCTCGCCGAGGACCGGCCGGTGCACGAACCCCTGGCCTGGATGCTGCCCGACCGACGGGCGATCACCGAGTCGCACCGCACCGACTTCCAGTGGGTCCGGGTGCTCGACGTGGTCGCCGCCCTGAGCGCCCGGGCGGCGCAGGGGCCGGGTCGGGTGGTGGTCGAGGTGGCCGATGCCGACGGGTACGCGAACGGCCGGTGGCTTGTGGACGCCGACGAGGACGGCCGCACGCAGGTCACCGCAACCGAGGTGGAGGCTGAGGTGACCCTTCCGGTACAGACCCTGGGATCGCTCTACCTGGGCCAGAACTCGCTGGTCCGGCTGCACGGCGCGGGCCGGGCCGACGAGCACCGGGCCGGGGCGGTGCGCAGGCTGGACCGGATGCTGGCCTGGGCGCCGGAGGCGGCGGTGGGGCACACCTGGTTCTGAGCAGCTGTCTCATGGTCGAGTCGCGGCTGCCTGGTCCTGCAGGGCCTGGAGCTGGGCCGGGGTGTCACAGTCCTCGGAGGCACCGCGATCGGGCACTTCGACGACGGTGAGCGAACGCACGAGGGCGCGCATGGGTTTCCCGGCCAGCGGGCTCAGTTCGCGCAGCGCGGTGATCAGCGGCGTGGTGCGGTAGACGGCGGCCAGGGGCTGCATCCGACCCTCGGCATCGACGAACAGGGCAGCCTCGGCGTCGGTGGTGGCGACCAGGGTCTCCAGCAGTAGCTGCACATCCGGCTCCCGCAGCCGGGCCAGATCGGTGGCGAAAACCCCCGTGAAGGGCGTCACCTCCGGATCCAGCAGCTCCACACCGGCCAGAAGGGCGGCCAACGGCCCGGTTCCGGGCGGCTCCTCGCGCGTCCACTCGACTTCTCGCGCAGAAGGACGTTTGTCACCGACGACCACGGTGAGCACAGCCGATTCGGTGGCCCGGAGGACGTTGTCGAGCAGGGTCACGCCGCCGATCTCCAGCGCCCCCTTGTCCACCCCACCCAGGCGTTCCCCGGTGCCGCCCGCCAGCACCACAGCAGCCAGATGCGTCATGACGTGGGCACCTTCGGTCCGGCCCCGGCCTGACCGGCCGAGGGCAACATCGTGGCCAACGGATCACCGAACTCCTGCACGCGCTCCAGCACCTCACCGAAGTCCAGTTGTCTCAGCGCCCCGGGCGATTCCAGCTCGTCCCAGGTACGGGGCGCCGCCGCCGTCGGCCGCTCCCGGCCGCGCGGGGAGAACGGGCAGATCGTGGTCTTGGCCGAGTTGTTCTGGCTCCAGTCCAGCAGCACCCGGTTCTTGCGCAGGCTCTTGGTCATCCGTGAGACCACCAGGCGGGGCAACTTCTTCTCCAGTTCCTCGGCCAGACGGTGGGCGTACTCCCGGACCGTCGTCGCATCCTGCTTGCCCGACACCGCTGCGTACAACTGCATGCCCTTGCCCCCGGAGGTGACCGGATGCGGCTCCAGGCCGTCCTCGCGCAACCTCTCCTGCACTGCGAAGGCGACCTCGCAGCATTCCGGCAGACCGGCCGGGGCCCCTGGGTCGAGGTCGATCACCAGCAGGTGCGGATCCTTGGCACCGCCGCGCGGGCCGACCCGCCACTGCGGCACGTGCAGCTCCAGGGCCGCCAGGTTGGCCGCCCACATCAGCCCGGCCAGGTCGTCGATCAGCGGATAGGTGACCATCTCGCGGTCCTTCGTGCTGCCCGGGGCCGGCAGGGTCACCTCGCGCAGCCACTTCGGCGCGCCCCGGGGCACGTTCTTCTCGAAGAAGCTGGGGCCCGCCTCCACCCCGTCGGGCCAGCGCTTACGCGTGGCCGGACGATCGCGCAGATGCGGCAGCAGCACCTCGGCCACGCCGGTCAGGTAGTGCAGCAGCTCGCCCTTGGTGGTGCCGGTGGACGGGTAGAGCACCTTGTCGAGGTTGCGCAGCCGTAGCGTGCGCCCGGCCACCTCGACCAGTTGTTCCTCTCCAGGCAACGGGCCCCCCTCAATCCACGCTCACTCGTACCGGACGTCCTCTGGTTCCAGGTCGCTGCGGATACCCCGGAAGACCGGCTGCCGCAGCCTTCCGCCCTCGGTCCGCCCGAGGTGCCGTACGTCCACCACGACCCGCGGCCGCACCCAGGTCGCCCCCTTGGCATCCGGCCGCGGCACCGTGTCGTCGAACGGTGACTTCTCCAGTTCTAGCGGTGCCAGCAATCGGCGCAGCTCGGCCTGCGGCCCGGCGGCGGTCAGGCCGCTGCCCATCCGCCCGACGAAGCGCAGTACCCCCGGCGCCGCCCACACCCCGATCAGCAGCGCCCCGATCTGCGCGCGGTCGTTCACCTCCGGCCGCCAGCCCCCGATCAGCACCGACTGCACCCGCCGGTGGGCCAGCTTGCGCCAGTCGCTGCTGCGCGCCCCGGCCCGGTAGACCGAGCTGCGCCGCTTGGCCACCACCCCCTCGAGCCCCTGCTCCCGGGTGGCCTCCAGCAGGATCTCGACGTCCTCGTAGACCGGCGACAGCTGCCAGTGCTCCCCCGAGGCGGGCAGGCGTTCCAGCGACTCCCGCCGTTCCTGCCAGGAGCGCCCGGTCAGGTCCACGCCGTACATCCGCAGCGCGTCGAAGGCGATCAGGGTGGCCGGGTTGCGAGCCGCCAGCGCAGCGGCCTTGCGCGGGTCGCTCAGGTGGATCCGGTCGGCCAGGGCGGTGAACGAGGGCAGTCCCTGCTGCAGGATCACGATCTCGCCGTCGAGCAGCACGTCCGGATGGGCCCGGCCGATCGCCGTCAGCTCGGGGAACGCCGCGGTGATCTCCCGTTCCGACCGGCTCCACAACCGCACCGAGCCGTCGTGGATGTCGGCCAGCACCCGCCAGCCGTCCCACTTGACCTCGTAGGCCCAGCGCACGCGGTCCGCCGGGAGCCCGCGGTCGGGATCCGCCGCGGTGGCCAGCATCGGACGCATGTCGCCATCAGAGCACACCGCAGCCGCAGATCACTGGGGCTGGCCGACTCGATCGCCACCTCAATCGCCGACTCACCCGAACCGATGACTTTCCCCGTAGACGCAGGTCAGTACGAATGGACACGCACCTGCCCTGGCACCGTGGTGGTCGAGCGGTCATGCTGGGTGACAGGTCTGCGCGTGTCCGCCTTGACACCGGATGTCGGTTCGGTCCCGTGCCGCCAGGGTCGACGTGAGTGCGACAGCGAGGGAGATCCACGATGCGAGCGATCTGGAAGGGCGCGGTCTCGTTCGGCCTCGTCAACGTGCCGGTCCGGCTGTTCTCGGCGACCCAGGAACACGACATCCGCTTCCACCAGGTGCACCGCGAGGACGGCGGGCGGATCCGGATGCGCCGGGTCTGCAGCGTCTGCGGCGAGGAGGTGGCGTGGGACCAACTGGCCAAGGGCTACGAGGCCGAGGACGGCCGGCTCGTGGTGATGACCGACGAGGACTTCGAGGCCCTGCCGCTGTCCACCAACCGCGAGATCGACGTGATCGAGTTCGTCCCCACCGGGCAGGTCGACCCGGTGCTCTTCGGCAAGTCCTACTACCTGGAGCCGGACTCCCGGGCGGCCAAGCCCTACGCCCTGCTGCGCGAGGCGCTCGAGGCCACCGATCGGATGGCCGTGGTGAAGGTCGCTCTGCGTCAGCGTGAGTCACTGGCCGTGCTGCGGGTGCGCGAACAGGTCATCATGATGCAGACGTTGCTGTGGCCGGACGAGATCCGCGCGGCCGACTTCCCGATCCTCGAGGAAGACGTCGAACTGCGCCCGCAGGAGCTGCGGATGGCCGCCTCCCTGGTCGACTCGATGGCCGCCGACTTCGAGCCCGAGGAGTTCGAGGACGACTACCAGCAGGCCCTGGTGAAGCTGGTCGAGGCGAAGCTCGAGGGGGCCGAGCCGGCCCCGGTGGAGGCCTCCGACGAGGCCGCCACCGAGGTGGTCGACCTGCTCTCGGCGCTGCAGGCCAGCGTCGACCGGGCCAAGGCGGCCCGGGGCGAGAGCACCGGCGAAAAGGACGAGAAGCCGGCCCGCAAGAGCGCGAGCAAGGCCCCGGCCAAGAAGGCCACGGCGGCCAAGAAGAGCAGCACGGCCAAGAAGGCACCGGCCAAGAAGACCGCCACCAAGACGGCGAGCAAGAGCGCCGCGAAGAAGGCCCCGGCCCGCAAGTCGGCCTAACGGCCTGACTTTCCGTGCTCGCCCGACCGCGTTCCGGCATCTGGCGGGCGGCTGGTTCTTGTGACACCCTCACGGCGCGCCGACGCCTGCTGGTCCATGCCCCGCGAGTTGTCCGGCCAAGATCCGGAACAGCTGTAGGCGAAGGCGGCAGGCGTGCTCAATCCCGTGCGACGAGCACTGCTGGTGCTGGCGATCTGCAGTTTCGGCCTCGGGACGGGTGAGTACGCCAGCCTCGGCCTGCTGCCGGACATCGCCCAGGACCTCGACATCACCGCCACCCAGGTGGGCAACCTGATCTCGGCCTACGCGCTGGGGGTGGTGATCGGGGCGCCGGTCCTGGCCGCCGTCTCGGTCCGGTTCCCCCGTAAGGGCCTGCTGATCAGCCTGGTGCTCGCGCTGGCGGTGGGAAACCTGCTCTCGGCCGCGATGCCGAGCTTCTGGGGCCTGCTGGCCATGCGCTTCCTGGCCGGCCTGCCGCACGGCGCGTTCTTCGGCCTGGCCTCGGTGCAGGCCGCCAACCTGGTGCCGCAGGCCCGGCGCAGCCAGGCCATGGCCGTGGTGTTCGCCGGGTTGACCATCTCGAACGTCGTCGGCGTGCCGCTGACCACCTACATCGGCCAGAACACCTCCTGGCGGCTGGTGTTCGTGCTGGTCGCCGTGGTCGAACTGGTCGGCGTGCTGGGGATGCTGGTGGCCGTGCCCCGCAGCGCCCGGGCCGACCGGGACGCGCCGGACGGCCCGAACCTGCGCACCGAACTGCGGGCGTTCAAGAACCTGCAGATCTGGCTGTCGCTCGGGGTGGCGATGATCGGCTGCGGCGCGATCTTCTCCACCTTCAGCTACATCGCGCCGATGATGACCGAGGTCGCGGGGTACGCCGAGGAGAGCATCACCCCGCTGCTGGTGCTGTTCGGGCTGGGCATGACCTTCGGCAACCTGGTCGGGGCGCGGCTGTCCGACCGGTTCGAGGTGACCCGGGTGATCTACGGCGTGATGGCGGCCCAGGTGGTCGTGGCCGGGATCTTCTTCTTCGCCTCGAGCAACCGGATCGCCTCGGCAGTAATGATCTTCGTCTTCCCGTTCTGCAACACGATGGCCTTCCCGGCCCTGCAGAACCGGATCATCACGATGGCCGGTGGCGCCCCGAACCTGGCCGCCGCGAGCATGCACGCGGCCTTCAACATCGCCAACTCCCTGGGCGCCTGGCTGGGCGGCCTGACCATCGCCGCGGGCTGGGGCTACAACGCGCCCAACCTGGTGGCCGTGGGGCTGGGCCTGGTGGCCGCGCTGATCGCGATGTACGCGGCGCAGATGCAGCACTCGCTGGTCCTCACCCTGCGCCCGAGCCTCGGTGACGTGCCCCCGGCCAGCAACAACCAGGCCCACGAGGCCCTGAGCGCCGACCCGGCCGCGACGGCTCCGCGCGGCCTGCGGATACCGGTGGTGGGCCTGAACACCAACCCGATCCCGATGGTCGGCCACTACACCAACACCGGCCAGATCCCCGTGATCAAACCCCAGCCCGTCTGGCCCACCGGCCCGCTGCCCGCAGCGCACGTCCGTCCCTTGGCCGCCGCGTCCGCCAGTTCCGCCGCCACTGCCTCCCAGCCCGTGGCGCCGAACCCCACCCCCGCCGACGACAAGCCCTCAAGCACATCAGCGCCGATCACATCCACGTCGGCCACCACAGGCCCCACTGCATCAGGCCCCACCACCTCGGGACCCGCCACCCCAAGGCCCGCCACATCCACGCCGTCCACCCCAGGCTCCACCACATCAGGCCCCACCCCCTCCACCCCCCCCACCCCAGGCCCGGCCACCGCCCCCCCCCCCCCCGTTCCCACTTCCGGGCCGCCCACCGCCCCCACGCCCGCAATACCGGCACCCGCCGCCAGCCCCACGCCTGCGCCGACCTCCGCGCCGGCACCGTCCACCCTGGCCGCGTCCACCTGGGAAGAGCAGATGAAAGACATCCTCGACCTGGCCGCCCCCAGGATCGAGGCAATGCTCAATGCCCCCGAACAGCCGCAGCCGGCCTCAGAAACACCCGCCGAAACCTCCAAGCCCGACGCAGCGGTTTCCTCTTGGCGAGCGGTCTCACCCCCCGCGACGGTCACCGTTCCGGCAGAACTGCTCAACGAGCCGCCCGAAGCAGTCCTCGACTCCGGCACGACCCCAGCCGTACCCAGGACACCGCCGAACTAGGGCCTGTCCTGTGGATCAGCGCCGTAGCGAGGAGGTGCCGGTAGGCGCCCCGCAGTAGGCGAGTGATCCGCAGGACAGGCCCTGACCCGAGCCCCGGCCCCGAATCCCCGGCCCCCACCGACCGCCCAGCCCAGCCTCAACGGGCGCGAGCGGTTGTACGCTGGGAGCAGCCAGTGGCGACCGCAGCCGTCCGTCCGTTCGGCGCTTGGGCTCAATGATGCCGCCCCGCAGCTTTTTCCCCTACCGTCCGCTTTTGCTTGCCTCTCAAGCAAACGACGCGCCCTGGCCGACCGCGAGACCTCAGCGGCTGCCGTCCCAGGGGCGGGGCCGCTCACTGATGTGCACGAAAGAGGCGGCAGGCCATGTTCACTCCCGTACGGCGAGCCCTTCTGGTGCTGGCCATCTGCAGCTTCGGCCTGGGTACAGGTGAGTTCGTCGCCCTCGGGCTGTTGCCGGACATCGCCGCCGATCTCGATGTGAGCGTGCCCCAGGCGGGCAACCTGATCTCGGCCTACGCCATCGGCGTGGTCATCGGGGCGCCCCTGCTCACCGCCGCCAGCGTCCGCTTCCCCCGCAAGGGTCTGCTGATCAGCCTGGTCGTCGCGCTGGCGCTGGGCAATCTGCTCTCGGCGGTCATGCCCGGCTTCTGGGGGCTGCTGATCATGCGGTTCCTGGCCGGTCTGCCGCACGGCGCGTTCTTCGGTGTGGCGGCGGTGCAGGCGGCCAACCTGGTGGCGCAGAACCGTCGCAGCCAGGCGATGGCCATGGTGTTCGCCGGGCTGACCATCTCCAACGTGGTGGGCGTGCCGATGGCCACCTACATCGGGCAGGGCACGTCCTGGCGGGTGGTGTTCGCCCTGGTGGCCCTGATCGAACTGGCGGGCGCCCTGGGCGTGCTGGCCGCGGTGCCGCGCAGCGAGCGGATCGATCCGAGCTCGCCCGAGGCCCCGCACCTGCGCAAGGAACTGGGCGCCTTCCGGAACCGGCAGGTCTGGCTGGCCCTGGCGGTGGCCACGATCGGCGGCGGGGCCACGTTCGCCACCTTCAGCTACATCGCGCCGATGATGACCGAGGTGGCCGGCTTCGCCGAGTCCAGCCTCTCGCGCCTGCTGGTGCTGTTCGGCCTGGGCATGACCGTGGGCAACCTGATCGGGGCCCGGTTGTCCGACCGCTTCGACAGCAACCCGGTGATCTACGCCGCGATGGGGGCGAACGTGCTGGTGGCCGCCACCTTCTACTTCGCCTCGAGCAACCAGGTGGCCTCGGCCGTCCTGATCTTCCTCTTCCCGTTCTGCAACACCATGGCCTTCCCGGCCCTGCAGAACCGGATCATCACGCTGGCCGGCGGGGCGCCCAACCTGGCCGCGGCCAGCATGCACGCGGCCTTCAACATCGCCAACTCCCTGGGCGCCTGGCTGGGTGGTCTGACCATCGCCGCGGGCTGGGGCTACAACTCCCCCAACCTGGTGGCCGTCGTCCTCGGATTCCTCGGCACCCTGATCGCGGTGTATTCGGGACGGACCCTGGCGCCCACCACCCCCGCGCCCAGCGCACAGAGACAACACAGCCCCGCCGCCCTGACCGACCACTGATCAACCCGACTGAAGACGTCCGTGGTCACCACGGACGTCTTCAATCGGGTTCTGCGCTGGTCGGCGAACCCGGCGCGCTTGTTGAGTTTTCACGCACGGAGGACGATTCGCCCGATTGGTGATGAATGCCGTGCTGCACTCACGCTGCATTCACCGGAGAATGACCGGATGTGGCCAACAAGGCGTGCAACGGCTCCGGAATCAAGCCGTGGATGCGCCCCTGGACGGGCAGAATTACCCGTACGGCCGAACGGGTGACCGGGTTAACTAGTCGTGATCGAGCAAGCGACTTCCGTAGCTTGCCTCTCCCTTGAGGCCTGGACAAGTTCAACTCTGAGTGCACTACCCTGTTCCGATGGTGACATTGGTATCGTTCCGTGACGAACGATCCGCGCACCGCAACGATCAGGTCCGGACTTCGTCACGGGGGGATGTGAGCACGATTCGCGGCAGGCAGCGCTCCGACCTGTTCGACCGCAACGGGCAGGCCGAGCCGGCAGAGAAGGCGGAGAAGACAGCGCGCCGCCCCGACGTGGTGGACCTGCGGGTGCCCGCCGATCCGGCCTACCTGGCCGTCGTGCGCACGGCCGCAGCCGGCCTCGGCACCCGCCTGGACCTGACCCTCGACGAGATCGAAGATCTGCGGATCGCCGTGGACGAGGCCTGTTCCCTGCTGCTCGCCGGGCGGGCCCACCCGGGCCGCACCCTGGAGGCGGCCTTCGAGGTCGGGCTGGTCGGCAGCCAGCATCTGTCGGTCACCATCTCCGGGCCGGTGGCCCACCTGCCCCGCGAGGCGAGCTTCTCGTGGTCGGTGCTGCGCGCCCTGGCCGGAGACGTGCTCACCGGAGGCGGGGCCGAGGGGGCCTGGATCAAACTGAGCGTACCGGGGCGGGCGGAGAGGTGAGTCTGCAGCCGGACGCCGACGCCCGCCTGCACGTAATGCCGCGCAGTCAGCCGGGAATCGTCCACCGGGTGGGGCCGGAGCAGCCGGGCGAGCGCGAGGTGCTGGACCTGGACGACCCGGATCTCGCCGCCCCGGGCGAAGAAGAAGACGAGGAAGAGGTACCGGTAGATCCAGACACCGCCGTACCCCTGGCCGATCCCGACCTGTTCCGGCTGGCCGCGATGCCCCCGGCGCACCCGCAGTACCAGCAGCTGCGCCGCGCGGTCATCGAGGCCCATCTTCCCCTCGTGCACCACCTCGCCCAACGCTTCAAAGGCCGCGGCGAACCCTACGACGACCTCGTCCAGGTCGGAACCATCGGCCTCCTGCACGCCGTCGACCGCTTCGACCCCCAACGCGGCGCCTTCGCCGCCTTCGCCGTCCCCACCATCGTCGGAGAGATCCGCCGCCACTTCCGCGACCGCGGCTGGGCCATGCGCATCCCCCGCCGCATCCAGGACCTCGGCCGCCGCGTCTCCGAAGCCCGCGAAACCCTCACCCACACCCTCGACCGATCCCCCACCGTCCGCGAGATCGCCGAACATCTCGACGTGGACGCGGATCTCGTGCTCGAGGCGCTGGAGACGGCGAGCGCATACATCACCGTGCCGCTGCAGACCACGGCCGACGACTCCGACCGGATGGGCAAGTCGTTCGAGGACGCCGGGCTGGAACTGGTCGAGCAGCGCGAGACCCTGCGCCCTCTGCTGGCCCGGTTGCCGGTGCGCGAACGCCGCATCCTGGAGCTACGTTTCGGCAAGGGTCTGTCCCAGTCGCAGATCGCCGCCGAGGTGGGGGTCTCGCAGATGCACGTCTCCCGGCTGCTCACCAAGAGCCTGAACATCCTGCGCAGCGGCCTCACTCAGGAACTCTGAGACGCGATCTTGTGGGAGCCTGACCCCATGCAGACGTCAGACCCGACCGGACGCATCACCCGTGACCAGAACGGCGCTCGCCTGGTGTTCACCCGGGCCTACAGCGTTCCGGTGCAGCAGTTGTGGGCCGCCCTGACCGAGCCGGAGCAGACGGCCCGCTGGATCGGCCGGTGGGAGGGCGATCCCACCTCGGGCACGGTCTCGCTGCACATGTCGGCCGAGGAGGGCACCCCGGCCAGCCCGGTGCGCATCGACAGCTGCGCCGCGCCCTACGTGCTGGCCGTGACCACTCCGGCCGAGGGTGAACCGTGGACGCTGCGCCTGGTGCTGAGCAGCACCGCCTCGGGCAGCAGCCTGACCTTCACCCACGAGCAGGCCGGCTCCCCCGACCTGGGCAGCATCGGCCCGGGCTGGGAGTTCTACCTCGACCGCCTCGCCGCCGTGCTGGACGGCGGCGAGGTTCCGGAAGACTTCGAGAAGTACTATCCGGTGCGGGCTTCCGTCTACGCCTGAGAGTTTCTCACTCCGGCAGCAGCGAGTGGCGCACCACGGTCTGCTCACGGCTCGGGCCGACCCCGACCGCGGAGATCCGCTGACCCGAGATCTCTTCCAGGGCGAGCACGTACGCCTGGGCGTTCTTCGGCAGGTCCTCGAACGTGCGGGCCGCGGAGATGTCCTCGGTCCAGCCCTCGAAGTGCTCGTAGACCGGCTTGGCGTGGTGGAAACCGGTCTGCGTCATCGGCATCTCGTCGTGCCGCACCCCGTCCACGTCGTAGGCCACGCAGACCGGGATGCGCTCGATGCCGGTGAGCACGTCGAGCTTGGTGAGCACGAAGTCGGTGACGCCGTTGACCCGGGCCGCGTAGCGCGAGATCGGCGCGTCGTACCAGCCGCAGCGCCGCGGGCGGCCGGTGGTGGTACCGAACTCACCGCCGACGTTGCGCAGCCGGTCGCCCCACTCGTCGTGCAGCTCGGTCGGGAACGGGCCCTCGCCGACCCGGGTGGCGTAGGCCTTGGCCACCGCGATCACCCGGTCGATCCGGGTCGGCGGTACGCCGGAACCGGTGCAGGCGCCGCCGGCGGTGGCGTTCGACGAGGTGACGAACGGGTAGTTGCCGTGGTCGACGTCGAGCAGGGTGGCCTGGCCGCCCTCGAAGAGCACCATCTCGCCCCGGTCGAGCGCGTCGACCAGCGTCTTGCCGGTGTCGGTGACCATCGGGCGCAGGCGCTCGGCGTAGGCGATCAGCTCGTCGAAGACCTCGTCGACCTGGATGGCCCGCCGGTTGAAGGCCTTGACCAGCAGGTGGTTCTTGGACTCGAGGGCGCCCTCGATCTTCTGCCGGAGGATCTTCTCGTCGAACAGGTCCTGCACCCGGATGCCGACCCGGCTCATCTTGTCGGCGTAGGTCGGGCCGATGCCGCGGCCGGTGGTGCCGATCTTGCGCTTGCCCAGGAACCGCTCGACCGTCTTGTCCAGGGTGCGGTTGTACGACGGGATCAGGTGGGCGTTGGCCGAGATCAGCAGCTTGGAGCAGTCGATGCCGCGGGCGGTCAGGCCCTCGATCTCCTGGAACAGCACGGCCAGGTCGATGACCACGCCGTTGCCGATCACCGGGATGCAGTCCGGCGTCAGGATGCCCGAGGGCAGCAGGTGCAGCGCGTACTTCTCACCGTCGACGACCACGGTGTGGCCGGCGTTGTTGCCGCCGTTGAACTTGACCACGTAGTCGGCTTCGGCGCCGAGGGCATCGGTGGCCTTGCCCTTACCCTCGTCGCCCCACTGGGCGCCGACCAGAACGATCGCGGGCATCTACCGGGCTCCTTAGCTCACCCCTGGGTGTGGGGTCCGGTGATTGATGCTACCGCGACGACAGTGCATCGCCCGGACGCCCCCCGGGCCTGTCGATCACTGGTCCAGATGCTTCAGCAGCGTCTCGGCCAGCCCGTTGCCGGACATCCAGGCCTGTTCCACCCGGGAGCGCGGGCCCCAGGCGTCCGAGCAGACACCGATCAGGCCGGGCTCTTCACCCGTCCCCAGCAACCGGAACGGCTCCAGATGGGTGCGCGCCGGCGCGGCGAACGACCAGCGGTGGATGCGGGCCCACTCGGCCCGCGGCGTGGGCTCGACGCCCAGCACCCGGCCCAGTTCGGCCAGCATCGGCTCGATGCCGGAGCTCGGGTTCTTCAGCCGGGTGCGGGCGAACTCGCTGGTGCTGTGGGCGACCAGCAGGGGCACCCCGTCGGCGTGGCTGCGGCCGCTGTCGGCGATCCAGGTGAGCACGTCGGAGTGGTTCACGAAGACCCCGTCGAACTCCGGCCACCAGCGCTGCGCCCAGGGCGCCCAGAGCGCGAGCACCGGCTGCTGACCGGAGTTCTGCACCCCGAGCCGGGCGGCGACCGGCGCCGGCACCAGACGCTCGGCCTGCGGGTCGGGCATGGCCAGCACGACCGCGGCCACCGGTTCCCCGTCGACCGTGGGGCGCCCGTTCTCCAGGCCCACCGACTCGACCAGGTGCGCCGTCTCCACCCGCAGCCCCTGGGCCAGGTTCTCGACCAGACCGCGCAGGCCTCCGGCGCCGGGCACGGTCGACCAGCGCTGCAGGCCGTTCTCCTGCCGGCGCAGGCCCTGCTCGTCCAGCACCGAGAACCGGTCGGTCCAGGGCTGGGCCAGGCCGGCCCGCTGCCAGGTGGCCACCACGTGCGCGAAAAGGGCCTCCCGCACGGTGAAGTAGGGAGCGCCGATGTCGACCGCGTGGCCCACCGACAAGGACGAGACCGGCCCGACGTACTCGGTCTTCACCGCCATCCGGCCGCCGATCCGGCGACCGCGCTCGAAGACCCGGACCCTCACCCCTGCGTCGTGCAGGCGGCGGGCGCAGGCGATGCCCGCGATCCCGCCGCCCACCACGACGACGGTCTTGCTCAGCGCGGGTCCGCCCAGCTCAGAACGTTGAGGGCGGAGGCGGCCTCCGGGTCGCAGTCGGCCACGAACTTGGCGATGCGCTCGCGCTCCTCGTCCTCACCGATCTCGGCGGCGGAGCGGCCGAGCGCGGCCAGCGCCCGCAGGAAACCCTGGTTCGGCAGGTGCGACCACGGCACCGGGCCGTGCCCCTTCCAGCCGTTGCGGCGCAGGGCGTCCAGGCCCCGGTGGTAGCCGGTCCGCGCGTAGGCGTAGGCCTCCACGTCGTTCCCGGCCTCCAGCGCCCGCTCGGCCAGGGCCGCCCAGGGCAGGCAGTGCGCCGGGTTGGCGGCGGCGACGTTCTCCAGCGGGGCCCCCGCGGCGATCGCGTCGCGGGAGACGGCGTCGTCCGGCAGCAGGGTGGGCGGCGGCGAGTTGAGCAGGTTATGCGGCGTGGTCACGGAGGTGATTGTGCCCCAGCCCGCCGGTGAGACGCCCGTCCGCCCCCGGCCCGGCGCCGGCAAAGGTGCGTGGCCCGGCGAGCCGGGCCACGCGTCCGCCGCTCTACTTGATCTTCGTACCCGCGCTGCGCAGCGCCTCGCAGGCCTCGACCACCCGGGCCGCCAGACCCGCCTCGGCGGCCTTGCCCCAGGCCCGCGGGTCGTACTGCTTCTTGTTGCCGACCTCGCCGTCGATCTTCAGCACGCCGTCGTAGTTGCGGAACATGTGCTCCACCACCGGCCGGGTGAAGGCGTACTGGGTGTCGGTGTCCACGTTCATCTTGACCACGCCGTAGTCGACGGCGGCCGAGATCTCCTCCGGCAGCGAACCGGACCCGCCGTGGAAGACCAGGTCGAACGGCTTCTCGCGGCCGTACTCGGCGCCGATCTCGTCCTGGATCTGCTTGAGGATCTCGGGGCGCAGCTTCACGTTGCCCGGCTTGTACACGCCGTGCACGTTGCCGAAGGTGAGAGCCGTGATGTAGCGCCCCTTCTCACCCAGGCCGAGGGCCTCGACGGTGGCCTTGGCGTCGGCCACGGTGGAGTACAGGTGCTCGTTGATGTCGTGCGAGACGCCGTCCTCCTCGCCCCCGACCACGCCGATCTCCACCTCCAGAACGATCTTCGCGGCGGCGGTGCGCTCCAGCAGTTCGGCGGCGATCTTCAGGTTCTCGTCCAGCAGCACCGCCGAGCCGTCCCACATGTGCGACTGGAACAGCGGGTTCTCGCCCCGGTCGACGCGTTCCTGGCTGATCGCCAGCAGCGGGCGCACGTACCCGTCGAGTTTGTCCTTCGGGCAGTGGTCGGTGTGCAGCGCGATGTTGACGTCGTAGTTCTTGGCCACCTCGTGGGCGAACTGGGCCAGCGCCACGGCCCCGGTGACCATGTTCTTGATCGTCGGGCCGGAGGCGTACTCGGCCCCGCCGGTGGAGATCTGCACGATGCCGTCACTGCCCGCCTCGGCGAACCCGCGGATCGCGGCGTTCAGCGTCTGGGACGAGGTGACGTTGATGGCGGGATAGGCGAACGACCCGGCCTTGGCCCGGTCGAGCATCTCCGCGTAGACCTCGGGGGTTGCAATCGGCATCTGCGCTGCTCCTGTGCGGTTCGTCGCGTGCGGTTTTCGCTCTGCGGCTCGGCGGTAACTCGTCTACGGCTCGGGTACGGCCCTCGGAGACATGTCCTGCCGCCGATCCTTGCACGTAACGCCTGCCCGAACCCGTCTCCAAGCGCGGCCATGAGGCTCGAATTCCTCGACGGGGCCGCCGTTTTACACGCGCCGGTGTCATCCACCTCCGGCTTCCCGGGCCAATCGACGAACGGTCGTGTCCAACTTGTCCGGACAAGCACGGAGTTCAAACCGGTTCAGGTGATCAACACGACATTCCGGACGCTGGTGCGACGTCGGTTCAGTACTCTCGAACCTGTCCGGACAACGTGATCCAGACAACGAGTGGCGTGCATCAAGTACCAGTGATCCAGGCAACTCCGCCAGGGCCTTCCGGCCTCCCCGGCACCACCACGCCGGTCTCGTAGGCCACCACCACCGCCTGCACCCGATTCCGCAGCCCCAGCTTGGCCAGCACCGAGCTGACGTGGGTCTTCACCGTGGTCTCGCTGACCACCAGATGCGCGGCCAGATCGGTGTTCGACAGCCCGCGGCCCATCCCGGCGAAGATCTCCTTCTCCCGCTCGCTGAGGGTGGCCAGCCGGGGAGACCAGTAGGCGTGGGCAGGCCGGTCGGGGCCGCCCGGCAGGGCCGGAGGCTGGGCGCGCTCGAGCTCCAGGCAGTGGGCGATCAGCGTGTTGGTCACCACCGGGTCGACCAGGGAGTTGCCGGCGTGAACGGTACGCACGGCTGCCACCAGAACGTCCGGGCCCGCGTCCTTCAGCAGGAAACCGCTGGCACCGGCCCGGATTGCACCGAGGACGTACTCCTCGTCGTCAAAGGTGGTCAGGATCAGCACCGCCGGCTGAGGGCCCCCCGCCGCTCCTTCGGCCAACAGCCGGCGGGTGGCCTCGATCCCGTCCAGCACCGGCATACGGATGTCCATCAGCACCACGTGCGGTTGTTCGGCCGCGACCATCGCCAGCGCGGCGGCACCATCAGCGGCCTCGCCGACCACGGTCAGATCGGGCTCGTGGTCGATGATCATGCGCAGCCCCGCCCGGATCACCCCCTGGTCGTCGACCACGGCAACACGGATGGGCTGGTTCAACACGGTGTACATCCTGCCCGTCAGGGGTTTGTTTTAGGACGCTGGCCCGCCTCTTTGGTGACCATCGGCACCTTGGGTGCGGGAGGGCGTCCTCAATTTTGCTTTTGAAGGCCGTAATTCGTGCCTTTGGGTGTTGAAAGGTGTTCAGCCGGCGTGCGGCAGCGCCGTCTGGTTCATCAGCGACTCGCTGGACACAGCCGTGGTCAGCCGGGCCCGCACCAGCCAGCCGCCCAGGTGCGAGCGGCCGATCTCGAGAGTGCCGTCGCACGAGGCCGCCCGCTCGCGCATACCGACCAGACCGTGCCCCGAGCCGAAGGTGGACGAACGACCTACCGGCATCGGCTGCCCGGTGGCCGCACCGACCGCTGGAATGCCGGAGGGCTGGGTGGCGGCCCGCCGGGACCAGCGGGTGCCCGCGCCCTCAGCCGACGAGGTCCCCCGCCCACCGTCGTCGTGGACCTCGATGACCAGCTGGTCCCCCGAGGGCTCGAGGGCCACCAGCGCCTGCCCGGCCCGGGCGTGGATCAGCGCGTTGGTCAGCGCCTCCTGCACGATCCGGACCGCCGCCAGCTCCACCGCGGCCGGCAGGATCGGCTGGATCGGCGGCAGACCCAGCTGGACCGGCATGCCCACCGCCTGCATCCGGGCCGCGATCTCGGGGATCTCGGCCAGCGTGGTCTGCGGGGCCAGGGCGGCTCCCGAGTCGGTGGAACGCAGAACCTTCACCACCTGACGCATGGCGGCCAGGGTGTGCTGCCCGTCCAGGGCGATCCAGCGCACGGCCTCGCGCAGCTGCTCGGGCTGGGCGTCGGCGACCCGGTCGGCGGCCTGGGCGCGCAGCACCACGGCGCTGATGTGGTGCGCCACCACGTCGTGCAGCTCCCGGGCGATCCGGGTGCGCTCGGCCATCACCATCTGGTCGGTCTCGATCTTGCGCAACCGTTCCACCTCCTGCTGCCGCCGGCGTAGCTCCTGGTTCGCCTGCTCCTGCCGATAGGACGCACGGCCGAGCAGAACGGTGGCAACGAAGGCGCAGCCGAACAGCGCGGTGCGGGAGAAGTTGAAGTCCCAGAACGAGTAGGCCTCCGGGTACTGCAGGAGCGACAGGAGGGGCCACGACTGCCAGTCCGGCCCGCTGACCCAGTCGTGCCGGAACACCCCGAAGAGGCCGACGAGAAGTCCCCAGTGGGCACGCATGGCCCCGCGCGCCGCCACCGTGTACCCGGCCAGGGCGTAGGGCAGGATGTGCCAGTTGCTGCTCAGCCAACTGCCGTAGGCGTCGGGGTAGAACAGCGCCAGGGCGATCAGGGTGAGCCGGGGGAAACGGTCGCGGGTGAGCAGCACCAGCGTGATCACCGCTCCGAGAGCCTGGTACTCGTACACGCCGATGCCCGGGTACCAGCCGTGCCGGGGCAGCCAGTACATGGCCAGGGCCCAGCTCAGGCCCACCGCGGTGGCCACCAGCGCCGGACGCCCGGGGGGCAGGACCCGGTCGCGCAGGAACACGGCGACCCGCACGGCCGGGCTCGGGCTCGTGCTCGTGCTCGGCCTTGGGGACGGGCTCGTCACCGTTCGACGATACGGCCGGGGAGGCGGGCCGGGCCTCCTCCCGGAGGATGAACCCCCTCGTTCCCGAACCTCGTTCTAGAGGACGAGCCGGGCGCGCACAGACCGTTCCGGCGCCCGATGTGGTCAACGGTCCGGTGCAGCCACGCTTCCGGCATGCCTGGAACCGATCTACGCGGCACCCCCACCGGCCTTCTGCGGGGCAGGCCGGCTCACACCCTCCGGCTACGGCCCGAGGCTGCTTCGGCGCTGTGGCCGAAGTCCCGGACGGGCCTGGTGGTGCAGGCGATCGACGCCCGGCAGCACGCCCGCTACGCCGAGTCGCACTCGGCCAGCATCCTGCAGACCCCGGCCTGGGCCGGGGCGAAGCCGTCCTGGCGCAGCGAGAGCATCGGCTGGATCGAGCAGGGGGAACTCGTCGGCGCTGCGCTGGTGCTGCACCGGCCGGTGCCCGGCACCAACCGGAGCCTGGCCTACGTGCCGGAGGGGCCGGCCCTGCCCTGGCACCAGGTGGTGCGCGAGCCCGCCCGGTGGCTGGACCCGTTCCTGGCCCACCTGCGCTCGCAGCACGCGTTCGCCGTGCGGATCGGGCCGGCCCAGGCGGTGCGCACCTGGAGCACCGCCACCGCCAAGCGCGGCCTGGCCGCCCCCGGGGCCCGCCGCTTCTCCGACCTCGAACCCGACCAGGTGCACCCGGAGGGCACGGCGTTGCTCGAGGTCCTGCGCGAGAAGGGCTGGACCTCGCTGGAGGACGAGTCGGGGCACTTCAGCGCCGGCCAGCCGCGGCTCGGGGTCCGGCTGGACCTGCGCGGGCAGACCCCGCAGGACCTGCTCAAGGGCATGAACCAGCAGTGGCGGCGCAACGTGAAGCGCTCGGCCGCGGCCGGGGTGCGGGTACGCCCGGGCTCGGAGGCCGACCTGGCGGTGTTCCACCGGCTCTACGTCGAGACCGCCGAGCGGGACGGCTTCACCCCGCGCCCGCTGAGCTACTTCCGGACCATGGGGGACGCCCTGGGCCCGGTTCTGCGGCTCTGGGTGGGCGAACTCGAGGGTGAGGCACTGGCCGCGGCGATCACCGTCGACGCGGACCGCACCTGCTGGTACACCTACGGCGGCTCGACCTCCCGCAACCGCGACGCCCAGGCCTCGACCGCGGTGCAGTGGGCCGCGATGCGGGCCGCGCTGGCCCGGGACTGCTGGGTCTACGACCTACGCGGTATCGCCGACACCCTGGACGAGGCCGAGAAACTCTCCGGGCTGCTGCGTTTCAAGCTGGGCACGGGCGGATCCGTGGTGGAGACCGCCGGGGAGTGGGAGTTCGTTCTTTCCCCGCTGTGGCACAAGGCGTTTCAGGCTCATCAGCGTATCCAGAAGGCGCGGTCATGACGTTTCGGCTGACGATCGACGAACCCCGCTGGCACGCCGCGATCCGGCGGGCAGCCGCGCAGTCTCCCGGGCTGGTGCCGGTGATCAAGGGCAACGGCTACGGTTTCGGGCGCGAGCGGCTGGCCGAGCTCTGCGGCCGCCTCGGGGTGGACACCGTCGCCGTCGGGACCGAGGCCGAGATACCCTCGGTACGGCTGGGTTTCCACGGGACGATCGCGGTGATGGCGCCGCTGGGCACAGCCGACCTGAACCCGGAACCGCGGCCGACGCAGGTGTTGCGCACGGTGGCCCACGCTTCGGTGGTGCGTCACCTGGCCGGCCTGGGGGCGGCCGGACCGGCGGCGGTCCTCGAGCTGGACTCCCCGGTGCATCGGCACGGTGTAACTCTTTCCGAGCTGGCCGAACTGGCCGCTCCGCTGCGTCAGGTGCGGCTGGCCGGCGTAGCGATGCACCTGCCCAGCGGCGGCGACCGGCGGCGGGTACTGGAGTCGGTGCACCTGGCCCTGGACGCGCTCGGGCGGGCCGGGATCCCGCTCAGCACTTTCTGGGTCTCGCACCTGACCCCGCCGGAACTGGCCCTGGTGCGGGCGGCTCATCCGGGCGTGCAGGTGAGGCCGCGGATCGGGACCAGCCTCTGGCTGGGCGACCGCCAGGCCTTCCGGGCCAGTGGCACCGTGCTCGATGTTCGCCGGATGCCGCACCGGCAGGCGGTGGGCTACCGGCAGCGCCGGTTCGCCGGGGGCACGCTGCTGGTGGTCTCCGGCGGCACCGCGCACGGAGTCGGGCTGTACGCCAGCGCCGCCCACAGCGGTCTGCGGGACGTGCTCAAGGGCGCGGTGCTGGGGGCCGCGCGCGGGGCAGGCTGGGCGCCCTCACCGTTCCACTGGGCCGGGCACCGGCTGCACTTCGCCGACGTGGCGCACATGCAGGTCTCGATGCTGGCGGTGCCGCCCCATCTGAGCGCGCCGACGGTGGGCGACCGGCTGGACTGTGACATCCGGATGACGGTGAGTACGTTCGACGCGGTGGAACTGAGGCCGGGGGTGAGCGAGCCGGAGGCGAGCTGGCCGGCGGCTTCCTGAGGGTTCATACGGATTTGTCCCAAGTCGGAACCCGACGGGCTACCGTCGAGTTGAACTCTCCAGCGGGCCCGACGTCGTGCCGATCAGGGGGGACACGCGGGGTTCGGGAGGGGCAGTGGGGCACAGCCGTCGACGGGCCTTCACCACCGGGCTCGCCCTCTTCTCGGTGGGCGCGCTGACCGGGGGCGTGATCCTGGCGACCTCTCTGGACAACAGCGGCCTGACCGCCGGCGCCGCCCCGGACCGGTCGCGCTGCGTCACCGCAGCCTTCCCCGGCGAGACCGAGCCCCTGGCTCCCAGCCCCTCCGCCCCGGCCACACCCCGGCTCCCGGTGGCCACCCCGAGCCCTACGGCGAGCATTCCGGCCAAGGCGATCCCGCCCGGGTGGAGCGGGGTGTGGAGCACCTCGGTGCAGGACCTGGACGGCCCCGACCTGTCCGGCCGTACCCTGCGCCAGGTGGTGCTGCCGAGCGCGGGCGGCACCGGTTTCCGGATCCGCCTGGCCAACACCTTCGGCACCGAACCGCTGCGGCTGAGCCGGGTCAGCGCGGCGCTCGCCGCGGCCAGTGGCTCGCCCGACCTGCGGGGCGGCACCGCCCGCCGGGTGACCTTCGAGGGCGCCGGTGAGGTCGAGATCCAGCCCGGCGAGCGGGTGGTCAGCGATCCGGTCGACCTCACCTTCGGCTTCGGTCAGTCGCTCGCCGTCGACCTGGTCCCGCAGGGTCCGGCCGTGGCCGGCTCCGGGCACAGCCGGTCGATCGCCACCTCGTACATCGGTGAGGGCGACCTGGCCGGCCAGACTTCCGGCGCGGCGTTCTCGGGTTCGGTGCGCTCGTGGTTCTGGCTGGAGGGCATCGACGTGCCCGACCTGGCCGGGGTGGGGGCGGTCAGCACGTTCGGCGACTCGATCACCGAGGGGATGAGCTCCACGGTGGACCGCAACCAGCGCTGGCCGGACCTGCTGGCCGGGCGGCTGCGGGCCGACCCCTCGACCGGCGGGCTGGGGGTGCTCAACGAGGGCATCGGCGGCAACCGGGTGGCCTCGGAGAACCTGAGCTGCAACTCGCCCAGCGCCTCGGGCCTGCGCCGGTTCGACCACGACGTGCTGAGCCGGCCCGACGTGCGGGTGGTGGTGCTGGCGCTGGGCATCAACGACATCGGCTCGGGCACCCCGGCCACCACGGTGATCGACGGCCTGACCGTGCTGGCCGAGCGCGCCCGCGAGCACGGCCTGCGCGTCGCGGCGGTCACCCTCACCCCATTCACCTGCGACGACGGCTGCCTGACGGCCGAGAAGGAGCAGCAGCGCAAGCTGGTGAACGACTGGATCCGCAGCACCGACGTGTTCGACGCGGTGGCCGACTTCGACGCGGCCGTGCGGGACCCGGCGGCGCCGGAGCGGATGGGTGCGCTGTACGACTCCGGCGACAACCTGCATCCCAGCGATGCCGGGATGCAGGCGCTGGCCGCCAGTTTCGACCTGGACGCGCTACTCGGACGCTGACTGCGGCCCGGGCAGTTCGGGCTGCAGTTCGGCCTGCATCGACATCGACCCCGGGCCGGGTTTCGGGCGCCGGGGCTCACGCACCCCGGCCGATCCGCCTTCGTCAGGATCGTCACCGGCGCCGAACCAGCCGCCGGGCCAGGGCCCGTCGCCCTGCACCGACTCCGGGCGCCGCCGCCGGCCACCCACCAGGGCACGTTCGCGGTCGGCCCGCCAGCTGGCCATCTTCAGCTGACCGTGGGTCTTCGCCCACGCCCGGCCGACCTCCTCGGTGACCAGCCCGGCCGCCTCGGACGGAGTGTCGGCCCGCACCCCCGACGCGGTGACCGCCAGCATGCCGTCGGCGGCGAGCATCCGGATCGTGCTGCCCACCCCCCGGCGCAGCGTGTGTTTCCGGTCGAAGGACGCCCGCAGCCCCGGCGCCTCGAACGTGATCAGAACCGCGTACCTGGCCATGGACCCCTCCTGGGCCGAGCGCACCTGACGTTCCGCCGATTGTCCGCCGACTGCTGCGGCCGGGTCCACCGCAGTACGGTTCCAGCTCAGGCTTTCCGCGGAGAGCCGAATCCGGAACGAATCCGGACGTAACCCCTCAGAGACTGGGAGAAGTCATGAAGACGCGCGAGATCCGCTGCTGGCTGACCGACATGGACGGCGTTCTCGTGCACGAAGGCCTCGCGCTGCCCGGGGCGGCCGAGTTCCTGCAGAAGCTCCAGGAGAAGGAGCGCCCCTTCCTGGTGCTGACCAACAACTCGATCTACACCGCCCGTGACCTGCGGGCCCGGCTGAACGCCTCCGGCCTGGACGTGCCGGAGACCTCGATCTGGACCTCGGCCCTGGCCACCGCGCAGTTCCTGGCCGACCAGGTGCCCGGCGGCAAGGCCTACGTGATCGGTGAGGCCGGGCTGACCACGGCGCTGCACGAGGCCGGTTACGTGCTCACCGACACCGACCCCGACTTCGTCGTGCTGGGCGAGACCCGGACGTACTCGTTCGAGGCGATCACCAAGGCGATCCGGCTGATCGAGAACGGCGCCCGGTTCATCGCCACCAACCCCGACCCGACCGGTCCCTCCGCCGAGGGCCCGCTGCCCGCCTGCGGTGCGGTGGCGGCGCTGATCAGCCGGGCCACCGGCCGTGACCCGTACATCGTGGGAAAGCCCAACCCGATGATGTTCCGCAGCGCGCTGAACGCGATCGACGCGCACTCGGAGTACACCGCGATGATCGGCGACCGGATGGACACCGACGTGGTCGCCGGGATGGAGGCCGGCCTGGAGACCTTCCTGGTGCTCACCGGGTCGACCACCCGCGACGACGTCCAGCGTTACCCGTTCCGCCCGTCGCACATCGTGCCCTCGATCGAGAGCCTGATCGAACTGGTCTGATGCGCAAGGGGTTCCGGGCCGCCCGGCCCTCCACCGGGCGGCCCGGAAGTCATCACTGCCCCAGCCGGCGCACCATCGTCAGCCGGGAGCGGGTGGCGGCGAACGCGATCGTGGTCGCGAGCAGGGGGATCCCCACCGCCACGGCGAGCAGGTACCAGCCGGGCAGGGCCAGCCGCCACAGGTTCTCGCCACCGTACTCGACGGCCCAGTCCTGCTGCATCCGGACCAGGATCCAGCCGGCCAGGATGCCGCTCAGCACCCCGAGAATCCCACCCAGGCCCGAGATCACTCCGGCCTGGGCGGCCGCGAGCCGACGTCGTACCCCCGGCCCGGCGCCCACGGCGGCCAGCGTGGCCACGTCGGCCCGCGCCTCGGCCGCGGCCAGGCCCACCGCGGTGAAGGTGCCGACCAGACTGATCACGGCACAGGCGATGAGCAACGCCAGCTGCCCGAGGGCGTACTGACTGGTGTAGCCCCGCTCGACCGTGCCCTCCAGCCCGGTCCGGGCCAGCAGGAGGTCGTTCGCGGCCTCCTCCTCGTCCTTCGTCGGCATCCGGCTCATGTCGGCCACGAAACCGATGTCCTGCAGGGAGATCCCGAGCTCCTCGGCGGCCGTGACCGGGTAGACGATCCCGTCCAGGCTGAGCTGCCCCGGCGCCGAACGCACGGCCTTCAGCGGGATGACCTCCCGGCTCAGGTCGTTGCCGTCCTGGTCGTAGCGGTGCACCAGTACGTGCACCCGGCCGTCGGGCCAGATCAGCTCGGGACGGTTGGTGACCACGCTGCCCGCCCGGAGCGCGGCCTCGTCCGAGGCGGCCCGGCCACCGGTCAGGATCCGTAGCGCCGAACCGTCGTCGAAGATCGAACCGGCGGAGTCCAGGGTGCCGACCGGGTTCCGGCCGTAGTAGCAGGCGCCGGGCCAGCCCTCTTCGGCCTCCGGCGCACCCGGTTCCAGCACCGTGCCCTCTTCCCCCGGGCAGCGCCGGTCCGGAGGCCTCAGCTCCTGGACCTCCACCTCGACCTCGCCGTCCGGCTGGGACCAGGCCGGGGTGCGCAGCGGCTGAACCGTCTTGACCGGCAGTTCGTCACGAACGATCGCCTCAGCCCGATCCATCGATCCGATGACCTCGTCGACCGCATACCCGGAGGCGCCGACGGTCAGAACGCCTTCTACTGCGGTCGCCCGATAGTCGCGCCGGTCGTGGTCGTCCTGCGCCGCGACGTAGACCAGCGCTGCACTACCCCCGGCGATCGCGGCCAGCACCGCGGCCACCGCCGGAGCGGTGCGGCTGCGCTGGCGGGCCGCGTCCCGCAGGGCGAACCGGATGGTGAAGGGAGACCGCACGGCCAGGCGGGCGGCCAGTGCCACGACGGCACCGGAGGCCAGCACCATGCCTACCTCGGCCACCCCCAGGCCCAGCACGGTCACGAAGGCCCAGCGCCGGGACGATCCGAACACCGCGAGCGCGGCGCCGGCCAGGGTGATGAGGAGCCCGGCCACCGGCACCCGCAGCGCCGGCGGGTGGTATCCGCGTCGGCCGGTCAGGGCGGCCACCACGTCGAGGCGGGCGGCCTGGCGCGCCGGGAACAGCGAGGCCCCGGCCGCGGTCAGGCCCCCCACCGCGACCAGGACCGCGAGGTCGGTCAGGCGGATGTCCACCCGCACCACGGTGGTGCCGAAGGCCCGCGCCACCTCGACCAGCCCGATCCCGATCGGCACACCCACCGCTGCCGCGACGGCACTGCTGACCAGACCGATCAGGCCGTTGGTGGCCAGGACGAGGGTGCGCAGATGCTTGGGTTCGGCCCCGGCCGCCACCATCAGGGCCAGCGTGCGCTGGTTGCGCCGGGCGCCGACGGCGATGGCCGGGCCGGCCAGCAGGGCGATCTGGAGCAGGATCAGGCCCACCGCCACCGCGGCGATGCCCACCGCATCACCGTTCTGCCCCAGCCCGTAGTCGTCGTCGTTGAAGGCGACCTGGCTGGACGGCGGCGGGTTCTCGACCACATGCCGGCTCAGCACGGTCGCCCCGCGCTGGTTGATGTCCAGCACCGCGTCCCAGGTCACCGGGTCGGGGCCGACCACCAGCAGACGGGACTCGCCAAACGCGCCGCCGTAGCTGATGAACGAATTCTGCGTGGCGAAGGCGTCTTCGGGGAACAGCGAGCCCGGCAGGCCGATCACCTGCCGGTCCAGATCCAGCCCGCTGACCACCCCGACCACCTTCAGGCGCTGCTCGGGGTCATGGGCGGAGGGCCGGTAGACGAGCTCGTCGCCGGCCTTCACCCCGGTGTCGGCCACCGCGTCGCTGACCACCACCTCCCCGGGCTCCTCGGGAGCCCGGCCGGACTCCTGCTCGACGAGGCCCTTGACCCCGCTCGCGGTGTAGTCGAACTCCCGCACCTTGAGCGCCAGGAACCGGTCCTGCCAGCGCAGGTTGCGGTTGGAGTCGAACGTGCGATCGCGCACCAGCCGGTCCCGGGCCGGGATCAGCGCACCGACCTCGGCCTCGAACTCCTCGGGCGTCGGGGCCGCCGCGGCGGACCCGACGGTCCCCTCGGAGACGTACTGGGTCCCGTTGTCGGTGGGCGACTGCACGATCGGGGTACCGTCGACGTAGGCGATCCGGGCCTGCGCCTGCACCCCCAGCGCCACCCGGACGTTGTCCTGCGGATCGCGCACGTCCGAGCGGTAGAGCACCGACACCGAAGCCATCACGAGCACCGGCAGGGCGATCATCAGCGCAATCAGGGCGCTGCGCCCCTTGTTCCGCCAGGCGTCGCGCCGGGCGATCCGGAGCGCCGCCCGCCAGAACACGATCCGCTGTCTCACAGACCGACCCTCCTCAACGGCGGCAGCGGTCTGCGGGCCACCAGGGACCCGACCCCCATCGCGATCAGCGGGATGCCGAGGCCGACCCCGAGCAGGTGCGGCCAGGGAACGATGAACTCCCAGATCGCCGAGTCGCTGAACTGCACCCCGGCCGGCCGGGCCAGCCGCACCAGGACGTAGCCGGCCAGCACACCGCTGCCCAGCCCGAGAACCGTTCCGAGCCCGGCGATCACCGCGCCCTGCCCGGCCCCGAGCCACTTGCGCAGACCCGGCTCGGCGCCCAGCGTGGACAGGGTGGACAGGTCGGCCCGCGACTCGGTGACGGCCAGACCGACCGCGGTGAAGGTGGCGACCAGGCTGATCACTCCCGCGGCCACCAGCAGGGCCAGGACGGTGAGCCGGTAGGTCTCCTGGTAGCCGCGTTCCACCTCGACCTGCGACACCTGGCCGGTCGCCATGAGCGCGGCCCGGACCGAGTCCTCCTGACTCTCCGAGAGAGGCTGCGGCGGCTGGGCGACCAGACCGCCGGGGACCAGCTCGACCCCCAGCTCCGGCGCCGTCCCGATCGGGAAGACCGGCTGCGGCAGGCGCAGTTCACCGGTGGCCAGCGTCGCCGGGAGAACGACCTGCGTGCTCTCCTGCTCCTTGCCGTCCCGGGTGTGACGCTGCACCGTCAGCTGCACCGTGCCGTCCGGCCGGAGCTGCGCCGGATCGGCCACCACCACCCGGCCGGCCCGCAGTGCGGCCACGTCCTCTTCGGCCCGGCCGCCGGTGAGCACCGCCAGGGCGCTCCCGTCGTCGAAGACGTCACCGTCCAACGACTTCAGCGCGTGATCTTCCCAGTAGCAGATCTCCAGCGAGTTGGTGGGGAAGTTCCCGGTGCTGCCTTCGCACCGGTTGTTCGGCTGACGCTCCGGCTCGAGGTAGGTGGTGAAATTCCCGTCCACGATCTTGACCCTGGAGAAATCTGCGATGTCGTCGGTACCGAGCTCCTCGGCCAGAACCTTCTCGGCCCGGTCGAGCGGCTCCACCGCACCGGTGGTCGAGAGGAACGGATCGGTACCGGTCACCCTGACCACGCCCAGTTCGCCGGCGGCGTTGTAGACCCGGGCCTGGTGGTCCTCCGCCGAGGCGAAATAGACCAGCCCGGCCGTGCCTCCGGCCACGGCCGCGAGAACAGCCGCCACCGCCGGGGCGGTCCGGGTCCGCTGCCGGGAGGCGTCCCGCAGGGCGAACCGCATCCGGAAGGGCAGACCTCGGGACAACCGGGCGGCCGTGGCCACCACTGCTCCGACGGTCATCACCAGGCCGATCTCGAACAGGCCCAGGCCCACCACCACACGAGCCGGATCGGCGATGAACCCCCGGGTGGCCTGCACTGCCAGAGCAAGACCGCCGACGGCAACGGCCCCACCGATCAGCGGCAGCAGCAGCCGGACCGGACCGGAACCCCGGGACCGGCGGCCGGTCAGGGTGCGGGCCACGTTCATCCGCGCGATCTGCTGGGCCGGGACCAGCGCCGTCATCACCACGGTCAGGGTGCCGACCAGGACCAGGGCGAAGAGATCGGTGAAGTGCAGGTCGATCCGGGGCATGTCGGGATCGCCCCACTGACGCAGGCCGGCCACCACGAGCACCCCGGCCAGGCCCCCGACCACGGCTGCCGCGACCGAGCTGACCAGGCCGATCACGCCGTACGAGGCGAGCAGCACCCGGCGCAGGTGAGCCCGGCTGCCTCCGGCGGCCGCGATCAGGGCCAGATCCCGCTGGTTGCGCCAGGCACCGACGGCGATCGCCGGACCGGCCAGCAGCGCGATCTGCAGCAGGGCCAGACCCGCCACCACCACCACGATCACAGCGGTCTGCCGGGACGGGCGACTCGTGCCGTCGCTGCTGTAGACCCCGAGGGTGCTGGCCGAGGGATCGGCGAAGACCTCTTTGCTGAACACCACGGCCCCGACCTTGTTCAGCTCACGGACGTGCGACCAGGTCACCGGGCTCGGCCCGGTCACCAGCCACTCCACCGCAACCGGCCGGCGATCCTTCTCCCGCTGCGACCGAGGCAGATCGAAAAGATCCTGTGAGAGCAGGGTTCCGGGCATTCCCAGGATCGAGTCGCGCGCGGTGCTGTGGTAACTGTCCACCACGCCGACCACGGTCAGCTCGACCGGCCCCTGCCCCTCGGCGGCGCGGTAGGTGATCACGTCGCCCTGGGCCAGGCCCTGGCTGGTCAGGTCCTCGCTGACCACAACCTCTCCGGGCCCGGCCGGGGCGCGACCTGAGACCTGCTCGACCAGGCCGTCGATACCGGCTGCCGTGTAGTCCAGTTCACGCAACGACACGGTCTTACGTTCGGCGATTCCGGGCCACTGCACCTGAGTCTGGTTCACCGAGGTCCAGCGTTCGGCGACCAGGGTGTCATCGGCGGGGATCCGCCGGCTCAGCAGTTCCTGGTACTGGGCCGGATTCAGCTGCCCCAGC
Source organism: Kineosporia rhizophila (assembly GCF_021277265.1). Taxonomy (GTDB): domain Bacteria; phylum Actinomycetota; class Actinomycetes; order Actinomycetales; family Kineosporiaceae; genus Kineosporia; species Kineosporia rhizophila. The sequence goes on from NZ_JAJSOH010000001.1 coordinate 446,278, forward strand.
CCTTCCTGGTCCACCGGGACGTTCGACACGGTGACCCCGGCGTCTGCCGACTGCTCGATCGGATTGAGCGCCTGCCACAGGATCCGGGCCTGCGCCGCTCCCATCTGGGCCCGAAGCTCGTCCTCGGTGTCCCACTTCTGCGACTGGTAGATCACCGAGACCACCGCCATGGCCAGCACCGGCACCGCCACCAGGCAGGCGATCAGCACGCTCCGGCGCCGGTTCCGCTGAATGTCCCGGAAAGCCAGCCGCAGAACGGGCTTCCAGGAACCGAACCAGCGCTTCATCGGCCCGGGAAGGGCGCGTCGTCGGAGACCTTGCCGTCGCGCAGCAGCACCACGCGGTCGGCCCAGGCGGCGTGCTGCGAGTCGTGGGTGACCAGCAGGCCGGCCGCACCGGCATCGACCCGGGCGCGCAGCAGCCGCATGATCGCCTCCCCGGTGAGCGAGTCCAGCGCTCCGGTCGGTTCGTCGGCCAGCACCAGGCGGCGCGGGCCGACCAGGGCGCGGGCGATGGCCACCCGCTGCTGCTGACCGCCGGACATCTCCTCGGGGAACCGGTCGGCCAGGTCTTCGACGCCGACCTCGCTCAGGGCCGCCCGGGCCTCCTTACGGGCCTGGCGGGTGCCGATCCCGTCGAGTTCCCGCGGCAGCATCACGTTCTCGACCGCAGTCAGGGCCGGAACCAGGTTCAGGTCCTGGAACACGTATCCCACGCTGCGCCGGCGCAGGGCGGCCCGGGACTTCACCGAGAGCCCGCCGATGCTCACCCCGTCCACCACCACGTCACCCGAGGTGGGCTTGTCCAGGCCACCGGCCACGTGCAGCAGGGTGGACTTGCCGGATCCGGAAGGTCCCATCACGGCCACCAGTTCGCCGACCCGGACCTCCAGGCTGACCCCGTTCAGGGCGTGCACCGGCACGGCGGTGCCCTGCCCGTGCACCCGGGCCACCTCCTCCAGCCGCAACAGCACCGGCCGACGGTCCTCCGTCTGCTCGGACCCCACCGCAACCGGCTCCGTGGCCGGCGTGTCGATACTGCTCATGTCCTCGAAACCCCTCTGAACGTCACTCATCACGCGCCGCCAGGCGCTGCTCGACCAGATCCAGCCAGCGGGCCTCGGCCTCGGCCGAGAAGATCAGGCTGTCCAGGACCAGGAGCCGGGCCAGTTCCGCACCCTTGGCCGGATGCGGCAGCGCACGCTTCTCCCGGGTGTATCCCTGCAGCACGCGCAGGGTTTCGCTCTTCTGCCGGTGCACCACCGCGATCGCGTCGACCAGGGGTGCGGTCGCGGCCAGGGCGATCTTGATCGCCACCTCGTCACGGTTCGGCGTGCCGCGATCCACGGCCGTGCTCCACCAGTTCTCGACCTCTTCGCGCCCGGCGTAGGTGAGCCGGTAGTTGACCGAGCCGTCCTCCTTGCGGCCCGCCTCCTCCACCAGCCCGTCCCGCACCAGGCGGTTCAGGGTCGTGTAGACCTGCCCGATGTTGATCGGCCAGGTCCGCCCGGTACGCAGTTCGAACTCGTGCCGGAGCTGGTATCCGTACTGCTCGCCCTCGGCCAGGATGGCCAGCAGGCTCTGTCGGACCGACATCTCCGGAACTCCCCTCCTTCATGCATACCCGGTATGCGGCAGAAGCTATACCGAGTATGGTGGACCGAGCAAGCACCGAGCCCGTACCGGCACCGCGCCGGTCCGGGCGCACGACACGCCCGCAACCCGACTGCACCGCTCGCCTCGCGAGTCGGCACCGATCGGCACGGGCGCGGGAGTTCGGCACCGGAACGGCATTCCAGCGGCACCAGGGGCTCACAGGAGCGAGCTGCCGTTATTAGATCGTGACCGCACGAACTGCCCCAAAAGGACGCCCGACGCGTCTTTGGGGGTGGGGGCCGCAACCAGCGGTCGGAGTACTCGGAGTACCTGGGGGCAGGGATGAGCATCAAGAACTTCGTCGTCGGCGTGGCCGCGGCTGCACTGGGGTCGGCGTTCCTCACCATCGCCGGTACACCCGATGACGATCTGGTCCCTGCGGCTGACCTGGCCGATGACCTGGTCTGATCGGAAGGTCCGGGAGTTGTCCGGCCAGTAGCCTGCTCAGGCGCCTCGGGGGGCGAGGAGGTCGGGCCACGGCGAACCAGTGGGGATCAGGACCACCGGCACGCGGCGCGCCCAGGTCCGGAACGAGCAGTGGCGAGTACGAGGAACGGCGGGTGGAATGACGACCGACACGCAGGCACCGGCAGGTCGCGGGCTGCCCGACCGGCAACCCCGCCGGTTCCCGGGCCGGATCCCGGGCCAGACGGCAGGTGGCGCCGCCGACCAGAACCCGGGCCGCCTGCCCACCCGTAGGCCCGGCCGCCGGGAAGACGACTGGGTGTCCCTGTTCCCCGAGTTGTACCGCTCGGCCTTCACCGCGGCCCACCGTGAACTCGGCAGCCGGACGGCAGCCGAAGAGGTCACCCACGCCACTCTGGCCCGGGCCCACGCCCAGTGGCCGCGCATCGGTGATTCGCCGGTGGGCTGGGTCTCCACCGCCGCCCGTACCCAGGCCCGGCAGGTGCTGCAGCGTCAGCCCCTGGGCCGCGAGGTTCTCACCGACGACGAGACCGAACTGCTCCCGGGCCAGATCCCCGATCCGGCGCCCGGTGATCTGGCCGCCGTAACTCGCCGCGGCCGCTGGCTGCGCCGTCGGCGGGCGGCCGGCTGGGCCACGGCGGGGGCCTCGGTAGTGGCCGCAGCGATCCTGGCCGTGGGGCTGGGCAACTGGATGCCCCCGACGCGGGTGGGCGCTGCGGCCGTGCCCGCAGTCGCGCCCGTCACCTCCGACTACTCCCCGATCGACGAGACCGCTCAGGCCTCGCAGGCGCCGAACCTGCTCTTCGGCCGGATCAGCGCGGGCCGTAGCGAGCAGGGCTCCGTACGGGTCACGTTCGAGCCCGCAACCCTGGCGTCCGGGCAGGAGCAGCGCTGGGGTTCGCCCCAGCAGCTGGTGATCGACCCGCCGGCGTCGCTGGAGTCACGGCAGTACGCGCGTGAGGGTCAGCCTCTGATCGCCCGCACGCCGGAACAGCTCGTGCAGAACCTCAACCGCTCCACCCCCGGCGGCCAGGCCGAGGTCTGGGTACGGCTGGGCCCCGACGGCCGGATCAGCGCCCTTCGCGAGCGCTGAACCCTCAAACGGCGTGCTGACGGATCCAGGCATGCATGGCGATCGCCGCCGCCGCCCCGGCATTGATCGACCGGGTCGAGCCGAACTGGGCGATCGAGAGCACCTGCTCGCAGGCCTGCAGCGTGGCCTCGGACAGCCCCGGCCCCTCCTGGCCGAACACCAGCACGCAGTCGCGGGGCAGCTGCGCCGTCTCCAGGGCGACCGATCCGGGCACGTTGTCGATCCCGATCACCGTCAGCCCCTGCCCGGCTGCCCACCCGGTCAGCGCCGCGGCGTCCTCGTGGTGCTGAACGTGCAGGTAGCGATCGGTCACCATGGCCCCCCGCCGATTCCAGCGGCGGCGGCCCACGATGTGCACCCCGGCCGCGTTGAATGCGTTGGCCGTGCGCACCACCGAGCCGATGTTCAGGTCGTGCGCCCAGTTCTCGATGGCCACGTGGAAGGAGTGCCGACGGGTGTCCAGCTCGGCCACGATCGCCTCGACGCTCCAGTAGCGGAACTCGTCCACCACGTTGCGCCGGTCGCCCAGTTCCAGCAGCTCCGGGTCGTAACGCGGGTCGTCCGGCCAAGGCCCTTCCCAGGGCCCCACCCCGACCGACGCCACCTCGACCGGCAATGCCGCCTCGGCCGGCGTCACGTCCACCGGCGCCGACCCGTCGCCCTCACCCAGCCGCTCACTCACCCGCCGATCCTGCCCTACCCGCCCACCCCGTCCGTCGTCGGTGCCTCGGCCACCGGGCCCGATTCACCTGACGGAATGATGTTCGCCCAGAGCGGGAACGCCGGACCGGGCTTCCCACGTTGACGGCTTACGTGCACCTACCCCCGGGGAAACCCCACGAGTCCGTTCACACCGACACCGTAGGGTGGGCGCCGTGCTGACGAGCGTTCCGATGGCCTTCGGGCCGGAGTTCCTGTCCCCCGACACCCTGCTCACCAATCTCGGTGACGTGGCGCTGTGGGGAAGTGCGCTCATCATCTTCGCCGAGTGCGGCCTGCTGCTGGGCTTCTTCCTGCCCGGCGACTCCCTGCTGTTCAGCATCGGCCTGTTCATCGGCCGGGGCGACATCGACTTCCCGATCTGGCTGGCCTGCCTGGTGCTCACCCTGGCCGCCTTCGCCGGGAACGTGGTGGGGTACGAGATCGGCCGGGCCGCCGGGCCGGCCATCTTCAAGAAGGAAGACTCGAAGCTGTTCCGGCGCGAGTACGTGGACAAGACCATGGCCTTCTTCGACCACTACGGCCCGGTCGCGATCGTCCTGGCCCGGTTCGTGCCACTGGTCCGCACCTTCATCACAGTGACCGCCGGGGTCGGCAAGATGGACCGCCGCCGCTACCTGACCTACAGCTTCATCGGTGCGGTGCTCTGGGCCGCGGGCCTGACCCTGCTCGGCCGCCTGCTCGGGGGCATCCCGCTGTTCCGCGACCACCTCGAGGCTGGTTTGCTTCTCCTGGTCGCGCTCACCGTGATTCCGATGGCCTTCGAGGCCCTGCGGCACCGGCGCAAGGCCAGGAACGCCGATCCGGAGGCCACCGCGGCCGCTGCGCACGACGCCGGTGAGGAACCTCTGACGCACCCGCACGGGGCTGAGCAGCCCGGGCACGAGGAGCCGGAAGGCGCCCAGGGTCCCGGCCGGCGCTGAGCCGGCACTGAACCCGGACCGGAACAGGACGGACGACCATGTCGCACTGGTGGGCCAGCCTCTCCGACGTCTCCTCGATGACCACGGTGACGGTCTACCTGGTGATCTTCACCCTCGTCTTCGTCGAGTCGGGCCTGCTGGTCGGGTTCTTCCTGCCGGGCGACAGTGTGCTGTTCGCCGCCGGTCTGCTGGCCGCCGAGCCGGGCAGCGACCTGAACCTGTGGCTGCTGGCCGGGGGCACCGCGGTCGCCGCCATCGCCGGGGACGCGGTGGGCTACTGGACGGGACGGCGCCTGGGCCGGCCGTGGTTGTTACGCAAGGCCGGTAAGAACGCCGACCGGGTGCACCGGGCCGAGGCCTTCTACGAACGCTGGGGATCGCTGGCGGTGATCATCGCCCGGTTCATCCCCTGGGTACGCACGTTCACCCCGATCATCGCCGGCATCGCCCGGATGCCCTACCCCAAGTTCCTGCTGGCCAATGTGCTGGGCGCGCTGATCTGGGGCGCGGGGATGATCCTGCTGGGCTACGTGGCCTACAACGTCCCCTGGGTGAAGTGGGCGGCGTACATCATCGCCGGTATCGCGATCACGGCGACGATCGTGACCCTGGTGGTCGACCGGCGCCGCAGTCGGCGCCAGGCCGCCCAGGAAGTGACCGCCCCCTAAGTGGGCGCCCACCGACGTCCGTAAGCAAAACAAAGGTGCCCACGAACGTCCTCAAATCAAGGACGTTTGTGGGCACCGATTGCTGTGTCGGTCAGGAAAGCCCGAGATCCGTAAGGTCGTAGGCGTAGCGGTAGGGCAGCCCGGCCGCCTCGACCTTCTCGCGGGCGCCGGTACCCCGGTCGACGATCACCGCTACCCCGACCACGTCGGCCCCGGCCTCACGCAGCGCCTCGACGGCGGTGAGCACCGAGCCACCGGTGGTCGAGGTGTCCTCCACCGCGAGCACCGGCCGGCCCGCGACCTCGGCGCCCTCGATCCGGCGCTGCAGCCCGTGCGCCTTGCCCTGCTTACGCACCACGAACGCGTCCAGCCGGCGGCCCGCGGCCGCACTGGCGTGCAGCATCGACGTGGCCACCGGGTCGGCGCCCAGGGTCAGACCCCCGGCGGCCTCGAACCGCCAGTCCTTCACCAGGTCGAGCATGATCCGCCCGACCAGCGGCGCGGCCTGCCCGTCGAGGGTGATCCGGCGCAGGTCGACGTAGTAGTCGGCCTCCTTGCCGCTGGACAGGGTGACCTTGCCGTGGACCACGGCGAGCTTCTTGATCAGCTCGCGCAGTTCGTCCCTCACGGGGCCGAGGGCGGCCGGGCTGTCGTCGGTGTGCTGCATTCGGCCAGGGTATCCAGGCGCGTGTCCAGCGGGGCGTCCAGCGGGCTCCGGAGCCGGTCACCGGTGTCGGTGGGCTGGGCCGGGACCGGCGGGAAACCGTTCGGCAGCAATCGGGTGGTCCACGGCCCGAAGCCCTGCAGCCGGCCGCTCGCCTGCCAGGCCAGCTCGCCCACGGCCATCGGCGCGGTGAAGTAGTAGCCCTGGCCGAACCGGCAGCCCATCCGCTTCAGCTCGATCCGGGTGAGCGCGTCGGCCACCCCCTCGGCCACCACCTCCAGGCCCAGGTTGCGGCCCAGGTCGATGATCGACTGCACCACCGCGCGGTCCCGGCCGGCCGAGCGCAGCTCCTGCACGAACGACTGGTGGATCTTGATCTGGTCGACCGGCAGGCGGTTGAGGAAGGTCAGCGAGGAGTAGCCGGTGCCGAAGTCGTCCACCGACAGCCGCACCCCGATCTCCCGCAGCCGGGTCAGCGCGGCCAGCACACCGTGGGCGGTGTCCGGCTCGTCGATCACGTCGGCCTCGTTGACCTCCAGGACCAGCAGCTCGGGCGGCAGGTCGTGGACGGCCAGGGCGGTGGTGATCTGCTCGGGCAGGCTCGGGTCGGCCAGCCAGCCGGGCGCCAGGTTGATCGCCACCCGCACCCGCTGGCCGGCGTCCAGCCACTGCCGGGCCCCGGCCAGCGCCTGGTCCAGCACGCAGCGGGACAGTTCGACCACCAGCCCGCTGCGCTCGGCCGCGGCGAAGAAGTCCTCCGGCGGCACCTCGCCCAGCTCCGGGTGGTTCCAGCGGGCCAGCGCCTCGAGGGCGTGCACCTGACCGCTGACCAGGTCGACCACCGGCTGCACGGCGATCCCGATCCGGCCCTCCTTCAGGGCCTCGGCCAGCGCCGTGGCCAGGGTGTGCACCTGCTCGGCGGGCAGGTCCATCGAGCGGGTGAACATCCGGTACCCGCCGCCGCCGGACTTGGCCACGTACATCGCCACATCGGCCCGGCGCAGCAGCTCGGCCCCGGTGGTGCCCTGCTCCGGCCCCACCGCCACGCCCAGCGAACCCCCGATCCGCAGCTCGTTGGCATCGAGGCGGACCGGCTCGTCGAACGCCGACATCAGCCGCCGGGCCAGGGCCCGGGCGGCGCCGTCGCCCATCCCCGGAGCCAGCACGGCGAACTCGTCGCCGCCGAGCCGGGCGATGGTCACGCCCTTGCCCGCGACCTTGCCGAAGCGCCCGGCCAGGGCACTCAGCAGCTGGTCGCCGGCGTGGTGGCCGAGAGTGTCGTTGATCGCCTTGAACCCGTTGAAGTCGAGCAGCATGACCGCGCACTGGCGGCCGCCGGAAATCAGGTCGTCGACGCACTCGTCGAGCTGGGCGCGGAAGTCCAGGCGGTTGGGCAGGCCGGTCAGCTCGTCGTGCCGGGCCTCGAACTGCAGGCGCTCGAGCAGGTGGCCGTTGCCCAGGGCGACGGCGGTGCGGTCGGCCACGGTCTGCAGGAGGTCCGGGTCGGCCGGGGCGAACCCGCGTTCGCCGCCCCGGCGGTCACCCACCACGAGGTGGCCGATCACCTGCTCGTCGATCCGCAGCGGCACCCGCACGGCCTGGTCGATGCCCCGGCCGCGCAGGAAGCTGGCCTCGTCCGGGTCGCTCCCCCGCACCAGCGCTGCGCCGGCCAGCGGGAAGAGCAGGTCGGGCGCAGGGGTGCGGGGCCCGGTGATCCGGCCGTCGCGCAGCACCCACAGCCGGCGGCCACTGGTGCTGCGTTGGGCCGGCAGAGCATCGGTGAGCATGAGCTCGGCGTAGCGGGCCCGCAGCAGGTCGGCGGACTGCTCCAGCACCAGCGGGATCGCCCGGGCCGGGTCGGGGGCGTGGGCCAGGTCGTCGGAGAGCCGGTACAGGCGGCACAGGCGGTCGTGCCGCTCGGAGAGCGAGGCGAAGGCCCAGTAGCCCAGCACCAGACCGGGCCCCAGCACCGCGCCGGTCACCAGCGGCTCGTCGTGCACCAGCCACATGGCGGGGATCAGCCCGACGGCCGCGCCGAGCACGCCGATCACCAGGGCGCGCGCCAGCAGGCCGCCCGCCTCGCGCCGGTGCCCGGCTCCGACCCGGTGCACCAGCACCTTCAGCCCGACCTCGACCAGCACGGCGAGCCCGGCCACGGCCAGCGTCAGCACCCGGCCGGGATAGCTGAGCACCTCGTACTGCAGCACCAGCACCCGGAACAGCAGCTCGGCCAGTGCGGTGCCCGCGATCATCGAGAACGCGCCGGCCAGCAGCGAGGCCGGGGTCTGCCGGCGGTGCCCGGCCGAGACCAGCAGACCGCCGGTGAGCCGGCCGACCAGCAGGGACAGCGGGTCGGTCAGGTAGAGCCCGGCCGCCAGCGGCAGGCCGACGAGCGAGATCGGGTACCGCCGTCCCCGCAGGCTCAGGTTCAGCCCACCGGCCTCGGCCAGGGCGAAACCGACGGTGAAGACCCACCACGGCAGCGCGCTCACGTGGGCCAGTTCGCCGGGCCGGCCGAGCAGCACCGCCAGCAGGCCGAGAGCGAGCACGCCCAGCGCGGAGCCGGCCGCGGCCCACTGGGTGGCGGCGGGACTCTTCGTGGTCACCCAGAGATGTCCCATCGCTCCATCCAGTTGACGTCGAAGCCGTCAGTTCACCGCAACGGGTAGTGGATCGTCACGCTGTGGTCACCACTAGCACCCGGACGGCGTCACCCCTGCCCCACCTGGAGCAATCCGGCTTCGACCGGACTTGCCGGGAAAAGCGAGGTCCGGAAAGTACGGGCGGTGAGGCCTGGACCCGCTCGGGCGCCCGCCGTCCGGGTGACGCAGGTACGCTCGCGGCGTGCGGATCGCTACTTGGAACGTGAACTCGATGCGGGCCCGGGTCGACCGGGCGGTGGCCTGGCTGGAGCGCAGCGACGTCGACGTGCTGGCCGTGCAGGAGACCAAGTGCAAGGACGAGCAGTTCCCCACTGCGCGGTTCGAGGAGATCGGCTACCAGGTGGCCCACCTCGGCCACTCGCAGTGGAACGGCGTGGCCCTGATCTCACGGGTCGGCATCGACGACGTCCAGCACGGCTTCCCGGGCATGCCCACCTGGGGCGACCCGGCGGTCGCGGAGGCCCGGGCGATCGGCGCGGTCTGCGGCGGGGTGCGGGTCTGGAGCCTGTACGTGCCGAACGGCCGCACCCTGGAGGATCCGCACCTGCAGTACAAGCTGCAGTGGCTCGAGGCGCTGCGCGCGGCCGGGCAGGACTGGCTGGCCGCCGACCCGCAGGCCCAGGTGGCCCTGGTCGGCGACTGGAACGTGGCCCCGCGGGACGAGGACGTGTGGGACATGGCGGCCTTCGAAGGCAGCACCCACGTGTCCCAGCCGGAACGCGACGCCTTCAACGGGGTGGTCGACGCGGGTTTCGCCGACGTGGTGCGCCCGCACACCGAGGGCGCCTACACCTACTGGGACTACACCCAGCTGCGCTTCCCCAAGCGGCAGGGCATGCGGATCGACTTCGTCCTGGCCTCCCCGGCGCTCTCCGCCCGGGTGAAGACGGCGGCGATCGACCGCGAGGAGCGCAAGGGCAAGGGCGCCTCCGACCACGCCCCGGTGATCGTCGAGCTGAACTGAGGGCTGGTCACCGCGGGGTGAGCAGCTGGTCGGCCGGCCCGGTCAGGACCGGGTCGTGGCTGGCCACCAGCACGGCGGTGCCTTCGGCGGCCCGCTCCCGCAGGACCTCGGCGACCAGCTGCGCCGAGGCCTCGTCGAGCTGCGAGGTGGGTTCGTCCAGCACCAGCAGCCGGGGGTCGAGGGCCAGGGCCCGAGCCAGGGCCAGCCGCTGACGTTCTCCGCCGGAGAGCGCCTCCACCCGGCGGCGGGCGAGGCCGGCCAACCCCAGCCGGCCGAGCAGGCTCAGGGCCAGGGCCGGGTCGGCGGGCAGACCCCGGGCGGCCCGGGCCAGGTCGATCTCGTCGACGCAGTCGAGGGCCGAGGAGAGGTCGACCTGCTGCAGCACCACCGCGCTGAGCCCGGATCGCAGCCGGGCCAGACCGTCCCGGTCCAGCCCGGCCAGGTTCTGCCCGGCCAGCTTCACCGTGCCGGCGTCGGGCCGCTGCAACCCCAGCGCCACCCGCAGCAGGGTGCTCTTGCCGGTACCGGAGCGCCCGGCCACCACGGCCACTTCTCCGGACCGCACGCTCAGCCGTAGTCCGGGCCCCAGGACCGGTGGCCCGCCCTCGTACCCGAAACTCACGTCCTCGAACTCGACCAGGATCCCGGCCTCGGTCTCGCGCCGGGCCGGCTGGTCCCGGACCGGCGGCACCGGGACGACGGGGGCACCGTCCCGGCTCAGCCGGACCGCGCCCTCGCTGACCTCGGCCGACCACAGGGCACCGCCCATCACCTGCTCGCGCACCGGCTGGGGCAACCGGATCCAGCCCCGGTCGTCCATCACCAGCAGTTCCCGGCCGGGACCGGGCCGGGCCGGGCCCCGGGGATCCCAGGTCTCGCTGATCCGGCCGTCCCGGATGCGGACCACCCGGTCGGCGATCTGCCCGGCCCGGCGGTCGTGGGTCACCAGCACCAGAGTGGCGCCCACCGCCCGGACCGCATCGGCGAGCAACTCGTACACCCCTTCGGCGGAGCGGACGTCGAGTTCGCCGGTGGGCTCGTCGGCCAGCACCAGCTGAGGTCGGTGGGCCACCGCGGCGCAGACGGCCACCCGCTGGCGCTGCCCACCGGAGAGCGTCTCGATCCGGCGTCCGGCCAGGTCGGCGAGGCCCAGCTCACCGAGCGCGGCCAGGCCCGCGGCCCGGGCCTTCGACCGGGCCGTACCGGCGATGCGCAGTTGGAGGGCGATGTTGTCGAGCACGTCGAACTCGGTGCGCAGCAGCCGTCGGGCGTCCTGGTCCACCTGCCCCAGCTGCCGCGAGCGCCAGCGGGCCAGGTCCCGGGCCCCGGCGGCGGCCAGATCGAGCCCGGCCACCTGGGCCTGCCCGGCCGCCAGCGCCCGATCACCGGCCAGAACCCCCATCAGCGTGGTCTTTCCGGATCCGTTCGGCCCATGGACCACGAGCAGTTCACCCGCCGGCACACTCAGCCCCAGCCCTCGCAGGGCAGCCACCGCTCCCCCGCCGGGCAGCGGATGCAGGCAGAAGGCGTCCCGGATGTCGACGGCCCTCATCGAGGCTGCGCCTCCCGGAAAGAGGTGAGGGCCACGACCCCGGACCCGGCCAGGGCGACCGCGAAAGCGCCCAGGACCAGAGGAACGGCGAGACCGGCACCGATCACCGGAACCAGTGGCGGCTCCGGCACCGCGGCTCCGGCGGTCAGCTGGACCAGGCGGGCGGTGAGCGCGGTCAGGCCCAGCCCGGCGGCCACCCCGGCCGGGGCCGAGACCCCGAGGATCAGGACCGCCCGCCCCCACAGGGCGCGCCGGAGCACCCCGGGCCGCACCCCGCTCGCCTCCCAGGCCCGGAACCGGTCCGCATCTTCGGCCCGCTCGCTGATCACCAGCAACACCACCGCGGCCAGGGCCACCAGCAGAGTGGCCAGCGCGGCCAGGAACAGCACCCGCTGCGCCCCCTCGGCCACCGGATCGGTGCGTAGGTCACGTGCCACGTCGGAGGCCCACTGCACGTCAAGGCCGGCAAATTGGCCACTCTGTAGTGCGGTTGCCGGCGAATCGGCGGATCCGTCCAGGGAGAGCCAGATCTCGCCGGGCTGCCCACCTCCGGGGGCGAGCCGGGAGAAGACCGGACTCAACGCGCCCGAGTCGGCCAGCACGAACCGGCCCGACACCGTCGGCATCCGGGGCAGGACGGCCACCACCTGAGCGGTCACCGGCTGGCCGGAGACGATGAGGGTGAGCGAGGACGACTGGGCCGCGGTGAGCGGATCGGCCGCCACCTTGATCGGGGCGGTGGCTCCCGGAGCCCCGGCCGGCGGCGGGGTCGACCAGATCGAGACGGTGCTCTGCGCCAGTTCGTAGGCGAAAGTCGCCTCCTCGCCACTGGATCCGACTTTCAGACCGTCACCCTCCCAGCCCTGCCAGGGGTTTGCAACCGGCGAACCGTCGACCGACACCGGTCCCAGATCGACCTCTCCAAAAGGAATCTCGGCGGTGGTGTCACTCTCGCCCAGCCGGTGCTGGCGGCTGGTGCTCTCTCGTTCGGTCTGGCTCAGCGACAGCGAAGCCAGCGACCATCCCCGCCCCGGCGGCAGCGCTCCCTGCAGCACGCCCGCCCGCTCAGAAAGAGGAACGCTCACTTCTCGCCCGTCGTCGGCCCGTACCCAGGCGGTAGCGACCAGAACCGGCCAGTCACGGACTTCGATGCGCAGCCCTTGCCCGGCCGGAAGAGCTTGACCAGCAGCAGTTCTCGGGGCGGCGATGGCCTTCGCCACCTGCCCCGGGGAGATGTCGCCCACCACGGTGGGCCAACGCCGGATCCGGCTCAGAGCGGCCGGATCCAGACCTATCAGCTGCACCGGCTCGGACTGGTCCAGCCCGACCCGCAACGATCCGGCCTGACGCACGACGGCCGTCGCGGTGGCTCCGGGAGCCGTTGCCGCGTAGTCGTGCTGAGCGGCGACCGACAACACCGGGCGTAGTCCCACTCCCGGCCGGATCCGGGCATCGGTAGGCACCGAGAAGGCGGCCTGGTCGAGCGCCCCTCGATCGAGCGTCGAACGGTAGGAGGCCGCGAACCCGGTAGCACCGATCGCGGCGACCAGGAGAGCCAGACAGGAGGCGGCGATCAGGGGACGGCCGGCCAGTCCGGCCAGGGCCAGCCGGGTGGCGACCGCTCGCCGGGGCAGTGCCCGCCCGCCCGCGTGCAGCACCCACGGCCAGGTGCGGGCGGCCAGCAGCGCCGCAGTGAGCAGGAGCAGCACCGGCAGGGCGACCAGCAGCGGATCTCCCCGCCGGGACGCCACCTCGGCCGACCCCCGCGAGATGATCAGCACCAGCGCAGTCAGGCCCGCCAGGGCGGCCCAGCCCACTGCCCGCCAGGACTCGCCCGGGTCTTTCACCGGCCGCAGAACCATTGAGAGAAGGACGAATCCGAGACCCAGCAGCACCGCCACACCCGGCGCGGCCGCTCCCAACGCATCCAGCGTGCCGGCCGTCACCGGCAGCCCGGCCCGGTCGAGCAGGGCCATGGCCGCGCCGGCCCCGAGAGCAAGCCCCAGTCCGGCCGCCGCGAGAACCAGGATCAGCGCTTCGGCCATCAGCACCAAGCGGATCCGGACCGGGCCCAGACCACGGCGGCGCAGGGCCTCGGCGAAGCGCAGCACGTCGGGCCGCAGTGCCGCTCCGCCGATCACCGCGGCTCCCAACAGGAGAAGACCACAGCCACCGGCCAGGAGACCGAAGCGCTGCGCGGAGGCGGACGCCCGGCCCAGTTCTCCCCGCACCTCGTTCCGCGGGATGGTGAGGGCAGTGCCCGGACGATGTCGGACCACGGCGTCGGCCACCGCGTCGGCCGTCCTGCTCCAGCCCTCGGCCCCCTGGCTGGAGATCACTCCCCGGTCGAGTTCTCCCACCCATCCCTGGGTCCGGCCGATGACCTCGAAGGAGGACAGGGCGCCGGCCTCGGGCACACCGTCGGCCAGCAGCATCGTGGTCTCGTCACCGACCTCGAAGGTGCCCGACAGCAGCAGCGGGTCGGACCGTTCGACCGTGCCGACGATCTTCAGGCCCAGGTCGGCGACCTCGGGCCGCGCGCCCGAGGTGGCCAGGACGGCCACCACCTCGCAGTGCTGGGGAGCACAACCGCGCGGCAGCCGGCCCTCGACCAGCCGGACCGCGGCCGGCAGGTCGTCGGTGGCCGCCAGCGCGAAGTCGGTGCCGGTTCCGTCGGCCAGGGCCCGGTAGATCAGTTGCCTGCGGATCGGCCCGTGGGTGAGCGCCGGCAGCTGATCGCGGGCCACCGCGTCCATCGCGTCGAGCTCGCTCCGGTCGAGGATGCCGTTGAACGAGACGATCGCGCTGCGCTGCCCGGCCGGCAGCTCCGCCAGGGCCCGCCCCAGCGTCTCGTCCGCCGTGATCCGGGTGGCGACGGCGATCAGGACCGGGATCAGGACGGCCACCGCGAGCCCGAGCACGACCGCCGCCGAACGCGCCCGGGCGGCCCGTAGCCGTCCGGCCAGCAGCGACCCGGTCACTGGGCTCATAACCGGTAAAGTTAGCATTACCGGTTACACAGGTACAGGCTCGGAGGGCAGAGGGCGATGTCGTCGTACGAGATCGACGGGGTGACCCTGCCCGAGGCCGTCGCCGGCCATCCCGCGCTCGACTTCTGCAACACGCGCGCGGGCTGGAACGCCCCGAAGCAGCGCGAGTACCTGGTAGATGCCGGGGTTCTCGCGGTCTGGACCCGGCAGGCCGGCCTGAGCGGGCAGCCGTCCGGCGCTCGGCCCGACACGGCGCCGGCCGAGGCGGTCCTGGCCCGGGCTCTCGTCTTCCGGGAGGCGCTCTACCCCGTCCTTCTCGGCCGCGGCACCCCCGACGACTGGTTGACGGTGTCCCGCGAGGCCGCCCTGGCCCAGACGCACGCCCGTCTCGTACCCCCGGCCGACGGCGAGCGCTCGGCCCGCTGGGAACGGGACACCTCCGGCCTCGAAGGTGCCCTCCGGGCGGTCGCCGCCAGCGCCGCCGACTTCCTCACCGGACCGGGGTACGGCACCGTCGGCGCCTGCCCGGGCGAAGGGTGCGGCTGGTTGTTCACCGATCCCCGCGGGCGTCGGCGCTGGTGTTCCATGGCGGTGTGCGGAAATCGGGCCAAAGCCAGGCGATACCGCAGTAGCGGACGATGACACGCGCGGGCCGTCGAGCGTCCTGAATTTAAATTTCGGTCAAGCCAGAACTAGGGGGGCCGGAAGGACTACCCCGACCCTCACCGAAACAGGTGAAGGCAGTTACTTTCCGCGGAATTCGGCCTCCGGCCCGGCCCTCTCGGGGACGCATCCTGTCGGTGAGTCCCCGTAAGGTACGGGGCGTGACGGATCCTCGCGCCCCACGGCGGGCCTTCCCCCTTCGAGGCAAGCTCAACCGTCGTCGGACCGTGACCATAGGGATCGCTCTCGGGGTCACCGCCGCGACCGCCACCGCGGTCACGCTGACCCCGATGGCCTCGGCCCTGCCCGCCGCCCTGGGGGGTGGCACCGAATACACCGCGCCGCTGGTCGGTGCCGGCAACGCCGGCGCGATCGAGGGTGAGTACCTGGTCATGCTGAAAGACCAGGCCGGTCTGCGGGCCGCCGGGGTCGACGGCGCCGGCGACCCGGCGCCGGCCTTCGTGGCCGAGGCGGTCGAGCGCGGCGAGGAGGCCGGCGCCACCGTGCAGTCGCAGTTCGACGAGCTGCGCGGCTACGCCGCCGAGCTCACCGAGGGCGAGCTGGCCGAGATCCGGGAAGACCCGGCGGTCGAGTACGTCGCGGTCAACCAGCGCTACCGGGCCACCGACACGCAGAAAGACGCGCAGTGGGGGCTGGACCGGATCGACCAGCGCAGCAGCAAGCTGAGCGGCTCGTACTTCTACACGAACACCGGCAAGGGCGTCACCGCCTACGTGGTCGACACCGGCATCCGCAGCACCCACCGCGACTTCACCACCAGCCTCTCCGGGGCCAAGGTGAGCAGCCGGGTGGTGGCCGGCCGGTCCACCCTCGACAACGACAAGAGCACCGAGGACTGCGAGGGTCACGGCACGCACGTGGCCGGCACCATCGGCGGCTCGGTCTACGGCGTGGCCAAGGAGGCCACCCTGGTGCCGGTCCGGGTGCTCGACTGCGACGGCGGCAGCACCAGCTCGATCGTCGCCGAGGGCCTCGACTGGATCGTCTCCCACCACCAGAGCGGCACGCCGGCGGTGGCCAACCTCAGCCTGACCAACGAGGGCGGGGCCGACCCGGTGGTCGAGGCGGCCGTCGAGCGGGTCATCGCCGACGGGGTCACCGTGGTGATCGCGGCGGGCAACGGCAACGCCGCCGGCGTCGGCATCCCCGCCTGCTCGGTCTCGCCCAGCGACGTGAAGGCGGCGCTGGTGGTCGGGGCCACCAACCGCAGCGACCGCCGCACCGGCTTCTCCAACTACGGCGCCTGCGTCGACCTCTACGCCCCGGGCCTGGGCATCAAGTCGGCCGGCATCGACAGCGACACGGCCAGCCTCACCCAGTCGGGCACCTCGATGGCCACCCCGCACGTCACCGGGGCGGTCGCGCTGTACCTGCAGAACAACCCCAAGGCCTCGCCCAAGCAGGTGCAGGCCGCGATCGTGCAGGCCACCAGCAAGAACGCGGTCAGCAAGGTCAGCACCAAGTGGTCGCGCAACATGCTCTTCGCCCCGCAGAAGGTCAAGGCGCCCTCCGCCACCACGGCCAAGTCGCAGGTCGCCTCCGGTGCCTCGCTGCCGGTCGGCAGCAAGATCACCAGCCCCAACGGGCTCTACACACTCACCCAGACCACGAAGGATCTGCGGCTGACCAAACCCGGCAACCGGGTGCTCTGGCGCTCGGGCAAGGCCGCGGCGTGGACCAAGATGACCAGCACCGGCAACCTGGTCTCGTACGACGCCTACGGTCAGCGGGTCTGGTCGTCGGGCACCGGCGGTGGCGCGGCCCGGCTCGAGGTCGACAACCGGGGCTTCGCCGCGATCGTCAACAACTCCGGCGGCAGCACCCTCTGGACCAGCAACAAGGCCCAGAAGTCGGCCCCGCAGCAGAACGCCAAGGGCAAGTCCACGCTGGACAAGGGGCTCGGCCTCTACCGCGGCGGGCGCACCCTGGTGTCCAAGAACGGCAAGTACAGCCTCGCCCTGCGGGCCAACGGCAACCTCACGGTGACCGAGAAGGGCAAGGGCATCGTCTGGAGCACCGGTGTGAAAGACGCCGACTGGCTCTACCTGCGCAACAGCAACCTCACCCTGGTCAACTCCAGCGGCAAGACGGTCTGGCAGTCCAAGACCGTGGGCAAGGCTGCCGACCGGCTGCGTCTGCTCGACAGCGGCAAGCTCCAGCTGGTGCGCAAGAGCGACAGCAAGGTGGTCTGGACCGCCAAGTAGCCCTCGAACCCGAACGGGGGACGTCCGCGCTCGAGTCGAGCGCGACGTCCCCCGTCGGGTTCGGGGTGGCTTCGATCAGGGGACGTCCTCGCTGAAGTCGAGTGGGACGTCCCCTTGGTTTTTGGAACCGCCCCGCAGATCAGGGGACGTCGATGCTCGGGTCGAGCGGGACGTCCCCCTTTGGTTCTTGGCCGGTTGAGACCAGGAAACGTCCGCACCCAACTCGAGTGCGGACGTCCCCCATTGGTCTCTGGCCTCAGATCGTCGGGCCGGACTCCAGCTCGATCAGACCACCGTCCGGGCCCTCGAAAGTGCTCGAGCCGGCTACCGAATCGACACTCTCGCCGGGCTCGAGCCGCCGCACCATCAGGCCGTCGGCCGCCGTCGCGGCGTCGACCAGCACCCCGTCGCCGTCGTGGATCTCGCCCGCCAGCAGGGCCTTGGCCAGCTTGTCGCCGATCTCGCGCTGCACCAGCCGGCGCAGCGGCCGGGCCCCGTAGGCCGGGTCGTAGCCGGTCAGCGCCAGCCAGTCCCGGGCGGCCGCGGTGACCTGCAGGTCCAGCCGCCGGTCGGCCAGCCGCCGGGCCAGCAGGCCGATCTGCAGCTCGACGATGCTCGAGAGCTCCTCCATCCCCAGCGGGTCGAAGACCACCACGTCGTCGAGCCGGTTCAGGAACTCGGGCTTGAACGCCGTGCGCACCGAGGTGAGCACCGCATCCTTCTTGGCCTCGTCGGACAGCGTCGGGTCGACCAGGAACTGCGAGCCCAGGTTCGAGGTCATCACCAGGATGGTCGAGCGGAAGTCGACCGTGCGCCCCTGGCCGTCGGTGAGCCGGCCGTCGTCGAGAACCTGCAGCAGCACGTCGAACACGTCCGGGTGGGCCTTCTCGACCTCGTCGAACAGCACCACGCTGTACGGCCGCCGGCGCACCGCCTCGGTGAGCTGGCCGCCGGACTCGTAACCGACGTAGCCGGGAGGGGCCCCGATCAGCCGCGCCTCGCTGTGCTTCTCGGCGTACTCGCTCATGTCGATGCGGACCATCGCCCGCTCGTCGTCGAACAGGAAGTCGGCCAGGGCCTTGGCCAGCTCGGTCTTGCCCACGCCGGTGGGGCCGAGGAAGAGGAACGAGCCGGTCGGGCGGTCGGGGTCGCTGATCCCGGCCCGGGCCCGGCGCACCGCGTCGGAAACCGCTCGGACCGCGTTCTTCTGGCCGATCAGCCGGCCGCCGATGACCTCCTCCATCCGCAGCAGCTTGGCGCTCTCACCCTCCAGCAGCCGCCCGGCCGGGATCCCCGTCCAGGCCGCCACCACGTCGGCGATGTCGTCCGGGCCGACCTCGTCCTTGACCATCGGTGCCTGCTGCGCCGGGTTGTCGTCGATCACCTGCTCGGCCGCCTGGGCCTCGGCGATCTCCTTCTCGATGGTCGGGATCTCGCCGTAGAGCAGCCGCGAGGCCGCCCCCAGATCGCCCTCGCGCTGCAGCTTCTCGGCCTGGCTGCGCAGTTCGTCGACCCGCTTCATCAGGTCGCCGACCCGGTTCAGGCCGGCCTTCTCCTGCTCCCAGCGGGCGGTGAGCGCGGCCAGCTGCTCGGAACGGTCGGCCAGGTCGGCCCGCAGCTTCTCCAGCCGGGCCCGGCTGGCCGGGTCGTCCTCGCTGGCCAGGGCCATCTCTTCCATCTTGAGCCGGTCGACCTGGCGGCGCAGGGCGTCGATCTCCTCCGGGGAGGAGTCGATCTCCATGCGCAGCCGGCTGGCCGCCTCGTCGATCAGGTCGATCGCCTTGTCGGGCAGCTGCCGGCCGGGGATGTAGCGGTGCGAGAGGGTGGCCGCGGCGACCAGGGCGGCGTCGGTGATCGCCACCTTGTGGTGCGCCTCGTAGCGCTCCTTCAGGCCGCGCAGGATGCCAACCGTGTCCTCCACGCTGGGCTCGCCCACGTAGACCTGCTGGAAGCGCCGCTCCAGAGCCGCGTCCTTCTCGATGTTCTCGCGGTACTCGTCGAGCGTGGTGGCACCGACCAGGCGCAGCTCACCCCGGGCGAGCATGGGCTTGAGCATGTTGCCCGCGTCCATCGAGCCGTCGCTGCTGCCGCCCGCGCCGACCACGGTGTGCAGCTCGTCGATGAAGGTGACGACCTCGCCCTCGGAGGACTTGATCTCCTCCAGCACGGCCTTCAGCCGCTCCTCGAACTCCCCGCGGTACTTCGCCCCGGCCACCATCGCGGCCAGGTCGAGGCTGATCAGCCGCTTGCCGCGCAGGCTCTCGGGCACGTCACCGGCCACGATGCGCTGGGCCAGGCCCTCGACCACGGCGGTCTTGCCCACGCCGGGCTCACCGATCAGCACCGGGTTGTTCTTGGTGCGCCGGCTCAGGACCTGGACCACGCGGCGGATCTCGGCGTCGCGGCCGATCACCGGGTCGAGCCGGCCGTCGCGGGCGGCGGCGGTCAGGTCGACGCCGTACTTCTCCAGCGACTTGTAGGTGCCCTCGGGGTCGGGGCTGGTGACCTTGGCGTTGCCGCGCACCTTGGGCAGCGCCTTCACCAGCTTCTCGGAGGTGAGGCCGGAGCTCTTCAGCACCGTGTCGGTGGAGGCCAGGCCGATCAGCAGGTGCTCGGTGGAGACGTACTCGTCGCCCAGCTCCCGGGCCACGTCACCGGCCGCCGACATCGCCTGGTAGGTGGCCCGGCCCAGGCTGGGCGTGCTGACCGAGGAACCGCTGGCCCGGGGCAGAGCCTCGAGCGCGGTGGCGTTGGCGCGGCGCAGGGCCTGCGGGTCGGCGCCGACCGCCTGCAACAGCGCCGGGGCCACCCCGTCGGGCTGCTCCAGCAGGGCGCCCAGCAGGTGTGCGGGCTCGACCTGCGGCGCACCGTCGGTGGCGGCCCGCCGGACGGCGGAGGCCATTGCCTCCTGGCTGCGGGTGGTGAGCTTCAGATCCATGGTTTTCGGTTTCCCTCCGCTTCGGCCGGGATCGGATGCCGCTGTGGACAACGCCGACAGAGTTGAGTCTGTTCCGCTCAACCCAGGGTATACGCACCGGCGGAGGGACCAAACGCAGAGGGCCGCCGATCCCCTGGGGAATCGGCGGCCCGGAGGCGAACCTGATCAGCTGAGCTTGACCTCGCTGGTGGTGGCCCGCACGGTGACCCCGTCCTCGCCCACCTTGACGTCCCGCGCGGTGAAGCCGAAGGGGAGCTCGGGCAGGTGGTAGGAGCCGCTCAGCAGCTGCTCGACCTGGGGGCGCAGCTCGGCCGGCACGTCGGTGAGCGAGTCCTGGGTGAGCTCCAGCAGCAGCGCGCCGTCCTCGATCCGGACCGTCGCCGCCCCGGTGATCTGGGTGCTGGCCAGTGCGTTCTCGAAGGTGCCGGTGATTGCCAGGGCGCCGGCCTGACCCTGGGTGAACTCCACGTCCAGGCTGTCGTCGGGCAGCCGCTCGGCCACCACCTGGTCGATCGAGGCGAAGCCGACGGTGGCCTCGGCCACGGCCGAGTCGACCGGCACGTCGCTCAGGCGGTGGCTGAGCAGGTCGCCGAAGCTGGCCGAGATGCCCCGCATCTCCACGTCGAGCTCGTCGACGGTCAGCCCGTCCTGCACCGTGAGGTCGTCGACCTTGGCGTTGACCTGCTTGTACTTGCCGCCGATGGCCTGGGTGAGCAACGGGAAGCCGTGCACCTCGACCTCGGGCCGCTCGGCCAGGCCCGCCGTGCTCTGCACCCGGTCGGCGACCACGCGTTTCGCGGCCCACCAGGTCACCCGGTCGACGATGACGAGCAGCACCAGCAGCACGAGGACGACCCCGACGAGCCGACGGATGATCACGACCAAACCTTTCGCAAGGGCACCAGGACGGACGCCTCCGGCGCACCGCCGGGTAACCGTGACATACCCGGACCGGCAAGTGACAGTCGGGGCCACTGGTCGGTATGAGATCGCGATCGGGGTGCAACGGCCACTTGACGGCGGGAATGCGCCGAAAGTGCGGATTGGGGGCGGAGCCTGGGCGGCGCGCACGGTGTCGCGCCACCCAGGCCCCGCAGTCGTGGGACTCATGCGGAGCGGTGACTCACGCAGAGTGGCCTGACGGACGACTGAACGTTGGGGGCGGATTCTCACGGATCGTGCTCGACCCGGAGAATCTCGCAGGTCAAAACTCTCAGAATGCATATTCCGACGTCAAGGTGTAATGGGGTCATATCGACGCGATCGCAGAACAGAATGACGGAGTGTGAGCGGATTCGTGCCCGAGCGGGATCCTCGTGACTACGCAACAATGACCGCCACCAATCGGACACCAGCAACGGAGAGCGGGGACCTGATGGCAGGCGACCTGAGGACGGTCGAGCGCTTCGCGGTCAACCAGAAGATCACGATGATGGTCAACCGGTACGAGATCCGCGAGCTGCTGCCCGACGGCAGCACCGGTGGCCTGCTCGCCTTCGCCCAGCAGAAGCGCCTGGCCTTCAAGGAGGAGGTCACCTTCTACACCGACGAGCAGCGCACCCAGCCGGTGTTCAGCTTC
Source organism: Kineosporia rhizophila (assembly GCF_021277265.1). GTDB lineage: Bacteria > Actinomycetota > Actinomycetes > Actinomycetales > Kineosporiaceae > Kineosporia > Kineosporia rhizophila. The sequence continues at coordinate 468,001 of NZ_JAJSOH010000001.1, forward strand.
AAGGCCCGGCAGCGGATGGACCTGGGCGCCACCTACGACGTGCTGGACGCGGCCGGCCAGCCGATCGGCTGGTTCCGCAAGGACTTCGGCAAGTCGCTGCTGCGCAGCACCTGGCACATGGGCTTCGCCAACAGCCCGGTCGAGCTGTTCGGGCAGGAGCGGAACAAGAACGTGGCGATCGCCCGGCGGGTCTGGGAGTTCGTGCCGTTCCTGAACGACCTGCCCTCGCCGTTCGTGTTCCACTTCGACTTCACCGACCCGGACGGCACGATCCTGCTCTCCTCGCAGCGCAAGCGCGCCCTGCGCGACCGCTACGAGGTCGACGTGCCGGGCGCCCGTCTGGACGGCCGGCTGGCTGCGGCGATGGCGGTGGCGCTGGACGCGCTGCAGTCGCGCTGATCCGACGCTCCCCCAGGGCCCGCCCCGGCCTCAGCGCAGGTAGTCGCGCGAGGCCGGGCGGGTCACCAGGACCAGGATCACGATCGGGATGATGATCGAGGTGAACCCGCGCGGGTCACCCTGCCCGGCGTTCCCCAGACCCATGAAGATCCAGACCCCGCCGACCACGAGCGTCCACAAGTAGTGCTTGCGACCGCCCCGGGGCAGGCCGCGGGCCAGGACCAGCGCGGCGACACCGGGCCAGACCGACCAGGTGACCTGGCCGAGCACCTCGGCGTCGGCCCCGAGCACGGCGATCACCGCGATCGCGGAGACCACGCTGATCACCCCGCCGATCACCAGCAGGATGCGGGCGGCCTTCAACGGGCGCGGCATCTCGGGCCGCACCGACGGTGCACCGTAGGCGTTCATCCGAAAACCTTTCTACTGGTAGGGCTGAGGAGCCGGGCGGCGCCGGGCGGGCAGGAACCAGACCGCAGCCGCCACGCAGACCAGAACGGCAAGCCACTGCAGTACTCGGCCGGTGATCGTGCCGGTGGTCACGTCGCGGTCGGCCCAGAGCCAGATCGACAGGGCCAGCAGCACCAGCGGAACCGGCACGACCGCGAGAAGGTAGCTGCCCAGCGAGGTTCCACCGCGCGAGCGCCGGAACAGCAGTGCCGGCGCGCCCACCACCACCGCGTACGTGACCAGGGCGGACAGGGTGGCCACCCAGTCGGGCCGGGCGTCGCGGGCGGTCAGCGCGTAGAACACCCCACTCACCACCAGGTAGAGAATGCCGGCGATCACCCAGGTGCGTAGCACCGAACCCATTGCTCTGCTCATGCTTTCGTTCTCCTGACCGGGCGCCGTCACTGACATTCGGAGTACTGCAGCAGAGGACGTGAACCGTCGGTGCGGGGTGCCCCCAGGTACCGGGCGTCGACCGTCTGGCTGCTGCTGTTCTCCGTGCTGATCTTGGCCCCGAACTTCCAGCCCACGTTGATCTCGGCGCCGAACTCCTCGATGTCCTTCACCCCCTCGTACTGCACCTGGGACGAGGTGGCCTTGTCGTACATGAGTTGACCGAAGACGTCGCCCTCGGCGGCCTCCCGGTCGGGGACGAGCGAGTCGTAGGTGAGCCCGAACGGGGAGCCGAACTGCTCGTTGTTGCCGCGGAGCCAGGCCTGGGCGGTCGCCCGGTCGGCGTCGTTGTCGAGCTTCAGGGTGGTGGTGGTGACCGTGGCCGTGGTGAACGCCGAACCGTCCTTGCCGGTCGCCTCGCCGTCCTTGCCCGCACCCTTGCCGGTGACGTTGGCCTGCAGCGAGCCTTCCCGGGTGCTCACGAACGACAGCTCGGTCAGCTTCCCGTCCTTGTCCCGGGTGACCTTGAAGGCGCCGGTCGACTTGCCGGCGGCCTCGCCCCCGACCAGGATCGCGCTGCCCTCGACCTTGCCCTCCCCGGCGAGCTGGTAGGTCCAGCTGACGTCCCCGTTGGTCTTGGTCTCCTGGGTGACCTCGTACTCCCCCTTGAGGGCGAGCAGGCCGCCGACGTTGGGGTCGAACTCCTCCGGCCCGGCCTCCTCCGCCGACCCCTCGTCGGTGGCGTTGCTGTTGTTGCTGTTGTTGCTGTTCCCCGGCGCGGCCGCCTCCTGGAGGGTGACCTGCAGGCCGGCCTGGACGCCCGCGTCACCACTGACCTTGGTGACCTTGGTGGTCGGGACCGGCACCTCGGGATAGCCGACCGCCCGGTTCCAGAGAATGATGAAGAGGCTGTCGGGGGCGTTCTCCATGCTCTTCATCGAGGAGTACTCCTCGATGTCGGCCTGGAACTTGTCGGCCTCCTCGGCGGAGCTGAACTCCCAGGTGTCGCCGTAACCGACCTTGACCGTGCCCGAGCCCTCGACCTCGAGTTCGCCCACCTCGGTGCCGATCTTGCCGATGTCGAAGGTCTTGCCGTTCGGCCCGCCGGCCACCCCGACCGACTGACTGCCCACCGCGGTGAGCTGCACCTTGCCGTCGGCCATCTCCTGCCGCTGGAAGCCCAGCTCCTGGCCGATCCGGACGAACCCGATGTTGATCTCGCTGCCGTACTTCTCGCTCTGGTCGCGCACCCGGCACTCGGTCGGCTTGAAGCCGGCGTCGGTGGCCGTGGGCGCACTCGAACCGCAGTTGCCCAGGCCGAGAGTCAGCACCTGGCAGATCGCCCGGGTGACGGAGGAGACGAACTGCTGGGGCGCCAGGGCCACCACCACGGCCAGGATCAGGACCGCGGCGGCGACGGTCAGCCCGACCTGTTCCACGGTCGCGGCCCCGGTTTCGGAGCCGGCGGCGCGCATCTGCCGGCGCCGGGCGGTCACAAGTCGTCTCACGCAACGACGTTAACCAGGGCGGACTAGGTCTCCGGGCCCAACTTCTTTCAGGACAAGGGTTTCGTCCTTCGGGGCGGTCGGAGTCCGGCGGCCCGCTCGGCCTCCAGCTCGAGCCGGCGCTGATGCCTGCGCTCGTCCTCGGCCGCCCGGTACCCTTCGGGATCTTCCGCGCGGAATCGCACTGCGGCCGCGAACTTCTCGTACCGATCGGCCAGATCCTGCATCGGGTGCAGCCACGTCCCGTCGCTCTGCCTCAGATCGGCCCCGTGCAGATCGGCCAGGCCGTAGTCGGCCAGCGGGTCGTCGACGAGTTCCTCACCCTCCAGCCACTGGGCCGCGAGAGCATGTACCTCTTCCCGGGTACGCACGCCGTTGCACAGGTCTGCCCACCAGCCCCGCACGGTCTCCGCGTCGGGCATCGCCGCTTGCTCGCTCATCCCCACACTCTGGCGGTCATTCGTAGAACTCTCCACTGGCGATCCGCTTCTCGATGGTGCGGTTCGACATACTGCGGATGTTGGTGATGGTGTGTCCCGGATTGTCACGCGAGAAGACCACGAAGGAACTGGTGCCGTCGCCGTTGTCGACGAACCGGACCTCCCGCTCGTCCCCGCCGACGTTCTGCCGGTACGACTCCCCCTCGGTCAGGACCTCGTCGATCTCCTGCTGCGACAACCGCTTGGGGTCGGCCTTGCGCAGTTCGTCGTGCACGTCGCGAGGCGCGATCGAGGTCTCCTCGGCCCGATCCGCGGCCTCGTCCGCCTCCTGGTACTTCTGGTACGCCTCGTCCTGCTCGGCGTCGGCCTTGCTCTGCTGCTCACGCTCGTACTGCGCCCAGGCGTCATCCATCTCCTCCTCGGTGCAGTCCTTGGCCGCGTGCAGCACGAGCACCGCCGACGGAACCCGGCCACCCCCACCGAAGGCCAGCACCGAGCCCGCCGGACCGCCGGGGTCGGCCCCCGGCAGTCGCAGCGCCACCGCGCAGACCCCGCCCAGGGCCTCGTCCTTCGCGTCGTCGGCGCGTTTACGGGCTTCCTCAGCCGCCTTCTCCACCGCCGCCAGGTCACCGGCATCACCGGCCTTCTCGGCCGCGGTGGCGAATTCTGCCGCTTCGTCGGACAGCCGGGCCAGCTTGCCCAGGTCGGCCGCGCTCTCGGCGACCTTGCCCGCCTTCCCGAGTTTGCCCAGCACGCCTGCGGCCCGGCCGGCGTCCACTCCCGGGATGAACCAGGAGCCGACGTTCCAGACGGTGCGCCCGACCGAACCGCCGTAGTCCTCGCGGTCCCACATCTGCGACGACTCCTCGTCCCAGACCAGCGAGAGCGCGGCGTCTCCGGGGTGGTCCCAGGCGTACTCACCCGCATCCACCAGCGAACCCGGATCCGTCACCAGGTCCCAGATGCCCACCACATCGTCGACCGCACCCTTGCCCACGTTGAACAGCCCGCTACCGGTCTGCTTGGTGGCGTTCCAGGTACAGCCCCAGAAACCCGAGCAGTCCCAGTCGCCGCCGTCCTCCTGCTCCTGCTCCTGCTCCGGCTGCTCCGTCACGGGAGCCGGAACACCCTCACCGCAGGAGGTACCCGGGACCACGGCACAGATCGCCGACTTCAGCCCACTGACCAGCTGACCACCGGCCCCGGTCGCCGCCAGCACGGCCAGCACGGCACCGAGCACGATCGTGGTGGCGACCACCATCGCCACGTACTCGGTCGCGGCCTGCCCGGCTTCTCGTCCACGCCTGCCCGGACCCGGCGTACGCACCATGCCGACGACGCTAGTGGCGCAGAACTAGGCCCCAGGGCCCAACATCAGGAGATCAGGCGTGGTTCGAGGTCGTCGAAGAGGTCGTCCAGATCCGTTTTCAGAGACGGCTTCCCGTCATCACCGGTGATCTCGAACTGCAGTTCGAGGTCACCGCAGAGCACCTCGGCCGTTCCCGGCTCGTCCGGCTCGTCCGGCTGATCCGGCTCGTCCGGTTCGGCGAGACGGCAGGCTCCGAGCCGGATCCCGAGCTCGGCGGTGGCCGACGACTGGGCCCGGTCACCGGTGGAGGCGGGTTGCCGATGCCGGACCTGGGCCCAGATCCGGCCGGAGGCGCGGGTGTACTGGTATCCGACGAGATCGGCACCGTTGCGGTCGGCGTACTCACCGGCCTGCTCACGCCCGAACCCCCCGGTCAGGGAGTCCAGCACGCCAGGCAGGTCCTCCACTGTGCGGGCCTGGTCCACTGCGTCCAGAACTGCTGAGGCCAGGTCGTTCTGGATCTGCTCGGCCGCCGCCAGCGCGGCCGCGTCGGCCGCGGCCCGCGAGCTCGCCTTCTGGTCGGTGGCCTCGCCCAGCGGCAGGAAGTAGCTCACTGCCAGGAAGAGCAGACCCACCATGACCACCGTGACCAGGCCGATCGTCAGCTGGCCGGAGTCGTCCGGGCGCCGCCCGCCGGCTGCAGTCCTCATCTGGTCACCGGGGCGCTCAGGGCCTCGAAACCAGGCATCGAGAACTTCACCTCGGTCACCGCCTCGGGCAACGCCGGGTAGAGGATGCTCAGCTCCACCGGCTCGGCGCCGGTCGAGGCCGGCAGGTAGGCACAGGCGCAGTCCAGGGTGTCGTTCTCGGCCTGCGACCACAGCCCGGCGGTCAGGCGGAGGTCGGCCGACTCGGCGGTGAGCTCGAAACCGCGGACATCGGCACTGGAGACCTTGATGTACGGCGTGAAGAGCGGAACCGCAGGGCTGTCGGTGCTCAGCGAGATGCGCACGTGCGTGGAGTCGGGACCGGCCTCGACGGCCAGGATCCGTAGAGTTGCGGGCACATCCTTCACGTCACCGGGCGACGCGTCGTTGCGGGCGTAGATCGTGCCCTGCGCAGATGCCACCGCCTCGGCCGTGGCCGGCTGCCCGCTCAGGTACTTCTGCGCGAGCTCGCTGACCGTTGGACCGCCCGAAGTCTTCGGAGAGTCACTCTGCGCCTGGGGATCCCCGGAGTCGCGCGCCCACCAGAAGACCCCCACGGCGACCAGTACCGCAACCAGCAGGAGGCCGGCCAGGAGCCGGGTCCGGCCACGGGTGGCAGACATGCTCATTTCCCTTCACCCGAACCGATGACCACACTCACCCGACGGTTCCGCCTGCGTCCTTCGTCGGTGGCATTGCTGTCCACCGGGTCGGCCTCGCCCACGCCGGAGACGTCGTACGTGACGCCGGAAATCGTGATCAGCGGTTTCAGGGCCTCGGCAACCGCCTGGGCGCGGCGCTGCGACAGGTCCAGGTTGTGCGGGTCGCTGCCGGTGCTGTCGGTGTGTCCCACGACCCGGACCTGCCCGCCCTTCGCCGAGGCGTTCACCTCGTCGGCGGCCTTCTGCAGGGCCTGGCCGGCGTCCGGCCCCAGTTCGGCCGAGTCGACCGCGAACAGCACGTCGGCGGCGAGGTCGACCGAGGTGGTGTCCGCCTCCGAGCGCTCTGTCACGGTCTCCTCGAGGTCGGAGGTCTCCACCGTCATCGGGACCACCGACTTCTCCGGTTCCAGCGAGGCGGCCGCCGCGGCCTGGTCGATCTGCGGCCAGCCCTCACCGGTACGGATCGGGCCCTCCTGCGCGACGGCGGGTTCCAGGACTCCGTCCTCGACCGGCACGTCGTGGACCACGTCGGCGTTGCCGAACAGGATGTCCACCTGCTCCAGGTCGTCCGGCAGTTCCGGCATCACCGCGTAGAAGGTGTAGAAGGTGCCGCCCGGCTGCCCGGACGGCCAGGCCGCCTCCGGCGAGACCAGCATCTGCTCGGTACCGTTCGCGTCCTGACCGTGCAGCGGAAGGTACACGCGGCGGTTCGCGAAGTCGGCCAGGCGCACCTTGCCGACCGTCGTGTAGGGGGAGACCAGCCGGTCGACCGCGATGCGGTTGAAATAGCCCCACGAGGCGGAGGTCTCACCGCTGGGGATGCCGCCGGAGAAGTAGACCACCGAGGCACCCGGGATGCGCCGGACCCCGTGCACCAGCACGGTGGCCCGCACCCCGTCGGCCTCCCGGTCCGCAGTCAGCGTGGTCGTTCCCAGCACCGGAACCTGGGGGCTGGTGGCGGCCTTCGCCGCGGGGGCCGCGAACAGGCCGGCGACCAGAGGCAGGAGGGCCGCGACGAGCACCCCGCTACGCCTTCGCCCGCTGGGACCTGGCTTCTGCTCGACCATCATCTCCACCCTTCCGACGGTTCCGGTGCCCGGTGACATGCCGATGCGGGCGAAGGACCCGAAGTCCTTCGCCCGCACCGTGGATCAGGGATCAGCCCTGGTTCAGCACGCTCTTGATCTTGTCGCCGACCGTGGTGTCGATACCGGCCGCCTTGATCGCGGTGGCCACGGCGAGCACCACCACCACAGCGGCGATCACCATGCCGACGTACTCGATCGTGCCCTGACCGCGGTCGCGCGCCCCCTCGATGCGCTTCGCGGCCCAAATCTGCATGGAGACAAGCTTCCTGGTCATGCGATGCTCCTTCGTGCCGGGCCCCGCCCGACGCTCCCGTCCCGGGAGGTCCTGTTCTCCGGGAACTTTCGACATCGCCAACGCTATGCCCGGAAACCGCCGCCGCCGTGGGCCCAGGGGCCCAATCCCTCACCGTCCCCGGCCCTGTGTCCGGCCCTGTGTCCGGCCCCGGAACCACAGGGCGATCGCCTCGCTGCGGGTGCGCACCCCGAGCGTGGCGAAGATCCGGTTGATGTGGTTCTTCACCGTCTTCTCGGAAAGGAAGCACCGGTCGGCGATCTCACCGTTCGACAGGCCCTCGGCGATCAGTTCCAGGATCTCGGTCTGCCGCGTGCTCAATCCCAGGTCCGGTGCCTCGGTGGGCTCCGGGGCGGGCGCCGGGGAGCCCCGGAGCGCGTCCAGCGCACCGACCGAGAAGATGCCCGAGCCCCGGGCCACCGCCAGAACTCCACCCACCAGGTCGTCCGGCTGGAAGGCGCCGTGCACCAGGTACCCGGACGCGCCGGCGTCCACCGCCGTGCGGATCACCTCGTGGTCCTCGGTGAACGTCAGCATCAGGACCTTGCTGGTGAGGGCGATCTCGGCGGCGGCACTGACCCCGTCCCGGCGCGGCATGCGCACGTCCAGCAGCACGACGTCGGGCTGCAGGGCCCGGGTGAGCTCCACCGCCCGCTCCCCGTCCCAGGCCTCTCCGACCACGTGGATGTCCGGGCTGGCGGCCAGCAGCCCGCGCAGACCCGCGCGGACGCTGCTGTTGTCGTCGACCACCAGGACCGAGACCGGCCTCACGGCTCGACCTGCCGGATCTCCAGCGAGGGCAGCAGGTGCACGTCGGTCAGCGGGGCCCGCAGCACCACCGAGGTACCGCCTTCCGACCGCGACAAGATCCGGCAGGTCCCACCGATCTCCTGCAGCCGCTCCCGCATGCCCCGGATCCCGAAATGCCCCTCGGCCTCCCGGGAACCGATGATGCCGAGATCGAATCCGGGCCCGGAGTCGCACACGGTCAGCACCGCGAACTCCTCGTCCGGCTCCAGCCGGACCTCGACCGGGCCCTGCGGAGCGTGCCGCCGGACGTTCTCCAGAGCCTCCTCCAGGGCGGCCAGCAGTTCGTAACGGGTGTCGGCCCCCAGCGGCTGGATGGCCTCCAGCCGGACGCAGAGCCGGCGTTCGTGCTGAGCCCCCCAGGCCCTCAGAAAGTCGCCCAGCACCTCGTGGAAGTCCCGGGACGGTTCGTCGGTGCGCATCCGGGTCAGCAGCGTGCGGGCCTCCTGCACCGCCTGCTGCGCACTGACCGCCAGATCGGCGGCGACCTGCTGGGCCCGCAGGCCGTCCTGCTCCACCCAGCTGGGCAGGGCGGAGGCGCCGAAGGCGATGCCCTGCAGCGACTTCGCCAGCGAGTCGTGCATCTCCCGGGCCAGCCGGGACCGCTCGTCCTGGGCCGCGGCCGCCTGCACCCGGATCGCCAGCTCCCGCTCGGCCACCTGCTGGGCCTGGTAGATCCGGGCCACCGAGCGGCCGATCCAGACCAGGCAGAGGAAGGCCACCGGCAGCCCGTACAGCAGCAGGAACGGCGTTGCCGAGTCACCCGCGTGCTGCCGGATCGCGGCCGCCGCGTAGGTCAGGGCCAGACACGGGCCGAGGATGCAGGCCACCGGGAGCGGGTAGAGCAGGCCGATCAGGAACGCCGTGCTCAGGGCGGCCAGGGCCAGCGGGCTGTCCACACCCAGCACGCCGAGGACGGCGACCACCAGCAGCACGTCGATCAGGGCCAGCAGCGGGTGCCGGGTGAGCAGGCCGAGGAACTGCGGGTAGAGCACACCGGCCAGGCTGCTGGCCCCGAGCAGGAAGATCGCCAGCAGCAGCCGGCCGGTCAGCTGCTCGCCGACCAGCCCGACCAGCCCCACGCCGATCGAGGCGAGCCGCACCAGCATGGCCAGTTTGACGCTCTGGATCAGGTCGCCCGAGGCCGCCGGGTAGAAGGCGGAGTGCACCCGCGGGTGGGCCGCGCCGACCATCAGGAACCCCCCAGCAGGGAACCGAAGTCGACGTCCGACCCGAGGAAGAGACCGACGAAGATCAGCACCATGATCGCCGGGACCAGCAGCAGGCTGGTCACCAGGGTCACCCGCGGGGCGGCCTGCGCGGCCCGGCGGCGCATCCGCTGGGCGTTGCTGCGGCGCATCTCGACCGCGATCTGCTTGAGCGTCTGGGCCAGCGGGGCGCCCAGTTCCTCGGACTGCAGGAAGGCGGTGACGAACTGGGCCAGGGCCTCGGAGTCGTTCCGGTCGCGCAGCTGGGTGAAGGCCGAGCGGCGGCTGGCCCCGTTGGCGATCTGGTTCAGGGTCAGCGTCATCTCCTCGGCCAGCGGCCCCTGGTAGCGCTGGGCCACCCGCAGCAGCGCGGGCCGGAAGGCCACCCCGGCCGAGACCGTGACGCTGAGGATGTCCAGGAAGTCGGGCAGGTCCTGGTCGAGGCGCTGCTGCCGCAGGCGCCGGGCCCGGGAGAGCCGGGCCAGCGGCATGATCACGACCAGTACCAGGGTGAGGCCGACGGCGAGGAACTGACCCAGCAGCAGGCACAGCAGGGCGACCGGGCCGAAGATCAGGATCCACATGCCCGCGGTGCGCAGCACGGTGTCGGCGGTGGCGCCGTCCGGGCGGCCGGCCAGCGTGACCTGCCGGTCGAGCCAGCGCAGGCCCTGGGTGCCCAGCAGCGCCCGCAACGGCGGCACCAGCGGTCCCGCCATCCGGTACAGCGGCCCGCCGCCGGTGGCCTTCTGCTGCTGCTCCCGGCTGAGCAGGACCAGGTCACCCACGTCGAGACCCTCGATGTCGCGCGAGCGCAGCAGCCGCCAGCCACGGAAGAAGAGCAGCACCGCGGCCAGCGCCAGCACGCCCGGCACCAGCGCGGTCACGACTCGACCCGGGTCAGCTTGCGGATCATCGTCAGGCCGACCGCGAACAGCAGGCCGGAGACCGCCAGGGCGGCCTGACCGACCAGGACGGTGGTCATCTCCCGCACCGACCCGGGGTAGGCCAGGTTCATCCCGACCAGCACCAGGAACCCGAGCACGATGATGATGTAGCCGGTGGCCACCGACTGGGCCAGCGTCGTGCGCACCTCCCGCCGGGTCTCCTTGCGGGTCTCCAGGGTGTCGGCGATCTCGCGCAGGGCCTCCACCAGCGAACCACCGCTGCGGGCACTGACCACCAGCGTGGCGGCCAGCACGCCGACCTCCCGGGAGACCAGCCGCTCCTGCAGTTCGCCCAGCGCGGTCTCCAGCGGCACGCCGAAGGCGACCCGCTCGCTGATCCGGCGCATCTCGGTGCGGGCCGGCTCGGCCAGCTCGGCCCCGGCCACCGCCACCGCGGTCGAGATGGACAGACCGGCGTTGGTGGCGTTGGCCAGAACCCGGGCCAGCTCCGGCATCTGGGTGACGAAGGCCTCGAGCCGCCGCGCTCTCTCACGACTCAGGTAGGCGCGCACCGCGACCAGCCCGGAGGCCACTCCGACCACTCCGAAGAGCGGGGCCAGCAGCACCCAGAGAGCGATCGCGGCCACCACCGCGACCCCGACGCCGGCCCCGAAGACAACTACGGGACGCCGGTCAAGACCGGCCAGCACCATCTCGCGTTCCAGCCGACGCCCCAAGGAGGTCGCCCGGAAGACACGGTCGGCCCGGTCGAGCCGGGCGCCCCCGGCGTAGTAGTCGTCGCCCATCACGGCCTGGACCACCTGACGGCGCCCGGCCGACACGGACAGGAACTGGGTCACCCCGGCCAGGAAGGCTCCCGCCGCGAGGACGAGGAGCAACAGGATCAGCAGGTACACGCAGACCTCACCTCAGCTCGATCGGCTGGGTACTGGGACCGAATGTGCTCCGTCGTCCGGCCCGGCGCGGCGAGGCCGGTTCGCCGAAGCCGTCCGGAACCCGTTCCCCCCGCTCGGCCAGCCGTTGGGCCAGCGCCGGAGGCAGCGGGTAGCGCACGAACGCACCGCGCTGGCCCGGCGCCGCCCCGGGGGCGTCCGGTTCCCAGCGCATCAGCGGCACCACGCTGAACGGCTCCTGCCGGCGCGAGGTCAGATAGCCGACCTCGGTGACCCGGCGGGTGCCGTCGGCCTGGCGGTTCAGCTGAACCACGATGTCCACCGCGGTGTTCACCTGGTCGCGCAGGGCCTCGAACGGGATCCGGACCTCGCTCATCGAGGCCAGGGTCTCCAGCCGCGACAGGGCGTCCTCGGAACTGTTGGCGTGCACGGTGGTCAGCGAGCCGTCGTGGCCGGTGTTCATCGCCTGCAACATGTCCAGCGCCTCGCCACCACGGCACTCCCCGACCACGATCCGGTCGGGCCGCATCCGCAGCGAGTTCCGCACCAGGTCGCGGATCGTGACCGCGCCCTGGCCCTCGACGTTGGCCGGCCGGGTCTCCAGCTGGATCACGTGGTCCTGCTGCAGCGCCAGCTCGGCCGCGTCCTCGATGGTGACGATCCGCTCGTGCCCGGGGATGAAGGCCGACAGGGCGTTCAGCATCGTGGTCTTGCCCGACGCCGTCCCGCCCGAGACCACCAGGCTCAGCCGGGCCCGCACGCAGGCCGCCAGCAGGTCGGCGGTGACCTGGTCGAGGCTGCCCCGGGCCATCAGCTCGGACAGGCCGTAGGCCTTGGGGAAGAGCCGGATGGTGACCGTGGGCCCGGCCAGCGCCAGCGGCGGCAGCACCACGTTGACCCGAGCCCCGCGGGGCATCCGGTGATCGGCCGGGATCCGCGCGTCGACCATCGGGCTGGACTCGTCCACCCGCCGGTTCACGGTGGACACGATCCGGTCGATCGCCTGCAGCAGCTGCTCGTTGTTGGTGAACCCGGAGGGCACCCGCTGCAGCCGGCCGAACCGCTCGACGTAGATGGTGTCGTGTCCGTTGATCATGATCTCGCCGACCGACGGGTCGGCCAGCAGGGGTTCCAGCACGCCCAGGCCGACCGACTCGTCGACCACCCGGCGCACCAGCGACGCCCGCTCACGGGTGCTGAGGATCACGCCCTCACGGGAGACCAGGTGCGCGAGAACGCGTTCCAGCCGGACCCGGCGCTGGGAGATCTCCAGCCGGCCGAGCTCGCGCAGGTCCACCTCCTCGAGCAGCAGGCGCTTGAACCGCTCGATCAGCATCTGGTCGGCATCGGCGCCCAGACCGGCCCCGGCCGCCGGCTCGCGAGTGCCGCCGAGCTCGGCCGGAGCCACGAAATCCCGGTAGGACCTCACGGCATCACCACCTCCCGGGTGATCCGGAAGGTGGGCATCGGCGCCACCCGCGGCACCTGCACGGTCAGCCGCACCCCGTGCCCGGGCCCGGTGGTCTGCACCGAGGCCACGTCCAGGGCGCCGGGCAGCGCGGCCTCGGCCGCGGAGGCAGGGTCCTGCCCCAGGCTGTAGGCCCGGGCGGCCTGCCGGGTGGCCTCGTTGGCCGAGGTCATGGCCCACATCGCCACGGCCGCCTGGAACACGTACAACCCCACCACCAGGACGATCGGCAGCAGCACCGCGATCTCGAGCGAGGACTGCCCGCGCTCACCACCGGGCCGCCTCACGGTTCCATCACCACGGTGCGGCTGGTCTCGACCCCGCCGGGGAACGAGGCCGTGCCCGGAACCACCATCGGCACCGGCAGATTCACCGTCACGGTGCTGCCGGAGGTACTCACCGAGAGGTCACCGGCGAGACCTCCGGGCACCCCGGCCCGCGCCGCCACCGCCGGGTCCTGGCCCACCGAGACCGCCCGGGCCGCCGCCGAGGCCGCGTGCCCGGACCAGACGAACGTCATCCCGAAGAGCACCAGCTGCCAGATCACCAGCAGGGTGAACAGCAGCACGGGCAGGGTGCCGACCACCTCGATGGCGGCCTGCCCGTCGTCCTTGCCGCGGCGCCGGGAGCGGCCCTTGACCGGCTCGGCGGCCACCGCCGGGGCGCCCGGCGCCACCTGCACCTCGTGGCCCACGGCCCGCAGCGCCTTCCACCACACGTCGTCGCGCAGTTCCAGCGGCGAACGAGAATTGATGACGGGTTCCAGTCGCCGGAACATCGCGGGGAGCCCCGCGCTGAGAACCGGTGCGCGGGTGAGCTGGCGGATCGTCTCGGCCGACACGCTGGACTGCCGGCTGACGCGGTTGACCAGCACGTGGAGGTCGCTCTCCTTGCGCACGCCCAGCCCCTCCCACTGGGTGATCGTGCGCCGTAGGCCGCGCAGGGCCAGCACGTCCGGCGTGGTCAGCATGACCACCTCGTCGGCCAGCTCCACCGCGGCCGCCTGCACCGGCGTCACGTGCGCCCCGGCGTCCACGACGACCAGGTCGTACTCATGCCGCAGCACCGCGAACACCTCCCGCAGCGACTGCGGGTGCACCGCCTCGATGTCCCGCACGTCGGCCGGGGCCAGCAGCAGCCCGAGCCCGCTCTCGTGCAGCACCACCGCGTCGGCCACGGCCTGCGCCGACAGATCTTCGGAGACCTTGGCCACGTCAGCCACCGAGGTACGGTGCCGGACCTCGAGAATGCCCGAGACGTCGCCCTTCTCCAGGTCGAGGTCGACCAGGCAGACCCGGTGCCCGGGCAGGTTGCGCAGCACGTCCAGGGCCAGGTGGGTGGCCACCGTGGTGGTGCCCACCCCGCCCTTGGCCCCGGCGAAGGCGATCACCCGGGCCCGGCCCGGGCCGCTGAGCACACCGGCGTCCCGGGGAGCGGCCAGGATCCGGCGCATCTGCTGAGACCACTCACCGGCCGCCGTGATCCGGGCCCGCAGGTCCTCGTAGGCCGGCGGGAACGCGACCACCCCGCGCGCCCCGACGTCCATCGCCATCGTGAACTGGCTGGTGTCGGCGCTCGCGGTCACCACCAGCAGGGCGCAGCCGGGCCGGCGCAGCGACAGGTCGCGCACCGCCTGCAGGGCCGGGTCCGGGCCGAGCTGGTCGTGCACCAGCACCACGTCCGGCTCCAGCCGCAGCACGGCGGCCACCAGCTCGCTCGTGGTCTCCACCACGAACTGCACCTCCACGCCGTCCATCTCGCCCAGGGCGGCGCGCAACTCGTAGGCCACCGACTGGTCGGCGGCACCGATCACCACGCTGATCATCAGTTAGTCCCTTCCGGAACCGCTTTCCCACCGAGCTGTTTGGCGTCGAAGCGGTCCTGCTCACCGCTGCGGTCGGCGTTCTCGTCGGTGGGCAGGCCGACCAGCCGGACCTCCTGGGCGAAGGCGTTGGCGTAGGTCACCGCCAGCGCGTCGTCCGGCTTCAGGGCCAGGGTCACCGGCACCACGTCGGACTGCCCCACTCCGCGCTCGTCCTCGGTGGTCACCGTCTGCTGCCCGCCGATCGAGACCACCCGCACGTCCCGCACCAGCACCTGGACCTGCTTGGCCAGGCCGTTGACGTCGGCGAAGACCGCGTAGATGTCCACCCGGTCGCCCGAGGTCACCCGCCCGCCGATCCCGGTCACCGGGTCGACGTTGATCGCGATCTCCCGCTCGTCCGGGTTCAGGTCGGAGACCGCCAGCAGCATGTCCGCGCTGATCGTGGTGCCGGTCTCGACGTTGAAACCCACCTTGCGGCCGAGCAGGTCGGCCAGTTCCTGCCGGCTGGCGGCCGAGGTCCAGCGCTCCGGCACCTCGACCGGCTGCAGGTTGGCCTCGCTCAGTTCGGTGTAGGCCGGGATCTGGGCCTTGGCCTGGTACACGGTCACCTTCGCCCCGACCTCGCTCTCGACGTTCGAGGTGTAACTGGCCACCATCACGAAGACGGTGATGCCGAGCAGGGCGGCCAGGAGCATGAACAGGACGCCGCGGCGCTGGCGGGGGTTCAACGGAGACCTCCGGAGGTCGAACGGGACGGGGAACCACCTACGCCGGAGGCGCTCTCGGTGTGGACCCGACAGAATGGGCAGATCGCCGCGATCTGCTCGAGCCCGCAGGCCCGGCACCGGGCCGACGGGCGGGCCAGCAGGTCGGCGGGGCGGGCCGGCAGCGCGGCCAGCTGACCGGCCCGGGCCGTGCCGTAGACCGATTCCCAGCGGCCCGGAAGCCGAACCGGGCGGACACTCACGGAACCGGCCAGCCGGGCGAGCTGCTCGGCCACCGGGCCGGGCACGCCCTCCTCCTCCATCAGCAGCACCTGATCACCGGACGACCGGGAGAAGGCTTCCGGGACAACCTGGTTGAACACATGAGGATGGTCTCCCTGGCGTACCAGGAAGCCGGGACCGGGCAACAGCGAGCGCAGATGCTGACTCATGCTCGGGGCCGGGCGCCCGAGCCTGCTCACCGAGGCCGTCCAGGCTCCCGACCAGGAGTGCCCCAGCAGCGTGCGGGCCAGTTCGTGGCCCAGGGCGGGCTCCTCGGTCACCGACCGCGCGAAAGTCAGCGCAGACAGGATGGCCAGCGGCGCCTGAGGGCTGTACAGGCCCGCCAGTTCCATCTCCGGCAGGTGCCCGGCTGCGAGCGTGACCTGTAGAGACACGCGTTCGGCGAGGGCCTCGGGGGCCGCGACGGAGACGTAACGGTGCCCGATCCGATGCCGGATCTCCTCGATCGAGGAGACCACCTCGTCGACCGCCACCACTTCCACGCCACCCACCGACGCCCGCGTCGATCCAGGATCCGCAACCACGAGACAGGACCACATACGCTCGGAACCCCACCCTTGACGGCGATCACTCACCGTTTCGACTATGTACGCTCTACGCCCCCCGGCGTTCCCACACCATAGAACCTGATTCGGCCTTTGTGCACTCTCAGTGAAGGTAGTCACGTCATATGCCGGAACTTCATAACTCGTGGTTAGACATCTCTTACGAGTCGTCCGACAACTGAACAGGAGTCCGAATGAGAACGACTACGCTCCGCTTACACGTCGACGGGCGTGACGTGGCCCCGCTCCGGCTGGCCGACAGCTACTGGCGCCGCGCCCGCGGCCTGCTCGGCACCCGGTCGATCCCCGGCGCACTGCTGCTGCGACCGGGCAACAGCGTGCACGGGATGGGCATGCTGTACGCGCTCGACGTCGCCCTGCTCGACGACGAGGCGACCGTTCTGCACGTGCTCACCCTGCGACCGTTCGGCCTGACCCGTCCCCGCCCGGGCGTGCGTCAGGTACTCGAGGCGAACCGAGGATCGTTCAGCCGGTGGGGACTTCAGGTAGGCAGCCGAATTACCGCCCACGACAATGGAAATGGCCGGTGACGTCCCTCCGAAGTCACCGGCCACCATCCCCCCGGGCAGAACATACCGCACCCGCGCACTCCCGAAGACCGCCCTAACCAGGGGTTTTCACCCTGGTCAAGCCGAACCGGAAGCTTCTCGGCCCCTTCCTGACCCTACCGAGCAGCACCGGATTCCTCCGGCACCGCCCCCTTGTCGACAACTGTAGGGATACAAGCCGCCGCTGCACACTTTCCGTGAACGACATCACGCCGTCCGAGGGAACCCGGTCACCACCGGTGGTGAATGTCGAACACGATGTCGAAATTCGGACGCAGGTCCGAAACGGTTCACCTACCTTCGGGTCAGACCTCAGGGCAGGAGCAGGATCCCGAAGAGCGCCGCCAGGATTCCCGCGAGGACGAACGAGATCGAGCCCCGCCGGTCGAGCGCGAGCACCTGGACCTGGAAGTGCTGGGGATCGGACGGGTCGTACCAGACCGGCACCCGCTTGCCGATCACCGGCGTCACGACGGCGAAGCCGGTGCGGCGTTCGGCCACCACCGTCTCTCCGTGCCGGGTGGTGAAGCGCACCACCGGACGGCGGTTCGAGGCGCCGATCACACTGCGCTCGCCGATCACCTCGCCGACCACCTCGGGCCAGATCCGCCGCACCTCGTTCTGCCGGCTGCGCCGCAGCAGCCCGGCGCCCAGGCAGAGCAGAAAGAGCACCCCGACCACACTCCGGGCCAACAGCATCGGTCCAGCGGTGTCGTACATGGGAACTCACCCTAGGCCAGGCTGAGTTCCCGCCCGGGAACGATGCCCCACGCCGTCGCTCGCCCGGCCTCCGTCTCGAGGATCCAGGCCGACCGCAGCCGGGGCCGGCCGAGCCGGTGGGGCCGCATCGGCGCCACTGCCAGCACCCGGCCGTCGCGACGCACGTAGACCACGTCGATCGCGAACCGCATACCGAAGGTGTGCACACCCGAGCCCGGGCGCAGCACCAGGCCGGTCGCGATCCCGTCCCGCCCCAGCAGTCCTTTCGAGCGCGCGGCGTAGCTGACGGCCACCTCGACCTGAGCCACCGGCACACCGTCCACCGACAAAGTCTCCACGAACGTCCTCACATCGGGTCCAAAGGTAACAATCACGCGAATCGCCACCATGTAATCGTCCGGTACGGCACAGTGACCAGTGATGAGCCTGATCGTTCGTCGCCCTGATCGCGCAGCGCTCCCGGACGCCGGCCCGTCGTCGATCCGGTACCTCGCCGTGCTCACCGGCAGCTGCCTGGTGGTACTGGTCACCGTGGTGCTGACGCCGGTGCTCGGGCACGGTGTGCGCAAGGCCTTCTGCGGCAACGGCGACACGGCCTGCGCAACGCCGGTCATCGCCGCCGCGGCCGAGACCCGTTGTCAGGTACTCAGCCACGCCGACGTGGTGCCCGACGACGCGGTGCTGTTCACCGACGACCTGGGCAGTTCCGGACGGTTGACGCTGAGCCGCACGGTGGACAAGAACGCGGTGGTGCACTGGTTCGTCCGGCGCGACAACGTTCCCGGTTCGGTCCGCGGGGGTGAGCTCACCGAGTTCCCCACCGAGAGTGCCGCCCGCGCGTACATCACCGCCGCCCAGCACGAGCCGGTCCGGCGCCGGCTGCGGAGCGCCGATCCCACCGGTCTGCTGGCCCGGATCGCCGAAAAGGTGGACGGGCACCCGTTGCCGGGCGAGATGGTCCGGCAACCGCATGCCTACTTCGTCGACGCGGGCTCGGCCCCGGATCTCGCGGCCCAGGCCCGCTCGGCGGTCGGCGGCGGCATCGTCGGGGGCGGGGTGGCCGGGGTCGCAGAGGTTCGGGTCACGCAGGAGAAGCAGCCTTCCACGACGATTTTCGTCGAGCTGACCGAGAAGGCAGGCGAATCCTTCCGTCTGGGAACCCCCGGATCCGCAACCACGGTGGCCGGGGTGACCTTCGACCGGTTCGGGCGGGCGCGGTACCTGGTGATCGAGACGGCGGGTGGGTTGCGGGGGTGGCTGAGCGCGTCGGCCGGCACCCCGGAACATCTGCTGGGCACGCTTTTGGACGTCGGTGAGCCCGAAGGCTCGGATCTCACCTCCGATTCGGTCGAGTCGGAGGAACCAGAGGAACCGGCACCGTTCGTCGGGCGGGCCACGATCCGGATCGATCTGCTGAGGAGCGAACCCGCCGGCGCGGCCGCCGACGTGCTGCACTGGCTGGGCGTGCCGTTACTGCTCGATCTGGGCCAGGGCTCGGAGCTGGAGGAAGGTCAAGATCCCGTCCAGCGCCTGTACGCCCTGCTCGACGCCGGGGCGCCCGGCACCTCGGTCACGGTCAGCGCCTACCGAACTGCCCAGAACGCCTCGCCCGAGGTAGGTCTGGGCATGCTCGGTGGGCTCACCGTCCGAGGCGCCCTTCCCGGCGACGACTTCTACTATGCGCCCGGCCAGGGTCTGGTCAGGTGGCAGACGTGCGCATCCTGACCGGGCTTTCGCTGGCCGTGCTCCTGCTGGCCGGCTGCTCAAGTGATCCCGGACCCCCTCCCGGGGCGGAACCCATGAACGACGGCCGTACCCAGGTGTTGCCGTTGTCCGGGCTGGACCACTACACGGTCGGCACCGGAGCGCTCAGTTTCGAACTGCCCAGCGACGTCGACTACTCACCGGAGACGTCGAGCGCCGCTGCGAACGAGACCGGCGCCGCCCGGGTGCGGGTCTGGCGGGCCTCCGCAGAAGGCGGCTCCTGCGTCGTGATCGCCGGCGAGAAGCTCGACTACCGGGGCACTTTTCCGGCTGCCGCGATCGCCACCTTCTCGGCCGGCCGCGAACCGGGCGGGCAGATCGAGCAGAACGAGCCGATCGACCCGGTTCCCGGCACCCTGGCCGGAGTGCGCCAGAGCAGCCGCTACCCGATCGTCCCCGGTGATCTGTACGGCCCCCAGGGCGCCCTGTTCGTGCGCCAGTTCCTCACCGAGGAGTCGACCTTGATCTCGCTCAACGTGGCCGGCCCGGCCGACGCCGTCGAGTCCTGCCGGCTCGAGGAGATCGCCTCCACCCTGCGGCCCGGGGGTGCCTCGTGAGCAGCGGGGCCGAGCCCGGGCGACCGATTTTCCCAGGGCCACAACCGATCACCGGCCAGGCCCCGATCGTGCCGGTGGAGAGCCGGCCGGTGCCCCGCGAGCCGCACGACACCCAGCCCACCCGGATCCTGCGGCAGACCGCCCGCCGCGCCCAGCCGGCCCCGGCGCCGCCCCCACCGCCTCCGGCCCCCGAGCCGTCCGAACCGCCGATCCGGGTCCTGCTGGCCGACGACCTGAACCTGTGGCGCGAGGAGAACGGGCCGGCCGGCCTGCTCAACGTCTCGTCGGCCACCCGTCTCGGCCTCCTGGAAGACCTCACCTCCGACGGAGCCCGGCTGCTCATGCTGTGCGGCGAGTCCGCCGAGGCGGCCGTCACCCGCGAGGCGGCCCTGGCCCGGGCCGCTCTCGACGTGGAGATCACCGTGGTCGCCCTGCCGAACGGCCCGCTCGGGCAGTACGCCGTGGCCCGCATCAGTGAGCAGGCCCTGGCCGTGGCCGGACGGCCGTCGTCGCTGGTGGTCTCGGTCTTGCCCACCCTGGCCGCCGAACTGGTGAACGTGGCCGTGCTGCACAGTGTGACCGGGCTCGACCTTCCCGGGGTCGGGGTGGGCCACCACCTGGCCTCGATACTGCCCGGCCAGCGCCAGTTCGCGGTCCAGGTCACACCGCGCCCGATCGTGCGCTCACTGTCGAAAGACCTGGTTTCAGAAGGCTTCACCCGCGCCGCCTTCGGCTCCGCCGAGACCCGGGTGCTGATCGCCGGCCCGCACAGCATGCCCGCACCGCTCCAGGCCCTGACCGGGGTGAGCGACGTGCCGCACCGAGTGCGCACCGAGCTCGACCTGCCCGGTTTCTGGGGCGACGACGAGGCCACCGAGATCGTGGCCGTGCCCCGTGACCCGGCCGCCTGGATCGCGCAACGGGTTCCGCTGCAGCCGTACTCACCCTGCGACTGGTGCGGGGCGGCGCTGGTCGCCGCGGCCCCGCGCTGCGTGTTCTGCGGCTACCAGGTGCCTAGCCGATGATCTCGATCCGCAGGCTCTCCCGCACCGCGTCGAGGATCTCCTCGGGCGGGCCGACCGCGGCCACCATGACCGGGAACGGCCAGGCCTCGAGGATCTCCAGCTGCATCGCGTCGGCCATGGTGAAACAGTCGGAGTCGTGGCCGAGCTTGGCCATCGTGGTGTCCACCAGCCAGTGCGCCAGGGCGTCCTGCTTCGCCGGCCCGGGTGCCGGGCACTCCTCGAACGTGATCCGCGAGAGCGCTGCGGCCTGAGCTCTCTGGTCCTGCACGTCGGCCGGGCCGTCGATCACCTGACCGGGCGGAGCCAGCACCCCCACCTGCACCCCGTCCCCGGTTCCGGCGAGGTAGACGTCGCCGCACCCCAGGCCGCCGGAGTGTGGGTTCTCCTGCCAGTTGCGCTGGGCCGCGGCGCAGGCCGCCGCCGTCAGGTCCGGCTCCCAGCCGCCCAGGGGCGCGAACAGAACCCCTAGGCCCCAGGGAATCTCGTCCGCCGCCTGCAGGATGGTGGCGTCGCGCAACTGGTGGGTCGCGGCGACGGCGGCCGAGTCGGCGGCCGTCTGGGTCTGGGTCTTCTGCTCGGAGGCGCTGCCCACCTGGGCGAAGAGCAGACCCAGGAACAGCAGCGCGGCCACGACGAGGAGGAGGGCCGGCGCGATCTGACCCTCCTCCCCTTCAGGACGACGTCGGGACCGCACGGGATGCGGTGACTTCATCCGGTGCGGCCGCGTCGTCAGCCTCCTGCGTTGAAGATGTCGTTGATCTTGTTGGTGATGTTCGTGGCGATGGTCTGACCGATGTTGCTGGTGGCGATCGCGACGATGATGATCGCGACGATGACGACGATGCCCATGTACTCGGCCGCCGTCTGCCCCCGGTCCTGCCCGGCCCGACGTCCGCGCCCGACCGTCGTCGCGAGCAGACTCAGTAGCGCGCAGTAGACGCGAATCATCCTGCTCTCCCCTCGTTAGCGCCGAACGCTAACCCTCCGGCCCCCGCCCGGCGAGGGTCCGTGGGCCCAGCCGCGGGCCCAAAGTCCTTCAGCGGGCGGTGCCCACCCAGACCGCGACGGCCTGGGCGCGGGAGGTCACCCCGAGCTTGGCGAAGATCCGGTTCACGTGGTTCTTCACGGTTTTCGGGGCCAGGAACAGCTGGGCCGCGATCTCCCCGTTGGTGCGCCCGGCCGCCAGCAGGCGCATCACCCCGGCCTCCCGCTCGGACAACAGCGCCGCCACGGCCGGATCGGCGGCCGGAACCGACTCCGCAGGCGCGGGCGGACCGGCCAGGACCCGCACCACCGAGGCGCTGAACACCGAACCTCCCCCGGCTGCCGCCAGAATGTTCTGCACCACCGCGGTTTCGTCGAAAGTGCCGTAGACGAGGTATCCCCGGGCCCCGAGCTGCACCGCCGCCCGCACCGTCTCGTCCTCTTCGCTCGAGGTCAGCATCAGCACACAGGTGAAGGTGGCCAGCTCGGGAAGCACCTCCAGCCCCGACGTACCGGGCATCCGGACGTCCAGCAGCACCACGTCGGGGCGCAGCTCCCGGGCCAGCCGCAACGCCTCGGCGCCGTCTGCGGCCTCACCCACCAGGTCGGTGGCCGGCTCGGCACCGAGCAGCTGCCGCAGGCCGATCCGGATCACCGGATTGTCGTCGGCCACCAGAACCGTCACCGGGCGCACCGTCACGGCACCCCCTCGGCCAGCACCACCGGCTTCGGCTGCTTCGACTGTTTCGCCGGCTTCGGTGGACGGGCCGGCACCGCCAGCCGAACGGTGGTGCCGTTCCCCGGCGCGCTGAGCACCTTGAGCTTGCCGCCACTACGGCTGGCCCGTTCGCTCATCCCGACCAGTCCGTAGTGCCCCGGATGCCCGGCCGAGACGTCGAAGCCGCGCCCATCGTCCGTAATCTGCAGGACCACCTCGGCACCGGCAGCCGCCAGCGTGAGCGTGACCCGCCGGGCCTGCGCGTGCTTCACCACGTTGTGCAGTGCCTCGGAAGTGACCGCCAGCATGGTGTTCCGTCCGGCCGCGTCGGGCCCGGGCCGGGGAGTGCCGCGCTCGTCGTGCACCTGCACACTCAGCCGGTGTCCGGCCGTGGCCGCGGTGGCGCGCTCGCGCAGCGCCTCGACCAGATTGCGGTGGGGGTTCTCGCGCAGCCCCTGGATCACCACCCGGGACTGCCCGGCCAGGCCCTCGGCGGTCTGACCGATCACCCCGGCCGCCTCGCGGGCCGAGGTCAGGTCGCCCCGGTCCAACGAACTCTGCAACGTCCGGCTGAGAAGCCAGACCCCGTGCAGGTTCTTGGTGAGCGAGTCGTGCAGCTCGCGGGCCACCCGCAGCCGTTCTTCCCGCACCGCCGCGCTCCGCCGCAACCGCCACAGCTGCGTAGCCGTGCGCTCCTGCTCGTCGAGCAGCCGGCGCAGTGCCACCCCCGCCGGACCGGCCGCCAGCACCAGCGCCGGAAGGGTGATCGTGGTGTGGAAGTCGTTGCCACCCGGCACGTATCCGGTGCGGAACACCAGCAGCACCCCGTAGACCAGCGTGGCCCCCAGGCCGACGAGCAGCACCGGCCGGGCCCGGTAGGTGAGCCCGGCCAGCACGCCGCCGGCGATCAGGTACAGCACCATCGGCGTGCCCAGACCGGTCACCCCGAGCACGACCAGGGCAGTGAACTGGTCGAGCACCAGCACCAGCGGATGACGCCGGCCTTCGATCAGGGTCCAGTAACGCAGGGCCAGGTAGTTCAGCGCCATCATCACCAGCAGCACCCCGAGCAGGGGGCCGGCCGGATCGTGGTCGGCCCGCAGCGCCACCACACTCAGGCCCGGGGCCCCGATCCGCGGGATCAGCACGTACTGGGCCAGCCGGCCGACCGCGTCCGGCTCCGGAACCGCTGGCCGCCGGCGCATCACAACGAGCCGAGATCCACGTCGGAGCCCAGGAACAGGGCCAGGACGAGCAGGGTGACCACGGCGGGCATGATCACCATGGTGATGATCAGGCTGACCCGGGGCGCGGCCCGGGAGGCCCGGCGCCGGGCGATCTGGGCGAACTCCCGGCGCATGTCCCCGGCCAGCTGGTTCAGCGTGTCGGCGAGCGGGGCACCGAGCTCCTCGGCCTGGATCATCGCGGTGACGAACAGGCCCATCGTGGTCGAGCGGGGGTTGCGGTCGCGCAGTTCGAGGAACGCCTCGCGACGGTGCACCCCGATCTCCATGCGGCGCATGGTGCGGCGCACCTCCTCGGCCAGCGGCCCCTCCAGCGTCTCGCCCACCCGCTCCATCGCGGCCCGGAAGCCCAGGCCCGCGGTGACGGTGATGGCCAGGACGTCCAGGAAGTCGGGCAGTTCCTGCTCGATCTGCCGCTGCCGCCGCTGGGCCTCGCTGTAGAGCCACACCGAGGGGTAGGCCAGGAGCAGCAGGGCGGCCGGCCCGGCCAGGACCGGCAGCTCGCGCAGAACCAGCAGGAACCCGCCGAGCAGGGCGAGCACCGTGTAGGCGCCCTGCAGCTCGGCGAACCCGGCCACGTCCATCCCCCGGGGCTGCCCGGCCGCGGCGATCAGGTTGCGCACCTCCAGCCGCCAGCGGGGGCCGAGCAGGCCGCTGATCGCCGGGCCGGTGCGCCGGCCCAGCAGCCGGTAGATCCCGGCCACCAGCGGGATCCGGGCGCCCACCGGCCCGCGCCCGAGAACCGGCACCGATCCGGTGTCGGGCAGGGCCACCTCGGGCGGGGCCTTGAGCAGCTGCCAGCCGTACAGGCCGAACAGGTACACCAGCAGCCCGGTGAGCGCGAAGGTGAGGGCGTCGGGGTTCATCAGACGTCGATCCGGGTGGTCCGGCGGATCATCCAGAACCCGGCCGCGTACATCACCAGGGCGATCACCAGCACCACCTGGCCGATCAGCGAGGAGGTGACCTCGTTCAGCGTGCCCGGGGCGATCACGTTCATCATCAGCAGCGACCCGGCACCCAGGAAGAGCACGATCCAGCTGGTGAAGACCGCGCCGGAGAGCATGGTCCGGACCTCGCGGCGCAGGTCCTTGCGGGCCTCCAGGGTCTCCGACATCCCCCGTAGCGCGGTCACCACTGCGCCCCCGGCCCGGGCCTGGATGATCAGGGTGCGGGTCAGCAGGGCGAGCTCGCGGCTGGGCATGCGCTGCTGGAGGTGGTCGAGCGCATCGCTGAGCGGGGTGCCCACGTCGAGTTCGCGGGCCAGCCGGGCCATCTCCGAACCGGCCGGTTCCTCCAGATCCTCCCCGGCCATCCGGATCGCCGAGCGCAGCGCCAGCCCGGCCGAGGTGGCGTTCGACAGCACCCGCGCCACCTCGGGCAGCTGCCCCACGAAGTCCTCCCGCCGGCGGGCCTCCCGGCGGTCGAGCACGGTCAGCGCCAGCCGCACCGCGGCGGCCGCCGCCAGCACGGCGAACCACCAGCTCAGCAGCTGGGCCGAGAGCAGGTAGGTGACCACCGCCAGGCCCGCCAGGGCCAGCCAGATGTCGGCCATCCGCCAGCGCACCCCGGCCCGGTCCAGCCGCATCTGCAGCCACCGGCCGTGGGCGGTCCGCCGCAGCCGCCCGTCCAGCCGGTTGATCCAGCGGTTCGACGAGCGTTCCACCGTCTCCAGCGCGGTGCGCTGGGTCAGCGCCTCGCGTTCGTTGGTGCCGAGCACCCACTGCGCGTAACCCAGCACGGCGAGAGCCAGCACACCGGAAGCAGCCCAGAGGATCATCGCCGGTACTCCAGGAACTGCGGCGGGATCAGCTCCCCGCGCACGATCAGCCGGTCGGCCAGCGCGGCGGGCAGCCGGTGCGGCACGAAACGGCCGACGACCACCCGGTCCGCCCCGGTCGGCTCGGCCTCGAAGTGCATCAGCCGCTCCAGCCGGTACTCCTCGCGGCGCTTGGAGGTCACCGCGATCACCTCCACCACCCGGCGGGACCCGTCGCCGAACCGGGAGAGCTGGATGATCACGTCGATCGCGTTGTTGATCTGGTCGCGGATCGCCGCGAACGGCAGTTCCAGCTCGCTCATCGTGGCCAGCGTCTCCAGCCGGGACACCGCGTCCTGGGTGGAGTTGGCGTGCACCGTGGCCAGCGAGCCCTCGTGGCCGGTGTTCATCGCCTGCAGCATGTCCAGGGTCTCGCCGCCGCGGACCTCCCCGACGATGATCCGGTCGGGGCGCATCCGCAGGCTGTTGCGCACCAGGTCGCGGATCGTCACCTCGCCCCGGCCCTCGATGTTCGAGGGCCGGGCCTCCAGGCTGACCACGTGCTCCTGCTCCAGCCGCAGCTCGGCCGCGTCCTCCACAGTGATGATCCGCTCGTGGGTCGGGATGAACGCCGAGAGCGCGTTCAGCATCGTGGTCTTGCCGGTACCGGTGCCGCCGGAGATCAGCACGTTGAACCGGGCCCGCACCATCGAGGCCAGCAGCAGCGCGGTGGCCGTGTCCACGGCGCCGATCTCGGCCATCCGGTGCATCGGGATCGGTGCCGGGAAACGGCGGATGGTCAGGGTGGGCCCGGTCAGCGAGAGCGGCGGGATCACCACGTTCACCCGCTCCCCGCCGGCCAGCCGGGCGTCCACCATCGGGCTGGACTCGTCCACCCGGCGGTTCACGGTCGAGACGATCCGGTCGATGGTCTGGTAGAGCTGCTCCTCGCTGGCGAAGGCGAAGGGGGCGCGCTCCAGCCGGCCGGCCCGCTCGATGTACACGTCTTTCGGCCCGTTCACCATGATCTCGGTGACCGACGGATCGGCCAGCAGCGGTTCCAGGACGCCCAGGCCGAGCGAGTCATCGATCACCCGGCGGATCAGTTGCGTGCGCTCGGTGCCGGAGAGCATCGGGCCCTCGCGGCTGAGGATCCGGGCCAGCACCCGCTCCAGCCGGGTGCGCCGCTGGGCCGGGTCGAGCGACGAGAGCTCGTTCAGGTTGAGCTCTTCCAGCAGCGCCCGGCGGTAGCGCTCGACCAGCGCCTCGAACTGCCGGGCGGCGTCCTGGCCGGCACCGCGTTCACCGGCCGAGCGCAGATCTCTCAGCCCCATGGCGGCGTCGCCTGCTCCCGCTCGAACCAGGCCGTGCGGGCCACTTCGGGGCCGGAATCCAGACCAGGGACGATGATGGGCATCTGGAGAGTGACTGTCACCGAAGGGCTCTCCCCACCATTGAGAGTCACACTCATCCCCGCCTCCAGCCAGTCCGGCACCGACCGCTGGGCCGAGGCCTGCGGGTCACCGTCGCCCTGACTCACTGTGCGGGCCGCCGCCCGGGCCGCCGAACTGGCCGCCTGGACCGTGGTGGCGGCCACCGTGAGCTGGAGCGCGGCGAACAGACCGAGCGCCAGGTAGGGCACCGAGCCGAGCAGCTCGATCGACGCCTGCCCCCGATCGCCTCTCAAGGCAACCGCCCCTCGAAACGCATCTGCGCCGTGGCGGTGGCATTCAGCGCATCACCGAAAAGGGCGGCCACGCCGGGGATGAAGGCGGGCGTGACCACCTCCACCGTGACCTCGGCGTCGGGATCGCCCCAGCGCGGATCGCCGCCGGCCCCACCGCCCAGCGTGACCTGCGCCCCCTCCTGCCAGGCGCCCGGCAGCTCTTCCCGGGCCCGTGCGTCGATGTCGCCGAAGCCCTGCTCGGGCGAGACCGACACCCGCGCCGCCGCACTCGCCGCATGCCCGGCCAGCACGTGGCTGTAGCCGATCAGCACGCCCTGCACCAGGCAGGCCAGGAGAATGCCGAGAACCGGCAGCAGGCCCATGAACTCGACCGCTGCCTGGCCCGCGTCGCGCCGCCGGGCGGCCCGGCGGCCACTGCCGCCTGCCTCGGCCGGCTGCCGGACCCCGAGCGACTCCGCCACCCGCACCAGGGCGCGGCGCGTGTCCCGGTCGACCAGCCGCTGCGGTTCACCCGTGTTGGCGGCCGCCTCGAACGACCGGAACGAGGCGGGCACGCCGAACTCGCTGATCGGCAGCCGGGCCAGGCGGGCGGCCAGGTCGGGCTGCACCTCCACGCCGCGCGAGATCCGGTTCAGCAGAACCGTGACGTCCTTCTCCGGACGCAGGCGCAGCCTCTCCCACAACTGGGCGGTGCGCCGGCACCCGCGCATGCTGAGAACATCGGGCGTGGCCACCAGCACGGCCCGGTCGGCGATCTCCACCGCACAGGCCCCGGCCGGGGTGAGCACGCTGCCCACGTCCATCACGACCACGTCGAACCGGGACTTCAGGGCCCCGATCACCGCCCGGCCGACCGCCTCGGTGATCTCCTCGCCGCGCTCGCCCTCACGCGGGGCCAGCAGCACACTCAGGCCGGAGGAGTGCCGGAACAGCACGTCGTCGAGGGTCTGCCCGGAGATCTCGCCGACCAGCCCGATCAGGTCGGTGATGTCGCGCCGGTGGCTGATGTTCAGCAGGGTAGCCAGGTCTCCGCTCTGCAGGTCCAGATCGACCAGGCAGGTGCGGCGCCCCGCGGCGGCGGCCTCCAGGGCCGTGTGCAGAGCGAGCGTGCTGGTGCCGACCCCGCCCTTGCTGCCGGCCAGCGCCACCACGTGCCCACTGCCCAGCATCCGGGCGTTGTCACCGGCGATGTGGCTGCGCACGATCCCGGCCCAGGAGGCGGCACTCTCGATCCGCTGCCCGAGGTCGTCGATGGTGAACCCGAGCGGGGCGATACTGCGGGCCCCGGCCTCCATCGCCACCCGGAACAGTTCCGGGTCGGAGGTGGAGGAAAGCAGCAGGATGCCGACGAACGGGTCCTGCCGGGCGGTCTGCCGGATCAGGTCGAGAACCGGCACCGGTCCAAGTGTTTCGGAGACGATGAGTACGTCGGGGCGGAAACCGGCCACCGCGTCGGACACCTCGTGCGAGGTGGAGCAGACGTGGACCAGCTCGTCGCCCAGTTCCTCGGCCACCGACGAAACCCGTTGCACGGTGACCTCGTCCGCGCTACCGAGCAGCAACCGGCGGTTCACGGCCCGTTCCCCCCGGCTTTCACCGGCTTGAGCAGCTTGTCCCCGTCGAGCACGTCGGCATTGCCCGGCGGGCGCGAGCGAGTGCCCGGCGCGACCAGCGCCAGCCGCACCTTGGTGGCGAAACTCTCGGCGTAGGTGACCTTCAGGCTGTCCTCGCGATCGAGCGCGAACGTCACCGGCACCACCTCGTTCTGCTCGAAGTCACCGGCCTCGGCATCGGGTGAGTCGACCCGCTGCAGCGCACCGATGGCCAGCACCTGGGCATTGCTGACGATCACCCGGGCCTGGTCCTGGTCCTCGCTGGCGCCCTGGGCATCGGTGCTGCGCACACTGAAAGTGCCGTAGATGTCGACCAGGTCGCCCTTCTGGATCTTCCCGGCCACCCCGGTCTCGGCGTCGATCAGGATGGCGATCTCGCTCTGGCCGGGCTTGAGCTCCGGCGGCGCGGCGGCCATCCCCTCCTGCAGCATCGCCCCCTGCGGGATGTCGGCGGTGGCGACCAGGCCGCGGGAGGTGTCGAACGACTGGATCGCCGCCTCGGGCAACCACTTCGAGGGCAGCTCGACCTCCTCGACCTGGTCACCGGTGATCGGCTGGTTCTTCTCCACGTCCTCGGTGAAGCGGTAGCTCGTGGTCATCGGCCCGACCCGGCGGCCGATGTCGGTGACGTAGCCGGCGATCATCACGAACACCGCGATCGCACCGAGTACGGCGACCCCCATGAGCAGCACACCGCGCCGCTGTCGCGGATTCATCCCTGCCCTCCAGCGCGAGAACCACCAGGTTGGGCCCCCTGCTGGGCCCGGCCGGGCCCACCTCAGTGACCTTGGGTTGAAGTAAGGTAACAGAGAATTGTGTCGTTAAACGGGCAATACCGGAGAATCGGTCATCGGTCGTTACCTGCGCGCCACCCCTCGCAGCGCCCGGACACCCCTGTCCCGGCGCTGGTGGTCGTTCCCCGAGGACGAGGACGCGGCCGAGGCCACGGCGGCGCGCATCCTGCTCGGCACGGCGGTCGGCCTGGCCACCACCGTCGTGGCGTTCCTGGTGCCGCAGACCCTGCTGGTCGCAGTGGCGTTCGGTACGGCCGACTACGCCACCGGCCGGGCCGGCGGGCCGGGCTTCACCCTGCTGGCCGTGCTGGTGGTGGTCTTCGCCTGTGGCGCAGGATCTTTGACGGCGGCGCGGGAGTTCCGCCGAGCCGAGCTGAGTCAGCTCGACAGCATGCGCACCGCGGTGCTCCCGACCGGGCTGCTGGCCCTGGGGATCGCCGCGCACGGAGGGCTGAACGGGTCGGGCTGGCTCGGCGCCGGTCTGCTGCTGCTGGCCACCGGGCCGGCGATCGTGCTCTGCGCCCGGATCGGCGCCCGCACCTGAACCCCCAGCCGCAAGTCGTCCATTCGGCCCATCTCAAAAGAACCCGAACAGAGGACGAGGGGAGCCACCTCGCGGAGGTGGCTCCCCTCGTCCTTCAATCCGGTTTCTAGTTCTTGCTCAGGTCCTCGAGGTACTGCTCCAGTCCGGCCACCACCATCATGTGGTCCTCCACCTCGGGCAGCCCGGACACGGTGACCGTGCCGACCACGCCCACACCGTGCACGTGCACCGGGAACGAGCCCCCGTGGGCCGCGTACTCGGCCGGGTCGAGCCGGAACCGTTCCTCGAACGTCTCGCCCGCCGCCAGCGACTGGCGCCCGACCAGCAGCGAGGACAACCCGAAGCGATCCACCACGGCGGCCTTGCGGCGGATCCAGGCGTCGTTGTCGGCGCTGGTGCCGGGCAGGGCGTAGTGGAACAGCTGCTGGCCGTTGCGGCGCAGGTCGACCGTGACCGGGGCGCGCCGGGAGGCGGCGAGCTCGACCAGGATGATCCCGATCTGCCAGGCGTCGTCGTTGTCGAAGCCGGGCAGCCGCAGCCGTCGCTCCTGATCCTCCAGTTCCTCGATCAGGGCATCCAGCTGTTCGTCGTTCGCCATGCTCACCAGTCTTACCTTCCCGGTCGCCAGACGACCAGCGCCGTAGAGGTGACAGGCCGCCGCGGCCGCCGGCCGGGTGGCACCGCCACGATGTCGCCCCCGGGCTCGGCCGCGAACACCCGCCCGCTGCTGCGCAACTTGGCCTGGGTGAGCCGCAGCTCCTCGAGCAGTGCGTCGAGGCGCCCCTGCAGGGCCCGGTTCTCGTACTCCAGCTCGAGGATCCGCTTGATCCCGGCCAGGTTCACGCCCTCTTCCTGCGAAAGCCGTTGCACCTCGCGCAGGGACGCGACGTCGCGGGCGGAGTAGCGCCGCCCCCGGCCGGCCGACCGGCCCGGCGTCACCAGGCCGAGCCGGTCGTACTGGCGCAGGGTCTGCGGGTGCATCCCGGCCAGCTGGGCAGCCACCGAGATGACGAAGATGGGCGCGTCCGGATCGACGTTGAACTGCACGTCCGCGGCCTTGCCCTGGTCTGTCATCGCCGGGCCCTCCGTGTGCTACCGCTTAAC
Organism: Kineosporia rhizophila; assembly: GCF_021277265.1. Lineage (GTDB taxonomy): Bacteria > Actinomycetota > Actinomycetes > Actinomycetales > Kineosporiaceae > Kineosporia > Kineosporia rhizophila. Next base: position 498,986 of record NZ_JAJSOH010000001.1, read on the forward strand.
GGTTCTCGTCCAGATGAGCGAACAGATCGGCCCGCGGGTTCTCGTTCCCGGTGGCCTCGGCGAAGGTGCGCAACGCCTCGCGCGCCTTGCCGTCGACCCGCTGCGGCACCGCCACCTGCAGGGTGACCAGCAGGTCGCCGGTGCGCTTGGCGGTCTTCACACCCCGGCCGCGGGCCCGCAGGGTGCGCCCCGAGGGCGTGCCCGCCGGCACCTTCAGCTTGACCCGGGCGCCGTCCGGGGTGGGCACCTCGATCTCGGTGCCGAAGACGGCCTCGGGGAAGGTGACCGGGACGGTGAGCCGGACGTCCGGGCCGTCCAGGGTGAAGATCGGGTGCGGGGCCACCGAGACGGTGACCCACAGGTCCCCCGGCTCGCCCCCCATGTCCGAGGCCTTGCCCTTGCCGCGCAGCCGCACCTTCTGACCGTTGCGGACCCCGGCCGGGATCCGCGCGGTGATGTTGCGCAGCCCGGCCTGCGGGTCATCGACCCGGAGGTTGAGCTGGGCCCCCTCCATCGCCTGCCGGAACGTCAGCGTGGCGGTGGCATTGAGGTCACCACCGCGCATCGGGCCGCGCGGGGGACGGTACTGCCCGTTGCCACCGGAACTTCCGGGCGGGAAGAGACCGCTGAGCATGTCCTCGAAGATGGGCGACTCGGTGCCGCCGCCGTAGCCGCCGGTGTTGTACCGGACCCGCTGCTGCCCCGCGCCGGCGCCGGGCATGCCGCCCGCACCGCCGAACAGGTTGCCCAGCAGGTCTTCGAAGCCCGCGCCGCCACTGCCGCCCGCAGCCGGCCCACCGCCGCCGGCCGTGAACCGCGCGCCTCCGCGGGACATCGCCCGGATCGCGTCGTACTGCTGGCGCTGCTCCGGGTCGGACAGCACGGCGTACGCCTCGCCGACCTCTTTGAACCGCTTCTCCGCCGCGTTGTCACCGGGGTTGGCGTCCGGGTGATGGGTGCGGGCGACCTTGCGGTACGCCTTCTTGATGTCCGCAGGGGTGGCGTTCTGCGGCACACCGAGGACGGAATAGAAGTCCTTTTCGAACCAGTCCTGGCCCGCCATGTCTCTCTCCTAGCGCCGCCTGCCCGACCGGCCCGCCGGACGCTGGATCAGCGCCCGGCGGGCCGGTCGTCGAGGTGTCAGTTGGGGTCGGCGACGGCGACCCGGGCTGCCCGCAGCACCCGGTCACCGCTGCGATAACCGGGCTGGAGCACCTGGACGACGGTGGTCGTCGTGGTGCCCTCGGCCAGTTCCGCCTCGGTGCGCATGAGCGCCTCGTGCACCTCCGGGTCGAAGGCCTCACCGGCCTCGCCGTAGCGCACCAGGCCGAACCGCTCCAGGACCGCCTCGAGCTTCTCGGCGATCGCCGCGAACGGCCCGGACTCCAGGTCACCGTGCTGACGGGCCAGGTGGACGTCGTCGAGGACCGGAAGCAGCGCCTCCAGCACCCCGGCGATCGCCGTCTCCTTGGCCACGTCCCGGTCCCGGTCCACCCGGCGCCGGTAGTTCACGAACTCGGCCTGCAGACGCTGCAGGTCGCCGAGCCGCTCGGCGGCGGAGGACCGGGCGGTGTCGAGGTCGGCCAGGATGCCGTCCAGCGAAACCTCCTCGGCCGTCACGTCTTCCCCGTTCTCGCCGGAGTCTTCACCCTCGGCCTGGTCAGCCTTCTCGGCCTGGTCGGCCTTGCTGGCCTGGTCAGCCTTCTCGGCCTTCTCGGACTCGCCGGACTCGCCCGTTTCCGGTTCGGTGTCGGCCGGTGCCCCGGCGGCGTGCTTGCCACCGTTCTTCGCGGCGTTCTTCCCGGCCGGGGAGGGGGAGCCGGACTCCTCCGGCTCACCCTCGGCGGACGATGCGGACGAGTTCTGGCGCACCTCGCCGGTTTCCGGGTCGAGCCGACGTCGGTCGCGGATGACCGGACCCGAGGGACCCTGACCTTCCGACGGATCGACAGTCTGCTCGCCCATCACTTGTCCTCGTCGACGATCTCGGCGTCCACCACGTCGTCGTCGTCCTTGGTGGCGGAACCGGCCGCACCCGCACCCGCACCGGCGCCCGGGGCACCGGACTCGCCGCCCTCGGACTGCGCCGCGTAGAGCGCCGCGCCGAGCTTCTGGCTGGCCGCGGACAGGTTCTCCTGCTTGGCCTTGATCTCGTTGACGTCGGTGCCCTCGAGCGCCGTCTTCAGCTCGGCGATCGCGGTGTTCACCTCGGCCTTGCCGTCCTCGGGCAGCTTGTCGTCGCTGTCGCGCAGGAACTTCTCGGTGGAGTAGACCAGCTGCTCGGCACCGTTGCGGACCTCGGCCTCGTCGCGGCGCTGACGGTCCTCCTCGGCGTGCTGCTCGGCCTCCTTGACCATCCGGTCGATCTCGTCCTTGCTCAGGGCCGAGCCACCGGTGATCCGCATCGCCTGCTCCTTGCCCGTGCCCCGGTCCTTGGCGGACACGTTCACGATGCCGTCGGCGTCGATGTCGAAGGTGACCTCGATCTGCGGCACCCCGCGCGGGGCGGGGGCGATGCCGGTCAGCTCGAAGTTGCCCAGCGGCTTGTTGTCCCGGGCCAGCTCGCGCTCGCCCTGGAAGACCTGGATGAGCACCTGCGGCTGGTTGTCGTCGGCGGTGGTGAACACCTCGGACGCCTTGGTCGGGATCGCGGTGTTGCGGTGGATGAGCTTGGTCATCACGCCGCCCTTGGTCTCGATGCCCAGGCTCAGCGGGGTGACGTCGAGCAGCAGGACGTCCTTGCGGTCACCGAGGATGACGCCGGCCTGCAGGGCGGCGCCGATGGCGACGACCTCGTCCGGGTTGACGCCCTTGTTCGGCTCCTTGCCCCCGGTCAGCTCACGCACCAGGTCGCTGACCGCCGGCATCCGGGTGGAACCGCCGACGAGCACGATGTGGTCGATCTCCGAGACCGAGATGCCGGCCTCCTTGATCACCGACTGGAACGGCGCCTTGGTGCGCTCGAGCAGGTCGGCCGTCATCTGCTGGAACTGTGCCCGGGTGAGCTTCTCGTCCAGGTGGACCGGGCCGTTCTCGGTCATCGAGAGGTACTGCAGCGAGATCGTCGTGGACGTCGCGCTGGAGAGTTCCTTCTTCGCCTGCTCGGCCGCCTCGCGCAGCCGCTGCATCGCGATCTTGTCCTTCGACAGGTCGACACCGGTCGAGCTCTTCACGGTGTTGACCAGGTGGTCCATGACGCGCTGGTCCCAGTCGTCACCACCGAGGTGGTTGTCACCGGCGGTCGAGACGACCTGGATGGCGGTGCTGCCGCCCTCCTCCACGTCGACCTCGAGCAGGGAGACGTCGAACGTGCCGCCACCGAGGTCGAAGACCAGGATGCGCTCGTCAGCCTTGCCCTTCTCCAGACCGTAGGCCAGGGCCGCGGCGGTGGGCTCGTTGATGATCCGGCGCACGTTCAGGCCGGCGATCTCGCCGGCCTCCTTGGTGGCCTGACGCTGCGAGTCGTTGAAGTACGCGGGCACCGTGATCACCGCGTCGGTGACGGTCTCGCCGAGGTACTCCTCCGCGTCCCGCTTCAGCTTCTGCAGCACCCGCGCGGAGATCTCCTGCGACGTGTACTTCTTGTCGTCGATCGCGATGTTCCAGTCCGTGCCGACGTGCCGCTTGACGGAGCGAATGGTCCGCTCGACGTTCGTGACGGCCTGGCGCTTGGCGACCTCACCGACCAGCGGCTCGCCGGACTTGGCGAACGCCACGACGGACGGCGTGGTGCGGCCACCTTCGGCGTTGGCGATGACAGTGGGCTCGCCACCCTCGAGCACGGACACGACCGAGTTGGTGGTTCCGAGGTCGATTCCGACCGCTCTTGCCATGATCTTGGTTCCCTTCGATAAGAGCTGAGTGGCCCTCACTCAGGTTGGTGCAGCGACCCGAGGTAGTCAACTCGGGACTGACCTAACTTGAGTCTGCCTGGCTCAACTGACGAGAAGGGCGCGGTGTTCCCGGCCGGGGAGATTTACATCCCCAGAGTGAGGCCCCGGTCGGCCGCCGAGGGGGCGGACGCGCCCCCTGTCACGCAGTCGGCCGTGCTCGGCGGCACCGACGCTGCACCCGATGAAGCCGGTTCGGTGGATGCGCACCCGGATGCGGGCGGGACGTCAGAGTTCTTGGGGACGTCTGTGGTCTCCACCGGCGCGCTCGTCACCTCTTCGGCGGAGCCGTCCGGCTCGCTCACCTCGACGGTCTCCCGAGAGTGCTCGGACGCTCCGACCGACGAACGGGTGACCGTGGGCGTGGACGAGTGGGCGGGAGGGGTGGAGGCCGATGTGGGCGGGGCCACGGGCGGCGTGACCGGAGCCCCGGAAGGTGTCGTCCCGGTGGGCTCTTCGGTCGGGGCGGGGAGTTCGGCGCTGCCCGAAGGGACCGGCGTTCGGGTGTCTGTAGGGGCAGAGGGCGCGCTCGGCACCGGCGAACTGGACGAGACATCCGTCACATCCGGGTCAGGCCCTGTGGTAGGGGTGCCCGCCTGCGGGCGCGGAGCCGCCTGCACCGGGTTCCGCGGGTCGAGCGGGGTCTGCCCGAAGGCCGGCGAACCCTGCTCACAAACGGCCGTGACCAGCACCGCACGCTCTTCGCGGAGAGAGAAGACGACCTCGAGCCGGCGTTGCCCGGTGGCGGAGATGCGGGCCTGCCAGCCGTCGAACGGCAGGGCGTAGCCCGCTACCCGGGAGCCCGCGCAATCGGCGTGCACACGACCCCCGGCAGCACGCATGGCCAGGCTCGTGGGCCGCTCGGCCGCGCCCTCGGCCCCCTGGGACGACGGCTGCTCCGGCTCGTCACCACCGGCCCCCAGGACCTGCCCGCCGGAGCCACCGACAGTGACAGGGGTGGACTGGACAGACGCCGAGACTGCGAGGGGTGACGAAGGGCTGAGCGACTGCGACGTGACCTGACGGCCGGCCGCGCCGATCGCGATCGTGGCGATTGCGGCAACCACGGCCACCGCTGCGAGCCAGCCGAGCATGGCGCCGACGATCCGGCGTTTCACCCAAATCACCTCCTCGGGAACCCTAGCGTTGAGCCGGGCGGGTGTAGATCCGGACATTCAGAATGTCCCCAACCAGGTTTCAGCCGGTACCGTCGCGCACGTGGCGGTCATTCTGATCATCGAGGACGACGCGGGGATCCGCGCGGCCCTCTCCAGAGCTCTGACCGATCGCGGTCACGCAGTGCAATGGCAACCGGGCGGCCTGCCCGGCCTGCAGTCGGTGATCGACGATCGGCCGGACGTGGTCCTGCTCGACCTCGGTCTGCCCGACGTCGACGGCATCCAGGTGCTGACGATGCTGCGCGCGGTCAGCGAGGTGCCGGTGATCGTGGTGACCGCCCGGGACGAGGACCAGGACGCGGTGAAGGCGCTGGACGCCGGGGCCGACGACTTCGTCACCAAGCCGTTCGGGGCCGACCACCTCGACGCCCGGATCCGCGCGGTGCTGCGCCGCGGCGGTCCGCAGAAGACCGAGGGCCCGCTCACCGTGGGCGGTCTGGCGCTGGACGCCCGTACCCGGGTCGCCACCCTGGACGGCGAGCCGCTGGAGCTGTCCCGCAAGGAGTTCGACCTGCTGCTGGCCCTGGCCCAGCGGGCCGGTGAGGTGGTCAGCAAGCGCGAGCTGCTGGCCGAGGTGTGGCAGCAGCCCTACGGCGGCGGCGACCGCACGATCGACGTGCACCTGTCCTGGCTGCGCCGCAAGCTCGGCGAGTCGGCCGCGGAACCGCGTTACCTGCACAGCACCCGGGGCGTGGGCATCCGCCTGGTCGCCCCCGGAACCGACTAGAGATGCGCTGGCGGCTCACCCTGCTGGTCGCGGCCACCACCTCCGCGGTGGTCCTGGCCTTCCTGATCCCGCTGACCCTGCTGCTGCGCTCGCTGGCCGAGGAACGCACGCTCGCCACGGTCACCGCCGACGCCACCAACCTCGCGCAGATCGCCGCCAACTCCGGCGCCGCCGGGGCCGCGGCCGAGCTGGAGAACACCGACGACCCGCTGGGCACGGTGTCGGTCTACCTGCCCGACGGTGACGTGCTCGGGGCCAAGGCCGACGACGCCGCGAACCTCGGCAAGGCCCTGAAGGGGCTGGCCTTCACCAGCCGCGACGACGGCCGGGCGGTGGTCTACGCGCCGGTGCGCACCACCGAGGGCACCTACGTGGTGCGTACCGAGGTCAGCGGCGACGAGCTGCACCGCGGGGTGGGCCGGGCCAGCTGGATCCTCGGCGCCCTGGGCACCCTGCTGCTGGCCCTTTCGGTCGGCGCGGCCGACACCCTGGCCCGAAGACTCAGCGACCCGATCAAGGACCTGGCCGCCGCGGCCGACTCGATCCGCGACGGGCGCCTGGACATCCGCAGTCCCGAGCACGGCCCGCCCGAGGTGGTGGCCATGGCCGGGGCGCTGAACCGGCTCTCGGCCCGGATCGAGCAGCTGCTGATCTCGGAACGCGAGTCGGTGGCCGACCTGTCGCACCGGCTGCGGACCCCGGTCACCGCGCTGCGCCTGGACGTGGAGAGCATCTCCGACCCGGAGCTGGCCCAGCGCATCGAGGAGCACGTGGCCACCCTCGAGCGCACGGTGAACGCGGTGGTGCAGGACGCCCGGCGCCCGGTCAAGGCCAACGTCACCTCGCGCACCGACGTGGCCGCGCTGGTCGGCGAGCGGGTGGCGTTCTGGTCGGCGCTGGCCGACGAGCAGGGCCGGTCGCTGCGCACCTGGCTGCCGAGCCGGCCCACCTGGGCCCGGATCGACTCGGTGGAGCTCACCGACGTGGTCGACGTGCTGATCGACAACGTGTTCGCGCACACCGAAGAGGGTGTGCCGCTGGAGGTCACGGTCAACACCAACGCGGCGCACGAGATCGTGCTGGCCGTGCAGGACGGCGGCCCCGGCCTGCCCGGTGCCGACGTGGTGGCCCGCGGGCACAGCAACGCCGGTTCGTCGGGGCTCGGGCTGGACATCGTCCGCCGCGCCGCGATCGCCTCCGGCGGCCGCCTCGAACTGGGCCGTTCCCGCCTCGGCGGGGCCAAGGTGCAGGTCGTGCTCAGCCCGGCCGAGACCCGCACCCGGGAGCGGATGCGCCAGCGGCGCAGTTCGGCCGGCGGCGGTCTGAGCCAGCGCATCCGCAAGCTCGCCGGGATGGGCTCGTCGCAGGCCTCGTGATCGCGCGGGGTGCGGGCCCGGATCACTGACCGGACCCGCACCACCCGCGCCGCCGAGCACTCATTCGGCTCCCCACCACACCCGTCCGTAATCGGTTTGCCACCCTCACCTGCGCTTTCACAGCTGGTTAGGGTTCATTTGACGATTGAATGACCGGCGCTTCACTTGTTTCCCGCCACTGTGTCCGCGTGCGTTCCGTGAGCCCTGACGACCGAGACCGCGGCCTGCGGGTCGCCGGCACCGTGACCGGTGCGGTCACCGCCATCACCCTCGTCGCCGTCGGCGGCACCACCGCCCTCGCGGCCTCGCAGACCCGTGAGCAGGATGCGGTGAAGGCCGCGGCCGCCCAGGCGCAGGTCCAGCAACCGGCCGCCCAGCCCACCCAGCCGGGGCAGGCGACGCCCACGGTCGAGCCCACCGGAAAGCCCAAGCACAAGAAGAAAAAGAAGACGCCGAAGCCGAAGAGCGACACCGCGGGCACCACCGCGACCTCCGGCAACTCCGGCGGGTCCGGCAGCGGCTCGGGCGGCCGGACCAGTGCCGACGAGACCACCGCGGACACCCCGGCCACCACCAGGACGAAGACCAAGACCACCACCTCGGAGCCCGAGGCCAGCACCCCCGAAGAGACCACGACCACCACCGAGCCGGCCGAGACGACCACCACCACGGCTCCGGCCACCACCACGCCCCCGGTGGTACCCACGAGCGCGTCCTGATGCCGGTGCAGGAAACGGCCGTCCGCTACGGCACCGCCCGCTGGAACGCCCTGGGCACCTACGTCGCGCTGGTGGTGTCCGACGCCGACCGGCTCGACGCCGCCCGGGCCGCCTGCGAGCGCATCCTGGCCGACGTGGACCAGGCCGCCAGCCGTTTCCGCACCGACTCCGACCTGACCCGGGCCAACCGCCACGCCGGTGAGTGGGTGGGCGTGGCCCCGCTGCTGTGCCGGGCGCTGTCCGCGGCGGTGTGGGCGGCCGATCTGACCGACGGCCTGGTCGACCCGACCCTGGGCCGTCAGCTGCTCGCTCTGGGTTACGACCGGGACATCGAAGAGCTGCGCCGGTCCATGGCGGCCGGGCAGTCGATCGACTCCACGGTCACCCCCGGGATGGTCTCCACCGACCCGGCCCGGGCCTCCTTCCCGGCCCGCACCGGCGCCTGGCGGGAGATCGAGATCGACCCGCAGGGTGCAGTGCGGGTGCCCAGCGACGTCTCGCTCGACCTCGGTGCGACCGGCAAGGCGTTCGCCGCCGACCTGATCGCCGGCACGGTGCCCGCGCTGGCCGATACTGACCTGGTGATCAGCCTGGGCGGTGACATCGCGGTCGGTCTGCGGCCGGACACGGAGCCCGGTACCCATCCCTGGCGGGTCTCGGTCACCGAGCTGCCCGAGGTCCCCCAGCCCCTAGGGGGCCGGGAGGTGCCCCCAGCGGCCGGGCCGGGCAGCGAGGTCGTGGTGATCCACGAGGGCGGCCTGGCCACCTCGTCGGTGCTGGCCCGCCGCTGGTACCAGGACGGCGACCGGCACCACCTGCTCGACCCGCGCACCGGCCGCCCGGTCGAGGAGGCCTTCCGCACGGTCACCGCCTGCGGCTGCTCCTGCGTCGAGGCCAACGCGATCAGCACCTCCTCGATCGTGCGCGGTGCGGCGGCGCTGGCCTGGCTGGAGGCCGAGGACGTGGCGGCCCGGCTGGTCGCCGCCGACGGCACGGTGCACCGGGTGGCCGGCTGGCCCGAGAACCTCGCCGTGAGCGCATGAGCCCCGACTTCTTCACCGAGGCCTTCCAGGACGACCGTCTGCTCTGGTTCCTGAACCGCGGCACCGGCGTGATCCTGCTGGTGCTGATGACCGGCTCGGTCTGCCTCGGGGTGCTCTCCACGGTCCGCGCCTCGTCGGTGTTCTGGCCGCGCTTCGTCACCCAGCAACTGCACCGCAACCTGTCCCTGCTCTCGGTCGCCCTGCTGATCGCGCACGCCGCCCTGGCGGTGATCGACGAGTTCGTGAACATCCGCTGGTGGGACGTGCTGATCCCGTTCCTCGGCGAGTACGAACCGCTCTGGCTGGGTCTGGGCACGCTGTCCACCGACCTGGTGATCGTCACCGTGCTCACCGGCCTGTCCCGCACCCGGTTCCGTTCCCGCACCTGGCGCGCCATCCACCTCACCTCCTACCTGGGCTGGGCCGCGGGCCTGGTGCACGGGTTCGGGATCGGCACCGACAGCCGCGAGACGTGGTCGGTGGGGATCAGCGTGGCCTGCGTGGGTCTGGTCGCCGGGGCGATCGCCGTGCGGCTGAGCACGCTGGGCCAGGAGAAGCAGCTGGAGCGCCGCTCCGAGTCCCGCCGGCCCACCGGTTCGGGCTACGAACCGGCCCAGAGCCGACGCAGCCGCAGGAGGAACCGATGACGCATTCGCTGCTGGAAGCCGGTTTCCACGGCGAGGTCTCGGTGCTCGACGGGCCGCTGCTGCTGCGCGGTCTGGACGTCGGGCCCGACCTGCCCGAGCACCGGCGGTTGTGGCGTGAGCCGGCCCCCCGCACGGCGGCCCAGCTGGTCGACCTGAGCTGGAAGATCGGGCTGACCGGGCGCGGCGGGGCGGAGTTCCCGTTCGCCCGCAAGCTGCAGGCCGCGCACGAGTCGGGGCGCAAGCGGGAGCTGGTGGTGAACTGCTCCGAGGGTGAGCCGGCCAGCGCGAAAGACAGTGCGCTGATGCTGGCTGCGCCGCACCTGGTGCTCGACGGGGCCCAGTTGCTGGCCGAGGCGCTGGAGATCACCCACGTGCACGTCTCGGTGCCGGGTGAGCGGCCGAGTGTGGTGGCGGCGGCCAAGGCGGCGATCCGCGAACGGCGACGCGGGCGTAAGGCGGTTGCGTTCGAGCTGCACACCACCAGCGGCGGTTTCGTGGGTGGGCAGGCGCGGGCGGTGCTGGAGATGGTGTCCGGGCGGGACAATCTGCCGGTCACCGCGAAGGAGCCGGAGGCGATCTCGGGGTTGCGGGGGCGCCCGACCATGCTTTCCAACGCCGAGACTCTGGCGCATCTGGCCGCGGTGAGTGATCTGGGGCCGGAGGCCTATGCGGCGTGGGGCACACCGGCCGAGCCCGGCACCCGGCTGCTGTCGATCTCGGCCGACGGCCCGGGCGGCCTGGTCATCGAGGCGCCCTACGGGGTTCCGCTGGCCGAACTGCTCAGCTTCTGCGGCTACGACCCGGCCCGGCCCCTGCTGCTGGGTGGCTACCACGGCACCTGGCTGGCCCCCTACCAGGTCACCAACTGCACGCTGAGCAGCACCGACCTGGCCCGCTTCGGGGCCCGGCTGGGCGCCGGGGTGCTGTTGCCGATGCTGCCCGGCGACTGCCCGCTGAGCTACACCGCGCAGATCGTCGACTACCTGGCCCAGCAGCGGGCCAAGCGCTGCGGCCCGTGCACCAACGGTCTGCCCGCCCTGGCCGCGGCCTGCATCCGGCTGCCCGGGGTGCGCTCGCGGCGCGAGTCGGCCGACCTGGTGCGGCGTCTGCAGGAACTGACCGGGCTGGTCACCGGGCGCGGCGCCTGCGCCCACCCCGACGGTACGGCCCGCCTGGTCAGTTCCATGCTCGACACCTTCGCCCCCGAGATCGAGAACCACGTGGACGGGTACTGCCACTACGCCTGAGCTTCAGGTCAGCAGCAGCTCCCAGGTTCCGGCCCAGACCCCGGCGGCGGTCGCCAGCACCGCCACGGCCACTCCGCCCAGCACCACCAGCGCGTCGCCGCGGCCGAACACCGACCGGCGGGCCCAGGTGCGCGGGGCATCCACCCCGAAACCGCGGGCCTCCATCGTGGTCGCCAGCACGGTGCCCCGCCGGATCGCGATCACCAGCAGCGCGAACACCTGACCGGCGAACTGCCTCGGGCCGTGGTCGAGCCCGCGGGCCCGCCGGGCCATGGTCAGCGTCTGCCACTCCTGGGCCAGCAGCCCGACCAGGCGCAGCGAGGCAAGTGCCGAGAGCACGAAACGGTGTGGCAGGCGCAGGTTCTGGGAGAGCGAGTCGGCCAGGTCGGTCGGGTCGGTGGTGGCCAGCAGCACCACCCCGGGCAGTCCGATGGCCAGGATCCGCAGGGTGATCGCGATGGCCGAGGTGAGCGAGCCGTCGGTGACCGTCACCGGCCCCAGCCCCAGCAGGGTGCTGCCACTGTCCACCCCGAAGAACAGGGTCAGGATGCCCGCCGGGATCGCCCCGAGCAGGATGATCCAGCTGGCACGGAACAGCTTTCGCGGGCCGAGGCCGCACCACGGCAGGGCCGCCAGTTCCAGCGCCAGGGCCACCCCGGCCGTGACCGGGTCGACGGTGAGAATCAGCGCCACCGAGATCACCGAAGCCACGGCCAGTTTCGCGGCCGGGTTGGCCCGGCCGATCGGCGCGGTCGAGGCCTCGCGCTGATCGAGGCCGTTCAGCAGCAGACTCACAGCGTCACCACCGATCCGTGCCCGGCCAGCACCTTCACCAGCTCGTCGTCGTGCGTCGCGGCCACCACCGCCCGGCCCTCCCCGAGCAGCTCCACCAGCAGAGCCGCGAGTTCCGCCCAGGTGCGGGCGTCCTGGCCGAAAGTCGGCTCGTCGAGCACCAGCACGTCCGGTGCAGTGGCCAGCACCGTCGCCACCGAAAGCCGCCGCTGCTCACCCCCGGAGAGGGTGTACGGGTTGGCGCGGGCAAGATGGTCCAGCCGCAGTCGTTCGAGCAGATCACCACCAAAGGACGTTTGTGGCGGGCGATGTTTCCGGAAGCGCCTTTTGTGTTGGGCGGCCACCCGTTCCGGGCCCACGGCCAGCTCCTGCGCCACCGTCGGGGCGACGAACTGGTGCTGGGGATCCTGGAACACGGTCCCGATCCGGCTCACCAACTGCCCGGCCCGCCAGGTGTGGGGCTGCGGCCCGGCGCCTTTGGCCAGCTCCTCCGAGGCGGCCAGGCTGCCCCCGGCCGGAGCCGTGAGCCCGGCCAGGGCCAGAGCCAGGGTGGACTTGCCCGCGCCGTTGGCCCCCGTGATCGCCAGGGCCCGGCCGGCCTGCACCACCAGATCCACGTCCCGGACCGGCGGGTGCTCCTGACCAGGCCGCCGGGCCGCCAGCCCTCGGGCCGTCAGCAGTGCCACCCCCGTGCCCACAGCGTTCCCCGAGACAGCAGCGGCAGCCGCGTCGACCCGTCCATTGTCTGGCTTTTCGGCCCCGAAGCCCTCCGGTACCCATACCCCGGCCGCCGCCAGCGAACGTCCTTGCTCTGTGAAAACCCGCCCGGGCTCGCCCTCGGCCCGCACCCCGCCGCCCGGCTCCAGCACGATCACCCGGTCGACCAGCGAGAGCCAGGGCTGCACCCGGTGCTCGATCAGCACGCAGCCCGCGCCGGTCATCTCCAGCACCGTGGCGATGGTGCGCCTGACCTGCTCGGCGCCCTCCGGATCGAGCATCGCCGTCGGCTCGTCGAGCAGCAGCAACCCCGGCCCGAGCGCCAGCACCCCGGCCAAGGCCAGCCGCTGACGTTCACCGCCGGACAACTGGCCGGTCGAATGCCCCACCGGATAAGGGAATCCGACCCCGTCGAGGGCCTTGTGCACCTTCGGCCAGATCTCGGACTCCGGCACCGCGTGGTTCTCCAGACCGAACGCCACGTCGTCGCCGCACCGCGCCAGCACGGTCTGAGCCTGCGGGTCCTGCAGCAGCAGCCCGGTCACCGCATGACCGTCACGCACCGCCTCCTGCCGGGCCTGCCGAGTGGGCACGCCGTCGAACAGCAGCGTGCCCTCCTCGTCGCCGCCCGACTCCTCCGGATCCAGCAGACCCGCCAGCCCGGCCAGCAGCGTCGACTTGCCCGCGCCGCTGGCCCCCAGCAGCATCACCCGCTCCCCCGGCTCGATCCGCAGATCCAGCCCACGCACCGCCCAGGCCTTGCGGGTGGAGTGCCGCCAGCCCCAGCCCCGCGCCTCGACCAGCGCGGGACGCACGTCAGACACGTTCGGCAGTCCGGCCCGAAGCCAGCGGGGCCAGCGCTCCGGTGCGGGCCAGGGCCTGGGTGAGCAGCCACGACCCGAGCCCGGCGATCACCACGCCGGAAGCGGCGGCGACCCCGATGTAGGCCAGTTTGGTGCCGGCCCCCAGCTCCGGGTAGTAGATCAACGTGTCCAGCATGCCCACGGCAACGCCGGCCCCGGCCCCGGCCAGCAGCGCGGTGACCAGGCCGTAGCTGCGGTAGAGCAGCAGCGCGAACACCACCTCGGCGCCCATCCCCTCGACCAGGCCGTACCAGACCGTGCTGAAGCCCCACTCGTTGCCGACCAGCGCCGACAGCGACGCCGCCACCAGCTCGGTGTAGACCCCGGCGCCCGGACGCCGGACAACCAGCGCACCGAGCACCGCCGGGAACAGCCACATGCCCACGACCAGGGCAGACGCCGGCGGAACGAGGGCGTCGCGCAGCGGGGTGGAGGCCACGTTCCAGGCCGCGAAGATCAGCCCGCTGGCCACCCCGAGCACGCTGGCCACCACGATGTCGACCACCCGCCAACGTCCGGCCCGGGCGGTGGAGGCGGCCACCGCAACGCCGGCCATGCCCACGAACAGTGCGACCGGCAGGGTCAGGTCGGCCAGCGGGGTCCCGAACAGGCTCACGCCGTCGGGTAGACCGATCAGGTAGATGATCACGCCCACCACCACCGAGCCGGCCGCGATGATCAGGCGGGGTCCGTTCCAGGGCCCAGCGCTTACGTTGGTGCTCATGCGAGGTTCCTCCGTCATCGGAGGGGGGCCGCCCGCCGGGTGGGCAGACGGCCGAGGACAGCTCGACTCCCTTCGCCGGCATGACCCGGATCAGGTTCGAGGGTCTGCGGTCACCCGCACTCTCAGCGCCCCTTCTGGCGCTCCCCTGTCGCACCGGTGACGTTACACCTACTCAGCGGTCAGCGTGATCCCGGATCCGCAATCGGTGATCCACTCTCCGTCACCTCTAGGACGGAGAGGTACTCGTCTGTCACGCTGGTGCAGTGATCTTCCGGATGCTGCGCAGCACCACCCAGTCCGGCAGCGGGCCGAGCCCGCTCGCCCGGCTGCTCGCCCTGCTGCTGCTCATCGGCATGCTCGGGATCACCGCGCCGGTACTCGTCCCGGTCCTGCGCTGGGTGATCAACCTGCTGTGACAATGCCCCCGACAATGCCTCGCCCGGACATCTGGGCCAGGATTGACCCGAAGGTCCGGACGTAAGCGGCGCGGTGAAGGAGATCAGGCAGATGAACTCGGTGATGTGGAAGGTCCTGTCGGCGGCCTCCGCCATCGCGGCGGCCCAGGCGGCCAACCAGACGCTCAACATCATCTGGAAGGGCGCCACCGGTGGTCAGCCGCCGACCGTGCCCGAGGACCCGGAGACCACCTGGAAAGAGGCGATCGCCTGGGCCGCGCTGTCCGGTGCGATCATGGGCGTGGCCCGGATGTTCGCCACCCGCAAGGCGGCGGCGTACTACGTGAAGTCCACCGGCACCATGCCCAAGGCCCTGATCCGGGACTGAAATTGCTCTCAGCACTGAACGGCGGCCAGCCCCTCGTCCTGGACGGGGGGCTGTCCACCGAACTCGAACGCCGCGGCCACGACATCACCGGCCGCCTCTGGTCCGCCCAACTCCTGCTCGACGCCCCCGCGGCCGTGGTCGAGGCCCACCGCGCCTTCCTCGACGCGGGCGCAGACATCATCACCACCGCCAGCTACCAGGCCTCCCCCGAGGGCTTCGCCCGCGCCGGCTTCGACGCCGCCACCGCAGCCGAGCTGATCCGGCTCTCGGTGCAGCTGGCTCAGCAGGCCATCGAAGCCTCGGGCCGCCCCGCCCTGATCGCCGGCTCCGTAGGCCCCTACGGCGCAATGCTCGCGAACGGCGCGGAATACACCGGTGACTACGGCTCAGTGACCCTGGCCGACCTACGGGCCTTCCACCGCCCCCGCCTAGAGATGCTCGCCGAAGCCGGCGTAGACGTCTTGGCCGTAGAGACCGTCCCCTCCCTCCTGGAGGTAGAGGCCCTCCTGGCCGAACTGGACCGCCTGAACCACCCCGTCTGGCTCTCCCTCACCACCGACGGCGTACGCACCCGCCGCGGCGAACCCGCCGAAACCGCCTTCAGCATGGCCAAATCCGTGCCTGCCGTGGTTGCCGTCGGCGCAAACTGCACTGACCCTGCAGGGGTCGGAGCGGCGGTCAAAGTAGCAACGGACGCCAGCGGCAAGGCCGGGGTCGTGTACCCGAACAGCGGCGAGGGCTGGGACGCGGTTGCCCGCGCCTGGACGCCGGCCGCTGCTTCACAGGGTTTGCTGATTGGGGACGTGGACGGCTGGGTCGCATCCGGAGCCCGCATCATCGGTGGTTGTTGTCGGGTCGGGCCGGAGCAGATTGCGGCTGTAGCAGCAGCTTTGCGCTGAGCCGCTGTATCTAGACGCGGAAAGGCCGAAGCCCGGCCCTCGTTCGAGGGCCGGGCTTCGGTTTTGCTGCGCTTCGAGTTACTCCGATCAGAACGGGGCGACCGTGTAGGTGGCGCCGCGGGAGACTGCAGTGAACGTGCTGACCGTGGTCGCGGCGGGCGCGGCCGTGAGCACGTGGACCGTGTACGGGCCGGAGTCGCCGGCGGCCGTGAGGTCAGGCAGTCGGCAGGTCAGTTCGGTGTCGCTGATCACCTGGATCGTCCCGCAGTTGTCCAGTGCGGTCGCGTCTGCGAGGGTGGTGGCCGTGGAGATGTTGGTGCCGGCCGGGGCCAGCTTGACCACCGAACTGTCGGCCACGAGAGTGCCGCCGGCAGCGAACTTCTTGGCCTCGAAGTCGACGCCGGTCACCGTGATGACACGCCCTGCGGTGCCGTCACCGAAGGCCGGAGAGACCTTGGCTGCGTCGAGGTAGTCGAAGTTGGACGTCGAGGTCGCCGTACCACCGTCGGTCTTGACCACAATCGCCTTGTCGTCCCCGGTTCCGGCCGGGACCATGCCGGTCAGGACGTCGTCACCGGCGTTGCCGCTGTCGTCGTCGTCGGCGCCAAGAACGACCTTGACCCCGGTGAGCGCCTTACCACCGATGGTTGCCGTGGTCTTGCTGGTGAAGTTCTCACCTGTGATGGAGATGGACGAGCCACCGAAGACCGGGCCGGTTGTGGCGGTGACACCACCACCAGTCGTGTTGATCGTCGGCGCCTTGAACAGCTTCATCTTGGCTGTGCCCACCACCTCGACGGTACCCGAGGCATTCTGGACACAAAGGTTGATGGCAGCGCCCTTGGTGGTGGGCGTGAGGCTTGTCAGGCTCGGCGTGGTGAAACTGGCCCGAGTGTCCGAGATAACGTTCAGAGTCGCGGCCGTGATTTCGACCAAGGGCGACGTGAGCGTAGTGGTGGCCGTGCAGGCGTTGGCCGAGAAGTAGGCACGGCCGATCTTGCTCGCACCGGCCGCGGTCTGGAAGTCCTTACCGGTGAATACGACGACCTGACCGGCAGCCGGGCCAATGCTGGCCTTGCTCACCTTCAGGCTCTGGACCGCCGCCTGCGAAGGGCCGGCAACAGCAACGGTTCCCGCGATGGCCAGGGCCGCCGCGGCGGTGAGGCCGAGAGCCCGCTTGGCCGTGAGTTTGGGGGTGCGCATGCGATTCCTCCGCGAGACTTTCCGGGGCTCCTCTGTGAAGCCCCACCGGGATGCCTATCGACGCCCACCCCATGGGATTGACGTCCAGGTCGTACCCTCACCCCTACGCATCGGTAAGGCTACGCATTGCTCAATTTCCCCACCTGAATTTCTCGTTCAGTCAGGCCCTTTCGGGTGACAGCAACCGGCAATAGCCCAGAAATGTTGCGCTCAGTCAGTTCTCGCGGGCGAACGGGTGAGAATCCGTTCTGGGGCAGGTTGATGTGTAACGCAGGCCTGCGCCGTATGGATGATGATCGGCGCCGAAATGACCTTCGTGGCAGACCCTGGACAGAGAACGCCACCGGGTCCGATCAGATCGAGTGCCTTTGCGGCGTTGATACCCCGCGCACCCCTGGACCGCCTATGGCACGTTTCTCGACTCCGGCTCAGAGTCGGCCAGCCACCCCCCACTGCCGGCCCACTTGCCTTATCGGATGACATTTTGCGGCTTATTCGCCACTTTTGGCATCCGATCTTCCCCAGCGCGCTTTTGACATCCGATCCCTGGGGCGAAGGGCCTTGGCCGGGCAGAACACCGCGGACCAATCACATGAGCCGGGGCAGACAACTCTGCCCCGGCTCAAATGAAGGTCCTCTACGCACGGCCCGCGGCCCGGTGGATCCAGGCAAAGGCCCCTACAGAACGAAGGCGGCGCCGATCGGGCCGGTGGCGTCGATGGCCGCCCGACGCCGGCGCGGCCCCTGGATGAGGCAGGTGAGCTGGGCCACCGCCCCGGCAGCCATGGCGGCGCCGGAGCTCGCGCCGACCGGGAGCACCTCGTCGAGGGCGGGGCGGATGGCGGCCGGGTCGCCGGTGCTCAGGGCGCCGACGAAGCGGATGAGCTGGGGCACCACGGCACCGGTGACGGCCGAGCGCAGAAGGGCGGCGCTGATGGCGGTGGTGCGGCCGTCGGCACCGGCCACACCGTCGGCCAGGAGGCGGTGGGCGGTGGAGCGGGGGGCCCAGGCGGCGAGTGCAGCAAGGGCGCCGACCAGGGCGTCGTCGCCGGCCGGGGTGAGGCCGGGGCCCACGCCGATCAGGGCCTGGAAGGCAGCCTCGGTGTCGCCGGTGCGCAGCAGGTTCAGGCCCTCGTCGAGCGGGCCCGCGGCCTCGGCCAGCAGGCTGTCGAGCAGGGCCGTGGGCAGCAGCTCGGGAGCCGGCGGGGGCAACACCTGCTTGGGCACGCTCGGGTTCCACCAGCGCAGCACCGGCAGGCGCGTGCCCGCCATCGACACCGCGCCGTAGCCGAAGACGATCGGGCCGGGCGAGACCGGGTCGCCGTCGACCATCACCGGCACCAGGTCGGCCACGCCGGGCGGCAGGGTCAGCCCGATCGGCAGCTGCACCGCGCCGGGCTCGAGCAGGGCCACCACGGCGCCGGGAAGGTGCTTGCCCTCGTCGTCGGTGGTCGGATCGAGCTCCAGGTAGACGGCCCCCGACACGATCGCGCTCACCCGCGCGGGTCTGGCCGGCCCGGCGAGCAGAGGGAACAGGGTCAGGCTCGCGGCCGTCATTTTCTTACCTCCGAACGTCCGCGAGATGTCGCCGCGGACAACAGCACGTCTGAGGAACGCTGCTGAAACTACCGGACGGGGGCGACACATCGGGCATCCGTACCCGGGGACGCGCGGAGGGGCTCCGATCGGGCCCGATCAGGCAACGGGCCGCTACCGATCAGTCACAAAACGGCTCCACGAAACAAGATCCACTCTCGTCCCTCTGTGAGCTTCTGGTTAAGACGTTCACCACCGCGTGACGGGTGTGCCCCCGCACTCCTACGCTGCGCCCCAGACCAACCCCCAGACCAAATCTGAAGAGGAGCCCTGACCAGGATGGCCATCGGCTGGAAGCTGCACGGTGACGGCAAGACGCTGGCACCGGGCGAAGTCGTCGCACCGCACGAGCGGCTCAGCTGGGACCGCACGATCGGGCTGGGCGCCCAGCACGTGGTGGCGATGTTCGGCGCCACCTTCGTCTTCCCGGTGCTGATGGGCCTGAACCCCCAGCTGGCGATCATGATGAGCGGGATCGCGACGATCCTGTTCCTGCTGATCGTCAACAACAAGGTGCCCTCGTACCTGGGCACCAGCGCCTCGTTCGTGGGCGGCGTGGCGGCGATCCGGGCCCAGGGCGGTGACTCCTCCGACGTCACCGGCGCGATCCTGGTGGCCGGCCTGGTGCTGGTGGCGGTGGGCGTGCTGATCCACTTCGCCGGCTCGCACATCGTCAACCGGGTCCTGCCCCCGGCCGTCACCGGCGCCGTGGTGATGCTGATCGGCTTCAACCTGGCCCCGGTGGTCGCGGACACCTACTGGCCGCAGGACCAGTGGGTGGCGCTGCTGGTGATGCTGTTCGTGATCGTGCTCAGCGTGGCCGTCGGCGGTTTCGTCGGCCGGATCGCGATCTTCCTGGGCCTGGTCTTCGGCTATGTCCTGTCGTGGATCTTCGACCAGGTCTTCGGGCGGATCACCGCCTTCAACGCGGGCACCGGCGAGGTGGACACGCACTGGCGGGTGGTCTGGGACAGCGTCGAGAGCGCGGCCTGGATCGGCTTCCCGGACAAGACCGTGATCGGCCCGGACGGCCTGGAGATCGCCGGCTGGCACACCCCCACCTTCTCCGGCACCTTCATCCTGCTCGTCCTGCCCGCGGTGATCGCCCTGGTGGCCGAGAACGCCGGCCACGTGAAGGCCGTGGAGGAGATGACCAGCACCGACCTCGACCCGTACATGGGCCGGGCGATCGCCGGCGACGGCGTGGGCACGGTCCTGGCCAGCGCCGTCGGCGGCTCCCCGACCACCACCTACGCCGAGAACATCGGCGTGATGGCGGCCACCCGGGTCTACTCCACCGCCGCCTACTACGTGGCCGCGATCGTGGCCATCCTGTTCGGCCTCTGCCCCAAGTTCGGCGCCCTGGTGGCGGCCACCCCCGGCGGCGTGCTGGGCGGGATCACGGTGGTGCTCTACGGCATGATCGGCCTGCTCGGCGCCAAGATCTGGATCGAGAACCGGATCGACTTCGGCAACCCGGTCAACCTGGTGCCGCTGGCCGCCGGCATCGTGATCGCGATCGGTGACACCAGCCTGCAGATCACCGACGACTTCTCGCTCTCCGGCATCTCGCTGGGCACGATCGTCTGCGTGCTCGGCTGGCATCTGGCCCGCACGGTCGCTCCGGCCAACCTCAAGGAGCGCCTGCAGGCCGAGCGAGCCGCCCGCGACTGAGCTCAGCGCCCCGGCGTCCGCAGCCGGAAGCGCAAGGTGGTGCCCGGAGCCGCCTGGGCCGCCCGATCGAGGGCGGCCCGGGTCACCACCCCGATCACCGGATAGCCGCCGGTGACCGGATGATCGTTGAGGAACAGCACCGGCAGTCCGTTACCCGGAACCTGCACACTGCCGGTAGCCGTTCCCTCAGAAGCCAGTTCGCCCGGGTGAAGCCGTTGCAGCGGCGGCCCCTGCAGCCGCAGGCCCACCCGGTTGCTGGTCGGCGAGACCGTCCAGGCCGTGCGGGTGAGCAAGTCCAGGGCGCCCGAGGTGAACCAGTCGTCGCGAGGGCCGGGCACCAGATCAAGAACCGGGTCACTGAGGACGCCCGTGGGCCCCACGAATTCGATGTCCGGTATCGCTGCGGCCGGCCCGACGGGCAACTCGTCGCCGACGGCGAGCGCAGAGGGCCCCAATCCACTGAGGACGTCGGTGGATCTACTACCGAGCACCTCGACGGCTTCCAGCCCGCCTGAGAAGGCGACGTAAGAACGCAACCCGGCGGTCACCGTACCGATTTCGACAACCTGACCAGGCAGCAACCGCACCGGCGCATCGAAGGCTGCCGGACGTCCATTGACGGAAACCGGCGCAGGGGCACCGGTGACCGCGAACCAAACCGGCACCACCCCGTCCCACATAAGTCGTGGTCCTCGCATCGTGGTCTCCAGAACTGCTGCACCCGAAGCGTTCCCGACCAGACGATTGGCCAATTGGTACGAGGCCCGGTCGAGGGCGCCGGAACGCGGCACGCCGAGATGAGCGTGGCCGGCGCGACCGGCGTCTTGAATCGTGGTGAACAACCCCGGATCGAGCACCCGCAGAACCATCAGCTCACCGGCCGGAACCGTACGGTCATTCCCGGGCGGATCAGCGCTGGCGGATCCTGCCCGAGATCCCAAAGCCGTTGCTCAGTAGTGCCGATCAGCTGCCACCCACCCGGACTACGCTGTGGGTACACCGCGGTGAACTGATCAGCGAGAGCTACCGAACCGCTCGGCACCGCAGCCCGCGGTTCGCTACGCCGGGGCACCTTCATCTGCTCCGGAACGCCGGTGAGATAGACGAAGCCGGGGGCGAAACCACTGAACGCAGCACGGAACTCGGTACTTGCGTGCAACTCGACCACCTGCTGCTCGTCCAGCCCGGTCAACGACGCCACCTCAGCCAGATCCGGCCCGTCGTAACGCACGTCGATGACAACCGAGCCCGCAGGGCCGACCCGGTCACCGGTGACAGAACCAACCTCGGCCAGCAACGTCTCGAACGCCGCCTGCTTCATCGGCTCGCCCAGCACCACCAGCACGGTGGACAGCCCCGGAACCACCTCGACCAGCCCAGTGCCACGCTCCCCGGCGATCACTCGCACCCGCTCGGCCACCTGCGCCGGGTCACCCTCCGGCAGCTCCACCAGATACCCGCACTCGCCCGCCCGCCGGACCCGCCCCATCCACCCAGCAACCGCTTCTGCCATGGACACAGTGTCCAGAACAAGGAGCCCGGATGACAGAAGCGCGGCGTCTGTGAACAACAGGTCAACGTTTGCGCCTCATGCCCAGATCTGCCCTCCGGATCCCTGGCCGGGCCGCACCGCCTCTGGGTAGTTTTCCCACATGAAGTCCCTCACCAAGCGCACAGGCGGGATCACTGCGGCGATCGCCGCGGGCACGGTCGCCGCCCTGTTCGCCCTTCCCGCCACGCCCGCCCAGGCCGCTGACGCCGCCGACAAGGTCACCCCGGTGGCCGAGAAGAAGAAGCCGAAGACCGTCGACCTGCAGATCCTCGGCTTCAACGACTTCCACGGCCACCTGCAGTCGGACAGCCCGGGCACGGTGCTGACCAAGAAGGGCGAGGTCGAGGCCGGGGGTGCGGAGTACCTCTCGACCAAGCTGGCCACGCTGCGCAAGGGTGAGAAGAACAGCCTGACCCTGGCCACCGGTGACCAGATCGGTGGCTCGCCGTTCCTGTCCGGCCTGTTCAAGGACGAGCCGAGCATCGACGCGCTGAACCGGATGAAGGTCGACGCCGCGGTGGTCGGCAACCACGAGTTCGACGAGGGCATCCCCGAGCTGCTGCGCATGCAGTACGGCGGCAACCACCCCACCGAGGGCGCCTTCGACAAGGACGGCTACTCCGGCGCGAACTTCAAGATGCTCGCCGGCAACGTCAAGTACAAGAAGAACGCCAAGGTCACCAAGCCCAAGAACGCCAAGAAGTACGGCAGCTGGTTCTCCAGCTCCACCGGTAAGACGGTGCTGCCGCCCACCACGGTCAAGGTCGTGAACGGCGTCAAGGTCGGCATCATCGGCGTGGTCACCTCGGACACCCCGCAGCTGGTCGCCCAGGCCGGGATCAAGGACGTGACCTTCACCGACGAGGTCAAGGCGGCCAACCTGGCGGC
The DNA here is from genome assembly GCF_021277265.1 of Kineosporia rhizophila. GTDB lineage: Bacteria > Actinomycetota > Actinomycetes > Actinomycetales > Kineosporiaceae > Kineosporia > Kineosporia rhizophila. The sequence goes on from NZ_JAJSOH010000001.1 coordinate 521,504, forward strand.
CAAGGACCTGCGCAAGCGCGGGGTGAAGTCGATCATCGCCCTGGTGCACGAGGGCGGTCTGGCCCCCGAGGGCGCCACCTTCGACTACAAGTGCAACAACGGTTCCGGCGCCAACCTGACCGGCCCGATCGTGGACATCGCCAAGAAGCTCAGCCCGAGCATCGACGTGATCCTCAGCGGCCACACGCACAACTCCTACGTGTGCGACATCAAGGACCCGGCCGGGAACAGCCGGCTGGTGACCAGCGACCTGTCGTACGGCAAGACGGTCACCGAGATCAACCTGAAGCTGAGCAAGAAGACCGGCGACGTGATCCGGTCCTCGGTCAAGGCGAAGAACGTGGTGGTCGACCAGAAGCAGAAGAAGGCCGCCGACCAGACCAAGATCATCGCCAAGTGGCAGAAGCTGGCCGGCCCGATCGCCAACACCGTGGTCGGTGACATCACCGCCGACATCAAGCGCAGCGAGAGCCGCGACTCGGAGTCCAGCCTGGGCGACCTGATCGCCGACGCCCAGCTCGCCTCCACCAAGGCCGCGGCCGACGGCGGTGCCCAGATGGCGTTCATGAACCCCGGTGGCGTGCGCGCCGACCTCACGTTCGCCGGCTCGGCCGCCGGTGAGGGCAACGGCAAGGTCACCTACGGCGAGTCGTTCACCGTGCAGCCCTTCGGCAACCTGCTGGTGTCGCTGGACCTGACCGGCAAGCAGATCGACACGCTGCTCGAGCAGCAGTGGTCCAAGCAGACCGACGGCACCACCAAGTTCCTGCACCTGGGCGTGTCCGAGGGCTTCAGCTACAGCTGGTCCCGCTCGGCCGCGATCGGCAGCAAGGTGGACGCGAGCACGATCAAGCTGAACGGCGAGACGATCGTGCCGGGCACCACCTACCGGGTCACGGTGAACTCGTTCCTGGCCGACGGCGGTGACGGCTTCGCCGTTCTGCCCGAGGGCAAGAACCGGGCCGGCGGTGGCGAGGACCTCGAGGCGTTCAACGCCTACCTGAAGGCGAACTCCCCGGTCACCGGCCCGACCCCGAACCGGGTCACGGCGCTCGACTGATCCGGAACCGAACCACGCGGACGTCTGTGGTCACCTTCGTAGGTGACCACAGACGTCCTCAGTTCTGTTTGAAGACGTTTGCCACCTCACCTCGGTTCGGCAGGCGGGTCACCACTGCCCAGCGCCCGCTGGAAATAGGCCACGGAGAGCCACCTCCCGTGCTTGAAGCCGACGTTCTCGTGCAGCCCCACCTGGCGGAAGCCCATCGCCTTGTGCAGCCGGTCGCTCGCCTCGTTCGGCACCGAGACCAGCGCCATGGCCTGCCGGTACCCCCGGTCCTCGAGCCGCTGCAGCAGCTCTTCGTACAGCGCCCGGCCGCCGCCCTTACCCCTGCGCTCCTGGTCCAGGTAGACGCTGACCTCGCACGACCAGCGATAGGCCGCCCGGACGCCGAGCCGGTTGCCGTACGCGTACCCGACCACCCGGCCCGAGTCGTCCTCCAGCACCAGCCACGCGTGCCCCTGCTGCGCCGAGGCCATACGGGTGGCCATCTCGTCCGGGGTAGGGGGCTCTTCCTCGAAGCTGATCGTGGTCTCACGGACGTAGGGCGCGTAGATCGCAGCGCAGGCGGCCGCATCCTCGGGGGTTGCCGGGCGAATCAGGTGCTCGTGCTTCATGCTCGTAGATTGTGTCCGACCACGGATGCAGACGATCGGAGCCGACCGTGAGCACCACCCAACGCCGCCGTGCGCTCCCCCTGGCCCTCTCGGTCGCCCTGGCCCTGGGTCTGGCCGGTTGCTCCGCCGAACCCACGGCCGGCATCGCCCCCACCGTGGCCCAGCCGGTTGCGGGGCAGACCAGCCTGCTCACCGTGGAGCAGGCCCTGGCCCTGCAGAACGGCAGCAGCGAGAGCGTGCGCGGCTACGTGGTGGGCCAGCCCACGGCCGCCGACTCGGTGCTGCCCAGCGGCTTCACCGGCGACACCGCCCTGGCCCTGGCCGACTCGGCGACCGAGACAGACCCCGGGGCCATGCTCTACGTCCAGCTCAGCAGCGCCTACCGCAGCGAGTTCGGGCTACAGAGCAACCCCGATCTGCTCGGCACCCAGCTCGACGTGACCGGCACCCTCACGGCGTATTTCGCGCACGGCGGCCTGAAGTCGCCCACCGCACTCAACCCCGCCGGCGCCGCCGGTACCGCTACCCCCACGAGCCCGCCACCCCCGTCCTCAAGTTCTACTCCTGGCGACCTGGGCGACTACTACGCCGCAGCAGAAGGCAAGACCGGCAACGACCTGCGCGAGGCCCTGCACCAGATCATCTCCACCGACGCCCGCGCGCTCTCCTACGACGCGGTCTGGGACGCACTCAAGGTCACCGACGAAGACCCGAAGAACTCCGGCAACGTGGTTCTGCTGTACAGCGGCACCAGCCGGTCGAAGAGCCTGAACGGCGGCGACCCGGACGACTGGAACCGCGAGCACGTCTGGGCCAAGTCCCACGGCGACTTCGGCACCGCCACCGGCCCGGGCACCGACCTGCACCACCTGCGCCCGGAAGATGTCACGGTCAACGCCGACCGCAGCAACAAGGACTTCGACGACGGCGGTGGCGAGTCCGGTGAGGCCCCGGGCAACTTCACCGACGCCGACTCCTGGGAACCGCGCGACGCGGTGAAGGGCGACGTGGCCCGGATGATCTTCTACATGGCGGTCCGCTACGACGGCGGCGACGGGTTCGCCGACCTCACCCTCGACGAGGCCACCACCGGCGGGAAGGCCCCGCGCTTCGGCAAACTCTCCACCCTGCTGCAGTGGCACGTCGAGGATCCGCCGGACAGCTTCGAGCGGCGTCGCAACGACCTGATCGACGAGCGGTTCCAGCACAACCGCAATCCGTTCATCGACCACCCGGAGTGGACCGCGGAAGTCTTTGCCTGAGAGCAGATCGCGGTTCCCGGCGGTGATCCCGGGCTAGCCTGCCGATGTGGCCCAGACATTTACGACATCCGGCGGCGTCGACATCAGCTACTCCGAGAGCGGTCCGGCCGATGGGCCGGTGCTGGTCCTGCTGCATGCCCTGGGCGGCAGCGAGGCCGACTGGCAGCCGATCCGGCCGGCCTTCGAGGAGGCCGGGTACCGGGTGGTGGGCGTGACCCTGCGCGGGCACTCGCCGAGTGCCTGGCCGGGTGACTACAGCTACCAGAGCATGTTCGCCGACGTGGTCGAGCTGCTCGATGCGCGGCACCTGCGCAGGGTCGCTCTGCTCGGGCACTCGCTCGGCGGCATGGTGGCCTTCCGGATCGCGGTCGACCGGCCCGACCTGGTCGCCCGGCTGATCATCGAGGACGTGGCGCCGGGAGACCCGACGCCGCCGCGCGAACTGCCCGAACGCCCGGCCGAAGAGCTGCCTCTCGACTGGAAGATGGTCGTGGCCATGCGCCCGCAGATCGACGCGGGGGCGCTGGAGCTGCGCGAACGGCTCAGCCAGGTGTCCGCGCCGACCCTGATCGTCGGCGGGGGCGAGACCAGCACGGTGCCGCAGGCCTGGCTGCGCGAGGCGGCCGCCCGGATCCCCGAGTCGGAGCTGGTCACGCTGGGCGGTGGGCACTACGTCCACGACCAGGAGCCGCAGAAGTTCACCGCGACGGTGCTGGACTGGCTGGGCCGCCACCCGGCCGAGCTTTTTTGACAGCCTCAAAACAACCCCGCATAGTGAGGGCATGACGACGGATCCGGCCGTGCTCCTGCGGGGCGCCGGCCTACGCAGCACCGCACCGCGCCGGGCCGTTCTGCAGGCCCTGCTCACCCGGCCGCACTCGACCGCGACCGACCTGTCCCAGGCGGTCGGCGGTCAGCTGTCCAGCCAGACCATCTACAACGCGCTCGACGACCTGACCGGCTCCGGCCTGGTCCGCCGGATCGAGCCGGCCGGTTCACCCACCCGCTACGAGACCCGGGTCGGCGACAACCACCACCACGTGGTCTGCCGCTCCTGCGGCGCGGTCGCCGACGTGGACTGCGCGGTCGGCGTGGCGCCCTGCCTGACTCCGGGCGCCGCCCCCGGCTTCGCCCGGATCGACGAGGCCGAGCTGACCTGGTGGGGCACCTGCACCGACTGCGCCCTCAAGCAGCGATGACTCCGGCGGCCCGGCCGACCTCGCGGAACGCCTCGGCCAGCTGAGGCAGCTGCACGTTGGCGTTGAGGCCGCTGGGGTTGGGCAGCACCCACACCTGCGCCTCATGCATCGGTTCGGGCTGCCGCCCGACCTTTGCCTTAGGTAGCGCAAAAGCCGTGCGGTAGGCCGTGATCCCGAGAAAAGCAACTACTTGAGGACGCTTGCGAGCCACGAGCGCTCTCAACTGGACAGCGCCTTCGAGGAGTTCGTCGGGTGTGAGTTCGTCGGCCCGCGCGGTGGCCCGGTGGGCCAGGTTGCTGATGCCCAGACCGCGGTCGTACAGATGCTGCAGGTCTTCGGGCGAGTAGCCGGAAGAGGCGTCGATCAGCCGGTCGGTGAGCCCGGAGCGGTACAGCGCTGGGTAGAACCGGTTGCCCCGCCGGGCGAAGTGCGCCTGCACCGCGGCCGTCCACAGGCCCGGGTTGATGCCGACGAAGAGCAGCTTCAGGTCGGGGGCGAGCAGATCGGGAACCCGGGCGTCGCGGAACGCCTGCAGTTGCTCCCGGGTGAACCTGGCTCGTCCCGGATCTGCCACCTAGGCAGTTTACGAGGCTCGCTCGGCTCAGGCGCTCTTGAGGTAGCCCGCGGCCCGGGCCTCGGCCACCTTCTGCTCGGCCGCCTCCAGCGCGCCTTCGCCGAGCTCCTGGGCGGACCCGACGAACTCGCCGTCGCCCGTCGGCTTCACGTCGTCGTCGACCACGTCGCCGACCACGCAGGTCACGTTGTCCGGGGCGCCGGCCTTGAGCGCCAGCGCGATCAGCTTGTCGATCGCCTTGCCCGCGTGCTTGTTCCCGGCCAGCGCCTTCTGGATCGCCTCGGCGGGCACGTAGTCGCTCAGGCCGTCGCTGCACAGCAGGTAGCGGTCGCCGGGCACCGCCTCGTGCACCGACACCTCGGCCGTGCCGCCGTCGTCGCCACCGCGCAGCACCCGCAGCAGCACGCTGCGCTGGGGGTGCTGGGGGATCAGCTTCGGGTCCAGCCAGCCCTTGTCGGCCAGCATCTGCACGTAGGTGTCGTCGTGGGTGAGCTGGTACATCTCCCGGCCACGCAGCAGGTAGGCCCGGGAGTCGCCGACGTTGGTCAGGGCGATCGTGTCGTGGTGGATCAGCATCGCGGTGAGCGTGGTACCCATCCCGGACAGGCTCGGGTTGTTCTCGATCGCCCGGGCCAGGCGCTGGTCGGCGAACTCGACCGCACCGACGATGTCCCGCTCCGGGCCGAACAGCGAGAGGTGGTCGTCGAGGTAGGCGACCGTGCGGGCGACGATGGCGCTGGCCACCTCGCCGAAGTCGTGCCCGCCCATGCCGTCGGCGACGAGGAACAACCGGCGTCCGATGAAACCGGAGTCCTCGTTGTTGGTACGGCGCAAACCGGGGTGCGTCTTGACGCACGCACGAATCCGCAGCGCCATTGCGCCTCCGCTCACTCTGCGATCTTGCCGACGAAGATTACTGTTCAACTCCTTTTTGGGCTAGAGCTCAGAAGCGGGTGAAAACTATCAAAGGGTGACAACCCGCGACACCGGAGAGCGCACTTCGTGCTCGGCATCCTGCACTTCGGCTACGCGGCACCCGGATTTGGCTACTCAGAGTCAGGTTAACGACAGCTGACGGGCATCCGCCCGGTGCCCGCCGGTCGATGTCCGCCCGCGAGTTACCATCGGGTCGTCGCCAGAAGCGACCGTCCTCCAGCACCGGGCGCAGACGCGCGAGTGGGTGACCCCGGCCCTTCTCCCGCGCGTCCACCGACGACATCCGGTCGCCGCCGCCGCCCCCGCCCAGGCCGCCGCGCGACCAGCAGACGCAGGAAAGAAGACTTTCACGATGAAACAGCTTCGGTCGGCCACCTCGACCACGGGTCGCAACATGGCCGGAGCCCGGGCGCTCTGGCGAGCGACCGGGATGACCGACGACGACTTCGGCAAGCCGATCGTGGCCATCGCCAACTCGTTCACCGAGTTCGTGCCCGGCCACGTGCACCTGCGCAACGTGGGCCAGATCGTGGCGGAGTCGATCGAGCAGGCCGGCGCGGTCTCCAAGGAGTTCAACACCATCGCGGTGGACGACGGCATCGCGATGGGGCACGGCGGCATGCTCTACTCGCTGCCCAGCCGCGAGCTGATCGCCGACGCGGTGGAGTACATGGTGAACGCGCACTGCGCCGACGCCCTGGTCTGCATCTCCAACTGCGACAAGATCACCCCGGGCATGCTGCTGGCCGCCCTGCGGCTCAACATCCCCACCGTGTTCGTCTCCGGCGGGCCGATGGAGGCGGGCAAGACCACCGCGATCGAGGGGATCGTCCACTCCAAGCTCGACCTGGTCGACGCCATGGTCGCGGCCGCCGACGCGCGGATCAGCGACGAGCAGCTCGACGTGATCGAGCGCTCGGCCTGCCCCACCTGCGGCTCCTGCTCGGGCATGTTCACCGCCAACTCGATGAACTGCCTGACCGAGGCGATGGGCCTGTCGCTGCCCGGCAACGGCTCCACCCTGGCCACCCACGAGGCCCGCCGCCAGCTGTTCAAGGACGCCGGCACCACGATCGTCGACCTGGCCCGGCGTCACTACGGCCAGGACGACGACTCCGTGCTGCCGCGCACCGTGGCCAGCCGCTCGGCCTTCGAGAACGCGGTCGCCCTGGACGTGGCCATGGGCGGCTCCACCAACACCGTGCTGCACCTGCTGGCCGCCGCCCGCGAGGCCGAGCTGGACTTCACCGTCTCCGACATCGACGCGATCTCGCGCAAGGTGCCCTGCCTGTCGAAGGTCGCCCCGAACTCGCCGAAGTTCCACATGGAAGACGTGCACCGGGCCGGCGGCATCCCCGCCATCCTCGGCGAGCTGAACCGCGGCGGGCTGCTCAACACCGACGTGAAGCCGGTGCACAGCGACGGTCTGCAGGCCTGGCTCGACGAGTGGGACATCCGCGGCGGCTCCCCCTCGCAGCGGGCGCTGGAGCTGTTCAAGGCCGCCCCCGGCGGGGTGCGTACGGTCGAGCCGTTCTCCACCCAGAACGAGTGGAGCTCGCTCGACACCGACGCGGCCGAGGGCTGCATCCGCGACGTCGAGCACGCCTACACCGTCGACGGCGGCCTGGCCATCCTCTTCGGCAACCTCGCCCCCGACGGCTGCGTGGTCAAGACCGCCGGTGTGCCCGAGGCGGTCTGGAAGTTCACCGGTCAGGCCATCGTGTTCGAGAGCCAGGAGGCCGCGGTCGACGGCATCCTGGGCAAGAAGGTCACCGAGGGCCACGTCGTGGTGATCCGCTACGAGGGCCCCAAGGGCGGCCCGGGCATGCAGGAGATGCTCTACCCCACGTCGTTCCTGAAGGGCCGCGGCCTGGGCCAGAAGTGCGCCCTGATCACCGACGGCCGCTTCTCCGGCGGCACCAGCGGCCTGTCCATCGGCCACGTCTCGCCCGAGGCGGCCGGCGGCGGCCTGATCGCCCTGGTCGAGGACGGCGACCCGATCTCCATCGACATCCCCAACCGCCAGATCTCGCTCGACGTCGACGAACTCGTGCTCGACCAGCGCCGCGCCACCCAGGAGAAGCGGGACAAGCCCTACACCCCGCTCGACCGCCAGCGCCCGGTCTCGGCCGCCCTGCGCGCCTACGCCTCGATGGCCACCGCGGCCTCGGACGGCGCCTACCGCCGCGTGCCGGAGTAAGTTCGGGTAGACCATTGGGCCCGTCGATCGTCGTCTGATTGGCGGGCCCTTCAGGTCTGCGACGACTCACTCATTCCAGAAGCGTGCCCCACCGGGCCGGGTGATGCGCGAGCAGCAGCGAGTCCCCCTCGTCGCTGCGCAGCAACACGAATCTGCCCACCAGCCGACCAGAACGGCCTGATTCCGGCGTAGCAGCGGCGGCTGCCCGGCTCACCTGCTCAGCGCTGTACCAGCGGTAGCCACAGTCCCCGCCGCAGCCGCAGGCGTCCCATCCCAGCGGAACGCCGTCACGGCCGATGTCACGGACCCGCTCAGGGCTGACGTTGTTCTCGAGCAGGCGGTAGCCGCGCCCTCCAGGGGCCCGCAGGTCGAAGGGAGCCGACACCGAAGGCGCACCAGCGACCTGCTGCGCGATCTGCTCGAACGGCACCGAACGGGGCTTCTTGGCCATGCCGCGATGGTCGCACTGTTGGGTCGATGATTCGACCCCAGATCACGCCGATCCCACTGTGCTCTGCCTCGCGATCAGCCGGTGCCCGGCCCGTAGGTCCACCCCGGGCACCGGCTCGGTGCTGTTGATCCGCATCACCAGGCGTTCCACTGCCAGCCGGGCGATCTCGGTCTTGTCGGGGGCGATGGTGCTCACCGAGGGCAGGGCGTAGCGGCCGTCCTCGATGTCGTCGTAGCCGATCACCGCCACGTCTTCCGGCACCCGGAAACCCCTGCTCACCAAGGTGTGGATGGCCCCGAGGGCGACCAGGTCGCTGTAGCAGAACACGGCGTCGGGCGGATCGGCCCGGTCGAGAAGGGTTTCCATGGCGGTGGCGCCGTCGACCCGGTTGAAGCGCGGGGTCCCGATGATGAGCGAATCGTCCACCGGCAGGCCGGCCGCTACGTGGGCGGCGCGAAAACCTTTGGTGCGACGCTGGGCTGCCTCGCCGGTGGGGTAGGGCTGGTCACCGATCGCGGCGATCCGGCGGCGGCCCAGGCCGATCAGGTGCTGCACGGCCTCGGTGGAGGCGGCGACGTCGTCGATGCCGACATGGTCGAAATTGGCCTCCGACGTGCGTTCTCCGAGCACCACCAGGGGCAGCGCCGGGTCGCGGCCGGAGAGGTCCTGCTGGGACAGGCCGAGCGGGCTGTAGATCATGCCGTCGAAGAACGAGCGGTGCGAGGGCCGCCCGATCAGCTCCCCCTCATGTTCCCGGTCACCGTCGGACTGGTCGATCAGCACGTTGTAGCCCTGACGCCGGGCCACCGGAATGATCGCCTGCAGCAGCTCGGCGAAGTACGGGGTGTCCAGATAGGGCACCACCACCACGATCTGCCCGGAGCGGCCGGTGGCCAGATGCCGGGCCAGCACGTTCGGCCGGTAGCCGAGCTGGGCGATCGCCAGCTCGACCTTCTCCCGGGTGCCCTGGGCGACCTTGGCGTAGCCGTTCACCACGTTGGAGACCGTGCGCGGCGACACGCCGGCCAGGTCGGCTACGTCACGCAGCGTTGCGTCTCTCATGGGTACCCCTCAGTCCAGCGCGAGCCAGACCACCCAGCGGGGCTCGCACCGCCCATCGTATTTCGGTCGGATCCCCTCTTGTCACCCCGGAGAATCACTGGGCATACTCCTTTGCAGCGCTGCAATCGGATTCAGACCCGCATATAGCTCCCATGGCTACTGCCAACGACCGGCAGAGCCGTACTGCCCCCCGTGCGTCACCATGCGTAGTCCCGAATGCAGCCCGACATGTCATGACCAAAGGAGGCATCGACATGCGCTTGCGCAAATCCACGGTCCTGGTCACCGGGCTGGTCGCCACGATCGCCCTGGCCGCCTGCGGTGGCGGCGGAGACGACGGCGGCAGCGGTGGAGGTGGCGGCGGGACGGCCGCCGAGCCCACCAACTGCACCAACAAGATCCTGCAGCCGGACGCCAAGAAGGTCCTGGTCTGGGCCTGGTACCCGAACATGGCCAAGGTCGTCGACAACTTCAACAAGGCCAACACCGACATCCAGGTCTGCTGGACCAACGCCGGTCAGGGCCAGCCGCAGTACGCGAAGTTCCAGACCGCGATCTCGGCCAAGAAGGGCGCCCCCGACGTCATCATGCTCGAGACCGAGCAGCTGGTCGGGTTCGAGATCCAGGACGCGCTGGTCGATCTCGCCCCGTTCGGCGCCGACAAGGTGAAGGGCAACTTCAGCGAGGGGGCCTGGAAGGACGTCTCGCAGGGTGACGCGGTCTACGCCATCCCGGTCGACGGCGGCCCGATGGCGATGATCTACCGCAAGGACATCTTCGAGAAGTACGGCATCGACAAGATCCCCACCACCTGGGACGAGTACGCCGAGGCGGCGCAGAAGATGAAGGACGCCGGCGGCCCGGCGTTCGGCGACTTCGGCAGCAACGTGCCCTCGGCGGTGACCGCGCTGATGATCCAGAAGGGCGCCCAGCCCTTCCAGTACGACCTCGCCGACAAGCAGAACATCACGATCAAGCTGGACGACCAGGCGACCAAGGACGTCCTCAACTACTGGGGCGACCTGGTGGCCAAGGGGCTGGTCGGCAAGGAGGACCAGTTCAACACCGACTACATCACCGGGATGGTGGGCGGGAAGTACGCCACCTACGTCTCGGCCGCCTGGGCGCCGGGCTACCTGACCGGTCAGGGTGTGGGCAAGGGCAAGGACAGCGGTGAGTTCGCGGTCGCCCCGCTGCCGCAGTGGGACCCGGCCAACCCGGTGTCGGTGAACTGGGGCGGTTCCACCTTCGCGGTGACCAGCCAGTCGAGCGACAAGGAGGCCGCCGCCAAGGTGGCCATGGAGCTGTACGCCGACGAGGCCTCGCTGGAGGACGGCTGGAAGACCCAGACCATCTTCCCGCTGAACCAGAACGTGCTGAAGTCGGACGAGTTCGTCAACGCCGAGGTCGAGTTCTTCGACGGCCAGACGGCCAACAAGGACATCTACGTCCCGGCCGAGAACGCCTACCAGGGCGCGGTGTACAGCCCGTTCACGGTCTACTACTACGCCCAGCTGCAGGCCCAGATCGCCAAGATCAACGCCGGGCAGGTCACCGGTGACCAGGCCGCGACCGACCTGCACAACCAGATCGTGCAGTACGCCAAGGGCCAAGGCTTCACTGTGAAATGACCGATCTCGAGACCACCGAACGGGCGGTGGAACCCCCGAAGGCCAGGCCCGCCAAGGCGTTACGGAAGAACAAGCGTGAACAGATCGGCTGGTTCTTCGTCCTGCCGTTCCTGATCGTCTTCCTCGCCTTCCTGGTCGCTCCCCTGCTCTACGCCGGCTACCTCAGCCTCTACACCAAGGGCCTGGCCACCGGCACCACGTTCGCCGGGTTCGACAACTACACCCGCGCGTTCGGCGACCCCTCGTTCCGCAAGGGGCTCTGGTTCGTCCTCAGGTTCTCGCTGGTGGTGATCCCGCTCCAGATCGTCGTGGCCCTGGCGGCCGCGCTGCTGCTGGACGAGATCACCGGCCGGCTGGCCAGTTTCAGCCGGTTGATGATCTTCCTGCCGTACGCCATCCCGGCCGTGATCGGCGCCCTGATGTGGGGCTTCCTCTACAGCCCCAGTTTCGGGCCGATCGAGCAGGTGGCCTCGTTGTTCAACGTGCAGGCACCGTTCCTGCTCAGTCAGGGCAACGTGTTCTACGGCCTGCTCAACGTGGTCACCTGGCAGTGGTCCGGCTACTACATGATCATCATCTACGCCGCCCTGAAGGGCATCGACCACACGCTGTTCGAGGCGGCCCGGATCGACGGCGCCAACGGAAGGCAGATCGCCCTGCGGATCAAGGTGCCCCTGGTCGCCTCGGCCCTGGTCGTGATCCTGATCTTCTCGCTGATCGGCACCCTGCAGTTCTTCGCCGAGCCGCAGATCCTGCGCAACATCGCCAACGGCTCGATCACCCCGGACTTCACGCCGAACATCTACGCCTACGAGACCGCCTTCAGCTACGCCCAGTTCAACTACGCCTCGGCCATCTCGTTCGCGCTCGGCTTCGTGGTCTTCCTGGCGGTGGGCATCTTCATGTTCGCCACCCGCAAGCGAGGAGGCCTGTTCACGTGAGACCTCGTCACATCGGTGTGAAGCTGGCCCTGCTGGCCCTGGTCTGCTACTTCCTGCTGCCGGTCTGGTGGCTGGTGGTGGCCAGCACCAAGAGCGGGGAGGGCCTGTTCTCCGGATCCGGGCCGCTCTGGTTCGAGGGGTTCCACCTGTTCGACAACCTCGAGGCCCTGTTCACCTTCAACAACGGCGAGTACCTGCGCTGGCTGGGCAACTCGGTGCTGTACGCCGGGCTCGGCGGGATCGGCTGCACCGTCGTCTCGGTGCTCGCCGGCTACGGCTTCTCCATGTACCGCTTCACCGGTCGCACAGCGCTCTTCGCGGCCGTCCTGGGGTCGGTCATGGTGCCGCTGACCGCCCTGGTCATCCCCACGTTCGTGATGTTCTCGAACGCCGGCCTGACCGACACGATCTGGGCGGTGATCCTGCCCTCCCTGCTCAGCCCGTTCGCGGTCTACCTGATGCGGGTCTACGCGGGCGGCTCGATCCCCACCGAACTGATCGACGCGGCCCGCATCGACGGGGCGGGTGAGCTGCGCATCTTCTGGCAGGTCGCGCTCCCGCTGATGCGGCCGGGGGTGATCACCGTGCTGCTGCTGTCGGTGGTCTCCACCTGGAACAACTACTTCCTCCCGCTGATCATGCTCTCCAGTTCCAAGCTGTACCCGCTTCCGGTGGGCATCGGCCTGTGGTCGCAACTGGCCACTTCCAACAACAACAGCGGGCAGTCGCTCTGGACCCTGGTCATTGTCGGCTCGCTGGTCTCGGTGGTTCCGCTGGTCATCGCCTTCCTGACCCTGCAGCGGTACTGGCAGGGCGGCCTGACCGTCGGCAGCCTCAAGTAGCTCGAAGGAGAGACCCTTGCTCAACGCGTCATTCCGGCTCGATCCCGCATTCACCGTCGCCCCGGTGTCGCGCCGCATCTTCGGCTCGTTCGTCGAGCACATGGGGCGCTGCGTGTACACCGGCATCTACGAGCCGGACCACCCCACCGCCGACGCCGACGGCTTCCGTCAGGACGTCCTGGCCCTGACCCGGGAGATGGGCGTCTCCCTGGTGCGTTACCCCGGCGGCAACTTCGTCTCGGGCTATCGCTGGGAAGACGGCATCGGCCCGCGGGAGCAGCGCCCGGTGCGTCGCGACCTGGCCTGGCACAGCCTGGAGACCAATGAGTTCGGCCTGGACGAGTTCATGCGGTGGGCGGGCAAGGCCGGGGTCGAGGTGATGTACGCGCTGAACCTCGGCACCCGCGGGGTGCAGGAAGCGCTGGACGTGCACGAGTACCTGAACCAGCCCGACCGCACGCACCTCGCGGAACTGCGCCGCAGCAACGGGGTGGACAAGCCCTACGGGGTGAAGCTGTTCTGCCTGGGTAACGAGCTCGACGGCCCCTGGCAGACCGGGCACAAGACGGCTCGGGAGTACGGGCGACTGGCGGTCGAGACCGCGCGGGCGCTGCGTACCGCCGAACCAGACCTGCAGCTGGTGGCCGTCGGCAGCTCCAGCTCTTCCATGCCCACCTTCGCCACCTGGGAGTCGGAGGTCCTCGAGGAGACCTACGACGCGGTGGACTACATCTCCGCCCACGCGTACTACGAACCCCTGAACGGGGACGTCGCGAGCTTCCTGGCCTCGGGCGTGGACATGGACCACTTCATCGACAGCGTGGTCGCCACCGCCGACAGCGTGGGCGCCCGGCTGAAGAGCAAGAAGAAGATCATGGTGTCCTTCGACGAGTGGAACGTCTGGCGTCAGTCCGACTTCCAGTCCGGGGTCACCGCGGTCGACTCGAGCGAGTGGCCGATCGCCCCCCGGGTGATCGAGGACCAGTACGACGTCACCGATGCGGTGGTGGTGGGCAGTCTGCTGATCTCGCTGCTGCGGCACAGCGACCGCGTCACCGCCGCGTGCCAGGCACAGCTGGTGAACGTGATCGCGCCGATCCGCAGCGAGGCCGGCGGTCCGGCCTGGCGGCAGACCATCTTCCACCCGTTCGCGATCACCTCCCGGCTGGCCCGGGGCCAGGTGCTGCGGGTCGAGCCGCAGGGCCCGGTGCAGGAGACCGAGCGCTTCGGTGAGGTGCCGGTGGTGGACGCGGTGGCGACCCACGACCCGGAGACCGGGGAGGTCAGCGTGTTCCTGGTGAACCGGCACCTGAGCGAGCCGGTCACCCTGGCCGTGCCGCTGGCCGGCTTCGAACTGGGGACGTTCGCGGTCACCGAGGCGTGGACCCTCACCGACTCCGACCTCTCGGCCACGAACACGGCCGAGGAGCCGGACCGGGTGGTTCCGGTGGCCAATTCCGGGGTCACGGTGGCGGACGGGGTGCTCCGGCTGGAGCTGCCGCCGGTGTCCTGGAGCGCAATCCGGCTCACCGCGCAATAGTTCGAAAGAGCAACAGACAGGCGCGACTTCCGATTTGCGGTGTGAGCTGGGTCGCCTCGGGCCCGAAATCCGGAACTTTTGTGTGTCCGGACACCGTTGGTGTTCTGGCTGGGTGGCACGCTACGCCTTTTCCGGCCAGACCTGACCCCCTGGGGCCAGCCGGATCACCCGGACCACCCCGCAACTCGGAAGGCCTGTGCCGTATGGATGTCTCCACCACGACCTGGTTGATCACCACCGTGGTCCTGGTCGCCGTGCTCGCGCTCGACGTCTTCGTCATCGGGCGCAACGTGCACGAACCCTCGATGAAGGAGGCCGGCGCCTTCGTCGCCACCTTCGTGGCCCTGGCCATCGTGTTCGGCCTGGGCGTGTGGGCCACGTCGGGCTCGCGTTACGCCGGTGAGTTCTTCGCCGGCTGGCTGACCGAGTACAGCCTGTCGATCGACAACCTGTTCATCTTCCTGATCATCATGTCGAAGCTGGCGGTGCCCCGGCACCTGCAGCAGTACGCCCTGACGATCGGCATCATCCTGGCGCTGATCTTCCGGGCGATCTTCATCGCCCTCGGCGCCGCCGCGATCGAGCAGTTCGCCTGGGTCTTCTTCATCTTCGGCGCGTTCCTCATCTACACCGCGATCAACCTGGTGAGGGAGTACCGCAAGCACGACGACGATGACGAGATGGTCGACAACGCGCTGATGCGCCTGGTCAAGCGCCGTTTCCCGTCGACCGACGAGTACCACGGCCGCTCGCTGACCATCACCCAGGCCGGCAAGCGCCTGATCACGCCGATGTTCTTCGTGATCGTCGCGCTGGGCAGCACCGACCTGCTGTTCGCGCTCGACTCGATCCCGGCCATCTACGGCCTCACCGAGGAGCCGTACCTGGTCTTCACCGCGAACGTCTTCGCGCTGATGGGGCTGCGCCAGCTGTACTTCCTGATCGGCGGCCTGCTGCAGCGACTGATCTACCTGTCGCTGGGCCTGTCGTTCATCCTGGCCTTCATCGGTGTGAAACTCGTGCTGCACGCCATGCACGAGTACCACTGGGCCGACTGGGCCCCGTTCGGCGGCGAGATCCCGATCTGGCTGTCTCTCACCGTCATCATCGGCACCCTGGTCGTCACCACGGTGGCCAGCCTGGTGGTGTCGAGCCGGATGAAGCCCGACGAGGCCGAAGAGACCTCGGTGGACAACGCCGACCGGCGGGCTGTCTGACGCTGACCAGCTTGCCCCAGGCAACCTGAACCCAGCCTGAAGCGAAGTCCGGCAACAAAACCAAGGTGCCCACGAACGTCCTTCAATTGAGGACGTTCGTGGGCACCTGGTCTTTTGCGCCGGCTGACCGCGTGGTCGCGGATCAGCTCATCGGCATCACGCGGGCGATCTTGATCTGCGAGCTCGTGCTGCCCGCAGCGGGGTAGGCGACGCTGCCGTCCTTGTACTCCTTGAAGGCGGCGTAGTCGTGGTCCTTCACGCCCAGCGTCAGGGTCGAGCCGATCGTGGCACCGGTGGAACGGTTGAGGATCTTGACCTTGGTCTTGGCGCCGGAGCCCCAGCTCAGCACCATCCGGTTCTTGCCGTACTTGACCAGGTGCGGGTGCTGGCTGGACACGCCGGGGGCCACCGTCTTGTTGGCCGAGCCGGTGGTGAAGCGGGACAGCTTGACCGCGTTGCCCTGGCTCCAGGCCGTCCAGTAGCCGCTCTTGGCCAGCACCAGGTCGCCGCCGAACAGCGTGCCGTCACACTTGCCGGCCGCGACGGTGCGGTAGGGGTTCGGCTGGGCGATCCGGCACTCGTTGTCGGTCGCGCAGGTCATCACGAACTTCTTCTTGGCCGGGTCGTAGGCGATCCGCGACGTCCAGGCGTGGCTGCAACCGAAGTCGAAGCTCTTGCCCTTGACGATGTTGCCCTTGCTGTTGACCACCTGCATCCGGTCGCCCTGGTGGATGTCCACGCAGTTGCCGTTCTTCACGGTGATCGCGGTGCCGAAGTAGGCCGCGTAGTTCTTGCCGTCGTAGGCGAGCCGACCGTGGTGCTGGTACCACCAGACGAAGCGGGCGCCGTCGTCGTAGCCCTTACGCGAGCTGGTCAGGTTGGTGACCTGCTGGTCCCAGACCAGCTTGCCGCTGTTGTCGAACCGGATCATGTGCATGGTGTTGCAGGGGCTCGAGGTGCCGCCGCACAGCGGGCCGGTGCCGCACTGGCCCTTCTTGGTGATCAGCAGAACGCCGCCCTTGGCGTCGGCGGCGACATCCTGCAGGTCGATGCCGGTGAAGGCGGTGGGCTTGCCGACCAGCTTGTCGTTGCAGCCGAGCTTGCCCAGGTAGACCTTCTCGTCGGTGCCCATCCAGGCCAGCCACGACTGGCCGTTGGGGGCCGCGGCGACGGCCATCGGCAGGACCTCGGTGTCGCCCTCGGAGCCGTAGCCCCGGACCTTCTTGGGCAGCTTGACGTTGGTGACCTTGGTCTTCGCGGTCTTGGAGGCGGTGCGCGAGCACTTGGCCGCGGCCGTGGAGACGGTGGTCGAGCTCTCGGTGCTCTCGACGACCTTCGCCTCCTTGACCTTCTCGGAGGTGGCGGTGGCCGGCTTCTCGCTCTTGGCGGTCGCACTGCCGGCGCCGTCGGCGCTGGCGGCGCTGGTGGCACTGCCTGCACCGTCGGCTGCGGCGGCGTTGCTGGAGGTGGCTGCGGTGGTGTCGGCCGGCTGACCCGAGGCCGACTGCAGCGCGACGCTGGTGCCGGCCACCGCCAGCACCACGGCACTGAGGCTCACGGTCCAGAGCCGCCAGGACGTGGCCTTCCGGCCGCCGCCCGTCGTGGAGGGAGTACGCATGGCGGCATGATCTTGGAGACAGCATTAAGCGCGGCTAGGCCCTCGCCTAAATCGGGCATCAGGCCCAATCCCGGTGAGGGTCTTTCCGTAATCAACTGGTGACGCTGGGGTTTGACTGATGACGCGGTGCGGCCGGGTCAGAAAATCTCCCAGCTCGGGTCAGAGGATCTCGTAGACCGGGTCGCCCTCGTAGACGGTCCAGCGCAGCGGCGGGTCCAGGTCGAGGTTGCCCTCCCGCAGGAACTTACGCTGCTGCGTATCCACCCGCCCGGTCTCGGAGTGCGCCTCCTCGGTCAGCATCGCGGCCTTGCGCGCATCGAGAAACGCATCGAGATAGACGGTTTCATCGCCACCCTGAGACGGCGGCGTGGCATTACGAAGAGCCGTCGCCCGGATACCGCCGAAGCTCACCGGATCCTCGCCCGGACCGTGCATGACCATCGCGTCGTAGTAGGCGAACTGCCCCAGCGCCCGCAGCCCGTCGGCCTTGGCCTGTTCGACCGCCGGATCGAAGTACGCCCGGTCTCGCTCGGCGTCCTGCGCCTGCTGGAACGCAGCCTTCTCCGCCTCGGCCTCCCAGGCCCTCACGTAGGCCTGCCCCAGCCCCGCGGTCGAATCCGTCCCGTCCACCGCCCGCAACGCCGGCAGGAACTTCTCCAGCCCATTGCCCGGATGCTCGTCGGTGTACCGCTCGACCAGTTCCAGCATGTCGTGCGTGCCCGAGGTGAACCCGATGATGCCGCCGGTGAACCCCCGGCCGTCACCGATGTCCTCGATGTACCCGTACTGCGCCCGCCAGTCGAGCGAGGAGTTCTCCGCGCTCGAGACCAGCTGCATCGCAATGTCCTTCTTCTCCGGCGAGTCCAGGTCGGCCGCCTGGGCCGACTCCGTGACCTGGGCTGATTCCTTGGCCTGGGCCGACTTCGGGGCCTGGCCTGGTTTCGTGACCTGGGCGGACTCCGTGGCCTGGGCAGGCGAAACCACACTGGTGGCAACACCCGCAGCGAGCGCGGCAGCAACCACACCGCCCACCAGGACTCCGGCCTTTGCTCTCAGGGTGAGCATGCTTGGTCCTTTCCTGCCGTTCCTTCAGGGGTGACGACGGTACTCGCGCTGCTTTAAGACGGCCTGGCGCTACGACCTAAGCCCGGCCTATCGGCCTGCATACCGGTCAGAAGTTGTACGCCCAAATGACTCGCCCGTCTTCAACAAACACGTTGATACGGTCCGCATACGCGTCAAGATGATGGTCGTTGCATTCACCATCCTCTCCAAGAATGCGGAATCTACGCCCCATCGCCCCGCCCCCAGGGGCAGCCTTCCTCGCCTCCCGCACCGTCAGGCCGACCAGCTCCGGTCGGGCCACTACTCTCCCGCCCTGCGTGACCTTCGTTGCCAGCTCGGTAAAGCACGGCCATGACGTGCCAGCAGCCGAAGCCGGCGATTCCTCCGCCGCCGGTCCGGCAGTGCACTGCGAAAGCCCTTCCATCTGCCACTTGTCGCCCACGGCAACCAGCGCACCTCTGGCAACCACCCGCGAGTCGCTGAGATACTCGACGACCACTTTCGAATCTGACGCCGCAACCGTCTCAGGCCGCAGTTCCGATCCCCACTCGCGACTGACCGCGCGAGTCAGGAAGCCGATGGCCTCATCAGCCGAAGCCTCCCCACCCCCTGCGACGTAGTCGCCGATGCTTCCGACCGAGTACCCGGAGAGGCAGTCGGTGACGCCGAGCATCGGCTCCGACAACAAAGCAGAGCTGGAGGAAACGGGCCGTGTTGTAACCACTTCACCGGCGGCCCGATCGGACGCACAGCATCCACTACCCGCCATCAGCGCGATCAGGACCAGCGAGATCCCGCAGGAAGCTCGCACACCGGACACCATGACGACGTCCATCGGAAGGCACACGCCCAACCTTGAGGAACGCCACTAATTTTCCGGAACTCGGTCAGCGACGCAGGGCATCAGGCAATCTGACGAAGATCGTCGCCGTAGTCGAAGATGATGCGCATTCGTGCCCCGAGCGCATGTGCGTACCGGCTGAGGGTCGCCACCTCGTTGACATCCAGATCACCGTTCTCGATCTGACTGACCCGGCCCGGCGTGACGCCCATGAGCTCCGCCACCTGAGCCTGGGTCAGACCGAGGCGTCGACGCTCCTCAGCAAGATGGAAGGCGCTCGCCCAAGCCTCGGTACGAGCCCGCTCCTTCGCCAGGGCATCACTGTCACCATCGTCGAGCTCGGCTCGAATGTCATCCCAGTCGTGAAACTCAGTCATTGATCAGCCCTTCGCTTTCCCTCAAGCGTCAGCCAGCTCTCGTAGGCCTGCTCAGCGACCGGGATCGCTGCTTGGTACCACCGCGACCAGTCACCCGCCTTGTTCCCCACCGCGAGCAGGATCGCCTGCGACCAAGGGTCGAAGACGAACAGCACCCGAACCGACACGTCGCGCCCAGTCTCGGATGTCAAGTACGCCAGGCTCCTAGCCCCTGGTCTCGTACCTAGACAGAAGCAAACCTCCGGAAAACGTCCGAGTCTCGACCAACTTCAGGTTCACCCAACTGTCCAGAGCCGTGAAGAACGGCTTGCCGCCCCCAACCAGGACCGGCGCCGTGACCAGGATGTATTCGTCGATGAGCCCAGCCCGCATCGCCGACGCGGCGAGCGTGGCGCCGGCAATGTCCATGTCGCCGCCGTCCTCGGCCTTGAGCCGGGCTATCTCAGCAACCGCATCACCGGCGAACAGGCGCGCGTTCCAGGCGACCTCGCTGATCGTCGAAGAGAACACCACCTTCGGCATGGCCCGCCAGCGCTGGGCGTACTCGACGTGGGCCGGGGTGACGCCGGGCTGCTCATCGGCGGTAGGCCAGTGAGAACTCATCCCTTCCCACAGCCTGCGCCCGTACAGCGCCAGACCGGTCGCCCCCACCCGGTCCGACCACCACTGGAACAGCTCGTCGCTCGGGACGCTCCAGCCGAGGTCGTCACCGGGTGCGGCGACGTAGCCGTCCAACGACACGTTCATCGCAAAACTCAGTTTCCCCATGGCGTCAGCCTCCCGTGAGCCGGTCTCAGACGTACAGACCATCCCGGCGCCGAAGAATCATCGTCGTTCATAGGCCCGAGGTTCCTGACTACACATAAGCGGAGCTACGTTCAGTAACCTCAACTACCCAGAGTAGGCGTACCCTTCATAGGTCGCAGGGATGCCTTCAGAGGGGACGGGCGGACGATGATCCGTATCGGCGTTGCGATTGCTGGTCTTTCAGCCATTCTCGGGTCCGCCACCGGCGTCGCGCAGGCTGCTGCGGCAGACCAGGACGCGCCTCCGGCACTGACGCTGAGCGCGAGCTCCGTCTCGGCCAGTCGCACGATCAGAGTGGACGCGGCCCAGCTGCGAGCCAACACAACCTATGAGCTCATCAGTCATCAGACCCGCACCGACCCCTCTTCGACGGACGTGTCGGACTCGGAAAAGGTGACAGTGCTGGCCCGGGTAAAGACTGACAGGACAGGCGAATTCTCGACCCGGCTCGTCGTGCCGCTGACCTGGAAGCACGATCACCTGATCGAGCTGCAGAAAGCCAAAGGAGCCGACCTGGTCGAGCAAGCCCACGGCTGGATCACCGTCACCCCGCCCCGTCCGTCCCTCGCATTGAGCACTGACAGGGTCTACGCCGGCTCTCGAGCCGGGGTCGTCGTCAGCGGGCTACGGGCCCACGCCAGGTACAGGCTGTTCAGCAACAAGACTCGCGCTAATGCGGAGGACCCTGGAATTGGCGGATCGTCCGACGATGGCGTGCTGCGTTCCATTCGCACCGATGCCAACGGCCGCGCGTACGTCACCTTTACGGTGCCTGACCACTGGGCCCACGATCATCTGATCGAGGTCAAGTGGAAGAAGGGCCAGACTGCCAACGCCTGGCTCACCGTCCTACGCTGACACCTCAGACCACGCTCACGCCGCAGCACCCGACTGTTGCTCCTCAGCCATGGTCACTCATTCAGTCACTCACCCCGCCCGACCAGGTCGCCGAACCGCACCCAAACACAAACGGCCCCGAGCTGCGTTTCCGCTGCTCAGGGGCCGTTCATGTCGCTGTCTCAACGAGTGCGCCCGAAGGGATTCGAACCCCTAACCTTTTGATCCAAATCTGTGGTTTCCGGTGACACCTAGTGGTGCCGATTGCCCGTCATTGGCTAGGTCAGGAGGGTTTTTCATCTGCGAACGTCTGTTGTCGTCTGGCGGCTCGTGACGTTCAATTAGGTGAGTAAAGACTGAGCGCTCCCGCCGGCGCTCTCTTCGTAGCATCTACCGACTGTTACGACGGGATCAGCGTGCTCAGAGTTAGGCTGCGGTACCGAAAAGAGCTGGGAGTCCCGCGCGAGTAACTTCGGGGCAACCCTTCGAGCCGTTCCGATGCTCCCCCACGTGAGGCGCTTGGTCTCGGGGCACGTTCACAAGAAACCGGCCAATCTCATATCCGACCGACTGATGATGCACGCCCTGGCAACCGAAGAAAGTTCTTCCCGCACATCCACCATGCGACGCAATCGTTTAGCCGCTTCCTTGACTTGGTGGCGCGCTATTATCTTGGTTTTGTCCTGAGTATACTCGTCCAGCTCACGCAGATACTCATTAATGGTATTATTACATTCGAACCATATTGCCTTTCGCTTCTGGACCAAAGGTTCATAATCAAGCTTATATCGTTCTACCGAATAGGTAACCCTCAAGCGTTCCCAGTCGTCCCTCACAAAGGGACCCGGTATGGCCTCTCCAGCCATATTGAAGAAAAGCAAGGATGGATCTTCGGGATCCGATGGATCGAGTAATAAATATTCTTCTTGACGCTGATCCCCGCCCAGTTTTACCCGATTTGTTCCGGGCCTGACTGGGAAAAAGGTTCCCTTTTTTCGATTTCCCACATTTCCACATATACGGAAGTTGGTCCAATCGAAAGCAAGCCACCAGTAACCTTCCACGATTGTGCCGTCTCTGTCTTTCGCCGAAGTTTTTGGACGGAAGTGTTCAACATCCCAATGACTGAAACAGTCTTTGGCTTCGGAGAACCAACACTTACCGTGGGAGGCGGCAAGCAACCATGTCTTTAGCGATCCCCAGACGCTACTGTTGGCGTCGATGATCTTCGCACGTTCTTCTGCTGACGTTGCCGCCTTAAGATCTTCCAATAGATCCGCAGATTTTTTCATCCATGCGGCATCATTGGGGGGAGTGACGAGTTCCACGTATCTCATGCGCGGTTGTCCGATGCCTCATCTTCGGAAAGTAGCTCATCCAGGATTTCATCCGACAGTCGAGCCTGCTCAATTAAAGCAGCCTGCGTCAGTCTCGTATTGGGCGCTGGCTGTCTGCGTGCCAAAGCCGCCGCAAATGCACTGAAGTACGGGTTGGGAAATGTGTGGATAATCGCCATGCGGTGTAGTTCTGCTGAAACCTCACGAAGTCGATCTCGTTGCTGGGCGGTCGATTCCTTTTCCCCCAATAGGCGATACTGTTCGTCCAAAAGTTCCAAGACTTCAGGCGCTAGCGTCGAACGCAAGCCATACAACTCTGACTTGAGAAGACCTTCGATCCCCAGGCCAATGGGATCATAATCTGGTTCGAAGGCAACACTTTTTGTTTTGACTACCGAGGGTCTGTCTAGATCGACTGACGTTTCGACTAAATCTCGGGGTTCTCTTTCGGCGTCTTCAGCGAATATTTCTAACTGCTCTTCGGTGCCCTCGGACGGTGACGGAAGGTCCTGCACTTGCTCTCTAGAGAAGCGCCGAACTTGCTCGCGAACTAAGCCGCCCACCATAAGTGGATTATGGGTTGCAACCAGCAGATGACCCTTGTCGGCCTTTATGCTGTCTTGTAGCAAACTAAGGTATTCATACGTCCACACGGGGTTCAAATGTGTGTCCGGCTCGTCCAGCAAGTAGAGGGACTCGTCATTTCGGGTGAATAGCATCAAGCCCAGCACAGTGAGTAGCTGTTGCTCACCCTCACTCATTTGCGAAAATTTGACGCGGCTTCCGTCTCGACGCTTGACGGTTACGCGAACTTCGTCCATAAGGTCGCACAAGAAGAGACTTTCCAGATACCCAAAAACCGTCTTCGGAGCATCCGCTTCATCCTTAAGTAGAGCCAGTGCAGCCAAGTCTTTAACGTACAAGAATTGTCGTTCTGTAGGCTCGGGGTTTCGGCGCACGTCTCGAGCAATATTTTCGGTGGCTCGGATGGGAGCTAATGCCGCCCCCCAGAGGCGATCCAGGAAAGAGCGGAAAGCCCCTCGCGCGTACCAATACCGAGGATCCCCGTCGGCGAGTTGAGCTCGGGACGGCTTGGAGCGTGCTCCCCACCATGGTTTCTTAAGAACAAAAAGAGCAGAATCAAAAGATTCGATTTCCAAATATTTACGTAGGACAGTTTCAGCTATCTCCCTAGGCGCAAGGAAGAAGGCCAGGAGGACGAGCTGGCTGTACTCCTGGCGGCAGAAGAACATGCGCCGGAGTGGAAGCTCTCCACGCGAGCTCCCCATGATTGCCGTGTAGTGGCGTCGCGTAGGTTCATCGAAATGGCGTTCGAGTCTACTGCTCCAACCGGAGTAATACGCAAAGACGTAGCTCGGCAGGTACTCGTCTAGGTTAGCTTGAAGCTTTTTCCAAGTTAAAGGTTTTCCGTCAACTCTCGCTTTGATTTTCCCCGACGCTCTGCTGGGCTCGCAGTCAATGACCACATCATGGCCCCTGCACGTGTACCGGACGACGTACTGAAAACTCGAGGGGTTTCGTGCCTCTAGATCGCGAAAAATTTCTACCAAAGCTTCAAGCAGGTGAGACTTACCCGTTCCGTTTCCTCCAATCAAAACAGTCGTGGATTCATGGGAGTCGAACAACACCTGGAAATCTTTGAGGTTTCGGTACTCTCTTAGTTCGACCGATACGAGCTTCATGCGAGTTCCAAAATGCGACTTTCATCGCGTTCGTCAGCAGGCCGTTCTACGATGAGTCCAACTTCAACCTCACGGCGGAGCTGTTCGTAGAATTCGTCAATATGCATGCTCGAGGCCTCCCACAGAGCTTCAGGAGAGGCACTGCCAAGCGTCGTCAACAGTAGGGTTAGAAAATTGGCCGGCAGCGGTTCGTGGGCCGGCCCTGAAACGCCTTGTATTTTTGTCACCTTCTGGTTTTCCCTCCGACGCGTCAGCCGCTCTTCTACCAGCGTACTTCGAGACTCAGCAATGAACCGGCCCAACCTCGTAAGTAGCTCCGTAACCGATGAATCTTCCTTCGATGATGCGGTCAGCTTCCCATCGAACGCATGAACAAGCATTGACTCACGCGCTTTTCCTACATCTTCCGCGATACGGGCGCGTTCAGCCTTGAGGCTGTCGATATCCTCGAATAGATCGTCGAGCTGCTCCGAAATCCTCACTTGCTCCTCCAGTGGTGGGAGGGGGAACTTGAATGCAGACAGCTTCGCACTGTTGATGTTGGACTGACTTAATCCGTCGACCTTGACTTCTCGGCAGTAAGCACGACCCATAGGACTATTGAGGAGGTGAGCTACATATTCAGGATGAACGTTTTCATCAAGAGTAACTTTAATCAGGTATCCGGCTGGAATAGCGGGTTGTTCGCTGCGGAATACGGCCGTTTTTCCCACTAATTCCGGGCTATTAGTTCGATTGAAGAGAAGGTCACCATCTCGGAGCGCATAGTTCTCGATATCGGGTTCATAGGAAGTAAATTGCAGATTAGTCCAGTCAATTCGCCCGTCGACTATGTTACCCATACGTAAGACAGGAACTAAACCCTCTGCTTGCGATTTCCGGGATGTCCCGTACGCCGTACGAACAGACACGTCCGAAATTCGCGCCTCGCGTCCTTCGCTGTTCAAAAAAGCTTGCTGAAGAGTACGGGTTGTAGCAGCTTCCTTCGTTCTTTGGAGGACAGCAGGGATGGCGTTGAGTGCATCCTCCACTTCATCCAGACGCCGCATATAGGGCTCTACAATTTCGACAATTTGACGCTGCTGTTCGACCGGGGCCAGCCTGAACGGTGCGTTCGCAAGACGTGCACTACTCAACCGCGGCATGTTCATGCCATGGCTCGCCTGTTCGGCATACTGACGGAAAGTCGGATGCTTTAACCAATACAATACGAAGATGGGTTCCAGACCCGGACCACACCGCAGGACCAGTAGCTCTGTGGAGCAGAAGCCTGGTGCATCGGCAACCACGACCTTATTTAGGTACGGTCGAAGCCGTCCATAAAGAACATTTCCCTGGTCAAATTTTGACTTCTCGGACCGCACTTGACGATTGGCGCGAGTCTCACGCTTGAGAATCCTTGAGGTGTCCCGCTGGATATCCTCGAGCTCTAGGATCCATGCCTCGTCAGTTATGTCGTCCGGACTTGTATTTACGCGGTAGTGAGGGTCAAGCACTTCCCCGAACAAGCAATCGATCCAAGAGTGTGGAGGTCGCGTGGTCAACTTGTGCGCTCCACATTTTCGGCTAGCTGCCCTAGCGAATCTGTCAGATTGTTTAGGTCCTTGATGATCTGACGGAGAGCGGTCACAGGGTCTTGGAACGGCTCCGCGTCGCCCTGACCGTCAACTTCCGGAAAGGCAATGTTGAGGTTGTCGTCGTTCGCGTGAATTTCTTGTCGATCAACTCGACGGAACGATGCGGTCTCTCCGACTTCCCTGCGCAGATTCAGTGCCTTCTCAGACACCCAAGGATCAGATCCAAATAGGATCTCGAAGTCTTGCAATTGGTCGCGGTGTAGATTGCGTTGCTTTACTCGACCGTTGAGTGCACCTCGTAGGTCGTAATACCAAGTCTCAGAGGTGCCCTTACTTGCCCCTTTTGACTTAGTAAAGAAGAGGACATTGGTTTTGACCGATGCGGCGTAAAATATGCCTGGCGGCAATCTCAAGATCGTGTGAAGGCTGCACTGATTCATAAGGTCTTGGCGGACCAGTTTGCCTATGCCGTCCTCAAAAAGCACGTTGTCAGGTACGACCACGGCCGCGCGCCCCCCATCGCGCAAACCCAGATAAATATGTTGCAAGAAGCACAGCTGCTTGTTGCTTGTAGGGTAAGGCAGGTCTTGTCGAGCTGGAAGCCCTGCTCCTCGCTTCGTGCCAAAGGGCGGGTTACTAAGGATAAGGGAGGCCGCTGGCAATGACTGTCCTTCAGACAACGTATCCCCGTAGCGGACTCCTGGGATTCCTTCCGGCGTCGTAAAGCCGTGCAAGAACATGTTCATGAGAGCTAGCCGATAGGTATCGTGAACGTGTTCCATGCCGGTGAAAGAGCGTTCGAATATTTTGCTCAGCTGCGCTGTCGAGAGAGACCTCCCATGCTTCGCCACTATGTAACGGGCTGCTGAGATCAAGAATCCAGCCGTGCCAAGAGCAGGATCTTGAATCACGTCTTTAGGACTTGGTTGGGTAACTCGCACCATTGAGTCGATAATGGTCCGCGGCGTAAAGTACTGACCGGCACCCGAGCGCTTTTCGGTCGCGTTTCGCTCGAGCAAACCCTCATACAAGTCACCCAAGCCTTCTTGTTTGACGCGGAACCATTCAAAGCGTTCGATTCCTTCCAACAGCGCCATAAGCGTGGCTGGCCGTCGAACAGACGACGAAACATCATCAAAAATTGCGGCAATGTATGGATACTTCGATTCGCTCAGGAGTTGAAGAGCCTGCCTGTATCTTTCAAGAACCTGGGCCGTGTCTGATGCAAGCAAGTGAGACCAGCGTGCCCCGGAGGGAAGACGATCATCCATGCCGCTCTCGGAAGCCATTTTCAAGAAAATCAGGTACGAGAGCTCGGTTAGGTACTGGTGGTACGTGACGCCGTCGTCCTTAAGTGCGTTACATAGGTTCCAGAGCCTCGCGACCTGGTCATTCGATGCTGTACTCAATGCTTTCTCCAGTGGCCGGTCGAAGGCTCCGCAGGGCCTTAGCACACGCTCAGCCTAGCTCCGCAACTCCCGCTCGGTCGCCAAGTGTTCACCATTTGCACCCTTTGCACCTTTTATTCTACCCTCGTGTAACTGAGCGTGACACCTCGCGCTACATCTCTTGATCCAGAAGAGAGTAATTCGGCAGTGCACGAGAGTCGCTGGCGTCGTAGCGCCGGGTGCCCCGTCGGGTCGGTGCCGCAGGTGCCGCATGCCCGGCGGGGCATCCCGGCTGACCATGCGCTGAGCTGACCCGCCGTTGCCGCCGATCACTCCTGCGGCAATCAGGGCGTGTCCCGGTTGTTCGGCAACTGGTCCTGGAGCGTGAGCTGAGGGCAGGAAGCACGATGCTGGTGCCTCCTGCCCTCGTCTCTGTTGGGTGTCTGGTTCAGACAGTCGTGGGTCGTCGGAGGGTGATCGGACTTCCGTCGCCACCGATGACTGGACCGGCCGGCCACAGTTCGGCAAGGTCGGCCGGGGCTAGCGGGTGGTGGTACGCCGTCCGGAGGACCTTGTCGATAGTGGGGGCGTCGGCTTGTTCGGCAAGGTTCATGAACCAGTCGGTGCCGGCGGGGTATGACCAGAGGTAGGACCGGAGCATGGGCTCGGTGCCTCGGTCGGAGAGCAGGTTCCCGATCTCGCGGGCGGACATCCACGGGACGCGGGCGCGGGCGTGGTCGGCGCATTCGCGGACGGAGTGGCCGGCGTTGATGGCGCGGTGCAGTTCGGCCCGGACGAGGTGGGTGTAGTGGGTGACCCGTTGGTAGGTCATCAGCCGCTCATCGTCCGGCGTGGTGAACATCGGCCACGCCGTGGCCAGTCCTTCCAGCAGGGACTGGTAGGGCAGGTGCGTGGTCAGGGTCCGTACCCAGGGGACGTCTTCGGTGGTGCCGGTCTGGCTGAAGCTGGAGCACTGCAACGCGTGGCCCAGGAGCTCGTGCTGGGCGAAGGAGCGTAGGCGGGTCTCGGTGAAGCTGGCGGTGCGCTTGTTGAACCGCAGCCGGGCGGCGGTGCCGGCGCCGTCGACCCAGAACGACCAGTAGTCGTCCACGTCGACGACCTCGATCTTGACCGTGAACGGGGCGGTGGTGCCGGTCAGCTCCCGCACGATGGGCTCGACCTTGGCGGCCTCTTCGCCGACGCGCTCGCCTGCCTCGTCGATGGTGATCGGCCCATAGAGCTGGTGCAGCTCGTCGCCGGTGCTGGCGTTCCAGCCGATGCCGTGGTCGGCTAGCGCCTGACGGGCGCGTTCGGCAAGCTCGAGGATGTACTCCTCCGACCAGCCGGCGGTGCCGCATCCCTGGGTGGCGCGCATGTAGTCGTCCAGCTCGGGGCGCTGGCCCAGGACGCTGCCGAGGTAGGCCAGGTGGGCGCGCACGGTGCGCTCGACCGCGGCGTCTCCATCGGCCTGGGCCTGCTGCTGGTAGGCGGTGAGCTGCTCGAACACCTCCAGGCGGCTGCTCGCCGGGCCTACGGGGTGTTCGGGTGGGGCGCAGTCGTAGTCGATGACCTGTCGTCCGCCTCGGGCTGCTTCGTGGGCGTCCCAGGCTCGGACGGTGGCCTCGACCTGGTCACGCAGTCGCACGGGCAACGTCCCAGCGCAGGGTGACGGTCTGGTTGGTCCGCAGGTTGCGGCGGTTCAGGTCGATGACGATTCCGTTCTCGTCGGTGTTCCACGTCAGGCTCTCGGTCGCCGTGATCTCCGAGCCGTCCGGGCGCTCTTCGACCGCTTGGCAACCGGTCAGAGCGTCCACCCCACCGAGGCGCATCTGCAAGTGAAGCTTCTGGGTGGGCCGGTAGACCGACTGACGCCAGTACAGCTCGCTGTCGAACAGGCCACCGGTGCACGAGTAGCCGACCCGGGCGGTCTCGCCGGGGTTGATCGCGGGGAAGATCTGGCAGGCGAACTTCACCTGAAGCTCGGTCTCGTGCAGCCGCTGGATCAGGACGTTGCGCTCGCTGGCCTGGTCCGGCTCGACGATCAGCGGACCGTCGACGTGCTTGAACCAGAACTGCCGGCTGAACCTGGTGAACGGGGCATCGGACAGATTGGTCAGCTCATGCATGTAGTGCAGGCGCACACGGCCCTTGACATCGACCTCGACCCGGGCGCTGAGGCAGCGGTCGATGACCTCGCCTGCGGTGGCCTCGGTCGGCATGTCGGCACTGATGAGGTTGCCGCCGATGTTCGCCGGGCTCGTGGCGTGCGGCCAGGGCTGGGGCGCCTGTGCTTCCCATTCACGAGCGGCCAGACCGAGGAAGCCGCCGGGGATGTGCAGGCCGTCTGCGATCCGCTCCATCACCTCGACGGAGGCGATGCGGTCCTTGCCGGTCATGATCCGGCTGACCCGGGACTGGGTCATGTTCTCGATCGGGGCGGCGATGCGGTCTTGGCTGGCGTGGTCCCACTGCCGCATCAGGTGAAACATGCGCTGGAAGTCGCGCTCTCGGCATGCTTCCTGGAAGTCGGCGCGGGCCAGAACGTCATCCGAGACCGTGTAGTCCGACTGCTCCCGCATGCTTCCCCCTCGCTGGTGCCACCCACTGCTGCGTTGCGTTCGGTAAGCGGAAGGTTACCGCGCCCAAGTCAACCCTGTATGAGCGGCATGCCGCTTTTCAAGCGCTTGAGCGCTCCGACAGCGTTCGGTAACCGCTGATCGTCATCAGTTCCGGCGACGGTTCATGTGGAGTCGGTATAGGTGCGGCGTGCGTTTCCCCTGGTCTGGGGGGCGAAGCAGGCTTGTCTCACCGGCCTTTCCCGGGTGACAGCGGCGCGAGTCCTCGGGAGAGGCCGGCTCCAAGGATCGGAGCGGGAGGGAAGCTGTGAATCTGAGCCGTTTTCCACGCCAACGTATGGGCGGGCAGCGCGTGAGAGTCGGACGGGCAAGAGCGGTGCCGGCCGAACAACCCGAACAACATGGAACCGACCGATCGAAGGATCCGGCGCGGCGGGCCGTGGTCCCTCGTCAGAAGACTCCCGGCCGGTGAGGGTCGGGGGCGGCGCCTGGCTCCCGCTCAGCCTCCCTCCGCTGCGGTAAGAGCGGCGCCGGGGTGCGTGCCGGCCTCATTCGGGGTGACGGTTCGGCACGCACCCACATCTCAGGACTGCCCGCGCGCACTCGACGGGGAAAGTGCGCGCGGGCTCGCTGTTTTGTCGGCCAAGGAGAGGTCACGATGGACGCTGACGGGCTCGTCTCGATGCTGCGCGAACACGGGGTGACGGTGCAACGCACCTCGCCGCTGCCCCGCGCTCTCACCGGCGAGTCGGCGGTGGCGGTCTTCCTGGACCCGACAAGCAATCAGCGGGAACTGGCGCGGGCCTGCGTGATGCAGCTCGACGGGGTGGCCTCGGTGAAGTTCTCGGCCATCACGCCGTGGGTCATGTTCGTGACGTACTCATCCCTGGGCCTGAACTCACGCGCCTGGGTCTGAGCCGGCCATTTGGTCGCCCCGCAGGTGGTTCTCGACACTGGCCAACCGGTCGCTGAGCTGCTGCAACGTCTGCTCGACCCGGGCTATCGCGACGGCCACCTGGTCCCCACCGACGTCCCCGCCGACGTCTTTGGCCGGCACCTGCCGTTGGGTCGTGACCAGGAGGGTGATCAGGTGATCGGCCGGCCAGTCCAGGGCAACGGCGATCGCCTCCAACGTCTTGTTCTGCACGCGTCGGCTCGCGCCGTGCTGAACGGTGCGCAGCGTCGAGACCGAAATCCCTGACAGGCGCGCCAACTCCTGCTGGCCGATCCTGCGGGCTGCCATGCGCTCGTTCAGCGCTGCTGCCACTGCCTGCCAGTCCTCGCCGTCGACCTGCCCCCGGGACGTGTACACCGTAGGCGTTCCCCGCTCAGCCATAACCGGAATGGTAACCGCCGACACGGCCATTTCTTACCCCCAGTATTGCCTTTTCTGGCCACTATGCAAACCATGTCTAATTCCGGTGCGCCGCTCATGTGAGGTTGGCATAGAAAATATGAGGTCCACCTTGTACCGCCTACCTAAGCGTTGATGCGCGCTTGTCGAGCGGTTCACGATGTTCTCGCAGCTCAGACAGGGCTGACACCGCAGAGAAAGCACTTCACGCCGCTCGATTGGGGCGGGTGAGTGTGGGCGGTTGAATGGCGAGAGTGGGAGCCGAAGAAATGGCTGTTGAGGGCCGTATCAATGTCCGTCACGAGGACGTGTTCACCCAGCCCATCATGGTTCTTTCGGTGGACGCCGTGGAGGACTTCGACAAGCGCAAGGCGGGAAATGTCGACCCGCAGGAACTGGACAAGCAGACCGGCCAGCGACTGTGGGCGGTCAGCATCTTGGACCCGACCGCGCAGCAGGGACGACGCGAGATCAAGGTCAAGATCCCGGCCGATCACCAGCCGGTCCCGCCAGCCGGACTGATGGCTCCGGCCGAGTTCGACGGCCTGCAGGTCATCCCCTACCTGGACTCCAACCGCGCCAAGCCCCGCGTCGCTATCGCCTACCGAGCAACGGGTTTCCGCGCCCCGACTCGGGCGCAGCGGCAGGCGTCGTAGTCCAGGTCCCCTCGTCCGGATGGATGTGGCGCCCCGTCCCCTCGCCGGGTTCGGGGCGCCCCTTCCGGGCATCGCCCTTCGTCGATCAGCACACGTTCCCCAGGATTGAGGGTTGAAATGCGTTCCAGCACTGGCAGTAAGCGTTGTGGGCCGTTGGCCAAGCCGTGCCGTACCTGTGCCGAGGTTCACCCGGTGGGGCGGCTGCACTTCGGGCAGTGCCCCGACTGCGCGCACCTGGTCGCCCTGCCCCTGCGCGGGGAGGGTGGCCGGTTCATCTCCTTCACCAACAGCGACCGCACCAGCGGCGGTGGCCTGTGATGGCCGGCGGCATGGATTCGTTCTGGTTCGACCAGTACCAGGAAAGCAACCAACGGGTCCTGGCAGCTTGCCGGGCCGTGGGCATGGCCACCTTCCTTCTCGATCCGGATGACCGCTGGGACGACTCCGAACGTCTGGTGCGCCTACGAGA
The DNA here is from genome assembly GCF_021277265.1 of Kineosporia rhizophila. GTDB lineage: Bacteria > Actinomycetota > Actinomycetes > Actinomycetales > Kineosporiaceae > Kineosporia > Kineosporia rhizophila. Next base: position 553,641 of record NZ_JAJSOH010000001.1, read on the forward strand.
CGTCCTGCACGACCTGCGCGCGGCCTTGGGACTGCCTGACGTTCCCGCTTCGACTACCTCGACTGATTCCACGGATGGGAGCACCCTCTGATGCTGGTCAACGGCACCCGGGTAGAAGACCTGGCCGGAACCGGCCTCACCACCCGTCAACGCTACGTCATCCCCCTGTGGGTCACCGTCCCACTGTTCCTGAGCAAGCACCTGGCCCGGGCCTCGCGGTGGCTGCTACGGCAGGCGTTCACGTACTGGGGCCTGTCCCTGCCCGCGTTCGTGCTGCTGGTCATCTGGTCGCGGCTGGGTGGGCTGTGGGCGCTGACGGCGCTGACCTGGTGGCTCGCCCTGGGCCTGGTCTGGGCCTCCCGATGGCCGGCCTCCTTCGACGTCGCAGTCTCACAACCGGCCCGGGGCGTGTGGCGGTGGTGGACGAAATACAAGCGGCGCTGGCATCCCGCAATGGACGGAACCGGCCTGACCCGCGTCACCCCCGACCATGAGGTCTACGTCCCGGCCGTGACCCGTATCCGCTCTACGGCCGTGGTCGACACCCTGCATCTGCGCCTGCTCCACGGTCAGACACCAGCCGACGTGGCAGCTCGGGCTGAGGGCCTGCGGCACGTGTACGCCGCTCACCGATGCAGCGTGATCGAGGACGCGCCCGGTCGGGTGCGGGTGCTGTTCTACGCCAAAGACCCGCTGCGCCATCTCGTCGCCCCGTTGGACCCGGCGCCGGTCCCGGTATTGGACGCTCTACCGGTCGCCTTGGGTGAGGACGGTCAGCTCTTCCTGCTGTGGCTGCTGGGCCGGCATGTCCTGCTGGCCGGCGCCTCGGGCTCGGGCAAGGGATCGGCACTGTGGTCAACGGTCCGGGCGCTGGCTCCGGCCGTCGCGGAGGGCACCGTACGACTGCGTGGGGTCGATCCCAAGGGTGGGATGGAGCTGTTCCCTGGGCGGGCGTTGTTCGCCGAGTACGCCGATGAAGACCTGGACGCCATGCTCGCTCTGCTGGAACGGGCCGTGGCGGACATGAACGACCGCAAACGTCACCTGAAAGCCGCTGGCGTACGCGTCTTCACCCCGTCCAAGGCTGATCCGCTGGAAGTGATCGTGATCGATGAGCTGGCGTTCCTGACCGCCTATGCACCCAAGGATGTTAAGGCGAAAGTTGCTGCTGCCATGCAAGTTCTGCTCTCGCAGGGACGTGCGGTGGGTTACAGCGTCCTGGCGGCGTTGCAGGATCCGCGGAAGGAGGTGCTGCCGTTCCGGGACCTGTTCACCTACCGGATCGCGCTACGGCTGGCTGAGGACTCCCACGTGGACATGGTGCTGGGTGAAGGAGCGCTGGAACGGGGCGCGGCGTGTCACCTGATCCCGGCCAGCCTGCCCGGCATCGCCTACGTCCGCGTCGAAGGAGCCCTGGAACCGGTCCGGGTCCGCTTCTCCTACCTGTCCGACACCGACATCGTCGACATGGCCTCGCAGTGGCCGGCACCCGAGAACACCGACTGGACACCGCTACCCGACACGCCGGCCACCGACCCGATCACCGACCCGACCGCCGGCCGGGAGACCGGCCCGGATGAGTCCTACCCCTTCCGCTTCTGGACCACGGGTGAAGGTGACGACGCGTGAGCGATAACCCGGCCACCCCTGGAACGGCCATGCCAGAAACCAGCCCCGACCAGAACCCGACCGGGCAGACCCGCCCGGCGCCCGCCTGGTGGTCCCGCCTCCACAGCCCTACGGACCCCGACCACGACGAGACCGTCACCGTCGAGACCAGCCCGGCCGAAGACGTCGCCCAGCTCGACACCCCCGCTGCGGAGTGGCCGGAAGGCTGGGCCGTCGTCCCTCCGGTCGGCTCGATCGTCACGGATGTTGGAGTGACGTTCTCCCTGGCCCCGGCCTCCCTGACCGACCGCCCGATGAGGGTGCGGTGCACCTCATGCGACTGGGACGAGACCGCACCCCAGTCCGAGGCCGTCGACGCCGTCCGTGTCCACGCCCTGCGCCACATCGCCGACCCACGCCCCCGGATCGCTCACCTGCCGAGCTGGCTTCAGCCTCGACTGAAGGGACGCCGATGACCACCCCCGTTCCCACGGCCTCGGCCAACCTGGGCAACCCGATGCAGCCGGCCGCAGCCTCGATCTCGAACCTGACCCGCAACAGCCGCGCCGAACGCGCCCGCATGCCCGTCGCCCTCCACGTCGCCGAAGACGTCGCCATCGCCAACGGCGTCTGCGTCCGCCCCATCACCCAGCGGGTCACCGACACCCTGACCGGCGAAGTCACCCTCGTCGACGTTCCGTGCGGGGCAACTCTCGAGTCCAAGTGCCCGACCTGTGCTCAGCGTGCCCGTCGACTGCGCATGCACCAATGCAGGGCCGGCTGGCACGCCGAATCCGACCCCATCCCCGACGAAGACCCCTCCACCTCTGCCCAGCAAGACCTGGTCGCAGCCCGCGCCGACGTCACCGCAGTCCGGGACGACTTCCTCGCCCGCGGCGATCTCGGCGTAGCTGAGGCCGCAGCCGAAACGCTGGACGTCATCGATGCCGAGCTGGCTGAGCTGGGCGTACGCGGGCCGCTCGAACGTGAGAAGCCGGAAACGGCTCGGCGGAAGCGCTCGACCCGCCGTCGCCAGGACGCGCCCGATCTGCCCAAGCGCACGATGGCGAAAACAACGGTGGGACAGACATTCCCCGGCAATAATGGGAAGGTCTACCGGCCGTCCATGTTTGTCACGGTCACCCTGCCCGGTTACGGGCGAGTCGACGGCAACGGCGTTCCTCTCGATCCGTCCCGGTATGACTACCGGCGGGCGGCTCGGGATGCGATCCACTTCCCCAAACTGCTCGATCGGCTGGTCCAGAACCTGCGCCGCGTCGCCGGGTACGACGTGCAGTACTTCGCCACCGTCGAACCCCAGAAGCGCCTGGCCCCGCACGCCCATATCGCGATCCGGGGCACCATTCCGCGTGCCCTGGTCCGCCAGGTCATCGCCGCCACCTACCACCAGGTCTGGTGGCCCCAGGCCGATACACCGGTCTACGTCCGCGAAGACGAACTGCCCGTCTGGGACGAAGACGCCGACGCCCCCGACCTAACCGGCAACCCTGCTAGCGAGCCGGTCGGTTACCTCGACCCCACCACGGCGGCTGTGCTGCCGACCTGGGACGAAGCCCTCGACGACCTCGACGCCGATGACGACCTGGAACCTCAGCACGTCGTGCGGTTCGGTATCCAGTCTGACATCCAGGGCCTGCTGGCCGGCTCCCCGGACGCTGACCGGCGCGTGGGCTACCTCGCCAAGTACCTCACCAAGTCCATGGGCACCGCCCACGGCGAAGACGAGAACCCGTCCGTCAAAGCGCACGTCGACCGCCTCGTCCACGCCCTGCGCTACGAACCCTGCTCCCCACGATGCGCGAACTGGCTGCGCTACGGCATCCAACCCAAAGACGCCCGCCGCGGCCTGATCCCCGGCTCCTGCAAGGCCAAAGCCCACCGACGTGAACACCTCGGCTACGGAGGCCGGCGCGTCCTGGTCTCCCGTAAGTGGTCGGGTAAGACGCTCACCGACCACCGTCACGAACGACGGGCCTTCGTCTTGGCCCTGCTCGGCGTAGACCCCGACAGCGCCGACGCCACACGCGGGGACAAGACCGCCGACCGGTACGTGTGGGAGCCGGTCAACCCGAACGAACTGCCGCCGCTTTCCACGCGACTGCTGCATGCGATCAGCCAACGCCAGACCTGGCGCGCGGCTTACGAAGCAGCACGGGACGGTAGCGGTCCTCCACCAGTTGCTACCCCCGTCAGTGCATTTGATCGAGCGAAAGGTGCTGCTTAGAAATGATTCCCAAACTGTGGACGACTAGCGATGTGGCCGAGTACCTCGGCGTCCCGGTGGCAACGCTCTATCAGTGGCGCACGCGCGGGTACGGTCCGGAGGGTCGCCGGATCGGTAAGCACCTGCGGTACAAGCCGGAAGACGTGGTCACCTGGTTTGACCACATCACGACAGACAAGATCGCCTGATGTCGCGCCCGCCGCTGCCCTTGGGAACCTGGGGCACGATCAATCGGACTCAGGTCGGCCCGAAGGTCTGGAAGGCCGACACGCGGTTCCGGGACTTCGACGGTCGAACCCGGCAGGTACAGCGGCGGGCGTCCACTGGGGCCAAGGCTGAGGCTGCACTCAAGGAGTACCTGCTCACCCGGTCACGAGCTGGCCGGGTGGGCGAGGTAACCGCAGAGACGCGCGTGCGGGACGTTGGGGAGCTGTGGCTGGCCCAGATCCGGGAGGAAGGTCGGGCCGCAACGACGCTGGACGCCTACGAAGACGCCATGCGCCTGCACGTCGTGCCCGGGATCGGCATGCTCCAGGTGCGTGAGCTGACCGTGAGCGTCTGTGATCGCCTGCTGAGGTCAGTCAAGACGAACACCGGTCCGGCTGCTGCCAAGCACGCTAAGACGGTCCTGAACGGCTTGGTGGGCCTCGCGGCCCGGCACGATGCGATCAAGTACAACCCGGTGCGTGAGGTCTCGAAGATCACCCAGACCAAGAAGGCTGCCCGATCGCTGACCTTGCCTGAGGTGCGCAAGATTCGGGCCGGCCTTCTCGCCGACCCCGAGGCAGTGAGTCGAGATCTGCCCACGCTGGTCGACTTCATGCTCGGAACCGGCCTGCGCATCGGTGAAGCCATCGCTGTGACCGAACCGGCACTGAACCTCAAGGCGGCCACGGTCGAAGTGCGCGCCACCGTCGTTCGGTCCCGGGGAACCGGACTGATCCTGCAGCCCACCACGAAGACGCCGAGTGGCTGGCGTCAGCTCCATCTCCCGGCCTGGCTGGTCGCTGTGCTCAAGGCTCATGAGTCGCCGGAGAACGAGTGGGACCTGATCTTCCCGTCGCAACACGGCAAGATCCGTGACCGGTCGAACACCAACTCGGACGTCCGGGATGCCCTGGACAAGCTCGGCTTCGACTGGGTGACCACGCACGTCTTCCGGAAGACCACGGCGACCCTGCTGGATGAGGGTGGTCTGACCGTCCGCGAGATCGCCGACCAGCTCGGGCACAAGCGGATCAGCATCACGCAGGACACCTACTTCGGCCGGCACCAGGCAAGCCCGAAAGCGGCCGGCGCCCTGGGCGCGATCACGGAAGGTCAGACGCCTGCGAACGGCCCGGAAACGGGGTCAACTGAAAGCGTTGAGTAAACGGTGAGTCGAACCTCTTCCAGCCCGAAGAACTGACAAACGAAACCGGCCCCGATCGATGCGTTTCCGCAGATCAGGGCCGGTTCCGTCGCTGTCTCAACGAGTGCGCCCGAAGGGATTCGAACCCCTAACCTTTTGATCCGTAGTCAAATGCTCTATCCGTTGAGCTACGGGCGCTCGCTCCTCCCTGTCGGGGGGAGCGGTGACTACCTTAGCGGGTCTGCACCCGAAGTACGAACTCGGTGAACGTGGGGCGGCCAGATGCACCCGGAGCGCCGCATTCGTCACTCTCGGCACACGGCGGGTCACCAGCGCTCGCAGGCCCAGCCGTCGCCGTTCGTGTCCAGGTTGTAGATGTCCCGGCCGATGACCCGGGCCGGGGCGGCGAGGTAGGCGGGGCCGTCGCCGCCGGCCGACAGGCAGTCGACGTCGGAGGCGATGGGGACGCAGCTGACGGAGTAGTTGGGGTCGCACTGCCAGGGGGTGGCACGGTCGGGCTTGCGGTGGCGGCCGCGGCGGTCCTCGTCACGGTCGCGGTTGCGCTCGCGGTCGTAGTCCCGGTTGCGGTCGGAGCGGCGCTTCTCGTCGTCGGCGCCCGTGGTGGGGACGTCGCTGCGGCTGGTGCGGGACCACTGGGTGCCCGGGCCCGGGGTCTTGATCGTGGTGCTGGTGACGGTGGTGCGGGGGCGCTCGCCGGCCTTGGGCGTGGCCGCCTTGCCGGTGGACTGGGCCTCGGCCTTCTTCTCGGCGGCAGTGGCCTCGGGCGTGGGCACCGCGGCCTTGTGCTTACCCCCGCCCGACTGCTTGCTCTCAACAGTGGACGTCGGTGTGGGCTTGGGCTTGGGGGCGGCGGTCACGAGGTAGCCACTGGGTGCCTTCTGGCCGGCCAGGAGGGGCGGGTCGGCGAGGGTGACCTGGCCCTTGGTCGGGTTCACGACATCCAGGGCGCCGCGGCCCAGGCTGAAACCGGCGACGCCGACCAGGACGACCATGGGCAGGACGATGCGCTTGCGGGGCCAGTTGGCGCGGCGGTCGGAGCCGTGGGCCTGGACGGGGATCTGGTTCTCGACGAGGTTGCGGAAGCGGCCCGGGTCGTTCGCGGCGTGCGCTGGGGCGCCTGCGCGACGGTTGGGGCGGTTCAGCGAGCCCAGGTCGTACTCCGGGATCCCCGCCGGGTCGGGCGCGCGGTCTGAGGGGCCGTAGAGACGGTCCAGCCAGTGAGCGGCGTCAGGGGTGCTCACGGCCCCGAGCGATTCGTCCGGCCCGTCGGAGGGGCGGCCCCCGGCGGGGACGGCACCTACCCGCCATGTGCCCACCGGCACCCAGGACTCGGAGGGCTCGGGGCGGGACAGATCCAGCCCGGCGTCGGGCGTATCGCCCTCTCCGGCCCAGCGGACGGTGCCGAACTCGTGCACCGGGGGATTCTCGTCCAGCCCGGCCCACTGCCGGGCCACCTGGGCAGCCCGGGCCGCCTGCACGGCGGGGAGAACGCTCTCGGCGGGCGGGGCCGGTGTGTCCCGAAGCCACTCGGACCGCTCGACGGCGTCGGAGACCGTGGGAGCCAGGCGCCCCTCGTCCCTCATTGGATCTTCTACTACGTACTGCCAGCCGAACGGCGCCAACGGCCAGGACGGGTCGGGCTGCCACCCCCGAGGCGGCAGCCAGCCCTCGGGCGGCCGGGGCCAGCCGGGCGGCGGATTGAAACGGCGCTTCACAAAAGAAAGGTACGAACTGGACAAGATCGTCTCAGCGAACTGCCCGAAAGAGCATCCTTTCACCCAGGGCTCAACGGGACCGTTCTACCCATGTACCCCTCAAGCCCCAAATGCACGACGAACGGTCCCCGAGGACGTCCTCAGGAACCGTTCGTCGTCAGAGCAGTTCGAAAACCTCAGACCGAGACCTTCTCCGAGCGACCGGTCACCGCCACCGAAGCGTCCGAGTCACCGTGCACCGCCGGAGCGGCGTGGTCGTCCACCAGCGTCGCCTCGTTGAACGGGCTCTCCCCGCGGAACGTGCGCAGCGCCTGCTCCTTGTCGAACTCGCCCACCCAGTGCCCGATCAGCACCGTGGCGACCGCGTTGCCGGCGAAGTTGGTCACCGCGCGGGCCTCGGACATGAACCGGTCGATGCCGACGATCAGGCCCACCCCGTCGACCAGGTCGGGGCGGTGCGACTGCAGACCGCCGGCCAGCGTGGCCAGACCCGCTCCGGTGACGCCGGCCGCGCCCTTCGACGCGATGATCATGAAGCCCAGCAGGGAGATCTGCTCACCGATGCTCAGCGGGTTGCCCAGCGCCTCGGCGATGAACAGCGAGGCCATGGTCAGGTAGATCGCGGTGCCGTCGAGGTTGAACGAGTAGCCGGTGGGCACCGTGATGCCGACGACCGGCTTCGACACGCCCATGTGCTCCATCTTGGCGATCAGCCGGGGCAGCGCCGACTCCGAGGACGAGGTGCCGACGATCAGCAGGAACTCCCGGCCCAGGTACTTCAGCAGCGAGAAGATGTTCAGCCCGACCGCCAGGCGCAGGATCAGGCCCATGATCACGAAGACGAAGATCGCGCAGGTCAGGTAGAAGGCGATCATGATCCGGGCCAGGCTGACCAGGGCGTCGACGCCGGTCGCACCGACCACCGCGGCGATCGCGCCGAAGGCACCGACCGGGGCCAGCCACATGATCATGCTGAGGATCCGGAAGACCAGCTTCTGGATGACGCTGATCGCGCCCAGCACCTTCTGGCCGGTCTCGCCCATCTGCTGCACCGCGAAGCCGACCAGCAGGGCGACCAGCAGCGCCTGCAGCACCTCGCCCTCGGTCAGCGCCGAGACGATCGTGGTGGGGATGATGCCCAGGATGAAGTCGGTGGTGCTGGTGTGCTCCTCACCGGCCGCCTCGGCGCCGGAGCCGGCCAGGCCGGACAGGTCCAGGCCGTCGCCGGGGTGCAGGATGTTGCCGACCACCAGGCCGATCACCAGGGCCAGGGTGGACATCGCCAGGAAGTAGCCCAGGGCCAGCCCACCGACCTTGCCGACCTTGGCGGCCTCCCGGATCGAGCCGACACCCAGGACGATCGTGCAGAAGATGATCGGCGCGATCATCATCTTGATCAGCGCCACGAACCCGGTGCCCAGCGGCTTCAGCGACTCCCCGACGCCCGGGGCGACCAGGCCGACGATCGCCCCGATCACCACCGCCGCGATCACCGACAGGTAGAGGATGTGCGTGCGGTCCTTGTGCTGTTTCTTCGGGGCGGCCGGGGGATCCGCTGGTTGTGGGGCCGGGCTGCTCGCTGCGGGGATCTCGGACATGGCCGCCTCCTGCGTCGTCGAATGAGGTGTCGTGCGCCTGCGCGTCCGCTTCGAACCCATGGTCGGGCTCGCTGTGAACTGCGCCACTGCGGACGAGGTTGCCCGCCCTTCGAGCGACGGTCGCGCTTTCGGTCATTGAGTAAGGCGATGACATCGGCAGACTGTGGCTATGGACCCTCGGCACTGGAGCGTGGCCCGGCAGGCCTTCGGGCTGGTCGTCGCCGCCGTCGTGCTGCTGGTCGGATCGACGGTGGTGGCCGCCTACGTGCAGACCCACGACCGTGCCCGGGACGCCACCGCGCACGAGGTGCTGGCCCTGGCCGAGACGATCGCGCTGGAACCGACCGTGCTCCGGGCGCTGGACACCACCGACCCCTCCGCCGTCCTGCAGCCCTACGTGGAGCGGATCCGGCAGGCCACCGACACCGACTTCATCACCGTGATGAGCCCCGACGGCACCCGGTTCACCCACGCCAACCCGGATCTGATCGGCCAGAAGTTCCTCGGGCACACCGAGCCGGCCCGCACCGGCGAGGCGTTCACCGAGACCTACACCGGCACGCTCGGCCCTTCGGTCAGGGCAGTGGCACCAATTAAGGACGTCGGTGGCGGCGTGGTCGCGCTGGTCGCCGTGGGTATCACGATCGACAACGTCGGAGCACTCGTTCAGGAGCAGCTTCCGCCGCTGTTCGCCGTCGGCGCGGGGGTCCTGGTGGCCGGGGCCGTCGTCGCCTATGCCCTGGGCCGCCGCCTGAAGCGTCAGACGCTGGGCATGGGTCAGGCCGAGCTGACCAGGATGTTCGAGTTCTACGAGGGCGTGCTGCACGCCGTGCGGGAGGGACTGCTGATCGTCGACCGGCAGGGCCGGCTGCAGCTGATCAACGACGAGGCGATGCGCCTGCTCGGCCTGGACCAGAGTGCGATCGGCCGGCGCCTGGCCGAGCTCCCGCTGCCCGACGGCCTGACCGAGGCGATCGGCCGCGACGACACTCTGGTCGACGAACTGCACCTGACCCGCGAGGGTGTGCTCGTGGTCAGCCAGTCCCCCGCCCGCTGGAACGGTCGCACGCTCGGAAGTGTGGTCACCCTGCGCGATCACACCGATCTGGTCGCGTTGTCGGACGAGCTCAGCCAGACCCGCAGCCTGACCGAGTCGCTGCGCTCGCAGGCGCACGAGTCGGCCAACCGGCTGCACTCGGTGATCACCATGATCGAGCTCGGCGAGACCGACCGGGCCCTGGAGTTCGCCACCTCGGAACTGGCCGGGGTGCAGGAACTCACCGACCGGGTGATCAGTCAGTCGCAGGAACCGGTGGTGGCCGCGCTGCTGCTGGGCAAGGCCGCCGAGGCGGCCGAACGCGGCATCCGACTGGAGTTCCCCACCGATCTGGAGGTGCCGGACGGCGTCGTGCCGTCCCGCGACCTGCTCACCGTGCTGGGCAATCTGATCGACAATGCCTTCGAGGCAACGCTGTCGGCACCGGGAGACCGCCGGGTGTCGGTGGCCGCGCGGGTCACCGACGATCTGGGCGAGCTGTGCCTGAGGGTGAGTAATTCCGGGCCGCGCATCGTCGAACCGGAGCGGATCTTCGAACGCGGCTGGTCCACCAAGGAGGCCGACGCCGGCCGGTTCGGGCTCAACGGGGTGGCCGGGAAGCCCGGCGCCGGAAGAGGACTGGGGTTGGCTCTGGTGCGGCAGGCGGTGGAGCGCAACCGGGGTTCGATCTCTCTGTACCGCGACGAGGACCTGGACGAGACCGTGTTCGAGGTGCGCCTGCCACTGGCCGCGGTGGTGCGCCGGTGACCGGGACGATCCGCACGCTGGTGGTCGAGGACGACGAGCTGGCCGCCCGGGCCCACGCCGAGTACGTCCGCCGGCTGCCGCAGTTCGCCGTGGTCGGGCTGGCCCGGTCCGGGGCCGCGGCGCTGCACGAGGTCACCCACCAGCCGGTCGACCTGGTGCTGCTCGACATGAACCTGCCCGACCTGCACGGTCTGGAGGTGCACCGGATCATGCGGGCGCGCGGGGTGCAGGCCGACGTCATCGCCGTCACCTCGGCCCGCGACCTGGCGATCGTGCGTGGCGCGGTGGCCAACGGGGTGGCCCAGTACCTGCTCAAGCCGTTCACCTTCGCCACCCTGCGCGACCGCCTCACCAGCTACGCCGAGTTCCGCGCCCAGCTCAGCCGGGCCACGGGCACCGGTGAGGAGATCGACCAGCGCGAGGTCGACCGGCTGCTCGGCGACCTGCGCGGCGGCGCCACCGAGCAGCAACTGCCCAAGGGCATGAGCGCCGACTCGCTGGAGCGGGTGATCGGCGCGGTGCGGGCCGCCGAGGGGGCGCTCACCGCGATGGGCGCGGCCGAGGCCATCGGCATGTCCCGGGTCGGGGTCCGGCGTTATCTGGAGTACCTGGTCGAGACCGGCCTGGCCACCCGGGGATCGCGCTACGGGGGCACCGGCCGGCCGGAGATCGAGTACCGCTGGCGAGGTGCCCCCTGAGCGCCTTCCGTGCCTGCCCCTGAGCTCGATCAGGCCACGTCCCGCCGTCTGATCAGGAGCATCGTCCCGATCGCGAGGACGACCAGGTAGACCGCCATGGAGAGCGCGGCCGTCGGTCCGGAGAGCACATCGAGGACGCCCGGGGTGTCCAAGGCGGCTGCGTCACCTCCGATGACGGCCCCGACCAGAGAACCCGCGGCAGTCCCGGGGAGGACCTGGGTGAAGGTCTCGATCGGGCCGAGCAGCCCGCCGACCCCGCGCAGCAGCATCTCCAGCACCAGGGTCCAGACCAGGCCCAGGCCGACCGACAGGGCCGGGCTGCGCGCCACCGTGCCCAGGAAGTAACCGGCCAGCATCCACATCTCGAGCACCAGGAATCCCGCGCCGAAAGAGCGCGCCAGCTCGGCGAAGGCGGGCCACACCACCGACTCGGCCTCGGTCAGCGCGATCAGCCCGGTGATGGTGGCGAACAGGGCCAGGGTGGCGAGCAGGACGCCCAGCACGAAGGCGGTGAGGGCCAGCAGCGAACCGGCGGTCGCGGCCGAGCGCGAGGGCCCCTGGGTGTAGATCGTCTTCCAGGTGCCGTAGGCGTAGCCGTTGCCGGCCGAGATGGCGCCGAGCACCAACATCAGCGCCCCACCGAACATCGGCATGCCCTGGACGAGCACCGAGGGCAGGGCCTCGGGCAGCAGCGCGGCGAAGATCTCCTGGCGGCCCAGCTCTTCACTGGCGAAGTTGCTGCCACCCGTCGTGTAGGCGACGTAATTGAAAGCATAACCGAAAAGGCAGGCCAGGAAGAGCCAGGCCCCCAGGGTGACCCACACCGCCGGCCAGCGGCGCAGCCGAAGTAGTTCGGCCCGTGCACTGTTCACGATCGCAGTCATTCCAGTCAGTCCTCTATCCACAGGTTTTTTCACAGATTGTGGACGCCGGTGCGCCCGTTGGGGACAACCGCCGGTTCCGCTGTCGCGGACGTCATCTCAAAGAACACTTCCTCGAGACTGCGCTCCAGAGGCGCAATCTCGAGAATGTCGGCACCCTCGGCGACCAGGACACGCGCGACCTCGGGGGCCGCGGAAGGGGGTAGGTCGAGCACCAGAGTGTCTGCGTCGTGCGGGTGGCCGCGCCGCTTTTCCACAGGGCCGCCGGGATTGCCCACAGGCCCGGCCCGGCGCACGCCGTCGTCCCCGGCGATCCGCATCGCCACGGCCAGAGCTGTCTCCGGCGGGGTGGCGCGCACGCGCAGAAGCGCACCCCCACGAAGTTCAGTGACAGTGGACTCCCGCAACAGACGTCCGTTGTTGATCACTCCCACCCGGTCGCAGATCTCCTGTACCTCGGCGAGCAGATGACTGGAGAGCACGACCGTGGTCCCGCCCTCGGCCAGCGAAACGATGAGCCGGCGCATGTCCTGCATACCGGCCGGGTCCAGGCCGTTGGTGGGCTCGTCCAGCACAATCACCTCCGGCTCCCCCATCAGGGCCGAGGCCACGCCGAGACGCTGCTTCATGCCCAGGGAGTACGACCGGAACCGGTCGTCGCCGCGCCCAGCCAGGTCCACCCGTTCCAGCGCGATCTCGGCCGCCGAGCCGGACAGTCCCCGATACCGGGCCATGACCTGGAGGTTCTCCCGGCCGGAGAGGAACGGGTAGAAGCCCGGACCCTCGATCAGCGCGCCCACCCGTGCCATCACCTCCGGCTCCCCGGAGGGCCGGCCCAGCACCGTGGCGGAACCGGAAGTGGGCCGGATCAGGCCGAGCACCATGCGTAACGTGGTGGTCTTGCCGGCGCCGTTGGGCCCGAGAAACCCGTAGACCTCGCCCCGCCGCACGCTGAGGCTCACGGCGTCCGCGGCGAGTCTGGCGCTCTCGCCCGTCCCATAGCGTTTCGTCAGTCGATCCGTGGTCACGACCACGTCCGGTGAATTCGTCATGGCGGCAACGTTCCCGGTCACGACCGCTCCGGTCGTCCGACGGCCGAGGGCCGACGGGTACGCAGATCTGCGTAGACAAGGGCCGCACGCGGGCGTACATGTCTGTCGGTGGGCACACCTAGTCTCGAAACATGACCGAACCCGGCCCGGTGCGCGGCTCCTGGTACACCCCTCTGGTGTCAGCGCTGCTCTTCATCGGGTCGGTCGGTGCTGCCCACGAAGACAGCGGCCAGGTGCTGCCGGTGCTGGTCCTGGCCGGCATCGCGACCCTGTGTCTGCCCGCCGCCTGGTGGCACCCCCGGCCCGCGGTCCTGGTCGCCGGCGCCGCAGTGGGCGCCTACTTCGCCCTGGGCCTGCCCAACGGCCCGCTGTTCGCCGTGATGCCGATGACCGCCTTCATCGCTGCTCAGCGGCTGCGCTGGCCCGCCCTCCGGCCTGTGATACTTCCGGCCCTGGTCCTGCTCACCACCGGGCTGGCGGTCAAGGCGATCGTGCACGAGGCGCCCGGCCACGTCACCGCCTGGCAGGCCCTGGGCGTCCTGGCCCTCACGCTCGGCGGCAGCCTGGCCGGCCTCCGCCTCAACGACCGGAAAGACCTGCGCGCCGAACAGGCCCGGCGTTCGGCCACCGAAGAACAGCTACGCATGGCCCAGGGGCTGCACGACGGGGTGGGCCACGGCCTGGCCGTGATCGCCATGCACGCCCAGGTGGCCATGCACGTGCTGGACAAGACCACCATCCCGGCCGAGGACGACCAGCGGCTGCGGCAGAGTCTCGATGCGATCCGTTCCTCCAGCCAGGACTCGCTGACGGCGCTGCGCCGCGAACTGGCCGTCATGAGCTCCGGCACCGCAACCCGGGCCCCCGCCCCCGGCCTGGCCGACATCCGTCCCCTGCTCGAACGGGTGCGCTCGGGCGGGCTGACCGTCGAACTGCCGTCAGACGTCCCCCAACCGTCCGAACTTCCGGGCGAGGTGGGGCAGGTGGTTTACGCCGTGGTTCAGGAGTCGCTGACCAACGTGCTGCGCCATGCTCAGGCCCAGCGCGCGGTGGTCACCTTCCGGCTTTCCGGTGGGCGGCTGTCGGTCACGATCGCCGACGACGGGGTGGGTGCCCAGACCGCCTCCTCGTCGTTGGGCATGGGCATCGCCGGAATGCGAAAACGGGTCGAGAACATCGGCGGCCATCTCGAGACCCCGGCGGCGGCATCCGGTTTCGTGGTCAATGCGACGATCCCGGTGCCATCGTGATCCGGGTGGCCCTGGTCGACGACCAGCCGCTGGTCCGGATGGGGCTGTCCACCCTGATCGGCACCGAGCCCGACCTGGCGCTGGCCGGGGAGGCCGGCGACGGGCGCGAGGGCCTGGCCCTGATCCGCCGCACCCGCCCCGACGTCGTCCTCTGCGACATCCGCATGCCCGCCCTCGACGGCCTCGGGCTGCTGTCCGAGGTCGCCGCCGACCCGGCCCTGTCCACCGTGCGCGTGGTCATGCTGACCACGTTCGAACTGGACGAGTACGTCTTCGAGGCACTGCGTCACGGCGCCAGCGGGTTCCTGCTGAAAGACGCCGCCCCGAAAGCAATTCTGGAGGCGATCAGAGTAGTCGCCGAGGGCGGGTCGCTCCTGGCCCCCTCGGTGACCCGGCGGGTGATCGAACAGTTCGGTACGGGTTCACCCGCCCGGCAACCACATCCGCGCCTGAAGGACCTCACCGAGCGCGAGCGTGAGATCGTCTCCTGGGTGGCCACCGGCCGGTCGAACGCCGAGATCGCCGAGGAACTGGTGGTCTCCGCCGACACCGTGCGCACCCACGTCAGCCGGGCCATGGTCAAGCTGCAGGCGCGAGACCGGGCCCAGCTGGTGGTGTTCGCGATCCAGTCCGGCCTCGGCCGCTGACGTCACCGCACCTGGATCACCGCGTAATTCCCGCTGGTGCGCCACTTCTCACCGGTGCTGTCGAGCTCGGCCAGCCGGTCTGCATCCAGGCCCACCAGCACGTCGGACTTCAGCGTGCGCAGGGCCGCGACCCGCCCCGGCCAGTAGCTGGTCACGGTGGCGAACTCCGTGGTGGCCGGCCAGGCAACGTCACCGACCAGCCTTCGATAGTTCAGATCACCCTTCACTACGGTGAGATCTGCTTCTGCGTAAGTCTTTTGAAGGTCTTCAGAAGCCTGGTCGAAGGTCAGGGGCGCCACGTAGAAGGGGTGCGCATCGATCCGCAATTGCCCCTCCGACAGGGAGTTGCGGAGCCTGTGCCCGATCTGGGAGGCGGCGCCCGGACCGTCGACCAGTCGCTGCACCGTATTCAGAACGTCGGTGGGAGTGGCGTCCGAGGTGAAGTACGGACTGGGTTTCACGTGCAACCGGAAGGTAATACCCGGATGGAGCAGGAGAAGCCGGTCGGCAAGCACCAGATCGGGCAGAAGTTCGCGGCCGATGTTGTCGGTGACCCAAACGATGTCGCGCGCATCGGCGAGCAGCGGGATCAAGGTGGCCCGATCGTCCTCAATCAGGTTTTCTCCGGCCGGCTGACGGCCGCCCGCCGCCGGCCTCTGCAACTGGAAGCCCAGATCCGCGCGGTTCCCCCAGAGCGCAGCCAGGACGAGCGAGTCGATCAGTTCGCCTTCGGGGATGTTCTCCAGTCCGCTCAGCGCCTCGAGTTCGGCCTGCACCGCGGGTCCGGCCAGCTCGGCGTCTTTCTGCGGGCCGAACGGGTCCACCCCCTGCCAAGGGCCGGGGCCGAACCAGCCGGTGGCCGCCAGCAGCTTGCGGTAGAAGTAGTTCTCGGCCCACAAGAACGGCACTTCGTACCAGCTCTTGCCCAGGTAGGGCGCGGACCACTCGGCCCACTGCCGCGCGTCGGCGTGTGTGTCGGACAGCGGCAGGATCGGCCCCTCGATCTCCTCGGCCAGGCCGTTCACCGCGGCACGGATCTCCGGTGGGTAGGGGACGCCGTCCAGCACCTTGCGCAGCAGTTCGGGGTGGCGCTCGCTCAGGACGGTCCGCGGAAAGCCGTCCTCGCTGGTGATGACGGGGGCGGTGAGGTTCGGGTCGCCGGGTGCGGTCATCGGTTCCAGGTCCATGGGGCCAGCCTCTCAGCCCGCGGCCAGGAGTGAGCGGCCCGATTGAGACAATGCTGCACAGATCGCGGCGGAGAGGGTTCGATCGGCCAGGGGTACGGCCCGACAGTGCCGGTGCATCCCGTCTTCGCTACCGCCGCGATCAGAATGGAACACCTGAGCGAGCCGGGTGAGCGGGCGGAAGGCGTGACGACGAAGCGGGAGTACTGGCGATGATTGACGCTACGGGGCGACTCGTCCGGGACATGTTCTTCGTCTTCGTCGACATGGTGAACTGGCTCTGGAACAAGCTCTGGAAGTTCAACAAGGGCGCGGCGAAGGCGATGCTGCCGGGGCAGTCGCGCGGGGTCCAGACCATGGTGGCGCTGCTGGCGGTGTGCGCCGAGATCGTCGGCCTGTGGGTGTTCCTGGTCGACTTCGCCGACCAGCATCCCCTCTGACCCGCGGAGCGGGTTCTTCCTGAGGGCGGACGCCGCTGCGGCGGGCAAAACGAATGCGGGCCGGAACCCGTCGTGAGTTCCGGCCCGCAGTCGAGCGGTGCGGCGATCAGAGACCGGTGCCGCCACCGGCCAGGCCGGAGAGCGAGTCGGCCGGGATCAGGCCGAAGATGCCCTTGATGTCGACCGCGGTGGCGTTGCCCGGCACCTGCACGGCGCTGGCCTCGGCGTCGACCGCCAGGTCGACCGCGAAGGTGGCGTCCTCGACCGGCTTGTCGAGGAACTGGACCAGGTCCAGGTTCACACCGGTGAGCTTGTCGTCCTTGACGAAGACGTCGAAGGCGATGTCCTTCTCCGGCATCTCCTTGATCGAGTCACGGATCTCGTCGGCCGACTCCTGACCGACCACGCCGATCAGGTCGTTCTGCACCGAGGTGGCGATCTTCTTGGCCGGCACGGTGACCCGGTAGCCGTCGCCCCGGTCGCCGCCGTCGATCTCGTCGATCTGCGCGTCGGCCTCGAACGAGGCGCTCAGCGAGTCGAGGAAGGCCTGGACCTTGGCCTGGTCGACGGTGGGGCTCACGGTCTCCTGCGGGATCTGGTCGAGCACCCCCTGCTCGTCCAGGCTCTTGACGGTGGCGATCAGGTCGAGCGAGACCCACTCACCGTCGAGCAGCTTCTGCACCGGGGTGGCGATGACCGGCGGCAGCTGACCGAGCTGGGACTCCAGGGCGGAGACGTTCTGCTCAGCCAGTTCGGCGATCTTGTCCACGTCGGCCCGGACGTAGATCACGCCGTCCTTGGTGACGAACTCGAACAGGCCCGAGTCCTCGAGGACCACGGACATGGCGAAGGAACCCTGCCCCTTCAGGGCGGCCTCGAGCGCGGCCGGGTCCTGCAGGAGGGCCTGCGCGTCCTGGTTGGCGGTGGACTCCTTGGTGAGGTCACCGAAGGTCTTGCCGTCCGGCGCGGTCATGTTCATGGTGACCTTGCCGGACAGGACCTGCTCGATCGCCTTGCGGTCGGCCGCGTCGATCTTGTCGGCGGCGTCCTGCGCGGCGTTGATCTTCTTGATGTCTTCCGGGCTGCTCTCGAGCTTCAGGGTGAAGCCGGCGTTGCTGGACTCGTTGAGGCCCTGGAAGGCGGCGATCACCTCGCCCTTGGGCGTGCCGTCGCTCTGGGCTACGCCCGAGCCGGCGTCGCCGGAGGCGCTGCCGGAGTCCGAGCCACAGCCGCTGATCCCGACCGCGGCCGCCAGGCCGAAGCCTGCGAATGCCATGACTTTGGAACGCGTGGTCACTACCCCACCCCTTGCTCTGGATTTACTTCTTCTGTTCTTCACGTTCGAGTTCCGCTGCCCGCCCCGACAGATACTTGACCGTAGCGGACGGATACACCGACCCGACGCGGTTCCCGCCCAACGGGCTAATACCGAGTCCGGTTCGCAATGTGCTCACCGTGCTCGCTCTTTCACCGCCTTCGGGTGCAGCGTGCTCCAGACGCCTGCGGAAGTGCCTGGCGTTGCATCGGATCGCCGATTCTTTTCCGGGTTCACCGACTGTGGTGCGCCGTTCCCCCACCAGGGAAGGGCCCGGCCGCCACTCCTGGCAAGTGCAGTGCCGTTGCACACTGGGACCGTGCGGGCCTACGAACTGATCGAGCAGACCCTGGACGAGGGCAGCTGGCGCTCCTGGGACGAGCCGGTGGAGCACGGGCGTCTCGGACCGGTGGACCGGTCCTACGCAACGGCGTTGCGCACGGCCCGCGAGCGCAGCGGCCTGGACGAGTCGCTGGTCACCGGCGAGGGGCGGCTCGGTGGGCGGGCGGTCGCGCTGGTTGTCGGCGACTTCTCGTTCCTCGGTGGCTCGATCGGGGTGGCGACCGCCGAGCGTTTCGTGGCCGCCGCCGACCGGGCGCGGGAGCGGAGGCTGCCGCTCATCGCCTCACCGGCCTCGGGCGGCACTCGCATGCAGGAGGGCACGGTCGCCTTTTTGCAGATGGTCAAGATTTCCGCCGCCGTCGCCGCCCACCGGGCCGCCGGGCTGCCCTACCTGGTCTACCTACGGAATCCGACGATGGGCGGGGTGCTGGCTTCCTGGGGAATGCTCGGGCACCTGTGCGCGGCCGAGCCCGGGGCAATGATCGGCTTTCTTGGGCCGCGGGTGTTCGAGGCCTTGAACGGGGAACCATTTCCCGAAGGAGTGCAGACCGCGGAGAACCTTTTCCGGCACGGGCTGATCGATGCCGTGGTCGGGCCGCAGGAACTGCGCAAGGTGGCGATTGATGCGCTCACCGTGCTCACCGGCTCGTCCGTACCCGACGCTCCGCGGCCGCTGGAACCCGGGCTGGCCACCACGGACGTGGCCGAGGTGCCCGACCAGCCGGCCTGGGACTCGATCGTGCGTTCCCGCGATCCGCGGCGACCGGGGCTGCGGGAACTGCTGAAGGTCGCCGCCGACACGGTGGTGCCCCTGAACGGCACCGGGCAGGGCGAGGCCGATCCGGCGATGCTGCTGGCCCTGGCCCGGTTCGGCAACGCCGGGTGCGTCGTCCTGGGCCACGATCGCCGGGCCGAGGCCGGCGCCGCGATCGGCCCGGCCGGTCTGCGCGAGGCCCGGCGGGGCATGCGGCTGGCCGCCGAGCTCGGCCTGCCGCTGGTCTCGATCGTGGACACCGCCGGGGCCGCGCTCTCGCGGGAGGCGGAGGAGGGCGGGCTGGCCGGTGAGATCGCCCGGTCGCTGGCCGACCTGACCACCCTGGCCGCGCCCACCGTGTGCCTGGTGCTGGGGCAGGGCGCGGGCGGGATGGCGCTGGCCCTGCTGCCGGCCGACCGGGTCGTGGCGGCTCAGCACGGCTGGATCTCGCCGCTGCCGCCCGAGGGTGCGGCGCAGATCCTCTACCGGGCGCCGGAACGGGCGGCCGAGCTGGCTCAGGCCCAGGGGGTGCGGGCCCGCGACCTGTTGCGCGACGGGATCGTCGACACCGTGGTGCGCGAGTTCGCCGAAGACGACGCGGACGGGTTCCTGCGGCGGGTGGGAACGGTGCTGGAGCACGAACTGCTGCAGGTGCTCCGCGTGGACCCGGAGCAGCGACTCGCCCAGCGCCTGGCCCGGTACCGCCGGATCGGCCTCTGAACCGGCCCCTACCTCGGCCGACGGCATTCTGTCGGTGCCCGGTGGAACCATGTCGGACATCGGGCACCACCCGTCCACCCCACCGGAGGAGACCTGGGTCACAGGAGCGGTGCATGCCCGGGCATCCGCCGTCCGTAAGCTGGATCCGCACGACACCGACGCAACCCGGCACTCGGCCCGGGCGCGTATCCCGACAGGAGTACCACCCCGCATGAACACTCCGCTCCAGATCGCGGTCATCGTGGTGAGCCTTGCCATGACCGTGGCGGGGGTCGCGCTGCTGGCCCGCGCCGTCACCAACTTCGTGCAGGTCATCCGGCTCGGCGAGCCCGACCGCTCACGCACGGCAGACCCGGTGGCGCGTACCCGGACGCTGGTGGTGGAGTTCCTGGGCCACACCCGGATGGCGCGGCTGCCGCTGGTCGCGGTGGCGCACTGGTTCACCATGGTCGGGTTCGGTTTCCTGTTCTTCACCCTGGTCACGGCGTACGGGCAGATCTTCGACCCGCACTTCCGGCTCTGGCTGGTGGGCGCGTTCCCGCCCTACGAATGGGTGTCCGAGGGCCTGTCGGTGATCGGCCTGGGCGGCATCCTGCTGCTGATGGCGGTGCGGCAGAAGCAGCACCCGCGCAGCCAGGGCCGCCGGAGCCGGTTCTTCGGCTCGACCTTCTGGCAGGCATACTTCGTCGAGCTGGTGATCCTCGGCGTGATGGTGTGCATCCTGCTGCTGCGCAGCCTCGAGTACGCGATCGACCACGAGCACGGCAACGGGTGGCACTACCCGGTCGGGCAGCTGCTGGGCTCGGCGTTCGGCGGCCTGTCCGACAGCACGCTCGAGAACCTGATCGTGCTGGTCGCCGGCATCAAGATCGCGATCTCGATGTCCTGGGCGATCACGATCGGGCTGAACACCACGATGGGTGTGGCCTGGCACCGCTTCCTGGCCTTCCCCAACATCTGGTTCAAGCGCAACCCCACGCCCTCGCGGGTGGGCCCCTCGACCACCAGCCTGGGCCCGCTGCAGCCGATCTCGCTCAAGGGCGAGGTGCTCGACTTCGAGAACATCGACGAGCTCGACGAGGACGCGGCGCTCGGCGTCGGCGCCGTCGAGAAGTTCACCTGGAAGGGTCTTCTCGACTTCTCCACCTGCACCGAGTGCGGGCGCTGCCAGTCGCAGTGCCCGGCCTGGAACACCGACAAGCCGCTGTCGCCGAAGATGCTGATCATGTCGCTGCGCGACAACGCCTACGCCAAGGCTCCCTGGCTGCTGGCCTCCGAAGAGGCCCGCAAGGAGGCCGAGGCCGCCGGTGGCGCGGCCGGTGCCCCGGCGGCGGACGCGGGCAAGGGCAGTCTCGGGCTCGGCGGTTCCGGGCTGGATCTGCTCCGGTCGGCCAAGGCGGTCGCCGACCGGCCGCTGATCGGCGAGACCGGTTACGAGCTGGACAATCCGCTGGCCGCCTACAACGGCGGGGCCGACGGCACCGGCGGCGTGATCGACCCGGACGTGCTGTGGTCGTGCGTCACCTGCGGCGCCTGCGTCGAGCAGTGCCCGGTCGACATCGAGCACGTCGACCACATCGTCGACATGCGGCGCTACCAGGTGCTGATCGAGTCGGCCTTCCCCAACGAGCTCAACGGCCTGTTCAAGAACCTCGAGAAGAACAGCAACCCGTGGGGTCTGGCCCCCCGCCTGCGGATGGACTGGGCCAAGAACCTGCCCTTCGAGATCAAGCAGGTCGGCGCCGACATCGAAGACCTGTCCGAGGTCGAGTACCTGTTCTGGGTCGGCTGCGCCGGCGCCTACGAGGACCGGCAGAAGAAGACCACCGTCGCCATCGCCACCCTGCTGCACGAGGCCCAGGTCGACTTCGCCGTGCTCGGCGACGGCGAGGCCTGCACCGGCGACTCGGCCCGCCGCTCCGGCAACGAGTTCCTGTTCCAGCAGCTCGCCCTGCAGAACGTCGAGGTGCTCAACGAGTCCAAGGCCACCAAGATCGTGGTCTCCTGCGCGCACTGCTTCAACACCATCCAGAACGAGTACCCCCAGCTGGGCGGCCACTACGAGGTGGTCCACCACACCCAGCTGCTCAACCGCCTGGTGCGCGAGAAGCGACTGACCCCCGTCGCCCCCATCGACAGCCCCGCCCCACCGGTCTCCAACGCCGGAACCGAGGGCAGTGCCGGTGCATCATCGACCGCCGCACCAAGCGCCGCACCAGCCGCCGCACCGACCGACACAGCACCGGCGGAGACTGCACCGGCCACCCCGGCCGCGCTCACCCCGGTGACCTATCACGACCCCTGCTACATCGGCCGGCACAACGGCATCTACGAACCTCCGCGCGAACTCATCGGCTCCCTGCCCGGCGTCGAACTGCGCGAGATGCCCCGCAACTCCGAACGCGCCTTCTGCTGCGGCGCGGGCGGCGCGCGGATGTGGATGGAAGAGAAGCTCGGCAAACGCATCAACACCACCCGCACCGAAGAGGCCGTGGCCACCGGCGCCGACACGATCGCCGTGGGCTGCCCGTTCTGCCGGGTGATGCTCTCCGACGGGCTCACCGCCAAGCAGTCCGAAGGCGCTGCCCGCGAAGAGGTCCAGGTCCTCGACGTGGCCCAGATGCTGCTTGCCGCCGTCCAGCGCGGCAAGCCGGACCAGGCCCAGCCGACCAAATAGGGATAAAGCAAGCCAGAAGAGCCGGTCCGGCCAGTGCGCCGGGCCGGCCAGAGGGCTGCGCCGGTCAGAGGGCTGCGCCGGTCAGAGGACCGAGCCAGCCCGAGGACCGAGCCGCCAGAGGGCTGGGCCGACCGGTGGGCCGCTCCGGCTAGTGAACCGGGCCGGTCAGAGAGCCGAGCCAGCCAGAAGGCCGAGCCAGTCAGGGGGCCGAGCCAGTCAGCGCCCCGGGCCGGCCAGTGAACCAGGGCGGCCAGTGCGCCAGGCCGGTCAGAAGGGCCGACCCGTCCGAAGGCCCACCCGTTAGAGGGCCCGACCCGTCAGAGGGCCGAGTCAGCCAGTGAGCCGAGCTGTTCAGAATGGTGAGCGCGGTGAGGAGAGGCGTGCTGGCCAGCAGACCCTTGTTGGTCGGGCGAGCGAGCTGAGCAGGCCAAGAGGACGGGCCGGCGTGGAGCTCCGGCGAGCCCCACGCCTCGAGGTAGGACAGGGCGCTTCATCCGCCGAACCAGGTGGGTCAGCGCAGGAAACGCCGCCCGGCAAGGACCACGTCGACCAGGCCGTTCAGGGGAGCCGGCCCTGGTCTCTCCACGGCGCCGGGGCCCCGCCTGCCCAGCCGCCCCGAGCGCCCAGGTGACCTGCCCGGCGTCCGGGCCCACCGACGTCCAAAAGCAAGCTGGTCCGGCCCGAGTCGACTCGGGCCGGACCAGCTTTGCTCACGAGAGTGATGACCTCAGGCGCCGTCGGCGCCGGTCTCCTCGGCGGGGGTGCCGGGCCTCGGGATCGGACCGATCGGCCCCGGCTTGGGTACCCCCGACCGCGGTGGCGCGGGAACGGGTCGTGGTGCCCGCATCGTCCGGACACCCCGCTGTTCGTGCTGACCCGCTCCACGGGCGGGTGGTGTCGGCACCGGGCGCGGCGCTGCGCTCGGTACCGGCTCCCCCGCCGATGCCTCAGGCCCCGGCGAGGGCGGTTGGTTCTGCGATGGTGCCTGCGGTGGTCCTGGCCTCGGGGTCGCCGATCGACCCGAACCACCACTGCGCCGTTGGGGAACGACCGGGCGAGCCAGACGTCGCAGCCTCTCGGCCACTTCGTCGAGACTCTCCCCGGAGGCCGCCGCGGCAGCGTTGGCGGCCTGGACCTCGGCGTAGACCTCCGCGCGGTGCACCTGGATGCTGCGCGGGGCCTCGATGCCGAGGCGGACTGTGTCTCCCCGTACGTCGAGGACGACGACTCGGACGTCGTCCCCGATCACGATGCTCTCGCCAGCTCGGCGTGTCAGTACCAGCACCGCGGCTCCCTCCCTGGACCCCGTTGGATCGCGAACAGCAAGGGGCCGCGACCACGGCCGACTTCAGGCCGTGAGGAGAGGCTAGCGGATAGTAAGCACCGATCAACCCAGTGGCGCGCGCACCGGCCAGTCCGTGCCGGTCAGGATGACCTGGGCCGCGGCCCGGGTCTTGGCGTTGATCACCATCGGCGCCAGCAGGTTGGCGGTCGTGGACTTCGCGTCCTCACCGGGCGTCAGCACGGTCAGGATCAGAGCGTCCGCGGCCGACTCCAGGCCCAGCTGCTCGCAGTCCTCGTCGTCGAGCTCGACCACATAGTCACTGAAGAAGATGGCCGGCGTCGTCACGACGAACCGGACATCCGGGCGCTCCAGGCTACGCAGCTCCGAGATCAGACTCTCTCGGTCGTCGATACGGGCCAGCGCGAAATGCCGCAGATCGCTGAACCCTGGGATGGGCCGGACGAAATTGATCTCGGGGACATCGGTCCCCGCCGTCCCGGAATTACTGTTGGTGAGAAGAGCAGGATTCATGGACCTGTCACCCCATCCTGGCGCCCCGACCGTTCGGGGCGCCTCTCGGACCCGGTGCACGCTTTTTGCGTGCCCCTTTCTGGCGGTTACTGCAGGAAATCGAGGAGGGACGTCTGGTTGAGTCGCGCCGTCACGCCCAGGGCCGCCTGGTAGGCCACCTGCTGGGACGAGAACCTGGTCAGGACCTCGGCGTAGTCGATGTCCTCGTTCTGGGCGAGAGACACCGTGAGGTCGGCGTTCTGGGACTCGATCGCGCGGGTGCTCGAGGTCACCCGGTTCTGGATGGCACCGACCTGTCCGGTCGCGGTGATGACCTCGTTGAGCAGGCCGTCCAGGGCGGTCAGGTTCTGGGCCGCGGAGCCGTCGAGGATGTCCTGGGCGACGGTGTCCAGCAGCCCGCTGAACTCGCCGGCCCCGATCGTGGCTCCGTCGACGTCGACCCGGACCGCCGAGGTGGAGTTGAGCTGCACCATCACCGGGTTGCCGTCACCGGTGAAGGTGCCGTCCTCGGCCACGGCCCCCACCGGGGAGGTTCCGCCGAAGATCGAACGGCCCTGGTACTGGGTGTTGTACAGGCCCTGGAGTTCCCCCTTGAGCTGCACCACCTGGGCCGAGAGGGCCGAGCGCGCCTGTTCGCTGGAGGAGCCGGCGGTGGCGACGATGTTGCTGCGCACCTGGTTCAGCCGGGAGAAGATCGACTGCAGGGTGCTGTCGACCGTGGCCAGCTGGCCGTTGGCGTAGTCGGCGTTGCGAGCGTACTGGGTGTTCGCCGCCTGCTGGTCGCGCAGCTGCATCGAGATGGCCGCGCCGGTGGGGTCGTCGCTGGCCTTGTTGATCCGCTTGCCGCTGGCGGCCTGTTCCTGCAGCCGGCTGGCCGCGTTCAGGCTGTTCTGGATCTGGGCCAGGGACTGGTTCATCTGGCCGAGCTGGGTCACCCTAGCCATGTCGTCACACCATTCCGATCAGGGCCTGGAGCATCTCGTCGGCGGCGCTGATCACCCTTGAGTTCGCCTGGAACGAGCGCTGGAACAGGATCATGTTCGTGAGTTCCTCGTTGATGTCGACCCCGGACTCCGAGTCCACCGCCGACTGAGCAGTTGCCACGACGCCGTTCTGCGCGTCGATCGCCGTCTCGAGACCCTGTACCTGGGTGCCGATCTGGGTGACCATCCGGGAGTAGACCGACTGCGGGGCCTCGGCGCCCCCCAGGGCCTGCGAGGCCTCGGTCGGGCGCACCAGGTTGCCCAGCCGCACCGCGTTCGAGCCGTCCACCGAGGGGGCGGCAGTTCGCGAGATGGCCAGTTCTTCGGCCGAACCGGCCACGACCGTGAGGCCCTGCGCGCCTTCTCCGCCGAAGAAGTCCCCACCCGGAGTACCGTCGAGCGTGTAACCCGTGCTGTGCACGGCGTTCACGGCGTCCCGGATGCCGTTCGCGACGGTGTCGAGAGTGTCCGACAGCCGCGGCAGGTCGGTGTTCAGGGCCGAGAGCACGCCGGCCGCCTGGCCACCCGAGGGCCGGGCCTGGACGGTGCCGATCAGCAGCGACGGCGGGTTGTCAGCGGCCTCGCCGATCGTGTTGGCCCCGTCCACCGACATGGTGTTCACGGCGATGCCGGAGACCAGCGTGACCCCCGAGACGGAGACCTGAACACCGCCGTTGTTCAGGTTCGTGACGGTGGCGCCGGTGAGCCGGACGATGTCGGTGAGCGCCTGGTCGCGCTTGTCCAGCAGCGCGTTCACATTGGTGCCACCGGCCTGGCCCTGCATGATCGACTGGTTCAGTCCGGCCACCTTCTGGGCGGCCGTGTTCACCTGGTCGACGATGCCTTCCAGATTGGTGTACTGGTTCCGGAACTCCTCGGCCACGCCCTGCGAGAGGCTGTTCAGCTGCGCGGCCACCGTGGCCCCGCGCTGGATCACCACGCCGGCGGCGGCGCCGTTGATCGTCGTCGCGCCGTTGGCGGTGCCGGCCGTGGGGTTGTTCCCCAGAGTGGACCAGCCCTGGTAGAACTGGGTGATTGCGGACTGCAGGCCGGTGGTTCCCGGCTCCTGCAGCAACCCCTGCACGTTGTCCAGCGGGGCGGCCTGCGCCTCGAGGGCCTCCTGCTTGCCCACGGCGCTGTTCAGCGCGGCCTGCTTGAAGGCGCTGGAGATCCGCTCGATGCCGGTGACCTGAACACCCATGAACTGGGCGCTGTTTCCGGTGTAGACGTTGGTCCCCGGCGAGGTCTGCTGACTCTCCAGGATCGCCCGCTGCCGGACGTACCCGGGGGTGGTGGCGTTGGCGATGTTCTGACTGACCACATTCAGGGCCTGCTGAGAGGCCTGCAACCCGGTCAGTCCGTTGCCCAGGATGTTGAAAGGCATGTGATCACAGAACCCGATCGATGACGGCGGGCAGTCGCCCGGCTACTGGGTCGGCATGGCCGGTCGCGTCGTAGCCCACCGCCTGGTGCGGGGAGAGCGATCCGAGAGAGTTCATTGCGGCCTCGACCAGCGCCATACCGCTGCTGATCATGGTCTTGTTGGCGTCCGCGAGGGCGTGCAGCTCAGCGGTGAGCGCGATCAGGGCCGCCCGGTGTTCCAGGAGCACCCCGGTCCACGGCGGCTGCGCCGCGGCGGCCAGGTCGGACAGCCCGCTCCCGGCAGGCAGGCCGAGCTCAGCTGCGGCCCGGTCGGCCGCCTCACCACGTTGCAGCTCCAGCACCTGGAGGTCTTCGACGACGGTCTCCACCTCGGAAACGGCGAACGCAATACGGTTCATCCGGCCGGCCGCGAGCAGGAGCTGCTCGCACTCCAGCCGGTAGCACAGCCGTTCGATCAGTT
The DNA here is from genome assembly GCF_021277265.1 of Kineosporia rhizophila. Taxonomy (GTDB): domain Bacteria; phylum Actinomycetota; class Actinomycetes; order Actinomycetales; family Kineosporiaceae; genus Kineosporia; species Kineosporia rhizophila. The sequence continues at coordinate 580,585 of NZ_JAJSOH010000001.1, forward strand.
CTCGCTGTCGCCACAGCACGGCGGCGAGATCAGGAAGGCTCATCGGGAGTTCTCCAAATAAGTTCCGACGGAGGATCTTCGGACTGAGCAGCTTCAGAGGTTGGATCGGCGTCCGGGCCGGGATACTGACCTCTGGACATCGATCTCACCCACCTGGCGGCTTCCCTTTCCCCAGAGCGGCCGCGGCGGCGTTCAGGCGCTTGGAAGACCTGTCGGCATCCGGGTGGCGGACCTGAGGTCCGGGTGTCGCCCAATCGCAGTACCCGCAGCACGACCGTGCTCGGCCGACTGCTCCGTCGGTGTCCGGGCGGTTGCTCCGACGGTGTGTAAAGCCGGAAAACCCCTGTAGGACGGTGGAGGCGAAGCGCCCTACGGTCGAAGACCAAGCGTGGCCGAACTTCTGAACTCCCCCCAGACGTCCGGGAAGTCCGCCTCTGGCCGTCCGGCGGCGGAGGTGGAGGCCCTGGTGCGTGAACACCTGCCCCTGGTGGGTTACATCGCCCGGGAGACCTCGTCCCGCCTTCCGCGGCACCTGGACTCCGACGACCTGACCGGGGCCGGCGCGCTGGCTCTGGTGCAGGCGGCGCAGTCGTTCGACCCCAGTCTCGGGGTCCCCTTCGCGCGGTTCGCCAACACCCGCATCCGGGGGGCGATGATCGACCAGATGCGCCAGCGGGACTGGGCCACCCGGTCGCTGCGCAGCCGGGCCCGGGCCCTGGCGGCCACTTCCGAGGCCCTGACCGTGGCGCTGGGGCGCACCCCGGTCGACAGCGAGCTGGCCGCCGCCTCGGGCCTGACCGAGAGCGAGATCGGCGAGATCCGCGGTGGGCAGGACCGGGCGTCGCTGTTGTCCCTGGACTCGTTCACACCCGAGGGCGAGGGGCTGGCGGCGACCCTGCGGGACCCGGCCCCCCAGCCGGAGGACGCCCTGGTCGCCGCGGAGCGGGTGGGTTACCTGCGGGACGCCATCGCCGAGCTGCCGGAGCGGCTGCGCAAGGTGGTCAGCGGGTACTACCTGGAACAGCGGCCGCTCACCGAGCTGGCCACCGAGCTGAACGTGACCCAGTCACGGGTCTCGCAGTTGCGCGCCGAGGGCCTGGAACTGCTGCGGGAGGCCCTCTCCCGGCTGCTGGAGGCCGATGCCCGGGCCGGCGCGGAGGCCAGCAGCCGGAACAACACCCAAGGGGCCCGAGGACGTCGGCGGGACGCCTACGTGGATGCGGTCGCCCGGCGCTCGACGGTCAACCGGCGAGTGGACGTCGGTCGCTACCTGAGCACGTACTCGGACGTCTGAGACGTCCCCGGCGGGGGTCCGCGGGGGTCGTCCGATCGGACGCCCGATCGAGAAAACTTCGCCGGAAACCCTTCAAGAGCCCAGCACTCCGGCCGATGGAGCTGCTGTACCGGTCCACGGACGGATCGGGGATCGACCCACATCAAGGAGGACACATCATGGGTATGTACGTCACCAGCAACGTTGCCGCCCTCAACGCCTACCGTAACCTGAGCGCGACCCAGACCAGCCAGAGCAGCTCACTCGAGAAGCTGTCCAGTGGTTACCGCATCAACCGTGCGGCTGACGACGCGGCCGGCCTGGCGATCTCCCAGGGTATGCAGGCGCAGATCGGCGGTCTCAACGTTGCCGTGCGTAACGCGCAGGACGCCATCAGTGTCGTTCAGACTGCTGACGGTGCCCTGAACGAGACGCAGGCCATCCTGCAGCGTATGCGTAACCTTGCGGTGCAGGCGGCTTCCACCGGTTCTCAGGGCGCGACCGGCGCGGCCGCGGCCCAGACCGAGTTCGACCAGCTGGGCCAGGAGCTGACCCGGATCTCCAGCACCACGACCTTCAACGGTCAGGCGCTGCTGAGCGGCGCCTACAACGGCACGTTCCAGGTCGGCGCCAACGAGGGTCAGGCGGTCTCGGTCGAGATCACCACGCAGGTGGACTCGGCCACCCTGGGCGTCGACGGTCTGGACCTGGCCACCGGTGCGGCAGCGGCGATCACCACGATCGACAACGCCCTGAACACCGTTTCCACCACCCGCGCCACCCTGGGTGCTTACCAGAACCGTTTCCAGCACACGGTGAACAACCTGAACGTCGCGGTGGAGAACATGACCGCCTCCAACGCCCGTATCCAGGCCACCGACATGGCTTCGGAGATGGTGAGCTTCACGCAGGCGCAGATCCTGTCGCAGGCGGGTACCGCAATGCTGGCGCAGGCCAACCAGCAGCCGCAGAGCATCCTCAAGCTGCTGCAGTGATCCCGGTCCGGGCGCTGACCGAGAGGTCACCGTCCGGGACGACTTTCACTATCTGAATGATGGGCCGGGCGGGCAGAGTTCCTGCCCGGTCCATCACTCTTTCGCCTTGCCGTAGCACTGTGCACAGGAAGAGCACGCCCCATGAGTACACCCGGAGTTTTCATCGGTGGCCTGGCGTCCAACTTGGACACCACCTCCATCATCAACAAGCTGGTCCAGGTCCAGGGCAACCAGCAGGTCCTGCTGAAGGACCAGCAGGCCACCCAGAACAAGGCGGTCAGCGCCTACACCTCGATGCTGAGCGGGATCAACTCGACGGTGGGCCAGCTGAAGTCGCTCGCCAACACCGACGCCTGGTCCACCACCTCGGCGGTCTCCTCGTCCACGTCGGTCAGCGCGAGCACGACCGGCGGGGTGGCCAGCTCCCTGACGTTCGACGTGACGGCAGTGGCCCGGGCCCACACCGTCCTGTCCGACGGTTCGGTCAACTCCACCGGCGCCAAGGTGGCCGGCAGCGAGATCACGCTGACCCGGAACGGGACCGAGACCAAGATCAACGTCGGCACCGGCACGCTGAACGAGGTCGTCTCCGCGATCAACGGTGCCAACGCCGGCATCACCGCGACCGCGGTGCAGACCTCCCCCGGCAACTACCGCCTGCAGGTGGTCTCGACCACCACCGGTGAGGCGTCGAAGTTCACCCTGGACGGCCTGAGCGGGTTCGCCGGCGGGACCGGCGGCCCCGGCGACCCGGTGATGAAGCAGCTGGTGGCGGGCACCAACGCGGCCATCAAGGTGGGCGGCAACGACGGTTACACCGTCTCCTCGGCCACCAACACCTTCAGCGACGTGGCCCAGGGCATGTCCTTCACCGTCAGCAAGGTCGAGGCCGGGGTGACGGTCAGCAGCGCGGTCGACACGACCAAGGTGACCGACCAGATCTCCGGCGCGGTCACCAACATCAACAATCTGCTGAGCGCGATCCAGAGCAACACTGCGTGGGACTCCACCACCAAGTCCGGTGGCCCGCTGATGGGTGACAGCGCCGTTCGCAACCTGCAGCAGCAGATCCTGAGCACCGTGGCCGGGATGAACGCCCCCGGTCTGTCGGTGACCCAGGGCGGGCAGGTGCAGTTCGACAAGGCCGCCTTCGACACCGCGTTCAAGGCGGACCCGAGCGGGACCATGGCGGCCTGGGGGGCGAGCTCCTCGTTCACCGCCAGCGCCCCGAACGCCAGCGCCCGGTTCACCAACGCCGGGGCGGCCACCCAGGCCGGCAACTACGACATCGCGGTGTCCACGCCGGCCGCGGCCGAGCAGTGGCAGGTCATCCCGCCCGGCACCGGTGTGGTGGGCCGCACCGTGGAGCTGATGCGCACCAGCAGCGGCGCCAAGGTCAACTACACGATCGGCAACGGCACCGAGGCCGAGGAAGCCGCCAAGCTGAACACCGTGCTGGCCCAGTCCAGCCTCGGCCTGACCGCCAGCTACGACGCCACCAACGGGATCACCGTCACCGCGATCAACCCCGGTTCCGCCAGCGCGTTCACCGCCACCCTGTCCGCGGGGACCGCCCCGGTCCGCAAGGTCACCGGCACCGACATCGCCGGCACCATCGACGGGGTCGAGGCCACGGGCAAGGGCAACGTCCTCACCCTGGCGGTCGACGCCGAGTCCGACGCCAAGGGTCTGTCGGTGGCGGTCAACGCCTCGGCCCCCGGAGCGATCGGTTCCCTGGAGTACAAGCCCGGCCTGGCCCAGAGCCTGCAGCAGCTGCTCTCCCAGGTCAGCGACTCCGAGTCCGGCGCCCTGGTGCAGGCCCAGTCCACGGCCAAGAACCAGGCCCGCGACCTGCAGACCCAGATCGACGCCTGGACCGACCGGCTGGAGGCCTACCGGGCCACCATCACCAAGAAGTTCACGGCCATGGAGACCTCGCTGCAGAGCCTGAAGGCCCAGCAGAGCTCGCTGTCCAGCTTCTTCAGCGCGGCCGAGGCCAACTCCAGCAGCTGATCCCCCGGTCGTGAGGCCCGCACCCATCGCCGGTGCGGGCCTCACGACTCAGCTTTGCCGACCCATCTGCCGACAATCCCCTGGCGGCAGAATTCCCGGCGCAAGGGCAAGGAGCACGAATGCCGAACGGACTGGCCAGGTCGCGCTATGCGGACGACACCGCGCACACGGCCTCCCCGCAACGTCTGCTGACCATGCTCTACGACCGTCTGATCGGTGATCTGGCGGTCGCCGAGGCCGCGATGCGGACAAACGACTTCGCCGCCGTCGGAAACCGGATCCAGCACGCCCAGGAGATCCTGATGGAGCTCTGGGGAAGTCTGGACACGCAGCTCTGGCCGGAGGGTGAGGGCCTCAAGAGCCTCTACCTGTGGATGGTCACGGAGCTGAACAGCAGCCGGATCCCGTCCCAGCCCGAACGCATCCTGACTGTGCGGGAAATGCTGGAACCGTTGCGTGACACCTGGAAGCAGGCAATGACGCTGGACGCCTCCAACACCCCGACCCCCGTTGGCTGAGGTGACCATGACCAGTCAATCCGTACTTTCCGCCAACCAGTCGGCCGTGGCCGCCTGGAACAACTACTTCGATGCCGTCGAGCAGTCGATGCACGAGTTCGAGGTGGCGCTGAGCCGGCACGACGTGTTCGACCTGCGGCCGATCGAACCGCCCGGAGGCCGGCCCCCGGAGTCGTTCCGGCGCCGCGGCGAGGACCTGCAGCGCTGGATCACCGAACTGGAGTTCCGGGCCCGTTTCCTGCGTGAGGAGTTCCGGGCCGAGATCACCCGGGTCCGGCCGCAGGCCGCCCGCCGGTCCGAGTCCCGCGTCGGCGCCACCCTGGACATCAACGGCTGAGCCGACGGCCCGGTCACAGAGCACGGTCTTCCCTACGGGGGGCCGTGCTCTGGCGTTTTGCCCACGCAGCGCCCTGGCCGGCTCGAGACCGACTGAGGCCCGAGGACGTCCTCAATGAACCTTCCGGGTACCAAAGACGGGCCGGTGACCACACCGGCCGGTAGCCGCCCGTCCGGCGGCGACCCAGCTGGCGCAGCGTAGTCGGGCGGATCGGGGCCGACCGGGCATCCTGCCGGTGATCCGGGGCCCGGCTGATGCTTTCGGGTGAACCGCGTTCACAGGAACGGAGCAGCCCTCAAGCACCGGCACGCCGGGGTCGAAGCCTCCATCTGAGCAAGGACCGCTCCTGACGCGCCACGGATCGGCGCACCCCGCGCCGCTGACCGCGAAGGTCACCGGCCGAAAGACGATTGTGCCCGCTAGTTCTCGCCGAAGGGCTGCGTTCATGTCCATGCTCGACGACGTCTCCATCGACGCCCTGCACTCCGCCCTGGACGGTCTGTCCATGCGGCAGCGGGCGGTCAGCGACGACATCGCCAACGTCAACACGCCCTACTACCGGGCGCGCTCGGTCGCCTTCGAGGACCAGCTGGAACGGGCCCTGGTGAACGGGGACGACCCGATGGAGTCGGTGACCCCGAAGGTGGTCTACTCCGACGCCCCGGGCGACCTCACCGGCAACAACGTCGACCTGGGCACGGCCACGGTGAACAGCGTGAAGACCGAGATGAGCTACGAGCTGGCGCTGCGGGCCACCGGCGACCGCTTCAGCCTGCTGCGTGCCGCGATCAGGAGCAACTGACATGTTCGATTCCCTCAACATCTCCGGCAGCGGCATGTACGTCCACCAGAACTGGATGGACGCCGTCTCGGACAACATCGCGAACGTCAACACCGTGCGGCCCAGCAACGAGGACGCCTTCCAGGCCCGCTACGTGATCGCCCAGTCGATCGAGGACGGCCAGGTCGGCGCCGGTGTGCGGGTGGCCGGGGTGGAGCTCGGGGACGCGACGGGCCGGCTGGTCTACAGCCCCGAGCACCCCTACGCGGACGCCCAGGGCTACGTGCGCCAGCCGGACATCGACCTGGGTGACCAGATGACCCAGATGATCATGGCGCAGCGCGGTTTCCAGGCGAACTCCGCCAACCTCGACCGGGTGCGGGCCGCCTACCAGGCCGCCATCCAGATGGGACGCAGCTGACATGAGCACCGGACCGATCGAGGCGGTCGGCGGTGTCGGCAGCGCCGACCCCGCCCAGATGATGTCGATCGACGCCCTCTACAGCCAGATGGCCTCCGGGCTGGGCAGCGCCGACCTGGGGAGCATCGAGAACGTGTCGGTCCCCGGGATCGACGCGACCACGATCGGCCAGGCCGCGGCCGCCCGCAGCGACTCGTTCGGCGAGATGCTCGGGCAGGGCCTGCAGGAGGTCGAGAACCTCGACATCAACGCCCAGAACAAGGCCCTGGGCGCGGCCACCGGGGATCTCGACGACGTCCACGACTACGTGATCGCCGCCGTGGAGGCGCAGACCGCCGTCGAACTGACGACGACGCTGCGCAACAAGGCGCTTGAGTCGTTCCAGCAGATCATCGGGATGCAGCTGTAATGAGCCCTCAGTTCAACGCCAAGACGATCACCACGCGGGCCCGCACCTTCGCCGACGGTTTCACCACCGGGCAGCGGGCCGTCGTGATCGTGGCGGTCCTCGGCCTGCTGCTGGGCGCGTTCGCCCTCAGCCGGTACCTCTCGCAGCCCGACTGGGCGCCGTTGTACGGCGGCCTGTCCGGGGAGGACGCCAGCGCGATCACCGACCAACTGGACGCCGAGGGCGTGCCCTACCAGCTCGCCGACAACGGCACCGCCATCCTGGTGCCGCAGGAGCAGGTCTACGCGACCCGGATCAGCCTCGCCGCGGCCGGCCTGACCGGCGGGGCCGAGGGCGACGGCGCCGGCTGGGAACTGCTCGACGACCAGGGCATCACCGCTACCGAGTTCCAGCAGAACGTGGCCTACCAGCGGGCGCTCTCGGGCGAACTGTCCCGGACGCTGGAGGCGATGGCCGGGGTGGAGGACGCGGTCGTCCAGCTCGCCATCCCCGAGCCCAGCGTGTTCTCCGAAGAGGAGGACAACCCGACGGCCGCCGTGCTGCTGAAGCTGACAGCCGGTACCGAGATGGCCGACAGCCAGGTGCAGTCGGTCACCAACCTGGTCGCCGGCTCGGTGGCGAACTTGAGCCCGGACGACGTGACGGTCACCGACCAGAACGGCGAACTGCTCTCCGGAGGCAGCGGAGGCGGGGGCGCGGCCGGCGACGCGAGCGCCACCGACAGCCAGACCGCCGCCTTCGAGGCCCGGATGAACAAGTCCGTCGAGGACGTCCTCAATGCCGTTGTGGGTCCGAACAACTCGAAGGTGCAGGTGAACGCCACCCTGAACTTCGACGACACCGAGACCACGAGCAAGACCTACAACCAGGAAACCCCGCCGCCGCAGCCACTGGAACGTGCCACGGTCAACGAGACATACACCGGCGGCGGCGCGAACGCCGGTGGCACCCTCGGTCAGGAGGTCCCGACTCCACTGGCCAGTGGGGCCGGCAACGGAAACTACTCCCGCGAGCAGGAAACCGTGAACAACGCCGTGAACGAGAGCATCTCGAAGATCAACGAGGCCCCCGGCACGGTGGAGCGGATGACTGCGGCGGTGGTGCTGAACAGCGACAAGGCCAACGGGCTGACCACCCAAACCGCCTCCGCACTGGTGTCCCAGGCCCTCGGTCTGGACACCGCCCGGGGAGACACCGTGACCGTCAGCGTCCTGCCGTTCGACACCAGTGCCGCCGAGGCCGCCCAGAAGGCCCTGGACGAGCAGGCCAGCGCCGAGCGCACGGCCGGCTACCTGAACCTGGCCAAGCAGGTCGGCCTGGCGCTCCTGGTGCTGATCGCGGTGATCATCTTCCTCCGCCGCCGCAAGAAGAAGCTTCAGGAGGAGGAAGAGGCCCGGATCGAGGCGACCGCCTCCGACCTGCCCGAGGGCTACGTGATGCAGCAGCAGGGCGCACTCGGGGGCAACCAGCAGCTCGCCCTGGCCCAGGAGGCGGACCTGTCCCGGGACCGGATGCGGGACGAAGTCTCCGCCATGGTCGACAACCAGCCCGACGACGTCGCCGCGATGCTTCAGGGCTGGCTGGCAGAACGGAAGTAGCAGCAGATGTCTCTGGCAACCCAGAACGAGGCGCTCAGCGGTGTCCGCAAGGCCGCCATCTTCCTGGTCCAGCTGGGCCAGGAGAAGGCTGCGCGGATCATGGGCATGCTGCCCGAGGACATCGTCGAGGAACTCACCGGCGAGATCGTGCGGCTCAAAGAGGTCAGCGCGATCGATGCCGAGGCGGTGCTGTCCGAGGCCCACGACAACCTGGCGGCGCAGTCCGGCTCCCGGGGCGGCATGGACCTGGCCCGGCAGCTGCTGGCCCAGAGTCTGGGCAGCGACCGGGCCGAGGAGATCATGGAGCGCCTCGGCGCCTCCCTGGCCGAGATGCCGTTCGAGGGGATCCGCCGGGCCGACGCCCGGCAGCTGCTCTCGTTCCTCGCCGACGAGCACCCGCAGACCATCGCCCTGGTCCTGGCCCACCTCGCCCCGCAGCAGTCGGCGGTGGTGCTCTCCGGCCTGGCCCAGAGCCTGCAGGCCCAGGTGGCCTACCGGATCGCCTCGATGGAACCGGCCAGTCCGGACGTGATCCGGCTGGTGGAGCGGGAACTCGAGCGCCGGATGACCACGGTGCTGGGCCCGCAGGAGATGTCCAGCGTGGGTGGTGTGGAACCGCTGGTGGCGATCATCAACCGGGCCGACCGCTCGACCGAGCGGATGATCCTCGAGGGCCTGGAGACGGTGAACCCGGAACTGGCGGAGACCGTCCGCGCCCAGATGTTCATCTTCGAGGACATCCTCACCCTCGACGACAAGGCGATCCAGCTGGTGCTGCGCAACGTCGAGAGCGGCGACCTGGCCCTGGCCCTCAAGGGCGTCAGCCCGGCGGTCAAGGACAAGATCACCCGCAACCTGTCCGCCCGTGCGGCCGAGAACCTGGTCGAGGAGATCGACCTGCTCGGTGCCGTCCGGATCAAGCAGGTCGAGGAGGCCCAGGCCAAGGTGGTCCAGGAGATCCGGGCTCTGGAGCAGACCGGCCAGATCCTCATCCAGCGCGGCGACGACGAGGCGATGGTGGAGTGATGACGTCCCGAACCGGTTCCAGCCCGGTGCTTTCCGGGGCCGAGGCGCAGGCTGCGGTGCGGCCGGCCAATCTGGACCGGCCGCTGCACCGGGGCACGATCGACCCGCAGTACAGCGATCCCCGGCTGGAGGAGATGATCCGGGCCACCGCCGAGCGAGCCCGCGAGGAGGCCCAGGCCCAGGGGTATCTGGCCGGCTGGTCACAGGGCCGGCAGGCGGCGGCCGAGGAGAACGTCCGGGTGCAGGCCCGGCTGCAGGAGGAGAACCAGAAGCTGCGGGCCCAACTCACGGTCGAGGCCCAGCAACTGCTGGAGAACCTCCGGGACGCCACCCGGCAGGTTCAGCAGGCCACCCTGCCGCAGTGGAACGAGGTCTCGGACATCCTGACCGATGGGGCCCTGCGCCTCGCCGAGGCGGCGTTGGGCCGGGAACTTCAGACAATGGACGATTCGGTCACCTCAGCGGTCCAGGCTGCACTTCGGCAGGTGGCCGCCTCCGAGGAGACCGAGGTGCACCTGCACCCCTCCGACGCCGAGGTCCTGGCCGAGGACGCGGTCGAGGGGGTGACGATCGTGCCCGACCCGGCGGTGCCCGCGGGTGCGGTCACGGTGCTCACCCCGACCCAGCGGTTGCGGCACGACCTTCCGGGGGCGCTCAGCGCCGCCGAGGAGGTGCTGCGTTCGTGAGTTCTTCGCTGGCTGAGACTCTTCGGCAGCGGCTGGACGCCGCGGCCGGGGCGGCTGCCCCGCGGCCCGAGGGGCGGGTCGGCGAGGTCGTCGGTCTGGGCATCGGCGTGCGCGGGCTGTCCGCGGCCGTCAACGAGCTGCTCAGCATCGAGACCTCGGCCGGGCAGCTGCCCGCCCAGGTGATCGCCGTGCAGCGGGACGGGGTCACGGCGATGCCGCTGGGGGCCACCGCCGGGGTGGCGGCCGGCAACCCGGTCCGGCGGACCGGCGACCAGCTCCGGATCCCGGCCGGCTACGGGATGATGGACCGGATCATCGACCCGCTCGGGCGCCCGATGGACGGCAAGCCGAAACCGGTCGGCGTGAGCTGGGTCCCGGTCGAGAACGCCGCCCCCAACCCGCTGTTGCGCCGTCGGGTGGAGAACGCCCTGCCCACCGGCGTACGGGCGATCGACACCCTGATCCCGGTAGGCGCCGGGCAGCGGGTCGGCATCATGGCCGGCTCCGGTGTGGGTAAGTCCACCCTGCTGGGCATGGCCGTGCGGGGCACCGTGGCCCCGGTGCGCGTGGTCGCGCTGGTCGGTGAACGTGGCCGTGAGGTACGCGAATTCATCGAGGACACCCTGGACGCCGAGGCCCGCAGCCGGACCGTACTGGTGGTGGCCACCGCCGACGACCCGGCACTGCTGCGGGTGACGGCGGCCTTCACCGCGACCCGGATCGCCGAGTGGTTCCGCGACCAGGGCGAGGACGTGCTGCTGGTGGTCGACTCGGTGACCCGGACCGCGATGGCCCAGCGTGAGGTGGCCCTGGCCGCCGGCGAGCCCCCGGCCACCCGCGGCTACCCGGCCAGTGTGTTCGCCATGATGCCGCGCCTGCTGGAGCGCTCGGGACCGGGTCAGAACGGTTCCATCACCGCCCTTTACACGGTTCTGGTGGAGGGCGACGACCTGCAGGACCCGGTCGGCGACACCGCCCGAGGCATCCTGGACGGGCACATCGTGCTGTCCCGTGACCTGGCCACCGCCGGCCACTTCCCCAGCATCGACGTGCTGGAGTCGGTCTCCCGGGTGGAGCGGGCGATCCTCAGCGAGGAGGACCGCCAGCTCGCGCTCACCCTGCGGCGGCTCATGGCCTCCTGGCGCGACGTGCGCGAACTGGTCGAGGTCGGCGCCTACGTGAGCGGCAGCGACCCGGTGGCCGACGCCGCGATCCGGCTGCGCCCGGCGATCGACAACTTCCTGCGTCAGCGTCCCGACGAGGCGATCCCGGTCCAGCAGTCGTGGGCCGAGCTGGCCGGTCTGCTGCAGGTGAGGCGATGAGGCCGGTGCCGTAGTGGCCAAGAAGGGGTTTCGCCTGGCCACGGTGGAGCGGCTGCGCGAGAAGCGCCTCGAGGAGGCCGCCCAGGCACTGCACGAGGCGCAGGCCGCGGTGCGCGAGGCGACGGCCCGGCGCGACGACCTGCTCGAACGGCTCCGGGCCGGGCGGCACGGCGGGAACACCGCGCACGAGCTGGAACTGGAGTCGGTGTACCGGTTCCGGCTGCGCGGTGACCTGGCCGAGGTCGAGCACGAACTGAAGAAGCTCAGCGCGAAGCTGAACGAGCGGCGGGAGGCCTGGTTGCAGGCCCGGGCCGAGGTGCACGCGGTGGCCGCCCTGCACGACCGCTACCGGCGGCAGCGGGCCGAGATGCTGATGCGCGCCGAGCAGAAGGAACTGGACGAACGGGCCGGGTCCGGGCGCCGCCTGCCGGTGCCGACCAACGGCAACGAAGACGGGGGGAACTGATGTCCGAGGGCATGAGCGCGGTGCTGGGGCGGATCAGCCAGATCGAGGCCCTGATCAATCCGCAGCGGGTGAACCAGTCCGCCGCGACGTCGGCCGCCTCCTCCACCGCAGCCACGGCGGCCACGGGCTCGGCCACGACCGGCTCGACCGAGTTCGACGACCTGCTGGAACTGGTCAACGGCAAGACCGGCGACACCGGTACCCGCGGATCGTCCGGAGCCACCAAGAGCCTGGCCGAGCAGGCGGTCTCGATCGCCAAGCAGTACCTGGGCGTGCCCTACCGGTGGGGCGGCAACGACCCGTCGACCGGTCTGGACTGTTCCGGCTTCACCAAGCTGGTGTTCGGCCAACTGGGTATCGACCTGCCGCGCACCAGCGCCCAGCAGGCTACGGTCGGTACCAGGGTCTCCTCGCTGGCTGCCGCCCAGCCCGGCGACCTGGTGTTCTTCAACTCCCCGGTCTCCCACGTGGGGATCTACCTGGGTGGCGGCAAGATGATCGACGCGCCCAAGGCCGGCGACGTGGTCCGGATCCGCGACGTCTACGAGACCCCGGCGCACATCCGCCGGGTGATCAGCGACGCCGGCGGTTCCTCGTCCGACTCGGTGGCCCGGACACTGGCCCAGCTGACCGGTTCGGCCGGCTCCGGTTCACTCGGATCGACGCCGTACGCAAGGCTTTTCGAATCTTCCGGCAAGAAGTACGGCCTGGATCCGGCGCTCCTGTCGGCCGTGGCCAAGACGGAGAGCAACTACAACGCCTCGGCCCGCAGCCCGGCCGGCGCCCTCGGCCTGATGCAGATCATGCCCGGCACCGCCCGGGAACTGGGGGTGGACCCGATGGTCCCGGCCCAGGCGGTGGACGGTGCCGCCCGCTACCTGGCGGACCAGCTGCGCACCTTCGGCCGGGTCGATCTGGCCCTGGCCGCCTACAACGCCGGACCCGGTGCGGTCCGGAAGTACGACGGTGTACCGCCCTATTCCGAAACCGAGAACTACGTCCGACGAGTACAGAACGCTTGGGGGCAACTGCGATGACCGCTTCGACCAACCTGCAGAGTGCGATCGATTCCCTGATCGGCCCGGCCGCCGGCCGGCCCACCTTCCGTAACGACTCGGCCCTGGCGGCGGAGCGCGGGCTCCAGTTCGACCAGCAACTGTCCAAGGCCCAGGACCGCTCGTACGACGAGCGCGTGCTGGACCGCCAGAACGCCTCCGAACGGGCCGCCCAGGACGCGGCGCGACGGCGCACCGCAGCCGCCCGCGACCGGGCGGAGGACGCCGCCGAGGACCGAGAGGCCGAGAACCGCGCGGCTGAGAAGGCCGCCGACCGGGCCGCCGCCGAGAAGGCCGCCGACCGGCGGGCGATGCTCACCGAGTCGCTGATCGACACCCGCGCCGACGTGACTGCGCAGGCCGGTCTGGAGCCCAGCGAGACCTACCGCACCGCCTCCCAGAACGCGGAGGCCGCCTCGGCCTCGGCGTCGGCGGAGGTGTCGGCCCTGGTCCAGGTTCTGGCCGCCGAATCGCTGGCGGCCCGCCAGATCGCGCAGGCGCTGGCCGGGGCCGACGCCGAGGCTGCGGCGAAGGTGCCGACGGTGACCTCGATCGAGACCACCACCGGCCCGGACGGTGTGCACACCCGGCTCTCCATCGAGGTGGCCCTGGACGCCTCGGCCGGTGGAGCCGAGGGCGAGGCCGGGCTGGACGCGAACCTGGCTGCTCGCCTGAGCGCCGAGATCGAGGGCCGGCACAACAGCGTGCTGGCCGCTCTGCTCGGGGTGGACGCAGACGCCTCGGTCGATGCCGCCACCGGGGTGCAGGGCACCGCTGGCGCCGCCGCCGGGGTCGGGGCTGGCACTGGTGCTGGTGCTGGTGCTGGGGCTGGGGTCACCGGAGCTGCTGACCTGGCCGGCACCGCTGCCGCTACTGCCAAGGCTGGTGTGAGCGGTGACCAGGGTGAGCAGGCTCCGGCCACCGGGAAGACCGGCTCCGGCCTGCCGGAGGACACCCAGGCCGCTGCGAAGGCCAAGGCCGGCGGGTCGGCCTCGGCCGAGGTGGCGGCGGAGGTGGCCAAGGCTGCCGCCGCGGGCATCACCCAGAAGTTCGACCCGTCCTCGATGCCGAACCGGATCATGGTCGACGGCCAGTGGATGAACGGGACCGAAGCGGCTGCGAAGCTGAACGGCACCGCTGCGGGCGAGGGCACCGGGACCTCCGGGACCTCGGGCACCTCCGGGAGCACGGCGCCGCTGCCCTCGCGGATCATGGTCGACGGTCAGTGGATGACCGGGGCCGAGTTCGCCTCCCTGAACAGTAAGCCGGCCGCCGACGAGACCGCGCCGACGAAGTCCACCGGGGCCACCGGCACCCAGGACGGCACTGAGGGTGCCGAAGGGGCCGGTACCGCCGGCGACGCGACGAAGGCCGCGGCCCGCTCGGGCGCGACCTCCGACTCGTCCGCTGATGCGGAATCGTCCGAGAGCTCGCAGTCCTCCGCCCGTAACGACGCCTTCGCCACTCAGATCAACCAGGCCCAGCAGACGCAGCAGGCCCAGCTGCCCACTGCCGTGACCGGCTCCGGCTACAGCTCGGCGGCCGCCGAGAGCGTGGCCCAGCAGGTGGGGATGCAGCTCGCGGCCCAGCTGCGCAACGTGCGCGACGGTAATCACCGTGCGGTGATCCACCTTTCGCCGGACGAGCTGGGCGACGTGACGGTCACTCTGTCGGTGCACAACGGTGACGTCCGGCTCGACCTGCTCGCGGCCCCGGCGGCGCTGAGCCAGCTGCAGGCCGGGCTGAACGACCTGCGCGAGCAGATGTCGCAGGCCGGGCTGAACCTGGCCGACGTCAACCTGGAGGCGAGCACGAGCACCGAGACCGCCACCAGCAGCGGGAGCGGTCAGTCCGGCTACCAGCCGGGCACCCCGCTCACCGGTGCGAGTTCGATGAACACAGGGACGGCCGGAAGGCCGATGGCCCTGGCCGGTGCGTCAGGCACCCCGATGACCGGTGCTGCGATGAGTGACAGCGCCCTCGACGTGACGATCTGACGCCCACCCCCGGACTGCGAGGAGGACCCGATGCCCACGAGCGCACCCATCGGCAACATCGCCGACATCGTCAAGGCGAACCAGACCGCCAGTGCCCAGGAAGTCTCCCGGGCCACCAACAGCACCACCTCCGACAAGGACATGTTCCTGAAACTTCTTCTGGCCCAGATGAAGTACCAGGACCCGATGAACCCCACGGACTCGGCCCAGTACCTCTCCCAGATGGCGCAGTTCACCACCGTGGAGAAGCTGCAGGACATGGTCGACAACACCACCAGCCTGCTCACCGCCAGCCAGATGCAGTCGGCGCTGAACATGGTCGGAGCCACGGTGGAGTACGGCCTGGGCGACAAGCAGGGCAGCGGTGTCGTCACCGGCATCGCCATGATCGACGGCTCCCCCCAGCTGATGGTCACCAACGGTGAGAAGACCACCAAGGTGCCGCTGGCCGACGTCTCCAGTGTGAAGGTGGCCGGCACCGCGACGGTCCCGGACGAGAAGTCCGAGGAGACCCCGCCGAAGTCCGCCGCCCAGAACACGACCGATCCCTCCCGGTCCGACGACACCGGGACGATCTGACCCGTCCTGGTCCCCCAGTTCCGGGCGCACGATGCGCCGGATTTCCCCGGCACGGATGCCGACCGCAGTAATGACCGAACCAGGAGGTCCGGCATGCTCCGCTCACTCTTCACCGGAATCAGCGGCCTGAAGGCCCACCAACAGATGATGGACGTGGTCAGCAACAACATCGCCAACGTCAACACCACCGGCTTCAAGACCTCGAACATCGTCTTCGAGGACACGCTGAGCCAGCTGCTGCGGGCCGCCGGGGCCTCGACCGCGACCAGCGGTGGCCTGGACCCGACGCAGATCGGTCTGGGTGTGAAGCTGGCTGCGGTGCAGCAGAACTTCGCCCAGGGATCGGCCCAGGTCACGAACAAGGCGACCGACCTGATGATCAACGGTGACGGGTTCTTCGTGCTCGACGACGGCGGCACCCAGGTGTACTCCCGGGCCGGCGCGTTCACTCTGGACAACGACGGCTTCCTGGTGAACCCGAACGGTATGTACGTGCAGGGTTTCCAGGCCGTGGACGGTACGCTCACCGCCTACGGTGAGCTCGGCCGACTGCAGCTCCAGGCCGGCCTGAGCATTCCGGGCTCGGCGACCACCACGGTCTCGCTGGGCGGCAACCTGGATCCTGAGGGCACGGCCGAGCTCCAGGTCACGGCCACCGTCTACGACGAGGGCGGCGCGGCCTACGCGGTGCCGATCATCCTGACCCCGAACGGCGACGGCACCTACGCCGTGCAGGCCCGCGACCCTGCCGACAACGACGCCGACCTGGGTACGGCCGGCACCGTGGCCTTCGACACCGCCGGCCGGTACGACGCCGGGGCCTCCACCGCCCCCACGTTCACCATCAACGGCGTGAACATGACGGTGGACCTCAGCCAGTTCACCGGCTACGCCGGCATCAGCGGACCCCAGACCAGGGACGTGGACGGTTTCGCGGCCGGCACCCTGAACGAGTTCCAGATCGGGCCGGACGGGGTGATCACCGGCATCTTCAGCAACGGCCAGAAGCAGGCCCTGGGCCAGCTCGCCCTGGCCACGTTCAACAACGTGAACGGTCTGGAGAAGCAGGGCGACAGCGTGTACCGCGACACCGCCAACTCCGGTCTGCCGCAGATCGGTATCGCCGGTTCCGGTGGCGTGGGCCTGGTCACCGGGGGCGCCCTGGAGATGTCCAACGTCGACCTGGCGGCCGAGTTCACCAACATGATCATCGCTCAGCGCGCCTTCCAGGCGAACTCCAAGGTGATCACCTCCAGCGACGAGATCCTGCAGGAACTGGTCAACATCAAGAGGTAGTGACTGCTCGGCGTCAGGGAGGGTCACCGGTCACCGTCAGGCGGCCGGTGGCCCTCTCGCGCGTCACCCGGCCGGATCACCCACTGTGCAGCTACTTTCGGGTGACCGCCGGACGGACGTCGGCCGTACGGGCCCGGGTCAGCGCCCAGGCCGGGCATTTACGCATCTTCCGGGGCGGTCGGCCGAGGCGCCGGACCGCCCGGGTAGCCCGACCGGAGCAGCCGGTACCCGATCGTCTCAATCCCGGGCCCCCGCTGCCGACCGATTAAGAGGTGGCCAAAGGACGGGCCACACAACTCCAAGGACGGATCTTCGCGTGATCATTCTGACCCGACTGGGTAACGGGATAGCCGTTGCGGTGAACCCAGACCTGATCGAACGCGCCGAGGCGACCCCCGACACCGTCATCACGCTGGTCGACGGCCACAAGCTGGTCATCGAGGAGCCGCTGCCGCGTGTCGTCGAGCTGGTCCGCACCTGGCGCGCCTCGGTCGCGGCCGAGGCGATCACCCTCGCCCGGTACGGCGGCGACGCCGGGACGCTGCGGCCCGCCTCCGAGCAGGAGGCCGGCACCGCCTCGATGGCCGACCGCACCAGTCAAGATTCGACAATCGGCCGGGTTCTACGGCTGCCCTCACGGGAGGTGTGAGCATGGACGTGGCAATGATTGCCGGCGTGGTCGTCGCGATGGTGGCGATCTTCGTCTCGATGATCCTCGAGGGCGGCAGCCCGCTGGCGATCTTCCTGATCCCGCCGATCCTGCTGGTCATCGTGGGTACCTTCGGCGCCTGCATGGGTGGCGGCACGATCCCCTCGATGATGACCGCCTTCAAGTGGCTGGCCTACGCGTTCACCGCCAAGCCGCCCAACCACGAGGAGATCGTGGAGCCGCTGGTGAAGATGGCCGAGAAGGCCCGCCGGGAAGGGCTGCTGTCGCTGGAGTCCGAGATGGACGACGTCGCAGACCCGTTCATGCAGCGCGGCCTGCAGATGGCCGTCGACGGCACCGACCCCGACGACCTGTACGACATCCTGATGGCCGAGGTGCGGGCGAAGAAGGCGTCGGCCGCCATCGGCGCCGGATTCTGGACCGACGCAGGCGGTTACGCCCCGACGATCGGTATCGTCGGTACCGTCCTCGGTCTGATCCACGTGCTCGAGAACCTCGACGACCCCTCGAGCCTGGGCGCCCTGATCGCCGCGGCCTTCGTCGCCACCCTGTGGGGCGTCATGTCGGCCAACGTGATGTTCCTGCCCTGGGGCAAGCGGATCAAGTATCTGGCCGCCCAGGAGGCGGCCAAGATGGAACTGATCATTGATGGGGTGCTGGCGATCCAGGCCGGCTCCAACCCGCGGGTGGTGGCCACCAAGCTGCGCTCGAAGATGACCCCGACCGGCCCGAACGAAGTGCGTGAGGCGGCCTGATGAGCGGCGGCGGGGGCGGTAAGCGCCGGGGTCACGAGGAGGAGCACGAGGAGCACGAGAACCACGAGCGCTGGCTGGTCAGCTACGCCGACATGATGACCCTGCTGATGGTGCTCTTCATCGTGCTCTTCGCGATCAGCCAGGTGGACTCCAAGAAGTTCGCCGCCCTGGCGACCGGTCTGTCGACCAGCTTCGGTACTCCCACCGAGGTTCTCAGCGGTGGTCCGGCCCTGCTCGACCCGGGAGGTGCGGTCGCCCCCGACACCATGCCCAGGCCCGGAGCGGACGGGACGAACGAACCCCAGGAGGGGCAGGTCGACCCGGAGAAGGTGGCCGAACTGGTCAAGGCCACCGAAGAGGCCGCGGTGAAGGAGGAGGTCAACAACCTCCGGGAAGCGCGGAAGGAACTCAGGAATGCGCTGAGCCGGGCCGGACTCAAGAACGGCGCCAACTTCCGGTTCGACGAGCGCGGCCTGGTGGTCACCATCGCCACCGACAACGTGCTGTTCACCAGCGGCAGTGCCACCCTGCAGCCGCGCGGCCAGCGGATCCTGAACGCCCTGGGCCCGACCCTGCGGAGTCTGCCCAACCGGCTGAGCGTGGACGGGCACACCAACTCGATCCCGATCCGCACCGCGCAGTTCGCCTCCAACTGGGAGCTTTCCGGTCAGCGGGCCTCGAACGTGTTGCGCTACCTGCACAACGAGCAGAGCATCCCGTTCCGCCGGATGACCTTCACCGGTTTCGCCGACACCCGGCCCCGGCTCTCCAACGACGACCCACGGGCGGTGGTCGTCAACCGCCGGGTCGAGATCGTCGTCGTGGCCCGGGTGGACGAGTCGGCCGGCCAGGCCGTCGAGGACCTCGGCAACCAGAGCGGTTCCACCACCTCGGGCGAGTAGCTCGCCCACGGACCACCAGACCACAGAAGGAGACAGTCACATGGCCAAGGCAGAAGAGAAGGAGGGCGATGAGGAGGCCAAGGGCGGGGGCAAGAAGAAGCTCCTGATCATCGCCCTGCCCGTCGTCGTCCTGATCCTCGCCGCCGCCTACTTCCTCGTGCTGAAGCCGAAGGACGACGGGGCCGCGGCCGCGTTGCCGGAACCGACCGCCGGTGTCGTGGTCCCGCTGGAGTCGATCACGGTGAACCTCGCCAGCGGCCACTTCCTCAAGGTGGGGGTCGCTCTGCAGCCCACCGCCGAGGCGGCCGAGGTGGACGGCTCCAAGGCGCTGGACAAGATCATCGACGTGTTCAGCGGCATGTCCGTGGCCGAGCTGTCCGAGGCCAAGGGCAAGGACGAGGCCAAGGAGGAGCTGGTGGCCCGGATCAAGCTGGCCTACCTGCCGCACGGCGAGATCACCCACGAGGAGATCAAGAAGGCCAACGAGGAGGTCAGCGGAGGCAAGGCGCACGAGGACGACGAGCTGACCGCCGCCCAGGCGATCAAACGCGCGTCCGAGCTGACCGTGCAGCCGGAGGTCTACGACCTCTACTTCACCGAGTTCGTGATGCAGTGAGGTCCTGACCGACCAGACCCGAGCACGAACGGACGGCGGTGGCAGCCCCCCAAGGCTGCCACCGCCGTCCTTCGTTTGCCGTCCTGACCGCCCCGCCGCAGATACCGCCGGAGACGGTTAAAGGATCTCGCCCGGCCCACCGATGCACCTTTCGTGGGCTACTCCAATCAGGCGACCAGCACGGGCAGACGCCCAAGGGCAGGTGCTCGGACCTATGACTTCCGCCGGCCGGTCAGGCTGGCCCGGGAGGATGCCCACCTGCTGAAGGTCGCGATGCAGACCTTCGGCCGGCAGGCAACCACCGTGCTGACGACCAGTCTCCGTGCGGTCAGCGTGCTCAGCCTCGTGCAGGTCGAGGAGATGAGTTACGACGAGTTCCTGTCGGGGCTGCCCGAGGCGAGCGTCTGCGCCGTGATGTCGCTGGAACCGTTGCAGGGCAAGGCGCTGATGAGTCTCGACCTCAGCAACCTGATGGTCATGATCGACCATCTGCTGGGCGGCAGCGGGGTCGACGAGCAACCCGAGCGTCCGCTGACCGACATCGAGCAGACGCTGGTCCGGCACCTGCTGGGCCGGGCGCTGCGCGAGTTCGCCTACGCGCTCGAGCCGATCGCGGTCACCCGGCCGCAGCTGCTCACGCTGGAGAGCAACGCGCAGTTCGTGCAGGCGGCCGCGGCCACCGACCCGGTGATCGTGGCCCGCATGCAGCTGGCAGTGGGTGAGCGGGTCAGCACGATGGACCTGTGCATGCCCTACGCCATGCTGCAGCCGGCCCTCGAGCAGGCCACCCGGTCGCAGGACCGCGGTGAGAAGCAGAAGCAGCGCAGTGCGGCGGCCGCCAAGACCACCCAGCGGCTGAACGACGTCGAGGTCGACGTCTCGATCCGCTTCGACCCGCTGCGGATGAGCTCCTCGCAGATCGGCCGGCTGGCCGTGGGTGACGTGGTCAGCCTGGGGCACCGCACGTCCAAGCCGCTGGAGGTCACTTCGGCGTCCTCCACGTTCGGCTACGCGATCCCCGGCGCCAGCGGCAAGCAGCTGGCGGCTCTGATCGTCGATCCGGAGCAGTAACTTCGCGGAAGTTCACTCAGTCAGCTCAATCGACGCAGGGATGCGGCCGAGAAGGCAGGGAAGCCACCTCGACATCTGACTCATCGCACACCGAGGACCCCTCATGTCTTTCTCAGCCTCACCCATGGTTCCCGAGCAGCGCACAGGCGATGCCGGCAACCGGGACGCAGTGGCCCAGGCCGCGATCGGGGCCGTGCGGGAAGCCCTGCCGCAGATCCCCTCGGCCTCGCCGCTGACCATCGGCGAACCGGTCGCGGACCCGGCCCAGGCCGTCCTGCCCGATCCGGCCGGCGCCGCGATCACGGCCTTCCTCTCCGGCGGGGTCGAGGGCAAGGTGCTCCTGGTCGTCGGTCAGGAGCTGGTCGACGCCCTGGCCGGCACCCCGTTCGGCTCGCTCGAGCCGGCCCAGGCCCTGCGCCCGGCGCTGGACTCGATCGCCAGTTCGCTGGGCGGCCGGCTGGACGGTGACCCCACCGCCACCCCGGTCGAGCAGTGCCTGGAGGTGCTCAACGGCGGCACCACGGTGATCCTGCCGCTGGCCGGGCCGGAGGGCAGCACCACCGCGCTGGTCGGGCTCTCGATCACGCAGATGGCGCCCTCCGCCCCCGCTGCTCCGGCCGCCTTCGGCGCCCGGCCCAGCTCCGGCGGCAACAGCTGGGGCATCGAGATGCTGCGCGACGTCGAGATGGAGGTGACCTGCGAGCTGGGCCGCACCCGGATGTCGGTGCGGCAGCTGCTCGCCCTGGCCCCCGGTGACGTGGTCGAGCTCGACCGGCTCGCCGGGTCACCGGCCGACCTGCTGGTCAACGGCACGCTGCTGGCCCGCGGCGAGGTGGTCGTGGTGGACGAGAGCTTCGGCCTGCGGATCACCGAGATCGTCACCCGGGACGCGACGTGATCGGCGACCTGGACCAGCTCGGGCGCGTGGTCGGCGGCCTGATCGTGGTTCTGATGACGATCGCCCTGGCCGCCCGGCTCGCCCGGCGGGCCGGGGGTGAGAACGGCACCAGCGGCCTGCGGATCGTCGAGCGGATCGGCCTGTCCCGTGAGGCCAACCTCGCGGTGGTCGAGATCAGCGACCGTAAGCTGCTTCTCGGTGTCACCTCGCAGGGGGTGACGATGCTGGCCGACTTCGACGACGCCGACGAGGCGGTCCGGAGCGCAGTCCAGAACGCAGCCCAGAAGCAGCTCACCGGCCGCCGTAGCCGGCGCACCCCGGCCGCCGCCCGGGCCGGTTCAGCCGGTGCGGTGGCGGATGCCGTGAAGTCGAGTCTGCGTCGTCAGCTCGGCCTCCGGAGCAACCGGCAGGAAGCGGACGAGGCATTCGCCGGGCGCCGGACCGCCAGGCGCGGGCGTCGGTCGAAGGGCTTCGGCCTCACCCGGCCCACCGCCGTCCCCAACAGCGAGCCAAGTTTCGTGCCCGGTTTCGTCCCCACCTCGATCAGTGCGCCGGAGAACATCGACGCCGAGGATCTGTTCGAGAGCGAGTTGGCTGCGCAGGAACTTGCCGCAGCCTTCGGCGCCCCGGCGACGGAGGCAGAACTGCCACCGTCTCCGGCTGCTGCGGCCTACGCAGAGGAGGAGCTGATGCCTACTCAGCCACAGACCTCCCCTGCGCCGGTAGACGCACTGCTCATCGACGTCCGTGATTTGACCGATGCACCCCACTACACCGACCTCGACACCCTCGAGCCGGACCCACTGGACCCGACCGTCCCGGTGCTCGCCTTCGAACCGGACCACCCGGCTCAGTCTGCCGAGTTGCTGCTCGAATCCGAGCGTCCGGTGCGCCGTTCCGGTCGCCGGGCGGCCGGACCGCCCCGCGATCCCGGTCCCCTCACCCGGGCCCAGAACCGCGCCTCGCTGCGGGACACTCCCGCCGAGGACGAGCCTCTGCCTCTGCCGGACGGCCTTCAGGTGGACGAGTTCCCCGACTTGGCCAGCGCCCTGCGCGCCGCCGGCCGGACCACGGCCGAGCCCGAACCGGAACCCGCACCGCAGCCGACGCCGCTCCCGAGCGCCGAGGTGACCGGAAGGCGGGCTTTCGTTCCCGACAGCCCGGCCGCCCTGATCCAGAGGACCACGGAGTCACTGCCGGAACGTACTGCCCGACAGGTAGCTGCTTTCCAGGCCGAGGCCTACCCCGGTCGTCGGGCCGCAGGCCAGCCCGAGCGGCGGCTGCGCCCCCAGCGTCAGCCTCAGGAGCCGGTGCCGGTGCCGGTGCCGGGCCAGGGGCGCCGAGTGGCCCAGCCCCAGGACCAGTCTGCGGACCATCAGCCCGCCCATGTCGCGAGCCGGCCCTCGGGCCGACGGTCCCAGGAGCTGAACCCGCAGGTGAACGGATCGGTGTTGTCGCCCAGGACGTGGCGGCAGGGAGTCGACGCGCTGCGCGACCTGACCGTCCGGCGAGGCTGACCATGGACGGCCGTTCCCCACGGAAGGTGGGGGAACCTCCCGGAGCCAGAGGCGTTGGGGGACTACGACCCGCACTCCGGCTGCTCGCCGGCCTGGTGTTCGGCGTGGCCTTCCTTCTGCTGCAGGTGCCTTCGGCCCAGGCCGCTCCGGTCTCCGAGACACCGGCCGTGAGTGTGGCTGCCGTACAAGCCGTGAGTGTGACTGCTGTACAGGCCAACACGGTCGAGCCGGGCGACAACGACGTCACCGTCAGCGTTCCCGGTCAGCGCAGCCAGGTGCTGTCGATCATCATCCTGGTCACCCTGATCGGGGTCGCTCCATCACTCCTGCTGCTGTGCACCTCGTTCACCAAGATCGTGGTGGTGCTGTCGCTGACCCGCAGCGCCCTGGGCACCCCCTCGGTACCGCCGAACCAGGTGCTGGTCGGTCTGGCCCTGTTCCTCTCTCTCTTCATCATGGGCCCGACCGCCGACGCCATCAACGAGGCGGCCATCCAGCCCTACAGCGCCGGCGACCTCAACGCCACCGAGGCCTACCGGGCCGGTACCGACCCGATGCGCGAGTTCATGCTGCGGTTCACCCGCGACGAGGAACTGGCGCTGATGACCAAGGCGGCCGACCTGCCCCTGCCGGAGAACCGGGAGACCGTCGAGCTCCGCACCCTGGTACCGGCTTTCGTGCTCAGCGAGCTGCGCGGTGCGTTCATCATCGGGTTCGTCATCTTCATCCCGTTCCTGGTGATCGACATCGTGGTCAGCGCGATCCTGATGTCGCTGGGTATGGTCATGCTGCCTCCGGCGCTCGTCTCGCTGCCGTTCAAGCTGCTGCTGTTCGTGCTGGTCGACGGTTGGACGCTGATCGTGACCACCCTGATCGGCAGCTATCGCTAGCGCCCGTTCCCCCCTGCCCGATCCCCGACCCGGAGGCGCGTTATGGAAGACACGATCATCCAGATCGTCGCGGCCGCCCTGCTCACCGCGACCAAGGTGGCCGGCCCCGTGCTGGGCGCGACCCTGGGGGTCGGGCTGGTGCTGTCGATCGTCCAGTCCGCCACCCAGATCCAGGAACAGACCCTGACCTTCGTGCCCAAGCTGGTGGTGACCGCGGTCGTCCTGGTGCTCACCGGGGGCTGGTGCCTGAAGACGCTGGAGGGCTTCACCCGGGAACTGTTCGCCATGGTCCCCAATCTGCTCAACAGCTGAGAAGGCCCTGTGGACCTCGGTTTCGCCACGCTGACGCTCTCGGGCTACCTGCTCGCCCTGGGCCGGGTCGTCGGCTTCGTCCTGATCGCCCCGCCGTTCAACACCCGGGCGATGCCCAGCCAGGTGCGGGCGACGACGGCGTTCGCCCTGGCGATCCCGATGTCCACCTGGACCGTCCGGCAGGCCCCGCCGCTCGGCTCGGGCGCGATGATCGGGCAGATGCTGCTGCAGATGCTGCTCGGGGTGGCGCTCGGCTACTTCGTGCTGATGGCGGTGGCCGCGATCCAGACCATCGGTGACTTCATCGACCTGGCCGGTGGTTTCAGCATCACCCAGGGCCTGGACCCGCTGTCGATGGTGCAGAGCTCGGTGATGGGCCGGCTGCACCAGCTGATCGCGATCACCCTGCTGTTCGCCGCCGACGGCCACCTGGTGATCCTCACCGGGCTGTCGCGCACCTTCGAGATCTCGGCCCTGGCCCGGATGGACCTGGCCCTGGTGGCCGAGACCCTGACGAAGATGCTGGCCACCATGTTCGTCTCGGCGATCCAGGTGACCGCGCCGATCCTCGCCGCCCTGCTGATCGCCGACGTGGCCCTGGGTCTGCTCACCCGCGCCGCCCCCGCCCTGAACGCCTTCGCCCTGGCCTTCCCGCTGAAGATCATCCTCAGCCTGTTCCTGATCGGGCTGATCCTCGTGCAGATCCCGGGCACGCTGGAGAACTTCGTCAACACCGCGGGCCTGGCCATGATCCGCCTGGTCGGGGGGTGAGGTCCCGACATGGCCGGTGACAAGGACGGCAAGACCGAGAAGCCGACCGAGAAGAAGATCAAGGACGCCCGTAAGGAAGGGCAGTTCCCCCGCTCCCAGGACTTCGGCACCTGGGCCTCGCTGGCCGCGGCGGTCGCGGTGATGCCGTTCAGCGTGGACCTGACCAACGAGCGGGTCCGGGCGATGCTGACCGACCTGCCGGCGATCGCCAGGGACCCGAGCCTGCCCCGGGCCTACGAGGTGATGAACCAGATCCCGATGGCGGTGCTGATCGGGGCCGCCCCGATGTGCCTGGCCTCGATGCTGACCGCCTTCGTGGCCACCGCCATGCAGGGCTTCTATCCCAGCGCGAAGGTGCTGCAACCGAAGTTCAGCCGGATGAACCCGTTACAGGGCCTGAAGCGGATGTTCGGGATGAAGGCGGCCTGGGAGGCCCTGAAGGCCTTGCTGAAGGTGGTCGTCCTGGCCACCGTGGTCTGGATCATCGGCCAGGACCTGGTCGCCCAGCTGATCGGCCAGGGCATCCTGCCGCTGATGGCCACGGCCGAGATGGCCGCCGCCGACATCCGCAAGCTGGTCTTCGTGGCAGCCGGCTCGGGTCTGGTGCTGGCCATGGCCGACTACTTCTACCAGCGTCACGATGTCATGAAGCAGCTCATGATGACGCCGAAGGACATCAAGGACGAGTACAAGCAGCAAGAGGGCGACCCGATGCTGAAGGGGGCGATCCGGCAGAAGCAGATGGCCATGTCCCGCAACCGGATGATGGCCGAGGTGGGCGACGCGAACGTCGTGCTGACCAACCCGACGCACCTGGCGATCGCCCTGAAGTACGAGTCCGGCAAGGGCGCCCCGAAGGTGGTGGCCAAGGGGTCGGGCTCGGTCGCGGCCGCGATCCGGCAGCTCGCCAAGGAGCACCGGGTCCCCGTGGTGGAGGACAAGCCCCTGGCCCGCGCCCTGTTCCGGGTCTGCGAGATCGGCGAGGAGATCCCGGCCGAGCTGTACATGGCGGTCGCCCGGATCCTGGCGTTCGTGATGCAGGCCGGCAAGCCCGGCCGCAATGCCGCAACCCGGAAACCGCCTACCAAGATCCCGGTTCCGGACGTCCTGCCCACCCGGGCCGAGCTCAATGCACGCCGCCGTCGGGAGATCAGCGAGGCGCGCCGAGCGCCGCGCTGATTCTTCCCCGGCCGCAAGGCAAGTCCCCCGTCTGTGCGGCGTAAACCACCACCCCGGGGCAATTTCACCGCTTCTCGCGTAGATCTTTTTGAACACGCCGCGAGTAATCCCAAGCATGTAATTACAGCGCTACCTAGAGTGCCCGATCGACCGGGATCGAGAGGGTCCTGGCTATCAGGTAGCGGGGGCGCCTCAATGCGTGTCTTGACACGGAACAGTACGAACCCAGGCGGGGGGCCGCTTTTCGGCGGTCCCGTCCGTTTCCGCCGCAGACGAGGGGTGGCGCAGGTCGTGGCCGGCCTGCTCGTCGCCGGTGGAGGACTGCCGGCCGCGGCCGCCTCGGCATCGGCCGCACCCGAGGCGGCTGTCTCCTCGGCGGTGGGGAAGCCGTCGAAAGACAGCGAAAAAGACTCCAAGGTAAGCAAGAAGGACATCAAGGCGGCCGCCGACGGCTCCACCGCCGCCTCGTCCTACGGCGTCTTCGCCAACGTGTCGCTGCTCGGAGCAGTCGGCATCGGCACCGGGCAGACGCCGAAGTCGGACTGGCCGGCCGGGCCCGCGCAGGCCACCACGGCCAAGGTCGCGGTCACCGGACTGCTCTCCACCGGTGCGGTGACCACCACCGCCGAGGGTGACGACCTGAAGGACACCGCCAAGGCGACGAGTTCGGTCGCCGGGCTGGGCACCGGCACCGGCCTGCAGGGCCTGCAGGCGGTGACCGCCGACGTGATCGGCTCCAGCTGCCTCGGCGACGCCGGTGGCGTCACCGCCACCACCACCGTGACCGGCCTGAAGCTGAACGGCGTCCTGAACACGTCGGTCCCCGCCAACCCGGCCCCGAACACGGTCATCGACATCCTGGGTCTGGGCAAGCTGCACCTGAACGAGCAGACCCGCACCACCACCGGGGGGAAGACCCGGCTCGCCACCAACGCGCTGCGGCTGCAGCTGCTGGGCGGCGCGCTCAGCGCGGTCGGCCAGGGTGACGTGATCGTCGGCCACACCGAGTGCCTGACCACCGACGCCGTGACCCCCACGGCCGGCAGCCTCACGCCGACCAGCGGCCCGGCCAACGGCGGCACCGAGGTCCGGATCACCGGTAGCGGCTTCCGCGGCGCCACCGGCGTCCGTTTCGGCGCCAAGACCGCCGGTTTCACCATCGACAGCCCGACCCAGATCACCGCGATCGCCCCGGACGGCACCGGTTCGGTCAACGTCCAGGTGATCACCCCGGCCGGGACCGGCACCGCCTCCGGGCAGTACACCTACGTGGCGGCCCCGGCGGTCACCGGGGTCAGCCCGGCGACCGGCCCACCGGGAGGCGGCACCACGGTGACGATCTCGGGCAGCGGCTTCTCCAGCGGCTCGACGGTCAAGTTCGGCACCGCCGACGCCACCGGGGTCACGGTCAACAGCCCGACCTCGATCACCGCCACGGCCCCGGCCGGCACCGGTAGCCAGTTCGTCACGGTGACCAACTCGGGCGGCACCTCGGCCCAGACCAACGACGCCGTGTTCAGCTACGTCGGGGTTCCCACGGTCGGCTCGATCACGCCCGGCCGGGGCCCGGTCGCCGGTGGTACCGCGGTCTCCCTGAGCGGTACCAACTTCACCAACGCCAGTGTCGTGCTGGTCGACGGAACCCCGGTTCCGACCACCTACGACAGCTCGACCGGACTGAGCTTCGTCACCCCGCAGCACGCCGCCGGCACCGCCACGATCACCGTGCGCACCGGTTCGGGGGGCGGCGCGGTGGCCGGCACCGGCAGCGCGACCTTTACCTACGGCAGCCCGACGGTCTCCAACCTGGCCCCGGGCAACGGCTCGATCCTGGGCGGCACGTCGGTGACGGTCACCGGGACCAACCTCGACCAGGTCACCTCGGTGGACGTGGGCAACGCGGCGGGCACCATCACCGCCCAGTCGAACGACGGCACCAGCCTGACCTTCACCACGCCGGCCAACCTGAGCGTGGGCACCGTGACGGTCACGCTCAACGGCCCCGGCTCGACCACCACCAACGCCGGCCCGTTCGCCTACCAGCTCGCCGGCCTGCCGCCGATCGCGGTGACGATGAACCCGTCCACCGGCCCGATCGCCGGCGGCACCCCGGTCACCATCACCAGCCTCAACCTGGTCGGGACCCCGATCGGGGTGGACTTCGGGGGCGTGCCGGGGACGAACTTCTCCTGGGACGGGCTCACCATCTCGGTGACCTCGCCGCAGACCACCAACCCCGGTGACGTGGGTGTGGCCATCCGCTACAGCGGCGGGGTCACCCAGAGCATCGTGGCCAACACCTTCACCTACACGGCCGCGGCCGCGTCGGTCGGGTCGCTCAGCCCCAGCGCGGGCCCGGCGACCGGTGGCACCACGGTCACGGTCACGGGTTCCGGCTTCACCCCCAGCTCCATCGTCTTCGTGGACGGTATGCCGGTGGTGACGACCTTCGTCAACTCGACCACCGTGCGCTTCACCTCGCCGCTGCACGCAGCCGGCGCGGCCCCGATCACGGTGCGCACGGGCGGTGTCACGAGCAACGCGGTGAACTTCACCTACGCCGCCGTCCCGCTCAACGTCGTGGCCCTGCCGCTGACCGGCCCGACCACCGGCGGCACGGCGGTCACCCTCTCCGGTCTCGGCCTGGGTGACGTGGACTCGCTGGTGATCGGGGGCAACACCGTGAACGCGGGCTCCTTCACCAGCCAGAGCAGCAGCCAGATCGTGTTCGCCACCCCGGCCCACGCGGCCGGCATCGTGACCGTCACGCTGCAGGGCGACTTCGGCACCAGCCTGCTGCCGAGCCTGTTCGTCTACGCCGCGGCCGCACCCAGCATCACCTCGGTCACTCCCTCCTCGGGCCCGCTGCAGGGTGGCTTCGACGCCACGCTGACCGGCACCGGCTTCGACAGCACCCTGGCCGTCCTGGTCGGGGGTCTGCCGGCGACCAACATCAGCGTCAACGGCGCCGGTACCTCCGCCACCTTCCGGGTGCCGGCCGGTCTGGTGGCCGGGGCGACCAGCATCCTGGTGACCACCACCGGGGGCACCGACACCGTTCCCTTCACCTACACCGCCTTCGACGGGCAGATCACCGGTATCTCGCCGCTGACCGGCCCGACCACCGGCGGCACCCAGGTGACGATCACCGGTACCGACTTCGCCGGGGCGACCGGGGTCGAGTTCGGCGGCACGCCGGGCACGTCCTTCAACGTCAACGGCCCGGGCACCCAGATCACGGTGAACACCCCGGCCAAGGCCGCCGGCGTGGTCTCCGTGGTGATCACCAGCCCGAGCGGGAACAGCACCAGCACGTCGCTGTTCACCTATCTCCCGGTGAACCTCGGCCCGACCGTCACCACCATGTCCCCGGCCGTCGGGCCGGTGGCCGGCGGCACCCAGGTCGCCGTCTACGGCACCGGTTTCCTCGGCGCCACCGGAGTGACCTTCGGGGGTACCGCGGGCGCCAACCTGACGGTGCTGAACAGCACCACGCTGCTGGTGGACGCTCCCGCCCACGCGGCCGGAGTGGTCGACGTCATCGTGACCACACTGGTCGGCAGCAGCACCGCCAACGACGGCTCGAAGTTCACCTACGTGGCCGCGAACAGCGTCCCCGTGGTCGACTCGATGACGCCGCGCAGCGGCCCGACCGTGGGCGGCACCACGATCCTGTTCCGCGGCCTGGGGCTGCAGGGCGTCGACCGGGTGACCTTCGACGGCCAGGCGGCCACCGACCTGAACGTCGTCGACGACACCACGCTGTCGGTGCGGACGCCGGCCCACCCGGCCGGTGGGGTCGCCGTGGTGCTGCGCAACGCCAACGGCAGCAGCCGCAGCTATCTCTTCACCTACGTGCCGCTCTCCGGGCTGCCGACGGTGTCGAGCCTGACCCCGAACGTGGGCCCGGCCGCCGGTGGCACCGAGGTCACGATCATCGGCACCGGGTTCGACCAGAACACCACCGTCTCCTTCGACGGGGCCGAGGGCACCGACCTGGAGCTCGGCCCGGACGTGGACGACCCGGCGACCGGGCTGGACACGGCCCGGTCGGCAGGCAGCCTGAAGCAGGCCACCCGGGACAAGGACATGCGGGTCCGGGCCTTCCGCCCGGCCCTGGCCGAGAAGGCCGTCGGCGAGTGGAAGGCCGCGGCGTCGAACATGCTGCGGGTGACCACCCCGGCGCACCCGGGTGGGCCGACCACGGTGACGGTCACCAACTCGGCCGGCTCGATCAGCTTCGTCCAGTCGTTCACCTTCATCCCGGTGCTGGCGGCCACCGCCACGATCAACACCAACGTGGCGCTCGGGGCCAGCAAGCGGGTCACCCCGCAGGGCCCGTCGTACTCGGGCATCGAGGTCACCAGCTGCAGCACGCCCGACGGTCTGGGCTCGGTGCGGATCGCGGACGACGGCCGGGCCTGCGTCTACCGCGCCGCCGACCGGGTCGGCAACGACCGGTTCGTGATGTCGGTGATCGACGACCTGAACCAGGTCTCGCAGCAGACCGTCAACGTCACGGTCGTCGCCGAAGGCGGCGGGGGCACCGGCGGAGGCGGCGGTAACGACACCGGCGGGGGCGGCGGCAACAGCGACGGCGGCGACGGTGACGGCGGCGGCACCGGCGGCGGGGGCGGCAACGACTCCGGCGAGGGTGACGGGGACGGCACCGGGGGCAGCGGCGGCAACGACACCGGGGGCGGCCTGGCCTTCACCGGTACCCCGCTCCTGCTGGTGCCCGGCCTGGTCCTCGGTCTGGTCCTGGTGCTGATCGGTACCGGTCTGCTGGGCGCCGAGCGCTTCCGGATCCGCCGGGGCGGCAGCTACCGGCAGCCGACCACCGACGAGGACGGGCGGCAGCTGATGCCGGCCGGTCTCTTCGGCCCCGACCCGGTCTCCCGCCCGGAGCCCGGCCAGGACAGCGATAAATCCTCACCTGACGACGCGGCGTAACCAGCCGCTGACCAACAGATCCGAGAAGATGGAGGAGTGAAGTTCCTGAGGCGGGCCCGCGGATCGCGGGTCCGCCTCATCGGTTTGGTGACGCTGGTGGTCGGGGCCCTGCTCACGGCCGGTGTCGGAGGCGGCTGGTGGTGGACCAACCGACAGGCCCGCACCACCGCGCACAGCCTCGCCGACCGCGCGACCCAGGCGTTCACGTCCCCGGTCGAGAAGGGCACCGGTACCGCGGTGGTCCCGAAGGGAGTGGCCGGGCCGGTGGTGGCGGTGGTCAAGATCCCGAAACTGGGCGCGGACTGGCGGATGCCGGTGGAGCAGGGCACCGGGACCGAGGTTCTACGGCAGGGCCTGGGCCTGTACGAGGGCAGTCCTGAGCCCGGCCGCCGCGGCAACGTGGGCATCGCCGGGCACCGCACCACCTGGGGTGCACCGTTCCGGGAGATCAACACGCTGGCCGACGGCGACCTGATCCGGGTCTGGACGGCCCGGGGCCGGTTCGACTACGAGGTGGTCGGCGAGGGGGTCACCGATCCCGCGGACGTCTCGGTGATCCAGCAGCGCACGGCGAAGGGGCAGGCCATGCTCACGCTGACCACCTGCCACCCGGAGTTCTCGGCCACCGAGCGGCTCTACGTACACGCCGTACTGGTGGGCAGTCGGCCCGCAGCCCGGGCCTGAACCCTCCGCCGGATCAGCTGACCGTCGAGTCCGGAGCCGGGACGGAGGTTGCCGGGCCCGGGAGCTCGGCCGGCGTACTTCGGGGCATGAGCCCGTTCTCGGCCTTGGCCAGGCCGATGATCAGCAGGGTGAGCACGGGAAAGACCGCGATCGCGGCGATTACGACTGACATTCGGCACCTCCGCCGGAGGGCAGTGCGACTCACGAACAGAAACAGGTACAGCTGTCGGACACCTGGGGAACCGCACACGCCGGTGTGCGCGGACGTGCCCTGCCGAAGGCCGAACAGAGCATAGTTCGCCCCGTTTCGGGATGGATCGCGGCCCGCTGCAGACCAAAGTACGCCGCATCGGACGATCGGCACGTCTGGACGGTCGCTCACCGCGCGAACCTGCTGAAAGAACCGTGCCGCAGCGACTTTGACAGCTGATGGACACCAGGCAACCGGGCGGTGATACCTGGTCGCGGCACCGGCGGCGCAGATTCGCCCCTTCGGCACAGCGCCGAGGGGCCCGGCCCCGCCCCGCCGTCCCCCGATCGGCTCAAGTCCCGTACGGCCACCGCCGATGTGAGCATCAGCCACGGATGGCCGAACCGCGGGACCACGGATTCACGCTCACTCACGAGCGACGACCCGCCCCCTCACAGTCTCGTCGACTGCACTGCTGTCGGAGGTCGCCCCCGTGCCGTCCAACCGGATGACCAAGATCGCCATCCCTGTGGCGATCGTGATCGTCGTCCTCATGATGGTCGTGCCGCTGCCGGCCTTCCTCCTGGACATCCTGATCGCCCTGAACATCGGCATCAGCCTGGTCGTCCTGCTGGTCGCGCTGCAGGTGAAGCGCGTGCTGGACTTCGCCATCTTCCCCACCGTGGTGCTGGTGGCCACCATCTTCCGGCTGGCGCTGAACGTCAGCTCGACCCGGCTGGTGCTGCGCGACGGTTTCGCCGGTCACGTGATCGAGGCGTTCGGCCACATCGTGATCGGGTCCAACCTGATCATCGGTCTGGTCATCTTCGCGATCCTGATCATCATCCAGCTCACCGTGGTCACCAACGGTGCGGCCCGGGTCGCCGAGGTCGGCGCCCGGTTCACCCTCGACGCCATGCCGGGCAAGCAGATGGCGATCGACGCCGACCTGAACTCCGGCCTGATCGACGAGGACACCGCCCGCCAGCGACGCAAGGACGTGGCGGCCGAGGCGGACTTCTACGGGGCCATGGACGGTGGCACCAAGTTCGTCAAGGGCGACGCCATGGCCGCGGTGATCATCACCCTGGTCAACCTGATCGGTGGCTTCGCGATCGGCATGCTGCAGCTGGGGATGCCGGCCGGTGAGGCCGTCCAGAAGTACAGCCTCCTGACCGTCGGTGACGGCCTGGTCTCGCAGATCCCGGCGCTGCTGATGTCGGTGGCCACCGGCGTGATCGTGACCCGCTCGACCGGGGCCGGCGACGTCGGCAGCGACCTGATCGGGCAGCTCGGCCGCAACCGCCAGGCGCTGATGATCGGCGGTGGGTCGATGATCGCCCTCTGCCTGATCCCGGGCATGCCCAAGCTGCCCTTCCTGATCGTCGGTGCGCTGGTGCTGCTGATGGCCTTCCGCGCCAACGACGACTCGATGAACGACGAGGGCACCGACACCCCGGCCGCCTCCGGCGCCATCGCCATGCCCTCGGGCCAGGTCCCGCTGCCGGCCGGCGGCGGCACCGGCGACCCGGTCACCGACTCGCTCCGGGTCGACCCGCTGGAACTGCTGCTCTCCCCCGACGCCGTCGACCTGGTCGACACCGCCCGCGGCGGGGACCTCCTCGACCGGGTCCGGGCCCTGCGCCGCAAGACCGCCCTCGACCTGGGCCTGGTCCTGCCGCCGGTGCGTACTCGGGACGGCGCGATGCTGGCGCCGGGCACCTACGAGATCCGGATCGGCGGCAGCAGCGTGGCCACCGGCGAGGCCCCGCCCGGGCACCTGCTGGCGATCGGCGACTCGATGGACGGCCTGCCCGGACGGCACACCACCGAGCCGGTGTTCGGCCTGCCCGCGGTCTGGGTCCCGATCGAGTACCGCGCCTCGGCCGAGCTGGCCGGCGCCACCATCGTGGAACGCGCGGCCGTGGTCACCACCCACCTCGCCGAGATGGTCCGGCAGAACGCCTCCCGGCTGCTCAGCCTGGACGACACCCGGGACCTGCTCGAGGTGCTCAAGAACGACCGGCCCGCCGCGGTGGAGGAACTCGTGCCCGCCGTGCTGCCGCTCTCGGCGGTGCAGCGCCTGCTGCAGGGGCTGCTCGACGAGCAGGTCTCGATCCGCGACCTCGGCCGGGTGCTGGAGGGGGTGGGCCAGCGGGCCCGCACCTCGAACGACCCCGACGCCCTGCTCGAGGCCGCCCGGGCCGCCCTCGGCCCGGCCCTGGCCGTGCAGTACGTCCGGGACGGCGTGCTGCGGGCGATCACCCTGGAACCGTCGGTCGAGACCTCGATCGGCGAGGCGCTGCGGGCCAGCGAGCAGGGTGTGGTGATCGCCCTCGACCCGGTCCAGGCCCAGCGCCTGGTCTCGGACATCTCGGCCCTCCAGACCGCGGCCGAGCAGCGCGGCGAACTGCCGGTGCTGCTGATCTCCGGCCCGTTGCGGCTGCCGATGCGGCGTCTGCTGCGCGGTTCGCTGCCCCAGCTTCCCGTCATCGCCTTCACCGAGGCGACCGGCATTCACCAGATCGAGACCGTCGGACAGGTGAGTAGTAGTCATGAATTTGCTTCTTGAAGGTGACGACCTCGAGGCCCTGCTGATCCGGGCACGCCGCGAGGGGGGCCCGTTCGCCCGGATCGTCCGGGCCGAGAAAGTGCGCCGGGGCGGTGTAATGGGGTTCTTCGCGAAGGAGGCCTTCGAGGTCGCCGTCGAGGTACCGGGCGGGCTGAACGCTCTGGACGACGACGAGGAACTGGCGCTCCCGGCCTCCGCGACCCCTGCGGCCGCCGAAGCCCCCGCCGCTCGGCCTGCCACTCCCCGCGCAACTTCCCGCGCAACTTCCCGGGCGACTTCACGGGCAGTGTCGGCGCGATCTGGCGCCCGGGGCCTGCGCTCGCTCACCCAGCGCGCCGGGAACAAGCGCACAGACGAGGACGAGCGCGGTTCGATCGAGCAGGCCGCCGCGCTGGCGATGGCCCGGCAGGCAGCGTTCGAGGCGGCCATGGCCTCCGACGAGCGTGCCCCCGTCCAGGACGCCCCTGGCCAGAATGCCCTCGGACAGGCGGATTCCCGCTCCCGCCGCGGGCCGTCATTCGACCCCTACGGGCAGGACGAGGTCCGCGAGACCCTGGACCTGGCCGCCATCCTCAACGCCGGCGGTTACCCCGGGGCTCGCCCCACGGTCAGCCCCGACGCCGTACGCAACCTCGGTGGCGGCCGCCCGGGCGACCCACGGATCCCAGCCGATTCGGGCCTCCCCCTGTCGATGCCCCTCCACCGCGCGGCTCAGGCTCAGCACGGGCCGGACAACATGGAGTGGGACGAGAGTGAGTGGGGAGAGTGGGACGGCTCAGTCGCGGAGCAGCAGGATTTCGAACAAAGGACGCTCGCGGAGACTGAGCGCGACGCGGACGCCCTGAACGTCCCTGAGGCCGTCCGTCAAGCTGCGGCACGCGTAGAGGCCGAGGAGGCCTCCCAGCAGGCCGCAGCACCCGCAGAGGCCGGCGAAGCTTTCCAGCACGCGGAGGCCGAGGAGACCACCCAGCAGGCCACAGTCCAAGCGGAAGCCGAAGAGGCCGCCCAGCACGCCGCAGCCCAAGCAGAAGCCGAGGAAGCCACCCGTCAGGCTGCCCAGGAGGCCGAGGAGGAAGAGGCCGCTCGCCGGGTCGCAGCGGAACGTGAGGCCCGGATCGCGGCGCGGGCGGAGGAACTGCGGGCCGAGCGAGCAGCCAAGGCCGCCCGGACCACCAAGGCGAAGGCCAGGACCACCCGGGCCACCACTCGCAAGCAGGCGGCCAAGGCGAAGACCAGCACCGCTGAGCCCAGCCCTGAGCCCGAGCCCGGTGTCGAGCCCACCAAAGCAGAAACGCCCACCTCCGAGCTCGCTCTCCAGAACACCCCTGAGCCCGCCCCCGATCTCCCCCAGGAACCGGAGTCCGCCGACAACGTCACCGTCGTGGACACCGTCCCGAGCAAGGTCGCCGAGACCGCCAGCGAAGACGCCCACCCGGCCACCCCGATCATCCCGAACACAGCTGCAACCACCGAGACAGAACTCATCGACGGCGCCACCGTCGCCTCCTTCCACCCCGAGCCCACCCCAGCCGTCTCGAAGACTCCGACGATCGAGCTGCCGGCAACCCCTGAGTCCGCCGACAGCGCCGCCCAGTCCGTCGCCGAAGATGCTCCGGCCGAGACCCCCGCACCGAAGACCCGGCGCCGCGCCCGCAAGGCGGCCCATCGTGCACCGAAGGCGAAGAAGCCGGCCGACACACCCGCGGTCAAGCGGATCGAGATCCCCGAGCCTCCGGCTGAGGACATCAAGTCTCCCCTGCCCGCCTCCACCGACGACCTGGACTTCAGCGGGCTACGTCCCGCCTGGGCCCGCGGCCGGAGCCCACGCACCGAAGCCCCCCGGAAGCGGGCCATTCCGGCCGATCTGGGACTCCCGGCCAGCCGCCGCAGTCCCCGCCCGACGCAGACGCCAGGCGCTCTGATGACCCACGCCCTCCCGGGCATCCGGGTGGAGATGTCCACGCAGACTCCGTCCGGGGGACAGCAGACCGAAGCCGACGGCCCGGGTCCGCTCAACAACGGTGAGGTTCCTTCCGATCCATCGACGGTGAGGGACATTCCGAAACTTCTCCCGCTCCCGCCCAAGGCCCGCTCCGGCGGTGCCGGGCGCGACCAGGCGGGCGACTCCCCGGGGACGCCCTCAGACCCGCAGCCCGGCCAGGAAAAAGCCCAGGAGAACACCCAAGACGCCCAGTCGTCGGGCAGTGTTCCCATGGCGCCCGACCTCACGCCTGCGGCCTCCCCTGCGTCGAACGACATTTCCGGCACCTCGGATGCCGAGGCCGAACTGATCGCCAAGTGGGCCGACCCGACCGGGCCGAGCACACCCAGTACCGGCATGCCCAGCACGGGCACACCGAGTCTGGCCACCCCGAGCACAGGTACACCGGGTCTGGCTCCGAGCGATCCGCCGGCCGTGAGCGAGACCGAGGACGATGTGGTGTCGCGCTGGGCTGCCACCCCGCCGATTCCCTCGCCCTCCAAGGCGCCCGAAACACCCCAGAAAACGCCCAGCCTCGCACCCGTGACGGCCCCGATTCCCACCCTCCAGGCCATTGCTCCCGCATCGCCGACCGAGGCGCCCCAGCCGCTGCCCCCGGCCCAGCTCGAATCGGCCGATGGCCGTCCTCAGGGACCCGCGCAGAACCCAGGATTCGGACAGAACCAGAGCCTTGGACAGGGTCAGACATCCGAGCAGAGCCAGGACCTCGGTCATATCGGAAGTTCGCTACAGTCAGAGGGTTCTGAGCAGCCGTTGAGTCTCGGCCAATCTGAGCCTTCTGGCCAATCTGAGAATTCGAGCCCATCTGCAAGTTTCGGCCAGTTCCCTGGCTTCGGCCAGACTGCGGGTTCCGGTCGGCCTGAAGATTCTGACCAGCCTGCGTCCGGAACAACCACTCAAACTCCCGCCCTGGCACCCCCCAGCGCCTTCGCCCCGAGCGAGCCCATCAACTCCAGCGCCGCTGACGCCCCCGCCACCTTCGGCCAAGGCGAGGCCACGCCCACGTTCGGCCAGGGCAGCACCACGCCCACGTTCGGCCACAGCGACGCAACGCCCACCCTCGCCCAGGGCGACATCGCACCCACCTTCGGCCAGAACACCACCGCACCCGCGTTCGGTGAAGGCAACGCCACGCCCAGTTTCGGTCAGAGCGACGCCACCCCAGCTCTCGGTGACTCCATGCCCAGCTTCGGCCAAGGCAACGCCACACCGACCTTGAGCCAGGGCCACGACGCGCCCACACTCGGCCAGGGCAATGCCGCGCCCACCTTCAGTCACACCGACACCACCCCCACATTCGGCCAGCACAACTCCACGCCCACGTCCCCCCAGGGCGACCCCACCGCCACCTTCGGCCAGAACCCCACCGCGCCGGCATTCGGCCAGGGCGAATTCACCAGCACCTTCGGACAGGCCGAAAACCCTTCAGCCTCCGAACACCCCGAATCCACAACCACTCTGGCAACCTCGGCGCCCGGCGCACCCACCGATGCTCCGACGTCCAGCCCCTACGCCTCCCCCGAGGAAGCAATTGCAGCCCAGTGGGCAGCACCGATGCCGGGGCAGGGCGACACCACGATCACTTCCCCCTGGTCCACACCCGCAACAGCCGAAAACGCCCCAGCGACCGGCGGTGAAGGTCAGGCACAGCAGTGGTCAGCGCCCGCATTCGGCAGCGACACCGCAACGGCACCAGCGATCGGCTCGGCTGCCCCTCACCCGTCATCCGAGCTTGACGAGCTGGCTGCCACAGCTCCGCGGGCCACCACGGTCCTACCCAAGGGCAAGGCTCGTCGCTCGAAGAAGAACATGCCCAACCAAAGGACGTCCGCGGAGACCAATCCCGCATCAGTCCAGTCCGTCGTGCCTCCAGTCACCGGCCAGGCCACGCCTGCCGCAAATGAATCGTCCACAGGAAGTTCCGCCACTGATACCACCAATCGTGCGCTGGGTCAGGCACCTTCGACCGGCGCCACCGGAACGTCTGCAGAAGGCACCCCTCCGGCACCGATTTCCGCAGCCCGGGCCGAGGCGGACACTCCTCCGGAAGGTGGCTTCAAGCTGTTCGGCGTGCGCTTCGGCGGCAAGAAGAAGGGCAAGGGCAAAGACGAAACCAAGGACGAGTCGGTCGCCCCGGTGACTTCGATCAGTCCGGCAGTGGGCGACGAAGCAACGAAGTCGTCCGAGGGCAGCGGCGTCCCGGACGCGCCGAAGATCGAGGCGTCCAGCGCAGCGGCCGCCGACGAGCCCCCCGCATGGGAGACCATGGCCGCGCGGGCCAGTTCAGCCGCAACCGCCGGGGAGGTCGCAGCTGCCCAGGCCGTAATGAGTGCCAGTGCAGCGAGCGCGACTTCCGACTCCGCAGGCCAGTCAAATGCTGACCTTGGCACCTCGACAGCCGGCGCTGCTTCTCCCGCCGAGACTCAGCCGAGCGACACCACGCACACCCCCGGCGACGCCACGCCGGCCTGGGCCATCCCGTCCGAATCAGGTGCGGCCACACACCCGCCAGCTGACACTCCCCGGGCCACCCCGTCCGAGGCAAACGCAGCCACACACCCGCCGACCGACACTCCCTGGGCCACCCCCACCGAGGCAGACGCAACCACACACCCACCGGCCGACGCTCCCTGGGCCACCCCGTCCGAGGCAAACGCAACCGCACACCCGCCGACTGACACCCCCTGGGCCATGCCTACCGAGGCAAACGCAGCCACACACCCATCGGCCGACGCTCCCTGGGCGACGCCTACCGAAGCAGGCACAGCCACACACGCATCGGCCGACACCCCCTGGACCACGCCTACCGAAGCAGGCGCAACCACACACCAACCGGCCAACACCCCCTGGACCACGCCTACCGAAGCAGGCGCAACCACACACCAACCGGCCAACACCCCCTGGACCGCCCCCACCGAAGCAGACGCAGCCACACATCCACCGGCCAACACCCCCTCGGCCACCCCCACCGAAGCAGACGCAACCACACACCCGCCGACCGACACCCCTTGGGCCCCGCCTACCGAGGCAGGCGCAAGCATTCCCCTGACGAGCGAACCTGCCCCCGCGTCCCAGACCGAGTCCGGAGTCGCTACCGGAGTCGCGGCCGAAACCGCTGCCGAAACCGCCCCCAGCACCGAGGCCGGCCCTACCCCTGCCCTCGAAAGCGCCTCCTCAGGGTCCGATCTGCCGGCAGCTGCTCTCGAGACACCCTCACTTGCGATGCCCGTCCTCGCACCGCCCTCGTCAGAGACGCCCGCCTTCACAGCTCCTTCTCCCGAGACCACTGGAGCCACCGAAACCAGCACGGACGCCAACGCCACCGAACACGCCGAAAGCAACAAGCCCACCGAGACAACCGGGCCCACCGAGACAACCGAGCTCACCAAGACAACCGGGCCCACCGAGACGAACGGGCCCACCGAGACGATCGGGCTCACCGAAGGCCTGCCCACCCAACGCACGGCCAGCCCCAGCGACAACCTCACAGCAGCACTCGCCGAGGACACAGCCACAACCAACGGGGCCATCACCGAGCCCTCAACCACCGTGCCCTCAACCACCGAGGCCGCCACGACCGGGCCCGCAACCACCACAACCGGACCCGCAGCCAGCGAGCCTGCAACCGCCAGCACCGCAGCAGCCCCCCTGGCCGGTCCCGAGCCCACCAGCGCAGCCGAAGACATCCAGGCCAAGTGGGCCGAAGTCATGGTGGCCGAGCGCGAGACCCCACCCGAACCAGAAGCCGCACCCGAGAATGCTTTCAGCGCGTCCTTGAGCTCGGAGATGAGTGCTTCCCCCGTCGTCCCCGCCCAGCCCGGAGCACCGGCCCCGGAAAACACCGGGCCAGAAAACACAGGGCCGGAGAACACAGCCGCGGGAACCACCTCACCCTGGGCCACGCCCACGAGCACCAGCCCGGAGTGGGCTCCCCCGGCCACCCCAGCCGCGCCGGCCACCGACTCCAGCAGCGGGACGTCAGGCTGGGCATCCCCTGCCGACCTCCTGGCCCGCTGGTCCGACCCCAGCGCCACGCAAACCGAGACCACCGAGCCGGAACCGGTGACCACCTGGGCCTTCAAGCCGGACACCGAACCCAAGCCCGACCCCCTGACCGCGACCGAGACCACGTCGGGCGTCGTCCCGAACATGGAAGCCCCGGTCACACCCGGCTTCCCAGTGACCGAGTCGCCGTTCCTGCACGAACCGCCCCTCCCCGTGCCGAATGCCCCGCTCTCCCTGACCGACTTCCTGACCAGCCACGCCACCACCAACCCGACAACGGACAAAACCCCTGCACCCGACCACACCGAGACGGATGCTCCCGGCGCTTCAGGCGCACCGACGTCCTCAATCTCAGAAACTAATTCCCCTACAACCGACTTCGACCACGCCCTGGACTTCGAACAGGTCCGGGCCGGCGTCCAGGCCGGGCTGGAGACCGCCGAGGCGATCGCCAACGGCCTCGCCCTGGCCGCCGACAAGATGCACCTGAACAGCCTGGGCGTGCCCACCGACTGGACCGCCAACCTGCAGCCCGGCGACCGGTTCATGGCGGTGGTGCAGATGCTCGGCGAGATGCCCGAACCCGAGATCGCCTACGACGTAGCGGTGATCGCGGTGATCGGCCCGCCGGACGTGATCGGGCTGGAAGCCGCCCGCACCGCACTCGACCTTCCGCATGAGGGCGGTCCGCGACCGGTGGTCACGGTTCCCCTCGAGG
Source organism: Kineosporia rhizophila (assembly GCF_021277265.1). Taxonomy (GTDB): domain Bacteria; phylum Actinomycetota; class Actinomycetes; order Actinomycetales; family Kineosporiaceae; genus Kineosporia; species Kineosporia rhizophila. The sequence goes on from NZ_JAJSOH010000001.1 coordinate 622,062, forward strand.
TCGGGCCCGAACGTCTGGAGGCGGTCGATCGGGTGGCCGCCACCCGTCCGGTGGTGGTCAGTGTCCCAGTCCCGGCCCTGACCCCAGAAACCGGGAAGATTCGTGAGGTCCTGCAGGACGTGCAGGCGGAGGCGGTGATCGCAGTGCTCGACGGCACCAGGTCGATCGAGGAGAACCAGCGCTGGCTGGAGTCTTTGGGCAAGGTCGACGCGGTGGCCCTGGACGGAGCGTTCGAGTCCGGTGAACCGGCCGCGGCCCTCCAGCTGGGCCTGCCGGTGGTCCGGCTGGACGGGATCGCCGTCGACCGGGTCGGCTGGGCCGCGCTGCTGTGCACCCAGCTCGCGGTGGGTGGCGCGACCTCGTGAACCCACTGCTGGTCGGCTGCGCGATCGCGGCCGTGCTGGCCGGCCCGTCGCTGTACTCCCAGTACGCCGGCGGCGGGCTCGACGCCGTGACCGCACTCACCCGCTGGCTGATCGTGGCCGTCGTCTGCTCGGTCGGAGCCGCGCTGATCATGAACCTGATCAGTCGGTACGAGCGGGAGTGGGAGGAGAAGGACGCGGAGGAGGCCCGGGAGGCGGCCCAGGCGGCGGCCGAGGCCGAGGCCAAACGCGCGGCGGAGGCCCAGACCCGGCGGGCCGGTCAGAACACCTGACCCGCCGGGACCGAGAAGGGCCTAGCTCCCGGGCACCTCGCGCCGGATCTCCTCCAGCCAGATCCGGGCCGAGGCGTCGGAGGGGGCCCGCCAGTCGCCGCGCGGCGAGAGTGAGCCGCCCGCAGTGACTTTCGGGCCGTTCGGCATAGCCGAGCGCTTGAACTGACTGAACGCGAAGAACCGCTGGGCGAAGACCTCGAGCCAGTGCCGGATCACCGGCAGGTCGAACTCGACCCGGCTCTCCGGCGGGAAGTGCGGCGGCCAGCTGCCCTCGGTGGCGTCGACCCAGGCGTGCAGAGCCAGGAACCCGATCTTCGAGGGCCGGAATCCGTAGCGCAGCGTGTAGAACAGCGAGAAGTCCTGCAGCGAGTACGGGCCGACCTTGGCCTCGGTGCTCTGGGTGATCCCGTCCTCGCCGACCGGGACCAGTTCCGGGCTGATCTCACCGCCGACCACGTCCTGCAGCAGCTTGCCCACCCGCTCCTCGAACTGGCCGGACGAGATGACCCAGCGGATCAGGTGCTGCATCAGCGTTTTGGGCACGCCGCCGTTGACGTTGTAGTGCGACATCTGGTCGCCCACCCCGTAGGTGGACCAGCCCAGCGCCAGCTCGGAGAGGTCGCCGGTGCCCAGCACGATGCCGCCGCGCTGGTTGGCCAGCCGGAACAGGTAGTCGGTGCGCAGGCCGGCCTGGACGTTCTCGAAGGTGATGTCGTACACCGGTTCCCCGCCGGCGAACGGGTGTTTCAGGTCGGTGAGCAGCAGTTCGGCGGCCGGCTTCATGTCCAGCTCCTCGAACGTCACGCCGAGCGCCTCGGCCAGGCCGATCGCCTGGTTCTTGGTGCGGTCGCTGGTGGCGAAGCCGGGCAGGGTGAAGGCGAGAATGTCGGTGCGGGGCCGCTTCTCCTCGTCCATCGCCTTGGCCGCCACGATCAGGGCGTGGGTGGAGTCGAGGCCGCCGGAGACCCCGATCACGATCTTCGGCTGCCCGATCGCCCGCAGCCGCTGCCGCAGCCCCGCCACCTGGATGTTGTAGGCCTCGTAGCAGTCCAGCTCGAGCCGGGACTCGTCGGCCGGCACGAACGGGAAGCGCTCCACCTCGCGGCGCAGGCCGATGTCACCGGCCGGGGGCTTGAGCTCGAACTCGATGTGCTGGAACTCGTGCTCGCGGGCCTGCCGGTTGTCGTCGAACGAGCCCATCCGCAGGCGTTCCGAGCGGAGCAGGTCCAGGTCGACGTCGGCCACGGTGCGCCGGTCGCCGTTCGGGAACCGCTCCCCCTCGGCCAGCAGAACGCCGTTCTCGTAGACCATCGTCTGCCCGTCCCAGGACAGGTCGGTGGTGGACTCGCCCTCGCCCGCCGCGGCGTAGACGTACGCGGCCAGGCAGCGGGAGGAGGCCGAGCGGCACAGCAGCTTGCGGTCCTCGGCGCGGCCGATGGTGATCGGGCTGCCGGACAGGTTGACCAGCACGGTCGCCCCCTCGAGGGCGGCCCGGGCGCTGGGCGGAACCGGCACCCACATGTCCTCGCAGATCTCCACGTGCAGCACGAAGCCGGGCACGTCGAGCGCGCTGAACAGCAGGTCGTTGCCGAACGGCACCCGCTGACCGGCGACGGTGATGCTCTGGCCGCCGTCGATGTCGCGGCCGGCCGCCATCTGCCGGGCCTCGTAGAACTCGCGGTAGTTCGGCAGGTACGACTTGGGCGCCACCCCGAGCAGACGCCCGTCGTGGATCACCGCCGCACAGTTGTACAGGCGGTGCCGGTGGCGCAGGGGAAGCCCGACCACCAGCACCGGGGTGAGGCCGGCGGAGCCCTCGACCACCTTCAGCAGGGCCGCCTCGGCCTGGTCGAGCACGGTCTCGTTGAGCAGCAGGTCCTCGATCGAGTACCCGGTGAGGGTCAGCTCGGGAAAGACTGCCAGCCCGACCCCCTCGTCGTGGTTGTCCCGCGCGATCCGCAGCACCGACTCGGCGTTGGTGTCGGGATCGGCGATCGCCGTGCGCATGGTGCACGCGGCGACGCGCAGGAAGCCCTGGTGATAGGCGGAGTAGAAGTGCTGGCTCACGGGGCACAGTCTCTCAAACCAACGGACGTCCGCCTCTGCGGACGTCCGTAAGTCGAGTTTTTGGTGCCCAGACAACAAAGCCAACTTATGGACGTTCGTGGGCACGGACGTCCATAAGTTTCAGTCTCGGGTTGCTCCGGTGATCTCCTCGACCAGACGCAGCGACTCGCTGAGCGACTCCAGGTAGGCGTGAGACACGTCGTAGGGGGCCAGGCCGCTGGCCCGTACCCCCTCGTCGTCGTCCTGCTCGTGCGCCAGCACCGCGTGCAGCGCCGTGCCGGCGCCGCCCAGCCCGCTGACCAACGCGTCGCGCACTTCCTGGGTGACTCCGGCGGCCTCCGCAACGGTGTGCGGCGCAGCCCCCAGCAGTTCGGCCGCCCCGGAGAGCAGCCCGGCCGTGAAGGCCACGTCGGCGGCCGACTGGGGCGCCAGCGACCGGCAGGCGTGCGCCCGGGCCAGCACCTTCCACAGCCGGTCGGCGGGCGAGGTGGTGGACGGGCCCTCCAGCAGGATCAGCACCAGCCACGAGCGCAGGCGGCGCGGACCGATGATCACCAGCGCCTGCCGCAGCGACGAGATCTGACGGCTGGTTCCGGCGGCCGCCGAGTTCGCCGTGCGCAGCAACCGCAGGGCCAGGCCCGGGTCGCTGCCGATCGCCGGTTCGAGCCGGACGATGTCCAGGTCGGGATCCGCGAGCTGGCCCAGCAGACGCACACAGACCAGCTGGGTCGGGCTGAGGGTGCGCCGCTGCAGCACCGTCGGCTTCTCCAGGTACGGCCCCTGCAGAAGGCCGAACCCCAGCCCGGCAACCCTTTTCAGGGTGTCCTCGTCCTCGATGCCGGCGCCGATCATCGCCCGGCCGTGCCCGGTCACCCGGGCGGCCAGCTCGGCCAGCTCCAGGCCGGTGTGCGCGGGGACGTCGATGCGCACGTAGTCGACCAGGTCGAGCAGGGCCGAGCACTCCGGCTGCCCCCGGTAGTCGCACAGCGCGAGCCGGTAGCCGTCGGAACGCAACTCCTCGACCCCGGCCAGCAGTTCCGCGTCCACCATCATGGTCGCCGAGATCTCCACCACCACCCCGGCCGGCTCCACCGGGATCGGGATGATCCCGGTGAGGAAGGCCCGGGTGAAACCGATGAAGACCGGTCGCGCCCCGGCGATCCGGTCGACCCCGAACGTGCCGAAGGTGGAGGCGATCACCTGGGAGGTGGCGCGGTCACCGACCTCGGCGCCGGAGTTACCCGAACTGCTCGAGTGGAAGAGCACCTCGTAGGCCACCAGCGAGCGGCGGACGTCGTACAGTCCCTGCCGGCCGACCTTGACGTCGCGAACCGCATCGGCCGGGGCGCGCGTCTGCGCCGGTACCCGCGCACCTGGCGCGGGTACCGGCGCACCGGCCGTGACCTCGGACGAATCACCGGGATGGGCACCGGATTCCGACATCGCCACTCTCGAGCTCGCCCCTGTTTACTTGATGACGATCGAAAGGGTTCCGTCCCCGTACCCGGCGATCTTCAGTTTGACGTCCATCCGGTTGCCCACCGTGGCGGCCAGGGCCGCGACGTCCGCCGGGATCACCGAGTTCGGCGCGTACATCTCGTACAGCCGCACGTGCGGGTGGTTCGGCAGGTTGAAGATCGAGGCCATCACGTTGAGCACCTCGTAGCACATCTCCTCGAGGTCCTGCGGCAGCGTGCGGGTCTTGATCGCCTCGTCCACCACACCCTTCGGGATCATGCCCAGGGCCCCGCCGATCCGGGCCGCACACTCCAGGTCCACCACCGCCAGGGCCGACGTCTTCAGCTGGTCGGTGACGTACACAGCAACCACGTTGGTTGACTTGGCCGGCGGGGCGACCCCGTCCGACAGGTCTACGTCGCGGCCGATCAGGCCCTCGATCGTGTTGCGCACCGAGTGCCGGCTCGGCATCGGCGACTGCTGCTCGGTCTGAACGCTCATCAGGAAACCACCGTTCCGAGTGTGTCTGAGAAGATTTCCGCGGTGAAGGGCTTGACGATCACTCCGATGGCGCCGGCCGAGTCGGCCATCTCACGCATCTCGTCCGAGCCCTCCGAGGTCACGAAGCAGAAGGGCGTGGTGCTGCCGCTGGCGCGCAGCGCCTTGAGGAACTCGATGCCGGTCATCTCCGGCATGTTCCAGTCCGAGAGGATCAGGTCGGGCTTCTCCGCCTGGGCCATCTCCAGGCCCATCCGCCCGTTCTCGGCCTCGATGATCTCGTGCTTTCCGAGGCCGGCCTGGCGTATGGTGCGGACGACGATCTTCCGCATGACGCTGCTGTCGTCGGTGACAAGGATCTTCATGGGGTCGGCTCCAGGGTTGCGTCGGAATTGTCCGGAGGCCAGAGCAGGTCTGCCACCGGGGCTTGGGGGTGGATGGCGAGCTGGACGACGTGGCCGAGCACGATGGCCCGGACGTAGGTGCTGCCGTCAGCCGGCTCGGCCTCGGCGAACTGCTCGTCCTCGACGATCTGCGCGGCCGGCAGCGAGAGCCGGGCGTGGGTGCACAGGAGCGTCTTGACGTTGCCGCCGGCGATGTTGCTGATCTCGGCGATCGAGTCGCTGAGGTCGTTCGGGCCCGGAGAGCTGACCGACATCATCCGGGCCGCCATGACCCTGGCCAGGCTCGCCCCGACGCGCACCTCGATCACCGCGAACTCACCTGCGGTGGTGTCGGTCTCGTCGGTGACGTCGGACCGGTCGTGGATGGCCAGCCGTGACATCACGGTCGGGCCGACCGGCAGCTGGTTGTTGGTGACGATCGCTTCTTCCTTGAGCACGGAGGAGAACACGTCGGTGAGGATCACCCCGAGTTCCTCCCGCACATCGTCGTCCAGGTCGGTGAAGACGCTCATGTCCCTCCTCCGTTTCGAAAGATCACTACCTTCTCGGTCTCCACCCGGGCGAAGTTCCCGTCCAGGCTGAGCGTGCTCTCGGCCCCGCCCAGCACCAGGAACCCCCCGGGCTTGAGGGCTTTGCGGACATTCGCCAGAACCTGGCGCTTGGTCGGCAGATCGAAGTAGATGAGCACGTTGCGCAGGAACACGATGTCGATCGGCGGCAGACCCACCGGCGGCATCGCCAGATTGCCCTGCCGGAAGCTGGTCAGGGCCCGTACCTCCGGCTTGACGATCCAGTCCCTGCCCACCTGATCGAAGTACTTGACCAGGTACTTGACCGGCATTCCGCGATTGATCTCGAGCTGACTGAACTTTCCGGCCGTGGCCCGGGCGACCATGGTCGGCGAGATGTCGGTCCCGTGGATCCGCGCGGTCTTCCCTGGGTTCATCGGCAGCCAGTCCAGCAGCAGAAGGGCCAGTGAGTAGGCTTCCTGCCCGCTGGAGGACGCCGCCGACCAGACGTTCACGGTCGGGCCGCCGTTGCGCTTGAGCTCGGGCAGCATCAGGTTGCTGAACGCGTCGAACGGGTGCTGGTCACGGAAGAACGAGGTCTCGTTGGTGGTCAGCGCGTCCACCACCGCGTCGCAGGCCTCGCGGTCGTTGCGGCGCAGCCGGTGCACGAGCGCGGTCAGGTCCTTGTCGCCGAACTTCCGCGCGACCGGGGCCAGCCGGGACTCCACCAGGTACTCCTTGCCCGGCTGCAGGTCGATCGAACTGCGCTGCCGGACCATTCCGGTGACGAAGGTGAAGTCGGTGTCGGCAAGCGTCATGCCCTCACTCCGCCCGGAACCGGGCCGTTGGCCTGACGCGTGGACCCGCTCTGACCGGCGCCCTGGTTCGCGCTGAGCGCCGAGGTCACCGTGCCGGCCATCTGCTCCAGCGGCAGCACCCGGTCGGCCTGCCCGGCCATCACCGTGGCCCCCGGCATGCCCCAGACCACACTGGTGGCCTCGTCCTGGGCGAACACCTCGCCACCGGCCGCCCGGATCACCCCGGCGCCCAGGGCGCCGTCCTTACCCATGCCGGTCAGCACCACCGCGAGCACCCGGTTGCGGTACACCGCGGCCACCGAGCGGAACATCACGTCCACCGCGGGGCGGCAGAAGTTCTCCGGCGGCGCGTCGCTCAGGTGCACGAAAACCCCCGTACCCCGGGTCTTCAGCTCCATGTGCAGACCGCCGGGAGCGATCAGCACCTTGCCGCGCTCCACCGAATCACCCTCGGCCGCCTCGCTGATGCTCAGCTTGCAGGTCGAGTTCAGGCGCTGTGCCAGCATCTTGGTGAACACCGGCGGCATGTGCTGGGTGATCACCACCGGCACCGGGAGCTCTCCCGGCAGCGCACTGAGCACGGTGGCCAGGGCGTCCGGGCCCCCGGTCGAGCTACCGATCGCGAGCAGGCCGAAAGGCTGCGTACGACGAGTGGTTCCGGAGGCGCGTGACTGCCCGGCCGGAGGCTGCGGCGGCGGCATCGGGGCGCGAGCGACCCCGACCACCTTCCGGGCCCCGGTGAGCGCCACCAGCTTCGGCACCAGCTGCTCGGAGATGTTCTTGCGGCTCTCCATCACGCTGCCGACGTTGGCCGGCTTCGTGACGTAGTCGCTGGCCCCGGCCGCGAGCGCGTCCATGGTGGCCGAGGCGCCGCGCTCGGTCAGGGTGGAGAACATCACGATCGGCAGGCGTGGGTGGGTCTTTCGCAGGGCCCGGACCGCGTCGACCCCGTTCATCACGGGCATCTCGATGTCCATGGTCACGGCGTCCGGCTTCAGTTCCTCGACCTTGCCGATCGCGACCTGCCCGTTGTGGGCGACCCCGACCACCTCGATCCGGGGGTCGGCGTCCAGGATCTCCTTGATCAACCGGCGGATGACCACCGAGTCGTCGACGATCAGGACGCGGATGAGTGACCCGCTCATACCCCCACCAATCCCAGGAGCGCCAGCTTGTCGGCGATCACCTCTTCGGTGAACGGTTTGATCACGTACTCGTGCGCGCCGGCGGCCAGAGCCCGGACGATGTTGGCCTGTTCGCTCTCGGTGGTGACCATCATCAGCGTCACGTCCCGGAACTCCTCCCTGACACGGACCGCCTTGATGAAGCTGAGTCCGTCCATCCGTGGCATGTTCCAGTCGACCAGGGCCACGTCGGGCACGTAGCCCTGGTCGAGCAGGTCCATCGCGTCGCGGCCGTCGAAGGCCTGCGCGACGTCGAAGCCGAGTGCGCCGAGTTGCTTGGTCAGGATCGCCCGCATGGCCCGCGAGTCGTCGATCACCAGTGCCTGCATCGAGTCGGTCCCCCTCCGTCCTCCGGCCGGCGCCCTCAGGCGGCGGTCGAGCGGCTCTCGTCCATGGCCAGCAGGGCCCGGGCGTCCAGCGCCAGCAGGAGCTTCTCGGGCATCGTGTAGGCGCCGAGCAGCAGCGAGCCGACCTGGGCGTTCACCGTGGAGGGGGTGGTCTCGAAGGGGACCTGCGAAACCTCCACCACCCCGCCGATCTCGTCGACCAGCAGGCTCACCGGCTCGTCGTCGACCCGGACCACCACGTTCACCTGCGGCTTGTCCTCACCGCTGGGCGGCAGGCCCAGCCGGGCCCGCACGTCGATCGCGGTCAGCACCTCACCGCGCAGGTTGATCAGGCCGGCCACCTCGGGCTGGGAGAGCGGCACCGGCGTGAACTGGTTCATCCGGACCACCTCCTGCACCAGGGCGACCTCCACCCCGAACAGGTAGGAACCGACGTGGAAAGTGGACAGCTGGGTCACAGCGCCTCCTCGTACATGTCGCCGAGCTGCTGCATCGTCGTGGCTCCGGCGTCGTCCTGGTAGAAGGCAGGGTCGGCGGCGAGCACCGCGGCCTGCACGTCGAGCAGCTCGACCACCCGGTCACCGACGACGATCGAGCCCAGCAGGGCGTGGTCGTCGATGTCGGACCGGGAGCCGGCGCGCTCGGTGGCGATGTCCATGATCCGCTCGACCGCGAACCCGACGCTGCGCTCGCCGCGGGTGTAGACCACCAGCTGCAGGCGCTCGGAGTCGCTCTCGTCGCCGTAGGCGCCGAGCAGACTGGCCAGCCGGACCAGCGGCATGATGTGGCCCCGGTACTGGACCACCTCGCGTCCGCCGACCCGCTCGATGGTGTTGGTCGGGATCTCTTCCAGCCGGGTGACCATGTCCAGCGGGATGGCGGTGCGCCGGCCCCCGGACAGCTCGACCACCAGCACCGGGTCGATCGCCGTGGTCTCCTCGGTGACTGCCGAGCTGGCCGCCCCGGCCGGGTTCGACAGCACGTCGGCCTGCCGGGCGATCGCCGTGGCGTCGAGGATGAGCACCACGCTGCCGTCACCGTGGATCGTGGCGCCCTGGTACATCGGCAGCGCCTTGAGGTGCCGGCCGAGCGGCTTGACCACGATCTCCTGGGTGTCCAGGACGTCGTCGACGACCAGGCCGAAGCGGTGCTGCTCGGCCTGCAGGACGACGATGAAGCCGCCGCGGCCGTCACCGTTCTTGCCGCCGCCGCTGGAGGTGCCGAAGGGCACCAGGCCGAGCTGCTCGTCCAGCTGCACCAGGGGCAGCAGCGCGCCGCGCAGCCGGTAGACCGGGGCCCCGGAGATGTGCTCGATCCCGCCCCGGGCGTGCTCGCCGGACAGGCGCACCAGCTCCAGCACGCTGACCTGCGGCACCGCGTACCGGTGACCGGAGCAGCCGATGGTCAGGGCCGGGATGATCGCCAGGGTCAGCGGGATGCTGAGCCGGAAGGTGGACCCGGCGCCCTTGTTCGAGACGACGTCGACGGAACCGCCGATCGCCTCGATCCGGGTCTTCACCACGTCCATGCCGACCCCGCGGCCGGAGACGTTGGTGACCTTGGCCGCGGTGGAGAAGCCGGGCAGGAAGATCGACTGGGTGATCTCCCGCGGCGTCATCTTCTCCAGCGCGGCCTGAGTGACCAGACCCCGCTCGACGGCCTTGGCGCCGACGATGGTGTGGTCGATCCCCGCACCGTCGTCGATGATCTCGAGGTGGACCAGGCCGGCCTCGTGGTAGGCGCGCAGGGTGAGCGTGCCCTCCGGGTTCTTGCCCTTGGCGATCCGTACGTCCGGCGGCTCGATGCCGTGGTCGATGGCATTACGGACGAGGTGCGTCATCGGGTCCTTGATGGCCTCGAGAACGCTCCGGTCCAGTTCGGTGTCACGACCCTCCATCTCGAGCTTCACGTTGCGCTCGAGCTGGCGGGAGAGGTCACGGACGACTCGGGGCAGTTTCGACCAGACCGTGTCGACCGGCTGCATGCGGGTCTTCATGACCTGCTCCTGCAGCTCGCTGGTGATCAGCGAGAGCCGCTGCGCGGACCGGGCCAGGGCGCTGTCGTTCTGCTCGTCGAGCTCGGAGACCAGGGCGTTACGGGAGAGCACGAGCTCGCCCACCATCGACATCAGGGTGTCCAGCAGCCCGATGTCCACCCGCACCGAGGACTCGACCACCGAGCGCTTCTGCTCGCCGCCCTCCCCGGGTTCCGGGGCCGGCTTGGCCTTCTCGGCCGCCGGGGCGGGTGCGGGGGCCGGTGCGGGAGCGGGCGTGGGAGCCGGGGCCGCTGCGGCGGGCGCCGGCGTCTCCGGCACGTTGGTGATCGAGACCTCGGCCGTGACCACCTGCGCCCCGGTCGGGATCTCCTCGGGGTGGCCCTTGGCCGCCTCGGCCAGTTCGTGCGCGGCCTCGATGGCCCGGTCGGCGGCGGCCTGGGCCGCCGCCTGGACGACCTCCTCGGTCGAGGCCCCGGCCGGGTCGCCCGCCTGCTCGGTGGCCTGGGCCACGACCTGCTCGGTGGCGCCCTCGGGGCTGCTGCTCTGGGCCGGGATCAGCGGCGCCGGGGCCGACGCCCCGTCTTCCAGCAGCGTGCCCAGCCGGGCGACCAGCTCGGTGTGGTCGTCGTCGCCCTCGCCCCCGCTGGCCTCGATGTTGGACAAGAGGCCGCGGACGGCGTCGACCATGGCCAGCAGCGCGCTGGCCCGCTCCTCGTTGAGGATGATCTTGCCGTCGCGCATCCGGCTGAGCAGGTTCTCACCGACGTGGGTGAGCTTCTCGAGCTTGTTGAACGCCAGGAAACCGCTGGTGCCCTTGATCGTGTGGATGGTGCGGAAGATGCTGCCCAGCAGATCACGCGAGGTGGGGTCCTGCTCCAGAGCGAGCAGGTCGGTGTCGAGCTGGTCGAGATTCTCGTGCGACTCGACCAGGAACTCGGCAACGATCTCGTCGATCGCCTCCATCAACTCTCCTTCAAGAACAACCGCATGGTCCGGACGTTGGTTTTTTCATCGGCATCCGCGGGTCACTCTTGAGCAGGCACTGAGGGCACCGGCGGTGACCACGCGGGCCGGTCGGTTCGGGTGGGCCGGAGGGGTGTCGGAGGGCTTACGCAGGTCAGCTCAGGTCGCTGATGCTGACGTTGGCCGGTACCTCGATGCAGCCGGCCTTCTTCCCCACCCGGGCCAGGCCGGCCAGGTCCCCCTTGGCGAAGCCGCTGGGCGAGGAGGCGGTCAGCGTCGGGTACATCTGCTGCCGGCGGCTGCTCACGTGGTCCAACCCGGTGGCGTGCCCGAGCTCGTGCAGGATCACGTTGCTCTGCCGCAGGCCCCGGCCGAAACCGGTCTTCAGCTTCTGGATCGCCGCGGCCTCGAGCACCACGTAGCCGCGCATCACCGCGGCGCCCTCCCCCTGGCTGCCGTACCAGGTCGACCACAGCACCCCGCCGTAGCCGAGGCTGCGCGCGGTCATCGGGAAGTCGGTGCGCTTCTTGGACACCGCGGCGACCACGATCTCGGCCGGCTGCTTGGTCAGGTTGTCCTGCCGGGGAACGAAGCTGGTGGTGCCCTTGTACCGGTAGGTCATCCCGGTCGCGGCGGACAGCCGCTTGAACGAGGCCTTGACGGTCTTCAGCATCGCCGCCCGCTTGGCCTTGGGCAGGCCGCTGAGGTTGACCCGGTAGGTGATCGCGGTCTGGCACGGGTTCCAGCGCGCATCGATCGTCTTACCGCTGTTCAGGCGCGCCTGCATGATCGAGTACGACGAGGTCTGCGCCGCCGTCTTCTGCAACCCACCGCTCAACTGGCCGCCGACCGCGTCGGTGCTGGCGAGCGTCCGCAAGCTCTGGCTGTTGCCGTTCGGGCCCGCCCCGGCGAACTGCGGTGCGAACAGGGCGACGACCACGACGAGAGCGGCCAGGGCGAGCCCGGACCAGGCGGGACGGGTTCGCTGCCGTTGTGCGCCGGTGACCAAGTCGTCCTCGTTCCCTCAAGCCGTCCGCAAGGCAGGCAGTGATCGCGGCGGTAGGTCACCGCCTGTGACTTGAGGTTGACCGCCGATCCGTGATCGTGGGATCTGCCGGCCGGGTGAAGGTGACTGATAGGGCGGCACTCTCGATGACGGAGAGTCGATTCTTGTACTTCACAAAGCCGATACCAGACCGGGGCTCACTGGGCGTTCCGGGCACAGTGCCTACGCCGGGTGCATGAAGGTTTAAACAGGCGCCTCAACATGGGCGGATCTTGAGGGTGGCACCCGTTCGGAGCAGGCGAATGTGCGGGGTCACAAGCTGTTATGGCTTCGCTTGGCGATGCACTGGGCCATGCCGACGGGTGGCCGCTACTGCCAGCGCTACCAATGGCTCCGCCACCAACGGCCTGCCACCGATGCCGCCATCACTGCCAGCGCCAACAACGGCCCGCCACCTTCGATCCGGAAGGTCCAAGTTTGTCGGTGGTGGCAGTTATGCTCTCTTGGTAGGTGGAAATCCACCAAACCTGTTGGGGGACGGGGGTACTGCGGTGAGTTCTTTATCCGAAGGGCGCCTGGCGGGGCGTGCGCCGAAGGAACTGATGGCGCTGGCAAGGTGGCTTCTGGACGAAATGGATCCCGCATTCATGGAGGGTCTATGCACTGCTCCACCCGCCGTCCCAGCCAACAATCCAGCCACCAACTACCCCGCAGACTCAGCCACCGAGTGGCCCGCAAACTCAGCCACCAAGCGGCCCGCCGACCCAGCCACCGAGTGGCCCGCCGATCTACCCACCGAGTCGCCCACCGACGCACCGACGGAACTACCCGACCGCGGCTGCGCCGATTCGTCGCCTGACTCGTCAGCTGACTCGTCAGCTGCCTCGTCGGCGGCCATCTCCCACCAACTGCTCGAGCTGGCCGTCCAGCAGGAGTGGCTGATCCGGTCCATACAGGCCAAGCGGATCGCGACCCTGGCGCAGGCGGTGAAGGCGATGCCACCGGCCCGTCGCCGCCGCGCAACCAAGCGCCGCAACAACCCGATCAACCGCGAAGCAGGCACCAGCCAGGACAAGGCAGACCACGGCCAAGATGCAGACACCGACGCTGCAGCCGATACCGGGGCGCGGATCTCTTCAGTACGCCTCACTTCAGCCCGGATAGCGCCGGAAATGACCCTTCATCCCCGCACCGCCACCACGCTGCTGGAACATGCTCAGGGCCTGGTCGACGATCTCCCCACGATCATGGCCCTCTTCGCACAGGCCCGACTGGATCAGGCCCGGGCGATCGTCGTCACCCGCAGGCTGCACCAGGCTGCCGAGGAGATCGAGAACTTCGAACCCGGCTGCGACCGCTGGCGAATGACCGAGGCCATGATCGCCAGCCAGGCCCCCGGCCTGACCTGCCGCGATCTGGAACGGCTGATCGATCGGCTCCTGCTTCAGCTCCAGCCCGACGCCGGCACGCAGGCCCATGAAGAAGCCCGGCGCAGTCGGCACGTGCGGTTCGAGGCCCTGGCCGACGGAATGGCTCTGATCACCGCCATGGTCCCGGCCGACATCGCACAACTGCTGCACGGATTCCTCGACGCCGCTGCGGACGCCGCTCGCGACCGCGCCCAAGAGGAAGGCGCCCCTGATCCTCGCACCCATGACCAGCGGTGCGCCGATGCACTGGCGGCTCTCGTGCAGGCAGTCACGAACGGCATGCCCATTCCGCTTGCCGACGATGCAGACGCAGAGGCCGCCGACACCGACACAGCCGCCACCCAGACCGCCGCCACCGGCGAGGACACCGCCACTACCACCCACGATGTCCCCGACTCTACTTCCGCCACCTCCACACGGTCACAAGCCGAATCAGCGGAACCCGCTGACGCCGAGTCTGTTTCGCGCCCCACTTCAGTACACGCCTCCATAGCCAAGGCCTGGCAACAGATTCTCGCCCTGAACGGTGGCAACAGCCGCAAGACCCTGCTGAACGTCACGATCACCGACGCCAGTCTTCTCGGCCTGGACAACACTCCCGGCCTCCTGCACGGCCATGGCCCCATCGCCGCAAGCCTGGCCCGCCGCCTCGGCATCAAGCCTGCACAGGTCAACTTCATCATCCTGCCTGGAGCCTGCACGCACCCCGACGCGCACAACAGCCATCAGCCGGGCTCGGGCGAGGGAGTTACCTCAGAAGAGCTCTGCCCGGCCGGGCTTGATCACAGCTTGCCCGGCATTCGTCGGTACCGACCTGGGCAGGCTCTGACCAACGCCCTCACGTCGCTCTACCCGACCTGCGTGTTCCCCGGCTGCACAACCCCTGCAACAAGCTGTGACCTGGACCATCTCATGCCTTTTGGCCTGAGCGGGATGAGCTGCATCTGCAACATGCGGCCCGCTTGCCGTCCGCATCATCGTCTGAAGACCTTCGGAGGCTGGACCGCCCGAGCCTCACGGCCGGACGAGCCGTTTCCCTTCGGGTCGACGGTCTGGACCACCCCCGACGGCACCCAGCATCACACGCCCCCACCGTGCCTACCTGGCATGCCCGGGTGGTCCTTCCCGACCACAGTCTCCGAGCCTGAACCGGAAACCTTGATCAGAGTGGATCTCATGCCCTCCGAAGAACGCACCGCCCGCCGCACTCGCCGATGGAAGAGCAGCCTGGACTGGTGGAAGAACCACATGCAGAAGGCGCGGCGGGAAGCTCAACGCCGCGCCCACCAGAATCCCCCACCGCTACGCAGACCACCCCATGCACCCTGGGGCGAAAGTCAGGGAAGGGTAGCTGGTCTCGATGATCCGCCTTTCTGACGTACACATGCGCCTGGCCGGGCTATGGCAGTCCTGGCCAATCGGGTTGCCCCGCCGAGCCCATCCAAAACGCGGAAGGGCCGGCAACCCTTTCGGATTGCCGGCCCTTCGCCGGTTTCAGATCGTCAGTGGGTCAGCGCCCACCGATTCACTTGACCTTGATCTTGAGCACCTTGCTCTTGCCCATGCTGGTGCCGGGGGCCTTGAAGGTCACGTACACCGAGCGCGTGCCCTTCGCCAGCTTCACCGTGGTCTTGCCCGCACCGGACGTGCTGGACGTGACCTTCTTCAGCAGCTTGTCCTTGCCGGCGACGTCCTGGTAGAAGTTCAGCGTCGCCTTGGTGTTCGGGTCACCGTTGGCCGAGAGCTGAACCCGTCCCTTACCCAGCGCCTTTCCGCTCAGGCTGACCTTCGACCAGACCTCGGTCAGCGACGAGGCGCTGCTCATGCCGTCGGCCTTGACGATGAAGTACGTCGACCGGGTCACCCTGGTGGACAGACCGAACTCGCCCTCGGCGTCCGTCATCGCGGAGTCCATCAGGCTGTACGAGCGCTCGCCGGACTCCTTCGACCAGATGTCGACCGACACGTTCGGGCGGAAGGTACCGGACAGCTTGGCCGTTCCGCCCTGGCCACCCGCGGTGACGTTGGCCGTCGAGCTCAGGGTGAGCTTCGTGGCCGCGACCGTGATGGTTCCGGTGCCGCTCTCCTTGCCCTCCGGCAGGGTGACGCCGGCCGTCTTGTAGGCGGCATTCGGCGTCAGCACGGCCGGGGTGACGAGCTTGGCGGTCAGTTCGAGCTCGCCACTCTGATTGGTACCACCGATGAAGGTTGTGCTGAACACACCGGCGGCGTTCGTGGTGACGTAGGTCGATCCGATTGCACCGATCGTGGAGGTCCCCGTGGACAGAGTCACGTCGGCATCCGGAACCGCGTTCCCGAAGATGTCCGTAACCTTGCCAGTCACAATCATCGTGGCCCCGGGCGCACCGGAGTTGTCGTCGACCGTGACGTTGTAGCCCTGGGTGCTGGCCGGAGCCTTGACCGTGACCGTCGAGGAGGCTGTGGCCGAACCCGAGGTCGCGGTGATCTTGTGCTCACCGGACTTCGTGAAGAAAACGTATGCACCGGAGAGCACACCCGAGGCGTTGGAGACGACGTCCATCGACTCCATCAGCGGGTGATCGGCGTCCGGGGTGGCAGCGCTGGAGAACCAGACACCGTTGCCGCCGGTGAGCTTCACACTCTGGTAGGCCAGAGGCGCGTTGTCAGCCCCTAGTACCGTTCCGGCGATCTGACCCGTTGTGTTGCCGAAAGCCGCGACCTGTGTGGCATCCGGGGCGGTGTTGTCCTGGATCGTCAGATCCTTGGCTCCGTCGGCCGGGGCAGTCAAGGTGACCTTCGAAGCAGTGGCAGAACTGGCCCACTGAATCGTTGCGGTGGCGGTCTTGCCCCCGTAGGTGAAGGTCAGCGAGTTCGTGGTGCCCGCAGCGGGAGGCGTGGTCGGGGTGTAGGTGTAGCTGAACGTCCCGTTGCTCAATACGGCGTTACCGGTCGCGTCGCCGCTGACGGCCACCTGCTGGTTCTCACTCGCCGGCGGCTGGAAGTCCTTGCCGAACTGGTCGACCAGCTTACCCTTCACCGTCACGGAAGTAGTCCCGACCTTGGGAGTCAGTTCCGTGGAGGTGCTGGTGATCTTCACCGCGTCGACCGCTGCGGCCTGGTAGGCGACCGACAGCGCCGGGGTGGCGTTCGCGGCACCGCTGGAGGCGTTCACGGTGTACGCATTGGCGTCTGCCGTCTTGGCACTGCGTACAGTCAGCTTTGCCATGCCGTCCGCGCCCGTGGTGACCGTTACTTCACCACTGGCCGGAACAGCCGCACCGTTCGCGGTCAGATCCGTCAGAGCGATCCCTGCTCCGGCGGTCAGAGTGAAGGTCACCGTCGCGTTCGCGACCGGCGCCGGCGTACCGGCGTTGTCCATCGCCTTGGCGGTGAACATCACATCTGAGGTGCCCGGGCGCACCTTCACCGTGCCACCGGTCACCTTGACGTTGTCCGACTGACCAGTGTCTACGGCGGTCGTCAAGGTCGCGACGCCGTTGCTGGTGATCTCAGTCGTCCGGGCCGTGCCGACGGTGGCGCCGGCAGCGCTACCCAGCTTCAATTGCGTCGTCAACGTGTGCGGGGTCCCGGCGTCGCGCCCGAGGGCGTCGGCACCGTCAGTGCCGGTCGACATGTACCGGAAGATACCGTCCGCAGCTGTGTACTGGCCTACACCGTCAACATTTTCACCAGTGACACCACCGCCGGCGTCTGCGAAGTCGAAGTAGAGCTCCTTGGCGATCGCATCGCCCAAGGCGCTCGGCGATCCACCGCGAATGTCCTCGGTCGTCAGCGTGGTGGTCACCTTGGCCTTGGCAGCCTTGGTACCAGCCTGCACAGTTGCGGGCGCGGCGAGCGTGAAGGCATCAGCGGCAGCACGCGCGTTCAGTGTGAAGGTGGGCGTGGTGCTGTCAAAGTTGGCCTGGTAGATCCCGTCACCGTTGGTGTCTTGGAACACCCGGAACGTGTAGGTACCTGCATCTTCTGCACCGAAGTACAAAATATCCGAGGCTAGCGGGGTCGTGGCCAGTGAAACCGGCGCCGTCGTCGTCCCGGTCGCCCCGAAGGTGTTGGTTGGCGCACCGTTGCTCGCTACGCGCTGACCGTAGACCTCACCACCGGCAGGTGCCGTGAGCACGTCGAGGTAGAGCGTGTCGGTACCGGTCGTCCCAGACACCTTCGTTCCATAAGTGAGCGCAGCGGAGTCTGCATCCACCTGCGGATCGGCAGCCAGGATCGACGCATTGGTCATACCTCCCACGAAGGTGAGGCTTTGGCCAACCGCCTGGGCCGGTGAGGCGAAGATCCCCAGACCTGCACTGCAGAGGGCGGTCACGCCCAGCGCGGCGATCGGGATCCGCGCCTTTTTGCTGTTGAGGTTCATGAAGCGAGTTCCTTCCTCTGCGATCCCACCCCAAGGCGGCGACCGCTTCCTTGACCCGTGACCGTGAAAGTTCCCGTCCCCCAACCGCGCCACGTCAACGCGGAGGGTTCGGCGGGGTCCGGGCTGTCACTGAGATCAGACACGGATCGACGATTGCGACCCGAGACAGAATGTAGGGGAAGGACTACCGAGAGACACGCCTCTGGGCCTGTCCCGACCTGTCGCCCGCATCAGCAGACGTCGGGCGCATCACGAATAACACTAGAGAATCGGGCTATTCACGCTCAGTGTGCGCAAGAGGCTTCGGGCGGCCTCCGGGTCACGCATTGGGGCCTCTCACCTGCACTGTTACCGGGTCGCCGGCGCTACCGCCGGGGGAAGTTCAAGGTCAACCGGTGAATTGGATCAAGACCGGGGGACAGAGTCTGCCTGGCAGAAGGCTCGTGAACGGGGACGTGAGGTCACCCGATTGGGCGCGCCCCGGGCCACCGGTTCGGATCAGTCAGGCCGATTGGACCCGAACACCTGAGGTGATCAAGGGGCCGTAGGGCATTCAAATCTCCCCAGAACGTACTACGCCGGCTGGGGTACTCCATCGGAGCTACGCGGCCGTAACCAAAACCGAACAGGGGACGTCCGTGGTGACCACGGGCGTCCCCTGTTCGAGGGTTGTTGGTGGTTGCCTCTAGAAAGGCTGAAGGGTGAGGGTCACGTTCTTGGGTGCGTTGTCCTGGATGTACGAGGCCTGCTCGCAGACGTCGTCGTAGGCGAAGCCGTAGGCCTTGCCGTCGACCGTGTTCTGGTGCAGGACACGGGAGTAGTGGTTCGTGGTGGTGCCCGGGTAGAACTGCGCGGGGTCGGTGATCGGCTGGTTGGGCTTCAGCAGCACGCCGCGGTTCAGGCCGGCCGCCAGGATGGCGCCGATCGGGCCGCTCACCCCGTCGTTCGGGGAGACCAGGGCGCCGTTGCAGAAGAAGACGTCGCGGGTGGTGGGCTTGGCGAACGTGGCCTTGACCGCGCCGTTCTGCCGGAAGACGAAGTTCGAGCCCTCGACCTTGCCGGTGTACTCCTGGTTGTTGGCCACCATGCGCATCGTCTGCGAGCTGTACTGCGACCAGCGGGCGTTGATGTTCGCATCCAGGTACGACCCGGAGAACAGACCCGCATCGATGCCGTGACCGGGTGCGATCACCCGCAGGTCGCCCTGCACCAGCTTGGCGAAACCGGCCTGCTTGCGCAGCGCCTCGAAGACCTTGGCCCGGGCGCCGTCCTTCCACTGCGCGATCGACTGGGTCTTGCTGCCCTGGAGCGTGATGTACATGGGCAGACCGAACATGTCGACCATGGTGGTGTTGCAGTACATCCCGGAGTCGTTGTTGGTGAACTCCATGAAGTCGTGCACGATGTTGAAGTTCGGGTCGCTGCTGACCCAGCCGGCCGGGTACTGCAGGCCCAGGCCGTTGCCGGCGCCGACCACCTTGAACTTCAGCTGCTGACCGACCGAGATGTACACCCGGCCCGAAAGCGTGGCCAACGGCAGGGAGTTCAGCTCGCTGAGCCGGATACCGTAGTTGGTGTAACCGTTGTTCGTATTGTCGGACAGCGCGATCTCGGCGAAGTTGCCGTCTTTCCGGATGTGCCCCATCTTGCCCGTGGACAGGTGGGTGCCGACCGCGTGGACCCAGATCTGGTCGCTGCTCTTGCCGCTGTTGTTGACGATCTTCAGCGGCAGGCCGTTCGCGGCGTGCACCAGCTGGGGCAGCCCGAAGAGACCGGCCGCCCCGAGAACACCGCCACCGATGGCGCCACGGATCAGGGTACGACGGCTCAGATTTGGCATAGCAACAGTCCTAAAACTCAGAGGGTTAAACGGGACTCAACGCGCGAAGGTGAACGAGTCAAGGTCGACGAACTCGGCGGGCGAGCCCGACTTGAAGGTCAGGTACACATCGTGCGTACCGGTCGTGGGCCGCATTTCGCCCGGGATGTCGCGGAACTTGTTCCAGCCGCCGGTACTGGCCACCGAAAAGGTCGCGGCCGGTTCGGCGGTGGCGCTGTCCAGCCGCACCTCGACGAGGCCGCTCACGCCCGGGTCGGCGCCGGAGGCCACCTTGGCCACGAGGGTGCGGGCCGGCCGGTCGCCGAACCGGACGCCCTTGAACACGGCCGAGTCGCCGTTCGCGATCGAGCCCAGAGCGCTGCCGCCGTTCACGGTCTTGATGCCGCTCTGGCTGTCGAAGCTCTCGGCCTCGATGGCGCCGAACGCATCCCGGCCACCACCGGTGCCGGGCTCCACACTCTCCCCCGGCTCAGCCGGCTCCGTCGGCGTACCGGGCTCGGTCGAAACCGGCTCGGTCGAAACCGGCTCCGTCGTCGCAACCGGCTCGCTCGGCTGGGTGCCCTCGCCGACGTCCCCACCCTTCTGCGAGACCGACACGTAGTCGACGATCATCGGCTTGCCCGAGGCGGTGGAAGACGTCGGCATCCCCGGCCACCCGCCACCCACGGCCACGTTTAGGATCAGGAAGAAACCGTGGTCGGTGGCCTTGGCCCAGGTTTCCGCGGACACCTGGTCGGACTTGACCGTGTGATAGTTCTGCCCGTCCACGTACCAGCGCAGCTGCTCGGGCAAGGTGCTGCGGTCCAGCTCCACCGAGTAGGTGTGGAAGTCGGCCTGCAGGCTCGGGCTGAACCCGCTGTGGCTGTTGCCGAGCCCGGTGTTCTCGTTGCACTCGCCGCCCGGGGCCGTGCCGCAGTGAATGGTGCCGTGCACGGTGTTCTCGCCGTTGACGTTCTCCATCACGTCGATCTCGCCGGTACCGGGCCAGTTGGTGTACACGCCGCGGAACGGCTCACCCAACGACCAGAACGCGGGCCAGATGCCCTGCGCAGCAGCACCGCTCACGTCGGGAAGTTTGATCCGGCTCTCGAAGCGGACCACTCCGCCCTCGGGAGCGGCGAAGTCACTGCGCTGGGTCTCGATCCGGGCGGAGGTCCAGTTGCCCGAACCGTCCCGCAGCGGGGTGATGTTCAGATTGCCGTTGCCGTCCAGGCTGACGTTCTCCGGCCGGTCGGTGTGGGCGGCGATCTCACCGGTGCCCCAGTTGGCCGCTCCGCCCGGGTAGCTGTGGCCGATGTCGAAAAGCCAGTTGTCACCGGAAGGTGAGGCACCCGCGGCGCCGTCGAAGTCGTCCTGCCAGACGGTGGTGAAGCCCTCTGGGGCGGGCGCGGAGTTGCCCGGCGAGGCAACCGCGACGGCGGTGGCGACGGCCAGAGCCACCGCGCCGGACGCGATGACCGCCGTTCTGCGGGCACGCGAAAGACGTTGCTGTGACATGCAGGTGATCCTGTTCAGGGGAGGTTCACGAGGAAGGGCCGGCGCCCGGCCCTATCAGGGCAGGCCGGGCGCCGGGTCTAGGGGGCGGGCCGGTCAGGAAAGACCGTTGGCCACGGCCTTGGTCAGCTCGGCGTCGCTGGTGTCACCGGAAAGGTCCCAGGAGAAGGCGCCGCCCAGCTTCTGCTGCTTGGCGTAGGCCATCTTCCCGGCGATGGTCTCCGGCGTGTCGTAGCTCCACCACTCGCTGCCGCACTTGGCGTACGCGGTGCCGGCCACCTTGCCCGTGGCCGGGCAGGTCTCCTTGAGCACCTTGTAGTCCTCGATGCCGGCCTCGTAGGTGCCCTTGGCCGCGCCGGTGGCCGAACCGCCCGGCTCGCCCTGGGTCACCCCGGTCCAGCCGCGGCCGTAGAAGCCGATCCCGAGCAGGAGCTTCTCGGCCGGGATGTCCAGGCTCTTCAGCTTGGCGATGGCCGTCTCGGAGTCGAAGCCGGGGTTCGGCGCGCCCTTGAAGTCGGTCAGGGGCGAGTGCGGGGCGGTCGGGCCCTGCGCGCTGAAGGCGCCGTAGAAGTCGTACGTCATGGGCAGGTACCAGTCGACGTACTTGGCCGCACCGGCGTAGTCGGCCGCCTCGATCTTGCCGCCTTCGGTGCCGTCCGCGGTGATCGCCGAGGTGACCAGGTCGTCGCCGAACTCGGTGCGCAGCGCGGCCATGACCTCGCGGTAGGCGTCGAAGCCGCTGGTGTCGGTGCTGGCCCCGGTGGCGTTCGGGTACTCCCAGTCGATGTCGATGCCGTCGAACACGTCGGCCCAGCGCTCGTCCTCGACCAGGTCGTGGCAGGACTGGGCGAACGCCTTCGGGTTCTTGGCCGCCTCGCCGAAGCCGCCCGACCAGGTCCAGCCGCCGAACGACCAGATCACCTTCAGGTCAGGGTGCTTGGCCTTGAGCTGGCGCAACTGGTTGAAGTTGCCGGCCACGGCCTGGTCGGTGGAGTCCGCCTGACCGCTGACCGATCGGTCGGCCGGGAACTTCTTCTCGTAGTCGGCGTAGGAGTCGCCGATCACGCACTTGCCGCCGGTGACGTTGCCGAAGGCGTAGTTGATGTGGGTGAGCCGGTCCGCGGCGCCGCTGGTGTCAAGGTCTTTCACCTGGAAGTCGCGGTCGTACGTGCCCCACTGGGTGTAGTAACCGATGACCTTCGTGTCACCCGAGGGGACCGAAGTAGGGACGTCGGTGGGCTCGTCCGTCGGTTCATCGGTCGGCTCTTCGCCGGGATCCGTAGGGTCGGTGCTCGACCCGTCTGTAGGCTCCTGGGTCGCCGTAGGTTCAGAACTAGGGACGTCGGTGGGCTCGTCCGTCGGTTCGTTCGTCGGTTCTTCGGTCGGGTTCTCGGTCGGGGTGCCGGAGCACGCACCGCCGTCCGTCCACACGTCGGCGCCACCCTTCGCCCCTGGAACGTCGCTGTAAGACCACCATTTCGCGGTGTACGAGTGGCCCTCGTAGGTGACGACGTCGCCGCCGTTGTAGGCGAGGGTCTTGTTCCAGGCAGCTCCGGTGCACTTGGTGGCGGCGGCCGCTGCGGTCTCAGGGTTGACCGCGTTGGCGCCCATGGGCGTGAGTGTCGCAACCAGCGCGACTGCCGCCGCGGTGGCCGTCAGCCCCGCAGCAGCGATTCGAGCTCGCTTCATGGTGATCCCCTTCAGGGCGGGAGTCATGATTTATGAGGGCTCTTCAATTAAGTGCCGATACGTGAACGTAGCAGCGCAAACGAGCCCTGAGACCCACCCTGAAGGCGTTTAGGAATCATTTAGGTACGGCCAAAGAGGCTCATACCCAAGACATCGCCGATGCAGTGCCGCGACTGGCGCCCAGCGCTCAGAGCGTGTAGCGGTCGACCCCGAAGTTGTCCTCGTCCAGCACGATTCCACCGGCCGCCTCGACCAGCGCCCGCGTGGTCCGCGCGATCAACGGCGCCACCCGGGCCCGGCTGGTGCGGTACCCCTCCGGCGGGTAACGCATTTCCCGGGCCGCCGGATCGGGCGCCTGCCAGCGCACCTCGTAGGTGACCAGTTCCTCGTTGGCCCACGGCTGGCCGGCCACGGTCGGATCGTCGGCGTCGGTCAGGTGCACGAGCACCTCGACCACCCCGTCCGCCCCGAAGTCCTTCACGATCGCGAAGCCGTCGATCACGTCGTCCTCGGCCAGCATCTTGCGG
Organism: Kineosporia rhizophila; assembly: GCF_021277265.1. Lineage (GTDB taxonomy): Bacteria > Actinomycetota > Actinomycetes > Actinomycetales > Kineosporiaceae > Kineosporia > Kineosporia rhizophila. The sequence goes on from NZ_JAJSOH010000001.1 coordinate 645,313, forward strand.
TCCCGCTCGTCGGCCGCCGCATGCAACCGCTGCAGGTCGCCCGGGCTCAGCGCACTGCGCCCCACGTCCTTGACCAGCAGCTCGCCGGTGTAGGCGGCGGCCGGCGGCCCCGCCCAGTCTTCCCCCTCGACCGCCAGCACCGCGCCGGGCATCTCCCGGGCCACGATGCCCAGCAGCACGTCGGGCTCCAGCCAGGTCTTGGAGTGCACCACGTAGTCGACCGCGCGCTCCGGATCCGGCTGGATCAGCTGCAGCGTGCCCGCCACCCGCACCGCCCCGCCGATCCGCCGGGCCAGGCTGACCAGCAACTGCAGCGCCCGCCCCTCTTCCCGCCAGGGCAGGCCCTCGGGGAAGGCGTAGGCGAAACCGTCCCGGTCGTCCACCCCCGGCAGCGGCGGATCTTCCCGCTCGACCGGAGCCTCCAAGCAGTAACAGACGGTCCAGGGCATCGGGACGCCCGCATCGACCGCGTCTTCCATCGACAGCTGGTAGGGCCCGGTGATCCGGCTGTGCCGCCCCAGCTGCACCTCGCCGGTGTCGTACAGGTCGCTGTGCGGGACCCGGTCCCGGACCAGCGTGTCGACCACCTCGAGGTCGACCGTGGTCGGGCAGAGCAGGAGGTGGCGAGCCGCCAGGTCCTGGACCGACATGCCCTCTTCGACCTCGGCGGCCGGCTCGGCGGCCTGCTTGTCACGTCCCCAAAGCCCCGCCACGAACGCGCCTCCCGTCGAGATCCCTCAGCCTGCTAAAGGTAGCAACCGCACACACGCGGAGAGGGGATGACCACAGGCCGCCCGGTCTTTGATAGTGTGTGCTCGCCCGGTCCAAGAGGTCCGAGACGGGGCATGCGGGCGTAGTTCAATGGTAGAACATCAGCTTCCCAAGCTGACAGTGCGAGTTCGATTCTCGTCGCCCGCTCCAGCACGAAGGCCCAGGTCAGAGACTATTTCCCCGACCTGGGCCTTCATCGTTTGCTGGCTCGTAGTGGCCCGCGTGCCCCTGGCGTGCCCCTACTGGCGGTCAGCTGCGGTATCTGGGGTGTCGTCGCCGGTCGGCTTGGGCGTGCCGAGCATCGTCTCCAGAGCGTCAGCGATGCGACGGTCACCGCGCGTGGAGCGGTGCTGATAGATGAGGGCGGCCTGCATGCTGTCGTGTCCCATACGGGCCATCAGGTCACGCAGGGACGCCCCCGACTCGGCGGCGAAGGTGTTGCCGGTGTGGCGTAGGTCGTGGAAGTGCAGGCCGTTGGCTCCGATGACCGCCACGGTCTTAGTCCACCGGGTGACCTTGTTGAAGTTGCTTCGCCGCAGCGCGCCGCCCTTGACGCCGGTGAAGACGTAGGCGTCCGGGCCGGGCTTGGTATAGACGTCCATGTGCTCGGTCAGGGCTGCCATGATCGGGCGAGGCAGAGCGACGACCCGGCGACCGGCCCGGGACTTGGGTGGCCCCTCGACCAAGGCGCCCGATGACAGCTCGACCAGTCCCCGCTCGATTCGGATCGCGCCAGCCTCCACCTGGACATCCCGGCGCCGCAGAGCGATGGCTTCACTCCAGCGCAGACTGCCGAACGCTGCGACCAGGACCAACGCTTTGTACCGGTCCGGCATCCGGTCCGCCAGCTTCGTGACCTGAGTCACAGTGAGCACCGGACGTTCCGGGGTCGGTTCGGTCCCGGCCCCGGCGATCCGGCAAGGGTTGCGCGAGAGCAGCCCGTCATCTACTGCGGTCATCAGAATGGCCCGCAGCAGTCGGTAAGCCTTCGCGACCATCGTGGCCGACACACCGTCATTGAGCAGATCAGCCCGCCACCGTCGCACGCGAGGACTGTCGAGCTCCCCCAAACTCACCTTGCCGAGCTGCGGTTCGATGTGTGTCCGGAACGTCCATTGGTACATGTCGCGTGTGCGCTGTCGCAGGCCCGACCGTTCAGCGATCCAACGATTGCCGAAGTCTCGCAGTAACTCTGCCACGTCATCCGGATTGGACCACTGACCACGCACGAGTTCAGTCTCAGTCCCGCTGAGCCACTGATCCGCCTCCCTCTTGGTGCGGAACGTCTCAGGAGCCGGACGGCGGATGCCCTCAGGATCGAGGTAAGACGCCTGATAGCGACCAGACGGCAGCTTACGAACCTTGCCGAAACGACGACGCCCGGCCATCAGGCAGCCCTCCCCCGACGAGGACGACCAGCTCTCGGTTCAACAGTTCCGGCCGAAATGAACTCCACCAGAGCGGATTCCGGGATCCGAACGAACCTTCCAACATGGACGTAGCGAATTCGTCGCTCGGCCACCAGCCGACGCGGGAAGCGAACGCCGGTACCGAACAGCTCCCCGGCCTCTTCCAGACTGAACAGTCTCTCCAGACTCATGCCGCCGTTTCCTCTCTGTCGTTGCCAGTTGCCGAAAGATTTGTGTCTGCGGGTGGGGGTTGACCGTTCTTGGCCGCATCCAGTGCAGCGCGCCACTTTTGGCGTTCTGCTACGGCGAGGAGTAGCCGGTGGCTGAGTGGCGCGATGGGGTCGCGCTTGTCTGCCACACGCCAGGAGAAGCGGTCACGGGTCATGTCCTGTGACGGGTCAGATCGGCCGGCACTCTGGCCGCTGCCAGTGGTGGGGTCGTTGACGCCGAGGGTGGCCATGACCCAGGCGCGGCGGTCGTGCTTGTGGTCGGCCAGGGTCTTGCCCGACCACTTGCGCGAGACGAGGATGCGGCGCCCGGCGTAGCCGAGGTGTTCGCGGCGGTGTGCCTTGGAGCGGCAGGAGCCCGGACGCTGACCCTCGTGGGCGTTCTTGGGGGCGATGCCGTAGCGCAGCCAGTTGGCGCAGGTGGGCGAGCAGGGTTCGACGGCGAGGGCCTGGACCAGGCGGTCAAGGTGGGCGCTCTGGGCGCCGTCCTCGGGCTCGTGGGCCTCGGTCATGGACTTGGTCAGGTACTTGGCCAGGTAGCCCACCCGGCGGTCAGCCTCCGGAGTGCCGGACAGCAGGCCCTGGACGTCGACCTGAGCACCCAGGCGGGCGACGTGGAACGGCTCGGCGTCCGGGTCGGCGTCGATGGCGTCCAGGGCTTCATCCCAGCCGGTGAGCTGTTCCCCGGTGGTCGGGTCGACGAAGATGCCCGCGTACTTGTCGCCGGTCTCGGCGTCCGGGATGTACTGCCAGACAGGGGCATTGAACTCATCGAATACCGGTTCGCCGACCTTGGGCCACCACACCTGGTGGTAGGTCGCGGCGACGACGCGGCGGAACAGTGCCCGGGGGATGGTGCCCCGGATGGCGAAGTGGGCGTGTGCGGCCAGGCGGCGCTGTGGCTCGACAGCGGCGAAGTACTGCACGTCATACCCGGCGACCCGGCGCAGGTTCTGGACCAGGCGGTCAATGAGCCGGGAGAAGGCGATGGCGTCTCGGGCGGCGGCGCGGTAGTCGTAGGTCGAGGGGTCGACCGGGGTGCCATCGGCCCGCACGTGCCCGTAGGAGGGCAGGGTGACGGTGGCGAACATGGAGGGGCGGAAGACGGTGCCGTCGTGGCCGGTGAAGGCCCGCCCGAGGGTGGTGTCGGTCATCTCGTTCTTGGGCAGGTCCGGGGCATCCTGTCGGCGGCGGGTGGAGCGGACCCGGCGAGGCTTCTTCGGCGGGTCGATGTCCCCGCGGACTCCGGCTTTGCGCAGATCGGTATCGACGCTCTGTGCGGCTTTGGTGCAGGCCAGGACCGCGCCCTGATTGTCGGCTGCTTTCATCTCATCGCGGGCGGCGGTGATGTCGGCGCGGGCGGTGGCCAGCTCCCGCTGTTCGGTGTTCGGGGTGTCGGGGGTCAGGTCCGGTTCGGTGACCAGGTGCCATCCCTCGCGGCACTGGTGCACACGCAGGCGCCGGGCACGTTCGGCGCACGAAGGGCACTTGGAGGCCAGGGTGGCGCCGCAGGGCACGTCGACGTGACGCACGTGCCCGGTGTGTTCGTCGGTGACCTTCATCGGCACGGGGCGGATGCACACCCCGTGGGAGACCGCGACGGCCTCGACAACGTCTTTGGCCAGCGGCATCCGGGCACGTTGCAGCCGCGATCCAGGGCGGGGAGCATCGGCCAGCGATTCGGCTGGCACTTCGGCCGGGGTGGCGTCGTCGAGGACCGTCACGGTTACAGCACCTCCCAGTGTTCGTGCGATGCGTGCGAGAACGCCTGCCGGTCGGCGGATTCTGGGTTCGATGTGGTGCAGGTCCACAGGCAGCCGGGGATCATGCAGTCAGCGGCGAACATCCCGGCGGAGCCGACCAGCAGCCAGGGCTGGGCGGGCCGGTCGGCAGTGCGGCGGCTCATCGGGTCCGCTCCTGGCGCAGTGCAGCGGTCATCGTGGTCAGGTCGATGCCGAGGTGCGTGCAGTGGTCGACGACCTGTTCGGCGTCGCTGAGGAAGGCCCAGACATGGGATGGTTCACTTTCCTGGCAGCCCCAGCACAGGCCCATGCACGCGACCCCTACCGCCGATCTTGCTGTGACCGTGACGACCTCGCCCAGGTGTCCACAGACCTGGCACTCTTCACGGCGAGGGCAATTGCGGGTGTCCTCCAGGTTGATGCTCACTGCTCAGGCCCCCTTCTGCAGGTGGGCCAGGTAGATGCCGCGCATCCTCTGGCGGGTGATCCCGAGGTGTTCGCAGTGCCGGGCGATGCAGTCCTCGACCCGGTCGGCGCCGAGGTCTTCGGCGGGCTGGCCGGTGTGGGAGTCGCAGACCCGCAGGCAGGCCACCAACGCGGACGAGCCGATCACAGCCGTAGCCGAATGAGCATCGGCGGTGCCGCAGAAGTCGCAGCCGCCGAACCGGTCACAGTCGGCACTGCTGTGCAGATCGACAACGGGACGGTGGGGCGACTGCTTGGCGGCGAAACGTCCACCGTGGCAGTACAGATCACGGTGAACCTGACGATCCTGATAAGGACCGCCGCACGTGGTGCAGATCTTCCGCAGCGTCATCCCCGCACCGCCCGCCAGATCAGGGCGACGATGGCGACCTGGAGCACGAGAACAGCCGCCAGGCACCACGGCCCGCCGAGGATGAAGGCGGCCAGGGGGAAGACCAGCGCCCAGAAGGCGATGGCGCGCAGGATGCGGGTGATCCACTGAACGTTCGTCGTGATGTGCAGCTGTGCCATGTCAGCCCACCGCCCTGAGTGAGCCCGTCGGCTCGTCCTCGTCGTTGTCGTTGGTTGGGGTGTCGTGGAAGGTGGCGCGGAAGCCGGTGCCGGAGGTGACGAACCGCACCAGTTCGTCAATCTCGGCGTCATCGACGTACGCCGCGCGCACCCGGGCCGGGACGCGGGAGGCCCGGATCTTGAAGCCGATACCGGCCGTGGACGGGTCGTTGGGGATCTCGTCGGCAGCAGCACCACGCAGCCGGGCACCGTCGCCCAGGACCATGTCCGGGTGAGCGGCCGAGGTGACCCGCAGGCAGATCCGCACGGTGAACAGCTCCCGCACCGGAACCACGTCCTTGGACGGCTCCTGCACCTCAGCCAGCATCCCGTGACCAGTCGCCCGGCCCTGAGTCCCAATTTCTTCCAGAAGCTTTCGGGTCTCACGGGCGTTCGGGCCGAACGAAAGCAGCGCGGCCATCTCGTCCAGGACCAGGAGGTTGAACGGCGTTTCTCGGGACAGCTCGAACTTCGCGCGGCGGTCGGCAGCGTGACGACGCTGAGCGACCCGGCAGTCCTCGGTGAAGTCCTGGATCAGCTCCAGAACCTCATCCGGTTCAGCCGCGTACCTGTAGGCCACCCCCTGACCACGCGACAGCTCCATGCGCTTGGGGTCAACCATCCAGACCCGGACCAGGCCGTCACGGATCAGCGGGGCGATCGACCGCAGCGGAGACCAGATCAGCGACGCCTTACCTGAGCCGGTCGCACCAGCGACGAACCAGTGCTGACCGATCAGGGACTCCAGCCAGTCCGCGCCGTACTCGTCTTCGCCCAGGTAGACCGCGCCCAGGTCGACCATGCTCGAATCGGCCGGCATTACCGGGGCGTCCAGCACTTCGGTGAACGGCTCGGAGCGTTCGATGACCAGTCCCACGACCTGCGGGCGGGTGCGTTCGACGGCGACCCGGACCGCGCCCAGGGCATCGGCGATCTGCTCGGCCCGCTCTTCCCAGGTTTTGATCGACTGCCCCGGAGCCATCCGGACCATGACCGTGTCGATCGTGGGCGAGTACGAGTAGACCCGCAGCACCCGGGGAATCTGCGTGACCCCGGTACGGCGCTTGACCGGCGCCAAGTCGACCGCCATGCACACATCGGCCCAGCGACGACCCACGTAGACGCCCCAGCGACGAGCGAACGCCCGAAGTCGCGGAGCCATCACCCGGTCGTAAGAGTCCGGGTGGCCCCGGTACCAGGCCGTCAAGCCAGCAGCAGCACCACCAGCGATCCCCGCCATACCGGTCGGGCCGACCTCAACCAGACCAGCACCCAGAGCCGCGGGAGCCAGCGAGAGAGCGGGGTGACGGCAGGCCCAGGCCGCCGCACGCCACTCCCAGCCGGGCTCACGTGAGGACTGCCGATCCGGAGCCGGAACCACCGACTTGCGCGGCGCAGAAGACGTGAAAACGCCCATGCGGAAACCTCAATCCTTGAACGAGGGCAGGACCGAACCCCGGCCCAGCTCCCACACGTCCGCAACGCAGCGCAGACGCAGAAGGGGAAAGCCAGGCCGGGACGATCCCTGCCGAAAGAAGCGCCCAGAAGTTCCGGGCCGAAACGCTTTGCCTACCGGCCGGAGTCCTCGGACATGGTCCGGCTGACGTCGTCGAGCACCAGGACCAGCACGGCCACGTCACGGGTCAGCCGGTCATGAGCGCCCTTGAGCTTGGCTGACTCCGGAGCGCTCTTGGCGACCGGGCGCAGCATGGTCATGGCGTTGCTCAGGTCGTCCATGCAGTCTTCGAGATCCACGCGCGCCATGTCAGAACCTCCACTCCTGGGCCATCAGATCGGCCTGCCCACGACGCACACGACCCTGCAGGACCTCCAACGAGGATTCAGCCCGCTTGACCAGGGACATCAGCTCTTCCACCGTCACGACACCTACCGGTCCTGACTCCAGACCCTGTACCTGCCCGACCACCCGCCGGGCGTCCTCCAGCACTATCCGAACGTGCTCGATCATCGAGACCAGCCGGTCGTACTTGCGACGGCTACGGGCGTTGACCACCAGACCTACGGGCGTCGTCATCGCAGACCCCCACCCGAAAAGGCAGAGACGGCCGGGGTAGTGGAGAAGAAGCGGCCCCGGTCATCGCGCAGCGGCAGAGGCGGCTGAGCCGTGCAGGCGCCGCACTTTCCCTGATCGAGGCTGGAGGCCGGGACCAGCGCGCGGCACTGCGAACAGCGCTGCCTGGCACGACCGGCGTGCATAATCATCTGTTGCATCGCGGTGTACTCCCATTCATTCGCCGATGTACGCCCCCGGGCCGGTGGCCGCCGACCCGGGGGCACCTGATGCGACCTTGTGAAGCTGTCAGGCCGCCTTGCCACCCTCAGCGGACGCCGACCGGGAAGCACGGCCCGTCGTGGGAGCCGAACCACCCGGGGCCTGCCCCTGCGGATGAACACCCGTGGCGCGAAACGACAGCGCCATACGCGCCCGGCCGTTCCCACGCCCCTCCTGGATGTACGGGGTCACCGTCAGACCGGAAAACTCCACGGCCCGCAGACCCGTCCCAGGCAGAACCTCCTCCGGCAGCATCGGCACGTGAGGAGCCGTGACCTTGACCTTGACCTCCTTCTCCCGAGCCTCGGGGTCACGGTCGATGCAGGTCACCGTCCAGACCAGCTCACCGGTCTGCTTGTCCTTCGAGGGAGACTGCCGCCCCGTCTTCTGGTCGTAGTCCATCGCCTGCTGCACGCCCATCGCGTACAGACCATGCGGAAACGCGTCCGCCATCGGCACCGTGAACCGGTAGCCACCCATCAGCGCCATGCGCTCTCCCCTCGCAGCTCCATGAGCCGCTTTCGTATAGGGGGCTAAACCGTGAGCCCCAGTAAAAGCCCCGCTGATTTAGGGGCCTAAACCCACGGTACGGACCCGGGGGAGTAGCGTCAAGGGGCCTAAACTCGAAGAGTGGAAACCGACGAGTTCGAAGCCGTACGGGGCGAGGCGGACGCCCTGACCAGGGCTCGTCGCGCAACGTCACTGATCGCTACCTATCAGCAGCGTTCGACCGAGCTGGCCAGGCTTCGCCGACTGGCGATCGAGCAGGCAGCCCGGGAGCGAGGCATGACCCTCGCCGCAGTGGCAGCAGAGATCGGCCTGTCGAAGGGGCGCATTACCCAGATCCGGCAGTCTGCCCCTCCCCCAGAGCGCGGCCTGTTCGGCGTTGGCCCCATCACGGTTGCCGTGCCGACCAGGGCCATGCCCGGGCGAGGCTTGCCGGTGATCTCGGCCGAGGACTCAATCGCAGGCGAACGCATGACCCAGGTCTTGACCGACTACGGGTTCACGGTCGAGCAGTACCGCATCCCGATCGGCGGGGAGTGGACACCGATGGGCGACGTGGTGGCCATCTGCGGGCCGAAGTCTTCGCACGTGACGGCCGATGCGATGGAAAGCGACCCCTACCTCAGTTTCTCACCCAATGAATCCGGCAAGTGGGTTCTCCAAGAACGCTCCACTGGAAGGGTTTTCACATCTGGGATGGACGCCGACCTTGCCACTGCATCGGACGTGGCCTACATCGGCAAGCTCAACTACCGTGGCACTGACCTGTTCGTCATCGCTGGCGTTCATGCCATCGGATCCGTAGGTGCAGTGCACTATTTCGCGGGTCACGCAGCGGAGCTTTACGCCCAGGTCGGCGACCACCGTTGGTCGGCGATCGTCGCCAGCAGCCATGACGGCGAAACCATCACCAGTAGTGAGTTGGTATGCCCACCACGAATCCACGAATGATCGTCAGCACCGCCACTCTTCGCGGTGACGGCCGTAAGAACCAAGACGCGATCGTCGTCTCCGACCGAGCCGCAGCCGTTCTTGACGGCGCCTCAGCCTGGTATCCGCAGGAACCTGGACGCGATGGCGGCTGGTACTCCGAGAACCTTGCAGCGCGGCTGATGACCACGCTCGACGACGACCGGGCATTGGCCGACATCGTGCACGACGCCATCGCGGACATGTGCAGCACGTTCGACCTCAAGCCAGGTGCTGCCCCAGAGAGCACACTCACGATCGCGCGCTGGGACGACCGGAACGTCGAGGTCTTTGCTCTCTGCGACAGTCCGGCCGTCATCTATGGCACCGCGGGCAATCCGACGATCGTCTTGGATGACCGCCTGCAAAGCGCCGGCACTGAGGCCCGAGCCACCTACCGGGCGCATCTTCGAGCCGGTCATGGCTACGGTCCCGAACTGAGGCCGCTTTTGGCGAAGCTCCAGGAGGACGAGTTCAAGCACCAGAACCGAGAAGGCGGCTACTGGGTAGCCGAGGCATCCCCGGAAGCCGCGCACCACGCCTACACGGCGCGCTTCGAGCTCGACCAAGTCGAAGCCATCCTCCTGCTCTCCGACGGAGCAGCAGCCGGAGTCGACGACTACGGACAGCCGTCCACGTGGCGCGAAGCAGGTTCTTTCGCCGTCTCCGACCCGGCAGGGTTCATCGCCCATGTTCACCACACTGAGGACACCGACCCAAATGGTCAGCGCTGGCCCCGGGCCAAGTGCCACGACGACAAGGCCATTGCGGTAGTCCGGCCGGTTTCCGCGTTACTGCCGAATTGACCTTTTGGTAGTCAAGGCGGCCCGCAAGCGGGCCGCAGCGCCGGGCTCTCCCGGGCGGCATGCGGCCTGGCGGCCGGTCCACCCGGGAGCCCGGCGCGCGTCGTTTGGGCGCGAGGACCAGGCCCTCAGAATCGGCCGGCACTCGGGTGGCAGCGTCTCCTTGGTCGGTGGCTGGGGTCCGTCAGGCATGGAGGAGGGGGCGGCGTCCGCGCTGCGTGCGTCGGTCCGCCCAGAGACGCTCATCTCCCTCGGGTCTTACCCCAGCATGGCCGTCCCAGCCTGGCTGAGTGCCGCTCACGCGTCGTCGCCTTCCTGAGGTGGCGGGTGATGCCGGGCAGACTTGCCGCTGCGCCGTGCCCCCCGCGTGCCCCAAGCGAGGCGACCTCGGGGTCATCTACGGTCAATGAGGGAGAGCGCCGACAGCTCCGAACCCGCAGGTCAAGGGTGATCAACGGGTTTTCCCAAGCTGACAGTGCGAGTTCGATTCTCGTCGCCCGCTCCAGCATGAAGGCCCAGGTCAGGGTATTGCCCCGATCTGGGCCTTCAGCGTTTGCCAGTCCGTGGGGACCCGCGTGCTCGTCACCGGGCGGCCAGGCCAAGCCTGAGCAAGAACACCCTTCGCCGCCGAGTTGGGCCCTGGGACCCACAGGAGCCGAACGAACGGGTTCTAGCGTCGAAACATGATCCGTCCGTATCGCGCCTGTCGTGGTCGGGATCGGGGTCAGGCCACCACCGAATACGTGGGTCTGCTGTCGATCGTGGCCGTAACCGTGGCCTCGATCGTCGCCGTGCTGCTGGCCTTCGGCTCCGGCGCCCTGACTCACCGGGTCCGGAGCGCGGCCTGCGCCGTCCTCGCTCTGAACTGCGTCCAGGACAGTGCCACGAATACCCCGGCGTCTTCGGCGACGAGCCCGCCGACCGGCACCGGCGACCCGGCCACCGCCCACGGGACCGGCACGAACGGGGCGACCGCAGACGGGGCCACCGTCGAGATCGTCGAGGACGATTCCTGTCACGGTTGGCGTGCCTGCGCCTGGAGCGGCATCAAGCAGGTCGGCAGCGGCGGCTACAACATCGGAAAGGGCGCCGTTGACGACGTCACGGGCGTCTACGACCTGGTTCGGCACCCCTCCGGCGTGGTGGACGCCGGCAAGTACATCGTCGAGCACCCCGGCGACGCCGCCGCAGAACTTGTCTGGGACACCGAGTCCTCCCAGATGTGGGACGGCGGCGACTACGGCGGCTCGGTCGGGCGCACCGCCTGGAACGTGGGGTCCTGGTTCATCCCGTACTACGACATCGGTAAGGGCGTCTCGAAGGTCGGGAAGATCGGAAAGATCGGGAAGACCGCTGAGGAGGCCGAGAAGGCCGCCAAGTCGTCGAAGGCGGCCGAGGCCGCAGAGGGCACTGGTTCGGCGGCCCGGAAGGAGGACGGCTCCGATCTCGACGAAACGGTCAGGGCCTGCGCCAACAGCTTCGCCGCAGGAACCGGGGTGCTGCTTGCCGACGGGGCTGTGCGACGGATCGACCAGATCGCTGTCGGCGAAACCGTCTTGGCGACCGATCCTTCGACCGGCCGATCCAGCGCCCGCACCGTCACCGCCGTCCTGGTTCACGACGACGTCGACCTCACCGACCTCACCGTTCGCGACATCAACGGCACGACCAGCATCATCCGGACGACCCCCGGGCACCCGTTCTTCAACGGTTCCTGGACCGCTGCCGGAGATCTGTCGCCCGGCGACCGGCTCGCCTCGGTCGCAGGTCACACGGCCGAGGTGCTCAGCGTCCACTCCTTCAGGGGCCCGGCCACCCGGTACAACCTGACCGTTGCGGGTGTTCACACGTTCTATGTGCAGGCCGGGCAGACACCCGTTCTCGTCCACAACGACAACGGCACCGGCGAGCCGGTGGTGGACAGCCAGCGCCTGCGAAACACCGTCTCCCGCCTCTTCAAGGGGGTCGGGAACACCCCCCAGATCGGTGACGGGACCACTATGGCGGCAGCCAACTCCGAGATCCAGGGCGGGCAGCTCGTCGAGGACAAGGACCACGTGAGCAAGGCCCAGAACGCCCGCAGCGCGTTGAGCAACTTCCTGAAGGACGACGTCACCAAGGTGAAGGGCGGTAAGAAGGTTCCTAATGTGAAGACCGAACGAGACATTCAGGTTGCCGAGAGTCTCATCGCGGCCCTGGATGACGCCATGGCCGGGAAATATGTTGGCCTGGAACACTACAACGGCCTCAAGGGATGCTGATGGGCGACGACGTGAAACTCCTGGAGGACCTGGTCCGACATGTCCCTGGCCTCCAGGAGGTGTACGAGATCCACGTCTTCAACGAGGGCGGTGTCCTGCCGCACCTGCTCATGGCCGACGTCTTCGACGAGGTGCTCAACGCATTCCAGGGCACAGACGACGCGGACCCCGGCCTGGACTGGCGCGCCGTCCTGGCCTACCTGGAGGACCGGTTCGCGAGCGGCAACCTGGAGATGGCCAAGGTGATCGTGACGTCCTTCCTCGACTACGTGCCCCGTCCGGGTCGGCCGGGCCACGAACTGGCCGGCGAACTCGGCCCGGTCATGGCCCAGCGCCTGGCGGCGCTCCAGGCCGGCGACCCCCGGCCGCCGACGAACCCGCTGTCACCGGGCTGACGACACCCACCCGGGCAGCCTGGGAAGTTGGAGCAGTTGGTCCAAGGGCGAGATCGGCGTGGTCCCTCTAGAGTTCGGGAGGTGACTGTTCCGACCCCGCTGCACATAAGTGCTCGCATCGAGAACGTGCTGATGGGCCGCATTGCGAGTGTGTTGCGCCGTTACTCCTGGCGGCCGCTGGCGGTGCCCTACACCGGCTACGGGTCCGCCCCGGCCGAGGGTGAGGGCTGGGCCCGGGTGCTGGTGCGGGTTCGGCTGAGTCCCCTCAACACCGCCACCGAGGACTTCGACGGGGAGGGCGGTCGCTGGTGGCGGAAGTTCTTCACCGTCGGGCTCGCCGACGTGCCGGTGTCGGTGCAGTTGGGTAGCCACGTGCACGAGGTGCGCAGCGGTCGTGGTGGCTATGTGGACGTGGTGCTTCCGAGCGACCTGGGGCCGGGGTGGCACGACGTGCCGATGCTGGTGGCCGGGCGGCCGACGGCGACGGCGCATCTGCGGGTGGTCGGGCCGGACGAGCGGTTCGGCATGGTCAGCGACATCGACGACACCGTGATGATCACGGCCCTGCCCCGGCCGCTGCTGGCCTTCTGGAACACCTTCGTGGTGAAGGAGACCAGCCGGCGGCCGGTGCCGGGGATGGCCGTGCTGTACGAACGGCTCCGCCGGGAAGAGCCGGACGCTTTGGTGGTCTACCTGTCCACCGGGGCCTGGAACGTGGCCCGGGCGATCTCGCGGTTCCTGGAACTGCACGCCTATCCGCGCGGTCCGCTGGTGATGACCGACTGGGGGCCGACGGCCGACAGCTGGTTCCGTTCCGGCCGGGCCCACAAGCACCGCGAGCTGCGTCGGCTGGTCAAGGAGTTCCCGCAGCTGCGCTGGGTGCTGATCGGCGACGACGGGCAGCACGACCCGCAGTTGTACGAGGAGCTCGCCGACGAGGTGCCGGAGGCGCTGCGGATGGTGCTGATCCGGCAGCTGTCCACCGTGGAGCAGGTGCTGACCCACGGTTCCCCGATCCCGCCTGAGCAGCAGGCACTCCATGCTCCGAGCCCGGTCCCGTGGCTGCGTGGGCCCAACGGCTCGACACTGGCCGCCCAGCTTCCGGGCATCAACGAAAGTTCGTGACCAACAACGTCTTCAATGAAATCCGAGGGGCTCCTAGGAGACCGCCCATGTGTGCGTACCGGCTTCCCCCAGCTCGGGTACGTCACCACGGGCGGCCTCCGGCTTCGGCAGAGCCTCAGGCCTTGACCACGGGCTCCTGGAGCTCGGTGACCCAGGTCGCCGGATCACCCGTGCCGTACTCCAGGTAGAGCTCCCGGTTGAGCCCGGTCGAGCGGTAGCCGCTCGCCTCGATCCAGTGGGCGAGCCGCTGGATCGAGGCGAGGACGTCGTCCATCGGGCCGTGGTGCAGGATCGTCGCCGCCTGCTCCAGGCCGGGCAGGTCGACCACCTCGAAGTCGTACGCCGGGTCCGGCTCCAGATCGACCGGGCAACCGGCGTGCACGATCACCCCCTCGCCACCGGGCCGTTGCTCGTACCAGGCCACTCCCGGGCCGGTCGAGGTGACCCCGGCCTTCTCCATACGCTCGTGCAACTGCTGGTAGAGCGGGCCGATCACCGGGCCGACGGCGTCCGGTTCGAAGCTCTCGGCCTCGCCCGACAACTGCGCCAGCCGGACCTGGGGAACCGGCTTGACCTGCACGTCCTGGGTAGGCATGGCGCCCTCCCTCTCGATGACGGACAACCTCGCCTCGACCTGGGTGAGCCGGGCCGTGTCGAGCCGCACCTGCTCCTCGAGCTCGGCCCGGCGCAACCGCAGCATGCCGCGCAGCTCTCCGGCGTCGACCTCCTCGTCGAGGATGGACCTCACCCGTTCGAGGGTGAACCCGAGGTCCTTCAGGGCGACGATGCGGTTGAGCCGGGACAGCTGGGCCGCCTCGTACGAGCGGTACCCGGTGGCCGGGTCGACGGCGGCCGGGCGCAGCAGCCCGAGCCGGTCGTAGTGGCGCAGCATCCGCACCGATACCCGGCCGTGTCTGGCGAAGTCTCCAATGGTGAACATGACTCCCCAGGTCTACGGGCTGACACCGTGTCAGGGTCAAGAACCGTGTCAGGGTCAAGAGTGGTGCCCAGGGAGCCCAGCGCCCACGACCAAGAACGAACAATGGACGTACGAAGGCCCGTCCCAGAGGTATCGGGACGGGCCTTCGTACGACTTTGGTATCAGTCGGCCGTCTTCACCAACGTCTTCTCGGAGGCCGGCTCGACCTCGACCTTGACCTCGGCCTTCACCGCTGCCGCCCGCCGGGCGGCCCGGTGAGCCTGCCAACGGGCCATCAGCCGCGGGGTGACCCAGCAGGCGAAGCCGGCCACGGCCAGACCGGTGACGACGTCGATCACGTAGTGGTTGCCGGTGATGACCACCGTGACCGCGACACCGAAGGGGTAGAGCCAGCCGTAGCGCTGGGCGAACCGGCCCCCGCTGCGCCGCCAGGCCCAGGCGCACCACATCGCCCAGCCCACGTGCAGGCTCGGGACCGCCGCGTACTGGTTGGTCAGGTGCTCGAAGCCCCGCGGGGCGCTGGCCCCGGCCCCCCACCAGCCGTAGTCCGACCAGACCCGGAGCATGTCCATCCAGGCGAAGCCGGGCAGCAGGCGGGGCGGGGCCACCGGCATGCTGACGAAGATGACCAGGCCGATCGCCGACATCACGATGAGCGAGAAGAGCGCGGACTGGTAGGCGGAGGGGTGGCGGCGCCAGAGCCAGACCAGCACCAGCGGGGTGACCAGGTAGTGCAGGCTCGCGTAGCCCATCGACAGCGGCACGGCCAGCAGCCCGTGCTGCAGCGCCCAGGCGTTGAGGTCGATGACCCAGCCGAATCCGAGCGCGTCGTCCAGCCGCAGGATGGCCTGCCCGCGCTCGACCGCGGCCTGCACGTCCTCCCCGGAGAAGGACCGGGCCAGCGAGTAGAGGAGCCAGGCCCCGACGACCAGGAACAACTGCCCGATGACGCCGCCGCGCGGGCGACCCCGGCCCGGCTCACGATCCAGCCCGTCGGGCCCGGCCTCCAACGGGTCGGGGACGACCACCGGGTCGTGCGTAACCACCTGGGGGGCGGGCGAACTACGCTCGTAACGGGCCGCGGTATCGGTCTCGACCCGCGGGGGGACCCAGCCCGCAGGGCAGACGGCCATTAGCCGACCCTGACGTCGGCCGGGCGGAAGCCGTTGACGGCCAACGCCTTTCCTAGCCCCGCCTGCGCACCTACCCGCATCAGCATGCTCCCGTCCTCGACGATCCGCGCGCCCTCGGCCTGAGGGCAGAAAACCTACGTAATGGTTTATCGCCGCTCAAGCGATTTGGCATCCTCCTGGAGTTGTACAACCAGAGCAGTACGCCGGGTGCAAAAGATGCTTGAGGTAGCAACTTTTCCGGACAGGCAGAATCGGCGCAGAGCGCACCGTTGAGCGCCACTGCGGACCCGACACCACCTACGAACTTTTCCGAGGGGCCTAACGATCACCCGGGCCAGGGCATTCCGCCATTTCAGGCGCCGTTGCCCATTCGTGATCCTTGGCCCCCGACGCCGTGCTCAGGCCACATCGGCACCAGGTCATGTCAGACAGAGCCGCGAATCACACAGATCCGGACACATCCCGCCCGGCGATCTGCCTCCGGCCGGAAGTCAGCCCCTAAGTGCGGAGAAGATGATCTGCGGCACCTTGTCCCACGAGGGCTTCCCGGCGTAGGCGGTGAGCGCGGCCCCGGTGAGGTGCGCTGTCTTGTTCGTCACGAACCAGGGCGGGCGGGGCGGCGCGGCCGCGAGCTCTCCGGCGAACAGCGATCGCGGGGCCGGGCGGAACGGGCCTCGGATCACTGCCCGTTCGGGCGCACGCAGGAACAGCGCGTTGTGCACCGTGCCGATTCCGCTGCCGACGGCCGTCAGCTCATTGCCCGGGAACGCCCCCCAGGGCACCGCCGGGAGCTGGAAACCCAGACCGATCCAGACGTTTACGCCGATGCAGCCGTAACGCAGCCGGGCCAGCTCGGTCTCGAACCCCTCGCCGAGTTCGCGCAGTGTGGCCGGGTGCGCGATCAGGCCGGCGCCGAGCGTGCCGCTGATCGAGTCGTTGGCCAGGGTGACGGCGCTCTCGAGAAACTCCCGGCCCTCTCCCGGAAGCGTGACCACGGCCAGAGCGGGTGCGAAAGTCTCTGCGTTCAGCACATATTCGAGTTCGGCGGACGCGACGGACGCATCCAGCGGGCCGACCAGCAACCGGTCGTCACCGGCGCGCTCGGCGGTCGGGCAGGCGCCCTGCACATCCTGCATGCGCCGGCTGCTGCCCGGGTAGTAGGCGGCCCGGGCGGGAGCCTGGCCGAGGACCCGGCGCAGCTCGGCCAGGAACTGGTGCTTCTGCGCCCAGTCGGAACTGATCACCACGACCTGGGTGGCCACACAGTTGTAGCCGTTGTTGATCAGCCGCTGGCTCACCACGTTCTCCGCCTGGTACCGCAGATCGGCCCGCGACCAGGGGCCGGGCAGCACGATCGCCGGGGACACCCCGCCCAGTTCGCTGCTGATCGGCTTGGTCAGCAGCGGGGTGCCGGCCTGCTTGCGGGCCTGCCCCTGCGGGCCGGGACCGAACACGATCGCGTCGTGGGTCTGGGCGCTGCCGGTGATGTGGACGTGCCCGACCTGGGGGTGGTTCACCAGGTAGGCCCCGACCTCGGCGTCGCCGGTGACGATCCGCAGCACGCCGTGCTCGATCAGCGGCCGCAGCACGGCCTGGAACACGCCCAGCAGGGGGTCGGTGACCGGGTTGAGCTTCAGCAGCACCACGCGGTCGGCCGCGAGCAGCTCGTGCAGGGCGTCGAGCACCGGGATCGACGTGACGTTGCCCGCCCCCAGCACCGCGCCGATGCCGACCTCGCGGCCGGACTCCCGCTGGTCCTGCCCGGCCTCGGCCTGCACCTGGGCGGCGGTGACCCCCGGCGGCATCCAGACGTCGGCGGAGTACCCGCTCAGGATCAGCCGGTCGACCGGGCCGTGCGGCAGCACCCGCACCGTGGTGCGCCCGCCCGGGGCCCGGCCGAAGCGGTAGCCCTCGGCCGGGCTCCGGCCGCGCTGCAGCGCCCGCAGGCTGTCGATCAGCGCGGACAGGTTGGTGAGCATGGTGTAGGGCCCGGCCAGCCACTCCTCGCCGACCAGCGGCGACTGTTCGGGCAACTGCTTGACCTCGACCGCGGCCTGCACCCAGTCGTGGGCGTACATCGAGGTGAGGGCGTGGACCCGGGAGAGCAGGAGCCGCCGGGCGGGCAGCGACGTGCGGGCCCAGACCTCCACCCCCCGCTCCAGATCGGTCAGGGCGGAGTCGACTGCGCTGAACCTCCGGTGCGGGGGCGCCTGGGTGGTCATCGACCCATCATCACCCGGCACCGCCTTTCGCCGCGATACCCCGACAGCGACAAAACCGAGCGATCCCCGAAGAGCTGTTTGAAGACGTCCGGCGCGACGGCGCCTGAGCCCTCAGGATTTCGTCGGGTCGGCTGAGAATCCCTTACGGGCAAAGCAATTCGACCAGTTCGTCGGGCCGCGAGGTGCTGAGTACCAGTTCGTTCGCCAATGCGTGACGCCACACGGTGAGCCGGACCCGGGCCGGACCGCGCAGGGTGACCCGGACGAAGGAGGCCGGCCCGCCCCGGGTGGCGGTGGCCCGCCCGGACCCGAAGGGCACGTCGATGCCGAGCCCGATCGGGTTGAGCGTGGTGACCGGGTCGTAGCGCTCGGCCCGGCTGATCAGCGCACGCGGCACCTCGACTCCGCCGAGCAGGCCGAAACGCATGGTGAGAGAGACTGAATCGACCACGATACGACCGGTCAGGGCACTGGCCAGGACGACCAGCAGGGCCCCGGTGGGGATCAGGAACAGCACCGCGACGGCGGCCGCGGGCGCGGGCGGCAGCAGGGCGAACGACAGCGCCGCGACCCCCACCACCTCCATGAAGCCGATCAGGGCGACGCCCAGCGTCAGGCACGCCCAGGCCAGGCGCGGCCCCAGGTCGAAGACCGCGCCGCGAGCACTTTGCCCCGTTTGCTCCATTGCCCGAATTATTGCCAGGACGCCGGTCGAACGTCACTCCAGTGCGGGCTTGACGTCTCAAATTGCATCCCGCGCCAAGTGGATCAATCTGGATCCAGCACCGGGCAGAGGAGCTGCCTGGTCGTCCACGAGGAGTGTCCACAATGGAAATCGGCGGCATCATCTCCGCGATCGTCATCGGACTTGTCATCGGTGCCCTGGGGCGGCTCGTCGTTCCCGGCAAGCAGAACGTCCCGATCTGGCTGACCATCGGCATCGGTATCGTCGCGGCACTCATCGGCACGGCCATCGTCGGCCCGCTGCGTGACACGAACGGCATCGACTGGATCGAGATCCTGGCCCAGGTCGTCCTGGCCGCCGTCGGTGTGGCCCTGGCCTCCAGCCTGCGTTCCGGCCGGAGCAGCCGCGGCATCCGCTGACCCGCCCGAGGAGTCCGCTCCTCGTCCGAAGCCTGAACAGCACCAGCCGATTGGCCGGTCGCCCCTCGTGGGTGGCCGGCCAATCGGTTTTTGCGCTGTCCGGTCCCTGGCCGGGACGGGAATCGTCCTCTAAAATTATATTACTAAGCAGTAACTTAGTAGGCGCACCGGCCGAGGGGACACAACGATGAGTCACTACCGCCACAACCTGCGAGACGTCGAGTTCAACCTGTTCGAGGTCTTCGGCCGGGACCAGGTACTGGGGAGCGCTCCCTTCGAGGAGATCGACGGCGAGACCGCGCGGGAGATGCTGCGCGAGATGGCCCGACTGGCCACCGACGACCTGGCCCCGTCCGCGATCGAGAGCGACCGGAACCCTCCGGTCTTCCATCCCGAGACGCACTCCGTCACGCTGCCGGAGTCGTTCAAGCAGGCCTACCGCGCCTACCTGGAGTCGGGCTTCTGGCAGATGGGCCTGCCCGAAGAGGTCGGTGGCGTCTCGGCCCCGAGCTCCCTGCGCTGGGGCATGCTGGAGTTCCTGCTCGGGGCCAACCCGGCCGTGCTGATGTACGCGATGGGCATGACCTTCTCCACCACGCTGCACCACTTCGGCACCCCGCAGCAGCAGCGCCTGGCCCAGCTGATGGTCGAGAAGCGCTGGGGCGCCACGATGGTGCTGACCGAGCCGGACGCCGGTTCGGACGTCGGCGCCGGCCGCACCAAGGCGGTGGCCCAGCCGGACGGCACCTGGCACATCAGCGGGGTCAAGCGCTTCATCACCGCAGGCGAGCACGACCTCGCCGACAACATCGTGCACTTCGTGCTGGCCCGGCCCGAGGGCGCCGGCCCCGGTACCAAGGGCCTGTCGCTGTTCATGGTGCCGAAGTTCCACGTCGACCTCGAGACCGGTGAGCTGGGCGAGCGCAACGGCGCCTTCATCACCAACGTCGAGCACAAGATGGGCCTCAAGGTCTCCACCACCTGCGAACTGCGCTTCGGCGAGGTGGACGGCGTCCCGGCGGTGGGCACGCTGCTGGGCGACGTGCACCACGGCATCGCGCAGATGTTCGACATCATCGAGGGCGCCCGGATGATGGTCGGCACCAAGGCCATCGCCACCCTCTCCACCGGCTACCTGAACGCGCTCGAGTACGCCAAGGAGCGGGTGCAGGGCGCCGACCTGACGCAGATGCAGGACAAGGCCGCGCCCCGGGTCACGATCACCCACCACCCGGACGTGCGGCGTTCGCTGATGACCCAGAAGGCGTACGCCGAGGGGCTGCGCGCCCTGGTGCACCTGACCTCGGTGCAGCAGGACGCGGTGAAGGTCGCCGAGGCGCGGGGCGAGCGGGACGAGGACGCCGAGCGGCTGAACGACTTCCTGCTGCCGATCGTGAAGGGGGTGGGCTCCGAACGGGCCTTCACGCTGCTGGGTTCGGAGAGCCTGCAGACCTTCGGCGGGTCCGGCTTCCTGCAGGACTACCCGCTGGAGCAGTACGTCCGGGACTCCAAGATCGACACGCTGTACGAGGGCACCACGGCGATCCAGGGCACCGACTTCTTCTTCCGCAAGATCGTGCGGGACAAGGGCCGGGCGCTGTCGCTGATCACCGAGCAGATCACCGAGTTCGCCAAGGCCGACCCGGGTGACGGGCGGCTCGCGGCCCAGCGGGAGGCGCTCGGCCAGGCCTGCGAGAACTTCCAGGGCATGGTGGC
Organism: Kineosporia rhizophila; assembly: GCF_021277265.1. Lineage (GTDB taxonomy): Bacteria > Actinomycetota > Actinomycetes > Actinomycetales > Kineosporiaceae > Kineosporia > Kineosporia rhizophila. The sequence continues at coordinate 665,965 of NZ_JAJSOH010000001.1, forward strand.
CCACCTGCTGAAGGTGGTGCGCTCGGCCGACACCCGCGCCGAGGGCGCCGACGTCACCAACATCTACAAGGTCGGCCAGAACACCACCCGCCTGCTGATGGCGGCCGGCGACCTGCTGGTCGGCTGGCTGCTGCTGCGCCAGGCCGACGTGGCGCTGACCGCCCTGGAAGGCTCCGCGAAGGCTGCCGACCGGGCCTTCTACCAGGGCAAAGTGGCTGCGGCGACGTACTTCGCGGCTCAGGTGCTGCCGCACCTGGCGGTGGAGCGGGCGATCCTCGAGAGCACCGACAACGCACTGATGGACCTGCCCGAAGAAGCGTTCTGACCTGACTCCGGGCGCCTCCCGACGATCGGGAGGCGCCCGGAAACAGGTGCTGTACGGCCGTTCTCAGCCAGGTACCGACCGGGTCTCAGTCGAGCGCGGTGAGCTTCTCCACCTCGATCGTGGCCAGCGAGTCGGCCAGTTCGGCGGCGGTCTCCTCGTCGCTGCCGGCCACCTGCACCCCGGCGACCAGCTCGTTCACCCGCACCAGCATCCGCACCACCGCGCGCCCGTCGGCGGTGCTGCTGCCGGCCCAGGTCTGCTCGGAACCGGTGACCTCGTGCGGCAGCACCTCGACCGGCTGGTTCCACGAACAGCCCCCGATGCCGGTGGTCAGCCCGGTGAGCGCGTCGGCCGCGGCGTCGGTACTGGGCCAGCGGGTGACCGTGAGGGAGACCTCGGTGTCACCGCTCCAGCGCCACTCGCGCTGCTGGGCGTTGTCGGTGACCCCGGGCTGGGCCGTACCGGTGGGCCCGGCGCAGCTCAGCCCGTCGACCAGTTCGGGATCGACCGATCCGGAACTGGCCCCGGCCGCCGCCCCGGTGAGGCTGACCCCAGGGGGCAGCTCGGAGGCGGAGAAGCCGAGCGACTCAGGCACCTCGGCCGCCGCGCGCTGCTCGTGTTTCGGCAGGAGAACGGCGCTCACACTGTCGGTGCTCTGCTCGGCGGTGGCCAGTTGCCAGCCCACCGGCACGGCGACCAGCACGGCCAGGGCACCGACCGCGGCGCCCAGCCGTTGCGAGCGCACTCTTCGCGAGCGCCGCCGGCTGCCGGCCGCCAGGGCGGCGACATCCACGGACGACTCACTCAGCCGCTCGTGCAGAGCGACGTCGAGCCGTGCCGCGAGCTCGGCGTCCGCTCCTTGCTCCGTCATCGCGCGCCTTTCCTCACTTCTCAGGTCCCGTGCGCCGGCATCCCGTCGGCGTCCTCCCGCGGGGCAGACGCTGCCGAGGAAGTGAACGTTGCACGGTCAACCGAAAGTTTCATCCACAAGTGCCCCGGCGCACCATCGGCCGGACCAGGGCACCGCGGCCCGCCCGTTCGGCGGCCGGGAGCCGCCGGTTGTTCAGCGCAGCAGGTCGGGAGTCTGCCAGGGTTCCCCGTGAACGGTCTGGGCGAGGAACGCGAAAACCGTCTCGTACCAGACGCACAGGTTCTGCGGCCGGAGCACCCAGTGGTTCTCGTCCGGGAAGACCAGCAGCCGGTGCGGCATGGTGCCGTCCTCACCCACGTTCAGCTCGCCCAGCCGGGCGAACAGGGCCAGCCCTTCGCTGATCGGCGTGCGGTAGTCCTTCTCGCCGTGGATCACCAGCATCGGGGTGGTGATCGACTCGGCGAACCGGGCCGGGGAGTGCTCGGCCCGGGCCTGGGCGGTCATGATCTGGCGCCAGTAGAAGCCCGCGTCGGTGGTGCCTCGGAAGGTGTCGAGGTCCCAGATGCTGGCGTGCGCGACGATGCCCCGGAACCGGTCGGTGTGACCGGCGATCCAGTTGGCCATGTAGCCGCCGTACGAGGCGCCCATGGCGGCCGTGCGCCCGGCGTCGATGTCCTCGCGCTCCACCGTCACGTCGGTGATCCGCATCAGGTCGGTGTAGGGGGCACCGCCCCAGGCTCCCCAGCCGCGGCGGACGAAGTCGAGCCCGTAGCCGGTGGAGAGGGCCGGGTCGGGCAGCAGGACGGCGTAGCCCTGGGCGGCCGCCAGCCACGGGTTCCAGCGCCAGTGCCAGCCGTTCCACGAGCCCAGCGGTCCTCCGTGCACCCACAGCAGCAGCGGCGCCGGGCGATCCGCCGAGGCCTGCTCCGGAAGGACCAGCCAGCCCCGCAGCGGGGTTCCGTCCTCGGCCGTGGTGGTCACCTCGGTGAGGGTGCCCGGCAGGGGCAGCTCCTCGGCCGGGCCGCGCAGGGCCGTGACCTCGCCGGTCCGCGGGTCGATGCGGACCGGGGCGGGCGGGGAGTCGACGCTCGAGCGTAGGGCGTACAGCCCGCTGCCGTCCCGGGTGATGGTCAGGTCGGTGAAGGCACCGCGGTCGGTGAGCTTGCGTACCGTGCGCCGGTCCAGATCGATCCGGAACACCGGCGCGTGCCCCTGGTCGTCGGCGGTGACCAGCAGCGCCTCGCCGTCCGGCGTCCAGACCGGCGTGCCGGTGGGCCAGCGGTCCCAGCCCGGCGCGGCCTCGTGCACCTGCCCGGCGCGGTCGCCGGTCAGGTGCAGCACCATCAGCCGCTGGTGCTCGGGGGTGTCGGGGCTGGGCACCGCCTCGGACACGAACGCGACCTTCGAGCCGTCGGCCGAGAACGCCGGGCTGCGGAACTCGGCCACGTCCTCGGTGAGCAGGGTGCGGCGGGCTCCGGTGGGCACGTCGATCGAGACCAGGTGGGGCCGCAGCACACCGCCGGACCGGACCTCGGTCCAGCTGCAGATCACCGTGCTCCCGTCCGGGCTCACCGCGTAGTCCGGTTCGGGGCGCAGAGCCGGGCCGGTGGGACCGGTGAGGTCGCGCGCCGTGCCCTCGTCGTCCAGCACGAACAGCCGGTCGGCCGCCGGCCCCCAGAACTCGTCCCACCAGCGCACCGGGATGCTCTCGTGCAGGGTGGCCGACACCTTCAGCTCGCGCCGGGCCTTGCGTCGCCGCTCGTCCTCGCCGGGACTGGTCGAGCTGGGCAGGGTGGGTGAGGTCAGCACCACCGTGCCGGCCTCGGCGGCGACCACCACACTGCTGATCCCGCCCGGCCGGGTGGCGTACGGCCGGGCCTCACCGCGGTCCGGCATCAGCCAGAGCGAGGCCGGGCGCTCCTCCTCGTCGTCGTCCGGATCGGGCCGCGCCGAGGTGAACAGCAACGAGCCGTCCGGCCGGAACACCGGCCGGGACTCGCCGGTGCCGCCCCAGGTGAGCCGGCGCGGGGCCGGGCCCTGCGGATCGACCGGGACCTCCCACAGCGAACTGGTGAAGCCCGTGCGCTTGGGGTCGAGCACGGAGACCGTGACGACCAGGCGGTCGCCGTCGGGCGAGACGCTCAGCCCGGACAGGCGCGGGAGCTCGAGGAAGTGATCCAGGTTCACCCGATTTGTCCTATCACGAAGCCGGCGGCTTCTCCTCCTGCGTGGCCTCTTCGGGCGCCGTCGACGTGGTCACCGTGGCGGTCTTCCGGCCCGACATCTTGGCCAGCATCTGGTTGTAGGCCTCCAGCTCGGCGTCGCCGTCGCGATCGGCCTTACGGTCGTAACGGCGCTGCTCGCGGTCGTCGGAGCGGGCCCACTGCACCATCAGGACCAGCGCGATCAGCAGGGTCGGGAACTCGCCGATGCCCCAGCCGATGCCGCCGCCGTACTGCTGGTCGCTGAGCAGCCCGCCGCCCCAGGTGCGGCCGAGGTTGCCGAAGAACTCCGACTGCAGCACGGTCTCGCCGTTCATCATGGCCAGGAAGAAGAACGCGTGGAAGGCCATGGTGGCCAGGAGCACGATCAGCCGCAGCGGGTAGCCGAAGCGCTTGGGTCCCGGGTCGACGCCGATCATCGTCCAGGCGAACAGGTAGCCGCTGAGCAGGAAGTGCACGTCCATCAGCTCGTGCCCGGTGTGCGTGGTCAGCGCCATCTCGAACAGGTCGGAGTAGTAGAAGGCGACCAGGCTGCCGGCGAAGATCAGGGCGGCCACCGGCGGGAACGAGATCAGCTTCAGGTAGCGCGACTCGGTCACGATCAGCAGCCACTCGCGCGGGCCCCGGCTGCCGTCGCGGCGCGTGGTCAGGGTGCGCAGGGCCAGGGTGATCGGTGCCGAGAGCACCAGCAGCGGCGGCACGATCATCGCCAGCATCATGTGCATGATCATGTGGCCGCTGAACGTCACCCGGCCGTAGACCGCGGGGGCCCCGCAGGTGGCGTAGATCAGCAGGGCGACACCGGACACCAGGGCCACCGACCGGCCGACCGGCCAGGCGTCGCCCCGCCGGCGCAGCCGGACCACACCGGTGAAGTAGGCGAGGAGGACGACCGCGCCGATCACGATCCACATCAGGTCGGGCTGCCAGGAGGTGAACCAGCGGGCCAGGGTGGGCTCCGGCGGCATCGGGTAGCCGGTGATCGACTCGGCGATGTCGGTGCTGCGGTAGCCGGTGCTCGGCGGTGGGGTGCGCGACAGCGCCGAGGCCAGGCCGAAGGCAGTCGCCATGATGCCCAGCTCGACCACGGCGAGCCGGGTGAAGGCGCCGCGGCGGCCGGCCTCCAGGGCGGGCAGGGTGGCCACCCGGTGGCGGTAGCCGAACAGGCCGAGCAGGACCAGGGCCGCGGTCTTGCCCAGCAGCAGCAGGCCGTAGCTGGAGCCCAGGCTGCCCAGGTCGGAGATCCGCAGCGAGGAGTTGACCAGCCCGGACAGGCCGACCGCGACGAAGGACCAGAGGGCGAAGGTGGAGTAGCGCTCGGCCGCCCGGGCCAGCACCGGGCCCTTGATCGTGGGGGCGAGCAGCAGCAGGGCGGCCAGGCCGCCGACCCACACGGCCGCACCGATCAGGTGCAGGCCCATGCTGGTGACCGCGGTCTGGTGGTCACCGCTGCTGCTGGAGTGCCCGTTCAGCGCGGTCGGGACCAGGCAGGCCAGCGAGCCGGCGGCGAGCCAGGCGGCCGAGGTGGTCTTGACCGCCCCGGCCGCGAGCAGGCCGACCACCGCGGCGCCGGCCGCGGTCAGCCCGAGGCCCCGGCCCAGGTCGATGTCGCGGGTGTAGGCCACCAGCTGGCTGCCGAAGCCCGGGCTGTCCATCGGCGCACCGAGCACGTCGGCCAGGTTGAACACCAGCAGCGCGATCGCGGCCAGGGCCCAGACGGTGGCCGAGGCCGCGGCGATCAGGAAGGCCGGGCGGTGGGCCTCGCCCTGACGGCCCACCGGCAGGGCGAGGGCGGTCAGCAGCAGCACGCCGACGGTGACCGCCCCGGCGATGTCGGCGACCACCCGGGCGAGGATCAGGCCCCAGCGCACCATCGGGCCCGGGTCCTGCAGGATGCTCGGCACGGCCGCTCCGGAACCGGCGGCGGCCAGCACCGCGGTGCCGAGGGCCAGCACCACCAGCACGGTGCCGATCATGGCCGTCCGGCCCACGTCGAGGGGCTGGCGAGTGGTCGTCGGGCTGCTCACTGAGGGGTCATCCACTTCTGCTTCACGTCTGTTCCGCGTCTGTTCCGCGTCTGTCCAAGACCTTGTTTCACAGGCGCCGGTCGGCCAGGACCGGGAACGACTCCCGGTACTGCGCGACGGCGGCCGGGTCGATCTCGGCCACCAGGACGGTCTCGTCCTCACCGGCCTCGGCCAGCACCTCACCGGTGGCCGAGACCACCTGGCTGTGCCCGCCCATTCTGGTGCCGGCGTGGGTGCCGGCCGTGTTGCACTGGACCACGACCGCCTGGTTCTCCACCGCGCGGGCCCGGCCCAGCAGCCGCCAGTGCTCCACCCGCGCCGCCGGCCAGGCTGCCGGGATCACGAACATCTGGGCCCCGGCCGCCGTGAGGCCCCGGTACAGCTCCGGGAAGCGCAGGTCGTAGCAGGTGGACAGGCCCGCCACGAGGTGACCGTCGGCCGACTGCAGGCCGGCCGTGACCAGCTCGGTGCCGGCCTCGATCAGGTCCGGCTCACCGGCGGAGAAGCCGAACCGGTGCACCTTGCGGTAGCTGACCATGGGCAGGCCGTCCCGGCCGATCAGCACCGAGGTGTTCCACCGCCCGCGTCTCTGCGGCCCGGGGTCGGCGCCGTCGCGGGCCTGTTCGATGATCGATCCGGCGTGCACGTAGGCGCCGATCTCCTTGGCCGCCCGGCAGATCGCCCCCACCGTGGGCCCGTCCAGCGGCTCGGCCGCCTCGGCCCAGCGCCGGTAGCCGAACCCGGTCGGCGCCCAGAGCTCGGGCAGCACCACCAGGTCGGCGCCGGACTGCGCGGCGACCAGCGCGGCGGCGCGTTCCACCCGCTCGGCTACCGGTTCCTCGTCGCCATAGGCCAGCTGGAGCACGTGTACGCGCATGACGGCCAGCGTACGGGTCCGGCCCGGTCACCCGGCCGCGGGCAACTGCGCAGCTACGCCGGACGGTTGCCTGACACAATCACCTCGGCGGATTTCTTGGCCCCGGAGGCTTACCGGCCGGGCTGCGCCGACCGATGCACCCGACGAGTCAACGCCCATCTGGAGCCTCATGCCCACGCCCACACCACCCGATCCGGACCAGCCGGCCCGCGAGCCGGCCGAGCCGAACCACGGCCAGGTCATGGCCGACGCCGGCACCACCCCCGAGCCGGGCGCCGGCGCGGCGCTGACCCACCGGCAGATCGTGGTGATCATCAGCGGCCTGATGATGGGCATGCTGCTGGCCGCCCTCGACCTGACCATCGTCTCCACGTCGATCCGGACCATCTCCGACGACCTCGACGGGCTGAGCGTCCAGGCCTGGGTGACCACGGCCTACCTGATCACCTCGACGATCAGCACCCCGCTCTACGGCAAGCTTTCCGACCTGTACGGGCGGCGGCCGTTCTTCCTCACCGCGATCTCGCTGTTCGTGGTCGGCTCGGCGTTGTGCGGCTTCGCCCAGGACATGTACCAGCTGGCCGCCTTCCGGGCGTTCCAGGGCCTGGGCGCGGGCGGGCTGTTCTCGCTCGCCCTGGCGATCGTCGGCGACATCGTGCCGCCCCGGGAACGGGCCCGCTACCAGGGCTACTTCCTGGCCGTGTTCGGTTCCTCGAGCGTGCTCGGGCCGCTGGTGGGCGGGTTCTTCGCAGGTGCTGACACGATCCTGTGGGTCAGCGGCTGGCGCTGGGTGTTCCTGATCAACGTCCCGATCGGGATCATCGCCCTGGTCGTGGTGGCGCGGGTGCTGCACATCCCGCACACCCGCCGGGACCACCGCATCGACGTCCTGGGCGCCGTGTCGCTCACCCTGATGCTGGTACCGCTGCTGACCGTGGCCGAGCAGGGCCGCGAGTGGGGCTGGGGCAGCGCCGGCTCGATCACCTGCTTCGTGGTCGGGGTCACCGGTTTCGTGCTCTTCCTGTGGGCCGAGCGGCGGATCGGCGACGACGCCCTGTTGCCGATCCGGCTGCTCGGCAACAAGACCTTCACGGTCGGCTCCACGCTCAACTTCATCATCGGCATGGGCATGTTCGGCGGTCTCGCCGCGCTGCCGCTGTACCTGCAGATCGTCAAGGGCCACACGCCGACCGAGTCCGGCCTGCTGATGCTGCCGCTGACCGCGGGAATGATGTCCGGCTCGATCGTCTCCGGCCAGTTCATCTCCCGGACCGGCCGCTACCGGATCTTCCCGATCGCCGGCTCGGTGCTGTTCACCACCGGCATGTTCCTGTACTCGACCATGGACGTGGACACCTCGCTGGTGGTGGTCGGCTGCTTCGCCCTGATCTTCGGTCTGGGGCTGGGCTTCAACATGCAGACGCTGGTGCTGGCCATGCAGAACTCGGTGCCGCCGCGGGACATGGGGGTGGCCACCTCCTCGGCCACGTTCTTCCGCCAGATGGGCGGGACCCTGGGCACCGCGGTGTTCCTGTCGGTGCTGTTCGGCTCGGTGGTAGGCAATATCTCCGACGAGATCGCCCGGGCCGCGGCCGATCCCGGCTCGGCGTTCAGCCGTGCCCTGGCCGACCCGGCGGTGGTTGCCGACCCGGACAACGCGCCGATCGTGAACCTGGTGAAGAACGGCACCGGCGGAGGGATCTCGATCGACGACTCCTCCTTCCTCGGCCGTCTCGACCCGGCGCTGGCCCGGCCGGTCCTGGAGGGCTTCGCCGACTCCATGCATCTGGTCTTCCTGATCGGCGCCGGGGTGCTGGTCCTGGCCTTCCTGTTCAGCTGGTTCCTTCCGGAGGAGCAGCTGCGCACGCAGTCGGGTCTGCAGGCCCGGGCCGCGGCGGAGTAAAAACCCAACCACAGCAACGGCAACCGATGGACGTCCGGTGGCACCGGACGTCCATCGGTTCTGATCGTGTGGTTTTGGGACTTCCCGGGAGTTCACCCGCTCGTGTGACTAGGGCGGGCAGGCATGGCGCAAGCGATCACGGCCCCCTGACGATCAGGGCTCCGATCCGCACCGCCGAAGGGAAGTGGACCAATGAAGGCTCACCTCACCACCCGCGCAGTCACCACCCTGGGGAGCATCGTCCTCCTCGTCACTCTCGCCGGAGCCGGCCACAAGTGGTGGTGACAGCAGCGGGGTCCGTGGCTGCGGCCGCGGACCCCGCGTCTGCCGTCCTGCGGAACGGACCGACCGGTCCCGGGCCTGGACCGACCGGTCCAGCAGCCGGATCGTCCGGTCCGGTCCGGCGACCGACCGGCCGGTCCAGGTGATCCTGACTGTCCTGGCCACCCTGCTCCTGCTGCTGCCGGCGGCGTTCGGCGGCAAGTTGTCCCGCCTCGCCGAGGTGGAGATCGCCGGACGGCACTGGCTGCTGCTGGGCCTGCTGCTCCAGGTGGTGGCCATCGGCCTGGGTTCCCGGGTTCCCCGCGAGGTCGCGGCCGGACTGCACATCAGCAGCTACCTGGTGCTCGGTGCGGTGATCTGGGCGAACCGCGCTCTGCCCGGGGTCCCGCTGATCGGACTGGGCGGGCTGGGTAACGGCCTGACCATCGCGGTCAACGGCGGGACGCTGCCGGCCTCGGCCGAGGCGATGGCGATGGCCGGTCTCCGGAACGAGGGGGACGGGTTCAGCAATTCGGCGCCGCTGGCCGAACCGCGTCTGTGGTTCCTGGGCGACGTGTTCGCGATTCCCGCCCCCATTCCCCTGGCCAATGTGTTCAGTGTGGGTGACGTGCTGATCCTGGCCGGTGTGGCGCTGGCCTCGGCCCGGATCTGCGGACCGGCCCGCTCCGGTTCCGGCTCCCGATCGTGATGATCGGTACGTCGTGATCATTGGTCACCTCTGGCAGGATTCGGCCGGTGAACATCCTGATCAAGATTGTGGTCAACGCGGTGGCGATCTGGGTCGCCACCGCGCTGGTACCGGGTGTCGAGGTGACCGGGGACGACACCGGCCAGACGGTGCTGACCCTGCTGGTCGTCGGCGCGATCTTCGGTCTGGTGAATGCGGTCGTCAAACCGGTGGTGAAGCTCTTTTCTTTGCCGTTTTACTTCATCACACTGGGCTTGTTCGCCTTCGTGGTGAATGCCCTCATGCTCGAGCTCGTGGCCTGGCTGTCGGGCCGGCTGAACATCTCGTTCACGATCGACGACTTCTTCTGGTCGGCGCTCGGGGCGGCCGTGGTGGTCACTTTCGTGAGCATGGTTCTGAATCTGGTTCTCCCGGACAGTGACTGAAAGTAGCTGTCTTTAGCGCTTCCGGCCGCAGACAGGGACGGTGGCCAGCGCTACCCAGGTGGGCGTGGGAGGATCGAACCGGTCGAGAGCCGCGCGAGCCGTCTGCCGGATTCCAGCCCGGTGGCCGACGGTTCGAGTGGCTGTGGAAGGGGTACGGCAACGTGGACGACGAGCAGGGGCCCTGGTGGACCCGCCCGCCGGAGCCCGGTCCGCGGGTGCACCTGCGCGACGAGGACCGTGACACGAAGACGTCCCTGCAGGACGACGAGACCTCCGATCCGTACGAGACGGAGATCTACCGTCCCGGGCCGCACTCCCCCTCACCGGAGCAGCGCGACGTCCAGCCGCCCTACGCGCCCGACACCGGGTTGCCGTCGCAGGGGGGCTGGCCCGACGCCACCCCGGTGCCCCAGCCGCCCTCGTCGCTGACGAGCCCGCGCTCCGAGGCCGGGCACGACGCCTCCACCATGCCTCTGCCGCTGATCGAGGAGCAGGGCGTCACCTCCGACGCGCCCCCGGCCGACTCGACCCAGCCCAACCCGCTGGCCACCGAGACGCCGGTCGCCCCTGCCCCTGCCCCCGCTCCGGCCCCCGCTCCGGCTCCGAAGCCGAAGAAGCCGCAGGTGCGCCGGGTCGCGGCGCCGGAACCGCCGGCCCGGCCGGTGAAGCAGACCAAGCCCCGGCCGGTGGTCCCGGCCGACCGCAACGCCTACGCGCCCCCGCAGAACGGCGACATCTGGGCCACCTTCAGCGGGCCGATCCCGCTGCCCGACGAGGTGCTCGCGCAGCGCGGCCAGACGCCGCAGAAGAAGGCCGCTGCCCCGCCGCCACCCCCGCCCCGGCCCGAGGCCTCCCCCCGGGGGGACGACGACGCACCGAGCCCGCTGCGGCAGTTCTTCACCGTGCAGCTGCCCGAGGCCCGCTTCGTGCTGATCGCCATCGCCGGTGGCCTGGTGGTGCTCCTGATCGTGCTGGTCGCCCTGCTCAGCGGGGGCGGCGGGGCGGACGAGGCCAAGCCCAAGATCACCCCGACCAGCCTGGCCGTGCCCCAGCTGGGCAAGGTGAAGGCGGTGGACGCGTCCAAGATGCTGCAGCGCGCCGACGCCGAGTCCGGCGGCAAGGTGGTCGAGGCCTACGAGTGGTCCGACCAGAACGGCAAGAACCTGATCGCCGCGATCCGGATCCCGGCCGCCAAGCGCAAGACCACCCTGAAGGTGGTGCACGTGGTCGGGCTCGACGGCGGCGACCCGGACGTGAGGCGCGAGATGACCGACCCGGACCTGCCGGCCTGCGACAACGGCCGGGCCGGTGGGCAGGCGAGCTTCGCCAAGGAGGGGATGCAGGTGGTGAACCTCGACGGCGACGGCTTCGCCGAGGTCATCGTGGGCTGGTCCTCGCGCTGCGGCAAGGCGTCCGAGAGCGTGGCCAAGCTGGCCCTGCTGAGCAACGGCGAGAAGTACATCGTGCGCGGCACCGGCGTGCTCAAGTCCGGCAAGGGTTCCACCGAGCCCGCCGATCCGGAAGTCGGGAAGTGGCCGACCGGCTACTACGACACCGTGCGCGAGAACTACGGCCGGATGTTCTTCCCGGTCAGCGAATAGGCCGGGTGTCCTTCTCGGCCGGTCGCCGTTCGTCCTTAGAGTGAGGCCGGTCGAAAGGCACCGGCGCGCCCGCAGGGAGGACACCCATGCCCCAGTACCTCGCTCTGCTCTACGACACCGAGGACGAGGACTACTCGCAGCCGGAGTACGCCGAGGCCACCGCGGCGCTGCTGAAGGAGTACGAGGAGTTCGACCGGGTCGCGGCCGAGGCCGTGCGCGGGGGTAACGCGCTCTACCCCAGCTCCACCGCCACCACCGTGCGCGTGCGAGGTGGCAAAGGCGGCGAGGTGATCACCACCGACGGGCCGTTCGCCGAGACCAAGGAGGTGCTCGGCGGGTACTACCTGCTCGAGGCTCCCGACCTGGACGCGGCTATCGCCCTGGCCGCTCTCATCCCGGCCGCCTGGACCGGCTGCGTCGAGGTGCGGCCGGTGATGACCTTCGACGGTCGCACCGAGGAGGAAATCACTGGTCAGTGACGTTGCCGGCGCCCTCGAGCAGACCATCCGGCTCGAGGGCGCCCGGGTGGTCGCCGGGCTGGTGCGCGCCCTGAACGACGTCCAGCTGGCCGAGGACGCCTTTCAGGAGGCGTCGGTCCGGGCCCTGCGCTCGTGGCCCGAGGCCGGGGTGCCGGACAACCCGCGGGCCTGGCTGACGGTGACGGCCCGACGCTGCGCGCTGGACGTGGTGCGGCGGGAGAGCCGCCGGCACGAGCGGGAGGTCGAGGCGATGCGGCTGCAGAGGCTGTTCCAGGCCGAACCGGCCGACCAGGAGATCCCGGACGACCTGCTGCGTCTGGTCTTCACCTGCTGTCATCCGGCGCTGTCGGTCCCCGCACAGGTGGCGCTGAGCCTGCGCACGCTCTGCGGGCTGAGCACGGCCGAGGTGGGCCGGGCGCTCCTGGTACCAGAGGCGACTGCGGCGAAGCGGCTGACCCGGGCCCGGCAGAAGATCGCCCGGGCCGGTATCCCGTTCCGCATACCCGCCACGCACGAACTGCCGGCCCGGGTCGAGGGGGTCGCGGCCTGTGTGTACCTGCTCTTCAACGAGGGGTACTCGGCCACCGCGGGCGAGGATCCGATCCGGCCGGCCCTGGCGGACGAGGCGATCCGGCTGGGGCGACTGTTGCACCGGCTGCTGCCCGACGAACCGGCTCTGACCGGGCTGCTGTCGCTGATGCTGCTGCAGGACTCGCGCCGCCCGGCCCGGATGCGCGACGGCGAACTGGTGCTGCTACCCGATCAGGACCGTTCCCGCTGGCGCGCAGACCTGATCCGCGAAGGGGTGGCGCTGCTGGGACGCGGTCTGGCCCAGACCCCGAACCGTCCTGATCCGTACGTGGTGCAGGCCGCCATCGCCACCTGCCACGCGATCGCCCCGAGCGCTGAGCAGACCGACTGGGCTGCGATCGTCTCCTGGTACGACGTGCTCCTGACGGTTTGCGACACGCCGGTGGTGCGGCTGAACCGATCGGTCGGCGTTGCTGAACTGAACGGTCCAGCCAGCGCATTGGCCGAGATCGACGAGCTCACCGGGCTGAGCGACTACGCGCTCTGGCACGGGACGCGGGCGTTGCTGCTGGACCGGCTGGGGCGGCCGGTCGAGGCCGAGGCCGCCCGGGCCCGCGCCCTGGAGCTGGATGTGAACGCGGCGATCAGGAGACGGCTGCAGATGCGCTAGGGCGTGTGGTCGCCGTCGAACTCGTCCGAGGGCTCGTCGTCGGGCAGGACTTCGTAGGCCCGCAGGAAGGTCTCGACGCCCAGGCTCACTGCGGCCTCGAACTCCTCGGCGCTGATGCGCTGGGTGCCGAGCACGGTCAGCTCGGGCAGTTCGGCGTTGATCAGCACCTGGAACTGGCGACCAGCCCGGACCGGGTCGTCGATGTCCAGGTAGCCGGCGTTGCCCAGCATGGCCAGCCGCCCGGCCAGGGCCTCCTGCACCGGGCGCACTGCGCGCTCCTGCACCACCTCGTAGATGGCCGGGTCGCGGCCGATCTCGGCGGCGATCATCCGGTCGAGGTAGACCGAGCACGGGCTGAGGGAGCAGTCGGCCAGGGCCAGGCCGAGCTGGAAGAGGCTCTCGCGCCAGCCCTCCGGGGTGAGGTCGAGTTCGCGGACGGCGGCGAGGGAGGCCTCGTTCTGCTGCCGGGCCGAGTCGGCCACCGACTCGCGGAACAGCTGCTCCTTGCCACCGAAGTGGCTGTACACGGTGGGCTTGGACACGCCGGCCCGGCCGGCGATCGCGTCGATGCTGGCGCGCTCGTACCCCTCGTCGCCGAAGATCGGCGCCGCTGCCTCCAGAATCTCGCGCCTGCGATCCCTCAGTGCCACGAGCTTGATTGTAGGTCCAGTTTCCTCTGACTCAAGAGGCACTTCTTCCGCACTTACCAGTTGGTTGAATCAAACCAGCGAGTTTAGTTTGACGAGCATGACAGTCAAGGAGATGCGGTGGCCGGCCCTGACCGCCGTCGCCGGGGCGGCCCTGCTGGCGGTGCTCGACGGCACGGTCGTGGCCGTCGCCCTGGAGTCGCTGGCCGACTCCTTCGACGCCCGGATCGACCAGGTGGTGTGGGCGACGATCGCCTACCTGCTGGCGGTGGCCGCGGTGCTGCCGGTGCTGAACTGGCTCACCGTGCGGTACGGCCCGCGGACGATGTTCACCGTCGGGCTGCTGCTGTTCGTGGCCGGGTCCGCGCTGACCGCCCTGGCCTGGTCGGTGCCCGCGCTGATCGGCTTCCGGGTGGTCCAGGGACTGGGCGGCGGCATGATCGAGCCGACCGCGATGACCTTGGCCGCCACCCTCTCGCCGCCGGAGCGGATGGGCCGGGTCATGGGCGTGATGGCGGCGGTGATCAACGTGGCCCCGGTGGCCGGGCCGCTGGTCGGTGGGCTGCTCCTGCAGACCGGGCACTGGCAGTGGATCTTCTTGGTCAACCTGCCGCTGGGAGCCGTCGTTCTGGTAGCCGTGCTGTCCGCGACCCGATCGATGACCCCCGCGCCCTCACCGTCGTCCTCAATTGATCAGCCCCGCGCCGACATACCGGGGCTGCTGATGCTGACCTTCGGCTTCGTGGCGCTGCTGTTCGCCCTCAACCGCTCCGGCGAAGCCGCCGGACCGAGCGCACTCCTGGTTCTCGTCGGTCTGGCCGGAGCCGGGCTCTTGATCGCCTACGTGCCCTACGCCCGGCGACTGTCCCGGCCGCCGGCGCTCGACCTGCGACTGCTCGGCCGGCCCGGGTTCGGCGCCGGTCTGGCCATCATGGGGCTCACCGGTCTGGTCATGTTCGCCATGCTCACCTCGCTGCCGCTGTTCGGCGCCGAACGCTTCGGCCTGACCGGGCTCGAGCAGGGCGTGCTGGTCAGCGCCCTCGGCCTGGGGCTGCTGGTCTCGATGAGCTCGAGCGGACGGCTGAGCGACCGCCTGGGCGCCAGACCTCTGGTGGCCGGCGGATCAGCGGTGACAGTGGTGACGACCGGGACGTTCGCCCTGGCCCACGACGAACTCCCGCTACCCGTTCTCTTCGCGCTGTTCGTGCTCGTGGGCCTGGCCTTCGGCTGCACCGCAGCCCCCACCGTGGCCGGGGCGTTCCGCATGCTCGAGCCGGGCGAGCAGTCGGCCGGCAGCACGGCACTGTTCATGACCGTGCAGTTCGGCGCGTCCCTCGGCGTGACCTTGCTGGGGCTACTGCCCTCGGTCGTGGACGACTGGGTGCGCTGGCTGTTCCTGGTGATCGCGCTGGCCCAGGTGCTGGTGTTCGCCCTGAGTTCGCGGCTTCGGGCGGCACCACCGGCGGCGCCGATGGATCACTTGACCAGCGGGCAGCCGCCGCACTTCTCTTCGTCCTGACGGTAGAACAGGCAGCACATGCCGCGCACCGGGTCGAGCACCTCACGCCCGGCCTCGGTGCACACCGTGCGGACCGTGCCCCGGCGCCGGATCGGCGCCCCCTCGGCCACCAGAGCGTCGAGCAGCAACTGCCCGGCGGCCCGGCCCTCTTCCTGACTCTGCCCGGCCAGGAGAGGGGCCTTGGTGGACGGGCTCAGCACCGAGTCGGCCATCTGGTTCCAGATCGCGACCGTGCCGTATCGGGTGTGCGCGTGAACCTGCTCGACCAGCACGGAGAGCGTGGCGTAGGCACCCCGGGCCGCCCAGGAAGCAAGTGCGGCCCGGTCTTGGACGACGGTGACGTGCGGCCCGCCGGCCAACGAGTCGTCGGGGAGCACAGCCAGACGCGGGGAGCGGAGGGCGATCTGCGCGACCAGCCCTTCCTCGTCGAGCCGCAGCATCAGCGAGTCGGGCCCGGTGTCGTAGGCACGGCCGGCCACCGCGAGCGCCACCGCCAGCCGGCCGACCGCCGCATAGCCGAGGCTGCCTGCCAGCCGGGCCCCGAACACGGCCGGCCCGACCTGGGTGTGCGCCGCCTCGGAAGCGAGCATCGACTGCGTCACCTCACGGGGAGTGAACCAGTCGGGGCTCTGCGGAACCCGCGCGAAGTCGGGCGCGGCGTAGCTGTGCGGGGTGTCCGGAGTCAGGGCCCGCAGCTGATCGGCCAGCAGCATCACCGGGTTGGCCTCGGTCACGAAATGTGACTCGCAGGTAGGACGCGAGAGGAGCCGAACAGCACTGTGACCTGCCATCTTTTCCCCTCCCAACGAGTCGGCGTCGTCACTGACCGGAGCAACTATAAGGTAAGGCTAGCCTTAAAGCGTGGAGCCGGACGACGTCACCTCTGGGAGTTCCTGAACGTGCAACGCCCTGTACGCAGCACCCTCCTGTCGGTGATGGACGGGCGGTACTTGAGCAGAATCCGCGATCACGCTGAGACACGACACGGTGTCTTCTTGGCGCCCTCGGCCGGACCGGCGGCACCTGGCCCCCTGTCCGCCGCACAGTGCGTCGTGTTGAAGTGATCCACATGGCCGTGGTCCTGCTCGCCCGAAATCCCACCGACACCGTCACCCACGGGCTGCTTCCGGCCGCCCGCGACCTGGGTCTTCCGGTGCGGGTCCTGACCGACGAGCCGGATGCGCACCGGCGCACCTATGCGGGGCAGCACGACCGGTTGGGACGGCCCGAGGTGGTCGGCTGTGCGGTGCAGGACGTGCGCGCGGTCCTGGCCACGATCGAGGCCACCGGTGTTCCGATCGCCGTGATCAGCAACAGCGACCACCTCCAGGTGCAGACCGCCCTGGTGGCGGACTACCTGCAGTTGCCCGGCAAGGACTGGCGGTCGGCCCAGCGGGCTCGTGACAAGGGCCTGATGCGGGCCCGGCTGCGGGCCCGGGGTCTGGACGACACCTACTGCCGGCGGTTGGTGCCCGGCAGCGCTCTTCCGGACGACTCCGAGATCCCCTACCCGGTCGTCCTCAAACCTGCCGAAGGCGTGGCCAGCGAAGACGTGGTGATGATCCGCGACCGCGAGGAGCTGGTGCGCCGGGTGGCCGATGTCCGCTCCCGACGGCGGGAAAGCGATCTGCTGCTGGAAGGCATGCTCGAAGGGCCGTTGCAGACCCTGGAGACCCTGGGCGACGGTGACCGGTTGCGGGTTCTCGGCGGGTGGCAGACCCGGGTGTCACCGCCGCCCTACTTCATCGAGGAGCGCCTCACCTGGGATCCGCAGCCCGACCCCGAGGTGACCGCCACGGTGCTCAGCCAGCTGCAGGGAATCGGCGCCGGCTTCGGGGCCTGCCACACCGAGTTCGTGCTCACCCCGGCCGGGCCGCGCATCGTCGAGGTGAACGATCGGCTGATCGGCGACCACTGCGACTTCGCCATGGCCCGCCTGCTCGGCGAGCCGCTGTTCCACGATGTGTTGCAGCTCCTGATCGGCGAACCCCTGAAGCCGGATCCGCCCGTCTCGGAGCCTCAGGCCGGCGTCGTGCACTGGGTTCTGGTCGAGCAGGACGGGGTGCTGAACCGGGCGCCGGAGGAGTTTTCCGAGAACCGGCTCCGGGACGGCGAGAGCTACCGGCTGAGCTACCGGCCGATGAAGCCGGTCGGTGTGCCGGTGCAGGTCACCGGCACGAACCGGGACTACCTGGGCTCGGTCACCGTCACCGGCCCCTCGGCGGTCGGCGTCGAGGCCGTGACCAGCGAGTTCCTGGCCGGTGGGCACTGGGTGATCGGGTGATCGGCGCGCTTTCGGGCCGCGATGTCGTGGCCCCGTGGGAACAGGACCTGATCCTGCGGCTGGGCACGGCCCTGCTGCGTGAGGACGTGGCCGGTCTGCGCAGCCGCGGCGTGCTGCTGTCGGTGTCGAGGGCCCGGGTGGCCGGAGCGCGGCCGGAGCGGCGTTCGTCGATCGGCTGGACCCGGCGCACCGAGCCGGCCGAGACCGACTTCTGGCTGGCCCTGAACGGGTTGCGGATGCCGGTGCGGGCCGGCTCCCGGGAACGCGGCGACCTGGTCAGCGACCTGGTCATGCGCAAGCCGCTGGTGATCCAGGTGGGGCCGATCCGGATGGACCCGGCCCGCCGGTACTCGCGGCACCTGGGGTCGGTGGTGCGGGCGGTCGAGGCGGAACTGCTCACCAGCGTCGCCCCCGAACTGGCGGCCGAGTTCCGGGCCGGTTTCGAGGCGCTCATGGTCGAGGCCCGTTCCGCAGCCCGCGCCGCGCGGCTGCGTCGGCGGCGGCAGCCCGAGGTTTATGGACGTTTGCGAGCGGCTTCGCAGGGCACCGCTCCTTTGGCTCGGGTCTCGTTGGACGGAACGGCGCCGGCTACCGCCCTGGACACTGATTTCTGGCTTGCCACTGAGTCTCTGGCCGCCCAGCGGGACCACCCGATCTACCCGCTCTCGATCGCCCGGGT
Source organism: Kineosporia rhizophila (assembly GCF_021277265.1). GTDB lineage: Bacteria > Actinomycetota > Actinomycetes > Actinomycetales > Kineosporiaceae > Kineosporia > Kineosporia rhizophila. The sequence goes on from NZ_JAJSOH010000001.1 coordinate 683,995, forward strand.
CGGCCTGCGACCGACTGATCTACCCCGCTGGGCACCGGAACACGCACCGCGCTTCGGGATGCGCTGGGTATCGGTGCCCCGCGAACAGGTCCAGGCCGGGGGCGAACTGCCCAACTGGTGGCCCGAGACCCCGGAGGCCGAAGTCGCGCTCCCGGTTCACCCGGCCATGACAAAGGGGCAACTGACCGAGGCGGCCGGCGTTTCCTGGCAGCCCTTGCCCGCGCCCCGGCTGCAGGTGCGCCCCACCCTCTCGATGCGCACAGTTGTGCCCGAGTCCGACCCGTCGGTCCACCTCAAGGTCCCCCTGCCGATGCGCACGCTGGGCCGGCTCAACCTCCGGCTGGTCAGCCAGGCGTCACTGGCCGACGGTGCCGTTCTGACCCACAGCCTCGGCCGGCTCCTGCAGCAGGACGAGCAGTTCGGCCACTCGGTGCTGATCGCTGACGAGTCCTCGTGGCTACATGCCAGTGGCCACTTGGCTGTCCTGGTGCGGCGCTGGCCGGATCTGGCCGACGCCCGGGTGCTGCCGGTGGCCGCGCTCACCGCTCGTGGCTGGGACGGCCGACCGCTGGTCGAGGTGCTGGCCCAGGAGTTCTTCGCCGGTGATGTCGACGCGTTCCTGGACGTGTACCTGCGCCGACTGCTGGCGTGGCAGCTGGCCCTGTGGCTGCGCTACGGCATCGTGCACGAAGCGCATGCACAGAACGTGCTGATCGCCGTGGATCACCAGCACGGGATCCGGCTGCTGCTGCGCGACCTGGACAGTTGCCTGATCGATCCCGAGCTGGCCACTGCCGCCCTGGGTGAGGCGGCTCCGGCGGGCCTGGCCGACGAGCGGCTGATCTCGAAGGACCCGGTGGATCTGGCCGCCATGTTCGTGACCACCACGCTGCACCAGTGTGTGGCAGCGGTGCTGGTGGAGACGGCTCTGGCTCTCCGGAGACCGGTTGCGCCCCTGCTCGCCCGAGTGCGGCCGTTGCTGCGCGAACTTGCGGACACGCACCGGGGCGCAGGCGACACCGCACTCCTGACCTCAGGGATCATCCAGGCGGAGAGACTGCCGGTGAAGCGGACGCTGACCGCCGCCACTCTGCTGCCCAAATCACGCACGGGAGCTGCCGACGTGAACAAGTTCTATGGCGCCGACGCGCCTACTTACCTATGATCCGGCCGACGCTCGACGTCTGCCGGGTCAGCCCGGCACCGGTCACCGCCGAGGCCGTGACGGTGGTGGCGCTGCTGAACTGTCTGGTGCGGGAGGTGTCGGGGCCCGGGGGGAACGTGATGCCCGACGGCCCCGAATGGGCGCTCATCAAGCTGGAGAAATCGGGCCGGAGCTTAAGGGCGCGGCTTGGTCGGCCGATGAGGAATGTTTCCCGTGGAACATCGGAGCCGCGCTTCATCGGACAGGTGCAGCTCGGGGACGTTCAGGGGCAGGCGTGGCTTGGCTGGCGTGAGCTACTGGCCGTGGTCGACGAGGAGCTCACCGCGATCACCGGGACGTCGGCCGATCACCTGCCTGACCAGATCGCGGCCTCCCAGGCACTGATCACCGAAGCGCTGAACCGTCCGCACGCGTCGGCAGCCGATTACCTGGAGCTGGAGCAGTCCCTCCTCAGCGGCCACCGCTTCCATCCCGCGCCGAAGGCCCGGTCGGGACGGGAGGACGAGGTCCGGCGCTATGCCCCGGAGCTGGGTGCCCGATTCCAGCTGCACTACCTGGCGGTGCGGACCGAGCTCATGCGCGAGACCCACGTCTCGGACGCAACGCCGACCGGGGAAGAGGCGGTGCCGGACGGATATCGCCTGCTGCCCGTGCATCCCTGGCAGTACGCGATCCTTTCGCGGGGTGACGAGCTGCCCGCGGCGCTGGCCGACCGACGCGCCATCGACCTCGGCCCCAGCGGTCCGTCGATGCGGGCCACTTCCTCGGTGCGAACTGTGGCCGCCGACGACAACGGTTTCCTGAAGCTGAGCCTCAGCGTGCTGATCACCAACTGCCTGCGGATCAATCCGTGGCACGAGGTCCAGGCCGCGGTCATGCTGGCCGGCCTGCTCGAGCCGCTGCGCCGCGACCTGGCCACCCGCTTCCCCGGCACCGTGCTGCTGCGGGAGACCTCGGGCCTGACCGCCGGCCTCGGCCCCGGCCTGGCCGACCAGCTCGGCGTCATCCGCCGGGAGGGCCTGGCCGGACGGCTGCAACCGGGAGTGCAGGCAGTACCGGCCGCCGCTCTCACCGAGCCGGTGCCGCACCCCGCACTGGCCCGGCTGCTGGAGCGGATCACCGCCGACCGCGAGGTGCTGCTCGACTGGTGGCAGCGCTACGTGCGCCTGGTGGTGCCGCCGGTGCTGCATGCCTACGCCCGGCACGGCGTGGTGTTCGAGGCGCACCTGCAGAACGTGGTCGTGGGGCTGCGCGACGGCCTGCCCGTACAACTCGTCCTGCGCGACCTGGAGGGCGTGAAGCTCGTGCGAGAGCGGCGGGCTGAAGACCTGGCCGCCATGCCGGCGCGGGTACGCGCCCACGTCGGCACCCCGCAGGGCCGGGGCTGGGACCGGGTGGCCTACTGCCTGCTGATCAATCACGTGGGCGGGCTGGTGGCCGCGTTGGCCGACCGGGATCCGATGGCCGAGCCCGCGCTCTGGGAGATCGTGTCCGACGTGCTCTCCGGCGTCGAGCCGTTCGCCGAACTGGAGGGCGTCTTGGGCGGCGAACCCGTGCCGGCCAAGACCAACCTGCTGACCCGCTGGCGCGGCGCCGCCGACCGCGACAGCGGTTACGTGCCGCTCTACCTGCCGTTTCCGGCCTGAGGAACCCGGGCGAACAAGCGGCCCCGGGCCACTGGGGAGAACTCAGGCAGTTCCAACCCAGCCAGAGCCGAAACCCCCGCCGTCCAGACTCCAGGCGCACCAGCGTCTTCAATTGAGACCGTTCGCCCCAGCGCCGCCGACGTGTACGTGGCCATGGTGCAGGCCAGGGTGTGCAGGGCATCGCGACCGGTGGCCGCCGGTCGCCCGCCCGTGCGCACTGCGTCGGCGATGTCGGCCAGGGCCAGCGTCATGGCGGCCGACATCTTGGCCGGCAGTTCCACGCCAACGGGTACGTCTGCGCTGTGCGTTCCCTCGACGGTGGTGACCGTGATGCCCGCCAAGGGCGCCCAAGGCGGCGTGCTGTCGTCGACGTAGTGGATCACCAACCTGCCCTCGGTACCGGTGACCTGCACTCCCCCCGGCCCGTGCCCCCAGGCCATGTTCACCATCGCGACGCTGGTGCGATCGCCCTGGTCAGCTTCGAACCGGGCCAGGGCCAGAGTCTCCACGCCATCGCCCCAAGCCCCCGGCAGGTCGGCATCGGCGAACCCGGAGACCCTCACGAACGGAGCGCCCAGCAGCTGTTCGGCCAGGTAGACCGCGTGCAGCATGTCCATCAGCACGCCGCCCCCGGCGGCAGCGGGATCGTGCCGCCAAAGGGGGCGATAGCCACCGGCGCCGGGCAGGTCGAGCACCCCTAGGTAATTCACGGTGACCGTACGAATGGCGCCGAGCTCGCCAGAGGCAATGATGCGGCGGGCAGCGATGAATTCGGGCAGGAAGAGATAGTTGTGGACCACGCCCAGCACTACCCCGGCTGCCTCGGCTGCCTTCACTGCAGCTTCCGCGTCGGCCGGCACCGAGGCCAGGGGCTTCTCGCAGATGATGTGCTTACCGGCTTCGGCCGCGGCCACCAGGAGATCGCGCCGCCGGTTCTGCGGGGTGCAGATGTCGACCACGTCCACGTCGGGCGACCGGATGGCCTCCAGCGGATCTGTGTACGCCCGCACCGGATCCAGCGTTACCATCTCCCGGGCCGCCCGCAGCCTCGACGCCGTGGGGTCGGCGACCGCCACCACCTGATAGCGCTCGGGGTCGGCCAGGAACACCGGCAGATGCATGTTCAGCGCGATGTTCCCGCAGCCGATCAGGGCCACCCGCAGAGGTTGCGTCACTCGGACTCCCTCTCGTTCCGGGCCGTCGGCCGCAGCTCGTGCGCCAGTTCGTCGAGTTCGTCCCCACCCGCCATCTCCTGGGTGAGGTCGGTCAGGGTGATCGCCTCGCGCCGCGAGTCCAGCCGGGTGGAGCCCCGTTTCAGCACGATGAAGTGGTCGCCGACCAGATAGGCGTGGTGCGGGTTGTGCGTGATGAACACGACGCCGAGCCCGGCGTCCCGGGCGGCCGCGATGTACTTCAGCACCACGCCCGACTGCTTCACGCCGAGCGCGGCCGTGGGCTCGTCGAGGATCAGCACGCGGGCACCGAAGTAGACCGCCCGGGCGATCGCCACGCACTGCCGTTGACCACCGGAGAGCGTGCCGATCGGCTGGTTGATGTCCTGCACGACGATGCCCATCTTGCGCAGTTCCTCGTCGGCGATCCGGCGCATCTCGCGGATCCGCATCCCGGCCAGCGGGAACGATCCGTGACGAAGTTCCGCCCCCAGGAAGAAGTTCCGCCAGACCTCCATCAACGGCACCACGGCCAGGTCCTGGTAGACCGTGGCGATCCCCCGGTCGAGGGCCTGCCGCGGCGAGTCCAGCACCAGCGTCTCGCCGTCTACCTGGAACGTGCCCTCGGTGTGCGGATGCAGCCCGGACATGATCTTGATCAGCGTGGACTTGCCCGCCCCGTTGTCGCCCAGCACGCAGGTCACCTCGCCCGCGGCGACCTTCAGGTCGACGTCGGACAACGCCCGGATCGGGCCGTAACTCTTTCCCACGCCGTGCATCTCGATCAGCGTCATGCCCCTGCCCTCCGGCTCGGCCGGCTCGCCGTGGCCAGGGCCTTCACGTACAGGTTGACCATCACCGCGAGCAGGAGCATCACCCCGAGAAAAGCCTTGAACCAGTTCGGGTCCCAGCCCGCGTAGACGATGCCCAGACTGGTCATGCCGAAGATGAAGGCGCCGATCGCGACGCCGATCACGTTGCCGAAACCGCCGGTGAGCAGCGTGCCGCCGACCACGGCGGCGATGATGTACAGGAACTCGTTGCCCACCCCGTTGCCGGCCTGCAGGGTGTTGAAGCGGTAGAGGCTGTGCATGCCGACGAACCAGCCGAGGAACGAGACCGTCATGAACAGGCCGATCTTCGTGCGCAGGACCGGCACGCCGACCGCCCGGGCGCTGTCCGCGCTGCCCCCGACCGCGAAGATCCAGTTGCCGGTGCGGGTACGTTGCAGCACCCACCCGGCCAGGCCGGTGAACAGCAGCCACCACACCACGGTGCCCCAGACCGTCACGCCGCCGATCTCGGTGCTGGAGGCGAAAACGTTGCCCAGTACCCCGAACCCGTCCATCTTGGAGACGTCCGGGGAGGTGACCGAACCGGTGACCGCCTTGGTGATGCCCAGGTTCGCCCCCTGCAGCACGAAGAACGTGCCCAGGGTGATCAGGAAACTGGGGATGCCGGTGCGCATCACCAGGTAGCCGTTGACGAAACCGATGAGCAGGCACAGGGCCAGGCTGAGCAGCGCCCCCACCCACAGGTCGATCCCGAACCACCAGCAGAACATCGAGTTGGCCAGGGCCGAGGTGGTGACGATGACGCCGGCCGACAGGTCGAACTCGCCGCCGATCATCAGCAGGCCCACCCCGATGGCGACGATGCCGATGGTGGAGGACTGGTAGAGCACGGTCAGGAACGAGTCGCCGGAGCGGAACGCCGGGGCCACGACGAGGAAGAAGATCAGGATGACGACCGCGGCCGCGGTGGCCCCGATCTCCGGCCGGGCGAACAGGCGCCGCGACAGCGGGCTGTCCAGGACCGGCGTGGTCGAGGTCAGATTCTCCTGGGTGGCGGTCATCAGCGGGTCCCGTTCGCCACGAACGGCAGGATCTGGTCGATGTTCTCGCTGTCGACGAACGACGGGCCGGTCAGGACCGCCTGCCCGCCGCCGAGGTCGTTGCCGTTCTTGACCGCCAGGTAGAGCGAGGTGATCGCCATGAAACCCTGCATGTAGGGCTGCTGGTCGATGGAGAACTCGATCTTGCCGTCCTGGATTGCCTGCGCCGCCTCCTGATTCAGGTCGAAGGTGACGAGTTTTGCCTCGCTGCCGCTGGCGTCCATCGCCTTGATCGCGTCCAGCGCGATCGGGGCGCCCAGGCTGACGATGTAGTCGATGGACGGGTCCTGGGCCAGTTTGGCCTGCAGGGTCGCCACCACGGCGGCGTCGTCGGTGCCGTTGACCTGCAGGTTCTCGGTGCCCGGAACGCCGGCGGCGACACCCGCGCAGCGGGCCTCGAGGGAGACCGAACCGGCCTGGTGGATCACGCACAACGGATGTTTCGCGCCCTCGGCGGCCAGTCGCTCCCCGGCCGCCTCACCGGCCGTGGTCTCGTCCGAGCCGAAGTACATGTCCGCCCCGAGCCGCTGGTAGTCGTCGATCCCGGCGTTCAGGCCGACGATCGGGATGCCCGCGTCGGCGGCGGCCTTCACCGATCCGGCCAGGGCGTCCGGGGTGACCAGGGTGGTGGCGATGCCGTCGACCTTGCTGTCCACCGCGTTCTGGATCAGGGTGGCCTGCTTGCCCGCGTCCGGGTCGTTGGAGTACTTCAGGTCGATACCGGTGTTCTGCGCAGCCTGTTCGGCCCCGGCCCGGACGATGTCCCAGAACGAGTCGCCCGGGGTCTCGTGCGTCACCATCGCGATCGTGTAGCCCGAGTCGTCCCCGGCGGTGCCGGCGCCCCGATCCGGCTCCTTGACCCGCCCGCCCTCGCTGCAGGCCGCCAGCCCGGCCACCAGCGCGGCCGCCGCGCACACCGCGATACCCGTTCTGAGCATGCGAAAATCCCTTCGCTGCTTCTTGTTCCACGAACGACGATTTGTGCTGACAACCTTCTATGTTCGCTTGTCAGAAGTTACAGTCATAACGGTCGGATCGTTCGACATCGAGATCAATGCCCTCGACCGCCTCCAGCGACGAACGGGCCCGGGAGGGTCTCATGCCGATCGAGATGCCGATCGGGCCGGCCCTGCCCGCCCTGGTGGTCGACCGGTCCAGCCCGGTGCCGCTGTACTTCCAGCTCGCGCAGCACCTGGAGCGCGCCATCGACCAGGGTCAGCTGCCGCCGGACACCATGCTGGCCAACGAGATCCAGCTGGCCGGGCAGCTCGGCCTGTCCCGGCCCACGGTCCGCCGGGCGATGCAGTACCTGGTCGACAAGGGGCTGCTGGTGCGGCGCCGCGGGGTCGGTACCCGGGTGGTGCAGCCCCGGGTGCGCCGCCCTCTGCAGCTCACCAGCCTGCACGACGACCTGCTGGCCGGGGGCCGCCTCCCCCGCACCCGGGTGCTGTCCAACGTCGTGGAACCTGCCAAGCCCGACATCGCCCAGGTCCTGGCCCTGCCCAGCGGCACCCCGGTGATCTCGCTGGTGCGCCTGCGCTCGGCCGACGGCCGGCCGATCGCCCGGCTCACCAACCACCTGCTCGGCGACCTGCCCGACGCCCGCAGCCTGACCACCCAGGCCCTGGAACAGCACGGCCTGTACGCGCTGCTGCGCGCCGCCGGGGTGGTTCTGCACGCGGCCCACCAGAGCATCGGCGCCCGCCCGGCCACGCTCGCCGAGGCCCGCCTGCTCGACGAGACCAAGGGCGCGGCCCTGCTGACGATGAGCCGGCTCACCTTCGACGAGCGGGGCCGGGCCGTGGAGTACGGCACCCACGTCTACGTGGCCTCGCGCTACAGCTTCGAGCTCAGCCTGCTGAACGGCTGACACCGTGTGACAATGCGCTGGCCGACGGCTTCGGTCAAACCGTTGGTAATTGTCAAGTCACCCCCGGTGTAACCAATCGGTCAGATCGGGCGTACGCTGCGTTGTGTGCTCAATGCGGATAGTCGCCGTCCTGGGGTGACCGTCCGCCGGAACCGCCGCGTGTCCTCGACCTGAGAGGGCCGGAACGAGGGAGCCGAGTTGCGGTGAAGTCGGACACCAACCCCTGGGGTCGCTGGTACGAGGTGGGCGACCGGGTCTTCGTGCGGCGCAACCGCACACTCGACGTGAATGCCGGGCTGATCCTGGGCGACGAGCGCTGCCTGGTCGTCGACACCCGGGGCAGCGAGCGCGAGGGGCAGGAGCTGCGCCGGGCGATCCGCTCGATCACCCCGCTGCCGCACCTGGTGGCGCTCACCCACTCGCACTTCGACCACTGCTACGGCACCTCGGTGTTCGCCGACGCCCAGCCGGACTGCGAGATCTGGGCGCACGAGCGCTGCTACGCCGATCTGGCCGGCTCGGGGGTGCGGCAGCGCGCCGAGATCTCCACCTGGCTGCGTGAGTCCGGCGAGGAGGTGCTGGCCGACGAGGTCGACGCGGTCCGGCTCACCCTGCCCAACCACACGATGACGGCCGACGTCACGCTCGACCTGGGCGGCCGGTCGGTGGTGCTGCACCATCCCGGCCGCGGGCACACCGACCACGATCTGGTGGTCGAGGTGCCGGACGCCGACGTCACGTTCCTGGGCGACCTGGCCGAGCAGGGGGCGCCGCCGTCGTTCGACCACGCCTTCCCGCTGGAGTGGCCGGACACCATGACCCGGCTGATGGAGCGGGTCGGGCGGGTGGTCGTGCCCGGGCACGGGCACCCGGTGGACGTGGGCTTCCTGGTGCGCCAGCGCACCGAGCTCGCCGAGGTCGCCAACCTGGCCCGCAAGCTGCCGCCGCACCTGGACGACGCCGAGCTGGAGTGGCACGCCAACCGGCTCGCGGTCGGCGGGGCGGCCGGTTTCATCGCCCTGAAGCGGGCCCAGGAGCACCTGGCCGAGCTGGTCAGCTCCGGCAGCCGCGCCGGTCGCCTGTCGTAAAGGCCCTACGATTGCCCTTTCGGGCGTGGGCTCGCGCGTAGGTGGAGGGAACGGTTCTGTGATCCAGGTGGACGACGTCCTCACAGCGGTCGAGGGTGCCGAGCTGGTGCGTCAGGCCACCGGTGGCGAGGCCGGGCGGTTCGGCCGGGCCAGCGTCGACACCCGGGACATCACCGGTGGCGAACTGTTCGTGGCCATCCCCGGCCCCACCCGTGACGGTCACGACTTCGCCGCAGCCGCCGTGCGGGCCGGGGCCACCGGGGTGCTGATCAGCCGCCCCCTGGCCGACACCCCCGAGCTGGCCGGGCTCGACGCCACGGTGATCCGGGTGCCCGACACCCTGATCGCCCTGCAGCAGGCCGCCGCCCAGGCCCGCCGCCGCAGCACCGCCTCGGTGGTCGCGGTCACCGGGTCGGCCGGCAAGACCACCGCCAAGACCCTGATCGCCCAGGTCCTGCAGGCCAAGTTCGAGGTGCTGGCCAACAAGGCGAGCTTCAACAACCACCTCGGCGTGCCGCTCACGCTCACCCAGATCGAGCCCGCACAGACCCACGTGATCTCCGAGATCGGCACCAACCACCCGGGCGAGATCGGCCACCTGAGCGGCTTGGTCGCCCCGGACGTCTCGGTGGTCACCAACGTCGGTTTCGCCCACCTGGGCAACTTCGCCGGCCAGCCGGAGCTGGCGCTGGAGAAGACCGACATCTTCAACCACACCCGCCCTGGCGGTACCTGGATCGTCAACGGTGACGACGAGCTGCTCACCAGCACCACCCTCGGCCTGCCCGGGGCCGCGGAGGCCACCGTGGTGCGGGTCGGCTTCGCCCCCGGCAACGACCTGCGCGCGGTCGACGTGAGCGTGGACGAGAACGGCACCCGCGGCCGGATCGAGGTGGACGGGCAGACGCTGCCGTTCAGCATCGGCGCGGCCGGGCGGCACTTCGCCTACGCCACCATGCTGGCGGTGGCGGTCGGAAGGGCTTACGGCATCGCCCCTTCCGAGGGCATCGAGGCGCTGCGCGGAGTGCAGCCGCCGGCCGGCCGGGCGTCGCTGCGGCGGATCGACGACGAGCTGCTGATGATCGACGACAGCTACAACGGCAGCCCGGACGCGATGATCGGCTCGCTCGACCTGCTCGCCGCCCTGCCCGGTGAGGTCAAGGTGGCGGTGCTGGGGCAGATGGGCGAGCTCGGCGACTTCTCGCACGAGCTGCACACCCGGGTCGGGCACAAGGCGGCCGACTGCGTCACCGACCTGATCACGGTGGGCCCGAACGCGGCGCCGTTGCAGGCCGGGGCCGTGGAGCACGGGCTCCCGGCTTCCCGAGTGTCCACCGCCGGATCTGCCATGGAGGCGTTCGGGCAGGTCAAGGCCGTTCTCGAGGCTCAGGGAACCACCGCTGTGGTGCTGGCCAAGGGCGCCCGGGCGATGCACATGGAGCGGGTCTACCTGGGGCTGGCCGGGCACCAGGTGGTCTGCGCCCTCACCTCGTGCCCGCTCTACATCAACTGCGCCGACTGCCCCAAACTGACCACGGGCTGACCATTCTCGGCCGCTTCCCGCAGGCGGACCGCCTCCTGTTCGAAAGCGGCTGCGGCTTGCAGGCATTCGTCCCGATCGGGCGGTGTGCGAGAGTACAGAGCCCGATTGAGGACGTCGAAAGCGCCTTCCAGCGCGTGTTTCTGTTCCGGTGCGGTGTAGTAGCGAGGACCCAGCAGCCGGTCCCGTAGTGACTGCAGCGTCTCGTTGGCCGCCCGCGCCGCCCCCTGGGCGGCGAGCTCCGACTCCAACTCCAGGAACGCTTTTCGTAAGTCGGGATCGTAAGGCGGGTCAGCGTCCACAATTTTTCGGCGCCCGGTGACCCGGGCCACCAGCCGGGCCAGCTGCCGCAGCAGGAAACGGCGGAACAGCCAGATCACCAGCAGCACGACGCCGAGCACGACCGGGCCGACCACCCCCGCCACGAAGGCGGAGAACCGCTCGGCCAGGTCGTTCATCGCCCGGTTGAACGCCGAGTTGAGGTCGTCCAGGAAGCTCTCGTCGAGGCCACCAGCGGGGGTCGACTCGAACGTCACCCAACCTGCGCCGGGGAACCAGACCTCGGCCCAGGCGTGTGCCTGGGCCTGCCGGATGAGCTGACGGTCGTCGCCGATCGACTCCTTCCCCTCGGCCAGGTAACCGACCACCATCCGGGCCGGGATCCCGCCGGAGCGCAGCAGCATCACGGCGGCGCTGGCGTAGTGCTCGCAGAATCCCTGGTGAGATTCGAAGAGCGCGAAGTCGACAGCGTCTGCGCCGGACGGGGGTACGGGCGCGTCCAGGGTGTAGCTCATCGACTGCCGCAGCCGAGTGCCGACCGCCTGCACTGCGGCGAGCCGGGTGGTCGCGCCGCCCACCAACTGCTCGCCCAGATCACGCACGCGCGCCGGGAGGGTGTCGGGGACCTGGAGGTAACGGGGGTCGATCAAGGCGTCGGGGTCAGCCACTGCGTCGTCCGCCGCGCCTTCGAGCGCGGCGGGGTTCGAGATGTCGGGGTAGACCTGGCTCGTGACCCTGTAGTGGTCCTCGTTCTGGCTGGGCATCACCACCCGCTCGCCAGGGGAGACGAACGTGCGTTCGGCATAGCTGCTGGGAAGGTCGGCGGTGAGTACACGGCCCGGGGCGATCAGCTGGGCCGGGCCGTTCCCCCGGTTGACCACCTGATCGGTGCGGGTACTGCCGAGCTGGGTGTCGCCCCCGTCCAGGGTGCTGGCTCCCCCATCGCTCCCGAGGCCTTCGATGCCTAGGTCGCCGGGGTCGGCGGGGTTGGTGAAGTCGTCTTCCGGGTCGGCGAAGGGGTCGGTCAGATCGGGGGACGACTGGCTCGGGTCGGGCGTTTCGGTCGCGTCCAGGTTGTTGTCGGGGTCTGTGTCTTCTGCTTGGTCTTCTGCCTGGCCTTCTGCTTGGCCGGCGGTCAGGTTTGCGGTGTCGTCGCCGCTGGTGCTGAGCCGTACGCCGGATGCGCTGGGGGTGAGCGTGGTGCGCAGGTTCGAGGTGCCGGTGACCTGCCAGCCGACACCGTTGTAGGAGTCCAGCGTTGCGGTGCGCCAGTGGCTCGGGCTCTCCAGGGGGATCTCGGCCACGGGGTAGTCGCCGAGGGGGCCGCGCGAGTTCAGGTCCATCCGTCCGCCCAGGAACTTGGTCTCCCAGGCCCGGGCGTTGTTGCCTTCGCTCTGGTCGGCGGCCGACGCGTTGCCGTTGCCCAGGTTCCGGAACTCGGCGCCGCCTGCGGCCAGGGCCAGGCCGGAGCTCAGGACGATGGCCAGCAGCACCGGCACGATGCGCCAGCGGAACACCGCGGCCAGTGCCGATTCGGTGGAGGCCACCGGCCCGGCCCCGCGGCGGATGACGGTGGTGCGGACATCGGGGTTCGGCGCGGCCAGGAAGTTCAGCTTGGTCAGGGCCAGCAGGGCGGCCGGCCAGCCGATCACGATGGGCACGAGGAGCCGGAGCCCGGAGGGGGCGGCGACGCAGGCCAGACCGAGCACGGCGGTGCCCAGGACCAAGGCCGACTGGGTGCCCCGACGGTGACCGATCTCCAGGGTCACGGCGATCAGCGAGCCGGCGGCCAGGGCGGCCAGCATTCCCAGAGGCAGGCCCTGCGGCACCGCCAGGACGTCGGCGGCACCGGCCAGCGGGCTCGAGGCGGTGCCGGTCAGGAGGTTCTGCGGCGAGGTCGCCGCCGTGGCTCCCACCACGAGCGCCAGGGCTGCCCCGGCCACCGAGCTGCGGCCCCACGAGGTCTCGGTGAGCTGCGGGAAGCGGGTCGGCACGAAGACGCCGACGAGCACCACGAGCACCATCACCAGCAAGCAGACCGCCCCCGGCAACAGACCGGCCAGACCCAGCGCCAGGGCGGCCGAGACCAGGGTCAGCAGCGTGGGGACGTTCCGTATCTCGTTCATCCGGCCCCGCCGTTCATCCGGCCCCGCCGTTCATCCGGCCCCGCCGTACATGCGGTGCAGACCGAACGGCCGGGTCGAGGCCTCCACGACCACCACCCCGGCCGCCCGCTGGGCCCGGACCAGCTCCTCGAATTCCGCGCCGTCGACCTCGTCCACCTCGTCGGCCGGCTGCTCGAGGCGGCTGCTGTCCAGGCCGCTGAACCAGTCGAGGATCTGCTGCACGTCGGTGCCCGACCAGGCCGGGACGCCGGGCGCCATCAGGGTCACGTCGGCGTGGCTGCCGACCGCCTTGCAGGCCGACCAGGCCGCCAGCGAGACCAGTTCCTCCCAGTCCTCGTCCTGCACCGACCCGGTGACCACGAGCACCAGCCGGGCCTCCACCTCGGGTTCCTGCACCACCACGATCAGCTTGTCCGGCTGCCCCAGCGCCGCCTGACGCGCGGTGGCCCGCCAGTTCACGTGGCGGCGGTCGTCCCCCTGACGCCATTCGCGCAGGCCGTGCGGCTCTGACCCGGCCGGCAGCAGCCGGGCCCCGGCCGCGTCCTCGAGGGACAAACGTCCACTGTCGATCTCTACCGTCGGCACCCGTTCCGGGTGCACCACGATCTCCGCCTTCCCACGGATGCACCGGTGGTGAAACGCCATCCCGAAGGGCGCCAGGGCATGCAGATGGATGTCGTGGGAGTCGGTGCGTCCGCGTTGCACCGGAAGCCGGGGGAAGGTGAGTTCGACCTGGTCACCCGGCCCGAGCGGGGGTACCGCCAGCTGGATCGGGGCCAGTCCCCGGCAGTGGTGCAACACCGCGAAGCCAGGCAACAGACGCCGGCCGTCGTTGCGCACGGTCAGCACCTGCTCAGCCGGTTCGCCCATGACCAGACGCTCGGGCGAGCGGAAGGCCACCGACACCGACTTCAGGTCCGGGCGCATCAGCTGGGAGAGCACCACCGGGATGAACAGGGCGAAGGCGACCAGCAGCAGCCAGGGGTTGAAGGCTCGTACGGCGATCGCCGCCAGCACGGCGGCCAGCATGATCGCCAGCCAGCCCCCCGGCGTGATCGGCCGCACTATGCGCATCTTGCTCACGACCCCCGCTCAGACCGGGACCGGAACGTGCTGGGCCCGGACCAGCTCGGTGATCAGGGCATCGGCCGGAGTGGCCACCGCCGGCACGATCCGGTGGGCGAGCACGGGCACGGCCAGCTCGGCGACGTCCTCGGGGGTCACGTACTCACGGCCGTGCAGCACCGCCCGGGCCTGGGCGCAGCGGGCCAGAGAGATCGCCGCACGGGAGCCGGCGCCGGCCCGGATCCGTTGGTCGGTGCGGGTGGACCGGGTCAGTTTCACGGCGTACTCCAGCACGGGCTCGGCCAGGAAGACGCCGCGCACCACGTCGCGCAGTGCGCTCAGCCCTTCCGGGTCGAGCACTGCCTCCAGGGAGTTCACGGTCGGACCGGTCAGCTGTTCCCGCACGACCGTGAACTCGTCCACGGCGGTCAGCGGTTTGAGGTGCAGGCGCACGGCGAACCGGTCCAGCTGACCTTCCGGCAGGGGGTAGGTGCCGTGCTGCTCCACCGGGTTCTGGGTGGCCACCAGGAAGAAGTTCGGCGGTACGGGGTGCCGGACGCCGTCCACCGTGACCATCCGCTCGGCCATCACCTCGAGCAGCGCGGACTGGGTGCGTGGCGGCATCCGGTTCAGTTCGTCGACCAGGAGGACGTCGGCGAAGACCGGGCCGGGGACGAAGCTGAACTCCCGGCGGCTGGGGTCCCAGACCGCGGAGCCGGTGATGTCCGCCGGCATCAGGTCGGCCGTGGCCTGGACCCGCTGGAACACGCCACCGACAGATCGGGCCACCGACTGTGCGAGGGTGGTCTTACCGGTACCCGGCGCGTCCTCGATCAGGACGTGTCCCCCGGCGAGAACGGCGATCGTCAGCAGCTCGACGGCCGCATGCTGTCCCCGGACCACCTGCTCGATGTTGGCCACCAGGCGGGCGGCGGGCGCGACGTCCATGCACTCTTGCGTCGGCAGCGAGCAGCGTTGCTTGAAGTAGACCGGCCCTGACCCACCGCGAACGGCCGCCGGTTCGACGTAGCTCGAGGTGGCTCGCATGTGAGGGGCTCATGGGCGAGTCGGCTAGGGTGCGCGACCGGCGAGGCCTTCGAGATCCATCCGTGAATTCGAGATCCATCCGTGAATGAGGAGAGACGATGACCCGCGATTCGGCGTCCGGCAAGGGACCCGAAACCGATTCGGCGAACGAGGTCACGGAGGGGACGACCAAGCCGGTCGCCGTCGACACCACGGACGGCGAACCCGGAGAGGTGCAGGACACCACGGACGAGGGGGCGCTCGGCGTCACCCGGACCGGGACGGACGCCGAGGGGGCCGGCGCCGAGAAGGAGGCCGGGGCGGCCGGGACCGACGCGACCACGGCTGACGTGACCAAGACCGAGGCGGACAAGAGCGAGACCGCGCCGGCTGACAAGGCGCCGGCGGCGGAAGAGTCGGCCACGCCCGACCTCACGCTGAAGCCGCTGCCCACGTCGGCCGGTTCCAAGGCCGACGACAAGACGGCCACCCCGTCCAGCACCACGTCGACCGACACGACTGACCCGGCGAGCGGCGCGCAGGCAGAGACCACCGGCGCCGACACCGCCAAGGCGGCGGCTCCGGCCGGGGCCACCACCCCGTCCTCTGCTGCCCAGGCAACTGTGCCCGTCGGGGCAACCACCCCGGCCTCTTCCGGCACCGCTGCCCCGACCGGTCCGGCGACCCCCACCCACACCGGGGCCACCGTGACCTCTGCGCCTGAGGCGAGCCCCTCGTCCTCAGTTTCTGATCCGGTTCCCCCCACCGCGCCGAAGGCCGAGAAGCACTCCACCCTCGTCCCGCTGGTCGGGACCCTGGTGGCGCTCGCCGCCGTCGCCGCCCTGCTGATCGGGTCGATGGCCCTGCCGATCGCCAAGGGCGGGCCGAACAAGGTGCCGGTCGGCGTGGCCGGTACCGAGGAGATCACCGGGCAGCTCACCACGCTGATGGAGCAGTTCGGCGGGGAGGGCACGTTCAGCGTCAGCCAGTTCAGCGATGCCAACGAACTGCGCGACGCCATCGAGGACCGTGAGGTCTACGGCGGTCTGTTCGTGGACAACACCCAGGCCCAGATGATGATCGCCACCGCGGCGGGCATCGAGGTCTCGGACGCCCTGCAGACCGTTGCCCAGGCTCTCCAGCAGCAGGCCCAGGCCCAGGTCACCGTCACCGACGTGGTGCCCCAGCCGGGCAAGGACCAGCGTGGTGACGGGCTCGCGTCCTCCGAGCTCGCCCTGGTCATCGCGGCCGCCCTGCCGGCGTTCGGCCTGATCGCGCTCTACCGTCGTCGTCCGCTGGCCCAGCTCGGGGGCGCGGTTGCGGCCTCCGCCGCGGTCGGCCTGGCCGTGGCCGCGGTGCTCACCTACGGGTCGGGTTCCACCTCCGGCGGTAACTTCTGGCTGCTGACCGCCGGCCTGGCTGCCGGTACGTTCGCCACCACCGTGATCCTGCTGGGCGTGTACGCGTTGGCCGGCCGGATCGGTCTGGCCATCGGCGCGGCCGTGTTGGTGCTGCTCGGCGCTCCCCTGTCCGGTCTGAGCAGCGTGCCCGAGTGGCTGCCCGACCCCTGGGGCACGATCGGGCAGATCCTGCCCCCGGGTGCGACCGCGACGGCGCTGCGCTCGATGGCGTTCTTCGACGGCGCCGGCAGCCGCGCCGCCCTGCTGGTGATGGGCATGTGGGTGGTCGTCGGTCTGCTGCTCCTGGGCCTGGGCACGCTGCTGCACCGCAGCAACCAGCGCCTGGCCGATCTGCGCGCCGAGGAAGAGGCCGCCCGCCTCGAGGACGAGGACGACAAGGCCCCGGCCACCGTCTGAGGTTCCGTACATCGAAAAGAGGCCTACGGACGTCCGTAGGCCTCTTTTCGTTTTGTCTTGCCTCTACTTCTGGTCGGCGAGGCGCCAGTCGCGGTAGTCGAACCCGGGCGCGACCACGCAGCCGACCAGCACCGGCTCGTCGGCCGCCGGACGCGCGGTCTGCCAGGTGCCGGCCGGGACCAGCAGCTGCGGGCTCTGGTCGATGTCGGTGCCCAGGACCGACTCGACCGCCGGACCCGGGCCCGCCTCGTCCGAGCCGCCCAGCCCCAGGGCCAGCGGTCCGCCGCGCTGGTGGATCCACAGTTCGTCGGAGCGCACCTGGTGCCAGGCCGAGACCTCACCGGGCAGCAGCAGGAACACGATCGAGGTGGCCAGCGAGCGGGGGCCGTCGTAGCCAGGTGGAAGCTGATCGGGGGAAAGTTCGACGGAGGAGCGGTAGGTCTCGGCGAACCAGCCGCCCTCGGGGTGCTGCTGGAGCCCGAGTCCGGTGGCCCATTCGGGTAGCGTCGGCATGCCTGCACGGTAGGGGTGGCGGCCCGGGCGGGCCAGCAGGCCGTGGGAGCGCCGTGGGAGCATTGGCCCGTGACCCAGCTCAGCTCCCCGCGCCCCGGAAAGTCCCTGCACCAGCCCGGTCGGCTGAACCCGCCGCCCAACGTCCTCGGCGACGACGTGCCGCTGGGCCCGCTGGACGGCCGTTACCGGGCCGCCGTGGCGCCGCTGGCGCAGCACCTGTCCGAGGCCGCGCTGAACCAGCGCCGGGTGCACGTCGAGGTCGAGTGGCTGATCCACCTGACCGAGTCCGGCGCCGTGCCGGGGGTGCGCCGGCTCACCCCGGAAGAGACCTCCTACCTGCGCAGCATCGCGAGCGACTTCAACGCCGAGAGCGTGGCCGAGCTGGCCGAGACCGAGCGGGTCACCCTGCACGACGTCAAGGCCGTCGAGTACTACGTGAAGAAGCGGATGGAGGGGCACTCGCTGGCCGACCTGGCCGAGATCGTCCACCTGTTCTGCACCAGCGAGGACATCAACAACCTGGCCTACGCGCTGATGGTGCGCGACGCCACCGCCCTGGTCTGGCTGCCCTCGGCCTGGGCGCTGCACGAGGACGTCGCCGACCTGGCCCGCGAGCTGCGCGACCTGCCGATGCTGGCGCGCACCCACGGCCAGCCGGCCACCCCCACCACGCTCGGCAAGGAGCTGGCGGTGCTGGCCCACCGGCTGGGCCGGCAGCTGCGCCGGATCGACAACTCCGAGTTCCTGGGCAAGATCAACGGCGCCACCGGCACCTTCTCGGCGCACGTGGCCGGGGCCCCGGACACCGACTGGGTGCAGGTCTCGCGCAGCTTCGTCGAGCACCTGGGCCTGACCTGGAACCCGCTGACCACGCAGATCGAGTCGCACGACTGGCAGGCCGAGCTGTACGCCGACGTGGCCCGGTTCAACCGGGTGCTGCACAACCTGTGCACCGACGTCTGGACGTACATCTCGATGGGCTACTTCGTGCAGGTCCGGGGGCAGGGCACGGTGGGCTCCTCGACCATGCCGCACAAGGTGAACCCGATCCGTTTCGAGAACGCCGAGGCCAACCTCGAGGTCAGCAACGGCCTGTTCGGCGTGCTGGAGTCCACGCTGGTCACCTCGCGGCTGCAGCGCGACCTGACCGACTCCTCGATGCAGCGCAACATCGGCACCGCGTTCGGGCACTCGCTGCTGGCCATCGACAACGCCCGCAAGGGCCTGGCCGGCCTCGACGCCGACCCGAAGGCGCTGGCCCGCGACCTCGACGCGACCTGGGAGGTGCTGGGCGAGGCGGTGCAGTCGGTGATGCGGGTGCACGGTCTGGAGCAGCCGTACGAGCGGCTGAAGGAGCTCACCCGCGGCCGCAAGGTGGACGCCGAGGTGATGCGGGAGTTCGTCGCCGGGCTGGGGCTGCCCGACGACGTGGCCAAGCGCCTGATGGACCTGACCCCCGGCTCGTACGTGGGTCTGGCCTCGCGGCTGGTCGACGAACTGCGCTGAGCCTGACCGGCTACCTGGTCACGACGTGACCAGGTAGCCGCGGGACGGCTGACGTACGGTGGCCGGGTGGCACAGGACCGGGCAGCGCTGGGCGCCTTTCTGCGTTCCCGGCGCGACCGGCTCACCCCGGCCCAGGCCGGGATCACGCCGTTCCCCGGGCCTCGGCGGGTGCCCGGGCTGCGCAAGGAGGAGCTGGCCGTTCTGGCCGGCCTGAGCGCCGACTACTACAGCCGTCTGGAGCAGGGCCGGCAGGCCAACATCTCGGCCGAGGTCCTGGGCAGTCTGGCCCGGGCGCTGCGGCTGGACGAGGTGGAGCAGGCTCATCTGCACGACCTGGCCGCCCCGGTCGCCGCCGGCCGGGCCCAGGCCGAGTCCTTGCAGGTCGCCGACCCCGGTCTGTTGCGGGTGATGGGCGCACTCGACCATGTCCCGGCGATCCTGCTCGGTCATCGTTCGCTCGTGCTGGCCCGGAATGCGCTGCTCGGTGAGGTTCTGGGCGTGCCGATGGAGCCGGGAACGGTCTTCTCCGACTGGCTGCTGACCGATCCCGGCGCCCGTGAGCGCATCGTCAACTGGACGGACTTCGCCCAGTCGGCGGTGGCGACCCTGCGCCGCGAGGCCGGCCGGCGTCCGCACGACCCGCAGCTGAAGGCCGGCATCGAGCGCCTACGGCGCGACCCGGACATCGCCCGCTGGTGGGACGACCACGGCGTGCGCGACTACTCCTCCATGCGCAAGACGGTGCGCCATCCGGCCGCCGGGCTCCTGGCCTTCGGGGTCGAGGTGCTTACCGGGCCGCTCGATCCGGGTCAGCGGTTGATCGTGTACACGGTCGAGCCGGACTCCGAGACCTCCCGGATGCTGCCGATCCTGGGCTCCTGGGCCGGCGCTTCCTAGTCCGACCCCTCCGATACCCCCCTCTGGTATTTGCCGGAACCTAGGCATACCCTAGGGGGGTAGGGTTCCACGAGAAGGGGACGGGACATGCCTGGGTATGCCGGCACCAAAGAGGACTATCTGAAACGCCTGCGCCGGATCGAAGGTCAGGTGCGTGGACTGCAACGGATGGTCGACGAGGACACGTACTGCATCGACGTCCTGACCCAGGTCGCCGCGGTCACCAAGGCCCTGCAGGCGGTCAGCCTGGGGCTGCTCGAGGACCACATGTCGCACTGCGTGGTCGAGGCCGCGCGCCAGGGCGACGCCGAGGCCAAAGTCAAGATCACCGAGGCCGCCGACGCCATCGCCCGCCTCGTCCGTAGCTGAAACCCCTAGTTAGTCGTGTCGTTTCGAGGAGACAGCCAGTCATGAGCACCACCACTGTCGACGTCACCGGTATGACCTGCGGGCACTGCGTCACCGCGGTCACCACCGAGCTCTCCGCCCTTCCCGGTGTGACCGCGGTCGAGGTCGACCTGCACGCGGGCGGGATCACCCCGGTCACCATCGTCAGCGAGTCCGAGCTCGACCCGGCCGCGGTGGCCGCCGCCGTGGACGAGGCCGGGTACGAGCTGGCCCCACAGGCCTGATCATGGCCACCGATGCCGAGGTCAGGCCCACCACCGGGCCACAACGTCAGGTCGAGCTCTCGATCGGCGGCATGACCTGTGCAACCTGCGCCACCCGGATCGAGAAGAAGCTGAACCGGATGGACGGGGTGGACGCCACCGTCAATCTGGCCACCGAGCGAGCACATGTGCTGGTGGCCGCCGGAGTGAGCGACTCCGACCTGATCCACACCGTCGAGGCGACCGGCTACACCGCCCAGGTACCTGAGTCTCTCGAAGCCGAGATTCCCTACCAGGAAGACGTTCTCAAGCCCCGGCTGCGGGTGGCGATCCTGCTCACCGTGCCGGTGGTCGCCCTCTCCATGATTCCGGCCCTGCAGTTCGAGGGCTGGGAATGGTGGGCCCTGGCGCTCGCCCTGCCGGTCGTGACCTGGGCGGCCTGGCCGTTCCACCGCGCCACCGCGATCAACGCCCGGCACCTCGCGGCCACGATGGACACGCTGGTCTCGATCGGGGTCACCGTGGCCACGCTCTGGTCGATCGGCGTGCTGATCACCGGAAGCGGCGAGCCATACCTCGAGATAGCCACTGTCGTAACCACTTTCTTGCTCACCGGACGTTTCACCGAGGCTCGGGCCCGACGCAGTTCCGGTGCCGCCCTACGGTCTCTGCTCGACCTGGGCGCGCGCGACGTGAATCTGCTGCGCGACGGCCAGGAGGTCCGCGTCCGCGCCGAAGAGCTCTCAGTGGGCAGCCTTTTCGTGGTCCGCCCCGGTGAGCGCATCGGCACGGACGGGGTGGTGGTCGAAGGCACGAGCGATGTGGACGAGTCGATGCTCACCGGCGAGCCGTTGCCGGTTCACGTGAAACCGGGCGCGAGTGTGACCGGGGCCTGCGTGAACGGCGGGGGCCGGATCGTGGTGCGGGCCACCCGGGTCGGTTCCGACACCACGCTGGCCCGGATCACCCGCATCGTGCAGCAGGCGCAGTCGGGCAAGGCCCGCGCCCAGCGGCTGGCCGACCGGGTGTCGTCGGTGTTCGTGCCGGTGGTGCTGGTGCTGTCGGTCCTGAGCCTGGTGCTCTGGCTGGTGATCACCGGTGATGCCCAGGCGGCGGGCATTGCCGCGGTGTCGGTGCTGATCATCGCCTGCCCCTGCGCCCTGGGCCTCGCCATCCCCACGGCTCTGCTGGTCGGCACCGGGCGCGGCGCCCAGCTGGGCATCCTGATCCGCGGCCCGCAGACCCTGGAAGACGCCAAGCACGTCGACGTGATCGTGCTGGACAAGACCGGGACACTGACCGAGGGGCGGATGAGCCTGGCCGGGGTGACTTCGGCCGACGGCTTCGAGCAGGCAGAAGTGCTGCGCTGGGCCGCTGCGGTCGAGCACGCCGGGGAGCACCCGCTGGGCCGGGCCGTGGTGGCTGCGGTGCCAGGTAGGCCCGACGAACTGCCCGCCGTCACCGAATTCGCGAGTACCCAGGGGCTGGGCGTCGAAGGAACGGTCGAAGGCCGGCGCGTGCGTGTGGGTCGCCCCTCGTGGGTCCCGCAGAAGCTCCCGGTCGAGCTGGACCGGGCGGTGGTCGAGGCCCAGGGGCGCACTGCGGTGGTGGTGTGGATCGACGAGGTGCCCGCCGCGGTGCTGACTATCGCTGACACGATCAAACCGGCCGCTCGCGAGGCCATCACGCAGCTACGGGCCCTCGGGCTGACTCCGATGCTGGCCACCGGGGACAACCTCTCCACCGCGCGGGCGGTCGCCGCCTCGGTCGGGATCGCGCCGGACGACGTGTTCGCCGAGCTGATGCCGGAGGAAAAGGTCGCCGTGGTCGAGCGGCTGCAGGCCGCCGGGCACCGGGTGGCCATGGTCGGGGACGGTGTGAACGACGCTGCGGCCCTGGCCACCGCCCGCCTGGGTCTGGCCCTCGGCACGGGCACCGATGCCGCCATGGAAGCCGGTGACATCACCCTGGTCCGGGGTGAGATGGCAGGCGTGCCGCAGGCGATCCGGTTGTCCCGGGCCACCTCGCGGATCGTCCGGCAGAACCTGGTCTGGGCCTTCGGGTACAACGTGGCGGCCCTTCCGCTGGCTGCCTTCGGCCTGCTCAACCCGATGATCGCGGGTCTGGCCATGGCCCTGAGCAGTGTCGCGGTGGTGACCAACTCGCTGCGGCTGCGCCGGTTCCGAGGCTGACCTTCTCGGTGCACTGAGATCTGGACCGACCCCCCGGTCCAGACCTCAGTGCACCAGCTCTCGGATCTGCCGCAGGGCGAGCAGCGGGTTGGTGCCACTGCGGGGTGCGGTGGCCACGCGCATGCTGCCGTAGCCCGGGCGCGGGTCGGCGGTGCCCTGGCAACTGCTTCCCACTGCCGGCAGTTCGCCCTTGAGCAGGTAGTTCTCGACCTTCCGGTCCACGCAGCCGTTACCGCCGGCGTAGAGCCCGTGGTCGCCCTCGTTCTTGACCGTCAGCAGCCGGGCCCCGGCGAAGTTGGTCGCTGCCGCGCGGGCGCCCTCGATCGGTGTGGCCGGGTCGTTCTCCGACTGCACCATCAGCACCGGAGGGATGTCCTTACCGGTGGGGGTGGGCAGAGCCGCCGCGGCCGGCCGGTCCCAGAAGGCGCAGGGCTGGCTGATCGTGGCCCAGCCGATCAGCGGATACTTCTTACCTGCCTCCGACGAGGCCGTCCGCAGCCGCTGCACGCCGCCCGACCAGGGCGTGTCCTGGCAGGTGATGGCCAGGAAGGTGGTGCTCGCGGCATCGCCCGAGAAGGTCCGGCGCAGACCGGTGCGCTCGATCGCGGCCACCCGCCGACCGACCTTGGCCGCGTACTGGTCGGCGGTGCGGAACTTGCCGCTGCTCTGCGCCCGTACGTAGCCGTTGAGGTCGGCCAGCGCGGCCGCCGCGTCGGGGAAGAGCATCTTGGCGTACATCGTCCCGGCAACGATGTCATCGAGGGTGACCGCGTCCTCGACCGGCGCATCGGCCGTCATCCGCGACCGCAGCCGTTCGTAGCTGGCGATCACCGCCTCCTTGGTCGTGCCCAGCCCGTAGACGCTGTGGTGCCGGGCCACCCAGGGCGCGAAGTCGGACTCGAAGCGCCGCTGGAAACCGAGCGGCTGCCGGGCGAACGAGGCCTGCCAGGTGCTGGTGAAGTCGACGTTCGAGTCGAACACCATCCGGCCGGTGTGCTGCGGGAAGGCCGTGGCGTAGTGCGCCCCCAGCCAGGTACCGGCCGAGAAGCCCAGCCAGTTCGTCTTCTCCTGGCCGGCGATCCGTCGCAGCAGGTCGACGTCCTGCACGGTCTGCGCGGTGGTCACGTACTCGCGCAGGCCGCCCCCGGCCACTGCGCAGGCCCGGGCGGTGAGCTCGGCCGCGTCGAGCAGCAGGCCGATGTTCGCCTGGCTGCGCACCCGCGGGTCGACACTCAGATCCCGCGCCCCACCACAGGTGAGGTTGCTCGACCCACCCGTGCCCCGCACGTCCATGCCGTACACGTCCTGACCGGCCATCAGCTTCTTACGCTCGGCGCTGACCAGGAGCAACGGCAGATCGGCCCCCTCCGCGCCGGGCCCGCCGGGATTGGTGAAGAGCATGCCCGGATCGGTGGCCTTGACGCTCTTCAGGCGGCTCACCCGGATCCGCACGTCCACCCCGGCCTCCGGCGTCTTCCAGTCGCGCGGCGCGAGCATGGTGGCGCACTGCAGCCGGTAGTACGCGCGGGGCAGGCCGGGCAGTTCGGCCTTGTCCAGGCAGGGCTGCCAGCTGAGTTTCTGGCTGTCGTAGCGGCCGATCGCCTCGGAGGCCCGCAGCTGCGCCGGGCCGGTCACGGCTTGCGCCTCGTGTGGGGCGCCGAGCAGGATGCCGCTCATCGCCGCGCTGATCAGGACACCGGTTCCGGCACGCCGGACAGCCCGAGACTGCATGCTGAGACTTCCCCAAGGTCGGCTTACCGGAACACTTCCCGAGCCCTACGAGAACCCCGGAACCGGTTGCGGTGGTGACTGCTGCGATGACCGACTCTGCCATGGGAAAAGAAGTAGTGTCACATCAGGTGATCAGCGGATACCCAGCGTGCGCCGGACCCGGACCGCCGCGTCCTCCACGGCCGATCGCATCATCGCCGGCGTGGGTGTGGAGCTCATGATCGCCAGCTCGTCGGCCGGGGTGCTGGTTCCGTCGAGGAAGCGGATCACCCGCTCGCTCGGCTGGCGGGCGAAGAGCCCGGCGAAAAGCCCCGGGCCGTCGATGTAACCGCGATCCAGGGCGCGCAGCAGCACCGCATCCATCCACCGGTGCCGCAACGGGTACGGACGCGGTGGAACCGGCAGGCGATCCTGCAACAGCAACTCGGCGATCTGGGCGGCCTGCCGTTGCATGGCCGAGAACGTATAACCAGTGGACGCTCTCGTGGCACCACCCGCGGTACCGAGGCGGAACAACCGATCACCCGTGCGACGGGCGAAAGTTGCGTCGGTCATCGGGATCACACCGTCTTCCACCTCTTCGACGGTGTAGGCCACGCCGTCGAAGGCGCGGGTGAGATAGGCGCGCAGCGCCTCGTCGTAGCGCTCCGGTTCCAGCACGGCCGGGCTGAACTCGGTGTACTCGACCAGCGCGGAGTCGGGCGACAGCGGCAGACAGTAGGCGAAGGCCACGCCACGGCGAGGCTGGGGAACGCTGAAATCCATCAGCGTGGCCACATTCTCGTCGAGCGCGGCCGAGCCGGGCGCGAAACGCACGATCCAGCCTCGGAAATGCTGCAGCAGCGTGGTCGAGGCCGGGCCGGTGGGACGGGTCGGGCGGGAGTCGAACACCCAGCTGGCCATGACGCGTTCGTCGCCGGCCCGGACCACGGCGTGCGGCATGCCGTCGGAGACGCTCTGCGCGGGGGCGGTGATCCGGATCGCCCCGAGACGCTCCAGCGCAGAATCGGCGGCGGCGTACAGGTCGGCCGAGCGCAGCATCTGGTAGCGGAGCGGAGCCAGGTCGTAGGAGCTCGGGGCGCCCTCGGCGTTCACCAGCCGCATCGTCGGCCAGCTGCGGGTCAGCAGCGGATCTACCCACTCGGGCTGTTCCTCCGGCCGGGCCCACCAGCACCAGGTGCGGTCCTGACCGGACCGGCGCACCGGATCGACGAGAGCGATCGACGGGGCTGGCCGTCCGGAGGTGCGAGCTGCGTGGTCGAGGGCCAGCACCAGGTTCAGCCCGGCTCCCCCGCCGCCCACGATCGCCACGTCGACGACGTGGCCGGCCCCGTGGTTGTGGTGGCTCATGCGATGGGCCGCCGTAGCGGGCGAGCGCTGACCGACGCACCAACCGGTCCCCCGACATTGGTGGTGCGCCGGTCAGCGGCGCGACGCCCGGAGTGGGCGTCGGCCGTGCCCGCTGAGCTGGCGCGACGTCGGCGATGCCGATCCCATGGGCCCCCCGGCCCACACCGCTGACGTCGTCCCCTCGACAGCGCGTTCACTCTACACAAAGTCATCAGCCATATTCGCCGGGTAACCACGTTTCGCCTTCGAGATCATCGAACCTGACGATGAGCCATTCATACCCTCGGCCGGTATCACCCCGGGAAACTGCTGAAGGCCTGCACGCTGCCTCCGGATGCGGTGATCCTCTCGCGAACCGCACGGGCGATCTGGACCGCGCCGGGTGTGTCGCCGTGCACGCAGATCGACTCGGCGGTCACCGGAACCACCGTGCCGTCGTCGGCGATCACCCCCTCGCCGGAGAGCAGCCGCCGCACCTGGTCGGCGATGCGGGCGGGCTCGGTCAGCACAGCCCCGGGCTCCGCCCGGGAAAGCAGCCCGCCGTCGGCCGTGTACTGCCGGTCGGCGAAAGCCTCGGTCACGGTACGCAGCCCGACGGCCGCAGCCTCGGACAGCAGCAACGAGCCCGGCTGTCCCAGCACCGCAAGCGTCGGATCGTAGCTACGCACCGCGTCTACCACCGCTTTCGCCTGCCCCTGGTGATGAACCACCGCGTGATAGAGCGCGCCGTGCGGCTTGAGATAGCTGACCCGACCGCCCGCGACCCGGGCGAAGGCCTCCAGCGCGCCCAACTGGTAGAGCACGTCGTCGCGTAGATCGGCCGGAGCGACATCGACGAACCGCCGGCCGAACCCGGCCAGGTCGCGATAGGAGACCTGGGCGCCGATCGCCACCCCCGCGCCGACCGCGAGCTCGCAACTGCGGCGCAGGACGGCCGGGTCGCCGGCGTGGAAGCCGCAGGCGATGTTCGCACTGCTGATCACCTCGATCAGCGCCGCGTCGTCGCCGAGCGTCCAGCGTCCGAAGGATTCCCCGAGGTCGGCGTTCAGGTCGATGACGGGCATGATCGGCATTCTTTCCCAGCAGTCTGGACATCGCATGGCCGGTTGCTGGGGGTGCACTGTGGGCGCTGCCCTGATGTCGGTTTCCTGCCAGCGGGCCCCTCGGGCGGCCGCGTAGCCTCGGGCCATGCCCATCAGCTGGTCCGTCCTGCCCAGCCCGGTCGGGGATCTGCTCCTGATCAGCCAGGACGCCGCCCTCACGGGGTTGTTCTTCAGCCCGCACAAGGCCTCGCACAAGCACTGGGACGAGGTGCGCGCCAGCGGCGTCGAGAACCCGCAGGAACCGGTGATCGCCGCCACCCGCACCCAGCTCACCGAGTACTTCGCCGGTGACCGCACCACCTTCGACCTGCCGTTGCAGCCGGCCGGCACGGGATTTCAGCTGCGGGTGTGGGAAAGGCTGCGGCTGATCGGCTACGCCCGCACCGCCTCCTACGGCGACATCGCCGCCCAGCTCGGGCTGGTGCCGGGCGCCTCCCGGGCGGTGGGCCTGGCCAACGGGGCGAACCCGATCTCGATCATCGTGCCGTGCCACCGGGTGATCGGCGCCAACGGCTCGCTCACCGGATACGGCGGCGGGCTGGAACGTAAGCGCTACCTGCTCGACCTGGAACAGGGCAGCGCCCTCTTCTGAGCGCCGGTCCGCTGCCGAGGGTCTACTTCCGGGTCTCGACCGGGTCGGGGAGCATCCGGCCGGGCGAGAGGATGCCCTCCGGGTCGAGCGCCTGCTTGATCGCCCGCATCGCCGTCATGTCGGCCGAGCTGCGGGTCAGCGGCAGCCAGCGCCGGTTGGCCAGGCCGATGCCGTGCTCGGCGCTGATGCTGCCGCCCAGGGAGGCGACCAGGTCCAGCACCGCCTCGGTGACCGCGCCCTGGGCGTCCTCCTCCACCGCGTTCAGCAGGTTGACGTGCACGTTGCCCTCGGCGATGTGCCCGAACAGGATGGGCACGGCGTGCCGGGCCACCGAGCGCACCACGGCCGCCAGCCGCCGCTCGAACACGGTCAGCTGGTTCAGCGGCAGGGCCACGTCGAGCTTGACCGGCACCCCCTCGGCGCTGATCGCCTCGGTCTGCAGCTCACGCAGTTCCCAGAGCCGGCGGCGGTCGGCCGCGGTGGACACCAGCACGACGTCGCGTACGCAGTCCAGCCCGGCCAGCAGCTCGGTGAGCTCTTCCAGGGTGTCCGGCCGGCCGTCGTCGTCGGCCAGGTCGAAGAGCAGGTAGAGCGGGTGCGGGCGGTCGAACGGCCGGGCCAGTCGCTCGTGCTCGAGCACCAGCTGCAGGCCGTCGTGGTGGAAGAACTCGGCGGCCTCGAGCCCGGTGAACTCGTGCTGCACGGCCCGCAGCACGGTGAGCGCGTCGTCCACCGTGCGCACCGCCACCAGGGCCGTGCCGACGATCTTGTGCGGGCGGATCAGGTCGAGCTGGACGGCGGTGATCACCCCGAGGGTGCCCTCGCTGCCGATCATCAGCTGGACCAGGTCGTAGCCGGTGTTGTCCTTGGACACGCCGGACATCCGGCGCACCACCGAGCCGTCGGCCAGCACGGCCTCCAACCCGCGGATCCGGAACCGGGCGGCGCCGTGGCGCATCACCCGCTCACCCCCGGCGTTGGTGGCGGCGATCCCGCCGACCGTGGCGGTGTCGCGGGCGGAGAAGTCCAGGCCGATGTCGAGACCCGCGCTGCGGGCGGCCCGCTGGGTCTGGGCCAGGGTGGCCCCGGCGCCGGCCATCAGGGTGCGGCCGAGCGGGTCGAGCGGGCCGACGGAGTCGAGCCGGGTGAGGCTGAGGACGACCTCGCCGTCCTGCGGCACCCCGGCCCCGACCAGCCCGGTGTTACCGCCCTGGGGCACCAGCGGGACCCCGGCGGCGGCGCAGGCGCGGACCACCGCAGAGACCTGGGCGACCGTGGCCGGCCGGACCACCGCGAGCGGTTTGCCGTGCCAGCGTCTCGTCCAGTCCTGCGCGTAGGGCGCGACCGCGTCCGGATCGGTGACGACGTGCGTGTCCCCGACGATCTCGCGCAGGCCGGCGAGCAGGTCCACTGCGGGCATCCCTCCTAGTACCACGGTGACGTGGTGGCGGCGGTGCTTGCGGTGCGCACCCGGACGGCTACCGTCCGGGATGTCGCATTCCTCCGCGCGCGACTTTAGCGTGCGGACCGGCACCGGCCGGAGGGCCGGACCACACGTTCCGCCAATGGAGAGTTACCTGTAACCCTGTGGTTTCGCAGAACGGTTGTAGTTCGCCAGCTGAGCCGGTACCTGCCGGTCGTAGGGCAGGTCGGGCGAGGGGAACGGCGGGCCGTAGCTGTTGCGCACGCTGATCACGCCGGCCCAGTGGTGCAGTGCGAGGTCTTCCTCGGCGTCCTGCGGCGGACCGGTCCGGCTCTTCAGGGCCACGTCCTCGAGCGGGAGGCTGATCAGCACGATCTCGTCGAACTCGGCCGTCGTCGGCGGCCGGGAGTGGTTGGACCGCCCGGCCACCAGGTGCTCGACGACCGCGTCGAGCCCGGCCAGCTTGGCCTGCGGGTCCTTGACCAGGCTGCCGGTGCCGCGCACGACGATGCTGCGGTAGTTCATGGTGTTGTCGACCTTGGCCCGGGCCAGCACCAGGCCGTCGATCAGGGTGACGGTGACGCACAGCTTGAGGTCACCGTCGGCGGCCAGCTCGGCCAGCCGGGACCACTGGCCCACCCGCAGGAGCAGTTCCTCGCCGACCCGGGCGTGGATGACGGGGACGACGATCGGGTCACCGCTGTCGATGTACGCGACGTGGCACATGAACGCCTCGTCCAGCGCCGAGTTGATCGCCTGAGCGTCGTAGCGGGTCTGGTCGCTGCGGCGGGTGTAGGTGGGCAGCTGGTCCTCCGCCGCCACGGAGTTGCCCGCGTTTACCGCGTTGCCCGAGTTCCCGGCACCGGCAGTGTTCGGTTCGGTCGTCATACGTGCCGACCCTGCCCGACCCGGACTACCTTCGCCAGTTTCGTCACCGCACCGGTTGCTTTCGTCACTCTTGGCATTCTTCCGGTCACCACCCGCCATCGACTGCCGTTCCAGTCTCGCCGAGGAACTGCATGGGCGCAGGCGCAGACCGCGGCGACGGACGAATCCGTCGCCTGCCGGTCACCTGCCCGTCACCTGCCCGTCACTTGCTCGGTTCGGGCACCTTGCAGTCGACCTTCGGGTTGGCACCCATGTAGTTGAGCGGGCCGGCGATGATGCTGACCGCGATGGTGCCGGCGTCGGAGCAGCTCACGTCCGGGTCCTTCTCGCTGTCGAAGTAGCCCCGCTGACCGGAGGCCAGGACACCGATGAGGAGCCAGACCACGATCACCACTGTCAGGATTCGCATCGCTTCCTCCGAGTGTCGACGCCGATTCTTCGGTCGGCCGGGAAAAGCCGGATGAATTCCGGCCTTCCGGACCTGACCGCTGATGATCACGATAGTGACGGTCGGGGATTGCGCCACTTGTGATCAACACCGGCCGCGTCGCGGCCCCCCGGACGGGCGGGATGCGCGTCAGGGCAGCGGCATTCAGCGACTGGCGAACCGTCTTCCGACCTGGTCCGCCCTGTCCTCCGAATTGTGGACAGCCCGCACGACGTGCCACCCGGACTTGGCGGCGGACTCTGGGCCAGCCTTAACAACCGTCCTAGAATCGGGACTGCATTCGGGCCACGAGCGGGGGGCGGACGGGTGAGGAACGACCAGCGGGCCCTCGTTCTGGCCGGGGGCGGAATCACCGGGATCGCCTGGGAACTGGGCATGATCGCCGGTCTGGCCGAGCTGGGGGTCGACCTCTCCGCGGCCGACCTGGTGATCGGCACCTCGGCGGGCTCGGTGGCCGGGGCACAACTGCGCTCGTGCACCCCGATCGACCGGCTCTACGCCGAGCAACTGCGTGAGGTGCGGGGCGAGGCCCCGGCCCATCCCGGCCGGCGCACCCTGTTGCGGCGTGCGCTGATCGGCATCACCCCGGGCACCCGCACCAAGACCCGCCGGCGCATCGGCCGGGCCGCGCTGGCCACGCGCACCGTTCCGGAGAGCGACCGGCGCACGGTGATCGAGAGTCGGCTGCCCGAGCGCACCTGGCCGCAGCAGCCGTTCAAGGTCACGGCGGTCGATGCGGCCACGGGCGAGTTCGTGGTCTTTGACAACGATTCCGGGGTGCCCCTGGTCGATGCGGTGGGGGCCAGTTGCGCGGTGCCGATGGTCTGGCCGCCGGTCACGATCAGGGGGCGCCGCTACATCGACGGCGCCGTGCGCTCCTGGGCCAACGCCGACCTGGCCGAGGGCTACGACCGGGTGGTGGTGCTCGCCCCCTTCACCGCCGTGCTCCGGCGGGGCGGACGGGTACAGTCCCAGCTCGACGGCCTGGGCCCGCAGGTGCGCAAGGCGGTGATCGTGCCGGACGCGAACACCCGGCGGGCGATGGGTTCCAACCCGTTCGACCCGGCCTTCCGGTCGGATGCGGCGAAGGCCGGCCGCTCGCAGGCCCGGCTGGTACGTGACACCGTTGCCGTCGCCTGGGGTGAGCCACCCCGCTGATCACCGCTGATCAGGGGCGGGGGTGCTCCATCCAGTACTCGGTGAACTCCCGGCAGCGGCCGTCCCGGTCCAGCCGGATCACCCACAGGTTGCTGAAGGTCGTGGCCGGATAGCGCGTGGTGGCCCGCACCACCTGCACGTCTTCGGTGCAGGAGACGATGTCCCAGTCCATCGCGAAGGAACCCGGAACATCGCCCCGGGCAATCCATCCCGCCACGATCGCCTCCCGCCCCACCCACGGCTGCGCGTAGGGAGCGGTGAAATAGCGGGCGTCGGAGGCGAAGATGCCCCCGATGTCGTCCGGAGCGTTGCTCTGCCAGGCCCGCAGATAGGCGGCGATCCAGCTACCCAACATCGCGGCGTCGGCCATGGCGCTTTTCTACTCTGTCGGGATGGACGAGCGACAGGCAATTCTGGCCCAGGCGCTGCAGGAGAACACCGAACTGCTGAGCGCGCTGGAGCGGGACCACGCCCGGATGGTCGAGGCGTCGCTCGACTCCAACGCCGACGACGAGCACGACCCGGAGGGCGCGACCATCGCGTTCGAGCGGGAACAGCTCACCGCCGCCCTGACCCGCACCCGCGCCGCCCGGGCCCGCATCCACGAGGCGCAGGCGGAACTGGCGGCCGGTCGTTACGGCATCTGCGCGGGCTGTGGGCAACCGATCGCGGTGGAGCGCCTGGAGGCGCGGCCTCTGGCCACGCACTGCATCAACTGCGCCAACAACAACGGACGTCCGTGAGCCCCTTTCGGGGCCCACAAACGTCCATTGTTGGAAGGGTTTTGAAACTCAGCCGGCCAGGGTGCGCAGGCGACGCAGCACCTCGTCCTGACCCAGCACCACGGCCACGGCGTGCAGGTCGGGGCTGCGGGTGGAACCGGTCAGCGCAACCCGGACGAGCTGCGAGGCCTCACGGATCGAGCCGGGGTAGGCGTCGGGGTTCTTCTTGAACTCCTTCGGGCTGGGCGCGAAGTCGTTCTTGGCCGCCGCCTCCCGGATCTGGTTGAACCACTCCGGCTGCTCGTCCAGGTGCTGGTAGCCCTCGACGAACGTGTTCATGAACGCGGTGACCACTTCGGGCGCCAGGTTCAGGCCGGCGACCCGCTCGTCGGCGGGACCGGCGACCGGGGTGAACAGCGCGGGCAGGAAGAAACCGTACTGCGGGCCGAAGTCCGACCACTTGCGCAGGTCCTTGCGGGGGTTCTCGACGCCCTCGCGCTCCACGCCGATCGCCTTCACCGCGTTGTCCCGGTCGGCCTTGAGCACCTCGGCCAGCTGGGCGTCGAACTGCTCGGCCCAGGCCAGCACCTGCTCGTAGACCTGCTCGGAGCTGAGCGTGGCGATGTAGTCGGCGCTCATCCCCTCCAGCTTCACCAGGTCGACCAGCGGCCCGGCGACGCCGAACTGGTCCAGCTCGAGCGGGGTACGCAGGGCTTCGTCCAGGGGGAGCTCAGCGAGCCGACCGTTGGCCAGACCCCGCAGGTAGTACTGCACGGCGGGGGCAGGGAAGCCCTGCTCGATGTAGAACTCGACGCCCGCTTCCGGGTCTTTGCGCTTGGACAGCTTGCGCTTGCCCCCGGGGATCATCTTCATCAGGGGGGCGATGTGCGCGTAGGTGGGGCGCTCGAAGCCCAGCGCGTCGAACAGCTGCAGGTGCAGCGGCACCGAGCTGATCCACTCCTCACCCCGGATGACGTGGGTGACCCGCATCAGGTGATCGTCCACGGCGTGCGCGAAGTGGTAAGTGGGCAGGCGCGGACTGGTGGACGAGCTCTTCAGGATGACCGCGTCGTTGCGGTTCGCCTCGTGCTGCAGCTTGCCGCGGATCGCGTCCTCGAAGCTGACCCGGCGCTCGCCGTCTTCCGGGGCCTTGAACCGCACGACGTAGGGGCGGCCCTCGTCCAGCGCCTTCTGCACGTCCTCGTCGGCGGCCTTGCGCCAGATCGCCCAGCGACCGTAGTAACCGGTCGGCGCCTTGGACGCCTCCTGCCGGGCCCGGATGTCGGCCAGCTCCTCGGGGGTGGCGAAGCACAGGTAGGCCTTGCCCTCGCGCAGCAGCTCACGCACGAAGGTCAGGTACAGGGTCTCGCGCTGGGACTGGAAGTACGGGCCGTACTCGCCGCCGGCCAGGGCCGACTCGTCCGGCTCGACGCCGAAGTACTCGAACGCCCGGGTGAACTGCTCGGCCGCGCCCTCGACCTCACGGGCCTGGTCGGTGTCCTCGACGCGGAGCAGGTAGTGGCCACCGGTGCGGCCGGCCAGGTCCTTGTTGATCATGCCGACGTAGAGGCCACCGATGTGCACCGAACCGGTCGGGGACGGGCCGAGCCGGGTCACCATCGCACCTTCCGGCAGCTGCCGGGGCGGGTACTTCTGTTCCAGCTCGGCCGGGGAGGGGAGGTCGGCGGGGAACAGGGAGTCGATGACCTGACGGTCAAGCATCATGAGTCCAGTCTGTGTATTCCTTAAATGCGTCGCATCAACTGTAGTGCTGGCGTCGTCGCCTTCCCACTTGCCGCTCTGCGTATAGTTGACAACAGCGGCTTCGACCCGGCCATCACCGGTGAGCCTCCGGAAGAACAGAGGGCTGTTCCAACCGCCCTCCTACTAGACCCGGACGTCCTCGGCGCACGTCACAGCGTCTTCGAGCGGCATCCGTCCCCCGGGACAGGTGCAAGCGGGGTGGTACCGCGGAGCCACGTGCTTCGTCCCCGCATGAGACCCGAAAGCTCATGCGAGTGACGAGGAGAGTCCTTCCGATGGCCGAACCCACGTTCGCCACCCCCTTCGCCGGCCTCCCCACGCGGATCGATCTGCCCGCCACGGATCACAAGATCATCGAGTGGTGGAAGCAGAACCGGATCTTCGAGCGCACGCTGGAGCGCACGAAGGACGGCGCCCCGTGGGTCTTCTACGAAGGCCCGCCGACCGCCAACGGCGCCCCCGGCACCCACCACGTCGAGGCCCGGGTGTTCAAGGACCTCTTCCCGCGCTACCGCACGATGAAGGGCTACGCCGTACCCCGCCAGGCCGGCTGGGACTGCCACGGTCTGCCGGTCGAGCTCGCGGTGGAGAAGGAGCTCGACCTCAAGGGCGGCAAGCCGGACATCGAGAAGTTCGGGATCGCGCCGTTCAACCAGCGCTGCCGCGAGTCGGTGACCCGTCACGTCGGTGAGTTCGAGAAGCTCACCGAGCGGATGGGCTACTGGATCGACCTGGAGAACCCCTACGAGACGATGTCCCCGGAGTACGTGGACAGCGTCTGGTGGTCGCTGAAGAAGATCTTCGACGACGGCCGGATGAGCGAGGACTTCCGGGTCACCCCGTACTGCCCGCGCTGCGGCACCGCACTGTCCGACCACGAGGTCGCGCAGGGCTACGAGAACGTCAAGGACCCCTCGGTCTACGTCCGCTTCCCGCTGGTCGAGCCGCTGGCCGGGCACGCCGACGCCGAGCTGCTGATCTGGACCACCACCCCCTGGACGCTGGTCTCCAACACCGCGGTCGCCGTCCACCCGGACGTCACCTACGTGCTGGCGAAGAACGACAAGGGGACGTTCGTGGTCGCCCAGCCGCTTCAGGCGGCTGTGCTGGGTGAGGACGCCGAGGTGCTCGCCGAGTTCCCCGGCCGCGACCTCGAAGGCGCGCGCTACACCCGTCCGTTCGATCTGATCGAGATCCCCGACGCGCACCGGGTGGTGCTCGCGGAGTACGTGACCACCGCGGACGGTACGGGTCTGGTGCACCAGGCGCCCGCGTTCGGTGCGGACGACCTTCTGGTCGCCCGGGCGAACGAGCTGCCGGTGGTCAACCCCGTGGCCGGGAACGGTCACTTCAAGGACGAGGTGCCGCTGGTCGGCGGGCTGTTCTTCAAGGACGCCGACGAGCCGCTGATCATGGACATGAAGAAGCGCGGCGTGCTCTACCGCTCGCAGCGCTTCGAGCACTCCTACCCGCACTGCTGGCGCTGCCACACGCCGCTGATGTACTACGCGCAGCCGGCCTGGTACATCCGCACCACCACCGTGCGACAGGAACTGCTGCGGGAGAACGAGCAGACCAACTGGCACCCGGAGCACATCAAGCACGGCCGCTTCGGCGACTGGCTGGAGAACAACATCGACTGGGCGCTGTCCCGGTCGCGCTACTGGGGCACCCCGCTGCCGTTGTGGCGGTGCGAGGACGAGCACGTCACGGCGATCGGCTCACGCAGGGAACTGGGTGAGCTGATCGGCCGGGACCTCTCCGACCTGGACCCGCACCGTCCGTTCATCGACGAGATCACCCTGCCCTGCCCCACCGAGGGCTGCGGGAAGACCAGCACGCGGGTGCCCGAGGTGATCGACGCCTGGTACGACTCCGGCGCGATGCCGTTCGCGGCGATCGGCTACCCGCACGTCGAGGGCAGCGAAAAGGCTCTGGAGAAGCGCTATCCGGCGCAGTACATCTGCGAGGCGATCGACCAGACCCGCGGCTGGTTCTATTCGCTGATGGCCGTGGGCACCCTGGTGTTCGACCGCTCGCCGTACGAGAACGTGGTCTGCCTGGGTCACATCATGGCCGAGGACGGCCGCAAGATGAGCAAGCACCTGGGCAACATCCTGGCGCCGATCCCGCTGATGGACGCGCACGGCGCCGACGCGCTGCGCTGGTTCATGGCCTGCTCCGGCTCGCCCTGGAGCCCGCGCCGGGTGGGCCCGGGCCCGCTCGACGAGATCACCCGCAAGCTCCTGTCCACCTACTGGAGCACGGCCTCGTTCTTCAGCCTCTACGCCAGCCACGTGAACTGGGACCCCTCGGCCGCCCGGCCGGCGGGCGAGCGCAGCACCCTGGACCGCTGGGTGCTGGGTGAGCTGCACGCCCTGGCCCGTGACGTGGACCAGAAGCTGGAGAACTACGACACCGCCGGAACCGGGCGCGTGCTGGGCGACTTCGTCGACGACCTGTCCAACTGGTACGTCCGGCGCTCGCGGCAGCGGTTCTGGGAGGGCGACATGGACGCCCTGGTCACCCTGTACGAGTGCCTGGACGTGCTCACCCGCCTGCTGGCCCCGATCGTCCCGTTCATCACCGAGGAGGTCTGGCAGCTCGTCGTGCGGCCGGGCAACACCGACGCCCCCGAGTCGGTGCACCTGGCCGACTGGCCGGTGGCCGACGAATCGCGGATCAGCGCAGCGCTTTCGGAGGAGGTGCGGTTCGCCCGCAACGCCGTGGAAGCCGGCCGGGCCGCTCGTAAGGCAAGCAAGGTGCGTGTGCGGCAGCCGCTTTCGGCCGCGTTCGTCGGACTTCCGGGCAGCGTCACGCTCTCCCAGGCGCTGCTCGACGACATCGCCGAAGAGCTGAACGTGAAGAAGCTCGACACCCTGGCCTCGGCCGGTGCGGTGGTCGACGTCGAGGTGAAGCCCAACTTCCGGGCCCTGGGCAAGCGTTTCGGCAAGCAGACCCAGGTGGTGGCCAAGGCCCTGTCGGCGCTGCCGGCCGAGGACGTGGTGGCGGCCCTGCGCTCCAGTGGTGCGGTGCAGGTCGAGTTCGAGGGTTCGCCGGTCGACATCACCTCGGAAGACGTTGTGGTGACCGAGCTTCCGCGCTCCGGCTGGGTGGTGGAGACCCAGCGCGGCGTGACCATCGCGCTGGACACCGAGGTCACGCCCGAGCTCGAGGTGGAGGGCCTGGCCCGCGACGTGGTCCGGGTGGTGCAGCAGGCCCGGCGCGACGCCGACCTGGACATCTCCGACCGGGTCCGGCTGGTGCTCACCGCGCCCACCGAGGTGCTGGACGCGGTGCGTGCGCACGAGCAGTTCGTGCTCGGCGAGGTGCTGGGCGACTCCGTCGAGCTGGCCGAGCACACCCCCGACGGCTCCCCCGACGCACTGTCGGGCGGCTTCGGCGGGATCGTGGGCGAGGTCGAGGTCACGGTGTCGGTGACGAAGGCCTGATCTTGCAGTAGAACCCGACAGGGGACGTCGGTGAGGACTCGGGATCGAGTCTCACCGGCGTCCTTTGTTGGGTTTCGGGGTTTTTCGCATCCCCGAGCCCTAGGCTCCGGTTGTGAGCATGCTGCTGGACACCGTCATCTTCGGGCTTCTGCTGCTGGCCGCCGGACTGCCGCTGACCGTCTTCCTCGGCGCGTGCGCCGGCCTCGTCTGGCTGCGGCTCGACCGGGTGCCGGGCTGGTTCTTCCTGGTGGGGATCGCGGTGTGCGCGGCGGTCTGGGCCGGTACCGAGATCTGGACGGCCGGGATGGACGAGAGCGACCCGGAGATCGTGGTCGGCCTGTTCGTCTGGCTCAACGCCCTGGTCGCCCTGCCGGCACTGGCGATCGGCTGGCTCGGGCAGCGCCGGTTCGGAGGGCGCGGGTTCGGGCGGCGCAAAAGCGAGCGGCCGGACAGCGTTTCCGCTGCCCGGCCGCTCGTGCCCTGATCAGGCTTCGCCGCGGATGAACTTCTCCACGTCTTCCTTGGCCTGACGGTCCTCGACCTGGACCGGCGGGGACTTCATGAAGTAGGCGGAGGCCGAGACGACCGGGCCGCCGACGCCACGGTCCTTGGCGATCTTGGCGGCGCGCAGGGCGTCGATGATCACACCGGCCGAGTTCGGGGAGTCCCAGACCTCGAGCTTGTACTCCAGGTTCAGCGGGACGTTGCCGAACGCGCGGCCTTCGAGGCGCACGTAGGCCCACTTGCGGTCGTCCAGCCACTGCACGTAGTCGCTCGGGCCGATGTGGACGTTGCGGGCGCCCAG
Source organism: Kineosporia rhizophila (assembly GCF_021277265.1). GTDB lineage: Bacteria > Actinomycetota > Actinomycetes > Actinomycetales > Kineosporiaceae > Kineosporia > Kineosporia rhizophila. The sequence goes on from NZ_JAJSOH010000001.1 coordinate 721,838, forward strand.
GTCGTGCTCGATGTTGCTGGTGACGGCCTGGGTCTTGGAGATCTTCTTGGACTCCAGGCGGTCGCGCTCGAGCATGTTCTTGAAGTCCATGTTGCCGCCGACGTTCAGCTGGTAGGTGCGGTCCAGCACCACGCCGCGGTCTTCGAACAGCTTCGCCATCACGCGGTGGGTGATGGTGGCGCCGACCTGGCTCTTGATGTCGTCACCGACGATCGGCACACCGGCGTCGATGAACTTCTGCGCCCACTCCGGGTCGGAGGCGATGAACACCGGCAGGGCGTTGACGAACGCCACGCCCGCGTCGATCGAGGCCTGCGCGTAGAACTTGTCCGCGTCCTCGGAGCCCACCGGCAGGTAGCTGACCAGGACGTCGACCTTGCGCTCCTTGAGCACGGCGACGACGTCGACCGGCTCCTCGGGCGACTCCTCGATCGTCTCGCGGTAGTACTTGCCCAGGCCGTCGAGGGTGTGACCGCGCTGCACGGTGACGCCGGTCGGCGGCACGTCGGCGATCTTGATGGTGTTGTTCTCGCTGGAGTTGATCGCGTCCGCCAGGTCGAAGCCGACCTTCTTGGCGTCCACGTCGAACGCCGCGACGAACTCGATGTCACGCACGTGGTAGTCGCCGAACTGGACGTGCATCAGACCGGGGACGGTGCCCTGCGGGTCAGCGTCGGAGTAGAAGTGGACGCCCTGCACGAGCGAGGACGCGCAGTTACCTACGCCGACGATGGCAACGCGGATGGACATGCGTTTCTCCTTTTGGTTCTAGCGGGATCGTGATCGGTGAGCGGGAGCCAGGCTGGGGTCGGCTACCGGTCACCGTCGTCAGGGGGGTGGGTCATGTTGCTCGCCCGCTCGGTGTCGATGAGCTCCGAGAGCCACCGCACCTCGCGGTCAACGGATTCGAGTCCGTGCCGCTGGAGCTCGAGCGTGTACTGCTCGGCACGTTCCCTGCTGCGCTGCATGGACTGCCGGTAGCCCTCGCGCCGTTCTTCCAGCCGGCTGCGCCGGCCCTCCAGGATCTGCAGGCGGGTGACCGCGTCGGTCCTGGCGAAGAAGGCGAAGTGGACGTCGAAACGCTCGTCCTCCCAGGCCGCGGGGCCGGGATGACTGACCAGGGACTGGAAGTGTTCCTTGCCCTCGGCGGTGAGCTCGTAGACGATCTTGGCGCGGCGGCCGCCCAGGGGTGATGCCGGGGCGCCCGTCTCGACCGTGACCGGTGTGCCGCCGGCCTCGCGGATCCACCCCTGGGCCAGCAACGACTTCAGGCAGGGATAGAGCGTGCCGTAGGACAGCGCCCGGAACGGGCCGAGCAGGGCGTTGAGCCGTTTGCGCAGCTCGTAGCCGTGCAGGCCGGACTCCTGGAGCAGACCGAGGACGGCCAGCTCGAGGACGTCGCCGCGACGACGGCTCATGCCGGTACCTCCTCTTCCCTGTTCCACGAGCGGACGGTGCGGGTGTGTGGTGGGTCTTCCGCGTCCGTTACATCGACCCAATGTATCGGAGCGATATATCCGAGCTTCCAGATGAAGATACGACGGAGTTAACCCCGGGACAAGGCCGGGTGGATCACAGTCAACGTGGGCAAAGAAGCCAGGTTGGTCACACCCAAAGCCGCTCTGGGCGCAGACGGCCCACAGTCCGACCCCTTACCCTCGTCACCGGCGGATTTGGGAAGAAGTGGGGGGCCGCCGCACACTAAAGCGATCCGACAACCGGACGAATGCCTCACGGCGTACGGAACAGGAGGGCAGCGAGTACCGTGGAACGTCCTTCTGGTCCATCCCGGGGCCGCTCAGGCTCGCCCGAGGGCGAACCCAACGGCCTTGGTGGCCGCCGTCTCGGCAACACCCCCGGTGGTCAGCGCGCCAACAACCAGCCCGGTCTGGGTGGGCGCCGGCTCGGTGCCCAGGGCCAGCAGGCCCGACAGGGGCTGGGCGGTAATCGCAACAACGGCCAGAACGGGCAGGGTCAGGGGCTGGGCGGGCGGTCAGCCTCGCAGTCGCGCCGCCCCGAGCAGCCTGACGCCCGGTACTCGCAGCCGCCGGAAGACAGTCGGCGCCGGTCCTCCGGCCCGGTCTCCGAGCACCGCAGCGCTCCGGTCGCGCCGCCTTCTCCCTCGCGCCCTTCTTCTTCGCGCCCCGACTCCTCTTCTTCGCGTCCTGACTCCCGCCCGCCGGCTGCGCCTTCGCGCCCGGCGGCTTCTTCGCGTTCGGCTGCTGCTTCACGGCCGGTCGAGGCCCCCAGCCCGTACGACCGGGATCCGTACCAGCGCGACGAGCCGATGCGCCCGGCCGGGGGCCCGCACACCCCGCGCCCCTCTTCGCGTACTGCCGATCCTTATTCTTCGTCCTCCGCTGCCGATCACTCTGATGCGCACACGGTTGCGTACGGCGCGTCGCCGTACGACGAGATGGGCGGTCCGGCACAGTCGCCGGACGGGATGCCGTCGGCCAGGCGGCCCCAGAACCGCCTGCGGGACAGCCGCGCCGGTCGTCTGCTGGCAGACACGGGCGCGCTGAGCCTGTTCGGTCGCCAGGAGGACGAGCAGCTGGACAGCACCACTGCACCACCTCGCCGTAACCCCCGCCCGCGTGGGCCCGGGGGTGGCGGAAACCTGCCTCCGCAGGGCTATCACCGCTTCATCAACTACCCGCGGTGGGGCAAGCGCGGCGTCAAGCGCTGGCTGCCCTCGTGGAAGCTGATCAGTGGGATGTTCACGCTCGGGCTGCTGATGGTGGCGGGCGCGGTGTTCTGGTTCTGGAACTCGGTGAGCCTGCCCACCTCGCAGGACGAACTGGTCAACGCCCAGACCACCACGGTGTTCTTCGCCAACGGCAAGGCCGAGCTGGGCGAGCTGAAGGTGCAGGACCGCGAGAAGGTCGACCTGGCGAATGTGCCGGAGCACGTTCAGCAAGCCGTCATCGCTGCTGAGGACAACACGTTCTACACCAACAGCGGTGTGCAGTGGACGTCCATCGCCCGGGCTGCCTTGTCCACCGTCACCGGCGGCGACACAGGTGGTGGGTCGACCATCACCCAGCAGTACGTGAAGAACATCTACGACCAGAAAGAGCTCACGTACCAGCGCAAGATGCGCGAGGCCGTGATGGCGATGAAGGTCAGCCAGCAGAAGAGCAAGCCCGAGATCCTCGAGAGCTACCTCAACACCATCTACTGGGGCCGCGACACCTGGGGCATCCAGGCCGCGTCGAAGGCGTACTTCGACAAGGAGTCCAGGGATCTGACGATCTCCGAGGGCGCTTATCTGGCCGGCATCGTCAACTCACCCAACAACGCAGACCCGCGTGCAGACGAAGCGGGCCGTAAGCGGGCCGAGTTCCGCTGGAACGTAGTGCTCGATGCCATGGTCAAGGAGGGCTGGCTCGCCGCCGACAAGCGCGCCGAGATGAAGTTCCCCAAAGTGATCAAGGAGAAGCAGGACACCTCGATCACCGGGCAGAACGCCTACCTGATGGAGATGGTCAAGGAAGAGGCGGCTGAGGTCGTCGGCATCCCCGAGGAAGAACTCACCACCGGTGGCTACGAGGTCACCACCACCTTCAACAAGGGGCTGGTCAAGGCCGCCGAGAAGGCGGTCAAGGAGCAGACTCCCGACTTCGCGCCCAAGGGCCTGCGGGTCGGTATGGCCACGATCGATCCGCGCGATGGATCAGTGCTGTCGATCTACGGCGGCAAGAACATCACCAAGGAGATGAACCAGGCCACGAAAGACGGGGCGCAGGCCGCCTCCACCTTCAAGGCCTTCGGTCTGCTGGCTGCTCTCAAAGACGGCGTGAGCCTGGACTCGTACTACGACGGCAACGACGGCCGGGTGATCCGCGGCGCCGGGGACTCGCGCAAGATCAGTAACTTCGGCAACACCGACTACGGCTGGATCAACCTGGTCAAGGCCACGGCCAACTCGGTCAACACGGTCTACGTCGACATGAACAACCAGGTCGGGCCGGAGAAGATGCGCCAGGCCGCGATCGACGCCGGTATCCCCGAGTCCGACGACCTGCAGAAGAACCTGGTCAACGTGCTGGGCTCGACCAGCGTGCACCCGATCGACCTGGCCAGCGCCTACGGCACCCTGGCGGCGCAGGGCATTCATCGCGACTGGCACGTGATCAAGTCGGTCAAGAAGGTCGAGACCGGCGAGGTCATGTTCAAGGCCGACAAGGATGCGACCAAGGGCGAGCGGGTCTTCGACGAGGGCGTGGTCGCCGACGCCACCTACGCGCTGGAGCACGTCGTCACCGAGGGTTCCGGCGAGAAGGCCCAGGCCCTCAACCGGCCGGTGGCCGGCAAGACCGGTAGCTCCACCGACAACCTGTCGGCCTGGTTCGTCGGCTACACCCCGCAGATGGTCACCGCGGTGGGGCTGCACCAGGTGAAGAAGGACGGTCAGAGCCTGGCTCAGATGAAGGGCTGGGACTCCAGCCTTCCCCAGGTCACCGGTGGTTCCGTACCTACCGACATCTGGACCGCGTTCATGCTCGACGCGCTCGAGGGCAAAGAGGTCATCGAGTTCCCGGATCCGGTCAACGGTGGCGAGGTGGTCAGCGCGTCGCCGACGCCCGAGGTCACCGTGGAGCCGACGCCGACCGAGACGCCGAGCGCTCAGCCGACCCAGACGATGGAACCGACCGAGCAGCCCAGCCAGCCGGTGCAGCCGACCGAGACCGGAACTCCGTCGGTGGAGCCGACCGAGACGGTCGGCGACGGCGAGGGCGAGGTCGATCCCACCGAGGATCCGAACAACGGTGGGATCTTCCCGACCGAGGATTCGGACGACGAGGGGAACGACGGGTTCGGATGACAGGCCGCCGGGTCCGGCAGCCCAGCCTGAAGCCGGGCTCGCCGCGCTGGTCGCAGACGCCGGCCGAGACAGACGACGGGGAGGGCGTGTACGCGCCCTCCCGGCTCGATCCGCTGGTGCGTTCGGCGAGCCCGGTGATCGGCGGCCCGGCCGGGCGACGGCTGGCCACCGCCACCGGTTTCTGGAGCGCTGCAACGGTTCTGGTGCTGCTGTCGGCGGCCGTCCTCGGTGCCGGACTGGTACAGAAGCAGCACTGCCGGGCGGCCGGGTGGACGTCGCCCGACCACTTCTGGCACGCCTGCTACAGCGACATCCCGGTGATCTTCGCCAGTTCCGGCCTGGGTGGATCGCACCGCCCGGGTCTGAGCGAGGCCCTGGGCTCGGCCGGCGGGCTGGGGCAACCCCCGCTGGCCGGACTGCTGATGTGGGTCACCTCCGGACTCGTCGACGGTGCCGACCCGGGCGCCAACCGCAGCTTCTTCGACCTGACCGCCCTGCTCCTGGCCGCCGTGCTCGCCGTCGGCGTGGCTGCGACCACCTTCGCCCTCGGCCGTCGCGGCTGGGACGCGGCCCATCTGGCGATCAGCCCGGTCCTGATCACCGCCGGCCTGATCTCGTACCAGATCCTCGGCATCACCCTCCTCGCCCTGGCGCTCTTCGCCCTCTCCCGTAGCCGCGCGCTGGCCGGCGGGGTGCTGCTCGGCCTGGGCATCTCGGCGGCCCCCCAGGTAGCGGTGGTCGCAGTGGTCGCCGCCGTTCTGGCGCTCTGGCGCAGCCGTCATCCGTCCCACCCGGCCGAGGCCGGTCGCGATCCCCGGGCCCTGGCCGCGGTCACCTTCGCCGGGACCGCGGCGATCACCTGGCTGGTGGTGCGGGTCCTGCTGCTGCCCGGGTTCACCGGCCAGTTCGGTGACATGGTGAGTGCCTGGCGCGACGGCGCCCCCGGCTACGGCTCGTTGTGGCTGGTGCCGCAGCTTCTCGGTGCCTCCGAGCCGGAACCGGCCTCGTCGTGGGGCGGCCGGCTGGCCCAGCTGCTGTTCGGGTGGTTGTTCAACGCCGACGCCCTGGGCGGCACCGCCACTTCGGTGCTGGTGGTGCTGGCCCTGATCGTTCTCACCGGGCTGCTGGTCCGCTTCACCGTGTTCCGGGTGCCCCCGCTGTCGCCCCTGCGCACCGGCGGCCGGCCGCCGAGCCTCGACCTGGCCGAGTGGGTCACCCGCCGACTGGCGCCCGCCTCGCTCGCAACCCTCGCCGTCGTCCTGCTGACCGCGAAATCCCTGCCCGCACAGTCGTCCTTACTTCTTCTGCCGTTGATCGCCCTGAGCGGGCTGCGCTGGCGCGACCACCTGATCTGGGCCGGCACCGAGGCGGTCTACTTCGTCGGGATCTGGCTCTACATCGCCGCCGAGACCACGTCCAACCGCGGCCTGCCCTCGCACTTCTACCTGATCATGCTGCTGCTGCGGCTGGCCGGGATCGCCTGGGTGGGGGTTCAGGGCGTGCTGGTCTACCGCTCCACCTCGACCCCGCCGGAGCCCGCACCCGACCTTCCGGACACCACGGCCGGGCTGAGAATCCACGAAATTTCATCTACCGGCCTTGACGAAGGTACGCTGCTGGGCGATCGAGATGCCGGTGCTCCCCGCTCCCTGGGGTGAGCGGCATCCCGACGACGCTTTAGCCCTCCTGTCACGGAGAGACCGTGACCGCTTAGACCGAAGGAGGTGGGTTACGCATGCGTCAGTACGAGCTGATGGTCATCCTCGACCCCGAGCTCGAGGAGCGGACCGTTGCGCCCTCGCTCGACAAGTTCCTCGGCGTCATCCGCAAGGGTGGCGGGACCGTCGAGAAGGTCGACATCTGGGGCCGTCGCCGGCTCGCGTACGAGATCAAGAAGAAGGCCGAAGGCATCTACGCGCTGGTCGACATGACCACGACGCCGGCCGACGCCAAGGAACTCGACCGCCAGCTGAACCTCAACGAGTCGGTGCTGCGGACGAAGCTGATCCGCCCCGGCGGTCGCTGATCCTTCTCACCGCCCACGTGGCCCTCACCGGGGCCTGAGGCCGGTACCCCCCAACGAAGCAACCAGCAGGACCGGAGAGAAACCGCATGGCCGGCGACACGACGCTCACGCTGATCGGCAACCTCACGAACGACCCCGAACTTCGTTTCACCCCGTCCGGGGCCGCGGTGGCCAACTTCACCGTCGCCTCGACCCCCCGCGCGTTCGACCGTCAGTCGAACGAGTGGAAGGACGGCGAGACGCTGTTCATGCGCTGCTCGGTCTGGCGGGAGGCGGCGGAGAACGTCGCCGAGTCGCTGACCCGTGGCTCGCGGGTGATCGTCACCGGGCGGCTGAAGAGCCGCACGTACGACACCCGTGAGGGCGAGAAGCGCACGGTCGTCGAGCTCGAGGTCGATGAGCTGGGCCCGTCGCTGCGCTACGCCACCGCCAAGGTCAACAAGACCTCGCGCGGTGGTGGCGGTGGCGGTGGCGGTGGTGGCGGCTTCGGTGGTGGCGGTGGCGGTGGCTACTCCGGTGGTGGCGGCAACAGCGGTGGCGGCGGTGGCGGCTACTCCGGTGGCGGCCAGTCCGGCCCGGCCGACGACCCGTGGGCCACTGGCCCGGCTTCGGGCGGCGGCGGTGGCGGTTTCGGCGGCAGCCAGGAAGAACCGCCCTTCTGATCTCTACGTCGGCCCCTCACCGGGCTGCCGACGAACCCCACTCGTGCAGTAAGGAGTAACCACGATGGCTAAGCCCCCCGTGCGCAAGCCCAAGAAGAAGCAGAACCCGCTGAAGGCCGCCAAGATCACGGTGGTCGACTACAAGGACACGCAGCTGCTGCGTAAGTTCATCTCCGACCGTGGCAAGATCCGGGCCCGCCGGGTCACCGGCGTCACGGTGCAGCAGCAGCGTGAGATCGCCAAGGCCGTCAAGAACGCGCGGGAGATGGCCCTGCTGCCGTACTCCAGCTCGGCCCGCTGAGCAGAGGGGACGCGAAGATGAAGCTCATCCTCACGCAGGAAGTCTCCGGTCTGGGTACCCCGGGCGACGTGGTCGAGGTCAAGGACGGCTACGGCCGTAACTACCTGGTTCCGCGCGGCCTGGCCACCAGCTGGACCAAGGGTGGCGAGAAGCAGGTCACCGCGATCCGCAAGGCTCGCAAGACCCGTGAGATCGCCACGCTGGACGAGGCCAAGTCGGTCAAGGCCAAGCTGGAGGCCAAGCCGGTCCGCCTCGCGGTCCGCGCCGGCGCCTCGGGCCGCCTGTTCGGTGCGGTCACCCCGTCCGACATCGCCGCGGCGATCGTCGCGGCCGAGGGCCCGCAGGTCGACCGTCGCAAGGTCGAGCTGCCGCAGCCGATCAAGACCACCGGCGAGCACGTCGCCCACGTCCGGCTCCACTCGGACGTCCAGGCGAAGGTCACGCTGAAGGTCGTCGCCGAGGGCTGATCCCCTGGGCATTCGAAGACCCCGGCTCCTGCTTCAGGCAGGGTCGGGGTCTTCTGCTTTGCGCAGGTGCGCGCCGGCTCGGGATGTCCAGGATGCTGAGGCGACCACACTCGTCCTCGATCACCACTGCGCCATGAGCCGACTCTCGTGGATTGGCCCTTTGGTCTTTGCGGCACAGGGACGAGAATTGGGTGCATGAGTGAGACACCCCGGCCCTCGTTCGGACGCCGCGTGTACATGGCCCTGTTCCAGATCATGGGCCCGGCCGACGTCCGCCCGGTGGGCCAGCCCGCAGCGCACAACCCCGACGACCCGACCGTTCCGCAGGGCTACCACCTGGAGACGTTCACCCAGCCCGACGGCATCAAGAAGCGCATCATGGTGAAGGACTCCTGAGCCGCTTCCAGGCTCAGCGATAGGCGCCCGTGACCAGCCACAGGTCACCCCGGGCGCGACGCCGCAGCACCACGGCCCGGACGATCATCCAACCGCCGGCGAAGGCCACCCAGAGCCAGACCAGGCCGACCTTGCCGTCCGGGCCCCACAGACCGATCGCGATGGCGGCCGGCGCGTAGAGCGCGGTCTGAACCACCGCCGCGTAGGCCAGGAACCGCCCGTCGCCCGCGCCGATCAGCACACCGTCGAGCACGAAGACGTACCCCGCGACGGGCTGAGTCAGCGCCGCCACGATCAGCGCCCCCGTGAGAGCTGTTCTCACCTCGGGATCGTCGCTGAACAGCGGGCCGAGGGCGCCGGCGCAGAGCAGAAGAATCACCGCGAAGACGATTCCGGCGCCGATCCCCCAGCGCACCATCCGTGCAGTGGCGTCGCGGACCCCCTGCACATCCCCCGCGCCCAGGGCGTTGCCGGTCAGCGCCTGGCCGGCGATCGCCAGCGCGTCCAGGCCCAGCGCCAGCAGGTTCCACACGTTCAGCGCCACCTGGTGCGCGGCCAGCGCGGGGGCTCCGAAGCCGGCGGCCACCGCGGTGGTCAGCAAGAGCAGCAGCCGCATCGCCACCGTTCGGATCAGCAAGGGGACGCCGGTGCGCCCCGCGAGCCGGACGCCGTCGAGTTGGGGCCACAGCCGCACCCCTGCCCGCCTGGCGTCGCCCACCACGTACCCCAGGGCCGCAACCGCCATCCCGCACTGGGTGATCGAGGTACCTAGGGCCGATCCGGCGATACCCCAGCCCACTCCGTGCACCAGGAAGAGGTTCAGGAGCGCGTTCACCACGGCCCCGCTGACGGCGATCCACAACGTCACCCGGGTGTTCTGCAGCCCCCGGAGGACCCCCACCAGCGCCAGGACGATGAGCATGGCCGGAACACCCGGCAGGGACCATCGCAGATAGGTGATGGCAGCCTCGCGCACCCCCGCCTCGGCGCCTGCGGCCCCGACCAGGTCCACGGCGTAGGGCGCGGCCGGATAGAGCAGCAGAACCACGCCCAGGCCGATCGCCGCCGCCAGCCAGGCCGCGTCCATCCCGATGGCGATCGCCTTGGTGCGCTCGCCCGCCCCCATCAGCCGGGCCACGCTGCTGGTGGTGCCGTAGGCGAGGAAGACGAAGATGTAGACGGCGGTGGTCAGGATCCCCGCGGCGATGCCCAGGCCGGCCAGTTCGGTGGTGCCCAGCCGGCCGACGATGGCTGAGTCGGCGAGCAGGAAGAGTGGTTCGGCCACCAGGGCACCGAGGGCAGGCAGGGCGAGCGCCAGGATCTGCCGGTCGGTGTTCCGGGCCCGGCCGGGATTCTTGCTCAGCCGGATCACCTCGTCGCTGGTCTAGGGCGGTCTGTGGCAGTTGCCGGCCCGGCCGTCGTGCTCAGCTGGCCGAACGCGTTCACGGCCCTGCCCACGCGTCCGCCCCCAGCGCGTCCGGCATTGCCACCTCACAGTGTGCCCGACGAGTAGGCAAGTGTCGGGTCCGTCCGGCGGGCGGGGTTCCGGACCCGCTCTTACCGACGGATCTGCATGCTTTGGTAACGGTGAGGTGACTGTGCACTGAATCGACGCAGGGTTTTTGGCATCCACAGGCCGTGGACAGCTGCGTGGCCGGTCAGAGGCCGTTTGGGGACAACCAGAACGCGCTTCATCCCCACTGATATCCACAACCTGTGCACAACACCCGGGGTTTGTCCCCAAGTTATCCACAGGCCTGGGGCAGTTGTGCACCGATTCGGGCCAGGGCTGTGGACAGTCTCTTTGAACCCACGCCCGGCGACCCGTATTTTCAGGGGGCCTGCTCATGGGTCGAGTCGGCCGCACAGTCAGCGGGTTCCACGACGAACTCGAAGGGTGGCCGGTGTGGCGCCCTTCGCAAGGTTGTCGTACCTCTCCGCTTGACTGAGCCGCGTCGCCCCGGCGGCCGGGTACCTCCCGGCCGGTGGCGATTGGTGCAGGGCAACAGCTGGGAAGAGGGTTCGATGTCCATCGTTGATCTGCCGGTGCCGTCCGACTCCGGCGGCGGTCCGGACCTCGGCCGGACCCCGCCGCAGGACGTGGCGGCCGAGCAGAGCGTGCTCGGCGGCATGATGCTCTCGAAAGACGCGATCGCCGACGTCGTCGAGGAGCTGAAAGGCACCGACTTCTACCGGCCGGCCAACGAGCTGGTCTACGACGCGATCCTCGACCTGTACGGGCGCGGCGAGCCGGCCGACGCGGTCACCGTCGCGGCCGAGCTCACCAAGCGCGGCGAGCTGGCCAAGGTCGGCGGCCCGGCCTACATCCACACCCTGATCTCCTCGGTCCCCACCGCGGCCAACGCCGGCTACTACGCCCGCATCGTCCGCGAGCGCGCCGTCCTGCGCCGCCTGGTCGACGCGGGCACCCGCATCGTGCAGCTCGGCTACAACGGCGCCGACGGCCACGGCGGCGGCGACGTGGAAGAGATCGTGAACTCCGCCCAGGCCGAGATCTACAAGGTCAGCGAAGCCCGCACCAGCGAGGACTACGCGGCCCTGTCCGAGGTGATCGAGGGCGCGATCGACGAGATCGAGGCCTCCAGCCACCGCGGCGACGGCCTCACCGGCGTCCCCACCGGCTTCGCCGACCTCGACGCCCTCACCAACGGCCTGCACCCGGGCCAGATGATCATCATCGCCGCCCGCCCGGCGATGGGTAAGGCGCTCGCGCTCGACACTGCGCTGCCCACGCCCGCGGGCTGGACCACGATGGGCGCCGTCCAGGTGGGTGACGAGCTGATCGGCGCCGACGGCCGGCCCACCCGCGTGGTGGCCGCCACCGACGTACTGCTGGAACGCCCCTGCTACGAAGTCGAGTTCTCCGACGGCAGCAAGATCGTGGCCGACGCGGAGCACCAGTGGCTCACCGAGACCAGAGCATCGCGCCGCTCCGGCAGCCGGGTCGCCGCCGAGGTCCGCACCACCGCGCAGATCGCCGCCACCCTTCGCTGTGAGAGCGCCGACCGACGCCTCAACCACAGTGTGCGCAACGCCGAGGCTCTTGAGCTCGCCCCGAAAGACCTTTTGGTGCCGCCATACACGCTGGGCGCCTGGCTCGGCGACGGTACGAGCGCGGCGGCCCAGATCACCTCGGCCGATCCCGGCATCGTGATCAGGCTGGAGCAGGACGGCCTGGACGTGGTCCCGAGCGCCAGCCACAGCCTGCGGTACTCGCTGCGTCTGCCTGAGGGCCGTCTGCGCACCATCGGAGTGCTCGGGAACAAGCACATCCCCGCCGACTACCTGCGAGCGTCTGAGACGCAGCGTCGGGACCTGCTGGCCGGGCTCCTGGACACCGACGGCACGGTGCACTCCACCGGCTCGGTGCAGTTCTCGGTGACCAACGAGCAGCTCGCCCTCGATGTGCAGGAGCTCGTGATCAGCCTCGGCTACCGGTGTACGGTCATGCGTAAGGCGGTGAAGGGCCGCCGCAAGGACTCGTCCGTGGCCCACACGCTGAACTTCACCACCGACGACCGGGTCTTCCACCTCGAGCGCAAGCACTTGGTGCACAAAGACCGGATGGCTCGCCGTTTCCACTGCCGCGACTCGCGTTTCATCACCGCCGTACGGCCGGTGCCGAGCGTGCCGGTGCGCTGTGTAGAGGTAGACAACGCGTCCCACCTCTACTTGGCCGGCCGCACGATGATCCCCACCCACAACTCCACCTTCGGGCTGGACATCCTGCGTTCTGCTGCAATTCACCATCGGATGACGTCGGTGATGTTCAGCCTCGAGATGGGGCGCAACGAGATCACGATGCGCCTGCTCTCGGCCGAGGCGCGGATCCCGCTGCAGAACATGCGCAAGGGCACGATGCGCGAGGAGGACTGGACCCGGCTGGCCCAGACCATGGGCGACGTGAGCGAGGCGCCGCTGTTCATCGACGACAGCCCGAACATGTCGCTGATGGAGATCCGGGCCAAGTGCCGCCGGCTCAAGCAGCGGCACGACCTCAAGCTCGTGGTCATCGACTACCTCCAGCTGATGACCAGCGGCAAGCGGGTCGAGAGCCGGCAGCAGGAGGTCTCCGAGTTCTCCCGGGCGATCAAGCTCCTGGCCAAGGAGCTGCAGCTGCCGGTGATCGCGCTGAGCCAGCTGAACCGTGGTCCGGAACAGCGCACCGACAAGAAGCCGGCCATGTCCGACCTTCGCGAATCCGGTTCTATAGAGCAGGATGCCGACATGGTCATCCTGCTGCACCGTGAGGATGCATACGAGAAGGAGAGCCCGCGCGCCGGTGAGGCCGACTTCATCGTGGCCAAGCACCGTAACGGCCCGACCGACACGATCACCGTGGCGTTCCAGGGTCACTACTCGCGCTTCGTGGACATGGCTCAGTAGGTCTTGTGGACGAGCGGCGGGGCGGCTGGCAGCGGGCTGAGAAGCTCGATGCGGAAGGCCTCGCCGCCCGGCTACGCATCGAGCACGGTGTCCGGCTCGAAGTCGAAGGTCCTTGTGCCGGTGGGGAAGTCGGTGCTGCCTTCGTCCGCTGGGAGCCGGTCGGAGGCCGGCGGCGCCGGTCAGTGCTGAAATGGCAGCCGCACTCTCGTCTGCAAGATCTGCGGGCCGGGCCGCTGGCGGTGCAGGAAAGCGCTCGGGCGGCCGGGCTTCCGGTCCCGGCGGTCGAGTTCGCGGCGCAGGTAGGGCACGCCGTGGTGATGGTGCAGGAGTTGATGCCCGGAGCCCCGGTCGACCGGTTCGACGCAGCGCTGCTCGGCCAGGCCCTGCAGCTCAACGCCCGGCAGGCCGGCCTGCTCCAGCACCACCCGACTGTTCCCCCGGTGCACCTTTACCTCGCTGAAGATGGCCCGGGCTACTGCCTGCACGAACCATTGCGCCGGCACAGCGCCAGAGGTGCTGCACTGGAACGCCGCATCGCGGCTACCCCCGCCGATCCCACCATGGCCGGGGACGACGTCGTCCATCTGGATTTCCATCCCGGCAACCTGCTGGCCTCGAACGGAATCATCACCGGCGTGGTCGACTGGGACGGCGCCGCCCGCGGGCATCGCGCATTCGACCTGGTCACCCTGCGATTCGGCCTGAACAACCGGGCTGACCCCGAGGTGACCAGCCGCCTCGACGACGTTCTTGATCAGGTGCCCACCGACGTCCTCAATCCGGCTTGGGCGCACATGAGCCTGCGGATGAGCGACTGGGCCATCCGGCACCACGCGCCCGCCGAAGTCCAGCAGTGGTTCGATCTGGCCGAGCAGCGCCTGAGCTGAGTTCGCCCAACACGGTACTTTCCTGCTTCCCAGAAGAACCCGAAAGCCCGATGGGGGACGATGTGCGCGCGGCGGTCGATGTCGGCTACCCACCCAGCGGGGGCGCCCGCGCGGCGCTGGTTCTCAGCGACTCCCCTGAGTTCGCGCGGATCACCGGCACTCGGGTGTCAATGGTGGACGAGGTGGCCCCCTACGAGCCGGGCCAGTTCTACAAACGCGAGCTTCCGGCCGTCCGCGCTGTCCTCGCCGAACTGACCGAACTGCCTCACCTCTTGGTGGTGGACGGGTTTGTGGACCTTGATCCGGCCGGTACCCCCGGGATGGGGCGTTACGTGCACCGCGAGTTCGGTATCACCGTGGTCGGGGTGGCCAAGACCGCCTTCCGTACCGCAGAACACGCCTTGGAGGTGCGGCGAGGCGCCTCGGCCCGCCCGCTGCACGTCACGCCGCCGGTATGCCCCCGGAAGACGCAGCTACCCTCGTGCAACGCCTCAGTGGCCCCCACCGGATCCCCGATGCGCTGCGGGCGGTGGACCGGCTCTCGCGAGGGCTCCCTCCGGTCTGATCGAGCCAGGAGCGGATCTGCGGCCTAGGGTTGTCGAGTGCCAGGGACCCAACAATCCTTCCTGTCCGACCTGATGGTGGTGCTTCGCGGTGCCAACTTCCGCAAGCTGTTCGCCGTGCGCCTGGTGTCCCAGGCCGGTGACGGCGCCTTTCAGGTGGGCCTGGCCAGCCTGATCTTCTTCTCCCCGGAACGGGCGACCACCCCTACGGCCGTGGCTCTGGCCGCGGTGGTCACGGTCGTTCCGTACACCCTGATCGGGCCCTTCGCCGGCGTCCTGCTCGACGTCTGGCCGCGTCGGCAGGTGCTGCTCCTGGCCAACGCCGTGCGCTCACTCATGGTGCTGACCGTGGCAACACTGATCTTCACCATCGGAGTCGGTCCGGCCGTACTGTTCACGGCTCTGGCCTGCCTGTCGGTGAACCGGTTCTTCCTGGCCGGGCTGGGTGCCTCACTGCCGCACGTGGTCCCCCGGCACGAACTGGTGATGGCCAACGCCGTATCGCCGACCTGCGGCACCGTGGCCACGATGCTCGGTGGGGCGATCGGCTTCGGCCTGCGCACCCTGCTCGGGCCGGGCGACGGCACCGACGCCACGATCGTGGTGATTGCGGCGCTGGCCTACGCCACCGCGTCGTTGCTCGCGCTGCGCATGCCCCGCAATCTGCTCGGGCCGGATCAGAGCGCGCCCCTGAACGTCCGCTCGCTCGGCACCGTGGCCCGCGACGTGCTGGGCGATCTGCGGGCCGGAGCGCAGCACGTGCGCAGCCGGCGCAGTGTGGCCAACGCGCTGGCGGTGATCGGCGCACACCGGATCGGCTACGGGATCATGACCATCACGGTGATGCTGCTGTGCCGCAACTACTTCAGCGATCCGGCGAACCCGGAGGCCGGGGTCACCCTGCTGGCCCAGGTGGTCGCTGCTCTGGGGGTGGGCGTGGCCGGAGCTGCGCTGATCACCCCGGTGATGGCGGCCCGCATCGGCGCCTGGCGCTGGATCGGGGTGTGCCTGGCCGTCGCGGCGATGGTGCAGGCCTTCTTCGTCGCCGACGCGGCGCTCTGGCTGCTCTACTTCGGCTCGTTCGTGTTCGGCCTGACCGGGCAGAGCATCAAGATCTGCGTGGACTCGATCCTGCAGAAGGACGTCGACGACTCGTTCCGGGGCCGGGTGTTCAGCTTCTACGACGTCGTGTTCAACGTCGCCCTGGTGTCGGCCTCCGGCCTGTCGATCATGCTGCTGCCGGAGGACGGCTACTCGCAGATGGTGTTCATGGACATCGCTCTGCTGTTCGGGGTGGCCGCGGTGGCGTACACCTACCGCGAGCACCGGCAGCGGGCTGCCGCCGAGGTGCAAAGCACGAGCGGGGGCCCGGAAGACCGGACCCCCGCTCGTCAGCGGAACTTTGGTGACTAGGGCCTAGCCCTCGACCTCGAACACGAAGCCGGTCTCGCCGCCCAGGTCCACCCGGGCACCCGGGGTGATCAGGGTGGGCACGCCCGGGTCGATGGCCTGCGGCGACTCACCCGGGAGGGTGAGCGCGGTGCCGTTCATCGCGCCCAGGTCGGTGAGCAGGACGTCCCAGCCGGAGGGCCGGATCTCGGCGTGGGTCCGCGAGACCTGGCCGGTGGAGCTGGCCACCGCGTGCAGGTAGGGCGTCTCCGGGTCGGCCGAGTTGGCCTGCGGCTTCGGGTCGCGGCCGAGCACGACCGGGCGGTCGAGCTCGATCCGGTCGCCGTTGTCGAAGACCAGCACACCCAGCGGCGGGCGGGCGACCAGGATCGGCGCCTGCGGCGGGACGGTCAGGCCACAGACCCGGCACTCGGAACGGTCGGGCGAGGTGACGTGCCCGGCGTCGCACCAGACCCCCAGCAGGCGCGGCGGCTCACGCTGGGCCTCCACCTCCTGCTCGGCCGACTCGGGCTCCTGGTCGTTCTCGGCCAGGGGGCCTTCGTCGAGGTCGTTCTCGGGCTCCTCGCCCTCGGTGCCGGGACGGAACGACCCGGGCAGGGCCGGGCCGCCGAAGGCCGGGGCCTGACCGTTGAAGCCGGAGCCGTTGAAGCCACCGCCCTGACCACCCTGACCGGACTGGCCGGGCGGGCCCCACGGGTTGTCGTCCTGGGCGCCCCAGCTCGGAGCCTCGGGCTGGAAGTCTTCTTCCTGCTCCTCGGCCTGGTTGCGGGAACCGCGGAAGAAGGCGGGGGGCAGGTCGACGCGGGAGACCTCGGAGGGGTCCTCGTCGGGCATCGGCGCAGCCGGCGGCTCGAAGATCGAGGCACCGCCCTGCGGCGCCCGGTCGGCCGGGTTGCCCAGCATGCGGGAACCGTTGACCGGGGAGTTCGGCTGGCTCGGGCCGGGCGGCGGCACCTGGTGCTCGGGACGCAGCGAACGACCCCGGACCCGCAGCGGCAGGTCGCCGATGGACGGTGCGGGCTGCTCCGGCTCGGCCGGCTCGGGCGTGAACGCCGCCGGCTCGGGCGAGAACGCGCTGGGGGCCGACGGGCCCGGTGAGAACGCGCTGGGCGCGGACGGTTCCGGCGAGAACGCGCTGGGCGCCGGCTCGGGCGCACCCCACGAGGGGGACGCCGCGGGGGCCTCGGGCGCCGACGGCTCGGAGCGGAACGCCGAGAACGGCTCGTTGTCGTCGGAGAGCGGCGGCCAGCCGGCCGGAGCCCCACCGGGACGCGGCTTGGGCGGCACGCCCGGACCGTGACCGTTCAGGCCGGAGATGTCGATGCTGCCGGACTCGGGGTTCGGCAGGTCGGCCGGCGACGGGCCCTTGGGCGAGTCGTCGGTGAGCAGGTCGTCGAAGTCGAACGACCGGGCCTGCTCGCCCTCGGGTGCGTCGGAGGCACCTTCGACGTCGTGCAGCTCGCCCGGGTCGTCGTTGCTGTCGCCGGACCCGAAGAACGAGGTGGGCGTGGGCGCCGGGGTGGAGGAGCCGGAACCCGAGCCGATGGACGGCTGCGGGGTGCCGGTGGCCGGGGAGTCGAGCACGGACGGCACGTGGCCGTTGACCTCGCGCTGGAAACCGCCGGTGCGGGAGGGGAGGGAGCCCCAGCCACCCTGCCGGGCCTCCGGGCCCGGGGCGCCGGAGTAGGCGGGGGTGCGGGGTTCCTCGTCCTCGGTGAGGTCGACGACCTTGCGGTCGGAGGCACCGGCCGAGGCCAGGCTGAGGGGGGCGGAGTCGTCGTCGGCCGGGGCGGCCTCGAGCGCCGTGGCCGCAGCGGCCGGGACGGCCTCGGCAGGCGCCTCGGTGATGCTCGCCGGGGCGTCGCTGTCGGCGTTCTCGGGAGTGATCAGCGTGTTCAGGGCCAGGCCGGAGACCAGCACGACTCCGGTGGCGACCGTGTAGGGCAGCTCCGCGCCGGCGTCGACGTCGCCCACCAGGACCCGGTGGGCGCCCGAGATCAGGCCCTCCAGCCAGGTGGTGGCGCCCGTCGCGTCCAGCCGGACCGGTTCCCCGGCCCTCTCGAAGCACACCGGCACGCTGCCCCGGACGAGGGCGCGCACGGCGTCCACCTCGACCCGGACGATGGCGAAGCTGGGTGCGGTGCGAATGCCCCGCCGGACCAGCACGTCGAGGATCTCGTCGACGGGTGCGTCGTCGAGGGCCAGCTCCCACAACGGACCGGCCAGCGACCAGTCTGTCGGCGCGTCCACGACGAGCACAGTTCTCGGCGCGACCACGGCAAGGAGTTGCCCTGCGGCATAGGCGATCCCGCTTTGCACGATGACTCCTCCCCTTACTAGTAACGACTTGGTCGCTCTGCGTTGTGTATTGCCTCGTACAACGGGTTGCGCCTGATCTCGCCTCAACTGTCCGAGGCCCCGCAACTCTAGAGTCCAGTTGGCCCGGAGGCCAACGGCGAGCCAAAAGAAAACCGACCAGGCTTACCCCATCGGGCTATCGGCAACCCTCGGACGCGCCGTGACACCACTCAATTGTTGCGAATGAACGCGCACCTCACGGGAAAACCAATCAGTAACTCAAAGTGATCACCAGTCGGTCTCAGCAACGGCACCACCCGTTCGGTGTCCATATTCTGGACATTCGGCGGATCGGATCTCCTCCATAGTCCCCGACCCGACCCGGCGGCGCGCCCGCTCCCGACATCCGATAGCTAACGATTAGGCCGACTGAGTGGAATCGCCGCCCGAAGGGGCGGCGGTTGCGCCTTCCGGGTCGGCCGTCGCCGCCCGCTCGCGCTCCCACCAGGCCACGAGTTCCTCCCGGGCCTCGTCCGGGCCGATCTGCCCGCGGTCCAGGCGCAGCTCCTTCAGGAACTTCCAGGCCCGGCCCACGTCCCGGCCGGCCGGGATGCCGAGGATCTCCATGATCTGGTTGCCGTCCAGGTCCGGCCGGACGGCGTCGAGCTCCTCCCGCTCGCGCAGCTCGGCGATCCGGCGCTCCAGGTCGTCGTAGGCCGAGGCCAGCCGGGCGGCCTTGCGCTTGTTGCGGGTGGTGCAGTCGGAACGGGTGAGCTTGTGCAGCCGGTCCAGCAACGGCCCGGCGTCGGTGACGTAGCGGCGCACCGCCGAGTCGGTCCAGGCGCCGTCGCCGTAGCCGTGGAAGCGCAGGTGCAGCTGCACCAGACGGGAGACCTGCTGGGTGGTGTCCTTGTCGAAGCGCAGGGCCTTCATCCGCTTGGTGGTGAGCTTGGCGCCCTCCATCTCGTGATGGTGGAACGAGACCCCGCCGCCCGCCTCGAAGCGACGGGTGGCCGGCTTGCCGATGTCGTGCAGGATCGCGGCCAGGCGCAGCACCAGGTCCGGTCCGGGCACCGGGCCGTCCGGGCCGTCCTCCAGCGCGATCGCCTGCTCCAGCACGATCAGCGAGTGCTCGTAGACGTCCTTGTGCCGGTGGTGCTCGTCGATCTCCAGCTTCAGCGCGGGCAGCTCGGGCAGCACCTGGGCGGCCAGGCCGGTGGAGACCAGCAGTTCCAGCCCGGGCCGGGGGTCGGGGGCCAGCAGCAGCTTCTCCAGCTCGACCCGGATCCGCTCGGCCGAGACGATCGAGATCCGCGCGGCCATCGCGGTCATCGCCGCCACCGCCTCCGGGGCCACCTCGAAGCCGAGCTGGGCCGCGAACCGGGCCCCGCGCATCATCCGCAGCGGGTCGTCGCCGAACGAGACCTCCGGCGCCCCGGGCGTGCGCAGCCGGCGGGCGGCCAGGTCCTCCAGCCCGCCGTAGGGATCGACGAAGGTGAGTGCGGGTAGTTCCAGGGCCATCGCGTTGACGGTGAAGTCCCGGCGCAGCAGGTCGGCCTCGAGCGTGTCGCCGAAGGCCACCTCGGGCTTGCGGGAGTCCTCGCGGTACACGTCGGCCCGGTAGGTGGTGACCTCGACCACGTGGTCACCCTTGCGGGCGCCGATCGTGCCGAAGGCCTTGCCGATGTCCCAGTGCGCGTCGCCCCATTCCCGCAGCAGCCGGATGGTCTCTTCGGGGCGGGCGTCGGTGGTGAAGTCGAGATCCGGGCTCTGCCGGCCCAGCAGCGCGTCCCGCACCGGCCCACCCACGAGCGCGAGCCTGTGACCTGCGGCGGCGAAGACCGAGCCGAGGTCGGTGAGCAGGGGCTGCAGCGGGACCAGACGTGCGACCGCCGCCCGTCGGGCGTCGGTCAGGTGGTCGGAGGGGGTCTGTGGCACGAGCCCCAAGCGTGCCAGATGGGTGCGCCAGGGTAGTTACAGTGACGGCATGCCCCGACCCTCACGGCCCCCGCACGGGCCGCGCCGGTCGCTGCCGACCGTGGAGGAGACCTCGGCCGGCGGCCTGGTCGTCGACCGTTCGCATCCCACCCCCCGCGGTGCTGTGATCGCCCGGCTGAACCGGGCCGGGCGGGTCGAGTGGTGCCTGCCCAAGGGCCATCTCGAGCTCGACGAGACACCCGAGCAGGCGGCGGTGCGGGAGATCGAGGAGGAGACCGGGATCCAGGGCCGGATCCTTCACGGTCTGGGCACGATCGACTACTGGTTCTCGGTCGAGGGCAAACGGGTTCACAAGCACGTGCATCATTACCTTTTGCTGGCCACCGGAGGTCAGCTGAGTACCGAGGGAGATCCGGACCACGAGGCGATCGACGTGGCCTGGGTCCCGCTCGGTGAAATGGACGAACGACTGGCGTTCCCGAACGAACGCCGGATAGCCCGTGAGGCGAGTGTGCGACTCCTGGATTCGGCGTGAGAAGACTGGCGAGGCTGCGCCAGGGACTCGGCGCCGGTGTGATCGGTCTGTCCGTGACGCTGGGCCTGCTGGGCCCGGCCGCTTCGCCTGCCCAGGCGGCGGATGCGGGGGTGAGCAGACAGACCCCGGCCCCCTCGGTCGTGGCCCGGGTGACGCAGGAAGCGGCCCCGAAGGCCCCCAAGGGCAAGAAGCTCCAGCTCGCGCTGACCCAGGTGAGTCCCACCTCGCTGACCTACCAGGACGACCTGGTGGTCAGCGGCACGGTGCGTAATCCGGGCAACCGGGCGGTGAAGAATCTCGATGTCGCGCTGCGGTTCAGCTACACCGCGCTGACCGGCCGGGACGCCGTCACCGACTGGGTGAGCAAGGGTGATGTGGCCACCACCAGCGCGGTTCTGAAGCAGGTCACGCTGAAGAACGTCCCGGCCAAGGGGAGCAGTTCGTTCAGCTTCACCGTGGAGGCCGGCAGCATCGGCCTGTCCAGCTACAGCAGCTCGTTCGGGCCCCGGCCGTTCTCGCTGGTCGCCACCTCGGCCCAGGGCAAGCAGCTGGACACCCTGCGTTCCACCGTGATCTGGGCCCCGGAGAACGCCGAGGCCAAGGTCGGCCTGACCATGCTCGCCGCCCTCACCTCGACCGTCCCCTCCACCACGGCCGGTCTGCCCACCGAGGAGGCCGCGGCCGAACTGCTGCCCTCCTCGCGGCTCTCGAACATCCTGACCGCCTCGGACGACCCGGCGATCGGCTGGGCGGTCGACCCGGCCCTGCTGGCCTCCGCCATGGCGTTGCGCGACAACGGGATCACCGAGGAGACCGAAGAGGACGCCGCCGCCACCCCCGAGCCCAAGGCCTCGGCGAGCCCCAGCAGTCCGGCCGGGAAGCCCAGCGCCACCGCCGAGACCTCGGAGCTGACCGATCTGGGCATCAGCAGCGAGGCAGCGAGCACGGCCGGAGGCGCCTGGCTGAACCGGATCTCCCAGGGCCGGGCGAAGCGCACCGTGATCGGCCTGCCGTACGCCGACACCGACCTGAACTCCCTGCTCAAGGGCGGAAGCAGCCCGAGCCTGCTGCGCCAGTCGGACAAGTTGGGCGAGACGATCGAGCAGGAGGCGCTGGGCAAGAGCCTGTTCTCCCGGATCGCCTGGCCGGCCGACGGCGTGATCTCCAAGCAGGCGCTCGAGGGTCTGGCGGCGACCCGGCACGAGTCGGTCATCCTCTCCGCCGCGCAGCAGCAGCCCAAGCCTGAGCTGGACTACACCCCCAGCGGCACGAGCCGGCTGGCCGCGAAGGACAAGGAGCTCACCGGGCTGCTCTACGACCCGGAGCTGTCGAGCCTGTTCGAGGGCGCCGGGCAGGACCAGGGCGCCGAGACCACGCAGACGATGCTGGCCACCCTGGCCGCGATCAGCGCCGAACCGGCCCCGGACACGGGCACCCGGCAGGTGCTGGCGGTGGCCCCGCGTGACTGGAACCCCAGCCCGCAGAACGTGCAGCGGCTCACCGCGGCCCTGCGGGACGCCTCCTGGGTGGAGCTGAGCAGCCTGAAGAACCTGGGCGCGGCCACCCCGGTGGAGCGGGCGGGGCACACCTACGGCAAGAAGGCGGGCCGGGCCGAGCTGCCCAAGGGCAACCTGAGCACCGCCCAGGCGATGGACCGCGACCTCGACGGCATCGCCCCCGCGCTGATCGAGAACCAGGACGTGGTGCGGCGGCTGGAGCAGCGGATCGCCTCGCTGCTGTCGTTCGCCTGGCGTTCGGACCTGGACGACCAGGCCGACGCCCGGCGCACGGTGATGAACGACGTGACCGGCCTGACCGGCGGCGTGCAGCTGTCGATCGGCGACGACAAGGTCTTCACCGCCCGGTCCGCGCCGATCTCGGTGGTGGTGGTCAACGACACCGACTACCCGGTCCGGGTGTCGGTGAGCTTCCGCGCCCGGTCGGGGCAGCTGAAGGTGACCAAGCAGCCCGAGGCGGTCACGATCGCGGCCCAGCACCGGCAGACGTTCCGGGTCGAGGCCCGGGCCATCGCCACCGGCGACGTGCTGGTCGACGCCTCGCTGCTGGCCGGCGAGGGGGCGAGCGCCGAGGTGGTCGGCTCGCCGCAGACCTTCGAGGTCAAGGTCCGGCCCAACTGGGAGAGCTGGGGCATGATCGGCATGGCCGTCGTCCTCGGTCTGCTCCTGCTGGTCGGCCTGCTGCGCAGCTTCCGGCGCAACCGCAAGCGGCCCAAGGTGCCGCTGAACACCGTCCCCGACGTCGACGACGAGGTCACCCGGGCCTCCCGTCAGGCGGCCCGGGAGGCGGCTCGCGAGGCCGCCGCCGAGACGGCCCGGCAGGAGGCGGCCCAGCGCCCGGCCGCCCGGCCGATCGCGCGGCTGGGAGACATCCCCGACCTCCCGGATCGCTCCGCCCAGCTGGGTGTGACCGATCGCGCACCAGGTCCGGCCTCCGGTGGCGCAACGTTCTCGGGTCCACAAGGCTCCAGGGGTGGGGGCGAGGAAGGCCGCACACCCGGCACCGGATCTGCCTCCGGGAATCCGGGTCCGGCCCAGGGTATGCATGAGCAGAAGTCCGGTTCGGTACCGACGATGACCGCGAAGGGAGCGGAGCGTCGCAGCCCGACGATGCCGAAGGAGAACAGGTGAGCGGGTGGCGGCCGGACGATGCCGCGCACCCTCCTCACGACCCGGATCGGCCGTTGCGACCCCGGCGGGCAGACAACCAGCACGAAGAGCCCTACGAGCAGGTGCAGCCGGACCCGTACGCCGAAGACCCGTACGCGGCACAGCGGGAGGCCGAGTACGTGGCTCAGCACGATGACCAGCAGTCCGGACGGCAGGGGTACGACCAGCCGGCGGACGCGTGGTGGAACCGGCCGCCGGAGAGCTCGCGGCGCCGACCGGCGCCCGCCGAGCCTTATGAGCAGCCCTACGACCAGCCTTACGACCAGCAGCAGCCGTACCAGGCGCACTCGGGCGAACCGGTGGCCCCGGCCGAGCCCACTCGGCCGATGCGACAGGACAGCCCCCGGCGGGCGCGCCGCCAGGGGCAGCAGGAGGTCTCCCCCTCCGAGCCGACCCGGCGGGTCCGGCCGTACCGCCCTGAGCAGGCGCCTCGCCAGGGTCAGGGCGGCCCGGTCGCCTACGGGCAAGATCCTCGAACAGAGGACGATCGTGGCCAGTACGAGCGCTTCGACGAGTACGCGTCGGCCGACTCGCGCGACGGCGCCGGCTCCCGGGCCCCGTACGAGCCCTACGACCAGGCGCGCGATGCGGAAGCCGACCCCGACCAGCCGTACTTCCACCCACTCGACCCGGAGACCCCGTCTCCACGGACGTCCACTCGTAGGGGTTGGCGCGCCACGCCGCCCTCCACGCCGCCCGGACGCCACTACGACCTCTCCGGCCTCGACCCGGCCGAGCTGACCGGCTCGCTGAACCTGCTGGGGCTGGAAGGCCCGGCGCTGCCCGCCGACGTCACTCAGCCGATCCAGGCCATCCGGGCGCCGATCGCGCGTGCCCCGCGCCGGCCACTGCCCCCGGTGGCCCCGCCTCCGCGCCAGCGTGATCGCGGGTATGCCGAGCCGGAGATCGAAGAGCCGGTCGAGGTCGAGGAAGAGACGCCGGCCAAGGCGGCCTCCCGGACCTCTTCGCTGCTGGGTAGCAGCGCGCTGATGGCCGCCGGAACGGCTGTGTCGCGCATTCTGGGCTTTGTCCGTGCGGCCGTCCTTGTGGCTGCCGTACAGCCGGGCGGTGACGGCGCCGCGGAGGCGTTCTCGGTCGCCAACATCATGCCCAACGCGCTGTACATCCTCCTGGCCGGAGGTGTGCTCAACGCGGTGCTGGTGCCGCAGATCGCCCGCGCGAGCAAGATGAAGGACGGCGGCGAGGACTACATCAACCGCCTGCTCACCGCCGCCCTCGGAATGCTGGCAGTGGTCACGGTGATCGTGATCCTGGCGGCGCCGTTGCTGGTGAAGGTCTACAGCGACGACCCTCACGTGTTCGAGCTGACTGTTGCGCTCTCGCTGTGGTGTCTGCCCCAGGTCTTTTTCTACGGCCTGTACACGCTGCTGGGGCAAGTACTGAACGCCCGTGGGTCGTTCGGCGCCTTCATGTGGGCGCCCGTGGTGAACAACGTCGTGTCGATCATCGGCCTGGCCATCTTCATCGGCGTGTACGGCACTGGCACGCAGGAGGTCGCGTCCTGGGACGGCCCCAAGATCCTTGTGCTGGCGGCCAGTCAGACGCTCGGGGTGGCGGCGCAGGCCCTGATTCTCATTCCGCTGCTCGGCCGCAACGGGATCCGTTACCGCCCCCGGTTCGGGCTGCGCGGGGTGGGGCTGGCCTCGGCCAGCCGGGTAGCCGGCTGGACCTTCGCCGCGGTGGTCGTCCAGCAGATCGCCTTCGTGGTGATCTCGAGGGTCACCACCACCGCGGCCAAACTGCTGCGCGACCGGCCGGACGCCTCGTTCTCCACCGGTAAGGCGATCTACGACAACGCCCAGTTGCTGTTCATGCTGCCGCACTCGCTGGTGGCCGTCTCGCTGGTCACGGCGCTGTTCACGCGCATGTCGAACGCGGCGGCGGAGAACCGGATCCGGGACGTCCGGGCCGACCTCTCCCTCGGTCTGCGTCTGACCGGTCTGGCCACCACGGTCTCGACCGCGGCGATCCTGGCCCTGGGCCCGTTCATCACCGCCTCGATGTTCCCGGGCAACGACCGCTCCGACACCACCGGTATCGCCTACGTGGTGATGGGGATGGCGCTGGGCCTGATCCCGTTCAGCGCGCAGTACCTGTTCCAGCGCGTGTTCTACGCCTTCGAGGACGCCAAGACACCGTTCTTCATCCAGATCGCCGCCAGCAGCACCTGGGCCACCGGCAACGTGCTCTCACTGATCCTGCTGCGCGAGCGCGCCCCCGAGTACATCGTGGTCGGCGTCGGCGTCTCGATGGCGCTTTCCAACCTGGTCGGTGCCGCCCTGTCGTACCTGATCCTGCGGCGGCGGTTCGGTGACCTGGACAGCCACCAGGTGTTCCGGGCCTACGCCGAGATGATCCTGGTGGCCGCGATCGGTGGCGGGGTGGCGTGGCTGCTCGCCCAGTCCACCGTGGCCTTCCTCGGCGACGGCTGGATCGCCTGCATCATCGCCACCGTCATCGGCGGCCTGGCCCTGCTCACCATCTTCGTGGCCGGCCTGCGTCAGCTCGGGGTCTCCGAGATCGAGGACGTGATGGGCCCGGTGCTGCGCCGGCTGCCCTCCTCGCCGGAGCAGCTGGCCCGCCACGCCCGCTGAGGCTCGGGTCACTCCTCACCCTGCGTTCCGGCTGGTTCCCGTCGTTGGGCGCAACGGCACGGAATGCGTCGTGATGTGGATGACACCTCGTTCCGGACGAGTGGGCCAACTACGATGGAATAAGGATCCGTACCGCGGTTCGCCGCAGCACCGGCCCATCGGGTTGACTGCTGACGAGTGACACCGATCGACACAGGTCTCACATGTACGCGGATTCTGCTGCCATCGGGCTGGAAGGAGCGCCGGGCTTGTCCAACGCCACCCGGGGCACCGTCCTGGCGGGCCGCTACCGGCTCGAGGACAGGTACCACGCCAACACTGAGGCGTCGGTCTGGCGGGCCGCCGACCTCACGCTCGACCGTCCCGTCACGGTGCGGGTGATGCGCCCGGGCCATCCGTACTCGCCCGACGTGGCCGACGCCGCCCGGCGGGCCGCCCTGATCGACGACCCCCGGCTGGTCCGGGTCCTCGACGTCGGCACCGACGGCGACCTGACCTTCGTGGTCAGCAGTCATGTCGACGGCGACTCGCTGGCCACCCTGATCGAGCGCTCCCCGCTGGCCCCACCGGTGGTGCGGCGCATCATCGGCGAGGTGGCCCAGGGCCTGCGCGGGGCCGCTGCCCGCGGGCTGCACCACCTGCGGCTCACCCCGCGCTCGGTGATCGTCTGCTACGACAACACGGTCAAGATCTCCGGCGTGGCCGTCGAGGCGGCCGGGGCCGGTCTCGAGCCGGTCGGGGCCACCCAGGCCACCCGGACCGACGCAGTAGCCCTGATCGCCCTGCTCTACGCCGGCCTCACCGGCCGCTGGCCTCTGGAAGACGCGGGGTTCCCGCCGGCGCCCCGGGCGAACGGCGGTGGGCCGATCGCTCCGGCCGAACTGGTGCCCGACATCCCCGGCGACCTGAACCGGTTGTGCCTGCTCACGCTGGGCCCGCTCGACAACGGCCCGCGTACCCCGGCCGAGGTGGTGGGCCTGCTCTCACCGTGGCCCACCCCGGAAGAGGCCCCGCTGCGCCCGGCCACCCGCCCGCGCGATCCGGCCACCCCCGTCACCCCCAACCCGGCCCTGGTCATGCGGGGGCGCTCGCACCGCGGGCAAACCCCAGGCTCCGGATTCCGTCCCGGCGGCCCGGTCACCTCCGGGCCGACCGGCGCCCCCTCGTCCTCGCCCGGATCTCCCAGCGAGCATTCCGCGCCCAACCGTCAGGTTTCTCCCATGACCCCCGCCGCCTCGGCTGAGGACGATCCTGACCGCACCGTGTCGGCCTGGCCGCCTGCGGGTGGTGAACTGTTCGACCCGCGCCGCCGCGATCAGGGGCAGGTCAGGCCCG
>NZ_JAJSOH010000010.1 GCF_021277265.1 Kineosporia rhizophila
GGGGGGCGGGGGGGGGCGGCGGGGCCGAGCCCGCGGGGGCCCGGGATGACCCCGTCCCCGCCGCCCGGGGAGATGATCCGGCGGCGGGCGTCCACCCCGCCGGCCACCGCCTCCAGCCGGGCGGCGACCTCGACCAGGACCCGGTCGCCGGCCGCGTGCCCGAAGCGGTCGTTCACCGCCTTGAACCCGTCCAGGTCGGCGTAGAGCACGGCGATGCCCGGGGCCGCCGGACGGCCGCCGGTGGTCCAGGTGCCCACCTCGTCGAGCAGGTGGCTGCGGTTGGCCAGGCCGGTCATCTGGTCGAAGCGGGCCAGCCGCTCCAGCCGCTGGCGCAGCTCGACGGAGTCGGTCACGTCGCTGAGGTTGGCCACCGCCCCGCCCTCCACCCCGCGCAGCCGCAGCTGAGCGGTGCCGGCCGCGGGCGGGGCCAGCCGGACCTCGATCTCGGCCTCGTCGCGGTGTCCGCGGGTCACCTCGAGCACCGCCTCGCGCACCTGGCGCTGGTCCTCCGGGCGGGCCAGCTCCTCGAACGGGCGCTGGACGATCGAGCCGGGCGGGCGGTGCAGCAGGCGCGGGGCCGCGGCGTTCACGGCCAGCACCCGGCCGTTGGTGTCCAGCCGCAGCAGCAGGTCGCTGGTGTTCTCGACCAGGGCGGTGAGCCGCCGGCGGGCCTGCACCTGGGCCCGCAGCAGCTCGTCCTGCTCCAGCAGCAGCAGGGTCAGCCAGACCACGAAGGCGGCGGCCAGGCAGCCCAGGCCGAAGAGCGGGATCGGGCCGGTGCCCAGGACCATCGCCTGCAGCCCGACGGCCGACGGCGCAACCAGGGCCACGGCGTAGGGCACCAGCCGGCCCCGGCGGCGGGGCAGGTGGCGCACGGCGTCGGCCGGTTCCTCGGGCCGGGGCGGCGGCGGGCCCGGCACCCGCGCGAGCCGGAGGCTGTAGGTGGTCAGGAGGAGGCACGAGGCCAGGACGACCGGCACCAGCACGACGTCGGAGACGTCCGGCCACTGCGGGACGTCGGCCCCGGCGATCCGGGTGCCGCGCAGCAGGTCGGCGGCCAGCACTGCGGTCAGGGCGGTGACCAGGACGGCCCAGGAGCGCCCGGGTGAGGCGTTGCCTTCCGGCCCGAGGTAGCCCGCCGGGGCGCCGGACGTGCGGGTGGGCAGGCGCAGCACCACCAGCAGGGCGATCAGGTCGAGCACGGCCGGCAGCAGGGCGAACGCGGCGCTGGCGGGCAGCCGGACCGGGGCGTCGACGACCACCCAGACGATGGTGGCCGCGCTCAGGGCCAGCACGGCGGCCTCGCTGACCCCGATCCCGGGCCGGCGCCCGGGCACGATCCGGTCGCCCGAACCGGCGATCGCGGTGAGCAGGCCACCGGCCGCCAGCACCATCAGGAAGTCGGCGAGCTGGCCGGACAGCAGCGTCCCGGACGGCTCGACCAGGCGGGCCGAGGCCCCGGCGACCGCCCAGCACACGCCGCCGGCGGTGACCGTGGCGGTGATCGGGACCCGGCTGAGCGAACGCAACGCGGCGTACAGCCAGGCCACCCCGGCCAGGACGGCCGCGGCGCCCATCGCGGAGGCGCTCAGCACGGAACGACACTAACCGCTGTCAGCAGTGAGGGTTACCGGGTGACGTGCAGATCCCCGGCCCGGCGCGGCTGCGGGATCTGCACGCCGGGGGCCGGGCTGACGAACGGGTCGCTGGCCCGCAGTTCCTCGATCGGGCGCGGGGGTGAGAACAGGAACCCCTGGGCCAGCCGGCAGCCGTACTCCAGCAGCAGCTCGGCCTGCCTGCGGGTCTCCACCCCCTCGGCGATCACCTCCAGGCCGAGCTCCGCGGCCAGCCCGAGCATCGAGCGCACCAGCACGTCGTCCTCGGCCTGCTGGCCCAGACCCCAGACGAACTTGCGGTCGATCTTGAGGATGTCGACCGGCAGCCGGGACAGGTACTGCAACGAGGAGAACCCGGTGCCGAAGTCGTCGATCGCCACGTGCACCCCCTCGGAGCGCAGCAGCTCCAGGCGTGAGGCGGTGCGGCCGAGGTCCTGGATCGCGGCCTGCTCGGTGATCTCCAGGGTGAGCCGGCCGGGGGCGATGCCGCTCTCCTGCAGCGCCTCCATGGTGATGTCGAAGAAGTCGGTGCCGACCAGCTGCTGGGCCGAGACGTTGACCGCCATCCCGAGCCGTTCGTCGCGCCAGCCGGCCAGCTGCCGCAGCGACTCGCGCAGCACCCAGGCGCCCATCGGCACGATCAGCCCGCTCTCCTCGGCCACCGGCAGGAACTGGGCCGGTGACCAGGTCTCGGCCCCGACCGGCCAGCGCACCAGGGCCTCGAACCCCTCCCACTGCCGGGTGTGCAGGTCGACCACGGGCTGCAGGTAGATGGTCAGGCCCTCGTTGCGCACCGCGTTCTCCAGGTCGCCGCGCAGCCGGTGGTGCTCCATCACCCGCTCGGACATCCACGGCTCGAAGTCCACCACCCCGGCCCCGCCGCGCTGCTTGGCCCGGTACATCGCCAGGTCGGCGTCCCGCAGCACCTCCCGGGCGGTGCGGGTGACCGCGGGATCGGCGATCACCAGCCCGAGACTGGCCGAGACCGACGGACGTCCGTGAGCCGCCTCGTCGAACCCGTTGAAGGCGGTGACCACCGCGTTGGCGGCCGCGTGGGCGGCCTCCGGGTCGGTGGCGGCGGGCATCACCGCGAACTCGTCCCCGCCCAGCCGGGCCACCGCGTCCCCCGGGCCCGCGGCCTGCCGCAGGCACTCGGCCGCCCGGTGCAGCAGCCGGTCGCCCTCGGCGTGCCCCATCGTGTCGTTGACCTCTTTGAAGTTGTCGAGGTCGATGAACATCACCGCGGCGGTCTGCCCGGCGGCCAGCCGGGTGTTCACCGCCTCGAGGAACGCGGTGCGGTTGAGCAGGCCGGTGAGCGAGTCGGTCTGGGCCGCGTCGACCAGTTCGTTCTGCATCCGGACACGCTCGGAGACGTCCCGCCCGACCAGCACCGCACCACCGTCGTCGCGCGGGGTGATCCCCCACTCGATCACCCGCCAGCGCGACTCCTCGGCCGCCCACATGTTGCCGACCAGCCCGACCGTGCCGGGCGGAGGGCTGTTGCGCGGCTTCACCGCCGGGGTCTGGCTGAGCGGCAGGAAGCGGGTCTCGACGCGTTGCTCGCCCTGGCGCCACTGCGGGGTGGTGCTGACGTTCGCGGTCATCTTCTGGTCGTCCGGGTGCAGGTAGTCCAGCAGCGTGCTGCCGACCAGCTGCTTGGAGCTCATCCCGAGCACCCGGGCCGAGGCCGGGTTGGCGAACTCGATCACACCGAAGTCGTCCACCTGCAGGATCACGTCCTGGGTGTTCTCCAGCAGTTCCTCGTACAGCCGGCTGCGCGCGGTCAGGTCGTCCCAGAGCTGCTCGGTACGCCGGGACTGGGCGGTCAGCGCCACGCAGGCGGCGACCGAGGTGCCGGCCAGCAGCATGGCGACCACCGCGTCGGTGCCGTCGGGCACGATGATCAGCCCGAGGGCCAGCGGCACCGGCAACTGCCACAGCTGCATCGTGCGCGGCCGGGGGTCGAGGGTGGGCCGGCCGTACACGCCACCGTTGTCGAGCTTGGTGGTCCAGGCCATGACCAGCCAGGTGGCGGCCCAGAAGGGCACCGCCAGCTCGGTCCTGATCGCCAGCCCGACCACGTCGCCGACCAGGGCGAACCCGCTGGAGACGATGGCCAGCAACGACGGCAGCCGGTAGGCGGGCATGGTGCGGAAGGCCAGGCCCACGCCCATGCTGCTGATCAGCAGGACCGGGACCAGCCAGCCCAGGGCCGGGGCGATCTCCGGGCGGACCTCGATCAGCCCCTGGTGGTACGACGCGAGCCAGGCGACCCCGACCAGGTTGGCCAGGAGCAGCCAGCCGTCGGCCCAGGCCGCCAGGACCTCCCGCCCGTTCAGGTCGGAGGCCGGATTGCTCGTGGCCAGCATGAACATGATCAGCGGCAGCGGGCGCAACAGCCCCCAGAGCCAGCCGTCGGGCACGTCGGCCAGGGCTGCGATCGCGACGCCGCCCCAGACCAGGAAACCCACCCCGGACAGCACCGTGCCCCGCCGGAAGGCGGGCTCACGCAGCGCGGCGGCGAAAGCGACGCCGGCGGCCGCGACCGCCGTAACGGCAGTCGCGATGATCGCGATCAGCATGTGTCCACCCGTGAACCCGACTCCCCACGGGCCGGTCGTCCCCTGATCGGCCCCGCCCCTTCATCGGCGGGTGACGGGGACCGGTTAACGGGTCAGCCCAGAACGGCCCCGTTGGAGGCGGAACCCACCAGCTTGGTGTACTTCGCCAGGACGCCGCGGGAGTAGCGGTGCGGCAGGGGTGCGAAGTCCCGCATCCGGTTCTCGATCTCGGCCGGCTCCACCAGCAGGTCGAGCGTGCCCTCGGCGACGTTCAGCCGGATCCGGTCGCCGTCGCGCACCGCCGCGATCGGCCCGCGGTCCACCGCCTCCGGGGTCACGTGGCCCACGCACAGCCCGGTGGTGCCGCCGGAGAACCGGCCGTCGGTCAGCAGCAGCACGTCCTTGCCCAGACCGGCGCCCTTGATCGCACCGGTGATGGCCAGCATCTCGCGCATCCCGGGGCCTCCCTTGGGCCCCTCGAACCGGATCACCACGACGTCCCCGGCCGTGATCGTCCCGTCTTCCAGCGCGTCCAGGGCGGCGCGCTCGCGCTCGAACACCCGGGCGGTGCCCTCGAACACGTCGGAGTCGAACCCGGCGCTCTTCACCACCGCCCCCTCCGGCGCCAGCGAGCCGTGCAGCACGGTGATCCCGCCGGTGCGGTGGATCGGCTCGGACAGCGCGCGGACCACCTTGCCGTCCAGGTCGGGCGGGTTGATCCCGGCCAGGTTCTCGGCCATCGTCCGGCCGGTCACGGTCATCACGTCACCGTGCATCAGGCCCGCGTCGAGCAGGGCCTTCATCACCACCGGGACTCCGCCGACCCGGTCCACGTCGAACATCACGTAGCGGCCGAAGGGCTTGACGTCGGCCAGGTGCGGCACCCGCGCACCGACCCGGGCGAAGTCGTCCAGCGTGAGCTCCACCTCGGCCTCGTGCGCGATGGCGAGCAGGTGCAGCACCGCGTTGGTGCTCCCGCCGAACGCCATCACCACCGCGATCGCGTTCTCGAAGGCCTCCTTGGTCAGGATGTCGCGGGCGGTGATGCCGTGGCGCAGCAGGTTGATCACGGCCTCGCCGGAGCGGCGGGCGAAGCCGTCGCGGCGGCGGTCGGTGGCCGGCGGGGCGGCCGAGCCGGGCAGCGACATCCCCAGGGCCTCGGCCGCGCTGGCCATCGTGTTGGCCGTGTACATCCCGCCGCAGGCGCCCTCCCCCGGGCAGATCGCGCGTTCCAGGATGTCCAGGTCCTCGCGGCTCATCAGGCCGCGGGCGCAGGCGCCGACCCCTTCGAAGGCGTCGATCAGGGTGACGTCCTTCTCGGTGCCGTCGGTGAACGTGGCCTTGCCCGGCAGGATCGAGCCGGCGTAGAGGAACACGCTGGCCAGGTCGAGCCGGGCGGCGGCCATCAGCATCCCGGGCAGCGACTTGTCACAGCCGGCCAGCAGCACGCTGCCGTCCAGCCGCTCGGCCTGCATCACGGTCTCCACGCTGTCGGCGATCACCTCGCGGGAGACCAGCGAGAAGTGCATGCCCTCGTGGCCCATCGAGATGCCGTCGCTGACGCTGATCGTGCCGAACTCCAGCGGGTAGCCGCCCCCGGCGTGCACCCCGTCCTTCACGGCCTTGGCCAGCCGGTCGAGACTGAGGTTGCAGGGGGTGATCTCGTTCCACGAACTGGCCACCCCGATCTGCGGCTTGACCCAGTCCTCGTCGCCCATGCCGACCGCGCGCAGCATGCCCCGCGAGGCAGTGGCCTCGATCCCGTCGGTGACCTGCCGGCTGCGCGGCTTCATGTCGTGTTCGCTCGTCTGGCTCACGGTCGGTGACTCTACGCCGCCGGGTACCCCGGAATCAGGCAACCCGGCGGCGCAACCTCTCAGGGGGCGATGAGGGCCTTGCGGACCTCGGGCAGGAGCCAGCTGGGCTTGCTCTCCATCAGGAACTGGGGATCGTCTGAGAACTTCATCGCTTCCGGCCGCCGCACCGCCGTCGTCCCGACCTCGGCGCCGGCTGCGTCGAGGAACCGCACCGACCGGACATCCGTACGAGACGTACTGGCCAGGGTGTTTCGGGCGGGAGAGGTGGTGACCCCGTCCGGACCGGTCCATTCCACCGTCACGGTGCCCACCGGCCCCAGCGCCGCCGTCTGGACCGTCTTGTCACTGGTTCCCTGCGTCGTGTCCCGGTAGCTAGACCAGGCCAGCGCCAGTTCGGAGTTGCTTCCCGCGGGAAGCAGTTCCGCCGTGTCCAGCCAGGATCCCTCCCCGCCCTCGCGCTCGCCGTACGGTGCCGAGACGTGCCCGGCAGCCAGCACTCTGGCCCCGCTCGGAAGGGTGAGCACACCAACCAGAGGACGATTGGGGCCGGCTTTGGTAGCCGGATCCGGATCCGCGGCGAGCAGCTTCCATTCGCCTTCGGCGAACGGCTGCCGGGACGCCATCCAGGTGCGGTAGGCCAGATCCTCGACCCGGGAGAACTTCTCGTCGGCCCCCCCGCGCTCGGGAGCCAGCACCAGGGCCTCCGGGCGCACCCCCGGGCGCTCGGTGAAGAGGTCCCAGTAGTAGGGCTCTTTCCCCTCCTGTTCGGCCAGCAGGGCGTAATGGCCGGGCCGCTCCACCGAGATCTCCTGGACCCCGGCCGTGAGAGGAAGGTCGCGGCTGTTCCCGGTGACCTTGCCGTCGGCGTCGATGGTGGGCGGCTGCTGCAGGCGGGCGCGCTGAGGCCGCTGCGCGACCACGTAGGCGGCCGCGCCCAGGTCCGGGTAGTCGTCCGGGTTCCAGCGGTCGCCGAACTGATCGGGCGAGACCATCCCGAGGAACATCGAGTCCGGCTCGGTCCACTCCCCCACCGACATCGCGTCGGCGGCCGTGCCGGCCCGCCCGTAGAACTGGATCAGCGTCGGTCCCCCGGACTCGCCTCCCGGCCAGGTCCCGACCACCGCCGCGATCCGGTAGTTCCCGATGTCCGAGGCGTAGACCACCTTGGCGTCCCGGACCGGCTGCTTGAGTTCCGGCATCGGTCCCACGTCGATGTGGTCGAGGTCCAGCAGGTCGTGCCGAGCGGCCCAGTCGCCGAGGGCGTTCACCCACTGCGTGTCGTCGGCCAGGTTGCCTCTGGTCTCGACCAGGTACTTCGGGGTGCGCCGGTCGGCCGGGGCGGACTTGTCCTGCTCGGGGCCCAGCACTGCCTGCTGCACCACGAGCAGGCCCACCACCGCGGCGGCCGCGGCCGCCAGGGCGAGCGCGGCCCGCCGACGGCGCCGGGTCCGGGAGCGGACCAGGAATTTCTGGATCTCCTCCCACGGCGGGGTGGGAGCGGGCCGCTCGGCCAGCGCGACGTCGACGTCGTCGAGCAGAGCGCGGATCTCTCCGGACAGCCGGTCGTTCGTCACGGGGTCTCCATCCGGTCCAGCCCCAGGACCGCTCCGAGCACCTGCGGGTGCCGGCGCAACTGGGCGATCGCCTTGGACAGCTGGGACTTCACGGCACCGGTACTGATCCCGAGCATCCGCGCGGTCTCCTCGACCGAACGGTCCTCCCACAGCCGCAGCACCACGACGGTGCGTTGCCGGGGCGGCAGGTCGCTCAGCGCGGCCCAGAGACCGGAACGCAGGGCGTAGGTCTCGGCGTGGTCGTACGCCTGCGCCGGCTGCTGCACGATCGCGTCCAGCGACGTCTCGGGATGCCGGCGGCGCCGGTGGCGGGAGGCCGCGGTGTTCGCGACCGCGGCCCGCACATAGCTCTCCGGAGAATCCGACCGGATCCGGTCCCACCGCCGCCAGCACTTCTCCAGGGCCACCTGCACCACGTCCTCGGCCAGCTGGTGATCGCCCGTCAGCAGGAATGCGTAACGCTGCAGCGCGCCCCACCGGGCGGCGACGAACCGCCGGAAGTTCGTCTCGGCCGACTCCTGGTCCAGTTCCCGGGCCTCGGCACCGTTCTCGGTGACCAGGTCGTAGCGCGGCCGCGGCGGATCGGCGGGTTTGCTGAGCAGGCGCAGCGCACTCAGCGCCGGCAGCAGGGCCATCAAGGGGTTCTCCGAGAGCTCGCCGGACAAGGACGATATTCCAGACGCGGACAGCCCACCCACAGGTTTCCGCCGAATCGGAACTTTCTGCCCGGGCCACCGCCCCGCACCGGTACCCGGCCGTGCCAGACTCCCCGGCCATGAGCACTCCTGTTCTCGTCGCCTGCTCGCACGGCACCCGGTCCGAGGCCGGGCGCGCCGTGATCGCCGAGTTCCGGTCGGCCCTGGCCGCCGCCCGCCCCGGACTGCGGGTGGAGGCTGCCCACGTCGACGTGGAGGAGCCGTTCGTCGGCGACGTGGTCGCCGGGCTGGACGCGCCGGTGGTCGTGGTGCCGCTGCTGCTCTCCACCGGTTTCCACGTCAAGACCGACATCGGCCGGGCGGTCGCCTCCGCCCCGGGCCGGGCCCGGGCGGCCGAACCGCTCGGCCCGGACGCTCTGCTGGTCAAGGTGCTGCAGGACCGGCTGGCCGAGGCCGGGGCAGCCGAGGACGACGTGATCGTGCTGGCCGCAGCGGGTTCCAGCGATCCGGCGGCCTCCGCCGCGGTGGAGGAGACCGCGGCTGCGCTGTCCGCGGCCCGGGGTGGCGCCGTGGTCACCACCGGCTACGCGGCCGCGGGCACACCCACGGTGGCCGATGCGGTTTCTGCGGCCCGGGCGGCGCATCCGGGGGCCCGGGTCACGGTCGCCAGCTACCTGCTCGCCCCGGGGCAGTTCGTCACCCGGCTCAACGAGGCCGGGGCCGACCGGGTCAGCGCTCCGATGGCCCCGCACCCGGCCCTGGTCGAACTGGCGCTGCGGCGTTTCGACGAGGCCCTGGTTATGGTCCTTTAGGGGGTCGCCGACCGGACCGGCGGACCGGAAGGATCGGGCGGGTGAAGAAATCACGCACGATCGCAGCCGGTTCAGTGCTCGTGGCCGCCCTGGCCGTCTCCTCCGGCCCGGCCTCGCCCGCGCAGGCCGCGCCCGGAACCTCGGCCGCCGTGCCGAAGGTCAGCCTGGGCAAGACCCTGGCCACCGGGCTGGACGTGCCCTGGGGAGTCACCTTTCTCTCCGGCGGCTCGGCCCTGGTGGCACAACGCCCCAGCGGGGTGGTGGTCAAGGTCAGCCCCAAGGGCAAGCGGGTGAAGGTGGGCACGGTGCCCGGGGTCTTCGACGACGGTGAGGGCGGCCTGCTCGGCCTCGCTCTCAAACCCGGCTCGAAAGCGTCCAAAAGCAAGCCCGTCCAGCTCTACGCCTACCTGACCACCAGGACCGACAACCGCATCGTCCGGATGAGCTTCGACGGGGCGAAGCTGGGTAAGCCGAAAACCGTGCTCACCGGTATCCCCAGCGCCTGGAACCACAACGGCGGCGCGATCACGTTCGGCCCCGACGGCAAGCTCTGGATCGGCACCGGCGACGCCGCCGAGACCGAGAACGCCCAGGACAAGAAGAGTCTCGGCGGCAAGATCCTGCGGATCAACCCGAATGGCACGGTGCCCGCCGACAACCCGTTCAAGGGCTCGGCGGTGTACTCGCTGGGCCACCGCAACGTGCAGGGCCTGGCCTTCGACCCGGCCGGCCGGGCCTGGGCCACCGAGTTCGGCCAGGACACCTGGGACGAGTTCAACCGCATCCTGCCCGGCCGCAACTACGGCTGGCCGCTGGTCGAGGGCAAGAAGAAGCGCAAGGGCTTTGTCTCGCCGAAGGTGCAGTGGCGTACCGACGTCGCCTCCCCCAGCGGCCTGGCGATCGTGAACGGGGTGGCCTACCTGGGTGCGCTGCGCGGCGAGCGGCTCTGGGCGGTTCCGCTGAAGGGCAAGAGCGTGGGTACCCCGAAGAGCCTGATCAAAGGACGATTCGGCCGGCTCCGGAACGTGGTGGCCGCTCCCGGCGGCAAGAGTTTGTGGGTAACCACGTCGAACACCGACGGACGCGGGGAGCCGGGTAAGTCGGACGACCGCGTGGTGCGGCTCGACCTGGGCTGAGTCTCAGGGGCCGGAGCGGCCCAGCCGGTCGGCCATCGCGGCCAGGTCGCCTGCACTCATCGCGTGCCCGTAGTGCAGGCCCTGGCCGAACCCCACGCCCATCCGGCGCACCAGGTCGTCCACCTGGCTGGTCTCCACGCCCTCGACCACCACGCTCACCCCGACCGTGCGGCTCAGGTCGAGCACCGCCCGGGTGATCGCCCGCGAGCGTGGCTCGGAGACCAGGCTGCTGGTCAGGGCGCGGTCGATCTTCAGGATGTCGGCGGGCAGGCGCTGCAGGTAGCCGAGGGCCGAGTAGCCGGTGCCGAAGTCGTCGATCGCGATGGTCAGGCCCAGGGCGGCGAGGCGGTGCAGGGTCTGGGCGGCCTGTCCCTCCTCGACCAGCACCTGCTCGGTCACCTCGATGACGAACTGCTCGCGGGGGGCGCCGTGGGCGGTCAGCGCCTCCTGCACCACCTGGTGGAACCCGGGCACCCGCAGCTGGACCGGGCTGACGTTGCAGTTGATCCGCAGGCCGCGGTCGAACAGCCCCTCCTTCACGGCGCTGCTCAGCGTGGCCTCGAGGATCTGCTCACCGATGTCGACCACCAGGCCGGTCTGCTCCGCCACGGTGATGAACTCGTCCGGGCCGACCCGGCCCAGCTGCGGGTCGGTCCACCGGGCCAGGGCCTCGGCGCCGGTCACCACGCCCCGGCGCAGGTCGACGATCGGCTGGAACTGCACGGTGATCGCGCCGTCCTCGACCGCGGTGCGCAGCCTCTCCTCCACCCGCAGCCGGCGCTGGCGGATCTGCGCGACCGTGGCGTCGTAGACCTCGACCCGGTTCCGGCCGGTGGCCTTGGCCACGCGGAGCGCTGCGCCGGAGGCGGACAGGGCGCCCAGCGGGTCCACCACGGTGGGCCTGGCGAAGTCGTCCTCGGGGGCGGACCGGCTGTCCAGGTCGGCCAGGGTGGCCCGGGCGTCGACGGCGGCCACGCCGATGCTGGCCGAGACCTCCACCCGGTTGACCCCGTCCACGTCGGCGGCGGACTGCCGCACGGCGGTGACCACGGTCTGGCCGACCTGGGTGCCGATCTCCAGGCTGCCCGGCAGGAGCACGGCGAACTCGTCGCCCCCGATCCGGCTGACCAGGGCGCCCGGGGGCACCGCGGCGGCCAGGCGGTGGGCCACCGCGGCCAGCAGCTTGTCGCCGGTGGCGTGGCCGAGCAGGTCGTTCACGTCCTTGAAGCCGTCGAGGTCGACGGTGAGCAGGCACCACGGCTCGCCGTGCTGCAGCCGGGCCATCTGCGCCTGCAGGACGCGGCGGTTGGCCAGGCCGGTCAGCGGGTCGGCGGTGGCCTCCTCGTTCAGCCGCTGCAGCAGGGCCGCGCGGATGCGGGTGTTCAGCAGCTCACGGCCGCCGAACACGATCACCGCGATCATCACCAGGACCAGCGCCACCTTGTCGGTGTCGTCGGCGACCAGCAGGGCGGCCAGCGAGACCATCAGCAGCACCAGGCTGGCGGTGGTGGTGACCACCACGCCGCGGGCCTCCGGGTCGACCGGCGCGGACCGGTCGTCGGCCGGACCCGCCTGGTGGTTCAGCAGACCGTAGGCGATCACCGGCCAGGCCAGGCACCAGAGCAGGGCGGCCCACCAGGGCCAGGTCTCGCCGATGGTCAGCGCCGCCCGCAGGGAGACCAGGTCGCCGACCACGTACAGGCCGGCGCCGACCGCGGCGAGGAGCAGGTTGCGGTCGAGGTCGCGGACGTAGGCCAGCACGGCGAAGCAGATCACGGTCAGGTCGGCGATCAGCACCAGCACGGCCATCACCACGTCGGCCTCGAGCGGCCGGTCGCTCAGGGCCCGGGCGAAGGCGAAGTGCCAGACCGGCAGGGCCACGGTGACGCCGAGCAGGACGGAGTCCAGCCCCAGACGCCAGGCCGCCCGGCGGCCCGGGGTGCGGCGCGGCACCAGCAGCAGGCCCCACACGGCCAGCGGCGCGGCAACGAGCGCGATGCCGTCGCCGGCCGCCGGGAACACCTGGTCGGTCAGGCCGTTCACGACCTGACCGATCCCCCAGAACACCAGCGAGGCACCGAGGACCTGGCGGTAGCGCGCCGGGCCGTCGGTGGTGCCCCGCCAGGCCAGGACGGCACCGCAGGCCAGGGCCACCGCACCGGTCAGCCCGGTGGCCAGCTCCCGGGCCTGCGGCCCGTGGCCCGGCCCGGCCAGCGTCAGGGCCACCACGCAGGCGACGGCGAAGACCGCCGCCGCCCGCAGGGCGATGTCCCCGGACGCCCGCCCGGAAGCGGGCGTCACCGCGTCGCGTAACACGGTTCGGGCACTCAGGCGTCCTCGGCCGGGGCGAGCCGCTCGATCACGAGCTCGCGGACCCGGGCCGCGTCGGCCTTCCCCCGCATCTCCTTCATCACGGCACCGATCAGGGCCCCGGCCGCCTGGACCTTGCCGGCCCGGATCTTGTCGGCGATCCCCGGGTTGGCCTCGATCGCCCGGTCGACGGCCTCGCCGAGCGCGCCGTCGTCGGACACCACGACCAGACCGCGGGCCTGCACGACCTGCTCCGGGTCGCCCTCGCCGGCCAGCACGCCCTCGAGCGCCTGCCGGGCCAGGGTGTCGGTGAGCTTGCCCGCGTCGACCAGCGACTGCAGCTGGGCGATCTGGGCCGGCGTCACCGGCATCTCGGCCAGCGGCTTCTCCTGCTGGTTGGCCAGCCGGGCCAGCTCACCCGTCCACCACTTGCGGGCCGCCGCCGACGAGGCGCCGGCCGCGACCGTGGCCTCGACCAGCTCGACCGCGCCGGCGTTGTAGAGGTCGCGCATCTCCTTGTCGGAGAAGCCCCACTCGCCCTGCAGCCGGCGCCGGCGCTCGGCCGGCGGCTCGGGCAGGGTGCCGCGCAGTTCCTCGACCCACTCGGCCGAGGGCGCGATCGGCACCAGGTCGGGCTCGGGGAAGTAGCGGTAGTCGTCGGCGTCGGACTTGGGCCGGCCGGAGGTGGTGATCCCGGTGTCCTCGTGCCAGTGCCGGGTCTCCTGCAGGATGCTGCCGCCGTCGACCAGCACGGCCGCCTGACGGGAGATCTCGTACTTGACCGAGCGCTCCACGCTGCGCAGCGAGTTGACGTTCTTGGTCTCGGTCCGGGTACCGAACTTCACCGCGTCCTGGTCCTGCGGCTTCTCCGAGCGTGGCCGCAGCGAGGCGTTGACGTCGCAGCGCATCGAGCCCTGCTCCATCTTCACGTCGCTGACCTTCAGCGCCCGCAGCAGCTCGCGCAGCGCGGACACGTAGGCCTTGGCCACCTCGGGGGCCCGGGAGCCGGCCCCGGTGATCGGCTTGGTGACGATCTCGATCAGCGGGATGCCGGCCCGGTTGTAGTCGACCAGCGAGTACTCCGCGCCCTGGATGCGGCCGGTGGCGCCGCCGACGTGCAGCGACTTACCGGTGTCCTCCTCCATGTGGGCGCGCTCGATCTCGACCCGGAAGGTCTCGCCGTCCTCCAGCTCGACGTCCAGGTAGCCGTTGAAGGCGATCGGCTCGTCGTACTGCGAGGTCTGGAAGTTCTTCGGCATGTCCGGGTAGAAGTAGTTCTTCCGGGCGAACCGGCACCACTCGGCGATCGAGCAGTTCAGCGCCAGGCCGATCCGGATCGCCGACTCCAGGCCGGTCTGGTTCAGCACCGGCAGCGCGCCGGGCAGGCCCAGGCAGACCGGGCACACCTGGGTGTTCGGCTCGGCGCCGAACTCGGTGC
The DNA here is from genome assembly GCF_021277265.1 of Kineosporia rhizophila. Lineage (GTDB taxonomy): Bacteria > Actinomycetota > Actinomycetes > Actinomycetales > Kineosporiaceae > Kineosporia > Kineosporia rhizophila. The sequence goes on from NZ_JAJSOH010000010.1 coordinate 13,921, forward strand.
GGCAGCCGCAGAACATCTTGGTGGCGGTGTTCAGCTCGACGTGCACCTCGAGGCCGAGCACCGGGTCGAACCTCTCGAGGGCCTCGTCGTAGTCGAGCACCTCGGCGAACTGGCTGAGCGAGGTCACTTCGTCGCCTCCTTCTTGGCGAGGATCGGGCCGCCCCAGCTCTCCACCAGCAGGGCTTCCAGCGCGGCGCCGACCCGGTAGAGCCGGTCGTCGGCCTGGGCCGGGGCCAGCAGCTGGATACCGGCCGGCAGCCCGTCCTCGTCGGCCAGGCCGGAGGGCAGCGACATGCCGGGGACCCCGGCCAGGTTGGCCGGGATGGTGGCCACGTCCTGCAGGTACATCGACAGCGGGTCGTCGAGCTTGGCGCCCAGCTTGAACGCGGTGGTCGGGCTGGTCGGGCTGACCAGCACGTCGGCCTGGCCGAAGGCAGCGGCGAAGTCGCGCTGGATCAGCGTGCGCACCTTCTGGGCCGAGCCGTAGTAGGCGTCGTAGTAGCCGGACGAGAGGGCGTAGGTGCCCAGGATGATCCGGCGCTTGACCTCGTCGCCGAAGCCGGCGGCGCGGGTGGCGGCCATCACCTGCTCGGCGCTGGGCGCGTCCACGCCGGCGGGGGCGACCCGCAGGCCGTACCGCATGGCGTCGAACTTGGCCAGGTTGCTGCTGGCCTCGCTCGGCAGGATCAGGTAGTAGGCGGCCAGCGCGGCGGTGAAGCTCGGGCAGGACACCTCCACGATCTCGGCGCCGGCCTTGGTCAGCAGGGCCAGCGACTCGTCGAAGCGGGCCATCACGCCGGCCTGGTAGCCGCCCTCACCGCCGTGCAGCTCGCGGATCACGCCGATCTTCATCCCGGCGATGCCGTTCTGCGCGCCCTCGCGAGCAGCCGCCACGACGTCCGGGTAGGGCCCGGTCAGGCTGGTCGAGTCGAGCGGGTCGTGCCCGGCCATCACCTCGTGCAGCAGGGCCGTGTCGAGCACCGTGCGGGCGCACGGGCCGGCCTGGTCGAGGCTGCTGGCCAGGGCGATCAGGCCGTAGCGGGAGACCGCGCCGTAGGTCGGCTTCACGCCGACCGTGCCGGTGACACTGGCCGGCTGGCGGATCGAGCCACCGGTGTCGGTGCCGGTGGCCAGGGGCGCCTCGAAGGCGGCCAGCGCGGCCGAGGAGCCACCGCCGGAACCACCCGGGATGCGGTCCAGGTCCCACGGGTTGCGGGTCGGGCCGTAGGCCGAGTGCTCGGTGGAGGAGCCCATCGCGAACTCGTCCATGTTGGTCTTGCCCAGGGTGACCAGCCGGGCCTCGCGGAGCCGGCGGACCACCGTGGCGTCGTAGGGCGGGACCCAGCCCTCGAGCATCTTCGAGCCGGCCGTGGTGGGCAGGCCCTTCGTGGCCATCACGTCCTTGACCGCGATCGGCACCCCGGCCAGGGCGCCGAGCTGCTCGCCGGCGGCCCGGGCGGCGTCGACGGCGGCCGCGTCGGCCAGCGCCTGCTCACCGGCCACGTGCAGGAACGCGTGCACGTCCCCGTCGACGGCGGCGATCCGGTCCAGGTGGGCCTGGGTGACCTCGACGGCGGAGACCTCGCCGGACGAGAGCAGGCCCGAGAGCTCGGCCGCGGTGCGGCGGATCAGCTCGCTCATCAGTCCTCCTCAAGGATGCGGGGAACGCGGAAACGCTGCTCCTGCTGGGCCGGGGCTCCCGCGAGTGCCTGCTCCGCGGACAGGCCGGGGCGCGGCTCGTCCGGGCGGGTCACGTTGACGAGTGGCATCGGGTGCGACGTGGCGGGCACGTCGTCCCCGGCCACCTCGCGGACCTGGGCCACGGCGCCGAGAATCACGTCGAGCTGGCCGGCCATCCGGTCCAGCTCCTCGTCGTTCATCTCGATCCGGGCGAGTCCGGCGAGGTGGGCCACCTCATCGCGAGAGATCGCGGGCATGAGGAGGGGCTCCCTTGCGTTCGGTGGTGGTGCTTGCTCTGCTAAATGCGATGGCAGTCTACGGTCACGATCACCCGCCCCACGCGCATGACTCCCGGACCTGCCCCTGAGCGGCCCCAGCCGTTTCATGTCCGTAACCTGAACCGCCCGATCCGGAGGTCCCACCCTTGTCCCAGGACGTCGAGCCCACGAACACCGACGAGGGCACGCCCGCCCTGCCCCCGTTCAACGCGGTCGCCGTACGGGAGGTCGACCCGGCCGACGCCGACCCCGGCCTGCCCGACGGGGACACCGTCCTGGCCGCCGCCCGGCACGTGTTCGGCAACCCCGAGGCCGAGATCTGCATCGTCGAGTTCGGTGACTACGAGTGCCCCTACTGCGCCGGGGCCGCTCCGGTGCTGCACGAGGTCGTCGACTCCTCCGAGGGCCGGGTGCGCCTGGTCTTCCAGAACTTCCCGCTCTTCGAGATGCACCCCTTCGCCCTGACCGCCGCCCTGGCCGCCGAGTCGGCCGAGGCCAGCGCCGGGTCGGAGGTGTTCTGGAAGATGCACCACAAGCTGTTCAAGAACCAGACCCGGCTGACCGACCGCGACCTACGCCTGTACGCGGAGTACGTCGGCGCGGATCCGGAACGGGCGGCCGGCGAGAAGGCGCAGGAGTTCGCGCCCCTGGTGCAGGCCGACTACGCGGCGGGCGTGGCCAGCGGTGTCTCCGGCACCCCCACGCTGTTCATCAACGGAACGCCGTACTCCGGTGTGGTCGATGTCCCATCGATCCGCCGGGCCACCAACGGCAGTCCCGCGGCCCAGCCTCGTCGCCGGTTCTTCGGACTCAGCTGAAAACCCAATGGTGGACGTCCGACGCGACTGCTGTCGGACGTCCACCATTGGGTTGTGGTCGGGTCGGGTGCGGTGCTTTCTACCGCCCGAACGTGCGGGGGTAGGCCGGCGCCGTCCAGGGCAGCGGGGGTAGCTCCGGCGGCGCCGTGTCACCGGAGGGTGAGCAGAGCGGCATCCGCTCGCCCATCACCCGCAGCACCCAGACCCCGATCACCGCCGCCAGCATCGAGCCGGCCAGGATCCCGATCTTGGCCTGGTCCTGCAGCGACTCGTCGTCGAAGGCCAGGTCGGTGATGAACAGCGAGATGGTGAACCCGATCCCGGCCAGCAGGGCGGCACCGACCAGGTGGCCGTAACGCACCCCGCCCGGCAGCATGCCCACCCCCGAGCGCAGCGCACCGACCGCGAACATGGTGATGCCGAGGCCGTTGCCGAGGATGAGCGACACCATCACGCCGATCGTGACCGGTGAGGTCAGCGCGGTCTCGAGGGTCTCCGAGCTGAGCTCGACCCCGGCGTTGGCCAGGCCGAAGGCGGGGATGACGGCGAACGCCGACCACGGGTGCAGCCAGGTCTGCAGCCGCTCGTTCGCCGAGACCGTGCTGTTGGCGGCCAGGTTCGCCAGCCGCACGCCGTCGGCCGAGGGGTTCTCGATCAGCGCCCGGCCGAAGATCACCAGCTCGCGGCTGCGGTTCTCCGGGGTGGAGGCGGGGATCAGCAGACCGGCCACGACCCCGGCCAGCGTGGGGTGCACCCCGCAGGCATAGGCGGCGAACCACAGGGCGAGGGTCAGGATCACGTAGGGCGTGAGCTTCCAGTAGCCGACCCAGCGCAGCACGCCGAACAGCACCACGATGCCGGCCATCACGAACAGCGGCACGATCTGGATGTCGTCGGAGTAGAAGATCGCCATCACCGCGATCGCGCCGATGTCGTCCACCACGGCCAGGGCCAGCAGGAACATCCGCAGCCGGTCGGGGCAGTGCGGGCCGAACAGGGCCAGCACGCCGAGCACGAACGCGGTGTCGGTGGACATCACGATGCCCCAGCCGTTCATCGCCTCGCCGCCGTCGCCGAACAGCGCGTTGATGATCAGGTAGATCGCGATCGGGATGCCCAGACCACCGATCGCCCCGATCGCCGGGACGCTCATGATCCGCCGGTCGCTGAGCTCCCCGGCGGTGGTCTCGCGGGCCACCTCCAGCCCGATCACCATGAAGAACACGGCCATCGCGGCGTCGTTGACGAAGTGGTGCAGGTCCATCTCGAACACGGCGTCGCCGAAGGCGATCCGCACCGGGAGCTCCCACAGGTGGTGGTAGCTCTCTCCCCAGGGGGAGTTCACCCAGATCAGCGCCACCACACTGGCCGCCAGCAGCACGGCGGCGCTGCTGGCCTCGTTGTGGATGAAGCGACGGAGCGAGGGGGTCATCGACGGGGTGACGAAACGCAGGGGAGGCCCTGGACGCAGACTGACGGCCATGCGCCACATCCTGCCTCACCCAGGGAACGCCCTGGTTACACAGCAGGTACCAAGGTCAGCAGGCTCACACCGCCTGGGCTGCCGCCCGGCCGGCCGTCCTCCCGCTGAACAGGCAACCGCCCAGGAAGGTGCCCTCGAGCGCCCGGTAGCCGTGCACCCCTCCCCCGCCGAACCCGGCGACCTCCCCCGCGGCGTAGAGCCCGGGCACCGGTTCCCCGTCCGCCCCGAGCACCCGGGAGTCCAGGTCGGTCTGCAGCCCGCCCAGGGTCTTGCGGGTGAGCACGTTCAGCCGCACGGCGATCAGCGGGCCTGAGCGGGGGTCGAGCAGGCGCTGCTCCCCGGCGGTGCGCAGCAGGCGGTAACCCCGGTAGCTGCGCAGGTCACGGATGGCCAGGATCTGCTCGTCCACCGAGGAGGGGTCGACGATCTGCCGGTCCCGTTCCAGCACCGACGCCTCGAGCGTGGCCAGGTCGAGCAGAGGTTCGGCGGTGGTCGCGTTCATCGCCTGGACCAGCGCGGGCAGGTCGTCACCGGTGACGAAGTCGACCCCGTTGTCGAGGAAGGCACGCACCGGCCGGGCCGGGCCGGGCTTGACCCGGCCGAGCAGCTTCGGCAGCGACTTCTCGGTCAGGTCGGGGTTCTGCTCGGACCCGCTGAGGGTGAACTCCTTCTCGACGATCTTGTGCGAGAGGACGAACCAGCTGTGGTCGTGGCCGGTGGTGCGCAGGTACTGGAGCGTGCCCAGGGTGTCGGCGCCGGGGTAGAGACGGGCGGGCAGCCGCCGGCCCCGGGCGTCCACCCAGAGCGAGGACGGCCCGGGCAGGATGCGGATGCCGTGGTCGGGCCAGATCGCGTCCCAGTTGTGCAGGCCCTCGGTGTAGTGCCACATCCGGTCGGGGTTGATCACCGTGCCGCCGGCCTTCTGGGTGATCTGCAGCATGCGGCCGTCGACGTAGGCCGGGACCCCGGTGACCAGGTGCTCGGGCGCGGTGCCGAGGCTCTGCGGCCAGGCCGCGCGGACCAGCTCGTGGTTGCCGCCGATACCGCCGGACGTGACGATCACGGCCTGCGCCGTGTAGCTGAACTCGCCTACCTCGCGGCGGTTACCGCCCACCCCGCGCGGGCGCTGATCGGGCGACAGCAGCGAGCCCCGCACCCCGGTGACGGCTGCGCCCTCGGTGACGAGGGCATCCACCCGGTGCCCGAAGGCCAGCGTGACCAGGCCCTTGGCCACCGCTTCGCGGACCCGGCGCTCGAACGGCTCGACCACCCCGGGCCCGGTGCCCCAGGTGATGTGGAAGCGGGGCACGGTGTTCCCGATCCCGCCGACCCGCCCCTCGCCCCGCTCGGCCCAGCCGACCAGCGGGAACCACTTCAGCCCGAGCCCGGAGAGCCAGGACCGCTTCTCGCCCGCGGCGAAGTCGACGTAGGCCTCGGCCCAGCGCCGCGGCCAGAGGTCCTCGTCGCGGTCGAAACCGGCCGTGTCCTGCCAGTCCTGCCAGGCCAGCTCGTGCGAGTCGCGGATCCGCATCCGGCGCTGCTCGGGCGAGTCGACCAGGAACAGCCCGCCGAACGACCAGAACGCCTGCCCACCGAGGTTCTGCTCACCCTCCTGGTCCAGCAGGAGCACCCGTTTTCCGGCATCCGCGAGCTCGGCGGTGGCGACCAGCCCGGACAGACCGGCCCCGACCACGATGACGTCAGCGTCCATCGCCGAATCCCATCATGATCGGCGGACCGGCAGAAGACCTTTGGGCGCACTGATGACGCTTTGGCCCCGCATCCCCGATGGCGGCCGGCGCTCAGCCCGGCGACGAGGTGTACACGTGGTACCCGGTGTACACCTCGTTCAGCCGCGGAACATGGCCCGCACCAGATCAGCGGCAGGGGTGAGCACCGCCTGCCGCAGCCAGCGCCAGCAGCCCTGCACAGCGCGCCCGACCGGGACCACCGCGTGCCGCCAGACCCAGCCCAGGGCCAGGCCGATCGGCCGCAGCGTGAAGCGGTAGACCTGGTGCAGCAGCCATCCGGCGCCCAGCCAGCCCGGGCGCAGCAGGTAGCGGTAGAGCTGGGTCAGCACCCAGAGCACCGGACGCCAGAGCAGCTCGGCCAGCGGCACCAGGCAACGCCGCCAGAGGAAGACGAGCGGGATCTCGACCAGGTAGTGCCACAGCGGGCGGAGCACGCGGTGCCAGGCGAAGCGCAGGGGCACCACGACCAGGTAGTACCCGAGGAACTCAAGGGCCGGCCGGAGCAGGTGCCGCCAGAGGTAGCCGAAGGGCCGGGCCACGAGGTTGCGCCAGAGGTACTCCAGCGGAACCACGACCAGCCGGTGCAGGAGCCACCCCAGCGGACGGAACACGTAGGCCACGACCGCCCGCCCCAGCACCTTCAGCAGTTCCCAGGCCAGGCGGAAGGGCAGGACGAACACCACCGCAACGACCCGGACGAGCCACGGGACCTGCGCTTCGGACGGGCTACCCACCTGCGGCGACATGCTCACGGGCAAGGGACGTGCTTCTCCCCTGACCCGTTGCAGAGCTTCAGCTATTTCTCCTCTGCAGCGGCCTCCTCGTCGGCTGCGGGGGTCACCGCGCCGGGGCCCTGGTCGAGGAGGAGGCGGAAGCCGGCCTCGTCGAGGACGGGGACGCCGAGCTGGATGGCCTTGTCGTACTTGCTGCCCGCGGCCTCGCCGGCGACCACGAAGCTGGTCTTCTTCGAGACGCTGCCCGAGGCCTTGCCGCCGCGGGTCAGGATGGCCTCCTTGGCCTCGTCGCGGCTGAAGCCTTCGAGCGAGCCGGTGACGACCACGGTGACGCCCTCGAGGGTGCGGGGCACCGACTCGTCGACCTCGTCGGCCATGCGTACCCCGGCCTCGGCCCAGCGGCGCACCACCTCGGCGTGCCAGTCGACGTCGAACCACTCCTTGACGGCGACCGCGATGACCGGGCCGCAGCCGTCGACGGCGGCCAGTTCTTCCTGGGTGGCGTCGCGGATCTTCTCCATCGAGCCGAGCGACTGGGCCAGGGCGCGGGCCGCGGTGGGCCCGACGTGGCGGATGGACAGGGCCACGAGAACCCGCCACAGCGGCTGGTTCCTGGCCTTGCTCAGGTTGTCGAGCAGCTTCTGGCCGTTGGCCGAGAGCTCGCCGTCCTTGCGGGTGTAGATCGGCACCGTGCGCACGACCTCGGGGGTGAGGTCGAACAGGTCGCCCTCGTCCTTCACCGCCCCGGCCTGGAGCAGGCCGATGGCGCCCTCCCAGCCCAGGGCCTCGATGTCGAAGGCGCCGCGGCCGGCCACGTGGAAGAGCCGCTCGCGCAGCTGGGCCGGGCAGGTGCGGGCGTTGGGACAGCGGATGTCCTTCTCGCCCTCCTTCTCGTAGCGCAGCTCGGTGCCGCACTCGGGGCAGTGGGTGGGCATCTCGAACTCGCGCTCGCTGCCGTCCCGCGCCTCCGCCACCGGCCCGACGATCTCGGGGATCACGTCGCCGGCCTTGCGCAGCACCACCGTGTCGCCGATGAGCACACCCTTGCGCTTCACCTCGAAAGCGTTGTGCAGGGTGGCCATCCCGACGGTGGAACCGGCCACCAGCACCGGTTCCATCACGCCGTAGGGGGTGACCCGGCCGGTGCGCCCGACGTTGACCCGGATGTCGAGGAGCTTGGTGTTCACCTCTTCCGGCGGGTACTTGAAGGCGATGGCCCAGCGCGGCGCCCGGCTGGTGGCCCCGAGCCGGCGCTGCTGCGCCACCTCGTCGACCTTCACCACCACCCCGTCGATCTCGTGCAGCTGGTCGTGCCGGTGCTCGCCGAAGTGCTCGACGAACTGCACCACCTCGTCGATGCTGCCCACCACCCGGTAGGTGCCCGAGGTGGGCAGGCCCCAGGCCTTCAGCAGCTCGTAACTGCCCGACTGCGAGGTGATGTCGAACCCGGTGCGGGCGCCCAGCCCGTGCACCAGCATGTGCAGCGGACGGGTGGCGGTGACCCGCGGATCCTTCATGCGCAGCGAACCGGCCGCGGCATTGCGCGGATTGGCGAACGGCGCCTTGCCCGACTCGACCAGCCGGGTGTTCAGGTCGGCGAACGCCTCGATCGGGAAGAACACCTCACCGCGCACCTCGACCCGCTGCGGGAAGGGCACCCCCTCGACCTCGGTGAGCACGTGCGGGACGCCCTGGATGGTGCGCACGTTGAGGGTGACGTCTTCTCCGGTGCGGCCGTCGCCGCGGGTGGCCCCGCGCACCAGCCGGCCCTCTTCGTAGAGCAGGTTCACGGCCAGCCCGTCGATCTTCAGCTCGCACAGGTACTTGACCGGGCCGGCGTCGCGCTCGACCCGGGCGGCCCATTCGCGCAGCTCGTCGAAGCTGAAGGCGTTGTCGAGGCTGAGCATGCGCTCGAGGTGGTCGACCGGCTCGAAGTCGGTGGACCAGGTGCCACCCACCTGCTGGGTGGGCGAGTCGGGCGTGCGCAGGCCGGGATGCTCGGCCTCCAGCCCCTCGAGCCGCTTCAGCAGAGCGTCGAACTCGCCGTCGGAGACGGTCGGCGCATCGCGCACGTAGTAGGCGAAACGGTGACCCCGGATCTGCTCGGCCAGATCGGCCCAGCGGTGACGCGCCTCTTCCGGCACCGGGGCCTGGCCCTCGACCACGCCGCCCTCGGGCAGGCCCTCCGCCGCGCTCATCTCTGCTTCAGCCACGAGCCCATTGAACCGCGCCCCACCGACATTCTTCGCGACGAAGGAGCCGCGGCGAGCGCTCAGGCCGGCCGGTGGAACTCGGCCAGCTGCTCCGGCCCGTGCCCGGTCAGGTTCGACAACCGCAGATCCCCGCCCGCGAACGAGCGCAGCTCAGCCTCGGTGAGGGGCCACGGCGGTCCCTCTTCCGGGTCAGCGCCGTGACCGAGCACGAACGTGATCACCAGCAACGTGCCGCCCGGCGCCACCAGCGACGAGACCCCCGAGACCGCGCGCTCACGCACCGACCGGGACATGGCCTGCACGGTGTAGATCTCCACCACCAGGTCGAACGCGCCGACCAGATCGGGTGCGAGCTGCAGCAGATCGGCCTGACGGTAGGTCACGGCGGAGGCGGGGTAGCGCTCCCGGCACAGCCGCAGCGCCGTCTCCGAGATGTCGAAACCCGTGGTGGCCAGGCCCAGCGCGGCCAGGTACTCGGCGTCCGCCCCCATCCCGCAGCCGACCACGACCGCCTGGGCCGACCCGTCCACCGAATGTTCCCCGAACCACCCGGTCAGCGCCGGATGCGGCTCCTCACGGGGCCAGGGTCTGGTCACCTCGCCGTCGGCGGCGGCCCGGTAGAGCTCCTCGAACCAACGGGTCGGGGTGCCGTCGGCATTGGCCGCCGCGGCCAGCCGATCGGCCTCGCCCTGCCACCGGACCGGTTCACTCATGTCCGTTCCTGCCCCTCATGCGTCGTAGGCCCGGTCGGCCAGGATCCGCGCCGCCTCGCGGGCGATCTTCAGGGCAGCACGGGCCTGCGCCGGCGAAGACCCGGCGAGGCCACAGGTCGGGGTGACGACCACGTCGGCTGCGCTCTTCGGAGCCAGGCCGAGCTTGCGCCAGGGCGTCCAGATCGCGTCGGCAACCGCCTGGGGACGGGTGTCGGCAGCGGTCGGAACGGCCCCGGCCCACAGGGCGGTGCCGTTCTCGGTGGCCTCGGCCATCTGCTCCCAGCGCTGCGTTCCGAGCTGCGAGATGTCCAGGGAGAGCGCATCGGCACCGGTGCGCAGGAGCACGTCGACCGGTGGCTTGGAGGCACAACTGTGGACGACGGTGCGCACCGCCCCTGCGGAACGCGCGGCTTCCAACACGGTCTGCAGACCTTCCACGACGATCGGCTCATCGATCGCCCGCAGCCGGCCGAAGCCGCTGGCGGTGGGCAGGGCGCCGGCCAGCACCGCCTGCACGCCCGGCTCGTCGACCTGCAGGATCAGCTGGGCGCCGGGCACCAGCCGGGCCACCTCCTCGAGGTGCTGGCGGACCCCCTCGGCCAGGGAGGCGACCAGGTCGCGGCAGGCGCCGGGATCGACCACCACCCGCTCCAGACGAGCCAGCCAGAGGCTCGCGGCCAGCGTCCACGGGCCGGTGACCTGCAGCTTGAGCGGCCCCTGGTAGCCCTCGGCGATCTCGGCGAGCACGTCCAGGTCCTGACGCAGCCAGGCCCGGATGCGGTTGTGGTCGCGGCCGGGGTGGTCGACCAGGCGCCAGCCGGAGGGCTGCAGGTCGACGGGCAGGTCGACGAGAAGCCCGGCCCCACGGCCGATCATGTCCGCCCCGGGCCCGCGGGCGGGCAGCTCCGGCAGGTAGGGCACCGCAGGCGGTTCGCCGAGCTCGCCGAAGGTGGTGCGCATGGTGTCGACGACGTCGGTGCCGGGCCAGGAGCCGATGCCGGTGGCCGCGGCCGGCCCGATCTTCAGCTCGTTCTCCGGCGCGGCGGGCCCGTCAAGAGGGAGGTCACCGGGCAGATGCAGGAAAGAGGACGACGACACGCCCCGAGCCTACGGTGCGCCCGTGCACAGCGTCACCGAGCTCCACCGGCACCCGAGCCGCCGCTGCCCCCGGAGGCGCGGCACCCGTCCGTTGTTGGAGATGCTCTTAGCGCCCGAGGCACTCCTGCCCGGCTAACACAGCCAGGTCCCCCGTAGCCGCACCGAACTCCCCGCCGGCCACCTCGTCCTTGGTTCGATAGGCGACCGGTGGGCCGGACGAACCCCACACCACGCTGACGACCGTGGCAATGCGCCCGGCCACTGGCCCAGTGAGCATCCGGACCCGTGTGCCGGGTGCGTGGCCGTCGTCGGCAATCGTGAGCAAAGCGTCGAGAATCTGCCTTACCCCCGCTACTGGCGCCCCTTCCAGCCCCAGCCCCAGTAAGGCCCAAAGTCGTTCCGGCGGTTCATCGAGCAGCAGCCTGATGTCGCGGTCGACCTCGGCCAGCAGCAGATCGATCACCGACTCCTCGCCCAGCTCAGCCGCCTCCGCCAGATCTTGCGGGGTAGGCACGAGTTCCGGTGCGCGCTGCATGACTGCTTGATAGAGCGCACTCAGAAGCGCCTGCCGGCCATCCCCGGCGTACAGCTGCAACCCGGCGGCAGCCTGGAGCGGAGGGAATCGCCTCACCAGATGCTCCGCCCGGCCGTCCGGCAATTGGGAAGCCAACTCGGTGTCGCTCAGCCGTTCGGCGAACCGGCGCCGCTCGCGTTGCTCCACGAAGGCCTGACGCCCGGGGTCAGCGCCACGCGGATACACCGTGCGTCCTTCGGAGGCCGGCGTCTCCCCCACCTGGCTCACCCCGGAGCGTTTGGCCCGCCGACGGGCTCGTACACGCTCATCGTCGGTGTCCTGATCATCCATGGCATACCTCCGATCCGGCTCCCACCGTACGACAGGCTCCCCCGCGAGCCTGGAGCCTTACGGAGGTCCGCAGTACCGTGAGCCAGCGATTACTATCCGCATGCTTCGGCCGGACGCCGGCAGGAACGCGGCGGGCTTCACGGGGGCGTCCGCAGTGGCGCCAGGCATTCTGGAGGCGCACGTGGGAATTCGTACCGAACGCTGGCGCGCGGGCACACCGTGCTGGACCGAGCTCACGGTGGAGGACGTGGAGGAGGCGAAGGCCTTCTACGGACCGCTGCTGGGGTGGTCGTTCGAGCGTTCCCCGTCCGACCACTCGCTCGTGCTGGCCACGGTGGACGGGGTGGAGGCGGCCGGGATCACCGAGATCCACGAGGACATCCTGCGCAGCCCCAGCGAGGAGACCGGACGGCCGACCGGCTGGCTGACCTACTTCGCCACCGACAACCTGAACGCCACCGTCGAGGCCGTGCAGGCGAACGATGGACAGGTTCTCCTGCCGCCCCGAGCCTCGGGCACGCGCGGGCACCGGGCCGTGGTCTGCGACCCGACCGGCGCCCCCTTCGGCCTCTGGCAGGCCGGGGACTCGATCGGCGCGGCCCACGTCCAGGACTCGGGCTCGTTCGTCTGGGACGACCTACGCACACCGGATCCGACCGTAGCCCGGGAGTTCTACGTCAAGCTTTTCGGCTTCCGCAACGAAGCGCTCCCCCCGGAGATGGAACCGGACGACAGCTACCAGACCTTCTCGCACCCAGACGAGGAATGGCCGCTGGGCGGCATGGGCCCGATGATGGGCGACACCGAATCCGCCCCCTACTGGCTCAACTACTTTCAGATCCGCGACATCACCGCGGCGCTGGACTTCGTCGAGTCCACGGGCGGGCAGATCACCCAGCGCGACTTCGAGAGCCCCTTCGGCCGGATGGCCTCGATCCGCGACACCCAGGGCAGCCGGTTCTGGCTCATGCAGCCACCGGCTGAGTGAGTCAGGGCGGGTGTTGGAGGCTCAGACAGTCAGCTTGCGTGGCAACCGGGCTCGGACCACGAAGCTTCCGTCCGGTTCCGGTCCAGCCGTCAGCTCACCCCCGAAGGCCGTCACCCGGTCACGCATCCCGTTGATACCCCTGCCGGATCGGGCCCAGGGACGGCGTGGGGCGGCCTTGGCCGAAGAAGCAGCAGTGACGATGTCGACCTGCACGGCGTCGGAGGTCTGGGCGAGGGTGACGGAAATCGGGCAGCCGGGGGCGTGTTTCAGCGCGTTGGTCAGAGCTTCCTGAACTACGCGGTGCAGGGCGAGGGTCAGGCCGGTCGGCAAGGGGTCGGTGTCGCCCTGGTGGGTGAACTCGATGGTCTGGCCGGCGGAACGGGCTCGCTCGATCAGGGTTTCCAGGGGTTCGTGGGCCGGGGTGCGGTCGGCCTCCTCTCCCGGCGGTGTGCCCGGATCGTGCAGGACGTCGAGCAGTTCACGCAGGTCGGTCATCGCCGAGCGGCCGGTGCGGCTGATCGTGGCCAGGCCGTCGCGCACGCCGTCAGGCCGGTCGGGCAGGAGGAAGGGCAGGGCCTCGGACTGCACCACCATGGCCGTGACGTGATGGGTCACCACGTCGTGCAGTTCGCGGGCGATCCGGGCCCGTTCGGCCGCCACCGCTTCTCTCTCCAGCGCGACGCGGCGCTCGGCCTCGGCCCGGGCGCGCGCCCGCAGGCCCTCGCCGACCACCCAGAACAGTGACAGGGCCACGAAGAAGGTGAGCGAGTCGACCGGGCGCTCGGCGTAGGGGGTGTGCTGCATGGCCACGGCGACGACCACGTAGCCCGCGACGGCCGCAGCCGCCACCAGGGCCCGGCGTCGGGCCAGGTGGGCACCGGCACTGTAGAGCGCCACGTACAGACTGAGCCCGGCCGACGTGGGCTGATAGCCGAGCAACTGGTAGATGCCGACCGCCGGACCGACCAGGGCCAGGCACAGGCCGGGCCGGCGGTGCCGCAGCGCGAGCGGCAGGCACTGGGCCAGGATCAGGAAGAACGAGAGCGGGTCGGCGTCCTGGTCACGCAGGTCCTGGTTGCCCAGCGCCACCCCGAACGTGCCGTTGCCGGGCACCAGCGAGGCCACGGTCAGGACCACGGCCAGCAGCACGTCCCGCGAGCGGCGCACCCGGGTCAAGGTTCGGAGCAGTCGGTTCAGCTGGTGGCGCTGATGGTGGACGATCCGATCACCTGAGTGCCCCGGTACAGCACCAGCGTCTGCCCGGTGGCCACCCCCGCGATCGGCTCGATGAGCTCCACGTCGACGGTTGCGGGCAGCGTCTGCACCGGCCCGGCCTCCGGCCCTCCGGCCTTCACCAGACGGGCGGGCACGGCCCGGCCGTGAGCCCGCACCTGCACGATCAGCTCGGCCCCGGGCTCGGGCACTGGGGCGCACCAGGTGGCCTCGGCGCCGGTGATCGTGCTGACCTTCAGCTCTTCGACCGACCCCACGACCACGGTGTTGGACACCGGCTCGATCGAGAGCACGTAACGCGGCCGGCCGTCGGCCGCGGGCCGCCCGAGGGCCAGGCCCTTGCGCTGGCCGACGGTGAAACCGTAGGCGCCGGAGTGCTCGCCGAGCGTTTCGCCGTTGCTGTCCACGATCCGGCCCGGCTGCTCACCGAGGTGCTTGGCCAGGAACCCCTGGGTGTCGCCGTCGGAGATGAAGCAGATGTCGTGGCTGTCGGGCTTCTTGGCCACCCGCAGCCCACGCTCGGCCGCCTCGCGGCGCACGTCTTCCTTCAGGGTGTCGCCCAGCGGGAACATCGAGCGGGCCAGCTGATCGGGCTCCAGCACGGCGAGCACGTACGACTGGTCCTTGCCGGCGTCGACCGCGCGGTGCAGCTCGCGCCCGTCCGGGCCGTCGACGAGCTGGGCGTAGTGCCCGGTGCTGACCGCGTCGAACCCGAGGGCGACGGCCTTGTCGAGCAGCGCGGCGAACTTGATCTTCTGGTTGCAGCGCACGCACGGGTTCGGCGTTCGGCCGGCCCGGTATTCGGCGACGAAGTCCTCGATCACGTCCTGCTGGAACCGCTCGGCCAGATCCCAGATGTAGAACGGGATCCCGAGCACGTCGGCGACCCGGCGGGCGTCCCCCGAGTCCTCGATGGTGCAGCAGCCGCGGGCCCCGGCGCGCAGCGTCTCGGGGTTACGGGCCAGCGCCAGGTGCACGCCGACCACCTCGTGCCCGGCGTCGACCGCGCGGGCCGCGGCCACGGCCGAGTCGACCCCACCGCTCATCGCCGCCAGAACTCTCATCGCCCTACCTCTTCGGCCTGCTTACGCTTGGAAACTCCGGGCGCGGAACTGAGCCCCGCGCCCCGGGCCCGCTCGACCACCGGGCCGATGGCCTGGGCCAGCGCGGTGACGTCGGACGCCGTGGAGGTGTGCCCCAGGGTGAACCGGAGCGCGCCCCGGGCCGTGGTCTCGGGTACGCCCATGGCCAGCAACACGTGACTGGGCTGCGGTACTCCCGCCTGACAGGCCGAACCGGTGGAACATTCCACCCCGCGGGCGTCCAGCAGGTAGAGCAGCGAGTCGCCCTCGCAGCCGGGGAACGTGAAGTGCGCGTTGCCCGGCAGCCTCGAAAGACCCGGAACTGAGGACGGGGGTGCGAGCGTCGGTCCCAGACCGGCCAGTTCGCGCGGGACGGCTCCACTGAGGACGGCATCCGGGACGGCTTCCCAGACGGCCCGGACCAGATCGTTGCGCAACGCCGCGATCCGCTCCCCCTCGGCCTCCTGTCCCTGCACCGCCAGGCTGGTGGCCACGGCGAAGGCACGCAGGGCAGCCACGTCGAGAGTGCCGGAGCGAATGCCCCTCTCCTGCCCGCCGCCGTGCAGACCGGGCACCACGTCCAGCCCCCGGCGGGCCAGCAGCGCGCCGGAGGAGACCGGCCCGCCCAGCTTGTGCCCGCTGACGCTCAGGCAGTCGACCCCGCTGGCGGTGAAGTCGACCGGCAGGTGGCCCACCGCCTGGATCGCGTCGGTGTGCACCGGAATGCCGTGACGGTGGGCCAGTTCCGCGATCTCGGCGATCGGCTGCACCGTGCCGACCTCGTTGTTCGCCCACATCACGGTGACCAGCGCGACCGAGTCGTGACAATCGTCCAAAAGCTCTTTCAGGCCGTCCAGGTCGACGCGGCCGGCGCGGTCGACCGGCATCCAGCGCACGTCCGCCTGCTCGTGGGTGTGCAGCCACTCGACCGGATCGAGCACCGCGTGGTGCTCGATCGGGGAGGCCACGACGGTGCGGCGCCGCGGGTCGGCGGCCCGGCGGGCCCAGTACAGCCCCTTGACCGCCAGATTGTCGGACTCGGTGCCCCCGGCGGTGAAGACCACCTCGCTGGGGCCGGCCCCGAGCGCGACGCCGAGCTGCTCACGCGCCTCCTCCACCACGCGACGCGCGCGGCGGCCGGAGGAGTGCAGGGAGGAGGCGTTGCCGGTGTGGGTCATCTCCTCGGCCATCGCGGCCACCGCTTCGGGCAGCATCGGCGTGGTCGCCGCGTGGTCGAGGTAGGAAGTCACGGGTTCGAGTGTAGGCATGGTGCGGACACCCTGAGGCGGGGGCGGCCGCAGCCACCCCCGCCACTGTGCGCCGGGTCTCAGCCCTTGCGCTTGAGCACCTCTTCGGTGGCCTGCGGCAGCACCTTGAACAGGTCGCCGACCACGCCGAAGTCGACCAGCTCGAAGATCGGCGCCTCCGGGTCCTTGTTCACCGCGACGATCGTCTTGGAGGTCTGCATACCGGCCCGGTGCTGGATCGCGCCGGAGATCCCGCTGGCCACGTAGAGCGTGGGCGAGACCTGCTTACCGGTCTGGCCGACCTGGCTGCTGTGCGGGTACCAGCCCGCGTCGACCGCGGCCCGGGAGGCGCCGACGGCCCCGCCGAGCGCGTCGGCGAAGCTCTCGACCGGGGTGAAGTCACCGTCGGTGCCGCGCCCGCCGGAGACCACGATCGCGGCCTCGGTGAGCTCGGGACGGCCGCCCTTCTCCTTCGTCCGGCGCTCGACCACCCGGGCGGTCCTGGCCCCGTCGGAGACGGTGACGGGCACGCTGACCACGGCGGGGGTTACCCCGGCGACGGTCTGCGGCTCGGCCGAGTTCGGCTTGACCGTGATCACCGGCACACCCTTGGTGATGGTGGCGGTGACCGCGAAGGCGGCCGCGAACACCGACTGGGTGGTGACCGGCCCGGCCTCACCGGCCTGCACGTCGACCGCGTCGGTGATCAGGCCGGAGTCGAGCTTGACGGCCAGCCGACCGGCGATCTCCTTGTTCTCGCCCGAGCTGGCCAGCAGCACGGCGGCCGGGGTGCCGACCTGGGCCACGACGGCAGCCAGGGCCTCGGCCTTGGGCGCGACCAGGTAGTCCTCGATGCCCTCGCCCTCGACCTGGTAGACGGTCTGCGCGCCGTACTCGGCGAGCGTGGCGGCGGCGTTGTCGTACCCCTGGCCGATGAAGACGGCGGCGGGCTCGCCCAGGCGGGCGGCGATGGTGAGCAGTTCGGTGGTGGTCTTGCGGACGGCGCCGTCGACGTGGTCGACGAGCACGAGTACCTGCGACATCTGCGGTTTCCTTTCTGCGGCGAGGGGGGTCAGACCAGCTTGGCGCCGGCGAGGAACTCGACGAGCTTGGTGCCGCCGTCGCCCTCGTCGGTGACGACCTGGCCGGCGGTGCGGGGCGGGCGCGCGGTGACGTCGGCGACCGACGTCCAGGCCGCGGACAGGCCCACCTCGTCGGCGGACAGCCCCAGGTCGGCCAGCGACCAGGTCTGCACCGGCTTCTTCTTGGCCGCCATGATCCCCTTGAACGACGGGAAACGCGGGTCGTTGATCTGGTCGGTGACGCTGACCACGGCGGGCAGCGAGGCCTCGACGATCTCGGTGTTCGCGTCGTTGTCGCGGCGGATCGTGGCCTTGCCGTCGGCCACGGTGAGCTCGCTGGCCAGCGTGACCTGGGGCAGGCCGAGCCGCTCGGCGAGCATCGCCGGGACCACGCCCATCGAGCCGTCGGTGGAGGCCAGGCCGGTCAGGACCAGGTCGAACTCGAGCTTGCCGAGGGCCGCGGCGAGGATCTTGGACGTGGCCAGGGCGTCGGAGCCGTGGATCGCGTCGTCCAGCACGTGCACGCCCTCGTGCGCGCCCATCTGCAGGGCCTTGCGCACGGCGTCACTGGCGTCGTCGGGACCGACGGTGAGCGCGATCACCTTGCCGTCGGTGGCCTCGGCCAGCTTCAGGGCCTCCTCCACCGGGTACTCGTCGAGCTCGGAGAGCAGACCGTCGACGCCGGTGCGGTCGGTCGTGTTGTCGTCCGGCGAGAAGGTCCGGTCGGCCTGGGCGTCCGGTACGTACTTCACACAGACCACGATGTTCATGAGCGCCTCTCGAGTCTTCGCGTGCTTGCGGGGAATCTGCCAGAAGGTGGCTTACTGACCATCCGCTTACCAGGGTTCCAGTTTCTCATCCGGGTTCGGCGGAGCCACTCCTGGGCCGCTGGGTGCACACGCTACTCACGACCGACGGGCTCTTTGACCACCGGCCCGTGAATTAACTCACAAGGACATGTCTTTATTCAGGCCGGAAGGGCCAGTCCGAGGCTCACGCCCATGCCCGGAGTGGGCCGTTCCTCGTTCCCGTCCGAGGCCACGACCGTGCTCGGCGGGCTGGAGGGCACCGGCAGCGTGATCGCCCGGGCGAGGAGGTCCAGGAAGGTCAGGCTGGTGGCCCGGCAGATCATCAGCCGAGCGTTCAGGCCGGCCACCGGCGCGGGCAGCAACTCGTGCAGGTGGTGCTGCAGGTAGAAGTGCCGCCCTTCGCCGATCCAGCCCCCCGAGCCGTAGCACCGGCAGGTCAGGTCGTAGGTCGCCATGGCCTCGGCCTCACGGGCCCGCTTTTCCATCCGGCGGTCCGAGCGCCGGGCGTGCGCTTTGACCCGCTGCCCGAGCATGGCGATGCCACCCCCACCAGCGCCGGCCGCTGCAGCCTTCCAGTCGGCCCGGTAAGCCGGGGCCAGCGTGGCCTCCCCCACTCCGGCCATCGCCAGCGAGCGCGCTGCCGCTGCGAATCCGCAGCGTTGCAGCACATGCACGGTGAGCGCGGCCGGATCCTCGTCCGGCAGGGCGATCCGCTGTGCCTGCCCCGTGAGATCCAGGGCCTGGCGGTAGTTCCCCTGACGCGCGTCGTCGGCCGCGGCAATGGTCAGCATGCGCAGGTCCCGGCAGCCACCCTCCCGGGCGGAACGGGCCAGCGGCGCGGCGGTCAGGAGATCCCCCACCGACACCGCGGCCAACGCGACGATCCAGTCCAGCCCCGCGGAAGGCTGCGCCCTCTGGGCAGCCTCCTGCACTGCAGCCAGATCGCCCGTGCCGGCCAGGAGTTCGGCTACCCGGGAAAGCAGTTCCAGCCAGGGGCTGCCCTCCTTCTTCAGGGGGGTCACCGTCCGACGTGTGCGCTCAGACTTGGCCTCGCGCAGCTCCTGCAGCAGTTCCAGCGCCTTCGGGTGAATCCCGGCCAGCACTGCCAGTTCTGCCTGACGCACGATGTCCACCCGCTCCAGCGTCGGGTGGACGTCCAGCGCCTCCGCGTACAGCCCCGCCGCCGCCAAGGCATCACTCCACTGCCGCAACACCTCCGGCGGAGGGCCGTCCGCCCGGAGCACACTGGGCGGGATCACCCCTGGCCGCACCGGCATCACCAGGGTGCGTCCGTGCTCCCTGGGTAGTTCGGCGGGCTGCTGGTCCGTCCTGGGTTCCTCGGCAGGGTGCTGGCTCACGGCTGTTCTGTCGGCAGGCCACCCCACCCAGTTGAGCCACCCTGCGCCTTTGACCCAGGACGTACCGCTTGTCAGCGAATGCCGGTAATCCCCACGGTCGGGAACGCCGACGGAGGAAGCACCTGCGACAGCTTCCGGTCGACCATGGACAGGCGCTGCCGGGAGCGCACGACCACCGGAGCAGGCTCCGCGCCGGGGTAGGGCAGAACCGTGGCCAGCAGCTCCTCGGGCTTCACCTTCACCTCGCGGGCCCCCGCCTCCGCGGCGAGCGCCTGCAGCTGGTCAGGTACGGGCACCGGGGCATCTGGCGCACCGGTCAGGGCACGAAGCCGCTCCGGCAGCCGGGTGCGCGCCTTCCCCGCCCGAGACATGCCCACACGCCCGACGCTCCCCTGCGCCCGGGCGAACCCCGGCGACGCCCAGTCCTTCGCGCGAGTCGACTCCCCCGTGATCACGAACCGCCCGCCGGGCTTCAGCACCCGCAGCATCTCGGTCAGCGTGCTCGCCGGATCCATCCGCCGGTGTAGCAGCGCATGCGCCACCACCAGATCGAACTTGCCGTCGGGGAAGGGAAGCAGCTCCGGGTCGGCCAGCTCGTCCCCCTGGATCCGCAGCCCGTACTGCTCGGAACGACGCCGGGCAGCAACCAGGGCCGACGTGGCGAGGTCGCTGATCCACAGCCGCCCCACCACACCGGACTGCAGAAGCCCCAACGAGAAGCCGAAAGTAGCCCCCGCACCGATTTCCAGCGCGTTGGCGTAGGGCAGCTTCTCCTTACGGAGCACCCGCGCCCCCACCATCATCGCGAACCTGTCCCTCGCGTACCCCGCCCCCTGCGAGCCTTTCGCTCCGGGGAGGGTGGCCGCCGCGGAAACCGCCGGGGGTGTCTTCTTTTTGGGGACGTCGGTGGCCTCCGTGGATGTGTCAGTCACCACGGGCGTTTCGGTCACCTCAGCAACCCCGGCCGACTTCGCCGCACCGCTTGTCGCGGGCGCCTCGCCGACCCCCACCGCGCCGCTCGACCCGACCGCGTTGCTGGTCCCGGCCGAACTCCCGGCGTCGCTCGACCCAGTCACCGTGGACTTGTCGCCCAGCGCAGCCGAACCACTCACGCTCTCCGAGACGGCCGTTTCCGCTCCTTCAGTGCCCGCGCCGCTCTTGGGGCGCGCCGCCGAGTCGCTGGCCGGCTCCTCCTCCGCCACCACCTCGGCGGCGGGAGCCGGCTCAGCATCACCGGCCGCAGAAGGCGTGTCGGCCGGCCCAGAAACGGTTGTGGGAGAGGCGGACTCTTCTGATACCTCGTTCACCTCGACGGGCCGACCAGGCTTCGGCGCTGTCGGATTCGGCGCTGTGGGCTCTTCCGCCTCGAACTTTCCGGCCTGCGGTCGGCCTGCACCCGCCGCATCAGCTTCGCCAGCAGCCTCTTTCGTCGCCGCATCTTCCCGGGCCTGCACCTCGTCGACCTGCGCCAGCACCTGGTCCGGCACCTCAGGGGCAGGCGCGACCGGAGCGGCAGGAGTCTCGGCGAGCAGGTCGGCGACATCGGCCGCAGCGGGTGTGGTCACCGGTTCTGCCGCAACAGATCCGGAAGCCGTGAGCGGGACAGACTCAGAAGCACCCGTAGGAGCAGACTCAGAAGCACCCGTCGGAGCAGACTTGGAAGCACCGGTCGGAGCAGGTTCCGCAGCACCCGCCGGAGCAGCATCCGGAACCTTCCCAGCAGCAGCCGCCCCCGCCGAGGAGCTCAGACCCGCAACATCGGCCGGGGTCACCGACGCACTGGCCGACTTACGCGGGGTGGTCTTGCGGGCCGGCGCCCGCTTGGACGTGGGCTTGCGGGGCGACGACTGCGGGGTGGCCTCACCGGCCGCCTTCCGGGCAGCTCCCCGGCCGGCCTGCGCCTTACGCACCGGAGCCTTGCCCGGACGGCCCGCCGATCCACCGTTCCTGCTACCAGTGCCACCCGTGCCACCAGCGCTGCCGGCGCCAGGGGTTCCGGCAGCACCAGGACCCTCCGAGCCGGTGGGGCGGTTCACCCCCGCGCCGTCGGAGCTGCTGCCGGTCGCCTTCTCGTTGCTCATCAACGTCCTTCGAATTCTGCCTTGCCCGGGCCGTTCTCCAGGAACGAGGTGATGCCCAGTGTGCGGTCCTCGGTCGCGAACAGGCCTGCGAAGAGCGCCTGTTCGATCTTCTGACCGGTGGCCAGGTCGGTCTCCAGCCCCCGGTCGACGGCTTCTTTGGCGGCGCGCAGGGCAAGGCCCGCGGCGCCCACGTACTTCGACATCCGGCTGCGGGCGGCCTGGTACACCTGCCCGGCCGGGACCACCTCGTCCACCAGCCCGAGGGCCAGGGCCTCGGCCGCGTCCACGAAACGCCCGGTGAAGATCAGGTCCTTCGCCCGGGAGGGGCCGATCAGCCGGGGCAGGCGCTGAGTTCCGCCCGCCCCCGGGACCAGGCCCAGCAGCACCTCGGGCTGACCGAGCTGCACGTCCTCCGCCGCCACCCGGAAGTCGCAGGCCAGGGCGAGTTCACAGCCGCCCCCGAGCGCGTAGCCGGTGACCGCGGCGACCGTGGGCTTCGGGATCGCCGCGACCTGGTCGAAGGCGTGCTGCAGACGCCCCGCGTGCACCAGGGCCTCGGCGTAGGTCATCTGCTGCATCTCTTTGATGTCGGCACCTGCGGCGAAACCCTTCTCCCCGCCGTACACCACGACTGCGGCCACATCGGCCCGCCGGGACGCCTCCTCCGCCGCCACGCGGATGCCCTCGAGCATCTGCCCGTTCAGCGCGTTCATCTTCGGCCGGTCCAGGCGGATGGTCGCGATCGACTCCTCGACCTCCAGGCGCACGAACTCCGTCACGTCGCCACTCCCCCTCACCCACCGCCGGCCGACCCGGAATGCCCGGAAAACACCGACTCTATCCGCCCGGCCCGGGCGAGGCAGCACCGCAGGACGCCTCGCCCGGATCCCGGCAGCGATCGAAAGGCGCTGGTCTCAGGCGCCGTCGCCGGGCTCGAGGAGCTGCTGGACGGTCTGGTGCCAGGTGCGCACCGAGCCCAGCACCGCCTCGAGCGTGGCGGTGAGCAGCGGGCCCAGGTCCATCCCGTCGGCCACGATCAGGTCGACCGCGACCGCCAGCCGGTCGGCGTTCACCGTGACCTTGACCAGGTTCAGCGCACTGGTGACGGCGTTCGCCGCGCGCAGCCGGGTGATCTCGTCACCGGCCAGGGAGTCGTCCAGCAGCCACTGGCCGAACACCCGCATCATCGGCGGCTGGGTGTCCAGGCAGCGCACGAACAGCATCTGCTCCTGGATCGAGACGGCGACGTCACCGTCCTCGTCGATCCGGGGCTGGTGCCCCTCGTCGATCATGGCGTCCAGCACCTTGCCACGCAGCGGGTGCTCGTCCGGCGGGGGCGGGAAGGAGGGCAGCGACGTGGGATCGGTCATGTCCCAGACCCTAGTCCTTTCACCCGTACGTGCGACGGCGACACCGCTCGACGGCGCTGCTGAGCAGACCGGCGGGCGCCGTAGCCGTGCGCTCACACGCCGTTCCGGCAGACTGGTCCGGTGGCTTCCGGCAGGTCTCTTCCCTATCCCCTCGGTGTGCATCCGCGCGAGGGCGGCATCGACGTGGCCGTGATGGCCTCGCACGCCGATCGCGTGCAGTTGTGCCTGCTGGATCCGGACGTCAACACCGAGGGCCGCTGGAGCGAACGGCGGATCGATCTGCCGAACTGCACCTACGGCATCTGGCACGGCTTCGTCCCGGACGTGCCCACCGGGCAGCGCTACGGCTTCCGGGTGCACGGCGAGTGGGATCCGCGGCGCGGGCACCGGCACAACCCCGCCAAGCTGCTGCTCGATCCGTACGCACGGGCGATCGTGCCCCCGAAGCGCCTGCGTCCAGAGCTTTTCGGGCACCACGTCAACGCCGACCTGACCGGCAGCCATCGCAACCCCGACCATCGCGACTCCGCCCCCTTCGCGGCGCACGGCCTCGTCACCGCCGCACCCACGCAGCTCACGTCGACCAAACCGCGCATCCCCTGGGGGCGCACGGTGATCTACGAGGCGCACGTGCGGGGCCTCACGAAAAACCTGCCAGGGGTGCCCGAGGCCCTGCGCGGCACCTACGCCGGGCTCGCCCACCCCGCCACGATCGACTACCTGCACAAGCTCGGCATCACCGCCCTCGAACTCCTGCCGGTGCACGCCAGCCAGTCCGAGGCCCACCTGGAAGCCCGCGGCCTGGTCAACTACTGGGGCTACAACACCCTGGGCTTCTTCGCCCCGAACCCGCTGTACGCCGCCACCGACGACCCGGCCCTGGTGGTCGCCGAGTTCCGGCAGATGGTGCAGGACCTGCACCAGGCCGGGCTCGAGGTGCTGCTCGACGTCGTCTACAACCACACCTGCGAGGCCGGCGTCACCGGCCCCACGCTGTCCTGGCGCGGGCTGGACGCGGCCACCTACTACCGGCTCGACGGTGACGGCCGCGACGTCGACTTCACCGGCTGTGGCAACTCGCTCGACGCCACCCAGACCCGGGTGGTGCAGCTGGTGCTTGACTCACTGCGCTACTGGGTGCAGGAGATGGACGTGGACGGCTTCCGTTTCGACCTGGCCCCCACCCTCGCCCGGGGCCGCAACGAGTTCCACGCCGACCACCCGATGCTGGTGGCCATGCGGGTCGACCCGGTGCTGGCCGGGGCCAAGCTGATCGCCGAGCCGTGGGACGTGGGTCCCGACGGCTGGCGCACCGGCCAGTTCCCACCCCCGTTCGCCGAGTGGAACGACCGCTACCGCGACGACGTGCGCGACTTCTGGCTGACCTCGGGCGCCCGGGTGGCCAAGGGCGAGATGCCCGGCGGATTGCGTGATCTCGGCACCCGCATCGCCGGCTCGGCCGACACCTTCGCGGCCGCCCGCGGCCCGCTGGCCTCGGTCAACTTCGTCACCGCGCACGACGGTCTGACCCTGGCCGACCTGACCGCCTACAACGTCAAGCACAACCACGACAACGGCGAGGACAACCGCGACGGCACCGACAACAACCGCAGCTGGAACCACGGCGTCGAGGGCCCGACCGACGACCCGGTGATCCTGGCCGCCCGGCGCCGCAACATCCGCAACATCCTGGGCACCCTGCTGTTCTCGGCCGGCGTGCCGATGCTGGTGGCGGGCGACGAGTTCGGCCGTACCCAGAACGGCAACAACAACCCCTACTCCCAGGACGGCCCGGTCTCCTGGCTGGACTGGGAGCTGGAGAACTGGCAGGAGGACCTGCTCGCCACCACTCGTCACCTGATCTCGCTGCGGCAGCGCTTCGGCGCCGTGCATCCCTCCCGCTTCTTCACCGGCGAGCACGGCCCGAGCGGTCTGCGCGACGTGGCCTGGTTCGCCGAGGACGGCACCGAGATGACGATGGCGCACTGGGGCGACGGGCAGCGCCGGATGCTGCAGGTGCTGTTCGCCGAACCCCCGGCACCGATCAGCCCCGCAGAGACCACGGGCTCGCTGCTGATGGTGATCGCGGGGGCAGTGCAACCGCCCACCGTGATCCTGCCGGACGTACCCCCGCTCAGTTCGTACCAACTGCTCTGGGACAGCGCCGAGCCGCGCCCGCCCGCGCCCGGCAGTGCCCCCGTCCTGCCCCCCGCGACCGAGATCACTCCCTCTCCCGACTCCGTGCGACTGTACGTGGCTCGCTGAGCCGCCGCGCCAATCGTCCTCAAACAACCCACAAGCTAAAGACGTTTGTGGGCCTCGGAGCGGGAACCCTCACTCGGGTGCCGGGCCGGGAACCCGAAGAGCGGCGAACTCCGTACGCCGCCGCAGTTCGAAACCCATTGCCTGGTAGAGCCGGATCGCCCCGACGTTGCCGGCCGCCGCGTGCAGCAGCGGGGTTTCGCCACGTTCCCGGATACCGTGCGCGACCGCACTCACCAATCGCCCGGCCAGCCCCTGCCGGCGGAACGCTGGATCGGTGCACACCGCGCTGATCTCGGTCCAGCCCGGCGGGTGCAGTCGCTCGCCGGCCATCGCCACCAGCGCACCCCCGCGACGGATTCCGAGGTAGGTACCGAGCAGGTAGGTGCCCGGCAGGAAGGGACCGGGCTGGGTACGCGCGACGAGGTCGAGCATCTCCGGCACGTCAGCCTCTCCTAGTCGCACCGCCTCCGAGTCGGGCGCCGTCTGCAGAGCCGGGGTAGCAACCAGTTGCACCCCCTCTCCGCGCATCTCGAACTCCCAGTCGGCCGGCACCGAGGCGAACAGGTCGGCATCCCCTGAGAGGGCGACCGTGGCGCCGGGCCCGGCCAGCTCGGCCAGGTCACGCCAGGCCTGTGGCCCCGGCGAGGGCTCGACCGCCACGAACGGAGAGACGTCGGGCGGGTAGCGCAGCGCGTGCTGCGTGCCCTCGGCCAGATAGGCGTGGGCCCCGGTGAGCGAGGCCCACGGGGCGTGATCGAGCGGATGCCCCAGCTGGCCGGCGGGGTCGAACGGGCGCTCAACGGTGGTCATCGAACCTCCTGGATCGTCCGGCGCCAGGGGAACCCGGGCCGGTCGGACACCGGTAATCATGACCAATTTGGTTGACAAAAGAAAATGGGCGATTTAGCTTGCTTGTCAACGCCATTCACGGCGAGCGGAATCGTCATCCTGAGGAGGGACGAGCGATGCTTCCTGCTGCCCGCGTCCCCCTGTGCAGGCGCCTGCACGTCGACCTGGTCCTGGTCGGCAGCGCACTCTGTCGAATCTGACCAGGCACGCCTCTTCTCACTGACCCTGCCCACCCGGGCAGGGCTGTCGGTCCTGCCCTCTAGGAGACGTTCTGCGTGAGCGCCGATTCCTCCGTGGCCCAGCCCGTCGTGGCTCCGCCCGAACCTGACCCGCTCGTCACCCAGCCGGTGGTCCAGCTGCGCCACCCCTGGCGCTGGGTCGCCACCGTGGTGGTCGCGGTACTGACCGCCCAGGTCGTGAACGGCCTGGTCACCAACCCGTTCTTCCAGTGGGACCGGTTCGCCCACTGGTTCGCCCAGGCCTCCATCCTCGACGGCCTGCTGCTGACTCTGCAGGTCACGGCCTACAGCGCGGTGCTCGGGCTGGCCGGCGGCATCGTCCTGGCCCTGATGCGCCTGTCGCCCAACCCGCTGCTGCAGGCGGTCAGCTGGACCTACATCTGGCTGTTCCGGTCGATCCCCCTGATCGTGCTGCTGATCTTCCTGTTCAACTTCTCCGCGCTCTACCCCGAGCTCGGCCTGGGCATCCCGTTCGGCCCGGTGTTCACCTCGTTCGCCACCACCGACCTGCTCGGCTACACGGTGATCGCGGTGATCGGGCTGAGCCTGAACGAGGCGGCGTACGCGGCCGAGGTGGTGCGGGCCGGGATCGCCTCGGTCGACCAGGGCCAGCACGAGGCGGCCACCGCGCTGGGGCTGAGCCGCACCCGGCAGTTCCGCCGGATCGTCCTGCCGCAGGCGTTGCGCACCATCGTGCCGGCCTACGTGAACCAGCTGATCGGCCTGATCAAGGCCAGTTCCCTGGTGTTCTACGTGTCGCTGCTCGACCTGTTCGGCGTGGTGCAGAGCATGAGCTCCACCTTCCCCGGGGACATCGTGCCGCTGCTGCTCGTGGCCACCGTCTGGTACGTGATCCTGACCAGCATCCTCTCGGTGGTCCAGTACTACGTCGAGCGCTACTACGCCCCCGGCGCCCTGCGCACCGTTCCCCCCACCCCCTGGCAGAAACTGCGCCGGGGCGTGACGAATCTGGTCGTCAACCGGAGGTTCTCGTGACCGCAGTGGAGATCCGTGAGGCCACCAAGTCGTTCGGCACCCACAAGGTGCTCGACGGGATCGGCCTGAGCATCCCGGCCGGGCAGGTGGCGGCGCTCATCGGCCCGTCCGGCGCCGGCAAGTCCACCCTGCTGCGCACGATCAACCACCTCGACCGGCTCGACCTGGGCTACGTGAAGCTGTTCGGCGAACTGGTCGGTGTGCGCGAACACCGCGGCCGGCTGCACGAACTGAGCGACCGGGCGATCCGGGCCCAGCGCTCCCGGATCGGTTTCGTGTTCCAGAACTTCAACCTGTTCCCGCACCTGACCATCCTCGAGAACGTGATCGAGGCGCCGCTGGCGCACCGCCGCCACCCACCGGCCGAGATCCGGCAGAAGGGGCTGGCCCTGCTGGAGCGGGTCGGGATCGCCGAGAAGGCGCACGCCTACCCGCGTCAGCTCTCCGGCGGGCAGCAGCAGCGCGCGGCCATCGCCCGGGCCCTGGCCCTCGAGCCGGAGCTGATCCTGTTCGACGAGCCGACCTCGGCGCTCGACCCGGAACTGGTCGGCGAGGTGCTCACGGTGATCCGCGACCTGGCCGGCACCGGCACCACCCTGATCATCGTCACGCACGAGATCGCCTTCGCCCGTGAGGTCGCCGACCTGGTCTTCTTCCTCGACGAGGGCCGGCTGGTCGAGCACGGCCCGGCCCGTCAGGTGATCGACCGGCCCGAGCACCCCCGCACCCGCGAGTTCCTCGCCAAGGTCCTGTAACCACCTCCCCCGCAGCACGTTCCCAAGGAGAACCATGTCCAGATCCACCATCGCCCTGGCCACCGTCCTGCTCGTCACCCTGGCGGCCTGCGGTGGCGAGGCCGACGCGACCTCCGCGCCGGCCGGCACGACCGGCAGCAACCAGGTGAAGATCGCGGTGGCCACCGGCGACCCGTACACCGAGACCACGATCGACATCGACGTGCAGGAGGACCTGCGGGCCAAGCTGCCGGCCGAGATCCGGGACAGCGGCAAGCTGGTGATCGGGGTCGGCGCCCTGCCCGCCGGTTTCCCGCCGCTGGCGTTCGTCGGTACCGACCAGAAGACGGTCACCGGGGCCGAGCCCGACCTGGGCCGGCTGGTCGCCGCCACCCTCGGGCTGGAGGCCGAGGTGTCGAACGTGACCTGGGAGAACCTGTTCGTCGGGATCGACAGCGGCCGCAACGACGTCGGTTTCTCCAACATCACCGACACCGAGGAACGCAAGCAGAAGTACGACTTCGCCGCGTACCGCAAGGATGACCTGGCCTTCCAGGTGAAGAAGGAGAGCACCTGGAACTTCGACGGCGACTACCGCAACCTCGAAGGGCTGGTGGTCAGCGTCGGCCGGGGCACCAACCAGGAGAAGATCCTGCTGGAGTGGCAGAAGAAGCTGCAGGGCGAGGGCAAGGACTTCGAGGTCAAGTACTTCCCCGACAACAACAGCATCAAGCTGGCCCTGACCTCGGGCAAGATCGACGCCTACTTCGGCCCCAACCCGGGGATCCAGTACGAGGTCGCCCGGGGCGCCTCGGGCAGCTCGCCGACCCGCGGCGCGGGTCAGTGGTCGGGCGCCGGTGACACGCTGCAGGGTCTGATCGCGGCCACCACGAAGAAGGACAACGGGCTGGTCGAACCGCTGGCCGGGGCGATCGACTACCTGATCGAGAACGGCCAGTACGAGGCCTGGCTCAAGGCCTACCAGCTGGAGAACGAGGCAGTCGAGAAGGCGGAGATCAACCCGCCGGGGCTCCCGCTCGACAACTCCTGAGACCACGAACTGAGGACGTGTGTGCGCTCGGTGCGCACACACGTCCTCGGTTTGCCCGGGTCAGCGACCGCTGTTGGGCCATTCGGGGTTGACGAAGTTGGTCAGCATCTCGAGAAGCCGGTCCTGCTTCGCATGCAGCCCCTTCATCTCGGCCCGCATGTCGTTGAGCACAGCCGTGTGCATGTTCAAGGTATTGCTGTGCGCCTCTTGCACCTGGGCCTGCCGCTTCTGCTCCTGCCACAACTGGTTCAGCATCACGCTGTGCTGAGCCTGGTTCATTTTCAGGTAGTCCAGCGACCGCGTGTGCGACCGCACCACGGCCCCGAGATGCCCCTCAGGACCGACTTTTCCGTCTTCCATACCCAGCACCCGCTCCATCGCCGAGACCCGGTCTTCCAGACTCGCCATCATGCTGCCTCGTCCTCCCAGAGCACTTCGGCCGCAGCCCCCGCGACTGCGCCATTTGGAATAGTGCCACAAGGTTCGGGGCTTTCCCAATTTGCGCCACCCACCCCAACCACAACAAACAAGGGACGTGTGTGCGCACCGAGCGCACACACGTCCCCAGTTCTGTTCGGAGTTACCGGACGGAAGACCTGGCCAGCAGCCGCCCCACCGCGCGCAGCGGCACCTCGACCCAGCCGGGCCGGTGCCGCGTCTCGTAAACCACCTCGTAGAGCGCCTTGTCGAGCTCCAGCGCGCGCAACAGCTCGGCATCCTGACGCGGGTCGCGACCGGCCTCGGCCGCGTAGCCGTTGAGGTAGGCCTCCCGGCACTCACTGGCCCAGGTGGAGGCGGCCAGGGAACGCGGGTCGTCGTCGGCCAGCCCGAGAACCGAGTGCCGGGCGGCGTAGTCGAACGAGCGCAGCATGCCCGCCACGTCGCGCAACGCCAGGTCGGGGTCGCCGCGCTCGGCCAGCGGCCGCAACGGCTCCCCCTCGAAGTCGAGCAGCACCCAGCCCCGGGCGTCCGAGTGCAGGGCCTGGCCCAGGTGCAGGTCGCCGTGCACGATCTGCAGGTCGGGCGCCTCGTCGAGGTGCCGCACCTTCTCGACCACCTCACCCGCGGCCGCGGCGTACTCGGCCAGTGCCGGCGCCGCCTCCAGCGCCCAGTTCAGCCGCTGCTTCAGGTGATCGGCCAGCGCCGCGAGCGTGGCCTTGGTGCTGGGACGGGTGGGCAGGGCCGCCGCGAGCGCTGCGTGCACCGCCGCCGTGGCCCCACCCAGCTGGGCCGACAGCCCGGCGAAGGTCTCGCCGTCGGTGACCGCGCCGGTGGCGATGCGCCAGCCGTCGGAGCTGCCGGCGACGAACTCGGCCGCGGCCGAGAGGTGCCCCCAGGCGGGCTGACCGCCCGGCTGCACCCACTCGCCCTCGACCCAGCCGACCAGCCGCGGCACCCGCTCGTTGCCGGCCCGGGCGAGCGCCCCGGGCACCACCACGTCGGGATTGCGGCCGGGCTGGAGCACCCGGAAGAGCTTGATCATCACCGGGTCGGCGCCGTCCGGGCCGACGATGATCGAGGTGTTCGACTGCTCGCCGGAGAGCACCTTGGCGCTGCGGTGCGGGTCGGGCGGGTTCTCCCCGGCCCGGCGCACCCCCCGCACCCGGCTGCGCGGGGTGCCGGCCTCGGACATCGCCTCCGCCGAGGCGGCGATCAGCTCGGTCCAGGCCGACACGAAGTCCGGGTCGTGCGGGGCGTCGTAGACGTACCGCACGCCGTCCGGGGTGCGCAGCTCGCCGAGCAGCGCGTGGGCCAGGTCGGGCACCGGCTCGGCCCGGTAGGTCAGCGGCACCTGGTAGGTGGCCGAACCCGCGTCGGAGGGCGACTGCCCGGCCGGCAGCGCACTGATCAGGTGCACCACGATCCCGACCGGACGCTCGATCGCCGCCTCCGGCGCCAGCACCGGCTGCCCCTCGGGGGGCAGCGCGATCTCACCCGTGGCCGGTTCGACCACCGACGGGGCCGGCACCGGCGGGACCAGCATGATCTGGCCCGCCGGAGCCAGGGTGACCCCGCCGTGGCCGGCCGAGAACCAGCGCTGCCGGGGCAGCCAGCTGGCCAGCAGCCCGGCCACGTCGACGGCACCGGTGGACGGCTTGCCCGGTTCGCTCATCGGGCGGCCCCGGCGTTCGCGCTGGCGGCGATCGAGGTGCCGATGTTGCGCGCGGTCGGGTCGATCGGGGGTGTGATCGAGAGCCAGTAGAAGTCCCGCGAGCCCATGGTCAGGGTCAGCTCACCGGTCTGCGGCACCGGCTTGAACCCGGTCCCGCCGAAGATGTCGCTGATCTCGTGGTCGGCGGTCCAGTGCGGCAGGTTCAGCGTGGTCGCCTGGGCGGTGCGGCTGAGGTTGTTGACGCACAGCAGGATCTCCGGGGCGGTGCCGGTCTCCGGGTCGCCCTGGTAGACCCGCAGGAAGGCGAGCACGGCCGGGTTGTCGGCCTCGACCGCCTGGTAGGTGCCCATCCCGAAGGCCGGGTGCTCGCGCCGGATCTGCAGCATCGAGCGCACCCAGTTCAGCAGCGAGCTCGAGGTGGCCAGCTGCGCCTCCACGTTCACCGCCGCGTAGTGGTACTGCAGCGACTGCACGGCGGGCAGGTAGAGCTTGCCCGGATCGGCAGTGGAGAAGCCGGCGTTGCGGTCCGGCGTCCACTGCATCGGGGTGCGCACCGCGTCGCGGTCGGGCAGCCAGATGTTGTCGCCCATCCCGATCTCGTCGCCGTAGTACAGCGTCGGGCTGCCGGGCATCGACAGGACCAGCGCGTGCGCCAGCTCGATCTCCGCGCGGGAACCGTCGAGCAGGGTCGCGAGTCTGCGCCGGATGCCGATGTTGGCCCGCATCCGCGGGTCCGGGGCGTACCAGCCGTACATCGCGGCGCGCTCTTCGGTGGTGACCATCTCGAGGGTGAGCTCGTCGTGGTTACGCAGGAAGGTGCCCCACTGGCCGTGCGCCGGGATGTCCGGGGTCTCGGCCAGGATGTCGACGATCGGCTTGGCCTTCTCGTCGCGCAGGGCGTAGTAGATCCGCGGCATCACCGGGAAGTGGAAGCACATGTGGCACTCCGGCTCGTCCTCGGTGCCGAAGTACTCCACCACGTCCTTGGGCCACTGGTTGGCCTCGGCCAGCAGGATCCGGCCCGGGTACTCCTCGTCGATCGTGGTGCGCAGCTTGCGCAGGAAGGAGTGGGTCTGCGGAAGGTTCTCGCAGTTGGTCCCGTCCTCCTCGAACAGGTAGGGCACGGCGTCCAGGCGGAAGCCGTCGATGCCCATGTCCATCCAGAACCGGACCACGTCGAGGATCGCCTCGCCGACCGCCGGGTTCTCGAAGTTCAGGTCCGGCTGGTGGCTGAAGAAGCGGTGCCAGAAGTACTGCCGGCGCACCGGGTCGAACGTCCAGTTGCTGGACTCGGTGTCGACGAAGATGATTCGGGCGTCCTGGTACAGCTCGTCGGTGTCGCTCCAGACGTAGAAGTCGCCGTACGGCCCCTCCGGGTCGTTGCGGCTGGACTGGAACCAGGGGTGCGCGTCCGAGGTGTGGTTGATCACCAGGTCGGTGATCACCCGCAGGCCCCGGGCGTGCGCCTGGGCGACGAACTCCTGGAAGTCCGGCATGGTGCCGAACTCCGGCAGCACGGCGCAGTAGTCGGCGATGTCGTACCCGCCGTCGCGCAGCGGCGAGGCGTAGAACGGCGGCAGCCAGAGGCAGTCCACGCCGAGCGACTGGATGTAGTCCAGTTTGCCGATCAGCCCGGTGAAGTCACCCGAGCCCGACCCGTTGGAGTCGGCGAAGGCCCGGACCAGGACCTCGTAGAAGACGGCCTTGCGGTACCAGTTGGGGTCGTTGTCGAGCCCCGGGTGGATTCCCGCACCGATGTTCCTGGGCAACCTAGACCCTCCTGACGTGGAGGACGTGGGCGGGCTGGAAGTAGGGGTCGAGACGCACGAAGTTGTGCTCCTGCCACGGGTACGTGGTGCCCGTGATCAGGTCCTCGACGACGAAGCCGTCGAACCAGTCCAGGCCCAGGGCGGGCATGTCCAGGTGCACAGTGGTCTCTCGGGTGGTGTGCGGATCGAGGTTGACGACGACGATGAGCACGTCCTCGGGGCCACCGCCCGTCTCGCTCGACTCCAGCCGGCGCGAGTAGCAGATGACCTGCTCGTCGTCGACGGCGTGGAACACGGTGTTGCGCAGGCGCTGCAGAGCCTTGTGGTTGCGCCTGATGTCGTTCAGCCGGGTGATGTACGGCGCGATGGATCGGCCGTGGTTCGACCCGCCCGGTTCGTAGCTGCTCCAGTCCCGTGGGCGGTACTGGAACTTCTCGCTGTCCAGATACTCCTCGCGACCCGGCAGCGGCGCACCCTCGCAGAGTTCGTAGCCGGAGTACATGCCCCAGCTCGGGGTGAGGGTGGCCGCGAGCACCGCACGCAGCTTGAAGGCCGACGGCCCCGCGTTCTGGAGGAAGTCGTGGAGGATGTCCGGGGTGTTAGGCCAGAAGTTCGGCCGCATGTAGTCGGCACTTGAGCCCGAGAGCTCGGTGACGTACTCGGTGATCTCCTGCTTGGTGTTGCGCCAGGTGAAGTAGGTGTACGACTGGTGGAAGCCGACCTTGCCCAGGGTGTGCATCATCGCCGGGCGGGTGAAGGCCTCGGCCAGGAAGATCACCTCGGGATGGGTCTCGTTCACCGTGCGGATCAGCCACTCCCAGAACGAGACCGGCTTGGTGTGCGGGTTGTCCACCCGGAACACCTTGATGCCGTGGTCGATCCAGTGGTTGACCACGCGCAGGATCTCGTTGGCCAGGCCGGCCGGGTCGTTGTCGAAGTTCAGGGGGTAGATGTCCTGGTACTTCTTCGGCGGGTTCTCGGCGTACGCGATGGTGCCGTCGGCCCGGGTGGTGAACCACTCGGGGTTCGACTTGGCCCAGGGGTGGTCCGGAGCGCACTGCAGGGCCAGGTCGAGCGCGATCTCCAGGCCCAGCTCGTGGGCCCTGGCCACGAAGTGGTCGAAGTCCTCGATCGTGCCCAGGTCCGGGTGGATCGCGTCGTGACCGCCCTCGTCCGAGCCGATCGCCCAGGTCGAGCCCGGGTCGGTCTCGCCGGGGGTGAGGGTGTTGTTCGGGCCCTTGCGGTTCACCCGGCCGATCGGGTGGATCGGCGGCAGGTAGACGATGTCGAAACCCATCGCCGCGGCGGCCTCGAGCCGGGGCTCGGCCTGGCGGAAGGTGCCGGAGATCCAGCGCCCGTTCTCGTCCAGCCGGGCGCCCTCGGAGCGCGGGAAGAACTCGTACCAGGACGAGAACAGCGCGCGCTCGCGCTGCACCTCGAGCCTGAGCACCGGTGAGGGCGAGACCAGGTCGCGCAGCGGGCTCTCGTTCAGAGCGCCCTTGACCTGCAGCGACAGCCCGGCGGCGAGCCGCTCGGAGACCGAGCGGTTGCTGTTGCGCATCACCGCCGCGGCCTCGGTCAGGTTGAGCATCGGCTTACGGCGCTGGCGGGTCTCCTTGACCGCCCGCTCCATCAGCCGGGCGCCCTCCTCGAGCATCAGCTCGACGTCGACCCCGGAGCCGATCTTGATGACGGCGTCGTGCTCCCAGGTGCCGTACGGGTCGCTCCAGCCCTCGACCACGAACGACCACATGCCGATCCGGTCGGGCGTGAAACTGGCGTGGTACCGGTCGGTCCCGGGCGCGCCCGGGGTCATCCGGACCTCGGAGTGGCGGTTGCCCTCCGGGTCGATCAGGACGGCGGTGGCGGCCACCGCGTCGTGCCCCTCCCGGAACACGACGGCGCTCACCTCCACGGTCTCCCCGACGACGGCCTTGGCCGGCCAGCGCCCGCCGTCGACGTTCGGGGTCACCCCGGTGACCGGGATGCGGCCGATGCCGGGACGTCCGTAGACGACCGACGCGCTCTCGCCCTTCCCCTGGGCGAGATAGGGGGCGGGGACGGGCGCGGAGAGCGCGGCGTCCCTGCCGTTGTACTCAGGGGTCGAGCTGGTCTGTGTCTCCATGCGTTTACCCGTTCCCGCGACGCCTGAGATGCGGTCGATCTGATCAAAGCCACTGTGCAGGCTCATGGACGCTTCCGACGACCTTCCCGGCAGGGCCCCGACTCGGCCCCCGCCAATTCCGAACAACACCAACTGCCCAACATCCAGGTACCAGGGTCGGTCATGCCGGGGGGTCCCCGCATTTCCACCGCACCGTCACCGCCGAGCCACCATCAGGACGCCATCCGAACGCCCTCGGGCGGTACCCCACCGTTCACCTGGCCCGCGTCACCGACACACCAGGCACCTGGAACGAATCCGCGAAGCGGGCCGCCCGCCGACCACCACGAATCATGGTCGCGCCAACGGCACCCCAGGCCCAGATCCAACCAGACAGTAGTTTCGTGGCGATCACTGCGGTGCTTCAAAACCTATCGGCAGCCTCCGGGTGAAACTTCTTGCGAGTTCCGCAAGAGGTTCACCGACTCGCCGAGAGAGATCCGCCGGCAGGGCCTAGGCTTGCCGGGTGAGAGCGATCCGCCGATTCACCGTCCGGACCGTCCTGCCCGAGCCGCTCAAAGCACTGGACGAGCTCGCCAGCAACCTCCGGTGGTCGTGGCACCGCCCGACCCTGGAGTTGTTCGCGTCGCTGAGCCCGGCCCGCTGGGAGGCCGCCCGTCGCGACCCGGTCGCCATGCTCGGCTCCTTCTCGCCGGAGGAGCTGCAGGCCCTCGCCGAGCGCAGCGAGTTCGTCGAGCAGGTCGAGGCGGCCGCCGCCGACCTGCACGCCTACCTCACCAAGCCGCTCTGGTACCAGACCCTCGACGAGGAACTGGCCGCCGAGGGCAGGCCGGCCGCACCCCGCTCGATCGCCTACTTCTCGCCGGAGTTCGGCATCACCGCCGTGCTGCCGCAGTACTCCGGCGGTCTGGGCATCCTGGCCGGCGACCACCTGAAGTCGGCCAGCGACCTGGGCGTGCCGATCGTCGGGGTCGGCCTGCTCTACCAGCGCGGCTACTTCGAGCAGTCGCTCACCCGCGACGGCTGGCAGCACGAGGAGTACCCGGTCCTCGACCCCCACGAGCTGCCGATCTCGCTGGTCCGCGAGGCCGACGGCACGCCGGCCGAGGTCACGGTCACCCTCGCGGGCGGCCGCCCGCTGGTCGCCCACGTGTGGAAGGCGCAGGTCGGGCGGGTGCCCCTGCTGCTGCTCGACTCCGACCACGAGGCCAACGACGACGCCTTCCGGGCGGTCACCGACCGGCTCTACGGCGGCACCCCGGAACACCGCCTGCACCAGGAGATGCTGCTGGGCATCGGCGGCGTACGGGCCCTGCGGCTGTGGAGCCGGATCAGCGGGGCCCCGGAGCCGGAGGTCTACCACACCAACGAGGGCCACGCCGGGTTCCTCGGCCTGGAGCGGATCAGCGAGCTGGTCGGCACCGGCCTGAGCTTCGAAGAGGCGCTCGAAAGCGTGCGCGCGGCCACCGTGTTCACCACCCACACCCCGGTCCCGGCCGGCATCGACCGGTTCGCCCGCGAGCTGATCATGAGCCACTTCGGGCCGGAGGGCGGCCTGCCCGGCCTGTCGGTCGAGCGGGTCCTGGCGCTCGGGGCCGAGACGTACCCCGGGGGCGACGCCTCGGTGTTCAACATGGCGGTGATGGGCCTGCGCCTGGCCCAGCGCGCCAACGGGGTCTCGCAGCTGCACGGGGTGGTCAGCCGGGAGATGTTCGACGGCCTGTGGCCGGGTTTCGACCCGCCGGAGGTGCCGATCACCTCGATCACCAACGGCGTGCACGCCCCCACCTGGGTCGACGGCCGGATGATCGAGCTGGCGGTGCGGCACATCGGCCCGCAGATCCGCACCGAGGCCAAGGCATGGGAAGAGATCGGCAAGGTGCCCGCGGCCGAGCTCTGGGCCACCCGCCGCGAGATGCGCGCCGACCTGGTGCACGAGGCCCGGCAGCGGGTGCGCGCCTCCTGGCTGCGCCGCGGCGCCGGCAACGCCGAGCTGCACTGGGTCGACGAGATCCTCGACCCGGACGTGCTGACCATCGGTTTCGCCCGCCGGGTGCCCACCTACAAGCGGCTCACCCTGATGCTGCGCGACCCGGAGCGGCTCCGGCGTCTGCTGCTGCACCCCGAGCGGCCGGTCCAGCTGGTCATCGCCGGTAAGTCGCACCCGGCCGACGAGACCGGCAAGCGGCTGATCCAGCAGATGGTGCGCTTCGCCGACGAGGCCGGCGTCCGGCACCGGATCGTCTTCCTGCCCAACTACGACATCGCCATGGCCCAGTCGCTCTACCCGGGCTGCGACGTCTGGCTGAACAACCCGCTGCGCCCGTTCGAGGCCTGCGGCACCTCGGGGATGAAGTCGGCGCTGAACGGCGGGCTCAACCTCTCGGTGCTGGACGGCTGGTGGGACGAGTGGTTCGACGGCGAGAACGGCTGGGCGATCCCGACCGCCGACGGGGTGGAGGACGCGGGCTACCGCGACGACCTGGAGGCCGCGGGCCTGTACGACCTGCTGGAGAACGAGGTCGCGCCGCGCTTCTACGAACGCGACGAGGACGGCCTGCCGCAGCGCTGGCTGTCGATGGTCCGCCACACCTTCACCTCGCTGGGCCCGAAGGTGCTGGCCAGCCGCATGGTCGCCGACTACGTGCGCCAGCTCTACCTGCCCGCCGCCCAGGCCGGGCGGGCCACCACCCCCGAACTGGCCCGTGACCTGGCCGCCTTCAAGGCCCGGGTGCGCACCGCCTGGCCGGCCGTGCGGGTCGAGCACGTCGACTCCTCCGGCCTTTCCGACAGCCCGCAGGTGGGCGATCAGATGAGCGTGCGCGCGGTGGCCTTCATCGACGGCCTGGCCCCGGAAGACGTACAGGTGCAGGTGGTGCACGGGCGGGTCTCGCCGGAAGACCTGATCACCGACTTCGTGGTGCAGGACCTGCAGTACGCCGGCCCGGCCGACAACGACCCGGCCGACGGGCGGCACGTGTTCGAGGGGCACCTGACCCTGCGCCGCACCGGCCCGTTCGGATACACGGTCCGGGTGCTGCCCCGGCACGAGGGGCTGGTCGCGCCCGCCGAGCTCGGGCTGGTCACCAACGCCTGATGCAACAACCGCTTGAGGACGCTGGTGAGCCACTCCGGCTCACCAGCGTCCTCAGTTTGTTGGAGAGTTTTCGTTCCCTCTAGGTGCTTGCCCCCTTGCGGATCGCTCGAGGCGACCGGCAGTCTTCGTCCGTGCGCGCTCCGACACCATTCGTCACCCGTCGTGCACATCCGCCCGTCCTGTTCGCCGGACGGCGGTCGTGACCGAAGCACCTTCCCGCCGGAGAGCACGCCGCGACGACTCCCCCGCGGACGAACCGACGTCGTCGGCCCTGTACGGCCCCGACCCCCTCGAACCCGTACGCGAGGCCGTTCTTCGGCGTGACCCCGACGCGTTCGTCCTTTGTTTTGCTCCCGACGCCTACCTGCGAGTGCCTCGGCGCGAGGGGGACATCGTTCTCCGGGGGCACGAGGAACTCGGCCGGGCGAGCCGGGACCTGCAGTCGATGATCCGGGAGTTCTCCTGGACACCGTCGCGACGCCTGGTCTCGGCCGCGGAGGTCACGGAGGAAGCCGTAGTGGTCGCGCGCCAGCACGAGCGCCGCCCCAGTCGGGTTTCGGCTCCCCCGCCAGTTGACGACGAAGGTATCCGCGTTCCCCTGCGCGTAGTGGCCGGGTTCGGGCCAGACGGGCTGATCAGTGCGCTGACCCTGTGGCTGGACTGGGCCGCCCTGCTCGACCCGAAGGGCCTGAACTCCGCCGACGGCCTAGCGAGCGCACTAGTCGCCCTGGCCCGTGCCCGCGACGACCGGGGCTTCCGCGTACTGCAGACCCCGCCGGTCCCGGTGATCCCCGAGCAACCGGCCGCGACGGAGCAGGAAGAACCTGACCGGCCGAAGCCGATGAGCCGAGGGGCGGTCTGGTGGCAGGTGCATCGCAACACGG
Source organism: Kineosporia rhizophila (assembly GCF_021277265.1). Taxonomy (GTDB): domain Bacteria; phylum Actinomycetota; class Actinomycetes; order Actinomycetales; family Kineosporiaceae; genus Kineosporia; species Kineosporia rhizophila. The sequence goes on from NZ_JAJSOH010000010.1 coordinate 52,926, forward strand.
TCGTGGGCAGCGTCATGGCGCTCGCCGCGCTGGTACTCCTAGGCTGGGTAGGCCTGCATGTGCTCCCCCCACTGAAGAGTTCCGACCCATCGACCACCGCCGTCGGCGACCTCCGTGGCGCCGACGCCACGGACACCGGGCAAACGGGGAACGCTCGTGGCCCAGGATCTGGAGACGGCGCCAACCCCAGCAGCGCCCTGTCTGACCCGGGCAGCACTGACCCAGGCGGCACCGATCCCAATGGCACTGCCCCAGGCGGCACCGATCCGGGTGGCACCGATCCGGGTGGCACTGGCCAGGGCGGCACTGCTTTAGGGGGCTCAAACGCGGGAAGCTCTGACGGGGAAGGCTCCGACGCAGCGAACTCTGACGTCGGAGGCGAACCCGGGGCTGAGGGCGAGCCAGGGGCAGGGGCAGGGGCAGGGGGCGAGTCCGGCGCGGGCGACACCTCGTCCGCCAGCGACCCCCAAGCCACCGGTGCCGGGCCAGGCGGATCCGGAGCGCCCGTGCTCTCCTCGCAGAAACCGAACGTGGCGCCCACCGTTCAGCCAGGCCGCGAGATCACGTTCCTCTCAGACGTCCTGTTCCCCTTCAACTCCTTCGAACTGTCCCCCCGGGCCAGTTCACGGCTGGACAACCTGGCCCGGCAGGTCCGGGAAGCCCGGATGCAGGGAACCATCCAGGTCAACGGCTACACCGACAGCACCGGCAGCGAGACCCACAACCTGGACCTGTCCCAGCAGCGGGCACTCGCGGTAGCAAATGCCCTGAGCCTGCGGCTCCACGGAACCAACGTACGCCTCGACGTACAGGGCTTCGGGGAAACCAGCCCGCGCCGGACCAACGACACCAAGGCCGGCCGCCGGGCAAACCGCCGCGTCACCGTCGTGCTCCCCGAACAACGCTGATCCAGTACTGGGTCTGCTTCAGGTGCCAGCGGCCCCGCACGCGGTACTGCCCAAACCTCTGACCCGGCACTGACCAGCTCCCGCCAAACACAATCCGGCCCCACTCGGGCCCCACTCGGGCCCCACTCCGCCCCAACCCGGCCCCACTCCGGCTCACCCCAACCCAGCCCGTTCCGGCCTCACCCCGGCGCGAGGCGACCCCACTCCGGCCCAAGCCGGCCACGCTCGGACCTCAGTCCGCCCCAAAACGAATGTGTGCACATGGTTCACCTGGTACCAGGTGAACCATGTGCACACATCAGCACCCGCCCTCGCCCCGCCCGCTGAGGAGCGGAGCGGGCGGGGCCGGGTGAGATCAGTTGTCGCTGGAGCGTTTCGGCGCCAGCACGAAGACGTAGACCGCCGCGCCGATCGCCAGGAGCGCCAGCACGAGCAGGGTCACGATCAGCACCGGAGATGCGCCACCGTCTTCGTCCGAAGAACTCTGCGCGCTGGCAGTGTTCTCGCTGGGCTCGGCGCTTTCAATCACCTGGGCCCCGCCCTCGGTCGACTCAGCGGTCCCGGTCGGCTCGGCCGTCTCGGTGGGGTCGGTGGCCCCGGTGGCCCCGGTGGCCCCGGTGGTCTCGGTGGGTTCGGCGGCCGGCTCGTTGCCTGCCTCGGCCGTGAAGGTGAACTCGCCCGAGATCGGATGGCCGTCGGACGAAGTCACCCGCCACTGGACGGTGTACTTGCCTGCGGGGGCCCCGGCGGCGATGGCCTGGGTGAGCGTCTCGTCGACGATCTTCGGCTTGCCCTCGGTGACGTCACCGTCCGGACTCTCGATCCGGACCACCGAGCCGAGCGCGAGCGGGTTGTTGTTGAAGACCAGCTCGATCTCGTCCGGCAGCGTCTTGACGTTCGCGCCGTCCTTGGGGTTGGACTCCACGATCTGGTCGTGGGCCAGTGCCGGGCCGGCCCCGAGCACGAGCCCGGAAAGGACCAGGGCCAGAACGGCTGCGAACCGGGCCCGGGGGCCGAGATGCCGCTGCTGCTCGCCGTGCTCGGCCACTGAACGATTGGTACGGATGGTCACGCCACACTCCCCTGCGAGCTTCCCGGCTTGTTCTCGGAACCGGCGGTGCTGCCCTGAACCGGCCGCGCGCTCTGCAGCGCCGCCACCCGGCGCCAGGCCACTGCGGCCAGTCCCAGCCCGATCAGGCCGACCGCCAGGCCACCGGCGCCGAGCCAGCGGGCCGCCGAGTCCGAGCTGTCCGAGTCCGACCTGCCGGAGGTTGAGCTGCCCGAGTCGTCGGAGCCTGCAGCCTCGCCGGCCGCGGTGTCGGTGTGTGCCGCGGTCGCGTGGTGTCCATCGGCCTCTGCCGCCGTGACCTCGAAGGCCGGCGCCGGGCTCTCCGGCTCCTCCTCACCCTCGACCGTCGGCTCGTTCCAGTCCTGCACCTGGCCGTCGGAGTAGGTCTGCTTGGTGGGCAGCTCGATCGCGGTGCCCATCTTCGGCAGCGGACCGACCGAGATCGAGAACTCCTGGTACTCGCCCGGGTTGATCTGCGTGCCCTTCGCCGCCGTCCAGGTCACCGTGACCGGCGCCTTGGTGACCGTGGCCCCGTCCACCTCGATCGGCTCGGGCAGCTCCCCCTCCACGACCTCGGCCTTCCACCCCGGCACCGGCTTGGTCATGACGGAGCTGAAGGGGGTGGCGATGGGCAGGCTGACCTCGACCGACGTGGTCCCGGCGGTCTCCGACTCGTTCGGCACCCGGAACGTCAGCCGCGAGTAACCACCCTCAGCGGTGCTGTCAGGGGTGACCCGGACGTGAGCCTGGGCCGCCGTAGCCCCGGCAAAGGTGATGGCGGCGGCGGCCAGGAGCGTGGCCCCGGCGCGGGCGGCCAGAGGAGAGCGCGATTGCGACATGGTTCGGAAGTCTTTCTCTAAGGACGAATGATGGACGGCTCACGGCCGCCTCGGATCTACTGCCAGGAATTGCGAACTGCACGTATTGCCCCAGGCCATCTGCTGCCATCTGCTGCCCTCTGCTGCCCTCTGCTGCGTCGGCGACGGCCGTCCTCGGGAATCCTTGCCCCAGAGAGCCAAGGGCTGACCCGCCAGAGTTAGCCAGTTCACAGGCCGAACGCCGATGCCGTCCCCACCGGAGCCGACGCCATCCGCCAGATCTGCTGCCGAGGCCGCCGCTCTTCCGGAACGACGTCACATCGATCAGCCGGCGATGACCTCGGGCCTGGCAGAACTGAGTCTTGGCGATAGCGCTGACGATCGGACTGTTGGGCCGGCGTCGGAGGGGAACTCGCGGTGCCGTTTGTGGGAGCAGTGCCGGCCGACGAAGCTCGCCCTCGGAGTCTTGCTGCGCGAAGCGCTGTCCGTGACAGCTGAGCAGTCCCAGTGACGGTCAGTCTCGCCGGGCCTCGAAGGAGGAGACCTCGGTAGGACGGCCGCCGAAGGACAGGGCCCTCACCAGCAGAGGGCCAGCGCACTTACCCGTAGAGGGTCAGGGCACTTTCCCGTAGAGGGTCAGGGCACTTTCCCGCAGAGGGTCAGGGCACTCACCGCCAGCTCTGGAAGGGCTCGATCTTCGGGCGGAAGACGTAGAAGCCCCACAGGCCGTAGACGATCGACGGCACGGCGGCCAGCAGGTCGACCAGGTAGCCGAAGGGCGCCGCCAGCCGGGGCGGGCGTACTGGGTCAGGAACAGCCACCCGCAGAGGGTCAGCAGAACCGGCCTGCCGCACGACCACCGGACATGTCCACACCACGGCCGCGCACCGGCATGTTCTCGCCACGGCCGCATACTGGCGTGTCCTTGCCACGGCCGCGCATCGGTATGTCCTTGCTACGGCCGCGCACCGGCATGTCCTCGCCACGGCCGCGCATCGGCATCTCCTCGCCACGCCAGCGACTCACAGAACGCGCCTAGAGGGCCTGGGGCAGGGCGGGTTCGGGTGGGCCGCGCCGTCGGACGGTGCGGCGCGGCACCACTGCGCGGGGCAGCAGGGCCTCGCGGACGAGGACGGGAAGGGGGCTTCGGGCCGGGGGTGGGGCCGGGAGGTGGGGCAGGGCGAGCCGGAAGCCGAGGCAGCCGGCCAGGGCCCAGATCGCGGCCTCGCCCCGGGCCAGGAGCAGGGCTAGCAGGGTGGCGGAGAGGGCGTGCGCGGCGAGCATGCGCGGCGACATCGCGAAGAGGTCTGAGGTCTGGTGCCCGGACATGCCCGGGCCGCAGCCGGAGAGGGTGGAGGCGTGGGCGCCGGAGGCCAGGTGCTGCGCAGTCATCCGGCAGGAGCCCGCCATCTCGCCGGCCATCAGCGCGGTGTGAAGGGCGAACTGGGTGCCGCCCATGGCCAGCACCAGCGCGGCGGGGCCGCGGCGGCGGCCGGCCAGGAGGTTGACCACCAGCATGACTGCAGGGACGCAGAGCAGGGCGACGACCAGGTTGACCGGTTCGCCCCCGACCGCGTGGGCAGCGACAGCGAGGCCGACGGCGGACAGCGAGAAGATCGCCGTCCGGGTCAGCCGGATCGCACCGCGCGCCGGAGTCATGGGAAGAACCCTAACCGGCCACACCGACAATCCCGGCTCAGCCCTGGATCAAGGTTGCGCCGGACGGGGAGCGGCCGAACACCCGACCAGCGGGTCGCGCCAGGGGCAGGGCAGGCAATGGACAGGTAGGTCGAACGGCCGAACTGAACACTACCGGCCGTTTGACGCTGTGTGATCACGTGAGTACCGGCCGTTGGTTCATAGGCTGCCCCGGCGGCGCGCGGGGGCCGTTCCGATCGGCACCTTGCGGACCGCCGTCATTCGCATCGGCCGAAAGGGCTTTCGTCACACATGAACGCCGCGCCCCGACCCGACCTGCACACGGCCGAGGCCCAGGTCCCGCCCGCTGCGGTGGTGGAGCAAAGGCAAGCCGCCGGGACCGCTGCCGCCGAAGGGAACGACCAGGGGAACGAGCAGCCTCGTCCCATCCCGAAACGTCTGCCGCCGGCCGGCCCCCAGCCACTCCTTCCGGCCATCACCGGCCTGGCCCTGCTCGCGATCCCCTTCGCCCTGGGCGGCGAGACCAGTTCCTGGCTCACCGCAGAGTCAGGGCAGACCTCGGCCGGGCCCGAAGTGCTGGAACAGATTCTCGTGGGCAGCAGAGTGGGGTTCGACCTGCTCCTGGTGCTGGCCGGCGTCTTCCTGGCCTGGCGAAGCCCGGCCGACCGCAGGGGGTTCTGGCGTTTCGGGATCTGGCCGCTGCTGGCCGGGCTGGCGGCGATCGGGGGTTCGGCGCTGCTGCTCACGCTCGAGCAGGAGGGTTTGGGCACCTTGGGGCTGGCCGTGCTGGGGCGGGCCCTGGCCGGGCTGGGGACGGGGACGCTCACCATCTACTGGCTGCGGATGAACACCGGGTCGGTGCGGGTGCCGGCGCACGGTCCTTCGGTGCCGCAGCGGATCCGGACCTCGCGTACGGCTCCCCTGCTCGCGTTCACCACCCTGCTCTTCTGCGCGGCCCGGCCGGACGTGCTGGCCGCGGCCTATCTGCTGCCGCTCCACTTCGCCTCGGCCTGGCTCGTGGTCACCCTGGTCCGGGCCCCGCACTCCCCCCTCACCCGCCTGCTCGACCGCCTCGGGAAAACCGTGCAGCGCAACCAGCCTCACCGCTTTCCGGAGACCGGACAGGGGCCGGTGCGACGTCAGATCCTTCTGCCCGATCCGCCGGCCGAGCGGGTCTGCGCAACCACCGACCCAGGTGGGCCGACCGCCCAGTCCGAACAAACGTTTCATGCCCTGAACCAGACCCGGCCCGACGCAGAGGTCACCGTCGAGACCGCCCCGGCCACCCCGAACCCGGCCACCGACCCGAGTGGAACCACTGAAGATCAGGGCGACAACACCCGTTCAATCCAAAAAACGTACGTCGCCCCCAGCGGACGGGTGATCGACCTGGCCCAGATCCCGGCCGAACTGCGACTGCTCCCCCTGCCCGGCCGAACGGTTCAGAAGGCGGGGCAGAAGGAGCAGCGCGTCGAGCCGGACGGTCAGACCGAGTAGATGCCCCGACTGGTCCGGATGGTCAGCCGTTCGGCCACCGCTGGACGGTGGCGTCGGCTGACCAGCCCGGATGCGAGAACCAGCAAGGAGCCGACCCCGAGGGCCAGGAGCGGGAAGCCGTACGCGGCGCCGCCGTTCGAGGGTGGTTCGCGGTCGGTCCGCACCGGAACCACCGAGGCCTCGTCGTCGTAGGCCCAGGCGTCCTTGACCGACGGCGAGGCGGTCACGGTCACCGAGGGGGCAGGATCTGAGGACGTCGACGGTTGCGCACGCTCTTCGGTCCCGGTCGGTTTCGGGGAGGGGCGGCCCGGATTGCGCGGATCGTCGTTCGGGTGCCCGGCCGTGAAGCTGAAGGTGCCGGAGAACTTGCGGCCGTCCTTGGCCACGGCCTCCCAGTCGACGGTATAGGGGCCGTTGGGCGCGCCCACCACCAGCGAGCGGCGCAGGGTGCGGGCACTGGTGGAGACCTTGCCCTCACCGACCTCGCCGTACTTGGTCCTGATGCTCATCGAGGCGCCGGACTCACGCAGCGCAGTGCCGAAGGTGACCGAGACGGCGTTGGGGGCGTACTGGACGACCTCGCGGTAGGGGCTCCGGCCGATCTCGCCCTTCGGGCCCGGCTCTCCGGTATCGGCGAAAGCTGTTCCCGTGAGGGAGAGTCCGAGCCCTGCACCGGCGACGGAGACCATCGCGGCGGTACGGAGAGCACCACACGCCTTGCCTACTCTCAGCCACAACATCTTGACAGAATGTCACTTGGTGATGATCCAACCCCTGCCGAATCGCCGGAGGTTCAGTCGTCGAACGGGGGATATCCCCAAGCACCTCTCAGATCCCAGCCGCATCTCGTCAGGTTCGCCGGGGTTGACCGTTCTGCTCGGTGAAATCAGCTCATGGACAGACGATTTCACCTTCGGACGATCATCCCGGCCTGGGGCTGGGCGCTCAGAACATCGTGCCCCCGAAAGGCGCGCGACGCAGGGCGAAGAGGTGGTCGGCCACGGTCAGCCCGGCGTCGCGGTGCACCGCGATCCGGCCGGCCTGCGCCAGCTGCCAGAACGGCGTGCCGCCGAGGTAGACGCAGGCCAGCTGGGCCACGTCCATGGTGAGGTCGGGCGGCTGCTCGGTGCGGGCCACCCCGGAGGCCGAGATCAGGTAGCGGCCGTTGTTGTCGCGCAGCAGGTCGTCGCGGACCTCGATGATCACCTGACCCGGCGCCCGGTAGGTGCGGGCGGCCAGCGCGGCCTGCACGTCGACCAGCCGCAGCCAGGTCTCGTCGCGCCGGCCGTGGGTGCTGACCGAGCGCTCGTCGGTGAACAGCTTCTCGATCGAGTGGTCGACCGGCATCGTGTCCAGCACCACCCGCTGCACCAGGTCGAGCGAGAGCAGGTACCGCAGCAGGCCGAAGTGCGCGCGGGAGGTGTTCGCGACGAAGTCGCCGACCACGATGCAGCGGTCCTTGGAGCGGAACCAGGTGCTGCTGTCCTGCGGCGTGTAGATCGCGAACCCGTCCTCGTGACCGGGGATCCCGTGCACCACCGCGTAGTGGTGGTCCTGGCCGAGCTGGCGCACGTGCGCCCGGGCCCGCCACCAGTAGCTGGGCCGGTCGATCGCACCGACCCAGTTGGCGCCGGTGTAGATCCGGGCCAGCAGGTCCTGGTCGGCCCGCTCGCGCAGGTCGACCAGCCGGACGTCACCGCCCTTGGGCACCCCCGGGCGGAAGTCGGCCCGGTCCACCGAGATCTCCACCGTGGCCACGTTGCTGGCGATGCCGAAGCCCCAGCGCTCGTAGATCGTCGCCTCGCTGGCCCGCAGGCTGGCGACGATCTCGTTGCGGGCCAGGCACTGCTCGAGCTGGTGGCGCATCAGGGCCCCGGCCAGCCCGCGCCGGGTGTGGGTGGGCAGCACCCCGACGTCGGTGACCGCGGCCTGCGGCACCTTCTTGCCGCCGGGCACGATCATCCAGCTGGTGAACGAGCTGGCCGTGCCGACCAGCCGTTCCGGGTGGCTGGTGTTCCCGGCCGGCACGTCGGCGCTCGGGTTGGCGGTGGGCACGTACGCCGCCACGGTGCGCCCCGGTTCCATCAGTCCGGGCACGGCCTCCGGGTCGGGCCAGCGCATGCCGACCATCGCGTTCAGGAAGACCTCGAGGGACCGGCCGACTTCCTGGGCGTCGCTGAGGACTCTGATCTCGTGTTCCACACCGTCGAAGTTAGTGCTGTGACCGGCCTTACTCCTGGGGACCCACCCGAGCGGACGCCTGGCAAGAGGAACGAAGCCTTCCGCTTGGCCTGTCACCCTGGACGGCATGGCCGAGACCTCGAAGCGACTGCTCCAGCTCCTGTCGCTGCTCCAGACCCCGCGTGAGTGGTCCGGGCCGGAGCTGGCCCAGCGGCTGAACGTGAGCACCCGGACGATCCGGCACGACGTGGAACGGCTGCGCTCGCTGGGCTACCCGGTCGACGCGACCCGCGGCTCGGTGGGCGGGTACCGCCTCGGGGCGGGCGCCGACCTGCCGCCGTTGCTGCTGGAGGACGACGAGGCGGTGGCGATCGCGCTGAGCCTGAGAACCGCGGCCGGCGGGGCGGTGGCCGGTCTGGAAGAGAGCGCGCTGCGGGCGTTGACCAAGCTGCAGCGCGTACTGCCGCACCGCTTGGGCCGGCGGGTGGACGCGCTGACCGCCTACACCGTGCGGATCGGCCCGGGCACCGCGGCCGCGCCGGTTCCGGTGGTCGATCCGGGCACGCTCTCCCTGCTGGCCTCGGCCTGCCGGGACCGGGAGCGGGTGCGCTTCGGCTACGCGGACCACGGGGGCACCGTGTCCAAGCGGGCGGTCGAGCCGAACCGTCTGGTGAATTGGGGAAGGCGCTGGTATCTGCTGGCCTGGGACCTGGACCGGGTCGACTGGCGCACGTTCCGGGTGGACAGGGTGAGCGATCCGCTGGCCGTGGGCGCGCGGTTCGCCGAGCGGGAGGTGCCCGGCGGGGACGCGGCCGCCTTCGTGCGGCGGGGCAGTCAGTCGGTGCAGTGGGCGGTGACCGCCCGGCTGCGGGTGTTCGCGTCGGCCCAGGTTGTCTCCGAGCGGCTGGGCACGGCGGCCGAGGCGGTGGAGGCCGAGGGCGAGGATCAGTGCGTGGTGACGATCGGGGGCGCGGACGCCGAGTCGATGGCGCCGTGGCTGAGCCTGGTCGGGTCCGAGTTCCGGGTGTTGTCACCGCCGGAGCTGGCGGAGGCGGTGGGGAGGGTGGCGGAGCGGATGCAGCGCTCAGCGATTCCGCCGGTCTCCTAAATTCACGGCAAAGACTCTCCACAATAGGGCATAGCGCACATCTCCTCGCGCGGTTCTCACAGCATTCACCTAACCTTCGAACGTTGTTGAAGGTTGAGTGAAAGGCCGTGCATGTCCGTCCCGAACCGCTTCACCGCCCTGGACGGCCTGCGCGGCCTGGCGGCCCTGGTGGTGGTCTTCTTCCACCTGCGCCGCGAGCTGCGCGACCTCGGTGCCCCGGAGACCGTCGACCGGCTGGTCACCGGCGGCTACCTGATGGTCGACCTGTTCTTCGTGCTCAGCGGTTTCGTGCTGGCCCGCACCCTGCTGCGCACCGACGGCCTGCGCTCGGCCGCCCGCTTCGCGGCGCTGCGGGTGCGGCGCTTCATGCCGCTGCACCTGACCGGCTGGACGATCGCCCTGGCCGGAGTCTCGTTCGCCGCCCTGTGCCAGGCCCTGAACCTGTTCCACACCCCCGAGGCCGGCGCCTTCACCCACGACGACACCACGCCCCGGGCCTGGATCACCAGCTTCTTCCTGGTGCAGGGTTTCGTCGGCCCGCTGTTCGCCGGGTACGCGGCCGCCTGGTCGCTGTCGATCGAGCTCTGGGCCAACATCCTGGTGGTCGTCGTGATCGCCGTGCTCGCGCCCCGGCTGCGCAGCCTGGTCGGCCCGGTGGCGCTGGTCGCCGGGGCCGTGATCCTCTCGCTCACCCCCGCCGACGCCGAGAACACGGTGGGCTGGGTGGCGTTCGGGCGGGGCCTGGGCGGTCTCGGCGCGGGCATGGTGGCCTACGAGCTGTACCTGTGGCTGGCGGCCCGTCCGGGCCGGAAGGTGCGGGCGGCGATGCCGCTCGGCGTGATCGGGCTCCTGCTCGTGGTGCTGGCCTGCTGGGAGCGCGAGCTGGTCCGGGAGCTGCGGTTCCTGCCCATGCTGGGTCTGGCCGTGCTGCTGGTGATCAGCCTGGCCCTGCCCACCGGCGGCCCGGCCCAGTGGCTGCTGAACCGGCCGGTCGCGCAGTGGCTGGGCAGCCGGTCGTTCGCGATCTACGCGCTGCACGGCCCCGTGCTGGTGACCTTCGAGCTGGTCATCAGCCTGGCCGGTCTCGACCAGGACGCCCCGCCGGTGGCCGCCGCTCTGGTCTCGGCCACGCTCGCGGGCACGTTCGTCGCGGCCGAGATCGGCCACCGGTACATCGAGCAGGCCTGGCTGCCGCGCCGGAAGGCGCCGGCGCAGCCGGCCCGCGAACCGGTGCCCGCCTGAGCCGTTCTCAGCGGGCGAGCTTGGACATCGCGTCGAGGTCGATGACGGTCAGCGCCTTCGAGCGGGCCCCCGGGCACCCCTCGTTCAGCATGTTGTCCACCTCGACGTCGCGCAGGGTGGCGTCGGGGGTGGTCGAGGTCTCGAAGGCCGCGGTGAGGGCCTTGCGGAAGGCGGACCGGGCGTGCGGCACGGTGGGCTTGGCGCCCAGGTCGGCCAGCGTGGCCTCGACCACGTCGCACACCATGATCAGATTGATGTCGTAGCGCGCGGTCTCGGTCGGCTCCGCGGCCTCGGTCTCGCCGGAGGTGGTCGCCGCCTGGGTCGGGGCCGGGGCGGTCTGCTCGGCGGTGGTCCCGCTGGCGCCGTTCCCGCACCCCGCCAGCACGAGCCCGAGCAGCGGGGCCGCTACCGCCACGCCAACTGCCTTACGCAAACCAGATGCCACGGTAAGTTCTCCGGATCAGTCTTTTCAGAAGGTCAGATCGCCTTCGACCTCGGCCCTTGCCCCCCGGTGGCCGTCCAGCAGGCTACCTCCTGAGTCCCAGTTGTCACACCGCACGGCAAAAGCACGACCCGGACGCGATGCGTTCGCGCCCGGGTCGTGGTGATTCGCCCGGATGTCCGGGGCGGAGATCAGTTGCGGTAGAGCTCGTTCAGGCTGTCGCGCTGGGTGATCTCGAGCGCCTCGGTGTGCACCTTCGGGCACTCCTCCTGCATCACCGCGTCGAGGTCGAAGCTGTCCGCCCCCTCCTCGTCCTGCCCCAGGGTGTTGAAGATGGTGGCCACCGTGGCCGCGAGCTGCGTGGCGGCCGCCTCGGCGTCGCCGCCCTCGCTGGTGCTCACCACCGCGCGCACGGTGCTGCAGGCCAGCTCGGCCTGCCCCTTCTGGCCCAGGTTCTGGGCGGCGTCCTGCAGGGCGTCTTCCGCCTGGCTGAGGTCGGGGATGCTGTCGGCCGCCGACTCCAGCTCCTGGGCCGTGTCGTTGAGCTCGTTGGCCGTGTCGTTGAGCTGGTTGATCTGGTCGGCGGTGGAGCCCTCGCCACTGCACGCGGCCAGCAGGAGTGCGGCGAGCGGCAGCACCACCAGTGTGCGGACCGCCCCCGACCGCTTCGAAACCACACTGCGCATGACCTGCTGCCTCCCATTGACCGACCTCCCGAACAACTCACTGATCCAACGGTGGCCCCGAAGAGCGGGTTCCGCCGGGTGCAGCACCACCGTCGCAGCCCCGGATGAGAGTTCCATGAGGGATGCGGTGACGGTCCAGCGCGAGGTCCGGCGCGCCGATGTCCCAGAGGTGACCGAGCACTCCCAGCTCCCGGACGAGGTGGACGGGCCCGCTCCGGCCGAGGCCCGCCGCCTGGCCGAGCTGGACACGTACCGCATCCTGGACACCGACCCCGAGCCCGGCTTCGACGCCCTGGTCCGGGTGGCGTCGTCGATCGCCCGCACCCCCAGCTCCACGATCACCCTGATCGACGAGCACCGGCAGTGGTTCAAGGCGGCGGTGGGCATGGCCAACCGGGAGGGTGAGCGCCGCACCGCCTTCTGCGACCGGGTGGTCTCCGACCGGGCCCCGGTGATCGTCACCGACGCCAGCACCGACCCCCGGTTCTTCGACAACCCCCTGGTCACCGACGAACCGCAGATCCGCTTCTACGCCGGCTTCCCGCTCGAGACGCCCAGCGGTGAGGTGCTGGGCACGCTCTGCGTGATCGACTACGAGCCGCGCCATCTCACCGACGAGCAGCTGGAGCTGCTGCGGGTGCTCAGCGAGCAGGTGATGACCCAGCTCACGCTGCGGCGCACGTTGTTCGAGCGGGAGCAGGAACTGGCCGAGCGGCAGCGCCTGATCAAGCTGCTGGCCAGCTCCGAGAGCCGCTACCGCACCCTGGTCGAGAGCTCGCCCGACATCATCGGCCGGATGTCGCCGCAGGGGCAGCTGCTCTACGCCTCCCCCGCCCTCCAGCACGTGCTCGGTCTCTCCCCCGAGGCCGCCACGAACACCACCGACATCGTCGGGATGATGGTGCACCCGGACGAGCGGGAGGCCGCCCGCCAGGCCGTGCGGGACGTGGCCGGCGGGCAGCGGCGGGAGTTCACCAGCCGGGTCCGGCACGTCGGCACCGGCGGCTACCGGCTGATCGAGGTGAGCATGCTGCCGATCCCGGACGAGGACGGCACGGTCACCGAGCTGATGCTGATCGGCCGCGACGTCACCGACCGGACGGCCGCGCAGCAGGCCCTGGGCGAGGCCAACGCCGAGGCGCTGCGGCGCGGCCGCCAGCTCGAGGAGGCCCAGGAGATCGCCGAGCTGGCCAGCTGGGCGGTCGACCTCTCGACCGGCGAGTCGTGGTGGTCGCCGCAGCTGTACCGGCTCTTCGGGGTCGTTCCCGGGCAGGTCCACCCGACCGTGGAGCTGTCCCGCACCTTCATCCATCCCGACGACCGCGAGCGGGTCACCTCGGCCACCGCCCGGATCCGTGACGGCGGGGTGGCCGAGCAGCTGGAGTACCGGATCGTGCGCCGCGACGGCGAGGAACGCATCGTGCAGGCCCGGGGCCGGCGCGAGACCGACCCCGACGGCCGCACCGTGCACGTGGTCGGCACCCTGTTCGACGTCACCGAGCTGCGCCGCACCGAACGCGAGGTGCGCCGGGCCCGGGACCTGCTGGTCCAGGTGCTCGACGCCACCGAGCACGCCTTCGTCGCGATCGACCCGCAGGGCCGGATCACGCTGTGGAACCGCGGCGCCGAGCACCTGCTGGGCTACACCGCGGACGAGGTGCTGGGCACCCGGCGGGCCCTGTCCTGGCACGACCCGGACGAGATGGCCCAGATCGCGGCCGAGGTCGGCGAGCCCTTCGGTCTGGCCCTGCTCACCGGCCACCTCGACCACCCGGCGCTGCGCCGGCCCCGCACGCACATCGCCAAGGACGGCACCCGGCACACCGTCGAGGTGTCGATGCGGCCGATGTACGACGGCGACCCGGACGTGATCTGCGGCTACATCGGGGTGGTCACCGACGTGACCGCGCGGGTGCGGGCCGAGAAGGAACGCGACGCGCAGAGCCACATGCTGCGCGCGGTGATCCACAACAACCAGTCGATCATCACCGTGAAGGACCTGAGCGGCCACTACCTGATGGTGAACCAGGCGTTCCTGGACGCCTTCGGGATCGACGAGAAGGAGATCGTCGGGGCCACCGACGAGCTGCTCGACCCCCGGCTGGCCAGCCGCTGGCGGGCCAACGACCGGCGTGGGCTGCGGGGTCCGGTACAGGTCGACGAGATCGCCGACCTGGCCGACGGCCGGCACTGGTACGACACCGTGCGCATCCCGCTGCAGGACGAGGCCGGCCAGACCTACGCGATCTGCACGGTGGCCCTGGACGTGACCGAGCGGCGCCGGGCCGAGGCCGAGAAGGCCGCCGCGATGGAGGCGATGACCCACGCCCGGGACGCCGCGGTGGCGGCGACCAAGGCCAAGTCGGCCTTCCTGGCCACCATGAGCCACGAGATCCGGACCCCGATGAACGCCGTGATCGGGATGACCGGCCTGCTGCTGGAGACCCCGCTGAACGACGAGCAGCGCGAGCTGCTGCTGACCGTGCGCAGCAGCGGCGACCAGCTGCTGGCGATCATCAACGACATCCTCGACTTCTCCAAGATCGAGGCCGGTGACCTGGACCTCGAGGAGCACCCGTTCGAGCTGCGGGAGTGCGTCGAGGGGGTGGTCGCCCAGTTCGCCGGGTCGCTGAAGAACATCGACCTGGTCTCGCACGTGGACCTGGACTGCCCGGCGGTGGTGGTGGGTGACGTCACCCGGCTGCGGCAGGTGCTGACCAACCTGGTGAGCAACGCGATCAAGTTCACTACCCAGGGCGACGTGCTGCTGAAGGTCGAGCTGGAGGAGGAACCGCTGAACCCGGTGGACCCGGCCGCGGGCGACTGGGACGCCACCGACGCGAGCGTGGGCGAGCGGGCGCGCCTGCGGTTCACCGTGGCGGACACCGGGATCGGCATCTCCAAGGAGAACATGGGCCGGTTGTTCCGGTCGTTCAGCCAGGTCGATGCCTCCACCACGCGGCTGTACGGCGGCACCGGGCTGGGCCTGGCGATCAGCAAGGCGATCGTCGAGGCGATGTCCGGGCAGCTGACCGTGACCAGCGAGGTGGGCGTGGGCTCGCGGTTCACCTTCGCCGTGGCCCTCGGCCTGCCCCAGGGCCCGGACCGGCAGGGGCTGCCGAAGCGCCCGCCGGCCGTGGTGGCCGGACGGCACGTGCTGATCGTGGACGACAGCGACACCAACCGCCAGATCCTGCGGCTGCAGCTGGAGAGCTTCGGGATGGTCTGTCAGGACAGCCCCTCCCCGCTCGACGCGCTGGCCCTGATCGGCAGCGGCGTGCAGTTCGACCTGGCGATCCTGGACTACGCGATGCCGGTGATGGACGGTGTGCAGCTGGCCCTGGCCCTGCGTCAGCTGCCCGGTGGCAAGGACCTTCCGCTGGTGCTGCTGTCCAGCATCGGCCGGCGTGACCGCAGTCAGGAGAAGGTGTTCGCCTCGGTGCTGACCAAGCCGATCCGCAGCGCCGCCCTGGTCGAGGCCCTGGGACAGGCGCTCGTTCCGGAGACGTCCGGTCCGCCCGCCCAGATCCCGCAGCCCAGCCCGCCGGGCGACCAGGCCCAGCCCGCCCCGCGCGACCGCGACCTCACGGTGGCCGGCAAACTGCGGATCCTGCTGGTCGAGGACAACGAGATCAACCAGAAGGTGGGCCGGCTGATGCTGGGCAAGCTCGGGCACACGGTCGAGCTGGCCAACAACGGCCTGGAGGCGGTGGAGGCGCTGGAGCGGCTCGACTACGACGTCGTGCTGATGGACATGCACATGCCGGTGATGGACGGCCTCGAGGCGACCCGGACGATCCGCGCACAGATCCCGCCCGGCCGTCAGCCGCACATCATCGCGATGACCGCGAGCGTGACCAAGGAGGACCGGGACGCCTGCGCGGCCGCCGGGATGGACGGCTACCTGTCCAAGCCGGTGCGGGCCGAGGACCTGACCGAGGCGCTCGGCGGGGTACCCCTGAGGCAGACCTGATTGAAGACGTTTGCCCGCCTCGGGCGAAACGGTCACCTCAGTGGGTGGTAACCCCTAGAGTCCCCCGGTGGGTGCTTGGGGAATGCGGTTGCGGGTCTGGGCGAGCGTTGCGTTGCTGGTGTTGTTCCCAGTGGTGCTGATGGCTGTTCTGGTGCTGATCCTGGTGTTGTTCGTGATCGGCATCAAGTACGCCGGCCAGCTCGGCGGCAAGGTCATCGTGCTGGCGTTCCCACTGGTCGCGGCCGTGTTCGCGACCGGCCGCGAACTCCTGCGGCTGCGCCGGCTCCCGCCCGCCCCCGGGCTGGAGATCTCGCCGCAGCAGGAACCCCGGCTCTGGGCCGAGATCCGGGCGGTGGCCGAGGCCATGGACGAGGACCCGCCCGACCGGGTGGTGCTCTTCGGCCGGGTCACGGCGGCCGTCACCGAGGCCTCGGGCCGACGCGAGCTGCTGATCGGCCTGCCTCTGCTGATCGGTCTCACCCGGGCCGAACTGCGGGCCGTGATCGCCCACGAGATGGGTCATCTGGCGCACGGTCACACCCGCGGCAGCACCTTCGTCCACCGCGCCCACTACTTCCTCCAGGCCACCCTCGACAACCACGACCCGGGCCTGGTCCGGCGCCTGCTCGTGGTGTACCTGAAGCTGTACGAACGGGTCTCGGCCTCGGTCCGCCGGGAGAAGGAACGCCAGGCCGACCAGTGGGCCGCCCGGCTGGCCGGACCGGAGGCGATGGCCGCCGCGCTGAGCCGGCTGCACTTCTTGTCCCTGGCCTGGGGGCAGGTGCTCGGCTCCTACGGGCAGGCGATGGTGAACGGCGGGCCCCGGGGCAGCCTCTCCGAGGCTTTCTCCGGCGTGATCCGCCACTCCGGCCCCGCCCTCGAGGAGGAGGTCCGCCGCCACCCCCGGCCCACCTCGCCCTACGACTCCCACCCGCCGGTGCCGGAGCGCATCGAACTGCTGCGTCGACTGCCCGTGCCGGACCCCCGCTCGGCGCCGTACCTGGAGTACCCGGACGAGCCGGCCTGGTCGTGGCTGATGCAGCCGGGGCAGCGCCTGACCGAGGTGGAGGCCACCCAGATCGCCCCCGGCCCCAGCCCCGCCGTCTCCGACTGGTCCAGCGTTCTCACCCGGCGCATGCTGCAGACCCACGACGAGTCGGCGGCCCTGCTGATGGGTGCTCTGCAACAGCTGGACCGGGACGCCCCGCCCACGCTCGACTCGGTGCTGCGGGTGATGGCGGCCGGGCACGGCGAACGGCTCGCCGCCCCGTTGCTCCGGGGCGACACCCCGCGCGAGCAGCGCTCGGCCCAGTCCCGGCAGGTCCTGGGCCACACGCTGCTGGGCGCGATCATCACCCTGCTGGGCCAGGAGCGGCGGGTGGCCGCGCTACCCGACTTCAGCCCCCAGGGCCCGTTCCGGATCGACTACCGGCACCCGGACGGCCACTCCTTCGAACCTCCCCTGGACGAGGTCCTGGACGACCCGCTGAACGATGCCCTGGAAGACCCGCGCGCGGTCGGCCATCTGGCCGACGTACTGATCTGGGCCGGACTCGACCTGCACCGGCCGGTCGCTCCCCCGGACCGGCCGGGCGGTGCACTGCTGGCCGGGGCGGTGGCCCTGGCCAAGATCACCGTGAAGGGGCCGGCCCGTCACCACCTGCGTCCCCGGGGTGCGCAGGACGTGCTGGTGTTCGACGAGGGCATCCTGGCCGGGCGCACCCCGCCGGAGGGCCGGATGAATCCCTGGCGGGCGCTGAAGTGGGTCTTCACCCCGCGCAGCCACCACCACGACCGCGCCCTGCACCGGATCCAGGCCTTCGCCGACCAGGTCGGCGCCCACCCCCAGGCCTGGGCCCTGGCCAACGGCGGGACGTGGCTCACCTTCCGGCAGATCTCGGAGGTGAAGCACCGCGACGCCCTGGTCTCCGAGGGACAGGTGATGAAGCTGACGCTGAAAGACGGTTCCCGGGTCCAGATCGAGACCACCAACGCCGGGCTGTGGATCGACGACGTGCCCCGGGTGGTGGCCGCCGCGATCAGCTGACCGGGTTCACGCCTGCACCGAGCGGGCGACCACGAACCAGGTGCCGGTGAACAGCACCTCGCCGCCGATCTCGGCGGTGAGCTGCCGGGGCGAGAGGAATCGCTTGTACACCTGGTGCCGGGACCCGTCGTTCAGCACCCGTTCCTCGGTGCGGGACTCGGGCAGCCCGGGCCGCAGGGCCGAGTCGATGACGATCAGCTCGGGTGCCACCCGCCGCGCCTGGGCCAGGAACATCTCCCGCTCGTCCTCCGGCAGGTGCCCGTAGAAGTGACCGGTGACCACGCGGTTGAAGGCGCCGTCGGCGAACGGCAGGTTCAGCGCGTCGCCGGTCATCGCCACCCCCTCGGGCAGCCGCGACTGGGTCAGCGCGACCATCGCCGGGCTCTGGTCGAGCGCCACCACCATCCCGGCCAGGTGACGGGTGAGAAAGCCGCTGCCGCAGGCGATGTCGAGGGTGCGCGCGGCGGGCAGACCGGAAACGAACTCGACCAGGCGGATCACCTCTTCCCGCCAGCCGGGCCGATTGCGCGACGCGAACCGCCCCTCGCCGGTGTACCAGTCGTCGTACTCCCGGGCCCGCTTCTGGTAGTAGGCCGCGGTCGCCGCGTCCCTGGCGAACGAATGCAGCATGGGACCTCAGTTCATCCGTCCGGTTGCAGATGGCCGTCCGCAGGTTACCTCGACTTTCTGTGACCGTTAGGTAACTCCAC
Organism: Kineosporia rhizophila; assembly: GCF_021277265.1. Classification (GTDB taxonomy): domain Bacteria; phylum Actinomycetota; class Actinomycetes; order Actinomycetales; family Kineosporiaceae; genus Kineosporia; species Kineosporia rhizophila. Next base: position 71,266 of record NZ_JAJSOH010000010.1, read on the forward strand.
GCAAGTGATCGATCCCCGTCAAACACCTGGCCGGATCCGGGACTACTCCTCGCGCACCGGCCGTTGCCACCTCAGGAAGACCAGCACGTTCGGAAACCGTGACGAAGGGCAGCAACCGTGGCCACACCCCTGTCGATCCTCGACCTCGCACCCGTGGCGAAGGGCCAGACCGCCGGTCAGGCGATCGCCGCCAGCGTCGCCCTGGCCCAGACCGCGGAGAGGACCGGGTACGAGCGGGTCTGGTACGCCGAGCACCACAACATGGCCGCGATCGCCTCCTCGGCCACCAGCGTCCTGATCGCCCACGTGGCCGCCAACACCACCTCGATCAAGCTCGGCGCCGGCGGGGTGATGCTGCCCAACCACTCGCCGCTGGTGATCGCCGAGCAGTTCGGCACCCTGGCCGAGGTGCACCCGGGCCGGATCGAGCTGGGCCTGGGCCGGGCCCCGGGCTCGGACCAGGCCACCACCTACGCGTTGCGCCGCGACCCGGCCACCGCCGAGAACTTCCCGCAGGACGTGGTCGAGCTGCAGGGCTTCCTGGCCGGGGAGTCCAAGGTCCGCGGTGTGCAGGCGATCCCCGGCAAGAACACCCGGGTGCCGCTGTACATCCTCGGTTCCTCGCTGTTCGGGGCCCAGCTGGCCGCCGCGCTCGGCCTGCCCTACGCCTTCGCCTCGCACTTCGCCCCGTCCGCCCTGCAGGACGCCGTGGCGATCTACCGCCGCGACTTCAAGCCCTCGGCCCAGCTCGACCACCCGCACGTGCTGGCCGCGCTGAACGTGATCGCCACCGACACCACCGAGCAGGCCCAGGCCGAGCTGCGCCGGGTCAAGATCCAGCGGGTCGGCCTGCTCTACGGCCGGGGGCGCACGCTCACCGAGGCCGAGGCCGAGCAGATCGTCGACTCCGGCCAGGCGGTGCAGCTGGAGGAGATGACCAAGTACACCGCGGCCGGTACGCCCGGTGAGGTGAAGGACTACCTCGAGCAGTTCAAGAAGGTCGCCGACGCGGACGAGCTGATCGTCGCCTTCGCGCACACCGAGACCGAGGGCCGGCTGCGCTCGGTCGAGCTCACCGCCGAGGTCATGGGCCAGATCAAGTAGGCCCGCCGGTCAGCGCCGGACGGCGGCCAGCAGGTTCGCCCGCACGACGCCGTCCCCGATCAGCCGGCCGATCCGTCGTTCCTGCTCCTGGGCCTCGCTCAGCCGCGGGTCGCCGGTGTGCAGGCGCTCCACCAGGGCCTGCACCTCGGCGGCCTGCCGGTCCCACTCCTCGGCCCGGTCGTCGGCCGGCAGGTCGGCCGCGCGGATCGAGCCGGTGATCTCCAGGCCGGCCCGGTCCAGCAGGCCGGGAAGCTCCGCCTCCGAGGGGAACTCGTTGCCCTCCGGCGCCCCGGGCGGCTGCGGCTGATCGCTGGTGAACACCAGGAGCCCCAGCGCCGCGCCCGGTTTCATGATCCGGGCGATCTCCTCGACCAGCCCGGTCTTGTCCGAGGTGGTGCACAGCACGCCCAGGCACCACACAGCGTCGGCACTCTCGTCGGCCAGCGGCAGCCGGGCCCCTTCGCAGGCCAGCGCCGACACCGAGAACAACTGCGTCGCCGCCGCGCAGGCGGCCACCATTGGTTCGAGCACCAGGGGCCGGATGCCGTGATGCCGCGCCGCGAAGGCGGTTGGCCCACCCAGCCCGCCACCGACGTCCGTAAGCAGCATTTCTGGGCGTAGTCGGCACTCGGCTGCGAGCCAGTCGAGTACGGCCGGACTGGCACTGCCCTTACAGGCCGCAGGAATCGCGTACTCGGCACCGAGCAGCCCCACCGCGTCGGCCGTCCAGGTGGCCTGCACCCCGAACTCGGACTCCATCGCGCTCACTGGGCCAGCACCGTCCTTCCTACCTCGGCCTTGATTTCCGCCGCGAGAACCTCACCCCGCCCCGAAGCCAGCCCGGACAGGTTCACCCCCACCACCCCGTCCACTGCTAGTAGTTCCTGGGCCTCCGTAACCGCAGCCTCGATACCCGCCGCGACCGGATCAGCTGACGACAGAACCCGTTGCACCACAGCCTGGTCCAGCCCCAGTCCAGGCAGGCTCAACGCGCGGGCGGACCGTTCGTCGGTATACACCGCAACCCCCGCGATCACCGGCATGCTTACCCCGGAATCGCGCGCGACGGAGACGAATTCAGCCACCCTGGCGGGCGAAGAGACGTGGTTCAGCAGGCAGATCTGCGCTCCAGCCCGTTGCTTCTCCCGTAGCCGTCCTGGGCGCAACGCAACCGGTGGGGCGTCGGGGGACTCGGCCACCGCAACCGTCAGTCCGGTCGAGGCCGCTAGGGCGGCGAGCCGCGTACTGTCGATGTCGAAAACCTGGGTGACTTCAGGACGTACGTCGTGAGCACGGCCGTCTCCGGTCACACAGAGCACGCCTGAGGCGCCCGCCGCGACCAGCCCCGCGAGCTCCTGCTCCAGCACCACCCGATTGCGGTCGCGGCAGGTCAGCGTCACCCACGCAGCGAGTCCGGCTTCCGTGATCAACCGGGTCATCAGGCTGGGCGGAAAATCCGGGCGGTTGTGGTGCTCACCGACCAGCACCCCGTCGCAGGATCCCCGCAGAGCCGCGGCGACCGCTTCTACGGAGGCCAGATCGTAGGGGCGAACGGTGAAGTCGGTGAGCACCAGGGTTTTCGAAGAGCCCAATTGAAGACGGGTGTCAGCTTGCGGTCCCGTCCACTCGACCACCTCACCGGCCACCGCGAACGGGCACGGCTGAGCGCGCATCTCGCAGCTCAGGTCTGGCCGCACGCCTCCGCACGGCCCGAACTCCATGCGCTTCGGGCAGCCCGGTTCCGGGCGTACCCCGCCGAGGAGGCCACCGTCATGCTCAAGCACTGCCACCCGACCGAGTCTGGAACCGTCTGGGCCGGGCTGCACTTTCAGAGTCAGGAGGTGGGAAAGGCGTCTGGTACCGCTTTGGGGCACTGTACGAAGCCGATACCGCCCATGTCGACCAGCACCGTCACGTAGCCGGACTTCATCAGCACCTGGCCAGAACGCTGGTAGGTCACCCGCACTTCCAGGGGGTAGGGCTCGGGGCAGGCGTCGGGCAGCTTCCACCGCACGGTGTAGAGCCGAGAGCTCTCCGGCTCGACCATCACTGCCTTCTCACTACGCCCGGGCCGCTTGCAGGTACCGCCGGACAGGGCCGGGCCTTCCTGGCTGAGCCCGCCGAGCGGGGGATGCCCCTGCACCCCGACCAGCAGGGCCGGTTCCAGGGCCACGTTGTGCAGCCAGAACGAGACCGTCACGTAGTTGCGGTGATCGGTACGCACCGGGCAGGTGTCCCGCAGGGCGAACGGGATGAGGTGGTCCGGATCCAGCTCGGTGGTGCTGATCGCCGGCTGCGGCTGGGCGTCGAAGCGCTCGTAGGGGTGGTGCGGGCTGCGGCCCACCGCCACGCTGCCCAGCAGCAGGACGAGGATCGCCCCCAGCGCGTAGAGCAGGAGGCGCAGGGGCGTGGGCGGTTGGCCTTCGGGGGTGTCTTCGCCCCCTGGCTCCAGATCGAGCGTCTCCACTCGCACCCCCACTGCCGCAGTGCCGGACGGCTACCGCGGGGCGGAGGAAGCGAGGAGGGGGCGCGGTGGCGCTGCGGGGAGGGGATCCACAGCACCACCGCACCAGATCTGGGCCGTCTCCGGCGCGGTCTACGCAGCTTGCAGGTCGTACACCGTCTGTCCACCTACGGTAATCGCGGTGTAGTTCGCCGCAACCCAGTCCGCGATCCCGCTGTCGCCGCCCCGGCCTCCTCCCATCCCGCCGCCCATGCCGCCGGAGATGAAGTACCGCACCTCACCGGCGGCCACGTAAGCCTGGAACTCCTCCAGGGTAGGCGCCGGATCGCTGCCGGAGAACCCGCCCAGCGCCATCACCGGCTGGCCGCTGGCCAGCTGCAACGGAGCGGCCGAGTTCGAGCTGACGGTGGCCGCCGCCCACTTGGTGCCGGCGTTCTGCAGCAGCTCGACCAGTTCGTCGCTGACCTCCGACCCGCTGCCCATTCCGCCCCCTCGACCGCCGCCGCCTCCGCCGAAGCCGGAAGAGGCTGCGCTGGACGGACCGACCGAGGGGATGGAGCCGGTGTGCGCGCTGGCGGTGGTGGCCACGGCGTAGGCCGCACTGCCGGCCACTCCCCCGAGCAGACCGGCCAGGACCAGCGCAGCCAGCGCCCGGGTGGCCAGCCGCAGCGGGACCAGCAGGCCGATTGCTGCGACCACGGTGACCGCGAGCACGAGGTAGCGCAGCTCCGGGTGCCAGTCGGCGTTGCGGGCCAGCAGCGTGTACGACCACAGGCCGGAGGAGAGCACCATCGCGGCCAGGGCGAGGCGGGCGCGCCAGAGGTTCCGGGCCTGCCACAGCGCCGTGCCGCCGACCGCGATCAGAGCGGCGATGGCCGGAGCCAGGGCAACGGTGTAGTACGGGTGGATCGTGCCCTTCATGTAGCTGAAGATCAGACCCACGGTCAGCAGCCAGCCGCCCCACACGATCAGCGCGGCCCGGGTGCGGTCGGTGCGCGGCCGGCGGGCGGTGATCAGCAGCCCGGCCACCAGGGCGATCAGCGCGGCGGGCAGCAGCCAGGAGATCTGGTTGCCCATCTCCGAGCCGAACAACCGGTTCAGCCCGGTGGCGCCGCCGAACGAGGAACCGGCCTGACCGCCCGTCCCGCCCATGCCGCCGCCTCCGCCGCCCCCGTTGCCGTCGCCCCCGAAGATGCGGCCCAGGCCGTTGTAGCCGAACACCAGCTCGAGCACGGAGTTGTTCTCGGAGCCACCGATGTACGGGCGTGAGCCCGCCGGCCACAGCGAGACCGCGGCGATCCACCAGCCGCAAGAGACGACCATCGCGACCAGACCGCCGAGCAGCTGCAGGATGCGCCGCTTCACCGGGGCCGGGGCGCAGACCAGGTAGGCCAGGCCGAGGGCGGGCACGATCAGCCAGCCCTGCAGCATCTTGGTCAGGAAGGCGAACCCGAGGGCGGTGCCGGCCAGCAGCACCCACTTGGTCGAGGCGTTCTCCAGGGCCCGCACCATGCAGTAGGTCGCCGCGGTCATCAGCAGCACCAGGAGGGCGTCGGGGTTGTTGAAGCGGAAGATCAGGGCGACGGCCGGGGTGAGGGCCAGCACCGCGCCGGCCACCAGCCCGGCCAGCGGGCCGGACCAGCGCTTGACCGCCGCGTACAGCAGGGCCACCGCGGCCACGGCCTCCAGCGCCTGCGGCACCAGCATGCTCCAGCTGCTGTAGCCGAAGATCCGCGCGGACAGGCCCATCACCCAGGTCGAGGCGGGCGGCTTGTCCACCGTGATGAAGCCGCTCGCGTCGAAACCGCCGAAGAACCAGGCCTTCCAGCTCTTCGAGGCGGCCTGCACGGCCGCGGCGTAGAACTCGTTGGCGTTGCCCGAGACCGCCACGTTCTGCAGGTACAGCGCCGCGGTGGCCAGCAGCAGCACGATCAGGGCGGGCCGGGCCCAGGCCGGGTCGGCTTGGGCGGCCGGATCAGCTGGGCCAGCTGATTTCGACGACGCCCACGACAGACGCCGCCCCCGTCTGGGAGCGGCGGAGTCGGGGGCGGCGTCAGGCCCGGGCGAGGTCGTCGTCATGGTGACGACTCTTCACCCAGCGCCTGACCAGCGGCCGACCGTTTCCTAGGGGCCGGCTGTGCGTCTCACCGCCGGTCTTCGCCTCAGGGGGTGGCGGTGATGCCCGGCACCATGAACGAGGCGGCCAGGTCGAACTCCTTCACGTCCACGTCGTGCTCGACCAGGAACTCCCGCAGCACGTCGATCGACCGGCGTTTGAACGCGTTGTGGTAGATCTTCTCGTCGGCCGCACCGAAGTGATTGCCGTTGGCGGCCGCGGCCGTCCGGTCGCGCAGGCTCGCGGCGGCGGCCCAGCTCAGGTCGTTGCGCTCTTCCAGCTCCTGGTCCAGGTCGACCCGGTCGGCGGCCTCCTGCCGGTCGATCCGGATCTTGCGGATCGCCCGGGCCGGGCTGCCCCACAGCAGCGGCCAGACCATCGGGAACACCGTGCGCAGCAACGGGAGCCGGTGCGCGCCGGGCCCCAGCGGGATCTTCACCACGTCGCCGTAGTCGGGCTTGAGCGGGCGCAGCGCGCAGACCGACATCTCCACCTCGAGCATCGGCCCGCGCTTCTCCACCCGCACGAACAGGGTGACCACCACCTGCCCGTCCCAGCCGGTGATCTCGAAGAACGTGTAGGGCCGGGCCGAACGGTGCTGGGCGCGCAGCGACTGCTCGATCCGCTCCTGCTTGACCTCGCTGACCGGCCGGCGGAACCGCAGTTCGTAGTCCGGGTCGTCGAGCACCGGACCGTGCCGGAACAGGCCGCCCACGGTGCGGGCGTGCCCACCGATCACGTACAGCCGCTGCCCCGTACGGGGCTTGTTCTCCATCGTCTGCGGGATCTGCTCCAGCAGGTACCGGTGCAGGTCGGGCGCCTCGAACACACGTGGCTCGGCGCGCTTGCCCAGCCCGGAGTCGAGGGTGCCGACCCGGGTGTCCACGGTGAAGCTCCACCGGTCGATCTGCTCGCCCGAGCCGTTGAACGGCGTCTTGCCGGCGAACACCACCACGTTGGCCCGCATCGAACTGCGGATCGACTCCTCCACGTCGGGCGGCAACGGCGGCGGGGCCACCGCGTTGAGCCCCCGGATGCCGATCGAGGCCAGCGCCGAGTCGTGCACCGCCTGGTAGTGCACCCAGACGATGACGAAGCCGGCCAGGTAGGCACCGACGATCGCGAAGAACATCAGCATCAGCAGCCCACCCGGGCCCAGCCCGCCGGTGAAGATGGACACCAGGGCCACCTCGGCGATGATCGCCACCGCGGCGGTGACCACCAGCAGCCACACGTCCCGGGTCTCCCGGCGCTGCTTGGCCTGGGCCGCGTGCCGGGCCAGCGCCACCGCGTCGATGTGCCAGTTCGGCGCCATCGCCTTCCAGTCCGGATAGACCAGGTCGTTCAGGACCTCGCCGCCGAACGAGGCGTTCAGGTGGATCGCCGAGCACAGCTGCCGGGAGATGCCGTCTCCGGCCGGGGTGAACGGCTGGGCCCGGCGGGCCGGGGCGCGGCGCGCGGCCCAGGGCGGCTGGAGCGCCTGACGCAGGCTGTCCTCCGGCGAAGGGCCGGGGATCAGCCGCGGCTTGGACTCGACCGTGGTGCGGCCGGCTCCGCGGTGGCGCGAAGTCTCCGAGGGCGGCATTCAGACTCCCTGCGTCGCTCACTGACCCTTGGTGGGGGTCACCGTGAGGGTAGTTCACCCGTCCGGCGGATCCACGGTGCTCGCCCGATACAGATGATGCACCGTCGATCAACGCAAGAGCGACAGGACGGGGCGAGTCACCCGATCTTTCCCCGCCCCACTTTCGCCCCGGTAACCAAACGCAACCACCACTCGTCCATCAATTCCCGGTCAATTCCGGGCAATTAAGGCATCCCTCTGACCTGCACGGATGTTCTAGTGACCAGAAGTGAATAACCGAACGCGGGCAGTGATGAATGGCCTAGGGTTGGGCGCGCCTGGACCGGCGCCGGTGGGCCGCCGCACGGCCTGCCGCGAGCCGGACCCGGTTAACAACAGCGATCGGCCAGCGCGTTGTGGGGGTTTGTCCTGATGTCCCGGCGAGTAAGCCCGCAGGATGAGAACAATCCCGCTCACTCCCGGCCCGCGGATCACATCGGCACCACCGATATCGCCGATGCGGGCACCCGCCCGGCCCCGGGGGTGGCGGGCAGTGCGGGTGCAGTGTCAGCGTCGGGCTCGACCTCGGGCCCGTCTTCGGGCCCGGCCTCGGGGAGGGACGAGAGCAGACCGGACCGTGGCCTCCCCCGCCACGCCGACATCGATGCCCGGGTGGCGTTGACCCGCTACCGCCGCAACGCCCTGCTCGCCGACGCCCTGAGCGCCGGCGCCGCGGCCCTGCTGGCCATCATGCTGCGCTTCGACGGCGAGGCCCCCGGCTTCTGGGCCTGGATGCCGATCGTGCTGCCGGTGGTCTGGATCGGCATCGCCGGCCTGGACCGGGTCTACGAACGGCGTTTCCTGGGCGCCGGCACCGAGGAGTTCCAGCGCGTGCTGCGCTCGGGGGTGGTGCTCTTCGCGGCGATCGCCGTCACCAGCTACCTCTCCCGCTCGAACGTCTCCCGTTCGGTGGTCTTCTTCGCCGTGCCGGTCACCGTGCTGGGCGCCCTGGCCGCCCGGAAGCTGCTGCGCGTGCGCCTGCACCACGCCCGCGCCGCCGGGATCGGGCTGGAGCGCACCATCGTGCTGGGCGACGCCGAGGGCGCGGTGGAACTGGTGCACCTGCTGCGGCACACCACGCACCGCGGCATGGTGCCGGTCGGGGTCTGCCTGGCCGCCAGCCCGGTCACCCCCAGCGCCCTGGACGGGGTTCCGGTGATGGGCGGGCCCGAGGACGTGCTGGCCGCCGTCGAGGCCACCGGAGCGCACGTGGTGGCCGTGGTCTCGCACCCCGACCTCTGGGGGCACCCGATGCGCGAACTGGCCTGGGCCCTGGAGGACCTGGACGTCGAACTGGTGGTCTCCCCCGGCATCGTCGAGGTGGCCGGGCCCCGCCTGTCGATCCGGCCGCTGGCCGGGCTCTCGCTGCTGCACCTGGAACAACCCACCGCGGCCGGCGGCGACCTCCTGCTGAAGGCCGCCTTCGACCGGCTGCTCGGCAGCTTCGTCCTGCTCGTGCTCTCGCCCCTGCTGATCGCGGTGGCGGTCGCGGTGCGCACCACCAGCCCGGGCCCGGCCCTGTTCCGGCAGACCCGGGTCGGGGTCGGGGGCCGGGAGTTCTCGATCTACAAGTTCCGCTCGATGGTCACCGACGCCGAGGCCCGGCTGATCGAGCTGGCCGAGCAGGACGAGGGCAACGGGGTGCTGTTCAAGATGCGCGCCGATCCCCGGATCACCCCGATCGGGGCGTTCCTGCGCCGCTACTCGCTGGACGAACTGCCCCAGCTGATCAACGTCGCCAAGGGCGACATGTCCCTGGTCGGCCCGCGCCCGCCGCTGCCCAGCGAGGTGGCCGGCTACTCCGACGACGCGGTGCGCCGGCTGCGGGTGCGGCCCGGGATGACCGGGCTGTGGCAGGTCTCCGGCCGTTCCGACCTGAGCTGGGAGCAGTCCCTGCTGCTGGACCTGCGCTACGTGGACAACTGGTCGATGACGCTGGACCTGAGCATCCTCTGGCGCACGGTACGGGCCGTGCTGAAGGGCGAGGGCGCCTACTGAGCCCGCCGGGCGGCGGTCTCAGGCCTCCTCGTCCTCACGGTCGGGATCGGCCTCGGCCACCGTGAACCAGGCCTGGGCCTGCACCAGGTCGGCGCGGGTGATGGTGCCGCTGCGGATCGCCCACATGGCCAGCGGGAGCCGGAAGTCCTCGGCCGCGTCCGGCCGCTCACGGGAGACCAGCCCGGGCACCCCGTGGCTGTCCAGCTTCTCCCGCACCTGCTTGAACACGTTGCGCACGTAGCCGGGACGACGCCCGACCCGCTCGGCCACCTGCCGGTAGGTGGCGGCGCTGGCCTCCGGCCCGGAACGGGTCAGCAGCGGCTCGCACAGCGCGGTGAGCAGCCGCCGCTGGGCCGGGGTGAGCATGATCGGCGGCACCACCACGGTGGGTGAGGAGTCGGTCTCCTCCTCCGTCTCGGGACGTGAGGGCGGCAGACCGCGGGCATCCACCTGCACTACGTACTCCCGGCCGAAGCGCCCGGTGACCACCACGTCGAACTGGCGCCAGGGCAGCGAGGTGGTGGCCGCGCCGGGCTCGACCGTACGGGCGGCCCCGGTGTGCGGGCGCAGGGTGAGCAGCTTGGACGAGGAGACGTTGCGGATCAGGACGCAGTCGGCGAGGACCCGCAGCGTGGCGGTGTGCCGGGAGACGTGGTCGTCCTCCGGTTCGTGGGCGACACGCAGGTCGCACGTGCGGCTGCGGCCGACCGTGACCTCCTGGCCCGGCCGGGCGGCCCGGCGCCCCGTGCCCTCGGCGACCGAGAAGAGCACGGCGGCGGACTGCGCCTCACCGAACGGTGGCTGACTCGTCGCGCCACCCGGCACCTGCTGGGTCATGCCCATCTGCCCCATCCGCGCAGTCCTTCCGGGGAAGTCCGCGCCCCGCACGCAAGACCTCCACTTTCGCTCATTCGCCCGGATCTGTCACCGGTCACCGCAAGGTACGGCACGAACAGCCCATTGACGACGAAACGAAAGTGGTATCCCGATGTGATCTGAGCAATCACGCCAAGCCCGGCGCACTGCACCGCCGTGGCAACCGGGCTGTCGGCAGGCCCAAAAAAGCACGCGGACAACGGAAGCCAAGAAGGGCACGGGCCACTCGGCGCCAGTTCGGCCGGACCGGACGAGCCGGGGCAAGGCAAGCATCCACCCGACCCCTGTGCGGGTGGATACCGCCTCATCGGGCAGCGATGCGGCCCGGGCGACCGGCCGGAGCCGGGTCAATTCAGGACAACCTGCGCAGGGCGTTCCGGGTAGTGCAGGGGTGCATCAACTGGTGTCAGCCAACCCACGCAGGACCGGGCGGGCCCAGATTCCTGAGCCCGCCCGGCGGAGTAAGAGCAAGATCAACGGACGGCTTCGTCCCCGACTCGCGGAGCATCGCGGACGTCTGCGGTCTCGACCTCGGGCGCGCCGCCCTGCGGCGGAACCTGGTCGAACGGCACCAGTGCGCCCGGCGGCTTGCCGTGCCCGGTCACCTCGATCAGATTGCTACGAGCCCGCCGCGGGGCCCGGCGCCCGAAGAACCCGGAGCGCGGAGTGGGACCGCTCGGCCGCTCCTGACTGGGTCCGGCAGCATCGTCCACACCGCCGACCGGCTCGGCCGGCGTTCCTCCCGGGCTCATCCAGCGCGGCCGCAGCTCGACGGTCTCAGACTCGTCCGGCACTTGTTCAGCAGGAATTGTGGAGACGGGGATGGGATTCGTGGGCGGTGCCGGCTCATTGCCTCCGGCGGCGGGCTCCTGGACGAACCGCTCGGCCGCCCACTCGGCCTCGGAGACGGCGTCACCGGAGTCACCGGCCACGTGAGCCTCCCCCACGTGATACCGCACCGACCGCCGCGCACCCTCAGGCTCACGAAGCTCGCGCCGGGTCAGCGGCAGGTCCATCGGCCCCGAAACCACTCCCTTCGCCAACCCCGCCTGACCATCGATGGCCGGGAGCGGCGGCGTGGGCAGAGGCGAGGGCTGGAGCAAGGACCGTACGGACTGCGACACCCGCCCGTGAGGACCCTCGAACGCTGACGGAGCAATAGGGATCGGTCCCGTAACCCGCTCGGTCACCGACCGATGCCCCTCGGCCCCCGCGCCCTCCAGGGGTGCCGGAGCAGGGGCAGTCCCAACGAGCGCCTCACCGGACGAAGACTGCACCAGCGAAGAACGCCCCACCGCCATCTCGATGGACTGCGCCTGAAGACGCTCGATCCGAGTGAGATCGATCTGCTGCGGCGCCTCGTGCCGAGGCCGGTCAAGGGAACGCAGATCGATGGACCGCGCCGGCTCGACCCACTCAGCGGCGTCATCCGGCGCCTCAGCCTGCATCCGAGCGTCCGGCGCCGTCTGCGTCACCTCGCCCACGGCCTCTTCGCCCAACACCAGCTCACCCTGCGCGGCCTGGGTCAGTGCAGTCTGGATTCGGACCTCTTCGTCCCGGGCCGCCGCACTCAGCCCTACCTGGTCCCGCACCGACGAAGTCGACGCCACCTGACCCATCGCGGACTGAGTGGACGCCACCTCGCCCCCTGCCCCTGGAAGCGGCGCCGCCGCGTCCGCTACCTGACCCCGTGCGGCAGGAGTCAACGACACCTCACCCGTCGCAGTTCGAGCAGACGCCACGTCTGCTCCCGTGGCCCGGACCGGCGCCGCCTCGTCGCGCGCTGGCCGACTCAGCGCCGCCGAACGCTGGCCCACCTCGTCCTGGGCCGAGCGGAACGGCGCGACCTCGGGCCGCATCCCACCCGTCCGTGCCCTGGACACCGGGGCCACGGCAGCATCCCCCAGCGCGGCCTCTGCACTACGCCGGAAGGAGGCACCCACCTGACCGACAGCCGACTCGCCCGCCGACTCCGCCGCCCGCTCCTTGGCCACCTGCCTGAGAGCGGCCCAGCGCCGGGCCACCCTCTCCTGCATCAGCCGCTCCTGGTCGGCCTGCTCCTGCGCTGCCCGATCGGCCGCCTTCTGAGCCGCCGCAGCCGCCAGGAACACGGGCTCGAGTTCCTCCGACGGAGCGTCCCCCGGCTCGTACACCGGACTGGACAGCGGATCGCTGAGCGGATCGAAGGCCTGCGGAACGCTCGAACGCTGATGGGAGGGAGGGACAGCGGGCTCCGCCGAGGCAAGGGTGGCTGCCTCAGACTTAGCACCGGAATTCCCTGGAACATCCACTCCTGAGGCAGGAATCACCAAGTCAGCAGTTGCCGGAACGGGAGCTTCAGCAACACCGGCTGCGGACTCAAAAGCCCATTCATCCGCGTGTGGCGAGTCCACGGTCTGCGGAGCAGCGGCAGCCGTGACAGCGACTCCCGGCAGCACCTCCGGCGACACAGCCGCCCCCGAACCAGCGATCCTCGAACCAACAGGCACCGAACCCGCAGGCACCGAACCCGCCGCCTCCGAACCCGCGGTGAGCGAATCCCCGGTAACCGAACCTTCGGTGGCCGGATCCGCAATGGCCGACCCTGCCGTGGCCGAACTCGCGGTGTCCGAGCCTCCGGTGACTGAACCCACGGCTTCCGAACCCGCAGTGACGGAATCCCCGATATCCGAACACACAGCCTCCGAACCTGCGGTGGCCCAGCCTGCCCCGGCAGAACCCACGGTGGCCGAACCAACTGCACGCACGGAAGTAGCAGCCTCCCGCTCAGGAGCGTCCAGCGCGGCAGGTTCAGCGAACGGCCTGACCTCCGCGCTGGCCGACTTCTGCCCAACTGTCGCTTCCGACATCCCGTGAGCAGCCTCATCCGCGGCGACCGCACCGCCGCTGCTCACCGCCACCCCAACGCCGTCCCAACGGCCGGCCTCGGCAGCAGGTGTGTCAGACGCCAGGCCGAGGGAGCCTGACATCGTCGTCACGTCCGCACCTTCTGCCACCGCACCCGTTGCCGCCCGAGCGTCCGGCGAAGCCGAGCCGTCGTCCAGACCGGCGCCGGCGTCGGTGACATGCGCGGCCAGGATCGAGTCGGCGATGGGAGTGGCCTCGGACGAGGTCGACTCGGCGTCGAGGACCTCGTCACCCAGCGCAGGCGCCCGATCGCTTTCAACGCTGATCTCCGGATCCGACACCAGGGCGATCGGAGAGGTGTCCGGCGCCCCCGAATCGGGGAGGTCCACGTGCCGGCCGGTCAGCCGGACCACCGGCGAGGGCCGGGTGTCCTCCAACCCCAGCTCCAGGTCAAGCTCCAACTCCGCACTGGAGGCGAAGGCTGCATCAGAACCAGAGACGGCCTCGAGCGGGTGCACCGCCTCCTCCTCGGCCAGTGCCTCCTCCTCGGCCAGTGCCACGTCATCCGCAGCCGACCAAGAAGCCTCAGCCGGGCCGGCAGACTCGGCCGACAACGTTTGCCCGGCGGTCACGAACGGCAGTTCCCCGGTGGGCACCGAAACGAGACGTCGGGGGGCCGGGGCGGAGCCAGGGGTTGGGACGGGCTCGACGAACTCGGCGTCGCGGCTGCGACGCCGGCCCATCACCTGGCGCTGAAAACTGACCGCGCGCACCCAGACGTCGTTGATCTCGACCTCGCCCGGCTCCGGAGCGGCGTAGGGCCAGAACGGCCCGCCGGGCGGGAGCAGGCTGCCCGGCCCCACTGCGCTGATCAGGCTGCTGGCCAGGGCACTGTCGAGCACCGGGCGGGTGCTGGCGTGGCGGCCGGAGTGGGGGCGGCGGCCGCCCTTGGCCACCCGGTCGCAGAAGTCGATCATGGCGAACACCCGGAAGTCGTCGGCACCCCCGGCGTCGATCTCGCCCATCCGCACGGCGTCCACCAGGTCGTCCCGCAGCTGCGCAGCCTGGTGCCGCCGCGTGCTGCGCCGCACGGCCCGGATCACCAACACCACGAGCACCAGCAGGAATAGCGACAGGCCGAAGGCCGCGGCGGTCAGCTCCGGGTACCGCTCCATCTGCTCACGGGTGCGCTCGGCGGAATCGCCTGCGCCCGCCCACATCTCGCCGGCAAGACGGCGGGCCTGCTCGGCCCGCCCGGCCAGGTCACTCATGACGCCTCCGCTCGTGGTGCCCCTCGATAGGCGCAGTTCGCGTGCAGGCCGTCGCGCAGGGCGGTCAGCTCACCGGTCGCCGCCGCGAAATCCTCGTGCCAGCGGTCGTTCTCCATCGACAACTCGGTGACTCTCGCTCTCAGCTGGGTGTTCTCCCGGCGGTAGCGGGCCGCCAGCAGCACCACGACACACCCGAGCACGACAAGGAGGACTCCGGCGCCACCGACGGCGACACCCGGCAGACCGACCTCCGAAAGGTCCTCCGGCACGCAGAAGCCCCTCTCACCTGTTCCGCGAAGCCTCCCGGCTCCGGCTCCCGGAGCGCGGTGACGCGATCCCTGCGGAGGCGTCCGGGTTCCACCTGCCGTCCGAATTGGCGTAGCTCACTGTAGTGGACCTCAACTCTGAGTTAAAGCTTCAGCGTGTCCGAACCGAGTTATGGCACTCCCACTGCATCGACATCGTTGGCACCGAGCCCGAAACCGACGTCCGTTCGCCCCTTTTCCACCCTGTCCGGCCAGGTCAGGGGCCTGAGCGCGACCCACGCCCGGTTCCGCTACTTATGTGCAAAACAACCCACTAGGCTCGGGTGACGACCCGGACCGCAGGCCGATTGGTCCTGGTCGCCGGGCAACACCCACCGACGACGGGCCGCGGTCCGCAGTTGTGGAGGAGACCGGTGGACACGACCCCCGACCGGGCCGAGGAAGTCCCGCCCCGCACGCCGAACCACCTGGTACGCATCCGGTCCCGGGCCGACGGCAAACGCTCGATCATGAACGGCGGAGCCAGCATGAGTCGCAGCACCCCCGCGATCGGGGCCGACGGTGGCCCGGACGAACGCAACGTCCTCACCCTCGACGGCACCTCGGTCAACACCGCGCTGTTCGCCTGGGAGTGGGCCCGGCTGATCGCCGACACCGGCCACGTCGCGGCCGACCGCACGGTCGTGGTGGCCGAGCTGCGCCGGTGGGCGATCCGGCTGATCCGGATCCTGCGCGAGGAGCCGTTCGACCCGGCCCCGGCCGCCGAGGCCGGCCAGGCCCTGGTGCAGATGGGCTTCGCGGCGCCCGAGGCGCTGGGCCGCACCACCGCCCTGGTCATCCGCCGGTTCCTCGGCACCGGCGACGACGAGCTGCAGGGGCGGGTGGCCGAGGTGGTCTCCGCGCTCAGCTCAGGCTTCGTCCGGGCGGTGCGCGAGCGCACGCTCCGCGAGCAGGAGGCGATCCGCAGCTCGGCCCTGCTGGCGCTCGAGCGGGTGCGGGCCGACCAGCGGGCGGCCGAGCTGCGCGACCCGGTCACCGGTCTGCTCAACCGCAAGGGCTTCACCGCCGCGCTGCGCCGGCTGCTCGACTCCTCTCCCCCCGGCGTGCTGGGGGTCTGCCTGCTCACCCTCGGCGGGTTCGAGCCGCTCGACCGGGGCTTCGGGCCCGCGGTGGGCGACGAGCTGCTGAAGACGGTGGCCGAGCGGCTGCAGACCCGCTTCCCCGGCGCCGACGAGCTGATCGGCAAGGTGGGCCGGGCCGAGTTCATCGTCGCCGCCGTGGGGGTCCGCTCCCCGGACCGGAACGGTCAGGACAGCGTGGCCGAACGGGTGGCCGCCGCGCAGAACGCGGTGCGCGCGCCGATCACCCTGGGCGAGCGGTCGATGGTGCTCTCCCCCTCGGTCGGGGTGGTCTCCCGGCCCACCGCCTCCGCCGATCCGGACACGGTGCTGCGTGACGTCGGCCTGGCCGGCTCGTGGGCCCGCGACCGGGGCACCGGCTCGATCGCGCTGTTCGAGGTCGAGCGGGCGGCCCGGCAGGTGGCCGGCCTCACCCTGGCCGCCGAGCTGCCCGCGGCCATCGGCTCCGGCCGGCTGCTGGCGCACTACCAGCCGATCGTCGGGCTGCGCTCGGGCCGGGTCGAGATGGTCGAGGCGCTGGCCCGCTGGGAGCACGAGCGGCTGGGCCTGCTCGAGCCGGACGCGTTCATCCCGCTGGCCCAGCGGGCCGGGCTGATCGAGGAGCTGGGCCGCAGCGTGCTGGAACGGGCCTGCCTGCAGGCCACGGCCTGGGGCCGCACGCTGCCCCGGGGCCCGGTGGTCTCGGTGAACCTCGATCCGCAGCAGCTCACCGAGCAGGCCACGGTGGGGCACGTGGTCACCGTGCTGGAGAACACCGGCCTGGCGCCGCACCTGCTGCAGCTGGAGATCACCGAGAACGCGGCCCTGGGCGACCCGGCGGCCCAGGCGGTGATCCGCGACCTGGCGCACGTGGGCGTCAGCCTGGCCCTCGACGACTTCGGCACCGGCCGGGCCCATCTGGCCCGGCTCTCGGAACTGCCCGGGCTGGGGGTGGGCACGCTCAAGCTGGCCGGTGAGTTCCTCTCGGCCGAGCGCCCGCTGCCGAGCCCGGCCTCGGCCACCCCGGCCCGTCGCCCCGGCCGGCTGTTCGGGTCCGGCCGGCACCCGCAGCCGCCGGTACCGGGCTCGGCCCGGCGCGACGTGCTGGCCTCGACCATCGCCCTCGCCCACCGGCTGGGTCTGCAGGTCACCGTGGAGGGGGTGGAGACGGAGGCCGACGAGGCCCTGGTCACCTCGCTCGGCGCCGACCACGCCCAGGGTGCCTGGTTCAGCACGCCGCTACCGGTCAGCGACTGCGGCGCCTTCCTCAGTCGCTGAGCAACCGGGCGTAGCGGTCGAGATCCACATTGCCGCCGCTGAGCACCACCCCGACCCGCCCCTCGGCCAGCCTCAGGGCGGCAGCCAGCCCGAGCACCCCGGTGGGTTCCACCACCAGCTTGGCATTGACCGCGAGAAGCCGCATCGCATCGGCGAGTTCGGTGTCGGAAGCGGTGAGAACCCCGTCGGCCAGGTCGCGGATGAGGGGGAACGTGTGCCGGCCCAGGGCGGTGGTCTGGGCTCCGTCGGCGATGGTCTCAGGGGTGGGGATGGTGACGATCTCACCGGCCTGCAGAGACTGCCGCCCGTCGTCACCGGCCTCCGGCTCCACCCCGTAGATCTTGGCCTCGGGCGCGAGAGCCCGCACGCTGAGCGCACTCCCGCTCAGAAGCCCACCACCGCCCAGAGGTACGAAGACCGCATCGAGGCCCCCGGCGTCTTCAAGCAGTTCCTTGACCGCCGTGCCCTGCCCGGCGATCACACTGGGATGGTCGAACGGCGGGATCAGCACCGACCCGCGTTCCTGGGCCAGCGCATCGGCGATCGCGGCCCGGTCCTGGGTGAACCGGTCGTAGCCGACCACCTCGGCACCGTATTCCTTGGTGGCAGCCAGTTTCGAGGCCGGACTGTCGTGCGGCATGACGATCGTGGCCCGGATCCCGAGCAGGCTCGCCGCCAGGGCGACCGCCTGGGCGTGATTTCCGGACGAGAACGCGACCACCCCGGCCCGCTGCTGCTGCGGACTCAGTTGCGCGAGCGCGTTGTACGCCCCGCGGATCTTGAACGCCCCCGCCCGCTGCAGATTCTCGCACTTGAGGAAGAGCCGGGCACCGGCTCGCGCATCGAGGCGGCGGCTGGTCACGACCGGGGTACGGTGCACCACCCCGGCGATCCGCTGCGCCGCGTCCTGGACATCTGCGTAAGTGACACCTGCGCTGGGCGACATGAACAGCATCCTAGGACGACTCGTGTCAGGGTGGTCACATGACCAAGCCGTCGCTGAAGTTCACCTCGACCGTGCTCGACACCGACGACGTGAAAGGCCTTTCGGAGTTCTACCTCCGGCTGCTGGACTGGGAACTGGAGAAGGACGAGCTCCCTTACTGGCGCATCCTCCGGGCCCCCTCCGGGGCGGGCCTGTCGTTCCAGTTCGAGGCGAACTACGCGCCGCCGGCGTGGCCGGCCGAGCCGGGCCAGACCCCGATGCAGGTGCACCTGGACATCCTGGTGCAGGAGCTGGAACCGGCGGTGGCCTGGGCCCAGGAGTGCGGGGCGACCCTGAGCGACTTCCAGCCGCAGGACGACGTGCGGGTGCTGCAGGACCCCTCGGGCCACCCGTTCTGCCTGTACCTGCCCGAAAACCTGCCCGAAAACCTGCCCGAGAGCTGAGCTGCTCAGGTCGGCAGCAGCGGCCACAACCGGGCCCACGCCTCCTCCGCCGCGCCCGCCACCGGCCCGCCCTCGAGCAGAGAGGCCGCGAGCACCGGCGGCGGATCCGCGCGCCGAAAAGCCATGAGCCCGGCCAGATACGCGTCGTCGAGCGAGCGTGAGGCCGCGGCCAGGTAGTCCACCCCCAGGCCACCGACCGTGACCAGGTCCGGGTCGATCGCATTGACCAGCCCGGCGATCCCGCGCCCGAGCCGGGCCGCGACCACCGCGACCGCCCCCCGTTCGCGTTCGCCGTCCGCCGCCAGCACCCGGCGGGCGTAGGCCACCGGGTCGGCCGGGTCGGGCTGGCCCATCAGCCGGGCCAGGGCGTGCCCGTCCAGGCTCGGCCCCCAGCAACCCCTTGCCCCGCAGGGGCACTCGATGTCGCCGGCACCGAACGGGATGTGCCCGAACTCCCCGCCCAGGCCGATCGCCCCGGCGAGCACCCGGCCGTTCTCGACCAGCGCCCCGCCCAGGCCGGCATCGACCCGGATGTGCAGCGCCAGCGCAGCCCCGACGGCCGCGCCGCGATGCGACTCGGCCGCCCCGGCGAAGGTGGCGTCGTTGCCGACCGCCATCACCGGCGCGTTCGGCCACAGGGTGGTCAGATCCACCCCCGACCAGCCCAGCGTGCTGGCCTCGACCAGCCGGTCCTTCGCGACCAGGCCGGGCACCGAGACCCCCATGCCCCGGATCCGCCCCCGGAACCGCCGCCGCAACCTGGTCAGCCGCTCCTTCACCGACAGCAGGACCCGCTCGCCCTCACCGTAGGCGTGCACCATCTCCTCGTCGCCGTCGCAGGCCACCACGGCCCCGCCGAGCTGCACCACCTCGGCCCGCCAGGACTCGTGGGTGAAGGCCACCGCCAGCACCAGCGGACCCCGGGGGTGCGGCTGCAGCACGGTGGTCGGCCGGCCCCGCCCGACCACCCCCGCCGGGCGCTCGCTGATCAGCTCGGCGGCCGTGAGCCGCGCCACCAGCCCGGTCGCCGCGCCGGTCCCGACCCCCACCATGCGGGCCGCGTCCGCCCTGGTCACGTCCGGGTTCTCGTGCACCACCCGGAGCAGTTCGGACGCCCTCGTGCCGATCACGACCGGCCCAACTCCCTGTATTTGCTCGACGACAGAGTTTAATATCGAGCGTGTGTCCAGCCCCGACCTGAGCCAGACCCACACCCCTCTCCCCGAACCGGCCGGCGACTTCCGCCTGCCGGACAGACCCAACTATGCCGCGTTGGTCGTCCTGGCGACGTGCTCGTTCATCTTCGTGACGGCCGAGATGATGCCGGTCGGCCTGCTCCCCGAGATCAGCGCCGGCCTGGACGTCACCCAGGCGCAGGTCGGCCTGCTGCTGACCTCGTACGCCGCCGTGGCCGCGGTGACCACCATCCCGCTCACCGCCCTGACCATGCGCTTCCCCCGGCACCAGCTGCTGGCCGGCACCCTGGTGGTGTTCGTGCTGGCCCAGCTGATGGCCGCGTTCGCCCCGACCCTGACCGTGCTCTCGCTCTCCCGGGTGTTCTCGGCCGCCGCGCACGGGGTGTTCTGGGCCATCGTCGCGCCGCTCGCCGCCCGGCTGGCCCCGCCCGGCCTGGCCGGCAAGGCGATGGGCGTGGTCTTCACCGGCTCCGCCCTGGCCATGGTGATGGGCGCCCCGCTGGCCACCGTGATCGGCCAGGCCACCAGCTGGCGCACCGCCGTGGCCTGCGTGGCCGGCTCGGCGGCGCTCAGCCTGGTCGCGGTCTTCCTGTTGGTGCCGAAGCTGCCGGTGCTGCCCCGTGACGCCGGCGCCACCCTGATCGGCCAGCTGGCCAACGCCGGCCGGCAGATCCGTTCACGGGCCACCCTGCCCGGCTGCGCGATCACCGTGGTCGTGGTGGTCGGCCAGTTCACCGCCTACACCTACATCGCCCCGCTGGCCGAGCGCAGCGGCGGGCTCGAGGGCCGGGCCCTGGCCCTGCTGCTGCTCGGCTTCGGCATCGCCGGTGTGCTCGGCAACCTGACCGCCGGACGCTTCATCGACCGGCGGCACGACCTGGTGATGATCACCATCCTGGCCGTGATGGTGGTGTCGATCGCGGTGCTGATCGGCACGCCCGGCCCGGTGGTCACGGTGATCGCGGTCCTGCTGTGGGGTTACTCCTCGTCCCCGCTGTCGATGACCTTGCAGGCGGCGGTGATCCGCCGGGCCCCGCGCAGCCCCGACGCGGCCGCCTCGGTGCAGGTGGTGGCCTTCCAGATCGGCATCGGCAGCGGCGCCCTGATCGGCGAGCGGCTCTACGGCCACGGCCACCTGGTGCTGGTGCCGCTGGTCGGCGCCGTGCTCATCGCGGTGGCGCTGCTGATGGTGCTCCGGGCCAAGGAGACCTTCCCCAACCACCCGGCCGCCCACGTGGACGCCATCCACTAACTGGTGGCGGACTTGGTGCCGCCCTCGTCGTAGCCGGACACGGCGAGGGCGGCGTCGATGTGCGAGAGGTGACTCAGGCCCTGCGGCAGGTTGCCCAGGAAGTCCCCGGTCGCCGGGTCGACCATCTCGGCGAACAGCCCCACGTCGTTGGCCAGCGGGGTGAGCTCGGCCAGCAGCTGTGCCCCCTCCTTGCCCCGGCCCACCGTGACCAGCGCCGTGACCATCCAGAACGAGCAGGTCAGGAACGCCCCCTCGGTGTCCTCGGCGCCGCTGTAGCGGTACAGCAACGGCCCCCGGCCCAGCTCCTCGCGCAGTGCGTCGATGGTCTGCGAGACCCGCTCGCCGGTGTCGAACCCGGTGACCGCCGCCTGCAGCACCGAGGCGTCGAGCAGGTCGCTGCCGGCGAACCAGGTGTAGGCCCGGCGCTCGGCCGACCAGCAGTGTTCGCTGACCCAGGCGTGGATCCGGTCGCGCTCGGCCGCCCAGCGCTCCACGTCGCCCGGCAGCTGCCCGACCTCGCCGAGCGCCACCGCGCAGTCCAGGGCCTGCCAGCAACCGATCTTCGAGGACGTGTAGTGCTCCTCGCGCTCCAGTTCCCAGATCCCCGCGTCGCGGCGCTGCCAGGTGTCGCAGCACCGGTCGGCCAGGCCGCCGAGCAGCCGCGCGGTCCGCCGGTCGAGCACGTGCCCGGCCTCCACGTAACGCCGCACCACCGAGAACAGGTCGCCGTAGATCCCCAGCTGCAGTTGCCCGGCCGCCGGGTTGCCGGTGACGACCGGCTGGATCCCCCGCCAGCCCGGCACGTCGGCCAGGGACCGCTCCCCCGGCCGGTCCCCGTTCAGCCGGTAGAACACCTCCAGGCCGTTGGTGTGGATGGTGTGCAGCAGCCAGGCCACCGCCGCGTGCGGTTCCTCGCGCAGTCCCAGGCGCAGCATCACGTCCAGCGTGTAGGCGGTGTCCCGGACCCAGGTGTAGCGGTAGTCCCAGTTCTTCCCGCCCTCCAGGCTCTCCGGCAGCGAGGTGGTCCCGGCGGCCGCGATCGCGCCGGTCGGGCTGTGCAGCAGCAGTTTCAGGGCCAGGGCACTGCGCAGCACCTGCTCGCGGTCCTCCCCCTCGTACCCGACCTGCGACGTCCACTCCCGCCAGCCGTCGATCGACCGGTCGATCCGCGCGTCGATGTGTTCTGCGGGCGGCAGGTTGAGCGGCTCGTCGTGGGTGCCGACCAGCGCCAACAGATGACGGCTGTCCGCCTCGGTCTCGAACGTGCCGGCCAGGTGCTGGGCACCTACTTCAGGCTCGCCGGCAGCGTGGGTACGCACGGCCATCATGACCTCGTCCATCCGCAGCACCGGTCCGTGCGCGGTCTGCTGCACCCAGGGCGAGAAGCTGCCCAGCCCGGTCCCCGCCCGCACCCGCCAGGCCATCGGGACCCGGCCTTCCAGGCCCTCGACCCGGCGGGCCAGTTCGGCCCAGGGCAGCCTTCCGGCCACCCCGCTGTTCAGCGAGTCGGTCACCCGCACCCGCCCGCGCGCGGTGGTGTAGACCGACTCGACCACGTTCGTGCCGGGCAGGTAACGCCTTTCGACGCTCCAGTCGATCGTGGGGGCGAGCTCGATCCGGCCCCCGTCCTCGGCGTCCAGCAACGCAGCGAACGGGGGCACGGAGTCCAGGTCGGGTACGGGGAACCAGTCGACCGAGCCACCTTTGGTGACCAGGGCCACGGTTCGCCCGTCGCCCAGAACGGCGTAGTCGCGCAGGTCGCTGTAGGCGGCCGGGTCGGTCCGGCGGCCGGGGGTGGAGGGGGACGTCACCGGCCCACTGTCAGACCATTCGGGACGTCCGGCGAGTCGGGATCCCAACAATGGACGGGTGTTTGCGCCGGGTTTGGGCGCAAACACCCCGGCTCAGCTGCTGGCCGCTCCGTAGACCGTACGCGCGTTCGTGGTGGTCTGGCTGATGATCTCGGCGCTCTGACCGGCGAACTCGGTGGTGTCCACGCCCCGGGACGACAGGAAGAGGTCGATGCACTCCATCGTGCGCCGCACGAAGACCTGGTAGTACAGCTCCTCGTCGGCGGCGGCGAAGTGCTCGCCCAGGTCGAAGTTGGTCACCTGCTCCCGCACGCTCTTCACCGCGCCGAAGTCCACGTCCCGCCGGTTGGCGATCTCGGTGTCCGCCTCGGCCGCGTTGGCCGCGTCCTGGCGGGCGGTGCGGGCGTTCTTCATCATCGCCGAGGGGGCGTTCAGCAGCAGCGCGGTGGCGGTGGACAGCGCGACCGGGCCGAGCTCCTGCAGTTCGGCCGAGCCCCCGGCGGCCAGCGAGCGCACCTCGTAGAGCTCGGGGTGCAGCGGGCGCAGGGCGTAGACCTGGCCCTCGACGAACAGCGTCTGGTTGGCCACGTGGGCCCGCACGAACAGGCTCACCACCACCTGCCCGCCCAGCGCCGACTGCTGGAAACAGGTGTAGACCCGGGCCGACTCGTCGCGACGGTCGTAGTACTGCTGGAGGTGGGCGGACGGGACCACCGTGACCGGCCGCCGGAAGTGCAGCGCCTCGGCCAGGTCCCGCTCGACCGGCCCGATCCGGTACAGCTCCACCCCGAGCGCACTGGCGCCACCCCTGACGTAGAGCCGGTGCTGGGCCGAGGGTCGCGGCGAGACCTTGCCCGGCAGCAGCTCCAGCAGTGCGGCCTGCAGGTCGGCCCCGGTCACCGGCTCGGACCCGGGCCCGGTCCGGCGGCTGATGTCGATCGTGATCTGCCAGTTGTCGAGCTTGACCCCGGAGCCGACGAAGGGCGCGCCGTCGGCCCGGTAGAGCACCGCGTTGCAGTGGTTCAGGTCGTGCAGAGCCTCCTCGGCCGCGAGGCTCGCCGGCGGCGGGGGCGGATCGGCCCGCGGGTCGAGCACCACCCCGATCGCCGCCCGGCGGGCCGCCCGCAACTGGGTGTACACCGTCCAGACCGCGATCACGTAGGCCCAGAAGATCAGGAACATCACCACCAGCACGAGCTCGAAGAGGTTCAGCGCCCCGGCCACCAGCAGGACGAACGACCCGATCAGGGCGGCCCCGATCGACCAGAGGGCGAGGTTCAGCCAGCGGTCGCGGGTGGCCCGCAGCTCCCGGGCCCGGGACGCGTGCCGGGCCAGGGCCACGACGTCCACCTCCCAGTTCGGGCTGAGGGCCCGCCGGCTCGGGAAAAGCAGCGAGCTGTGGGCGAAGTCGGCGATGTCGTCGTGCAGGTAGCAGGCCGCGCCGAGCAGCCGGGTCACCAGGTCGTCGGGCTGGGCCGGTTCCGGGCCGGGCTCGGCCAGGTGCCGCCCGGTGGCCGGGGCCCCCGGCCTGCCGGTGGTCTCGTTCACTGTCACCAGTCGCTCCTCGAGCATCTGAGGGAAGAAGCTCCGCCGGCACCCGCAGTCCCCGTGGCCGTTCGCCGGACCAGACGGTCAAATCACCATTAATCACCCAATGCAACGCGTCAATACCTGAGTGCCACATCCCTGCCTCACTTCGTGTACGGTTCTGATCGCAGAAAGTGATCTGGCAACACTGAGCGACCGGCCGGGCCAGGGAAGGCGGCGGCCACCGGCCGACCCCGTGGCTCGCGGCAATGGCGTCGCCGATTCCCGGGACCGCACCGGAATTCCTTTTCCGGGCCGCGCCTTCAGCATTTCCGCATTCGGTGGGCTTCACCCCTCGGGCGCACCCTCACCGATGTCCGGAAATGCCCGGGCACCGCTTTCCGGAAGGACCGGGAGGGCCATCGGCCGATCGGTGAATCCGCCATCGGCCGGGCGGGCCGGGCGTGCCACCCGAACGGGCCTGATCCGCCGGGACGGCCGGAAAGCCCGACGCAGCAAGATCATTCGTCCTAGCCTGGGCACCGGGTCCGGATCGGCCAACGGGGGTCAGTTCCGTTCGGGCCGTAGTCCGTGCCGTGGGGGGCCGAATTCCGATGTCCGTGTCCGAGGTTTCGGGAGCAGCACTGTCCGTCGAGCAGCTGATCCAGACCCAGCCGTCGGGCGTGCCCCGGCAGCCGGTGACCGATTCGGATTCCAGGCCCGGCGAACGGTGGGCCCCCGGCGCGGCCGAGGTCGGTTTCGACGAACTGCTGGTGCCCTCACCCCGCACCAATCACCGGATCACCCGGCGCCTGGAGCGCCCCCGCGACCTGCTGGCCCGTTACAGCCGGTGTGCGCGCCTGATCGACGCGGCGGTGGCCGCACTGGGCGCCGCGCTCGCGGTGCGGGTGCGGTTCGGCACCGTCCCCGACGTGTACCTGCTGCTGCCGGTGCTGCTGCCGGCCACCTGGGTCACCCTCGCCTGGCTCTACCGCACCTACGAACACCGCTTCGTCGGCGCCGGGGTGGAGGAGTTCCACCGGCTCACCCGGGCCGGCCTGATCCTGTTCGCCACCGTGGCCATCGTCGCCTACAGCCTGAACGGCAACTTCCCGCGCACCCTGGCCCTGATGTCGGTGCCGTTCGCGGTGCTCGGCAGCATGGCCGGGCGCTGCCTGCTGCGGATCGGCCTGCGCCGCTCCCGGGCGGCCGGGCGCGGCCTGCACCGCACCCTGGTGGTGGGCCGCAGCGACGCGGCGGTGGCCCTGATCGAGCAGCTGCGCCACACCGAGAACTCGCTGCACCACGCCATCGTCCCGGTCGGCGTCTGCCTGCCCGGCGAGGAGGTCTCCCCCTCGCACGTGCACGACGTGCCGGTGGTCGGCACCCCGTCCGACGTGCTCGCCGCGGTGGAGTACACGGCCGCCGACGCGGTGGCCGTGGTGTCCCAGCCGGACCTGTCCGGGCACGCCCTGCGCCGGCTCTCCTGGGCCCTGGAGGACCGCGGGGTCGAACTGCTGCTGTCCCCCGGCATCGTCGAGGTGGCCGGGCCCCGCCTGTCGATCCGGCCGCTGGCCGGGATGTCGCTGCTGCACCTCGAGCGCCCCCGGCTCAGGGGCACCCGCCGGGCGATGAAGGTGGCCTTCGACTACAGCGCCACCCTGGTCCTGCTGCTCCTGCTCGGCCCGCTGATGCTGGCCCTGGCCCTGGCCGTCCGGCTGACCAGCCCCGGCCCGGCACTGTTCCGGCAGACCCGGGTCGGCACCGACGGCCGCGAGTTCACCGTGTACAAGTTCCGCTCGATGGTCACCGACGCCGAGGCCCGGCTGCGCGAGCTGGCCGACGCCGACGAGGGCAACGGCGTGCTGTTCAAGATCCGCAACGACCCCCGGGTCACCCCGATCGGCCGGGTGCTGCGCAAGTACTCGCTCGACGAGCTGCCGCAACTGCTGAACGTGCTGCGCGGCACCATGTCGCTGGTCGGCCCCCGGCCGCCGCTGCCCAGCGAGGTGGCCGGCTACTCACCCACCGAGATCCGCCGGCTGCGGGTGCGCCCCGGCATGACCGGCCTCTGGCAGGTCTCCGGCCGCTCCGACCTGACCTGGGAAGAGTCGCTGCGGCTCGACCTGCGCTACGTCGACAACTGGTCGCTGGCGCTCGACCTGTCCATCCTCTGGCGCACCGTCCGCGCCGTCACCCAGGGCTCGGGAGCCTACTGACATGGATTCAACGCCCTCCACCCGCACTCCGGTCACGCAGACCGAACTGCCGGTGATCCTGCCGAAGGCCCCCACCCCCCGGGCAGTCCCCAGTCAGCGCCACACCACCCCGCTGGCCGGCCGGCACGTGCTGATGGTCGGCATCAACTACGCCCCCGAGCCCACCGGCATCGCGCCGTACACCACCGGCATGGCCGACCACCTGGCCGGTCACGCCCGCAGCGTCACGGTGCTCACCGGGATGCCGCACTACCCCAACTGGCAGCTCGAACCGCAGTACCGGTTCCGCCTGCGCAGCAACGAGATCGGCCGGCAGACCGGTGACGCGTTCGACGGCCTCACCGGTTCGGGCGCCACCGGCCAGGCCGGTGGGCTGACCATCCGGCGGCTGCGCCACTACGTCCCGGCCCGGCAGACCGCCGCCCGCCGGGCCGGCTACGAGCTCACGTTCCTGCTGAACTGCCTGACCACCCGGATCGAGCAGCGCCCCGACGTGGTGCTGGCGGTCACCCCCGCGCTCGGCGGGGCGGTCGCCGCGGCCCAGGTCGCCCGGCGCACCGGGGCCCGGCTGATCGTGGTGGTGCAGGACCTGATGGCGAAGGCCGCCTCGCAGAGCGGGATCTCCGGCGGCGGCCGGGTCGCCCAGGCGACCGCGGCCGTCGAGCGCCACGCCCTGCGCCGGGCCGATCTGGTGGCCGTGGTCAGCGAGTCCTTCCGCGAGCAACTGCTCGCCTACGGGGTGCCCGCCGAGCGCATCCGGCTGCTGCCCAACTGGACCCACATCCGCGCCTCGGACCTGTCCAAGGCCGACGCCCGCGACGCGCTGGGCTGGCCGCGGGAGCCCTTCACCGTCGTCCACACCGGGAACATCGGGCTGAAGCAGGATCTCGGCAATCTGGTCGAGGCGGCCCGGATCTGCGCGGAACGCGACGCCGGGGTGCGGTTCGTGATCGTCGGCGACGGCAGCCAGCGGGAGGCGGTCCGGGCCCAGGCCCGCGGGCTGCGGAACCTGCACTTCGTCGAGCCGCTCGACGGGGTGCGCTACCCGCAGTCGCTGGCCGCGGCCGACCTGCTGGTGGTCAACGAGCGGCCCGGGGTGGGTGACATGTCGCTGCCCAGCAAGCTCACCTCCTACCTCACGGCCGGGCGGGCGGTGATCGCCGCGGTCGGCCCGGAGGGCGCCACCTCCGCCGAACTGCGCCGCACCAACGGTGCCGCGCACCTCATCGCCCCCGGCGACCCGGCCGCACTGGCCGAGGGCGTGCTGGCGCTGCGGGGCCGGCCCGGCCACTGCAACGAGATGGGCCTGCTGGGGCGGGTCTACGCCGAGGCCAACCTGGGCCGCGAGGCCGCCGCGGCCCGCCTGGACGCACTGATCGAGGAGTGCCTGCAGCCATGAGCGAAGAGATCGACCTGACCCAGGCGCCGCCGGCCCGCCCCGCTGCCGCCCGGCGCACCGTGCCGCCGATGAACACCCTGCTCGCCCCGGCCACCCCGATCACCGAGGGGCTGCTCTCCGGCGACCCCGATCGTCCGTCGTTCGAACGTGACCTGGCCGCCTTCACCGGTGCCGGCTACGACAAGGGCCGCTCGAAGCTCTGGCAGGCGGCCTGGTTCGCCACGATGAACCTGGTGTTCTCGAAATGGTGGCTGCCGCCCCGTCTCCGGCCGGCCATCCTGCGGGCGTTCGGCGCCCGGGTGGGCGAGCGGGTGCTGATCCGCCACCGGGTGCGGGTGCTGTGGCCGTGGAACCTGAGCATCGGCGACGACTGCTGGATCGGCGAGGGCGCCTGGCTGCTGAACCTGGCCCCGATCACCATCGAGGACGACGTCTGCCTGAGCCAGGAGTCGATGCTCTGCACCGGGAGTCACCGGCACGACGACCCGGCCTTCGAGTTCGACAACGCACCCGTCCGGATCGGCCGGGGAGCCTGGGTGGCGGCCCGGGCGACCGTGCTGCGCGGAGCCACGGTGGAACCCGGCGAGGTGGTCCCGGCCCACGCCGTGCGCTCCCGGAACCGGCGATCAGGAAGCGCCCGTTCCTGATCCCCTCCTAGGCTGGTGCCGAACCCGTCGAGCCCAGGAGAATTCATGACCACCGTCCCCTCCGGCTACACGAGCGTCGCTCCCTGGGTGGTGACCGACGACACGGCAGCCCTCCTCGACTACGTCACCCAGGTGTTCGGGGGCGTGGAGATCGCCCGCATCCGGACCGCGGACGGCCTGATCGGGCACGCCGAGATCCGGATCGGCGACACCGTCGTCCTGGCCTTCGACCGGCGCCCCGACTGGCCGGTTGTGCCCAGCCTGCTCCGGGTTTTCGTGTCCGACACCGACGCCGTCCTGGAACGGGGCACAGCGGCCGGGGGCCGGGTGGTCACCCCGGCCGCCGACGACGCCTTCGGGCAGCGAGGCGGCCGGCTCCGCGATCCCTTCGGCAACATCTGGTGGGTGGTCAGTGTGATCGAACAGGTGAGCGAGGCCGAGATCTGGCGGCGCCTGGAGCTTCCCGAGCAGGCCGAGGTGATGCGGGTGGCCCAGGAGACGCTCGACGCCGAACTCACCGGCGTCGCCGGACGCAGCAGCCGGCCGTTGCCGCCCGACTGACCTGTCAGCGTTGCGGCTCGAGCACTTTCGGCTCTCTGGTCGCGGGAGCCACCAGGAACCCGACGGCCATGGCCACCGCCACCGCGAGCAGGGCACTCAGCACCGAGAAGGTGTCGCCGAGCAGGCCCACCAGCGGCGGCCCACCCAGGAACGCGCAGTAGCCGATCGACGCGACCACGCTCACCCGGGCCGGGGCGCGGGCCGGTTCGTCGGCGGCGGCGCTCATCCCGACCGGGAAGCCGAGCGCCGTTCCCAGCCCCCACAGCAGCGCCCCGGCGAAGGCCAGCGGGGCATTCGGAGCGAGAACGAACAGCAGCACCCCGAGCGCCGCGGCAGCCGCCATCGCCTGCAGCAGCACCACCCGGCCGAAGCGGGCCAGCAGGTGCGGGCCGAACCAGCGCCCGACCGTCATCGCGGTCAGGAACAGGGCGAACCCGAGAGTGCCCACCGAGTCGGAGGTTCCGTAACCGTCGATCAGGGCCACCCCGGCCCAGTCGTTGCCTGATCCCTCGGCGAAGGCGAAAGTCAGCACGAACAGCCCGATCAGCAGGGTTCGCGGTTCGGTCCAGGCCACCAGAGCAGACGTTCGCGGGGCGGCCGGGGCACCGGGTTCGGCTTCGGTCTCGTTGTCCGGCAGGAAATTACGGACGGCGGTGGGCACCGCGGCGGCAATCACCAGTCCGACGACGAGCAGGTGTACGGACGGGGCCACGTCCAGCCCCACCAGCAGCGCCCCGAGCAGGGCCCCGGCCACCGTGCCGAGGCTGAACCCGGCGTGGAAGCGGGGCATGATCGCCTGCCCCAGGCGCCTTTCCGCCACCGCCCCCTGCACGTTCATCGCCACGTCCCAGCCGCCCTGGGCGAACCCGAAGAAGACCAGTCCGAGCGCCACCAGCGGCACGCCCACCTCGTAGCCGATCGCGACCAGCACCACGGCCAGCCCGTCGAGCACCGCCATCACCGCCACCGTGCGGCGTGATCCGAACCGGTCGACGATCGCCCCGGCCATCGGCAGCGAGATCAGCGACCCGACCGCGATCGCCAGCAGGAGCAGCCCCAGCCGCCCCGGGCTGAGGCCGAGCTGGTCCTGGAAGTGCGGGATCCGGGAGGCCCAGCTGGCGAAGACGAAACCGGTGGCGATGAAGGCGGCGTAGGTGGCCCGCACCCCCGCCAGGGTGCGGGCGCGCTCGGCGGACTGCGGTGCGGCGGTCACGAAGTGGTGCTCCTTCTACTTCTTGTTGGTGAATCCTGCGTCCACCGGCAGCGCGACCCCGGTGATGTACCGGGCCTCGTCGCTGACCAGCCAGGCGACCGCGGCGGAGATGTCCTCGGCCTTGAGGATCGGTACCGGCAGGGCGTTCTGCAGCGGGCTGGACCCCTCGGCCGCGGCCTGGTTCAGGAACGTCTGCATGGCCTCGTTCATGACCATCGGAGTGTCCACCCCGGTGGGGTGCACCGTGTTCACCCGGATCGAGTAGGGCGCGAGTTTGTTGGCGTACAGCCGCATCAGGCCGACCACCCCGTGCTTGGCCGCGGTGTAGCCCAGCCCGCCCGGAGTGGCGCTGCCGATGCCGACGAGCCCGGCGGTGGAACTGGTCAGCACGATCGCCCCGCCCACCCCGCGCGCGACCATCGAGGGCCGGGCCACCTCCACGGTGTTGTAGACCCCGGTCAGGTTCACGTCGACGACGTCCTGCCACTCCCCCGGCCGCGGATCCAGCGAGATGGGCGCGATCCCGGCGTTGGCCAGCACGATCTCGACCGGCCCGAGTTCCGCCACCCCGGCGTCGAAGGCGGCCTGCAGGCCCTCCGGATCGCGCACGTCGGCGATCCGCGTGACGATCCGCCGGTCGAGCGCCTCGACCAGCCGGGCGGTCTCGGCCAGGTCGTCCGGCGTCGCCATCGGGTACTGCACGGTGTCGATCTGGGCGCAGATGTCGACCGCGACGATGTCGGCCCCCTCCTGCGCCAGCCGCACCGCGTGACTGCGTCCCTGCCCCCGGGCCGCCCCGGTGATGAAGGCGACCTTCCTGTCCAGCTTCCCCACGTCGAACACTCCCCTCAAACACGGCGTCGTTGCGGTGTCACCCCGAGTGGACCCTCCCGGTGCAGGCTAGTTCGTCAGGTGTCGACGAGGAAGCGGGGTCCGGGGACGGACCCTGGGAAGAGGCTCTGGTGGGGCCCGGGCGGCTGGCGTAGGTTGGCACCGACCGGTGGATCAAGAACCGCCCGAGGAGCAGGAGCACTCCGATGAAGAAGCTGCTTAACGCCCCCTCCGACGTGGTGACCGACTCCCTGCGGGGTCTGGCCGCCGCGCACCCGGAGCTGCGGGTCGACCTCACCCATCGGATCGTCTACCGGGCCGACGCCCCGGTCCCCGGCAAGGTCGGCCTGGTCTCCGGCGGAGGTTCCGGGCACGAGCCGCTGCACGGTGGTTTCGTCGGCCCGGGCATGCTCGACGCGGCGATCGCCGGTGAGGTGTTCACCTCCCCCGTGCCCGACCAGATCGTCGAGGCCACCCGCGCGGTCGACTCCGGCGCCGGGGTCGTGCACATCGTGAAGAACTACACCGGCGACGTGATGAACTTCGAGATGGCCGCCGAGATCGCCGCCGCCGACACCGGTACCGAGGTGGTCGCGGTGGTGCTCGACGACGACGTGGCGGTGCAGGACTCGCTGTACACCGCGGGCCGGCGCGGGGTCGGGGTCACGGTCCTCGCCGAGAAGCTGGCCGGCGCGGCCGCCGAGGCCGGGCGCGACCTGAACGGCGTGGCCGACATCGTGCGGCGGGTCAACGAGAACGGCCGCAGCATGGGCATGGCGCTCACCTCGTGCACCGTGCCCGCCGCCGGCCGGCCCACGTTCGACCTGCCGGAGAACGAGATGGAGATCGGGATCGGGATCCACGGCGAGCCGGGCCGGCGCCGGGTGCCGGTGGCCCCGGCCAAGGAGATCGCCGAGATGCTGCTCGAGCCGATCCTCGCCGATCTCGACTTCACCGGCGGCGACGGCTCGACCGGGGTGATCGCCTTCGTCAACGGGATGGGCGCCACCCCGCTGCTGGAGCTGTACCTGATGTACGGAGAGGTCGCCGCGGCGCTGCAGAAGGCCGGGGTGAACGTGGTGCGCTCGCTGGTCGGGCCCTACGTGACGAGTCTGGACATGGCCGGCTGCTCGGTCACCCTGCTGAAGGTGGACGACGAACTGACCGGCCTGTGGGACGCCCCGGTGCGCACACCGGGGCTGAGGTGGGGAGTCTGATTGAGCGAGATCGTCGATGTCGGCACGCTGCGGTCGTGGCTGATCCGGTTCGCCGGGGACGTGGAGGAGCACTCGGCCGAGCTGACCGAGCTGGACTCGGCCATCGGGGACGCCGACCACGGCTCGAACCTGACCCGGGGCATGAAGGCGGTGGTCACCGCGCTGCTCGACGACGCGACCCCGGCCAGCATCGGGCCGATCCTCAAGCAGTCGGGCATGACCCTGGTCAGCACGGTGGGCGGGGCCAGCGGGCCGCTCTACGGCACGTTGTTCCTGCGGATGGCCGCCTCGACCGGTGACTGCGACGCGATCGGCCCGGCCTCGCTGTCCAAGGCCTTCCACGCCGGGCTGGAGGGCGTGATGGCCCGAGGCAAGGCCGCCGCGGGCGACAAGACGCTGCTCGACGCGCTGATCCCGGCGGTCGAGGCGCTGGACTCGGCCCTGGCCGAGGGGCAGCCCTTCGAGGAGGCGATCCGCCGGGCCGCCGACGCGGCCGAGGCCGGGCGGGACGCCACCGTTGCGATGCTCGCCCGCAAGGGGCGGGCCAGCTACCTGGGCGAGCGCAGCGTGGGCCACCAGGACCCGGGAGCGACCAGCCTGGCCCTGCTGTTCCGGGCGGCCGCCACCACGATGATCGACGGTCAGGACGGCAAGTAGGGCGATGGTCGGCATCGTCGTCGTCTCGCACAGCCGGGCCCTGGCCCGGGCCGCCGTCGAGCTGGCGCAGGAGATGACGCCGGGCCGGCCGGTGCCGGTCGCGGTGGCCGCCGGGCTCGACGAGAACACCCTGGGCACCGACGCGGTCGCCATCGCCGACGCGATCGGCGAGGTGGACGGCGACGCGGGCGTCGTGGTGCTGATGGATCTGGGCAGCGCCGTGCTGTCGGCCGAGATGGCGCTGGAGTTCCTTGAGGACGAGGCGCGCGGGCGGGTGCTGTTGTGCTCGGCTCCGTTGGTGGAGGGTCTGGTGGCGGCCGTGGTCACCGCGGCCGGGGGCGCCGGGCGGGCCGAGGTGGCCGCTGAAGCCCGGAACGGGCTCGCTGGCAAGCAGTCTCAGCTGGACGACACCGTGGCTGACCCGCTCCCGGTGGTCTCTGAACCGGCTGCGCAGTGGAGCACCGCTCGCGTGAGGGTCACCCCGGCCCACGGCCTGCACGCCCGGCCCGCAGCCCGGCTGGTGGCCGAACTGCGCGCTGTGGCCGCCACGGTGGAACTGCGCAACGCCACCACCGATTCGGCCTGGGTCAGTGCGGCCAGCCTCTCCGGCATCACCACCCTCGGGCTGCGGTCCGGGCACGACATGGAGGCCAGGGCCACGGGCGAGCAGGCCCACTCCGCCCTGGCCCGGCTGACCGCTCTGGCCGGGCGTAACTTCGACGAAACGTCCTCTGCGGCAGTTCGACCGGAACCGGTCAACACTGTCAGCACCGTCGGCACTCCCCTGCCCGCCGCCCCCGGGATCGCCGTCGGCCCGGTCCGGCACGCGAACCCGGGCCCCACTCTGGCGAGCTACACACCGTCGCCGCCCGAAAACGTCCAAAAGCATTCTCCCCAACTGCAGAAGCAGGCCCTCGAAGCCGCCCTGGCCGCCACCCGCATCCAGATCGTCGAACTGAGAGAGCGCCTGGCGCACCAGGTTCCGGCCGACGAGGCGGCCATCTTCGACGCCCATCTGGCCCTGCTCGACGATCCGGCCCTGCTCGGCACGACGCTCACCGGGATCGAGGCCGGGCAGCTCGCCGCGCAGGCCTGGGTGAGCGCCGCGCTCCAGGCCGCCGAGCAGCTCGAACGCCTCGACGACGAGTACCTGGCGGCGCGCGGCGCCGACGTACGCGCGGTCGGCGACCAGGTGCTGGCCGAACTGCTCCCACCTTCTGCAGCCACCCAGAACCACAGCGCCCCGGGCATTCTGGTGGTCGAGGACCTCACCCCCGGGCAGGCCGCCGCGCTCGACCCCGACGTCACGCCGGCCGTGATCACCGCCTACGGCAGCCCGAGCGGACACGCGGCCATCCTGACCCGGGCGCGCGGGATCGCCGCGATCGTCGCCGCCGGCACCGACGTCCTCGATCTGCCCGACGGCACCACCGTCGCCCTCGACGGCACCACCGGCGAACTCGTGATCAGCCCGTCCCCCGAGGTCGTGGCCGACTTCACGGCCCGCGCCGAGACCGCCCGGGTGGCGGGCGAGAGCGCCCTGCGCTCGGCCCACCAGCCGGCCCTGACCCGCGACGGCTTCCGGATCCTGGTCGGCGCCAACGCCTCCACGCCGGCCGAGGCCACCGCCGCCCGGGCGATGGGCGCCGACCTGATCGGCCTGGTGCGCACCGAGTTCCTCTTCCTCGGCCGGGAGACCGCCCCGGGCGTGGACGAGCAGGAGTCCGCCTACCTCGACCTGGCCGACGCCTTCGGAGGTGAGCGGATCACGTTGCGCACCCTCGACGTCGGTGGGGACAAGCCGCTGTCGTACGTCCCGCTGCCCGCCGAGGCCAACCCGTTCCTGGGCACCCGTGGCCTGCGACTCGGCCTGCGGCGCACCGACCTGCTCACCGACCAGCTGCGCGCGATCGTGCGTACCGCCCGGCAGACCCCGGTCAGCGTGATGTTCCCGATGGTCAGCACCCTGGACGAGCTCCTCACCGCCCGCCGCCTGCTGAACGACGTGATGGCGGGCGAGGGCACCCCGCTCGGCCTGCAGGTCGGGATCATGGTCGAGGTGCCGGCGGCCGCCCTGAAGTCCGCCGCCCTGGCCCCGTACGTGGACTTCTTCAGCATCGGCACGAACGACCTCACCCAGTACACGCTGGCCGCCGAACGCGGCAACGAGGCGGTGGCCGCACTCGGCGACCCGTTCGACCCGGCCGTGCTGCACCTGGTCCGGGCCACCGTCAACGGCGCCGCCGGGCAGGCCGAGGTGGCCGTGTGCGGCGAGTTCGCCGCCGACGTGCGGGCCGGCGCACTTCTTGCTGGACTAGGGGTCACGGAGCTGAGCGTGAACCCGCGCTCGGTGCCGCAGATCAAGCAGACGATCCGCCAGCAGGACCTCGGCGAGGTCCGCGAATCGGCCGCGCAGGCGCTGCTCTCGGCGTCGGCGCAGGAGGTTCGCGAGTCGCTCCGCCGCAGGTCCTAGTCGTCGTGCGCCCTTCAGTAGTTGCCTCATCACACTAAGCAAACGACCGGCAAATAGTGCTGAACGCCTCGCCCGAACCCCTTTAACCGAACCCGGTTCGGGGTGAACCCTGACGGCGTGACGACCGCAACGGTGATTCTCATCCTTGTTGTCGTGGTCGCTCTGGCGTTCGACTTCACGAACGGCTTCCACGACACTGCCAACGCCATGGCCACGTCCATCGCAACCGGCGCCCTGACCCCCAAGGTCGCCGTCGCGCTGTCCGGCGCCCTCAATCTGGTCGGCGCCTTCCTGTCCGTCGAAGTGGCTCTCACGGTGACCAACGCCGTGGTGAAGATCCAGAACTCCGACGGCGCCCCCAGACCCGAACTCCTCACCGGCGGTGGGGCCGACCTGCTCCTGATCGTCCTGGCCGGCCTGGTCGGCGGGATCACCTGGAACCTGCTGACCTGGCTGCTCGGCCTGCCCTCGAGTTCCTCGCACGCCCTGTTCGGCGGCCTGGTCGGAGCCACCATGGCCGGCCTGGGCACCAGCGGGGTGAACTGGAACGGGGACGGCTCCAAGCTGGACGGCGTGATCGGCAAGGTGGTCCTGCCCGCCCTGGTCTCACCGCTGATCGCCGGGCTGGTGGCCGCGGTGGGCACCTGGCTGATCTTCCGGATCACCGCCGGGGTGGCCGAGCGCTTCACCGAGCAGGGCTTCCGCTGGGGCCAGATCGGCTCCGCCTCGCTGGTCTCGCTGGCCCACGGCACCAACGACGCGCAGAAGACGATGGGCGTGATCACGCTGGGCCTGATCGCCTCCGGCCACTGGACCGACACCGAGAACATCCCGTTCTGGGTCAAGGCCAGCTGCGCCCTCGCCATCGCGGCCGGCACCTACCTGGGCGGCTGGCGGATCATCCGCACGCTGGGCAAGGGCCTGGTCGAGATCTCCTCACCGCAGGGCATGGCCGCCGAGGGCGCCTCCGGCGCGGTCATCCTGATCTCCAGCCACCTCGGCTTCGCCCTGTCCACCACGCACGTCGCCACCGGCTCGATCCTCGGCTCCGGCGTGGGCCGGCCGGGGGCGCAGGTGCGCTGGCGGGTGGCCGGCCGGATGGTCGCCGCCTGGGTGATCACCCTGCCCGCAGCCGGCCTGGTCGGAGCCGTCACCTGGTTCGTCGCCGACCTGCTGGGCGGCGGGCTGTTCGGCGCCCTGGCGATCACCGCGTTCCTGGTCGCCGCCGCCACCTTCATGTGGCTGCACTCGCGCAAGACCCCGGTGCACTCGGGCAACGTCAACGACGAGTGGGAAGCACCTTCCGACCGCCAGCCCACCACGGCCTGAAAGGAGTTCCGGAATGCACACGCTCGAACTGATGTGGGAAGACATCTGGAAGATCCTGGTGGCCAGCCTGATCCTGGGCGCGGGCCTGCCGGCGCTGTTCGCCGTCGGCATCCGCTCACTGGCCTACGGCACCGGTGGTGACGCCGAGGAGCACACCGCCGGGAACCTGCCCGCGCCGCACCCGGTCGGCCGGCTCGGCGCCTACCTGTGCTTCGCGGTGGTGCTGCTGGTGGTGGTGCTGGGCATAACCCTGATCGTGGCCACCGGTTTCGGCAAGGAACTGAACTTCGACAACATCTACCCCACCATCCAGGACAAGGGCTGACTCATGTCCGACGAACTCAGCATGGTCAACCGGGTGGTGTCCTGGCTGCGGGCCGGATACCCCAGCGGCGTGCCGCAGCAGGACTACGTGGTCCTGCTCGGCCTGCTGCGCCGCAAGCTCACCGACACCGAGGTCCACCAGATCGCCTCCGACCTGGCCATGCAGGCCGAGCTCGGGGCCGAGATCACCACCGCCGACGTGGAACGGATGATCGGTGAGGCCACGCTGGACACCGCCTCGCCCGAGGACATCACCCGGGTCTCCGGCCGCCTGGCGGCGGGCGGCTGGCCCCTGGCCGAGATCGACAAGCCGTAGCCGGAGGGGACTGATCGACTGGCGGATGCCCGGGCCGGTACTTGCATAGGCGGCATGGACCACTCCCGGGCACCCGTTCTCGAAGCCCTCGCCGACTTCCGTCGCCGGGGTGACATCGTGTACGGCCCTCCCGGCCACAAGCAGGGCCGGGGGGTCGATCCCCGGGTGCTGGAGATCCTCGGCCCCGGGGTGTTCGAGTCCGACGTCCTGCTGCTGAACGGCCTCGACGACCGGCGCGAGTCCGGCGGGATCCTGCAGCAGGCACAGGAACTCATGGCCGACGCGGTCGGCGCCGAGCAGGCGTTCTTCTCCACCTGCGGCAGCTCGCTGTCGGTGAAGACGGCCATGCTGGCCGTGGCCGGTCCCGGCGAGAAGCTGCTGATCTCGCGCAACGCGCACAAGTCGGTGATCTCGGCGGTCATCGTCAACGGCACCATGCCGGTCTGGGTGCACCCGCAGTTCGACGAGCGCCTGCACCTGGCCCACCCGCCGCAGCCGCAGGACGTCGAAGAACAGCTGCGGGCCAACCCCGACGCCAAGGGCATGCTGCTGATCACCCCCACCGACTGGGGCACCTGCGCCGACGTCCGGGCGGTGGCCGAGGTCTGCCACCGCTACGACGTGCCGCTGATCGTGGACGAGGCCTGGGGCGCGCATCTGCCCTTCCACGACCGGCTTCCGGCCTGGGGCATGCACGCCGACGCCGACCTGGTGGTGACCAGCGTGCACAAGATGGGCGCGGCGGTCGAGCAGAGCTCGGTGTTCCACCTGCAGTACGACCGGATCGACCCCACGGTGCTGAAGCAGCGGGAGGACCTGCTCGGCACCACCAGCGCCTCCAGCCTGGTCTACGCCTCGCTGGACGGCTGGCGCCGGCAGATGAGCGAGCACGGCCCGGAGCTGATGGCCCGCGCGCTCACCCGGGCGGGCCGGATCCGGGGCCGGGTCGCCGAGCTGGACGGGCTCGGCCTGATGGGCCGCGAGGTGCTCGGCCCATCAGGCGCTTTCGACCTCGATCCGCTGGCCATCACGGTCGAGGTGCGTGAGCTGGGGATCACCGGCATGCAGGCCGCCGAGTGGCTGCGCGAGCACCACCGGGTCGACGTGGGTTCGGCCGACGTGTGCCGGTTCAACGCCCGGATCACGCACGCGGACGACGACGACACCGAGGCCCGGCTGATGGACGCCCTGGGCCGGCTGATCAGCGACGCGCCCCGGATGGGCGAGGCCCCACCGGTCCGGCTGCCCAGGCCCGGTGCCCTGGAACTGGAGACGGCCGTGCTGCCCCGCGACGCGTTCTTCGCTGCCGCCGAGACGGTTCCGGCCGACAAGGCGGCGGGCCGGATCAGCGCCGAACTGGTCACCCCCTATCCCCCCGGCGTGCCGGTGCTCGCCCCCGGAGAGGTGATCACCGACGAGGTGGTGGACTACCTGCGCAGCAGCGTCGCCGCCGGCACGCTGATCCCCGACGCGGCCGATGCCTCGTTGGAGACCCTGCGCGTAGTGGCCCGCTGACTCTTGCCCTGCACGACGATCCTGCCTGGGAGTGCCGCGTGCCCGACAGCCTGACCTTCATCGGCAATGCCACCACGATCATCCGTCTGGGGGGCTTCACCCTCCTGACCGACCCGAACTTCCTGCACCGGGGGCAGCGGGCCTACCTGGGCAAAGGCCTGTGGACACGGCGTCTGACCGATCCGGCCTGCAGCATCGCCGATCTGCCGCCGCTGAACGCGATCGTGCTCTCGCACCTGCACGGTGACCACTTCGACCGGGTCGCCCGGGCCGAGCTCGACCGGGAGCCGCCGCTGATCACCACCCCCGCCGCGGCCCAGCGTCTGCAGCGCTACGGTTTTCGCACGCACGGTCTTGAGTCGTGGACGGAGCACCGGCTGGAACTCGGCACTGAACAGCTGACCGTGCACGCGGTGCCCGGTTTCCACGCCCGGGGACTGCTGGGCATGGTGCTGCCCCCGGTGATGGGAAGCGTGCTGGAACACCGCACGGCCGACGGGCAGACCCGGCGGATCCTGATCTCCGGCGACACCCTCACCGGAGACCACGTGGACGAGATCCGCGAGCGCTTCGGCCATTTCGACACCGCGATCGTGCACCTGGGTGGCACCCGGGTGCTCATGCACACGGTCACGATGGACGCCGTGCAGGGCGTCGACTACCTGCAGCGGGCCCGGCCCGGCCAGGTGATCCCGGTGCACTACGACGACTACCGCGTCTTCCGTTCACCGCTGGCCGATTTCGAGGCACTGTTCGACCGCTCGTCCCCCCGGGAGACCGGCATGACGCTGACCAAGGCGGCCCGCGGCCAGACCGTGGACCTGCTGCCCTGAGCCTCAGGGCCGGTAGGGCGGCGCCACCCCCCACCCCCAGCGCGGCACCGGGGCCTGCTCGACCACCTGGGCCCCGGGCTGCGAGTTGCCCATCGCCAGCCGGGTGCCCCACTCCACGTAGCCCACGAAGGCGGCCCGGAACTCCGGGTCGTCCGGCAGCCCGGCGTCGTCGGCGGCACGACTCATCAGCGAGGCGAACCGGAACCGCATCTCCGGCGTGATCCCCAGCCCGATGTGGTGGCGCAGCATGGCCGGATAGCCGCCCAGGGTCTCGCTGTACCCCGAAGGCCCGCCGAACACCTCCCGCCACCACACCGTCACATGCTCGCGATGAGCGCTGCTCACCCCGCCCGGGAAGAGGGGTGAGAGCAGGTCGTCCTGCTCCACCCGGTCGTAGAACGCGTTGATCAGCGACTCGAAGGCCGCCGCCCCACCCGCCCAGTCGTACAGACTGGGCTCATCCGTCGTCATGTAATCATGATTACATCGACCGGCCCCGGCTATGTGCGTTTTACGGACGGAGTCCCGGTCGCCACTGCGGGTCGCGTCCGGTGAGCGCCAGCGTACGTTCGAGAACGCTTGCCTCACCTGGCATCTCGACCACCGGCCCGAAGATGACCTGCCGCAGGGGCAGGTCGCCCTCGTCCCCGTCCTGCGACGACCAGAACTCGTGCAGCCGGGCAGCGAGCTCCGGGTGCACGCTGATCGCCTGGCCGGTGGCCACCGCCAGGTCCCAGCTGTGGACCACCACCTCGTCGAGGGCGACCAGGGCACAGACCTCGGCCGGCATCTCCACCCCACCGACTTCGGCCGCGCCCTGCCAGGCGGCCGGATCGGCCCAGGCCGCGGCCAGGTCGGCCAACCGCCGGGGCCCCTCCTCGCGCCAGTTCGGCGGCAGGTGCGCCGACGGTTCCGCCGGCCCGTCCGGCATCGGCAGCGGAGTCTTCCGGGCACCTGCCGCGAAGGCCAGGCTCAGCCCCATCAGGTGGTCGAGAACCTGGACCACCGGCCACTTCTCACAGGGGGTGGCAGCGCCCAGCTGCTCGTCCCGCACCCCGCTCAGCAGGCGGGTGGCTTCCTCGGTGGCCGGAGTGAAGTCGAACATGACGATCCTTCCCGAGACGGCTCAGTCGGGAGTAGGACCGCCCCGGCGTCCTCTTCTCATCGGTACTCACGACGCCGGGCCGCGATCCCGGCCCAGGCCAGCACCGCCCCCAGCAGCCCGACCACCAGGGTGAGCCAGCCGACCAGCCGCAGGTTCTGCCCGGCCGCCGCCCAGGCGTCGTCGGCGGCCTGCACCTGGCGGGCCAGCAACGCCCCGCTGTAGGCGTCGAACGCCTCGAACGAGCCGACCGAACCGTTCTCGGCCGGGTTGGAGGTGATCCGCCGGACGCCGCGGGGATTGCCCTTCTCCGCCTCTTCCAGCAGCCGCCCGTGCACCCAGCGGTACTGGGCCAGCCCCTTCGCGATCCGGTCCACGTCCTGACCGATCCGGGCCGGCTGCCCCTCCGCCGCCTTCCCCAGGTACCAGTCGGCGTTCTCCATCGACTCGGCCCAGGCGGGCTCCTCCTTCACGGTGGTGCCGTTCAGCGCCGCCAGGGCCTCGCCCGAGCGGGCCGAGAAGGCGGAGAAGCGGGTCTCGACCACGAAGTCGACCACCTGGAGGGCGTTCTCCTCGGCGTCGACCACCTTCTCGCGACTGTCCGCCACCACCACGGCACCGGCCACCGTGGCCACGATCAGCACCACCACACACCCGAGCAGGCCCAGGTTCAGCAGCCGCCGGGTGCGCCGGGTGAGCCACAGGTGCACGCCGACGATCACCAGCACGGCCACGATCCCGGCCAGCAGCGCGATCACCGGGGCCAGGTCGGCGGCCGACCGGTCGTCGTCCAGCCGGTCACGGCTGGCCTGCTGCACCTCGTTCAGCCGCGAGAGCACCTCCTCGCGCAGCATCTGCGAGGCTGCCGTGAGGGTCTGCGCGGCGTCTTCGTCCTGCCCCTCCTGAGCCAGGGTGCGCGCACTCTCGACCTGCATCGCGTACAGCGTGAGGTACTTGTTGGCGGTTGCCAGCCGGGCCGCGTCGGCGTCGGTGCGGGCCGCCGTGACCAGGCCGAGCAGGGCCGGCTGAGCCTCGAAGGCGAACAGCTTGTACCGGAACTGGGTGGGGTCGGCCCCGGTCAGGACGTCGGTGCCGGCGTTGGTGTCGGCGATCATCAGCGCGGTGCGTGCGGTCTGGATCTTCACCTGCTGGGCCGTGTCGGCCCGGGCCCGCTCCAGCGCGTCGGCCCGCCGCAGCAACCCCTGCCAACCCAGGACCCCGGCCAGGAGTGCCATCACCAGCACGGTGACCCCGGCGGCAAGAAGAAGGTTCGGCGTCGAGCGCCGGCTCCGGGACCGGCCGGGCCGGCCCTTCGACTGCTGGTGCATCAGGTTCGCCCTCGCCGCGTAGACATCACAGCCACCCAATCTGTGACAAGGAAACGCGAGGTGACGTTCAGGGGGCCGAACCGCCGACGGCACACCAACCCTGGACGACTGCACCGATCTCGCCGCCCGGATCCGGCCGCCGTTCGGCCATTCCGGGGAACATCCGGCCCGGCTGTAACACCGCTCCCGCACGACAACGATGCCCCTACGCTTCCGTAGCCTACGAAACCGCAGGTCAGATCCGGAACCGGTGATCACCTTCGTTCCGGTTGACCCTGCCCGGGCCTGCCCGCAGGCTGAAGGTGCCCGGTCAGGCCGGGCCCGTCGAAGCCTGTCGGCGCGGAACGACGCGAGGACCTCTCCTCGTCGTCCGGGTGATCCCTGCGGCGCGCAGCCGCCCGCACCGACCACAGGCTTGCCCACGCACACTGAGGACACCCCCGTGTTTATCGCCGCTGCGATCTTCTTTGCCCTGAACGGCCTCACCTTCGGAAGCTGGGCCGCCCGCGTCCCGGACGTCGCCCGCAACCTCGCCCTGACCCCGAGCACGCTGGGCGCCGCCCTCTTCTGCATGTCGCTCGGGGCGCTGGCCAGCATGCAGCCCACCGGCCACCTGTGCGCCCGGCTGGGCTCGAAACACGTCGGCATCGTGGCGGTGGCCACCTTCGCGGTGGTCCTCCCCCTGCCCGCACTTGCCGGTAACCTGACCGAACTGTGCCTTGCGCTCTTCTTTTTCGGGATGGCCAGCGGCGCCGCCAACGTCGCCGCGAACAGCCTGGGCGTCGAGGTGGAGGCCCGGGCGAAACGACCGGTGATGTCCTCGCTGCACGCCGTCTTCAGCCTGGGCGGTCTGGCCGGCTCCGCCGCCGGCGGCCTGCTGGCCGGGATTACCCCCGCCACACTTCATCTTTCAAGTATCACCGGGCTGAGCCTGGTGGTGTGCGCCTGGCTGGCCGGGGTGATCGACAAGGTGGT
This sequence comes from Kineosporia rhizophila, assembly GCF_021277265.1. GTDB lineage: Bacteria > Actinomycetota > Actinomycetes > Actinomycetales > Kineosporiaceae > Kineosporia > Kineosporia rhizophila. The sequence continues at coordinate 114,342 of NZ_JAJSOH010000010.1, forward strand.
CGAGCCACCGCGCGAACGACCGGTCCACCGCCACCGAGGCCGTCACGCCCATGCCGGCGAAGCCGTTGCCCGCCCGCTCATCTCGGTGAATCTGCTGCCCCCGGACGCGATCCGGGTGCTGCCCGGCCGGTTCACCTCACGCCTGCGGGTGATCGTGGCCCTGGGAGCGATCGCCGCCTGTTCGTCGTTGGCCGAGGGCGCGCTCGGCGACTGGGGCGCCCTGCACCTGCGCGAGAACCTCGAGGCGCATCCCGGCATCGCCGCCGTCGGCTACGCCCTGTTCAGCCTGGCCATGGCCACCGGCCGGATCGCCGGGCCCCGCCTGATCACCCGCCTCGGCGACACCCGGGTTTTGCTGGGCGGCACCCTGCTGGCCGCGGCCGGTGCCCTCGCCACCGCGCTGGGCCCCTCGCTGCCGGTCGCCCTGACCGGTTTCCTGCTGGTCGGCCTCGGCCTGGCCAACGTCTTCCCGCTCGCCATCGGCCGGGCCGGGCTGCTCAACGGGGCCAGGGGCGTGGGCCTGGCCTCGACCGTCGCCTACCTCGGCCCGCTCGCCGGCCCACCGGTGATCGGCCTGGTCGCCGACCAGGTGGGTCTGCGCACCGCCCTGACCGGGGTGAGCCTGATGGTGCTGGTGGCCACCGGTCTGGCCCTCGCCGTGGCCGACCAGGTGCCCTCGGCGATCAGCGTCGCCGCTGCCCTGCGCGCCCGCTGCGCCCGGGCCCGCGCCGCCCTGGCCGGTCAGGGCGCCGAACTGGCCGGTCTGCGCACCCGCCTGAGCAACACCGCGCACACCATGGGCGCGGTCTCCCGCGAGGCGACCGAATCGGCCTGACCCGGTCGAGTCGTCACCGGGTGTGGTACCGCGCGTAGAGCAGGCCGGAGGCGAAGCGTCGCTGGTCGACCAGGTCCAGTTCGAGCCGCACCCCGTCGGGGAAGAACCGCTTGCCCCCGCCCACCGCGGTGGTGGTGATGAACAGGTGGTACTCGTCGACCAGGCCGGCCCGGACGGCCTGGCCGGCGAGGTTCGGCCCGTCGACGGTGAGGTCGTGGGGCGAGTCGGCCTTCAGTTGGCGCACGGCCTCCGGGTCGAAGCTGCGCTCGATCCGGGTGCGGGCACTGGAGACCGACGTGAGCGTGGTGGAGTAGACCACCTTCTCGGCGGCCTGCCAGTCGCGGGCGTACTGCTCGTGCTGGGGCTCCAGACCGGGCTTCTCGAGGGCGGTTTCCCAGAAGACCATGGTCTCGTAGATCCGCCGGCCGTACAGGTAGGTGCCGACCGGGCGGAACAGGTCGTTGACGAACGTGTGCACCTCCGCGTCCTCGGCCACCCCGGACCCGAGGTCGCCCTCCGCGGCCTCGGTGTAGCCGTCGAGCGAGGTGATCATCGAGTAGATCAGCTTGGCCACGGGTCTCCTCCTGGGTCGTCTGCTCATGTGACCCCCGGGCCGGCCGGAACTCATCGCCGACCGGTTACCGTGGACGGGTGCGCGGGTACGACGTGGTGGTGGTGGGCGCGGGTGCGTCCGGAGCGCCGCTGGCCGCCCGGCTCAGCGAGGATCCGGGGTGCCGGGTGCTGCTGCTCGAGGCCGGCCCGGCCGGCCCGGCCTTCCCGGCCGAGCTCCTGGACGCCTCCCAGCTCGCAGCGGCCATGCCCGGGCACCCGAGCAACTGGGCCTTCCTGGCCCGGCTGACCGCGGAACGCAGCTACCAGGTGGCCCGGGGCCGGATCCTCGGCGGGTCCACCACGATCAACGGCACCTACTTCGTCCGGGCCCGCAAGGCCGACTTCGACGCCTGGGCGGCGGCGGGCAACCGCGAGTGGACATACGCGAAGTGCCTGCCCTACTACCGCCGGCTCGAGCACGACCACGACTTCGCAGACGACCGGGAACTGCACGGCCACGAGGGGCCGATGCCGGTGCGCCGGGCCCGGCAGGACCAGCACCCTCTCACCCACGCCTTCACCGAGGCCTGCGCCGAACTCGGGTTCCGCTTCGAGGCAGACAAGAATGCCCAGGGTGCAGGCGGTTACGGTCCCCTACCGGTGAACTCCCAGAACGGGGTGCGGATCAACACCGGCGCCGCGTACATCAACCCGGCCCGTCAGCGCGCGAACCTGACCGTGCGCGGTGACACCTCGGCCCGCCGCATTGTGTTCTCCGGCACGCGGGCGACCGGCGTCGAGGTCGAGACCCGGGGCCGGACAGAGGTGATCCCCACCCAGCAGGTCGTGCTCAGCGCCGGGGCCGTCAAGACTCCTCACCTGCTGGCCCTTTCCGGGGTCGGACCGGCGCCGGAGCTGAAGGCGGCCGGGATCGATCTGGTGCACCACTCCCCCGGCGTGGGCAAGAACTTCTCCGACCACCCGAATCTTTCCCTGCTCTGGAACCCGACCCCCTACCCGACGTTCCCCGACCAGCGCGAGCTGTTCCAGAGCGTCCTCAATTTCGGCTCTTCCCCCGAGGGCGACCTCGAGATCCTGCCCATGCTGCGCCCTCTCGACGAGGCGCTCGGCCTGCCCTCCGGCCGCCCCGGCCGGTCTTTCACAGTCGCCCTGCAGCAGGCCCACTCACGCGGCACCGTCACCACCACCTCGGCCGACCCGCACGTGCAACCGGCCATCGACTACAACTATCTGAGCATCGAGGCCGATCGGAGCCGCCTGCGCGAGGTGGTGCGTGTGGCGGCCGCTCTCCTGCACACCCGGGCCTTCGCCGAGCATTTCGGCGGCCTGGCCGAGATGGACCCGTCGATCCTGGCCGACGACACATTGCTGAACTCCTGGATCCGCGCCCACCTGGGCACGGCGATCCATGCCTGCGGGAGTTGTGCGATGGGGCCGCAGAGCGATCCGGATGCAGTGGTGGACCAGTACGGACGGGTGCACGGCCTGCGCGGGGTCTGGGTGGCGGACACCTCGATCCTGCCCACCACCCCCACACGCGGACCGGCCGCGACCGCGGTGCTGATCGGCGAACGGGTCGCCGACTTCGTCCGGGCCCTACCGGGCTGAGGGCCTCACTCGTGGGCGAAGGACCCGGTGGTGACCGGCCCGGCGGGCTGGTAGTAGGCCACGATCACGCCGCTCGAAGAGGTCTGGCTGTGCGTGAGCCGGAACGCGGAGGGCAGGGCGCCGTCACCGAAAAGCCGCTTGCCGCGGCCCAGCACGACCGGGAAGATCTTGAGCCGGAACTCGTCGACCAGACCGGCCCGCAGCAGAGTCTGCAGCAGGTCGCTGCTGCCGTGCACCTGCAGCCCGGGCCCCTCGGTCTGCTTCAGCGCCGCGACGGCCTCGGCCACGTCGCCCTCCAGCTGGACCGACTTCTCCCAGCGGAAGGTCTGCGGGCTGCGTGAGGCCACGTACTTCACCGCGGCGTTGATGCCCTCGCCGCCCTCTTCGGGCGTGGCCTGCGGCCAGTGTGCGGCGAAGATGTCGTAGGTGCGGCGGCCCAGGAGCAGGTCGAACGGCTCGGACATCTCCTGGTCCATGGTCCGGCCGAGCATCTCGTCGAAGTAGTCGAACGACCAGCCGCCGTGCGGGAAGCCGCCGTCCTGGTCCTCGTCCGGGCCGCCGGGGGCCTGCATCACGCCGTCCAGGCTCAGGAACGTCATCACGGTGAGCTTGCGCATCGTCGGGTCCTCTCATCTGCTGCACTGGATCTTCAGCAGTAGGACCCGGGTGCCCGGCGGTTCTCATCGGTGCACCGGAAATGTCAGGTGGAGGTGGGCGCGCGCCACGCCCACCTCCACCCGGTCCAGAATTCGCCGTGATCGTGCACAGAGCTCCCGGCGGCCGGCTCACCCCGCAGCGCCCGGAGACCGCCGGAAGCCTTGTCCACGATCAGGCCGGGTGGGTCACGGGTCCGCGCACCTGAGGGAGGGATGCGCGCGGGGGGATGGTCCGCATGCGACTCAAGTGGCGAAGCCCGTGACTCACCGTAATGATTTTGTGATGGACAAGGACATCGCCCCGGACGAGTCCGGCACCTATCACCTGGCTCGTTACCTGCTACCCGGAGACGATCCCTCGCTCGTTCTGCGCCAGGTCGCGCGCGAGGCCCGCGACGCCGGTGGCGGCACGATCGAACTGCCTCCGGGCGAGTACTCGCTGCCCGACCCCACCGTGCTGGGGGATGTCGACCTCCGGGGAGGTCTCGGTCGCACGGTCGTGGTCTTCGACGAGCCACTTCGCGAACCCTTGCCCGAACCGGCCGATGCCGGCGATCACCTCCGTCTCGTGCACTCGTCCATGTGACCTTCCAGGAACTCCCCGGCCGGGACCCCGTGACCGGCCGGGAAGTTTCTGCAGGGTCACTGATTCCTGTCGTTGTGCCGAAACCCAGGCGGCGGCACCCTCGACCGCCGCCTCAGCCCCCGTGAAACCCCCTGCTGCGCCCGCCGGAACGGCCTAGTCGAGCCTCCGGCTCGACACGAGCTCCGGATCCCCTTCCCGACGGTCGGCCAGTCCCCCGGTGTTGAGCCACCCGGACACCCACGCCCGCAACAGTTCCGAGGCCGGGCACCGGCGCAGCCGCCCACAGGTGTGGCAGCGGCCCTGCCCGTCCACCGGATGGGCGTCCAGCACGAAGGTCAGCGCCTCCACGGTGTGCCGCATCCGCCGCCGGGCCACCGCCCGCACCTGGTCGCCCTCCGAGCGCACCTGACCGGCCGGGCCCACGAGAGTGCGCTCCAGCTCGGACAGTTCGGTGCGCAACTGGGCCATCAGCTCGGCCGCGGAGGATCCTTCCTGCCTCGGGATCACGCTCATCTCATGATCACCGATCGGAGCGTCTCGACCGCCTGCTCGTCCACGAAGTACGCCGCCTCCTCGTCGATGGTCAGCCCCAGCCGACCGTCATGGTCGTAGAGCACGATGTCGTCCTGGATCAGCCGCCGGCCCTCAGGACGCCACAGCCAGTCCGCCAGCGGTCCCCGGTGCAGCACCGCCAGGGTGCGGTCACCGGCCCAGAAGATGACCAGGTCGTCCATGATCGCCGCGGTGATGGCGACCCCGGTGTTGTAACCCCGCCCGTTGACCAGGGGTAGTTCCACCCGCCCGGTCCGGAGCGTCGAAATGATCCCGGAGCAGGGCCAGATCGCCCCGCACGCCTCACATATCCCACCGTCATCACGGTGGAGAGCGACGGCCGGCTCGACCCGAAGCGTAGGGCGGCGGCGTCGAGGCACTGCCACATGGCGACTGCGCGTATCGGACATGTCACCCAAGGTGGCGAACAGGGCATGTTCTGTGCAACCCTGCATCTCACAGGCCACTGAATGCAGGGTTTTGAATGCAGGCAATGCAATGCAGAGGCCACGGGGATGGGTTTAAAGACAGGCTGACCACGAGGGGATGCGCGGTATGGCCACCGAAGCGGGGAAGCACGAACGACCACCTTCTCTGGCTCAGAGAAGGGTGGGACAGCGGTTAAAAGGGTGGCGCGAACGGGCGCGCAAGACCCAGGAAGACGCTGCTGCTGCACTCTTGGTGCACCACACGAAGATCTATCGGATCGAATCCGGGAGAACCCTGGCGAAACCGGGAGACATCAGGGAACTGTCCCGGATCTACAGCATTCCTGAGACCCAGACCGAAGAGCTGATTCATCTGAGTCGCAGTGCCCTCAAACCGGGCATTGTGGACAGTTATCGAGATGTGGTTTCGGGAGATCTCGGACTTCTCGCCGACCTGGAGGCGGCGTGCAGCAAAATGCGCGCCTGGGACGGCGATCTGGTTCACGGACTTCTCCAGACCCCGGCCTATGCATTGGCTATTCTTGCCACCCTGCGGGACCAGAGTGACGAGGTTCGGCGGAAGAGACTCAATTTCCGGTTAGAGCGTCAGCGCGTGCTAATGTCCAACGATCCTGCCTGCGACATCAGGATTGTCCTCGGGGAGGCTGCCCTCCGCTACGTCGTCGGTTCGGACGACGTGATGCGGGATCAGATCGACCACCTCGTGGACCTGAGCAACGAGATCGACATTCGAATCCGCCCGTTCTCCGCCGGACCTCATCCATGGATCGCGGGCGGCGTGTTCACCATGCTGGACTTTCCCGACCCGGCGGATCCCGCCGTCGTCTACACGGAGAGCCACTTGGACTCGCGCTACATGGAGACAGCGCGCGAACTGGCCGAGTACAGGAAGATTTTCGGCGAACTGTACGGCACTTCCATCCCAGTGAAGGAGTTCGTGAGATGAGCACCACCCCCGAACCGACCCAGTGGATCAAGTCGGAACTCTCCAGCGCCAACGGCTCGTGCGTCGAAATGCGGCAGCACGCGGCCGCAGTCGAGGTGCGGGACACCAAGCAGCACGGCCAGGGCCCGACCCTGCGCCTGGCCCCGGCCGGGTTCGCCTCCTGGATCGCCGGCGCCAAGTCGGGTGAACTGGACCACCTGACCCACTGATCACTCAGTGGTACCAGGCGGAACAGATCGAGACCGCCGACGGAACGCCGAAACTGTTTCATCGCTCAGAAGTCAGCTCCGGGTCGAGGAGCTGAATCCCGGTGTGTGCTGGGAGTCGTTGCCGTAACCGGGAAGTAGCCCGCCGTAGGCGCGCGCTCCCAGCACACGCTCAGGTGCCCGGCCGTGTTCACCGGCCGGGCACTTCGCCGTTTCACGGCCTTCTCCGTCCCATCCGGCTCTACTCACCCGTCAGTACCGGAGGCGGAGTACGCTGGCCCGCGAAGGGCGGGCGGTGACCCGTCCGGCAAGTCCGTCAAGCTCCGGAACCATCTGGATCCACCTCCTCGAGAGGGAACGACCATGGACGAGATCGAGGTTCGCGCGATCGCGCTCGGCCTGCCCGAGACCCGCGAGCAGCCGCACTTCGCCATGACGTCATTCCGCGTGCGCGGCAGCATCTTCGCCACGATGCCCGCGGAACGCGACAGCCTGCACGTGTTCGTCCCGGAAGAGGACGTGCACGACGCCGTGGCCGAGCACCCGGACAGCTGTGAAGAGCTGTGGTGGGGGCAGAAACTCGACGGCGTCCGGGTGAAGCTGGCCGGCAGCGAGCCCGCCGTGGTCGGCGAACTGCTGGTCACGGCCTGGCGGCAGAAGGCGCCGAAGAAGCTGGTGGCCGAGTGGGAGAGCCAGAACGCCAGCGCCTGAGGCGATCCCCGGTGCGTGGTTGCGAATGATTTGCCCCGGTGGCTACTTACCGGTCAGTGTGCTGAATCCCGTTCGGACGTCGGCCGTTTGCGGCGCGGCTTCCCCCGGCTGGTGCTCCTCGGCCTAGACTTCACTCCTGAGGCGCCTGCATACGGGGGTTGTGACGCCATGTCTGAGCTCGAGATGTCCGAGGTCGACGAGAGTCGTACGTGGGTCTTCGCGCGGGGCAGCATGTCCGCGCAGGAGATCCAGGGGGTCGTCGACGAGGTGCTGGCCGAGGCGCTGTCCGCGCCCGGGGCCGAGAGTACGGCCTCCGGGCAGGAGGTCCTCGACCTCACCGCCCTCGAGGAGCGCGCGCTCGACCTGCGGCGCACCATGCAGGTGCGGCCCAGCGGCCAGGGCAACGTGCCGGACGCCACCCAGATCGTCATCGAGATCGGCCAGGGCCTGGCGGTCAAGTTCGCCTGGGACCTGTGGACCACCCGGATCTGGCCCCGGCTCACCCGGAAGGCCGCCGACGCGATCGGCCCGCGCCGGGGTGCCCAGCACCGCCGGCAGTGACGGCGTTCCCGGCGCACCGGCTGCGGCCGCGGCCGCCGGAGGGGGGTGAGCCCGACTGGGTGGCCGAGAGCATCCGGGCCCGGGGCACGGTCCTGATGCTGTGGCACGAGAGCCTGGGCGAACTGACCGAACTGCGCGGGAACGACCCGGAGTCGCGGGCCCTGCTGCACACCCTGCAGTTCGGCGCCCGGCCCCCGCGCGCCCGGACCGGCTCACCCACCGGCCTGCTGGTCCGCCTGGGTGAGGCGCTGAGCCGGCAGATCGACCTGATCGTCGAGTACGGCCGGCTCGACCCGGACGGCGCCGACTTCTACCGCTCGCTGCAGCGCGACCTGGCCGGTCTCGACCGGCACGCGCTCGAGGACCCGGTCGGCCTGCTGCTGGAACGGGTCTGTGCGCAGGTGCACGAGTTCTACGAGCAGGTGCTCGGAGCCCCGCTCGGCCCGCGGTGGCCGGGGGTCACCTGGCAGGTGGCCCCCACCCGGCTGCATCCGTACGAGGCGGGCGACGTCGCCCTCGACCCGTACACCGCGGCCGCCTTCGTGGTGCTCGGCGAGCAGGAGGCCTCGATCAGCATCTGCGTGCACGAGCAGCATTTCGGGCCCGAGGCCTACCTCTCGCTGCCGGCGATCCTCACCCATGAGGTGTTCGCGCACGTCCCCGCCCGGCCCCGCCAGAACCACGACCCGAGCGTGTTCACCGAGGGATTCATGGACTGGGCGGCCCTGGTCTTCTTCGAGGCGAGCTGTCAGCACCTGCTGCGCGGGGCCCAGAACCTGGTTCTGCAGCACGGCCGGCGGCTCAGCGATCTGCAGAAAGGTCACCCGAAGTTCCAGCGACTCGGTCAGACTGGCGAGGGCGACGTCCTGGTGCCGGCCCGGCGTACCGGGCACCAGTACGCCGAGGACGTGGTCACCTGGTGGGCGCTGCGCAATCCGGACCTCGACATCGACGGGATCCGGCTGTGCCTGGCCGGTCTGGCGGCCCGGCTCAACGTGCACGACGGGGGTCTGAGCATGAACGACAAGGACGAGTTCGTCACCGCCCTCTCCCCCCGCCGGCCGGCCATGGAACGGGCGCTGAAGCAGTACCTCACCGATCCGACCATCGCGCTGGAACCACTGCTGCGGGCCGCCGGAGTCGGCCCGGGCAGCAGTTCTCGCGACAGGGGGAATGCATGAGACCGACTCAGCACCACAAGGAACTCGGCCTGGTCGGCGGACCGCCGGCCGCCGACGAGCCGGAGGCCGCACCGGCCCGGCGCCCGCGGGGCAGCCGTCGGGGGCGCCTCGCCGACCCGGGTCTGGAGGTGCACTTCGACCCGCGGCTGGAACTGGCCGAGCAACTGCTCTACCGCAGTGTCTGCGGCGACGGTCAGCCTCCGGGGCTGCTGCGCCAGGTGCGCAACCTGCTGGAAGACGCGCGGGCCGACCAGGTGCTCGAGGTCCGGGCCGGTGACGGGATCCCGGAGCAGCGGGCCGGCTCATCCGGCTCAGCGCCCCGGCGGGCCCTGCCCGCCCTGATCGACCTGGACGAGCTGCTGCTCTCGCTCACCCAGGACGAGTCCACCTCCCGGGCCCGGCGGATCATGGAGGCCCGGCGGCTCCTGCACCGGGTGGACGAGGAGGCCGCCGACAACCGCTGGCCCGGCGAACCCCGGCGGCGCCTGCTGCAGCAGATCATCAACGCCCTGGCCCAGCCGCACCCGGCCTCAGGGGCGCCCGGCGACTGAGGCCAGACCCGGCTCCGGAAGCCGGATCTCGCGGCGCCGGCGTTTCTGGCGGTACATCGCCCGGTCGGCGTCACGCATCAGCGGGCCCAGGCCGGAAGGGGTGTCGGTGTAGGCCAGGCCCACGCTGACGCCCACCCGTACGACGACCTCGACGTCGTCCCGGGCACCGTCCTGGTCACCGAGGCGGAACGGCTCGTCCAGCGACTCCTGCACCGCCCGGGCCCACTGGGCCGCGGCGGCGGGCGAGGGCACCCCGGGCACGACGGCCACGAACTCGTCGCCGCCCATCCGGGCCAGCGCCGCCCCGTCGCCGAGCGCCTGGGCGAACCGGACGGCCGCGCCGGCCAGCAGCTCGTCGCCCACCGCGTGACCGTGCGAGTCGTTGATCGCCTTGAACCCGTCGAGGTCGAGGAACAGCAGGGCCACCCCGGCCCCGGGCCGTGCCTGGGCCCCGGCCGCCGACAACTGCGGCTCCAGGCCCCGGCGGCTGAGCAGCCCGGTCAGCGCGTCGTGGGTGGCGGCGTAGTGCAGTTCGGCGTGCCGCAGTCGCTGTTCCTGGGCCAGGGCGAGGCGGGGGGAGGCCGAGTGGCGGGCGTTGACCCCCCCGCGCACCGCCACCACGCCGCCCACCGCCAGCATCACCACGGCCAGGTGGTCGGAGGCGACCGGGGCGATCAGGCTGCCGATCCAGCCCTGGTGCACGGCGAACTGGGTGGCGCCGGCGCCGCCGAACATCAGCGCCAGGCCGACCAGTGCGGTCCGGGTGGAGGAGTCCCGCTGGGCGGTCTCCATCGCCAGGGCCCCGATCACCACCGGGTAGATGCTCGGCAGCTCGGTGGTGGTCAGCGCGAACCACACGGCGACGGCGATCAGCACCAGGTTGACCGAGTGCCCGCCGCCTCCGAGCCGGCGTGCCAGCCGGTCCTGCACCGGGGCGGTGTAGAGGACGAAGCAGGTGCCCCAGGCCAGCAGCACCGTCGGCAGCGACCCGTGGCCCAGGTCCAGCCGCCACAGCACCAGCCAGGTGGCGGCGGTCACGGCGAGCTCCGCCGCCACCACGAGGGCGGCCGCCGGCAGGCTCCGGGCTGACGCCGGCGCGGGGGCCGGGCGCAGGATCGGCTGGTTGAGCGGCATGGGCCTTTCCAGGGCTGGGTGTTAACTCCTAAGTATCGGCGCAGTCACCCAGCGTCCCGGGCGTAATCACCCAATTGGCCCAACCCAAACGGCCGGAACGGACAGAACTTGTGGCCCGTGTCACTGATCGTGGGGTGGACGTACCGGGCGGCCTACATCAGGGCCGCGGTCAGCCGGCACACGTTGTCCAGGTACCGCCGGCGCCACGGCTCGCGCAGCCACTCCTCCAGAGTCAGCTCGCGCGAGACCGAGCGGTAGAGCTCGTCGTTGGCCTGCAGGCGCTTGACCAGGTCACCGCCGTAGCCCAGCAGCATCACCTCGTAGGTGAGCGCGAACGAGCGGAAGTCCATGTTGGACGAGCCGATCACCGCCACCTCGTCGTCCACCGTCAGGTACTTGGCGTGCAGCACGGCCGGCGCCGGGTAGAGGTGGATGTGCACCCCGGCCTCCAGCAGCGCCCGGTAGTAGGAGCGCTGGGCGTGCCCGACCAGGAACTGGTCGGCCTGCTCACCCACGAACAGCTCCACCCGCACCCCGCGGTAGGCGGCGGTGGTGATGGCCGCCAGCAGCGACTCGTCGGGCACGAAGTACGGGCTGGTGATCGCCACCCGCTCGGCCGCCAGGTGGATCAGGCTGACGAACAGCCGCAGGTTGGGCTCGGTCGGGAAACCCGGGCCGGAGGGCACGATCTGCATCGCGCTCTCGGCGTTCTCCTCCCCGAGCAGCACCGGGCGCCGGGGTTCGACGATGTGGCCGGTCTCGATGTACCAGTCGGTGGCGAACACCGCCTCGACCGCCAGCACCACGTCGCCGCGCACCTCCAGCGACAGGTCGCGCCAGGCCCGGCCGATCTGGCGGTTGTGGTCGCTGCCGTAGTGCGGGGCGATCAGGTTGTGCGAGCCGACGAACGCCACCTCACCGTCGACGACCAGCAGCTTGCGGTGATTGCGCAGGTCCGGGCGGCGCCAGCGGCGCTGCAGCGGGTTGATCGGCATCATCAGGTGCCAGTCGATCCCGGCGGCGGTCAGCCGCTGCCGGAACTCCTTCCAGTGCGGGTACCTTCGCGAACCGAGGTGGTCCAGCAGCAGGCGCACCGGTACACCCCGCCCGACCGCCCGGGCCAGGGCGCCGAAGAAACGGTCGGTCTCCTCGTCCCAGCTCATGATGTAGAACTCGACGTTCACGTAGTGCTGGGCCCGGTCCACCGCCTCGGCCATCGCGGTGAAGGTGGCGCGCGGGTCGTCGTGCAACGCCTCGGGCCGGCCCTCGACGCAGGGCAGACCGGTGAGAACCCGGTTCTGGTGCAGCAGACCGGCCAGGGCCGGTGAGGGCGGCACGCCGGGCGGGTGCAGCGGGAGGTGCGCGGTGCGCTCGGCCAGGATGTGGTTGGCCTGGGCCTGGATCTTGTAGCGGCGGCCGCTCACGTACGGGCTGCCGATCAGCCAGTACAGCGGGAAGCCGACCAGCGGCAGGAAGAGGATCAGCAGGAGCCAGGCCGACGACGACGCCGGACGGCGGTTCTCCGGCACGGTCCCGACGGCGACGAACTTGATCGCGTACTCGCCCACCAGGAACGCCGTGGTCACCACCTGTTCCCATGCCATGAGGGCAGAGCGTAGGCCCCGGACCGGTCGTGAACTCGCGGTGGCCAGGAGATTCACGGTCGGCGACGGTCGATTCCGCCTGCCGATCGATGATTATCGTTTCGCCATGATCTGCGACAATGAGCCGATGGCAGCTCGGATGGTTGCGATCATCATGACCTGCCCGGAGCGGGTCATGGGTCGAAACGCCGGCCAAGGCGACCTGACCGCACACCCGGGGAGCCCTGGAACATGACCGGCGAACGCAACACCATCGAGACCGACCTGCGACGTGTCGACGAACTGCTCCTGCAGTTGTGCGAGCACGCCGACCTGGCCATGCGCCGCGCCACCGAGGCCCTCACCCGCTGCGACGTGGCCGTGGCCCAGCAGGCGATCGACGCCGACCAGGAGATCACCGCCCTGCACCTGGAACTGGAGCACCGGCTGCTGTACTCGATGGCCCGGCGCAACCCGGTCGCCACCGACCTGCGCCGGATGCTGGCCGCCCTGCGGGTGGGGGCCGACCTGGAGCGGATGGCCGCCCTGGCCCGGCACGTGGCCAAGCTGGCCCGGCGCCGCTACCCCCGGTGCGTGGCCCCCGGCACCTCGCACGAGCAGGTGGTCGCGATGGGCCGGGTGGCCGCCCAGGGCATCGGCCTGACCCACACCCTGCTGGTCGACCGGGACGTCTCGGTGGTCGACGAGATCATCGCGGTGGACGACGAGATGGACCGGCTGCACCGCGCCCTGCTGGCCATGCTGGTCGCCCCCGAGTGGGAGAGCACGCACGGGATCGAGTCGGCCGTCGACCTGACCCTGCTGAACCGGTTCTACGAGCGGTACGGCGACCACACCGTCACGATCGCCCACCAGGTGCACTTCATCGTGACCGGGGTCCACCGGGAACCCCGGCCCCGGGTGGTCATCCGCTCCCGGGGCCCGGCCCTGTCCCTGCCCAGCTGACTCCTACCAGTCGTGCACCGTGCCGTCGGCCAGCCGGTTGAACGGCAGATAGGCGCGCTGGTACTCGTGTTTCGCCGCCTCGGCCAGGTTGAGCTCCACCCCCAGGCCGGGCTGCTGCCCCGGGTGCAGCAGCCCGTCGGTGAACGTGAACGACTGCTCGAACACCTCGTTCGTGCGCGCGCCGTGCTGCATGTACTCCTGGATCCCGAAGTTGTGGATCGCCAGGCCCAGATGCATCTGCGCCGCCAGCCCGACCGGTGAGATGTCGGTCGGGCCGTGCATACCCGACTTGATCTGGTACTGGCTCGCGTAGTCGAGCACCTTCTTCAGGTGCGTGATCCCCCCGGTGTGGGTGACCGCGCTGCGCACGTAGTCGATCAGCTGCTCCCGGATGATCAGCTGGTAGTCCCACACCGAGTTGAAGATCTCCCCGATCGCCAGCGGCGTGGTGGTGTGCTGACGCACCAGCCGCAGCGCCTCCTGGTTCTCGGCCGGGGTCACGTCCTCCAGCCAGAACAGGTCGTACGGCTCCAGCGACTTGCCCAGCTTGGCCGCCTGGATCGGGGTGAGCCGGTGGTGCGAGTCGTGCAGCAGCGGCAGTTCCGGCCCGAACTCGTTGCGCACCGCCTCGAACACCGTGGGCACGTGCCGCAGGTAGCTGCGGGTGTCCCAGTCCTCCTCGGCCGGCAGGTCACCACGCTGGGCCGGTTCGTGGTCGTAACGACCACCGTCGTAGGTGGCGTTCGAGGCGATGCCGTAGATCGACTTCAGGCCCGGCACCCCGGTCTGCACCCGGATCGCCTTGTAACCCTGCTCCTGGTGGGCGCGAATGCTGTCGAACAGCTCCGGCAGCTCCTTGCCCGAGGCGTGCCCGTAGGCCAGCAACCCGTTACGCGAGGCCCCACCCAGCAACTGGTACAACGGCATCCCGGCCGCCTTGGCCTTGATGTCCCACAACGCGGTGTCCACCGCGGCGATCGCCGCCATCGTCACCGGGCCCCGCCGCCAGTACGCACTGCGGTACAGGAACTGCCAGGTGTCCTCGATCCGCGAGGCATCGCGCCCGATCAGCAGCGGCACCACGTGTTCCTCGAGGTAGGCGACCACGGCCAGTTCCCGGCCGTTCAGGGTGCCGTCGCCCAGACCCACCACCCCGTCGGCGGTCTCCAGCCGGAGGGTGACGAAATTGCGGTCGGGACTCGTGACGACGACATCGGCCTTGACCAGTTGCACGGTTCTCCTTCGGATCACGCTTCATCGAGTGCGTGACACAGACGCTAGGCAGGACCGGCGGATCTTGACAAGGGCTTCCGGGTCGGACGCCCCCCTACCCGGAAGGGGCGACGAGGTGCAGGTTCTCGATAGCCGTCCGAGGGCCACCTCGAGCGGCGGGGCGGCCGCATCCCAGGCAACGTCGCCCCTGACCGCCGGAGAACAACCGAAGGATGAGCATGCGGATCGTCATCACCGGGGCGAGCGGCAACCTGGGCTCGGCCCTGCTGCGGGAACTGACCGGCCACGACCACGAGATCATCGGTGTCTCGCGCCGCGCCCCGGCCGAGCCACCCGCGGGCGTGCAGTGGCAGCCTCTCGACCTGTCCGACCCGGCCGCCCGCGAGAACCTGGTGCAGACCTTCCTCGGCGCCGACGCGGTGGTGCACCTGGCCTGGAAGATCCAGCCCGGTCACGACGAGGCCACCCAGCGCCTGACCAACGTGATCGGCGCCGACCACGTGCTCACCGCCGCGGCCACCGCCCAGGTGCCCCATCTCGTCGTGGTCTCCTCGGTGGGGGCCTACTCGGCCGGGCCCAAAGACCGCGAGGTCGGCGAGGAGTGGCCCACCGAAGGTGTGCCCAGCTCGGTGTACGGCCGGCACAAGGCCGCCGTCGAGCGGCTGATGGACCAGTTCGAGCGGGACCATCCGGACACCAGGCTCACCCGGGTGCGCCCGGCCCTGGTGTTCCAGGCCGCGGCCGCCGGTGAGATCGCCCGGATCTTCCTGGGCCCGCTGGTACCGACCGGGCTGGTGCGCCGGGTGCGCCCGCCGGTGGTGCCACTGCCCGGAGAACTGGTGATCCAGGCGGTGCACGCCGACGACGTGGCCACTGCGGTGCACACGCTGCTGCGCACCCGGGCCGGCGGCGCCTTCAACGTGGCCGCCGAACCGGTGCTGCATCCCGCCGACCTGGCCCACGCCCTGGGGGGACGACGCACCGGACTGCCCCTGGCCGTCCTCCGCGGGCTCGCCGACCTGACCTGGAGGCTGCGACTGCAGCCGACCGAGCCGGGCTGGATCGACCTGGCCGCCGGCGTACCGGTCATGTCCACGGCGAAACTGCGGGAACTCGGATGGCGACCGCGGTACACGGCCGTGGAAGCACTGGACGAACTGCTGCTGGCCCTGCGCGGACGAAAGGGTGATTCCCGTTTCCCACCACTGGGTTCACGGCGCACGGACAAGTCGGCGAACTACTGAGAACGGCTTCGACTGGCATACGGATCGGTATCTGGCAGAGTCGCAGGCGAGTGCCCCACCGGCCGGATTCGGCCGGTCCGTGGAGAACACCGCGGATCCGACTTGTACCAGTGTGATCGGAGCCTGCGTTGAAAGCTGTGACCTGGCAGGGTAAAGAAGACATTCGCGTCGAGACCGTCCCCGACCCGGTGATCCAGGACCCGACCGACGTGATCGTGAAGATCACCTCGACCGGCCTGTGCGGTTCGGACCTGCACCTGTACAACCCGCTCGGGCCCTTCCTCGACCCGGGCGACATCCTCGGCCACGAGCCGATGGGCGTGGTGGCCGAGGTCGGCCCGCAGGTGACGAAACTGAAGCCGGGCGACCGCGTGGTGGTCCCGTTCAACATCTCCTGCGGCACCTGTTACATGTGCGGCCAGGGTCTGCAGTCCCAGTGCGAGACCACCCAGAACCGTGAACAGGGCATGGGTGCCTCGCTTTTCGGGTACACCAAGCTCTACGGCCAGGTGCCCGGCGGCCAGGCCGAGTACCTGCGGGTGCCGTTCGGCGACACGCTGCCGATCAAGGTGCCCGACGAGGGCCCGGACACGCGCTGGCTGTTCCTGTCCGACGTGCTGCCCACCGCCTGGCAGGCCGTGCAGTACGCGAACGTCCCCCAGGGCGGCTCGCTGGTGGTCCTGGGCCTGGGGCCGATCGGTGACATGGCCACCCGGGTGGCCATGCACCAGGGCGCCGGCCAGGTGATCGGCGTGGACCTCGAGCCGGACCGGCTGGCCCGCAGCGCGGCCCGCGGGGTGCAGACCATCGACCTGCGCCAGCACGAGAACGACGTCACCGAGGT
Source organism: Kineosporia rhizophila (assembly GCF_021277265.1). Classification (GTDB taxonomy): domain Bacteria; phylum Actinomycetota; class Actinomycetes; order Actinomycetales; family Kineosporiaceae; genus Kineosporia; species Kineosporia rhizophila. The sequence goes on from NZ_JAJSOH010000010.1 coordinate 130,761, forward strand.
GATCCGCGAGCTCACCAACGGCCGCGGCCCGGACTCGGTGGTCGACGCGGTCGGCATGGAGGCGCACGGCTCGCCCGGCGCCGGGGTGGCCCACAAGGCCGTCGGCTTCCTGCCCAGCCCGATCGCCCGCAAGCTGATGCAGACCGCCGGGATCGACAAGCTGCACGCCCTGCACCTGGCCATCGACCTGGTACGCCGCGGCGGCACGGTCTCGCTCAGCGGGGTCTACGGCGGCGAGGCCGACCCGCTGCCGATGATGACCATGTTCGACAAGCAGATCCAGCTGCGCATGGGTCAGGCCAACGTCTGGCGCTGGGTGCCCGAGATCCTGCCCGTGCTGCAGGCCGGCGACCCGTTCGGGGTCGAGGGTTTCGCCACCCACACGCTGCCGCTGGCCGAGGCCCCCAGTGCCTACGCGCAGTTCCAGAAGAAGCAGGACGGCATGGTCAAGGTCGTCTTCCAGCCCTGAGAGATCCCAGAGAACAACGAATCTCTTCAACCAGCACAGGAGATCGCATGCCCACTCGACGCAAGCCCGACCAGAGCGCACCCGAGGCGGTCTCGCCGACCGGGGCCGGCACCGGCGAGCGCGAGGACACGGTCGACCCCCGGGCCCAGTCGGGTGACCACCTCACCACCGCCCAGGGGCTGCGACTGCCCGACACCGACCATTCGCTGAAGGCCGGCGAGCGCGGCCCGACGCTGATGGAGGACTTCCACTTCCGCGAGAAGATCACGCACTTCGACCACGAGCGGATCCCGGAACGGGTGGTCCACGCCCGCGGGGCGGCCGCGCACGGCGTGTTCGTCTCCTACGGCACCGGCGCGAGCGTGACCAAGGCCCGGTTCCTGGCCGAGAAGGGCCACGAGACGCCGGTGTTCGTGCGGTTCTCCACCGTCCTGGGCTCGCGCGGCTCGGCCGACACGGTGCGCGACACCCGGGGTTTCGCCACCAAGTTCTACACCGACGAGGGCAACTTCGACCTGGTCGGCAACAACATGCCGGTGTTCTTCATCCAGGACGGGATCAAGTTCCCGGACATCATCCACGCCGGCAAACCGCACCCGGACCGGGAGATCCCGCAGGCCCAGTCGGCCCACGACACGTTCTGGGACTTCGTCTCCCTGCACACCGAGGCCACCCACCACACCTTCTGGAACATGAGCGACCGGGGCATCCCGCGTTCCTACCGCACCATGGAGGGTTTCGGCGTCCACACCTTCCGGCTGGTCGACCGCAAGGGCAACACCCACCTGGTCAAGTTCCACTGGAAGCCGGTGGCCGGCGTCCACTCGCTGGTGTGGGAAGAGGCGCAGATCGCCGCGGGGGTCGACCCCGACTTCCACCGCCGCGACCTGGCCGACGCGATCGAGGCCGGTGCCTTCCCCGAGTGGGAGCTGGGCGTGCAGGTGATGCCGGACGACGGCACCGAGACCTTCGAGGGCATCGACCTGCTCGACCCGACCAAGATCGTGCCCGAGGAACTGGTCCCGGTGCAGAAGCTCGGCCGGCTCACCCTGAACCGGAACCCGACCAACTACTTCGCCGAGACCGAGCAGGTCGCCTTCCACACCGGCAACCTGGTGCCGGGCATCGAGGTCACCAACGACCCGCTGATGCAGGCCCGGATGTTCTCGTACCTGGACACCCAGCTCACCCGGCTGGGCGGGCCGAACTTCAGCCAGCTGCCGATCAACCGCCCGCACGTCCCGGTCAACGACATGCTGCGCGACGGCATGCACCAGACCGCGATCCACACCGGGGTGGCGCCCTACCGGCCGAACAGCCTCGACGGCGGGCTGCCGGAGGTCGACCCGGAGCAGGGCTACGTGCAGACCCCGCGCCGGATCGAGGGCAACGCGGTGCGGGCGAACCCGGTCTCGTTCGACGACCACTTCACCCAGGCGGCGATGTTCTACCGCAGCCTGACCACGCTGGAGCAGCAGCACATCGTCGAGGCCTTCACGTTCGAGCTGGGCAAGTGCTACGAGCAGTCGGTGAAGGAGCGCGAACTGCTGGTCCTGGCCCGGGTCGACGGCGGACTGTGTGAGCAGGTGGCCGAGGGGCTGGGCCTGCCCGTGCCGAAGGGCGTCGAGGCGGTCGGCGAGGTCGTCCTTTCCCCCGCCCTGTCGCAGGTGGTCGCCGTTCCCGGGCCGATCGCCGGCCGCAAGATCGGCGTGATCGCCGACTCGGACTCCGACATCGCCGGTATCCGCTCGCTGCGTAAGGCGCTGCTCAAGCAGGAGGCCGAGCTGCTGGTGATTGCCCCGCACGGCGGGTTCATCGGCAAGGGCCGGAACAAGGAGGTGGTGCAGCGCACCGTGCTCACCGCCCGCTCGATCGAGTTCGACGCCGTGGTGGTGGCCGGCGGCACCGGGCACGAGCCGGACATCAAGACGGTGATCCTGCTGCAGGAGATGTACCGGCACGCCAAGGCGGTCGGGGCCTGGGGCGACGCCGTCGAGGTGCTCACCGGTTCCGGCATCCCGGCTGACGGCCCGGGCGTGCTGCAGGCCTCCTCGGCCGACAAGGCCTTCACCACCGAACTGATCGCCACCCTCGGCCTGCACCGGGTCTGGGAGCGCACCGCCGCGGTGATGGCCGACGAGGTGGCACCCGTTCGATGAGGGTCCGGTGAGGGTTCGATGAAGGGTCAGTAGGAACAATGGACGCTCTCCCGCGCCTTCTGCGCGACGGTTACCTCTGGCGCCCGGGTCGGGGCCGGCTGGCCGGCCTACGCTTCACCGGGGTCAGGGGTACCGACGGGCTGCAGTTCTTCTACGACGAGAAGAACATCCGCCGCGCCGGCGCCGTCCCCGAGCCGATCCTTTCCACGTTGTTCGGCCACGGCGCTGTGCACACGCTCGACGGAGACGCCCACCGGCACCGCAAGGCGATGTTCACCGGGCTGCTCATGCCGCCGGAGGCGGTGGCCGGGCTGACGGTCGCGGTGATGAAGGCGTGGGAGGCCGAGCGTCCACGGTGGGCCCGGGCCGAGGAGGTCGTGATCTTCGACGCCTCGGCCCGGGTCCTCACCCGGGCCGTCACCGGGTGGGCCGGGCTGGACGTGCCCCACAGCGAGATCGACGGTCTCCGAGACGATCTGGTCTCTTTGGTGGACGGGTTCGGTTCGGCCGGCCGGCGGCACTGGCGGGCGCGGGCGGCCCGCTACCGCCGGGAGAAGTGGCTGGCCAACGTCGTGAGTGACGTTCGTAGCGGCGCCCTCGAAGCGCCGGAGGGATCTGCCCTGCAGATCATCTCGGAACACCGCGACGCCGACGGCAATTTTCTGCCCGAGCGCACCGCCGCGGTGGAACTGCTCAACGTGCTGCGCCCGACCGTGGCGATCTGCTGGTTCGTCACCTACGCGGCCCACGCCCTGCACTTCTGGCCGCAGCACCGAGAACGCCTCGCCTCTGGTGACACCGCCTTCGCCACCGCGTTCAGCCACGAGGTGCGCCGCTACTACCCCTTCGCCCCGTTCGTCGGAGGCCGGGCCGCCACCGACACCGAGTGGCGAGGCGCCCCGATCCGGCGGGGTACAACCGTGCTTCCCGACCTCTACGGGCAGAACCACGACGAGGAGCTCTGGCCGCAGCCTCAGGATTTCCGGCCTGAGCGCTTCCTCGAGAACCCACCCGGAGCCTGGGATCTCGTACCGCAGGGTGCGGGTTCCCCGGAGACCGGTCACCGCTGCCCTGGGGAGCGCATCGTCGTGGGCGTGCTGGAGGCGCTGGCCATGCGGCTGGCGGCCAGCACCTACGACGTGCCTGCCCAGGATCTCGGCATCCGGTCGAACCGGCTGCCGGCCAGGGTGAGCAGCGGGTTCGCCGTCCATAATTTTTCTTGAAAGACGCTGTTGGGAAAGGGATTTCTTTGAGCAACGATCAGTACACCTTCGCCAATCCGGCCGAGCAGTACCAGATGCGGCAGCCCGAGGAGCAGTACCAGGAGGGTCCCGGGCTGGACCAGAAGCTGAGCCCGAAGGCCGACCACGGGGAGCAGTCCTACCGTGGCACCGGCCGGCTGAGCGGGCGTAAGGCGCTGATCACCGGGGCAGATTCGGGGATCGGCCGGGCGGTGGCGATCGCCTACGCCCGCGAGGGTGCCGACGTGGTGCTTTCTTACCTGCCCGACGAGCAGCCCGACGCCGACGAGGTGGCCGAACTGGTGCGCGCGGCCGGGCGTAAGGCGGTGCTGGCGCCGGGAGACATTGCCGACGAGAAGTACGCCCGCGCCCTGGTGCACACCGCGGCGAAGGAGCTGGGCGGGCTGGATCTGGTGGTCAACGTGGCCGGGCGACAGCAGACCGCCGAGCGGCTGGAGGACATCACCTCCGAGAGCTTCGACCAGACCATGCGGACGAACATCCACGCCATGTTCTGGGTGATCCAGGAGGCGCTGCCGCACCTGCCGGCCGGTTCCTCGATCATCAACACCAGCTCGGTGCAGGCCTACAGCCCCTCGCCCACCCTGGTCGACTACGCCACCACCAAGGCCGCGATCAACACCTTCAGCAAGGCGCTGGCCCAGCAGCTGGCGCCGCGGGGGATCCGGGTGAACGTGGTTGCGCCGGGACCGATCTGGACGCCGTTGCAGGCGGCCGGAGGCCAGCCGCCGGAGGCGCTGCCGGAGTTCGGGCAGCAGACCCCGCTGGGCCGCCCGGGGCAGCCCGCCGAGCTCGCCCCGCCGTAAGTCTACCTGGCCTCGGCCGAGTCCAGCTACACCGTCGGCGAGACGCTCACCGTCACCGGCGGCATGCCCACCCCGTAGTCCTCTCCCACGGAAGGTCGAGACCATGCGCAGACTGGCCGTCGTCACCGGGGCCTCCACCGGCATCGGGTACCACCTGGCGCGGCAGTTCGCTCTGCACCAGTTCGACCTGCTGATCACCGCGAACGAGGACCTGGGCCCCGCGCAGGCCGACCTGGAGGCGCTCGGGGCCCGGGTCACTACGGTGCGCGCCGACCTGCGGCAGTACCGCGAGATCGAGGATCTGTACGGCGAGATCCGCAAGGCCGGGCCGATCGACGCGCTGGCCCTGAACGCCGGCATCGGGGCGAGCGGGCCGTTCGCCGAGGGCGCCGGGCCGGGCACCGCACCGAGCCTGACCGACGAGCTCGATCTGGTGGCGGTCAACGTCACCTCGCTGGTCCACCTGGCCCGGCGGGTACTGCCCGACCTGGTCGGACAGGGCGCCGGGAAGGTGCTGATCACCTCGTCGATCGCGGCCACCCAGCCCGGGCCCTACGAGGCCGCCTACGCCGCGTCCAAGGCGTTCGGGTACTCGTTCGCCGAGGGCCTGCGCACCGAACTGGAAGACAGCGGGGTCACGGTCACCGCCCTGCTGCCCGGACCGGTGGCGACCAGCTTCTTCGACCGGGCCGACATGCGCGACACCCGGCTGGGGGCAGGCCCGAAGGACGATCCGGAAGAGATCGCCCGGCAGGCCTACGAGGCCCTGATGGCCGGCAAGGACCATGTGGTCGCCGGATCGGTGGTCAACCAGGTCCTGGTCACCACCGAGCGGTTCCTGCCCGAGCGGGTCAAGGCCGCGGCCCACCAGATCCTCAGCCGGCCGGGTTCCGCACCCGGTTCGGCAGCAGGGCACCCGGAGAAGGAAGGAAGCTGAACGATGCCGAAGACCACCAAGGGCGGCCGGCCGAAGCAGAGCGAACTGCCCTCCACCCTGCAGCATTCCGACGACAAGGCGCAGCGCACCTTCACCAAGACGTACGACTCGGCGATCGAGGAGTACGACGGTGACGAGCGCCGGGCCCACCAGGTCGCCTACGCCGCCCTCAAGCACACCCACGAACGGGTGGGCGACGGGTGGGAGCCGAAGGAGGAGAACGGCCCCTCCGACGCCCGGGCCGAGGGCGGGCGGGACAGCGACCAGCCGACCGCGGGCGGGGTGAACGCGAACGCCACCAAGAAGCATCTGCTCGACGTGGCCCGCCGGCTCGAGATCAGCGGCCGCTCGAAGATGACCAAGGACGAACTGGTCCAGGCCATCCAGAAGGCGAACGAGCGGGCCCGGCGCAGCTGACCGGCGGGCCTGCTCCCTTGATCATCTGATTGCCTGATCCTTGCCGCCGGGGGTTTGCGCCGGCGCCGGTCGCGTGTAGACAGGGATCTGCGGTTCTCGGCGTCGAAACCACCGGCGGAACCGGGAACCGGCTCTGCGAGGAATGTTTCATGGCATCCTTCCCGGTTCTCACCGACGGCTGCGCCGGTCCCGGCCCGGTCGGTGACGACCGCGTGGCCGAGGTCGGCCGGCGGCTCGAGCGCGAGTTCGCCGCGCACCCGGCCGAACTCGTGCGGGCGACGTGCGGCGTGTGTCTGCGGTCCCTCGACCCGTGCTCCCCCGAGGCCGTGCCGGAGTTGCTCTACCGGCTCGCGAGCCAGCGGCTCACCGAGCTCCCGGCCGCGCTGCCGGCCGAGTTCCCGACCGAGTTCCCGGCCGGGCCGGAGGCCGGGGGCCGGACCGGGCCGTGAGCCTGCACCGAGGGCCGGGCGATGGCATCATGATCGGGCGAAAAACGGTCGGAGGCGCCCCAGGCGGCGGAAGCGGGAGGTCGGCGAAGAGATGTCGCAGAACCAGACTCTCGACGAGAAGGATCAGCCCCCCGTGGTCTCCACGGCCGGTCCGGCCCGGCCGCCGAACGAGGCTCTGCTCATGCTCCGCTCGGCGCACCAGGCCCTGCTGAGCCCGGCCGGGGGCCGGAGCTGGCCGCCGTCGTCCGAGACGCTGAGCCGGGTCGCCGACGACCTGGCCCTGGCCGAGGAGGAGCTGACGGTCCAGCTCGCCGAGCTCGACACCGCGGCCCGGGCCCGGACCGAGGGCCGGGCCCTCACCCGGCAGATGCTCGACAGCCTGCCGGTCGCGGTGGTCACCACCTCACCGGCCGGTTCCCTCCTCGAGGTCAACCCGGCCGCCCAGGAACTGCTGCAGGTGCCCGTCGGGCGGCTGGAGAACCAGAAACCGGTCTTCGCCTTCGTCGCTCCCGACGACCGCCGCGCCGCCCGCGACCTGCTGCACTCCGCACTCCACGGAACGACGGCCGCGCACGCGTCGCTGCGACTGCTCCCGCGCGGGGGTTCCCCGGTGGTCTGCGACGTGGCCGCCGCCCGGTCACTGCCGGAGGAGAGGACCGCACAGGTCCGCTGGATCCTTCAGCCGGTCCCGGGATCCGACCCGGCCGATCCGGCCGATCCTGCCTACCGGGAGACGCTGGTGGAGCTGGCCCGGCTGGGCGTTGGCGACACCGACCTGCCCGCGCTGCTACGCCGGGTGGCCGAGCTGGCGGTCCAGGCGGCACCGGCGGTCCAGTCCGCGTCCCTCCTCCTCGGCGACCCGGCCGACCCCGACAGCATCGTCTCCACCTCCCCCCTGGCCCAGGCCGGTGACGGGCTGCAGTACATGATCGGCAGCGGCCCGATGTTCGAGGCCTACGCCACCGGCTCACCGGTGGCGACCAGTGACGCCCTGGACGACCCGCGCTGGCCCGACCTGGCCCGGGTGGCGGGCGGGACGGCGAGCTCGGGGTCCTGGCTCGCCCTGCCGCTGGTCCTGGAGGAGAAGCCGATCGGTCTGCTGATGCTCTACGGCGAGGCCGGGCACACCTTCGGCGAACCGGCCCTCGCCCAGCTGGCGCCCTTCGTCCAGGCCGCGGCCACCCTCGTCCGCGACAGCCGGACGATCCAGGAGATGCGGTCGGTGCAGGAGCAGCTGCGCCAGGCGCTCGCCTCCCGGGCGGTCATCGACCAGGCCAAGGGCATGATCATGCTGAGCCGCCGGTGCTCGGCCGAGGACGCGTTCGCCGTCCTGGTCCGGATGAGCAACGACAGCAACCGCAAGATCCGGGAGCTGGCGGCCGAGCTGGTCGCTGCGGCGGTCCAGGGCCGCCCACCGGTGCCCTAAGGTCGCCTGACACCTGCTGGTGGTGGACGGCACGGCGATCCTGGTCCGCGGCCCGCCGGTCACCATCGCCACCGAGATACGCACCGGGGTAACGATTCTGCGCTGGGAACTGCGAACCCACCTGGAAGAGCCCGGTCCGGCTGCGGGTGATCACCGACACCGCCGACCCGGACGAGTTCACCGACGACGACCGGGCGGCCGACGCGGTCAGCCGACTGCCGGACGAGCGCGGTCACCTCTCCCTCGCCCTGGCCGAGTCGCCGGCCGGGCAACTGGCCGGGCACACCGAGAAGGACGACGTGCTGGCCGGTGTCCTCGCCGGGGCGATCACGATCATCCCCGGGGCCCAGCGGGCGGCCGTAATGCTGAAGCGGGGCGGCGAGCTGACCGTGGCGGCCGCCAGCGACGACGCGACGCTGGCCTGCGAGCGGGCACAACTGCCGGCCGAGCAGCGTCCGGGCCAGGGGCCGGCCGTACGGGCCGATGCCGGCCATCGGGTGGTGACGGCCATCCTCACCGACTCATCCAACCAGTGGCCGCTGCTGAGCGCGGCGGCGACCCGGGCCGACATCCGCCGCGTGATGGCCGTTCCCCTGACCTACGGCGAGCAGCCGATAGGCGTGCTCAGCGTGTATTCCGGCCATGAGAACGCCTTCGGAAGAACGGTACTGAGTCTGGCCCGCTGTTCGCGGTGCACACGGCCGTGGCGTTGTCCCGACTGGAACGCGAAGAGCACCTGCGGTTCGCCATGAAGTCCCGCCAGCACATCGGCGAAGCGGTCGGAGTCCTGGTGGAACGCCACCGGATCCTGCCCGACGAGGCCTTCCAGCGTCTGGTCAAGACGTCTCAGCACCGCAACGTGAAGGTGCATGAGATCGCCGAGGCCGTGGTCACCACCGGACAGGACCCGGAGGAGATCCAGCTGCTCTGAACCACCCGGCCCGGTAGCGCCTGCGCCACCGGGCCGAGCACACCTACAGAACCGGCTTGCCGCCAGTGACCGCGATCCGGGCCGCCGAGACGTAGCTGGACTCGTCCGAGGCCAGCATCACGTACACCGGCGCCACCTCGGCGGGCTGCCCGGGCCGGCCCAGCGGCGTGTCCTTACCGAAGCTCTCGACCTTCTCCGGCGGCATGGTCGCCGGGATCAGCGGCGTCCAGATCGGGCCCGGGGCAACGCTGTTCACCCGGATGCCCTTCTCGGCGAGCAGGCCGGCCAGACCCGCGGAAAGGTTCGCGATGGCCCCCTTGGTCGCGGCGTACGGTGCCAGCCCGGGGTTGGGGGTGTCGGAGTTGACCGACGACGAGCCGATGATGCTGCCACCGGCCGGCATGTGCGGCACGGCCGCCTTGGTCAGGTGGAAGTAGGCGCTGAGGTTGGTGGCGATCGTGCGGTCCCACTCCTCGTCGCTCACGTCCTCGATCGTGTCGTAGACCGCCTGGTAGGCGGCGTTGCTCACGAGCACGTCGATCCGGCCGAACTCGGCCACGGTCTTCTCGACGATCGACCGGCAGTGGGCCGGCTCGGACACGTCACCGGGAATCAGCACGACCTTGCGCCCGGCCTCCCGCACCCACTTCGCGGTGTCCTCGGCGTCCTCGTGCTCGTTGAGGTACGAGACGACGACGTCGGCACCCTCCCGGGCGTAGGCGATGGCCACGGCGCGGCCGATACCGCTGTCGCCACCGGTGATCACGGCGATCTTGCCTTCCAGGCGGCCGGAGCCGCGGTAGCTCTTCTCGCCGTGGTCGGGCACCGGATCCATCGCTGCGGTGGTGCCGGGGACGTCCTGTTGCTGGGCCTTGGGGGCCATGGAGCCTCCTGGTGTCGGATGAGGCGTGCGCCGCGCGGGTTCTGCTCACCGCGAGGCCGGCTCCGCAGAAGGCGGGCCGGGCATCCATCAGTCTTGCCCAGGCCGACAGGCCTGCCACTCGGGGTGGTCTGCGGTTGCCCGCCGCCACCGTAACCGGTGGAATGGCCCAATGATCGAGGTCCAGCGGCTCGTGAAAGCGTCCCCGCAAGACGTTTTCTCCGTCCTGTCCGACGGGTGGCTCTACTCCGGCTGGGTGGTCGGCGCCTCGCGGATCCGGTCGGTCGACGCGAACTGGCCGGCGGTCGGCTCGCGGATCCACCACTCCTTCGGGGTGTGGCCGGCCGTGATCGACGACAGCACCTCGGTCCTGGACTCGGTGCCCGGCCACCGGCTGGTGCTCAAGGCCCGCGGCTGGCCGGTGGGCGAGGCCACCGTGTTCCTCGAACTGGAGGAGGCCGACGGCGGCTGCCTGGTGCACATGCAGGAGGACGCCACGGCCGGCCCGGGCAAGCTGATCCCCAAGCCGGTGCGGCAGGTCAGCATCGCCCCGCGCAACACCGAGAGCCTGCGCCGGCTGCAGCTGATCAGCGAGGGGCGCAAGGCGCTCTGAGCCGACCGGGTCAGAGCCGGCGGGAGGTGCGCCAGGCGGTGATCGCCCCGGCGGTCATCGCCCCCAGGGTGCCCAGCACCTCGTCGCCCAGGGTGTCGGTGTAGGCGGTGTCCAGTTCGGTGCCGCCCCGGATGAACGCGTAGTACTCGCCGACCTCCCAGAAGATCGCCATGATCGCGCCCACCCCGGCCACCAGCAGCACGATCTCCCAGCCCGGGCGCGCCCTTCCGCGCTCCCCCCGGGTGATCAGCAGCCCGGTCCCGAGCCCCAGGAACATCCAGTTGACGAAGTGGTTGGCGTCGTCCCACCAGACCAGCGAGTCGTACAGGTCGAGCGTGTTGCCGGTGACGTCGATCAGGTAGGGCAGCATGATCCAGGCGAAGGCCGCCCACGGCGGGTCCTGCCGCCGGGTGGTCACGAACCACCAGATCACCGGCACGGCCAGCATCATCGCCGGGTACAGCACCAGCCGGGCCCCGAAACCCTTGCCCTCGAACTGTTCCAGCCCCGAGGCGAAGAACGTGGCCACCAGCAGCTGGCCCACCGTCAGCACCAGCAGGACGACACAGGCTACGGCGGCGACCGGCCAGGACCGGGCCGGACGGGTGATCACGGGTTCGCTCATGCCGGGAAGTATTCCGTGATCTTGGGCGGCCCGGCCTCCGCCCAAGGTCGCATCCGCACGGCCCGACATCGTGCACTTTCGTCGCACCGCCGGCCCGGGTGCTGCTCCAGCGGTGTCCGCTCGGGATGCGGTCGCGCTGGTCAGACCTAGATTCGAGGGGAACCGCAAGGCCGACCTTGGAGAAGCCATGAGCGTGACGAACGAAAGGCCGCCGAGCCCGGCGGCCGCTCCTGGCCCGGTACCCACGGGTCACGAGAAGTCGACCCCGGAGCTGGTGCAGGACCTCACCCGGCTGGTGCCCCAGCTGGCCCGGCAGGAGGTCGAGCTGGCCAAGGCCGAGCTGGCCGAGAAGGCCAAGCACGCCGGGGTCGGCGTGGGCGCCTTCGGCGGCGCCGGCCTGGTCGCCCTGTTCGGGGTCGGCGTCCTGGTCGCCGCGGCCGTCCTGGGCCTGGCCGAGGTGCTTCCGGCCTGGGCCTCCGCGCTGATCGTGGCCGCCGTCCTGCTCCTCGTCGCCGGGGTCATGGCGATGGTCGGGCGCAAGCAGATCAAGCAGGCCACCCCGCCGGTCCCGACCCAGGCCGTGAACAGCACGAAGCACGACGTCGAGGCCGTCAAGGAGAGTGCCCACCGATGAGCGACGCGAAGGACACCTCGGACACCGAGCAGCTGCGCGCCGAGATCGACCACACCCGCGACGAGCTCGCCGAGACGGTCGAGGCGCTGGCCGCGAAGGCCGACGTCAAGGGCCGGGCGACCGAGAAGGTGCACGAGGTGCAGGAGACCGCGAAGGCCCGCGCCCGTGACCTCCAGGAGAGCGCCAAGGTGCACGCGATGGCGGCCAAGAGCACCGCCACGGAGCAGGCGCAGCAGGTGGCCGAGCGGGCCAAGGTCGCCACCGGCACCGCCCGCACCGTCGCCACCGAGCAGGCCCAGCACGTGGCCGAACGGGCCAAGGTCGCCACCGGCACCGCCCGCACCGTCGCCACCGAGCAGGCCCAGCACGTCGCGGCCCAGGCCAAGGTGGTCACCGAGCAGGCCAAGGTGAAGACCCAGGAGCAGCGTCAGGACAAGCCCTGGCTGCTGCCCGCGCTCGGCGGTCTGGCCGGTCTGCTCACCGCCGTCCTGGTCTGGCTCCGGCGCCGCAACCGCTGACCCGTCGCCCCAGCACCACCACGCCCCTGCCCGTCAGCCCCGGCTGATCACGGGCAGGGGCGTCGGCGCGCTCCGGGCCGGGCGCAGCCCGTCGAGGATGACGCCGATCACCCGCCGGTAGATGTCCGGTCCGCTCTTGTGGGCGGCGAAGTCGATGCTGCTCACCGCGGCCATGGTCAGGGCGAACAGGTCGCTCGCCACCAGGTCGTCGCGGATCACCCCGGCCTCCTGGCACCGGGCCAGCATGCGGTCGAGGTACTCACCCATCCGGACGTGCTGCTGGTGCACCATGACCTCCACCCGGTCGGGTGAGGTACCCCGCGACCAGCCGACGCTCTCGGAGTAGCTGCCGATCACGAAGTCGCGAAAACCCCGGTCGCCGGAGAACCGGCGCACGCCGCCCTCGAAGAACGCGACGAACCCCTCCCACGGGTCGGGTGCCTCCACGGCCAGCCGTACCTGCTCCAGCGCCTCCTCGAAACGACGCTGGAACAGCGCCAGGATCAGCTCGTCCTTGTTGGGGAAGCGCCGGTACACGGTGGCCACCCCCACGCCCGCACGGGCGGCCACGTCGGCCAGGGTGGCGTGCAGGCCGTCGGCGGCGAACACCTCCGACGCCGCCTCGAGGATGCGCTCGGTGACGCTCTCATTCGCCTCGGCCCCGCCGACAGGGGTTCCGCTGCCGTTGCCGCCCGCGGAGGAACTGTTCACCCGACGAGGGTACCAACGCGGAACAACTATTCCGCTACAGTGATGGCAATCCCGGAACATCTATTCCGCTTCAACCCCGCGCAACCTGACTCCGCGCGGGGCCAATCCGCCGGAAAGGCCACCCCATGTCCGACCGCTCTCCCGCAGCGGCTCCGCACACGACAGCGCTCAACGACGAGCACTCCCCCACCGCGAGCTCCGGCCACCACCGCGGCGCCACCCGCGCCCAGTGGCTGGTGCTCGGCCTGATCTCCATCGCCCAGCTGATGGTCGTGCTCGACGCGACCATCGTGAACATCGCCCTGCCGGCCGCGCAGACCGACCTGAGTTTCGACGACGCGCAGCGGCAGTGGGTGGTCACCGCCTACTCGCTGGCCTTCGGCAGCCTGCTGCTGATCGGCGGCCGGCTGAACGACATGTTCGGCAACAAGCTCGGATTCCTGGTCGGGCTGGTCGGTTTCGCCGCCGCGTCGGCCGTGGGCGGCTGGGCCCCGAGCATCGAGGTCCTGATCGCGGCCCGCGCCGCCCAGGGTGCCTTCGGCGCACTGCTGGCCCCGGCCGCACTGGCCATGCTCACCATCACCTTCGCCGGTTCCGCGGACCGGGGCAAGGCGTTCGGCATCTTCGGCGCGGTGGCCGGTTCCGGCGCAGCCATCGGCCTGCTGCTGGGCGGCGCCCTGACCGAGTACCTGTCCTGGCGCTGGTGCCTGTACGTGAACGTGCTCTTCGCCGTCATCGCCCTGGTCGGCGGCCTGCGTCTGCTGCCGGCCAACGAGCGCGAGGGCGGCCGCCCGGCCTTCGACTGGGCCGGCTCGATCCTGGCCGTGGCCGGAATTTTCTTCGTGGTCTACGGTTTCGCCCGGTCCGAGACCGAGGGCTGGGGCGACACCCTGACCGTGGTCAGCCTGGTCGCCGGCGTGCTGCTGGTGATCGGCTTCGCGGTGGCCGAGCGTCTGGTCGCGCACCCGCTGCTGCCCATGCACATCCTGCTCGACCGGGTCCGCGGCACCTCCTACCTGGTCATGCTGACCTCCGCGATCGGCATGTTCGCGGTGTTCCTGTTCGTCACCTTCTACGTGCAGCAGGTGCTCGGGTACTCGCCGATCCAGTCCGGTTTCGCCTTCCTGCCGATGGTGTTCGCGATCGGCATCAGCGCCCAGTTCAACGGCACGCCGGCCTTCCAGACGAAGATCGGCTCGAAGATGCAGGTGGGCGTCGGCTCGCTGCTGGCCGCCGCCGGCATGCTCCTGTTCACCGGTTTCGGCCTGGACAGCAGCTACGTCACCGCGCTGCTGCCCGGCCTGGTGCTCACCGGCCTGGGCCTGGGCTGCATCTTCGCCGTCGCGATGGGCTCCTCCACGATCGGCGTCCAGGCCCACCAGGCGGGCGTGGCCTCGGCCACCGTGAACACCTCGCAGCAGGTGGGCGGTTCGATCGGGGTGGCGCTGCTGAGCAGCGTCGCGGCCTCGGCGGCCACCGACTACCTGACCACCAACGCCGCCGGCGGGGTCACCCCGGCGCTGGCCGCACAGGCCCAGTTGGCCTCGTACGACGCGGTCTTCGTCTGGTCGGCGGTGTTCTTCGCCGTCACCGCGGCGCTGGCCTTCGCGCTGTACCCCAGCCGTTCGGTCACCGCGGCCCTGGCCGCCGACAACGAGAACGTCGCTGTGCACATGTGATCGGACCGAACTGAACCGACAACGGACGGGTGCGGGCCCCGAAGAGGGGCCCGCACCCGTCCGTTTTTGGTTCTGAACAGCACTTATGGGGGTTTTCACCGGGTGTCCTCTCGACCGGCGGGCCCCCGCCGGGGGCGCCACCATGAGCCCATGTGGGGAACCAAGCGACGAAACCCGGAAGAAAGCGACCAGCTACCGGACGAGAACCCGGCTGAGTCGCCCACCGAACTGCCCAAGAAGTCCTGGCTGAAAGTACTGAAAGGCGCAGGCAAGGAGTTCTCGGAGGACAACCTCTCCGACTCCGCCGCCGCCCTCACGTACTACGGCATCCAGGCGCTGTTCCCGGCCCTGGTGGTGCTGATCTCGCTGCTCGGCTTCGCCGGTCCCGACACCATCAAGGAGATGCGGGACAACATCAAGCCGGTGTTGCCCGGCAGTTTCAGCGGAACCCTCGACAGCATCCTGCTCCAGGTCGGCGACAAGCCCGCCTCGGCCAGCTTCGCCTTCGTCCTGGGTCTGGCCACCGCCCTGTGGTCGGCCTCCGGCTACGTCGCCGCATTCATGCGCGCCTCCAACGTGGTCTACGACATCCCCGAGGGCCGGCCGATCTGGAAGACCCTGCCCACCCGGATCCTGACCACGCTGGTGCTGCTGGTGCTGCTCATCGTCGCGGCCCTGATGGTGGTCTTCACCGGCCCGCTCGCCCAGCAGGCCGGGGACCTGCTCGGCCTGGGCGACGCCGCGGTCACCGCCTGGAGCATCGTCAAGTGGCCGGTGCTGGTGCTGATCATGATGCTGGTGCTGGCGATCCTGTACTGGGCCTCGCCGAACGCCAAGCAGGGCTTCAAGTGGGTCACCCCGGGCGGCATGCTCGCGGTGGTGCTGTGGCTCCTCGCCTCGGCCGGGTTCGGCTTCTACGTGACCAACTTCTCCAGCTACGACGCCACCTACGGCACCTTCGCCGGGATCATCATCTTCCTGATCTGGATGTGGATCTCGAACCTGGCCATCCTGCTGGGCGCGGAGTTCAACGCCGAGCTGGAGCGGGCCCGGGCCGAGCAGGACGGCCTGCCCGAAGGGGCCGAGCCCTACGTGCCGCTGCGGGACACCCGCAAGCTGGACGAGGACGAACTGGCCGAGGTGGAAGGGTCGCGCCGGCACCTGCGTCCCGACCGTGGGGGCGACTCCGGCAGCGCGTGACGGTCAGCGCTGGGTGAGGGCGGCTGCACCGTCCGGGTGAGCGGGTCACTCCGGGCTAACCCTGCGTGGCTTCTCGACGATGGGCAGAGGAAGCCAGACGCTGGTTGCGTGAGCACGTCGCAAGAGGTGCGCCGGCAGACCGCGACAGCCCCTCCGAAAAGGATGTCCATGCCCGCCGCGAAGTCCCCCGCCGCCTTCTTCGGCAACCTCTCGCTGCTGAAGAAGATCTTCAGTCTGATCATCGTCGCCGCCCTGCTCAGTGTCGGGATCGGGGTGCTGGGACAACGCGCGGTGAGCTCGGTCGAGCAGGCCACCGACGAGATCGTGCAGGTCCAGGCCAAGCGGGTGGAGATCGCCCTGCAGGCCCGCGCCGAGTTCGCCGGTCTGCGCCGCGACATCCTGCTCAGCGGTCTGGCCGACGGCACCGCCGGCCAGGCCGCGCTCGAGGCCGTGAGCACCGGCGCAGCCGGGGTGGCGGCCAAGTTCGACGCGCTCGAGGCCACCGGCCTGGACGAGGCCGACCAGGCCACGATCGCGACCGAGCGCGAGAACCTGAGCGCCCTGGAGCAGATCTACACCGCCCAGATCGCCCCGCTGACCCAGCGCGACGACCTGACCGGCCGGGAGTACCGCCAGCTGGGCCAGATCGTCACCGGCGAGTTCGCCACGGTCTCCGACAAGGTGCGCGACGGCCTGAACGAACTGGCCGACAACGCGCTGGCCGACATGGCGGCCAGCGCTCAGGAGGCCAAGGACTCGGCCCGCTCCGAGATCATGCGCTCCTGGACGATCGTGGCGGTCGGCGTGCTCCTGATGGTCGGGTTCGGCTGGTGGCTGGCCCGGATGATCTCCTCCACCGTCGGCCGGGTCCGCGACGGTCTGGTCGCACTGGCCGACGGCGACCTCACCCGCCGGGTGCCGGTCACCGCCAACGACGAGGTGGGCGAGATGGCCGGTGCGCTGAACCGGGCGAGCGACTCGCTGCACGCCGCGATGGAGGACATCCGTACCAGTTCCAGCACGCTGACCGGCAGCTCCGAGGAACTCACGGCCATCTCCAGCCAGGTGGCGGCGAACGCGCAGGAGACCACGTCGCAGGCCAACAGCCTGAGCGTGACCTCGCAGGAGGTCTCCGGCAACGTGCAGACCGTCGCGGCCGGCACCGAGGAGATGAGCGCCAGCATCCGGGAGATCGCGAACTCCTCGGCCGAGGCCGTGCGGGTCGCCGCCGGGGCGGCCACCGAGGCTGCCACCGCCACCGCCACCGTGGGCAAGCTGGGCAGCTCCAGCGAGGAGATCGGCAACGTGGTCAAGGTGATCACCTCGATCGCCGAGCAGACCAACCTGCTCGCCCTGAACGCCACCATCGAGGCCGCCCGTGCCGGTGAGGCCGGCAAGGGCTTCGCCGTGGTCGCCGAAGAGGTCAAGCAGCTCGCCCAGGAGACGGCCCGGGCCACCGAGGACATCGGCCGCCGGGTCGAGGCGATCCAGGCCGACACCCGGGACGCGGTCGAGGCGATCGAGCGGATCACCCGCACCATCGAGGACGTGAACTCCTACCAGACCACGATCGCCTCGGCGGTCGAGGAGCAGACCGCGGTCACCTCGGAGATCGCCCGCAGCATCGACGAGACGGCCACCGCCGCCTCGCGGATCGCCACGGACATCAACGCCGTCTCGCACGCCTCGCAGTCCTCCAGCGCCGGCATCGCCGACGCCGAGCGGGCGGCCTCCGACCTGGCCCAGGTCGCCAACGGCCTGAACCAGCTGGTCGGGCGCTTCCGGCTCTGAACCCGAGTCTGAGTCCGAGGCGGGCCTAGTTCACACCCGGCGCGGGGAAGTCCCTTCCCCGCGACCGGGTTCTTCCCGTCATGAGCCTTCTCTTCTCTCCGTTCACCCTGCGCGGCGTCACCGTCCGCAACCGCGCCTGGGTCTCACCGATGTGCATGTACTCCAGCGAGCAGGGCCGGCCCAGCGACTGGCACCTGGTGCACCTGGGCAGCTTCGCCCGCGGTGGCGCCGGGCTGGTGATGCAGGAAGCGACCGCGGTGGTGCCGGAGGGCCGGATCTCCCCGCAGGACGCCGGGATCTGGAACGACGAGCAGGCCGCGGACTACGAGCGGATCAACCGCTTCGTCCGGTCCCAGGGCGCGGTCACGGCGATCCAGCTGGCCCACGCCGGCCGTAAGGCGTCCACCTACGCGCCCTTCCGGGGCAAGGGCTCGGTGCCGGCCGACGAGGGCGGCTGGAAGACCGTCGCCCCCTCCGCCGCCGCCTTCGGCCGTTACGACGTTCCCGCCGAGATCCCCGCGTCCGACCTGCCCGGCCTGGTGCAGGCCTGGGCCGAGGCGGCGCAGCGGGCGATCGCGGCCGGCTTCCAGGTGTTGGAGGTGCACGCCGCCCACGGGTACCTGCTGCACCAGTTCCTCTCGCCGGTGAGCAATCTGCGCACCGACGCCTACGGCGGCGACCTCGCCGGGCGCTCGCGGCTGCTGGTCGAGGTGGTCGACGCCATCCGGGCGGTGATCCCCGACGCCACCCCGCTGCTGGTCCGGGTCAGCGCCACCGACTGGGTGCCCGACGGTCTGGACGTCGAGGAGGTGGCCCAGGTGTCTGCCACCCTGAAGGAGCACGGCGTCGACCTCGTCGACGTCTCCAGCGGCGGCAACCACCCGGACCAGAAGATCACCCTCGGCCCCGGCTACCAGGTGCCCTTCGCCCGGCGGGTGAAGGAGGTCAGCGGTCTGCCCACGGCCGCGGTCGGGCTGATCGCCGAGCCGAAGCAGGCCGAGCAGGTCCTCGCCGAGGGCTCGGCCGACGCCGTCCTGCTCGGCCGGGTGCTGCTGCGTGACCCCAGCTGGCCGCACCGGGCGGCGCACGAACTGGGTGACGACGTGACCTGGCCGCCGCAGTACGAGCGCGGCCGGTTCCCCCGAGAGCAGCACTAGCCCGAACGGGTGAGTCCTTGATCATCCGCGATCACGAGGAGTGATCGACGCAGACCGGCGGAGCGTGACCATGCCGCTGCGTAGTGCAGGAACGCAGGAAATAGACGGTGTTGTCCGCCACAGCGGCCGGGATCAGCTTGCTCTGGGTAGTCGTCGCCCGATAGGACCACTGAGGGTCCTGAGGACGACAACAGTCGGGGGCTCCGGGCGCCGACAAGGAAGTTGAGACGCGGAGCCGAAGCTCAGTGCCCCGCCACCGGCGCCAACGCTCCTCGTTCCACAGATTCAGCCCTCGTGGCCGGAAGGAAAGACACCGTGAGCAACCTGGACACCGTCCTCAAGGAAGCCATGCAGATCGATGGCGCCATCGGCGTCGCCCTGGTCGACTACACCAGCGGGATGACCCTGGGCCAGGCCGGCGGGGCCGTGCTGGACCTCGAGGTCGCCGCCGCCGGCAACACCGAGGTGGTGCGTTCGGAGCTGCGCACGATGGAGTCGCTGGGGATGCGTGACGGCATCCAGGACATCCTGATCACGCTGACCACCCAGTACCACCTGATCCGGCTGATCACCGGCCAGTCCGGGGCCGGCCTGTTCCTCTACCTGGCCCTGGACAAGCAGCGGGCCAACCTGGCCCTGGCCCGGCACAAGCTGGCCAACCTGGAGCGCACCATCCAGATCTGAGCCGGGCTTCGTCTCAGTCCCCGGTCGCCGCGCGCGAGCCTACGTCCCGTAGCTGCTCGAGCAGGCGGCCGGGCGGCTGGTCGGGCACCTCGGCCCAGACCGTCTTGCGGCCCTCGTGCACGTACCAGCCGGCCTGGGCGGCCATGGTCAGCACCAGCGCCAGCCCACGCCCCCCGGGCTCGTCGCCGGCCAGTCTCCCCACTCGGAGCTCCTGCTCCGGCGCCGCGTCACTCACGCTGAGCAGCCAGGCGTCGGCGGTGCAGGCCAGTTGCACGGATATCGGCGGCCGGCCGTGCCGGACCGCGTTGCCGGCCAGTTCACTGAAAACCAGCTCGACCCGGCGGGCCACCTCGGCCATCACCGGGGATCCGGCGGGCAGAGGCAGCGGGACCTCCCGGTGGCACCGCGCGAGGAGGGACTCCCGCACCGCCGCCATACCGGTGAGGCCGTTCAGGGGCCAGGCCCCGAGCTGCTGACGGATCAAGTCGGGCGGTCGATTGCGCACCAGGATCGGGATGTCGACGCTCCCTGATTGGTAGGGGCGTCGGGCTCGGCCGGGCGGGACGCGGAAGACCTCGCCCCTCCCGGGGTCCGGCCTCATGCTCCCGACACTAGGGGACGGCTCGACCGACCGCCCGGTGAGCCAGCCGGAGGCAGCGCTCAGGGCGTCTCCTGGCCGCCCGGGCTCACTCGGCCCTCCACCCACTGGAACAGCGGGGCCGCCCCGGCCACGGCGAGCATCTCCTCGACCACCGGCGCCGGGCCGCACAGCTCGGTGGTGCCGCCCTGGGAGCGCACGGAGGCGGCGATCCGCACCAGGAACGAGATCCCGACCGAGTCGATCATCTCCACGTGCCGGACGTCGACCAGGATCGGCGACTGCTGGTCGACCGCGTGCCGGCCGGCCTCCTCGAGCTCACCGACCACGCTGATGTCGATCACCCCGCGCAGGAGCACGACCACGGTGCCGTCCTCGTCGTAGACCGAGACGTCTCCACCGGGCCGGGGGTCGGGCCGCACTCCGGACTCCTCCCGCACAAGTCGAAGGTGTCGTGCCGGCTCCCGGTCCGAAGTGCCGTTGTCAGCCGTGTCCATCCACCTCACTCTAGGAAGCAAGGGCCGAGGTCGCACTACGACCCGAATGCCGTTACCGCCCATACTGTGGGCGTGCAACTCCACGTCCATCGTCGACCCCGGCCGTGCCATGGTTGAGGTCCCGGACCCCACCGCCGACCGCTTCGGCCCCCTGGTCCGCGACACCCTCGACGTAACCGCAGCCCTGGTCTTCCGGACCGCCGATGATCAGTTCCCGCCCGATACGGCCGGGGTCTGGCTGGCCCGGCGGGCGGTCCAGACGGGTGAGCCGGTGGTGGTGAACGACCTCGGCCGACACGAGCTCACGCGGCAGCGGGCGTTCTCGGACGGATCCCACATCGCCGCCGGGCTGGCTGTCCCGGTGCAGGACGGCACGCTCACAGTCGGTGCCCTCTGCGCCCTCGACGCCGCCCCCCGGGCCTGGACCGAGCGGGACATCCACGTCCTCACCGGGCTGGCCGCGGCCTGCTCGGCCGAACTGAGCCTGCGCCGTTCCCACGCCGAGGCGGCGGCCCAGCAGCAGCGGGCCGAGACTGCGTGGGCGGACGCCGAGCAGCGCGGCGAACAGGCCCGCCTGGCCCAGCACCGGTCCGAGCTGGTCACCGTGGCCACCCTGGAGTCGGAGCAGCAGGCCCGGCTGTTGCTGGCCCTGTCCGAGGCACTCGCCGTGACCACCACCGTGGCCAGCGTGGTGAAGGTGGTGGAGCAGGTAGCGGCCGAGAACCTGGGCGTCGAGACGACCCAGATCGTGCTCGGCGAGGCCCCTGCTGAGGACCGGCCCGGCGGCCCCTGGCTGCGGCTGCCCCTGTCCGGTGGGGTGAGGGGCACGCTGGCCCTGGGCTGGAGCTCGGCCGACTCCCCCTGGACGGCCTTCGGACAGGAACCGCCCGGGCCGGTCCAGGAGCGCATCCGGGAGGCCCTCGCAGCCCTGGTGCAGTACACCTCGACCGCCCTCGAGCGGGCGATCCTGCTGGAGGAACGCCGCGACACCGCGACCACCCTGCAGCACGCCCTGCTGACCACCCTGCCCGAGCGCGACGACGTGCACCTCGCCGCCCGCTACCTGCCCGCGGCCAGTGCCAACCAGGTGGGTGGCGACTGGTACGACGCGGTGGCCCTGCCCACCGAACCCGGGGGCGGGCCGGGCGACCTGGCCGTGATCATCGGCGACATCGCCGGGCACGACATCGAGGCCGCCGCCACCATGGGCCAGATCCGGAGCCTGCTGCGCGGCCTGCTGGTGGATCGGCCGCAGCCCCCGGCCGAGGTGATGACCCGGCTCGACGCGGCGCTGACACACCTGCGGATCGACACCGGTGTGTCTGCTGTGCTGGCCATCCTGTGCCCCTCCCCCGATCGGCCCGGCGCAAAACGCCTGCACTGGGCCAACGCCGGGCACCCGCCCCCGCTGCGGGTCACCGGCGCCGGGGTGGCCACTCTGCTCACCCCCGCCCCGGACCTGTTGCTGGGCATGCCCTTCCACCTCGGGCGGACCACCCACGAGCTCGACCTCGACCCGGGCGACACGCTGATCCTGCACACCGACGGCCTGGTACAGCGGGCCGGGCGGCGCATCTCGCACGGGCAGGAAAGTCTGCTCGCGGCGGCCCGGGAACATCACCGCCTCGAACTGCCGGAACTGCTGGACCGGCTGCTGAGCGAACTCGTCGACGAAGGCACCGACGACGACTGCGCGATCCTGGCCGTGCGCCTGCCGAGCTGACCGTCTCGGCCGACACGCAGAAACGCCACCGAACCGGCGCTGAACCCGCGCTGCCCCGAGCGGGTGAGACCGCAGTGTGAGGGCCCAGGTCCCAGGACCAAAGTCCCTACGCAATCCGCGTACACGCGGTCACCGTGAGCAGTGGTTGCCCGTCGGTTCCGTGGAAGGAAAACTTTTCGTGTCCAACATCGAGATCGTCCTCAAGGAAGCCATGCAGATCGACGGCGCCATCGGCGCCGCGCTGGTGGACTACACCAGCGGCATGACCCTCGGCCAGGCCGGCGGCGGCGGCGGGCTGAACCTCGAGGTGGCGGCCGCGGGCAACACCGAGATCGTCCGCGCCAAGCTGCGCACGATGGAGTCGCTGCGGCTGCGCGAGAGCATCGAGGACATCCTGATCACCCTCGACACCCAGTACCACCTGATCCGGCTGATCCAGGGCCCCACCGGCAACGGCCTGTTCCTCTACATGGCCCTGGACAAGCGCCGCGCCAACCTGGCCCTGGCCCGGCACAAGCTGGCCAACCTGGAGCGCACGATCGAGATCTGAGCACCCGGGCCCGACGAAGGGGACGGACCGGTCTACCGGCCCGTCCCCTCCGTCTGCCGGTCGCCCTCAGCGCAGAACGTCTTCCAGATGGATCGGCAGGTCCCGGACCCGGACCCCGGTGGCGTCGTGGACGGCGTTGGCCACCGCGGCCGCGGTGCCGACGATGCCGATCTCGCCGATGCCCTTGGTCCCGGCCCCGCCGAGGTGCTCGTCCCCCTCCTCGATCCAGCCGATGTCCACCGCCCCGACGTCGGCACAGGATGCGACGTGGTACGAGGCCAGGTCGCGGTTGAGGTAGTCGCCGAACGCCGGCTCGATCACGCCCTCCTCGTGCAGGGCCATCGACAGGCCCATCGTCATGCCGCCGAGAAACTGCGACCGCGCGGTGCGGGCGTTGACGATCCGCCCGGCCGCGAACACCCCGGTCATCCGCGGCACCCGCAGTTCGCCGGTGTCACGGTTCACCCGGACCTCGACGAACTGGGCCCCGTAGGCCCCCCGGGTGTGTTTCTTCCCGAGGGCCTTGATGTCCTCTGCGGTGTTCGCGGTCACCGACGAAACACCCTGCTCGCGCAGCTGACGGCAGGCCTTGCTGACCGCCCACCCCCACGACCGGGTGCCCATCGAGCCACCGGCGATACCGGCCTCCGGCAGGTCGGTGTCGCCGATCAGCATCTTCACCCGCTCGGCGGGCACGTCCAGGGCCTCGGCGGCCAGCTGGCGCAGCGCGGTGCGCGCGCCGGTGCCGATGTCCGCCGCGTTGATCGCCACGGTGTAGCAACCGTTCCCGTCGGCCGAGGCCCGGGCACTGGCGGGCATCTCGTAGGTCGGGTAGAACGACGCGGCCACTCCCGACCCGATCAGCCAGCGGCCCTCACGCCGCTCACCGGGAGTGCGCGGCCCCGGCCGCCACCCGAAGCGCCGGGCCCCCTCCCGCAGGCAGGCCACCAGATTGCGGCTGGAGAACGGGTTCCCGGTCTCCGGGTCGATCTCCGGCTCGTTACGGATGCGCAGTTCCACCGGGTCCAGGCCGAGTTCGGCGGCCAGCTCGTCGACCGCCGACTCGAAGGCGTAGAAGCCCGGGCACTCCCCCGGTGCGCGCATCCACGACGGCACCGGCACGTCCAGCCGGGCCAGGCGGTGGCTGGTGCGGCGGTTGGGGGCGGCGTACATCGAACGGGTCGAGACCGCGGTCTGCTCGGCGAACTCCTTCACGGTGGCGGTCTGTTCGACCACCTCGTGGATGATCGCGTTCAGCCGCCCGTCCCGGTCGGCCCCCAGCCGGATCCGCTGGATCGTCGGCGTCCGGTACCCGACCAGCGAGAACATCTGCTGCCGGGTGACCGCGAGCTTGACCGGGCGCCCGGTGACCTTCGCGGCCAGGGCGGCCAGCACCACGTTCGGCCGCGGTGTGCCCTTCGACCCGAATCCGCCGCCCACGTGCGGGTTGAGCACCCGCACCCGGCCCGCGTCCAGCTCGAACAGCCCGGCCAGGGTCTTGCGCACCGGCTGCCCGCCCTGACTGGAGTCGTGCACGGTGAGCGACCCGTCGTCGGCCCAGATCGCGGTGGTGGCGTGCGGTTCGAGCGGATTGTTGTGCAGGGCGACGGTGGTGTAGGTGTGGTCGACGCGGACCGGGCTGCGGTCGAACGCCTGGTCCGGCTCGCCCTGTTCGCTGTCGGTCGCGAACGCCGGGTTCACCTTCTCCGGCTTGTACAGCGAGGCGTGGTCGGGGGTCAGGACGACGTCGTGGTCGAGTTCCTCGTACTGCACCGGCAGGGCGGCCGCCGCCTCCCGGGCCGCCTCCGGAGTCTTCGCCACCACCAGGGCCACCAACTGACCGTGGTAGGCCACCTCCGGCGACTGCAGCACGGCCAGCACCGGATCACCGACATCGCCCAGCCGCGGCGCATTCTCGTGCCAGAGCACGGCGATCACGTCGTCGTCGCGCAGCACGTGGTCGGCGTCCACGGCGAGCACCCGCCCCCGGGCCACCGGCGAGGTCACGATCCAGGCGTAGGCCGTCCCGCCCGGCTCACCGTGCTCGTAGGCGTAACGGGCCGTTCCGGTGACCTTCTCGACCGACTCGTCGCGGGCCAGCGGCGGGCCGGTCAGGGCGGCGCTCACGCTTCCTCCTCGATCCCGGCCAGGGTGCACAGGGCGGCGACGATCAGGTTCTGGCTCAGCCGGACCTTGAACTCGTTGTCCGGCAGCGGTTCGGCGGCTGCCATCTCGAGTTCGGCGGCCCGGCGGAACTCCTCGGCGCCGGCCACGCGGCCGGTCAGTGCGGTCTCGGCCAGGCGGGCCCGCCAGGGCTTGTGAGCCACTGCGCCGAGCGCGATCCGGACCTCCTCGACCGTGCCGTCGGCAGTGAGGCTCAGCCCGGCCGCGACCGATCCGACCGCGAACGCGTACGAGGCCCGGTCTCGAGCCTTGCGGTACAGCGAGTTCTGATGCACAGCAAGCGGACTGGGCAGCTCGACCGCGGTGATCAGGTCGGCCGGGTCGAGAACGGTGTCTCGTGAGGGGTCTTCACCGGGTGCCCGGTACAGCTCGTTCAGGGCGACCTGCCGGTCCCCGCCCGGGCCGGTGACGTGCACCCGGGCGTCGAGCGCGGCCAGGGCCACGGCGAAGTCGGACGGATGGGTCGCGATGCAGTGCTCACCGGCGCCGAGGATGGCCAGGTCACGATGGACGCCCGTGCGGGCCGGGCAGCCGGAACCGGGCTTACGCTTGTTGCACGGTTTGGTCACGTCCTGGAAGTAGAGGCAACGGGTGCGCTGCAACAGGTTTCCGCCCACGGTGGCCAGGTTGCGCAGCTGGCCGGAGGCACCCGAGAGCAGAGCCTGGGAGAGCATCGGGTAGGCGGTGCGCACCCGCGGGTCGGCGGCGAGGTCGGAGTTGCGTACGACGGCGCCGACCAGGAGGCCCCCGCCCGCCGTCGCCTCGATCCGGTCCAGATCCAGGCGGGTCACGTCCACCAGCAGATCCGGCGACTCCACCCCCAGGCGCATCAGGTCGACCAGGTTGGTGCCGCCGCCCAGGAACTTGGCGCCCGGCCGGCCGGCGAGCTGGTCGACGGCCTGACCCGGGGCCTCGGCCACGGCATAGGCGAAAGGCTTCATCGCGTTCCTCCCGGCTCGTACCCGGTCTCGATTCCCGGGGCGTGACCGGCTGCGGCCGCGTCGAGCACGGCCGGGACGATGTTGGCGTAGGCGCCGCAGCGGCACAGATTTCCGCTCATCCGCTCGCGGACCTCGGCCTCGTCGAGCGCGACCGGAACCTCGGGCGGGCCGGATTCGGGCGGGGTGACCGCAGAGGGCCAGCCGGCCCGGGCCTCGGACAGCACCCCGACCGCCGAGCAGATCTGGCCCGGCGTGCAGTAACCGCACTGGAAGGCGTCCCGGTCGACGAAGGCGCGCTGCACCGGATGCAGGCTCTCGCCGTCGGCCAGGCCTTCGACGGTGGTGATCTCGCGGCCCTGCGCAGTCACGGCGAGGACCAGGCAGGCGTTCACCCGGCGGCCGTCCAGCAGCACCGTGCAGGCCCCGCACTGGCCGTGGTCGCACCCCTTCTTCGACCCGGTCAGGTCGAGGTGCTCACGCAGTGCGTCGAGCAGGGAGGTGCGGTTGTCCAGGGCCAGTTCGTGCTCGGAGCCGTTCACACCGAGACGCACCGTGCTGGTCGTCGACTGGGAGCGGCTGTCCGTCGTCGTCATGCGGCGACGCTACGGCGCCCGCCGGTGGCCCGCCTCTTGATCATTGAGCTGTCCCTAGAATGGGCCACATGCCTGCTCTGGTCAGAGATGTGATCCCGGCCGGTTCGTGGTCCTCGGTGCCACAACCGGGTTTCCGCGGGGAAGGGCTGCTCCTGCGGCCGTGGCGTCACGGTGACGAGCCCTTCCTGCTCGAGGCCTACTCCGACCCGGATATCCAGCGGTGGCACGCGCTCGCCCTGGCCGACGAGGCCGAGGCCACGGCCTGGATCGAGCGCAAGAGCGCCGCCTGGGCGGGCGAGACGGCGGCCGACTGGCTGGTCGAGGGCGAGGGGAAGGCGCTGGGCCGGATCGGGTTCCGGGTGGCCGACCTCAGCCTGGGCGAGGCCGAGGTGGCCTACTGGGTGGCCCCCGCGGCGCGCAACCAGCAGGTCGCCACCCGCGCCACCCGGGCCCTGACCACCTGGTCGCGGGCCCACGGTCTGCACCGGCTCACGCTGCTGCACTCCACCCGCAACGAACCCTCCTGCCGGGTGGCCCAGCGCTGCGGCTTCGCCCTGGAGGGCACGGCCGTGCAGTCGCTTCTGCACAGCGACGGCTGGCACGACATGCACCACCACGCGCTGCTTCTGGACTCCACCCACCGATCGGAGTAAAGGCCGGGGCGCCCGCTGCCGACGACGGGGCTGAGACCCGACGGGGGTCGCGTCCGATCGGGGGTCGGTGTGGGGCTGGGCTGGAGACGCTCGCGGGAACGCCGGGAGTGGACCGTGACCACCAGCGTGTTCACCGCGCTGGGCTTCGTGCTGCTGCTCACCCTCGGCATGGCCGTGCTGGCCCTGAACGTGCAGCAGCGGGTGGTCGAGCACAAGGACCGGGTGATCGAGCACGACACCTCGCTGGTGCTGCAGGCCCGCACCCTGATGGACCTGCGCGACGCCCGCGCCGCCGCCAACCGCGCCTACCTGTTCTCCGCCCGGCCCAAGTACCTGGGTGAGCAGTACCGCCTGGACCAGGAGTTCGAGCAGCAGCTGCGCACGCTGGGCGAGACCGTGGACACCGCCCGGGGCCGGGAACTGGTGGAGCGGATCGCCTCGCTGCAGGCCAACTTCATCCGGCTCGACGAGGGCCCGATCCAGCTGCGGCAGCAGGGCGCCGAGGCCGAGGCGGTGGTCGCGGCCTGGGGCGAGATCGACGAGCAGCGGGTCACCACCACCCGGGCGATGGACACCCTCTACGAGTACCTGCAGGGCCTGGTGCTGGAACGGGAGGAGGCGGCCACCCAGGTCGCCCGCGACGGCGTCCGTCTGGTGGTCGCGGCCTTCCTGGCCATCCTGGTCGGGGCCGCAGTGGTGGCCTCGCTGGTGGTGCGTCAGGTTCGCGGGCGGGTGCTGTCCGCGGTCCGCTCGGTCCAGGCGTCCTCGGCCGACCTGGTGCTCAGTGCCCAGCGCCAGACCGAGGGCGCGAGTCAGCAGGCCAGTTCGGCGGCCGAGATCGCCACCACGGTCAAGGAGATGCTGACCGAGTCGCGCCGGATCGCCGAGGGGGCGCAGGACGTGGTGTCGGCGGCCGGGCAGACCGAGGAGGCCGGCCGTCACGGCCGGGACATCGTGCTGGCCACCCGCTCCTCGATGGAGCGCATCCGCGAGCACTCCGGATCGGTGGAGGCCCACATGGAGGGCCTGAACCAGAAGGCGCACCAGATCAGCGGAGTCGTGGAGATCGTCTCGGAGCTGGCCGAACTGACCAACATCGTGGCGATCAACGCCAGCATCGAGGCGGCCGGCGCGGGCACCGAGGCGGCCCGGTTCGCCGCCCTGGCCGACGAGATCCGGGCGCTGGCCGACCGGGTGGCCGGCTCGACCCGGGAGATCGGCGAACTGGTCGCCTCGGTGTCGTCGGCGGTGGAGGACACCCGGCGGGTCAGCCGGGAGGCCTCGGAGGTGGTCGGCGACGGGGCCACGATGGTCGGGCAGGCGGTGGACAGCTTCGAGGAGATCGTGGCCCTGGTGGCGAACACGATGGAGTCGGCCCGGCAGATCCAGCTCTCCACCAGTCAGCAGACCGTGGCGGTGGAGCAGACCGACCTGGCCATCTCGGCGATGGCCGAGGCCACCCGGGAACACCAGGAGTCGGCCGGGGGCACCAAGGCCACTGCCGACGAACTGGCCGGTCTCTCCTACCAATTAGGGACGCTGGTGGTCTCCGGATCGTCGGCACCGGTCACCCAGGCGCCCTGACCGGCCGCCGGGAGACCCGTCGCGAGTGGCCCGACCGGGTGAACCCTCGATCGGGTTGCTTGAAGTCGCTAACACCTTCGCGCGGGCGGCCGACTGGGGGCAAAATCTTTCCCCCTCATCGGAGAGCGGAGGAGCCGTCATGGAAACGGTGACCTACCCCTACGCGGGCAAGAACTCGGTCAAGAACAACGACCAGGCCCGCGCCCGGGCCAAACAGACCCTGGGGCCCGAGGTCCTGATCTCGCACATCGGCTGGGAGCACGAGGGCGGTGACACCCTGTGCGTCATCGAGTATCTCACCGAGGCCGAGGCGGCCGCACACGATCGTGCCCCGAATGCCCGCCGGGCCGTCCGGCTCAGCGGGGTCTGCGGGCCCGCCGACGTGCACAACGCCCTGATGGAGATGGGCGGCAGCGCCAGCATCCACGACGTGGCCCTGGCTCTGGACCTGGACGTGCAGTGGCTGACCAAGCAGATGGAACGGCCGCAGTGGCAGCTCGAGGTCGGTGGCCAGGGCGGTTTCTCGGGCGAGCACACGGTGATCACCCTGGACATGTCCACCGCCGTGCCCCTGCAGACCGCGCCACCCCGGCCGCCGCAGCGCCGATTCCGTGCCTTGCCGGCACTGCTGGGAGCCGCGTGGGCCGGTCGATGATGCGGGGGGCGTTCACTCCCCCACGTGGTCGACCACGCAGAACACGTTTCCGTCCGGGTCTCTCAGCACCACCCAGTCGGCGTGCGAGGGATAGTCCCACTCGGTGACCCGGGTGGCGCCCAGGCCGACCAGGCGCTCGATGTGGCGTTCCTGTTCGCTGGTGTACAGATCCAGATGTACCCGTCCCGGTTCACCCGCCTGACTCTCGGCCCGCTGCAGCGACACCGGCACGCCGACGCCACCCGGATGCACCAGCACGGTGAAGTCGGGATCGACGTCGTTGTCGCGCAACCGGTATCCCAGGGCGCGCATCCAGAACCGCACAGCCCGGCCCATGTCCTGGGTGTTGATCACCACCGCGCCGACACCGAGGTCGCCGAGGTCGTCGAGGCCGCCGGAACGGGCGTCCTGGGTCACCCGAACCGTCTCGTCCTGCTCGGTCAGCCGCTGGGCCAGCCGCTCGTCCGGATCACTCATCCTTCCGTCCCCCCGAGCCCGGTCAGGTTCACCGCGTCGGCGACGATCGGCGGGCGCAGGGCGGTGGCCGTGGCCCAGCCCTCGCGCAGCAGGGCCACGTCGGTGCCCGGCTCCGGCTCGTCACCGATCTCGTGGAACGTGGCGGTGACGAAACCCTCACCGATCTCGCCGATCTCGGCCTGGACGGCACCGAACGAGGCCAGCGAGGCGGGTTTCAGGCCGCGCAGTTGCTCCGGAGGGATGTCCGGGACGTTGATGTTGAGTACGTAGGGGTTCTCGCAGTTCTCCAGGAACCAGGCCAGGGCCTGGTCGGTGGCCGCCCGGGCGGTGTCGAAGCGGGTGGGCCGGCTGCCGATCAGCGAGACGGCCAGGGCCGCCCGCCCCTGGGAGACCGCGGTCAGGCCGGCGCCGACGGTGCCGGAGTGCAGCACCGCCTGGCCGGTGTTGGGGCCGTGGTTGACCCCGGACAGGATGATGTCCGGCGGTTCGCCGAAAGCACCTCGTACCGCGACGAAGACGATCATCGCGGGCGAGGCGTGCACGGCCAGGGCCTCGGTGCCGGCCACCGTGGTGCGGTCGATCAGCAGGCGGCCGTCGTCCTCCAGGGCCGAGAGCATGGCGCTGGCACCGCTGCGCTCCTCGTGCGGGGCCGCCACCGTCACGTCCAGGCCCGCAGCCAGAGCCGCTTCGGTGAGCGTGCGGATGCCCTCGCTGCTCACCCCGTCGTCGTTCGTGATCAGTGCCCGCAAGGCACCCTCACCTCCAGAACTCAAAGATTGCGCAGGACCACTCGTTCGCGCAGCTTCTCGATCAGTTCCCGCTCGCCGGTGGCCAGGCCGTGCCGGGTGGTGTTCAGCGTGCCCGCCGCAGCGCCCAGGACCAGTGCATCCTCCAGCGCCATGCCCGCACTGGTGCCCACCGCCAGCCCGGCCGTCATCGAGTCGCCGGCGCCGCGGTGGTCGGCCCGCTCGAACGAGGGGGTCTCCACCTCCACCACCCGATCGCCGATCAGGGCGATCGCCGGGTCTCCGGCCCGCGACACGATGACGTTCGCCGCCCCGGCCTCGCGGAGTTTCTCAGCCGCCTTGATGAGATCCTTCGGGTCCTCCGAGGAGGCGCGCCCATCGTCCAAAAGCTCTTCGTGACTGACCTTCACCACGTGCACGCCACCCGAGACCGCAGCCTCCAGGTAGTCGCCGGACAGGTCGACCACCACGGGCACCTCGTGCGACGTGAGGTCGGAGGCCAGCCGCCGGTAGGTCTCCGGCTCGATGAGGTTCTCGCCGTCCGGCCCGCCCAGCACCACGACCCCGGCGTTCAGGCCCTCGACCAGGGTGAGGTCGTAGAGCTCGTCGTGGTCGTGCCGGGAGATGGCGTAGGCGTTGTGGGTGGCCACGACCTCGCGCTCACCCTCGCGCCGGTCGTGCACGTAGGAGCCGTTGGTGTGGTTGGTCCGCAGCGGCCGGGGGATGATGCCCTCGCGCTCGATCAGCGGGATCAGCACCTCGCCGCTCTCCCCGCCGAAGGGGCCGGTGAGCCGGGTCTCGCAGCCCAGCGAAGACATCATCCGGGCGATCCAGACCCCCTGACCACCACCGTGCACGTGGATCTCGGTGTCCCCGTCGGGCCGGCCCTCGATGGTCACGGTGAGAAGGGGCGAGGGGGTGAAGACGACTCCCGTCCCCCGTCGGTCGTGCTCCGCAGCTGCCATGAGCAGATCTTGCCCGAGGAGGGGCCGGGGCGCCTGCGCAGTGGCTCTACTTCTTCTCCTCCAGCGAGGCGTTCGGGCCCACGCCGTCCTGCAGCAGAGTGGTCCACTCCGAACTGTCCAGCCCCAGTTCGTGCCGCAGGTAGGCCACGCTGACCCGCTGCACCAGGGCCACCCGCTCAGGGTTCTCGTCGGTGGTCTGGGTGTGGGCCACCCCGACGATCCCGCCCAGGGTGTGCTCACCACCGAACAGCGTCAGCAGGGCGCGGGCGCCCGGGCTGAGCCGGTACGGGTCGACGAACCAGTCCGGCCCCCGCTCGGAGAGCATCGACTGGTCCTTGTCCCCCGCCACCACCAGAGTCGGCGTGCTCAGCGCGGAGAAGTCCGGCTTCATGAAGGGGAAGTGCTCGGCCGCGAACGGCGTCAGGTCGTCGCCGACTCCCGTGGCGGCCAGCAGCAGCCCGGCCTTCACCCGGGCATCGGAGAGGTCTTCTCCCGGCCGGCCGTCGTCGTCCAGCACCCGGGCACCGAGCAGGGTGCCGACGGTCTGGCCGCCCCACGAGTGCCCGGCGGCCGCGATCCGGCCGGTGTCGACCCGGCCTGCCAGTCCGGGTACCGCCGCGATCAGGGTGTCGAGGTCGTCGAGGATACGAACCAGATCATGGACGCGAGTGCGCCAGATTGCGGGGTACCTCGGGTCTTCGGGGGTGACGGCGAGGGTGCTTGAGTCCAGGTGGGTGGGCTGGAGCACGACGAAGCCGCTCTGGGCCCAGTGATCGGCCAGGGGCGCGTAGGCGTCGAGCGACTGGGCGAAACCGTGCGAGAACACGACCACCGGCAGGTTCTCGCCCTCGATCGGGGCGGACACCCGGACCTGCAGGTCGTCACCCCGTTCGGGGGCGGGCAGGACGACCGGCTTCACCGAGACGATGGCTGGGGCAGTGGAGGTCTGGGACATGGAACGGTTCCTTCCGAACGCACAGCATTACCGGATCAACGTTCCACAACATACGGAACGTCGATCCGGTTACGCAAGTGGGCTCAGGCCCGCAGCACCTGCCCCAGACGTTCGCGGCGGCGCAGCGACGTCTCCACGGCGACCACCCCGGCCAGGGCCAGCAGCAGCAACACCACCGGCAGATGGGCCACCAGGGGCACGACCAGGGGCGGATCGTCGGGGCCCCCGGACAGCACCCGCAACGAGAGGAGATGCACGGCCTGCCAGGCCAGCACCCCGCCCACCGCCCAGCCCACCAGGCCGCCGACCAACGCCACCGGCAGCAACTCCCCGGCCGTGATCCAGCGCGTGTCCGAGGGGGTCAGGCCCAGAGTCCGCAGCCGGGCCTGGGTCTCGCCGCGGGCCGGAGCCGAGGCCGAGGCACCGAGCACCAGGGCCAGCACGGCCAGCAGGGTCAGCACCAGGGCCGCGGCGACCGCCAGACTCTGCACCCCGTCGGCCACTGCGGCCGGCAAAGGCTGCGCGTCCTGGAGCATCTCGGGCGGAAGGACCACGTCCTGGCCGGCCGTGGCCCGGACCGCGAGAACGAACACGCTCAGCGCCACCGTGGCCACCACGGTGATCATCGGCAGCGGGCGCGCGCCGGTGTCTGCGGCCCGGCTGGCCGCGAGCAGGGGCAGACTCCCCTCCCCCCGGGTGGCCAGTCGCAGGACGGCGCGCAGGAGAAGCGGGATCAGGCGCAGCAGCAGGACCCCCGCAGTGACCGCGAGCAGGGTGGGGGCGAAGGCGGGCAGCAGATCGGACTCCCCCGTGTCCTGGACCACGATGCCGCGCTGGCTCAACGCGGCCAGGGCGGCGACGGCGAGCAGGACCACCACGGCCTCCGCCGCGACCCGGCGCATCTGCTGGGTGATCCGCCGGTTGCGGCGCGCAGACCGGTTGGCCGGAGCGGCTTTCCGGCTGGTCGCCCGGGCCGCCTGCACCACGGCGAAAAGCGGTCCGCAGGTGGCGGCGAGCAGCAGCACCGGAACCACCCAGGCCAGGGAGAACTCACCCGCGACGAGCCACGCGAACAGCAGGCCCGCACCACCGGCCAGCAGGGTGAGCGAGACCGACTCGACCGCCAGTTCCAGGGCCAGACCCGGCAGGCCGGCCCCGCGTCGGCGGGTCGAGGTGAGAACTGCTGCGCGGCGGTGGGTCAGCAGCTCGGCGGTGAGGAACAGGGCCAGGCCCAGACCGCTGAGCACGGCCAGCAGGATCACCGTGGCCAGGCCGATGCCGACCCTGATCTGACCGAGCGTGCGCTGCAGGACGGTGTCGAGGCCGCTGCTGTACTCCAGCGGTGGCCCGCTCTCGGCGGTCGCCGCTCCCGATTCCATCAGGACCAGCGCGTCGGCCACGCTCTGCGCGTTCTGCCGGTTCAGGGCACCGGGCTCGGGCCGGAAGACCCCGGTGAGGTTCATCCCGTCCGGGTTCACCGCCAGCCGGCCGTCGGGCAGCGACTCCGCCGACATCAGCACGGAGAAGGAGCTCTGGCTGATGCCGCGGGTGTCCGTGAAGGTCTCCGGCCGGACCAGGCCGGTCTCGACCTGCCAGACGTCCTCGGCCGGGTCCTGGGGGCGGTAGATGCCGCTGACCGTGAGCTCGAGGGACTCGCGTCGGTCGTTGCCGGCGCTGATCCCGTCACCCACGCCGGCGTCGAGCAGTTCGGCGGCCGGTTCGGACAGGCCGACCTGCACCGGCCAGGGCGCCAGGGTCCGGCGCACGGTCTCCTCGGCCGCGCCCGGAGCCTCACCCTTGACCCAGGTGACCCGCGGCCCCGGGTCCTCGCCCGCGCCATTGGCATGGACCAGGCGGAAGCTCAGGCCCGGGGCCGGGCCGGAACTCACGTCGAAGACGGTGCTGGAGGCGCGCATCACCGGGGGCCCGAAGACCGGCTCGAGGGCCGGTGCGAGCAGGTCGTCGGCGGTGCGGCCGGTGGCCTCGACCAGCTCGGCCGAGCTCGGGTCGCGGTACCGCGGCGGATAGGGCGAGGAGGGGTCGAAACTCCCGCGCACGCTCAGCCAGGAACGGCTTCCGGCCTCCCGTGCGGCGTCCGCCAGGGCCTGGTCGGCGGCCTTCTCGATCAGCGGGGGCGTGGCCGCGGCGATCAGGACGGCCAGGAACATCACCACGGCGGTGAGGGCCAGCGGACCACGGTCGGCGCGGAGCCGGCCGCGGACGCTGGGGCCGTGCGGGAACGGGAAGCCGCTCATCGTCCGCTCCTACGGGTCCGCGCATCGGCCGCCCGTACCTGGACGTGGCCCACCACCTGGATCACCAGGAGCCCGGCCACCAGCAACGCGCTCAGCAGCAGGGCCTGCTCGGTCCAGGGCCAGCTGGGCCGGGCCGGGGGCGCCGGGGCCCCGCCCAGGTCGGACCGGACCAGCAGGGGGCCGATGAGTCCGGCAGCGACGAGACCGACCACGCCACCCGCGGCCACCAGCATGGCCAGCAGACCACCGTGCTGAGCCAGCAGCACGCCGGAGACGGTTCGTCGGGTCAGGCCCAGGGCCCGCAGCCGGGCCACCTCCAGGGCCCGCACCCGCAGGTCGGAGACCACGTGCATGACCAGCCCGCCGATCGCCAGCAGCAGGGCCGCGGGGACCAGCATGATCAGGGCGGCCGGCAGGCCGATCCGGAGCGGCCCGCGGGAGAGCTGCTGGTGGACCTGCGCCCGAGAGGTCACCTCCCCCAGGCCCAGGGCAGCCGCCGCTTCCGGGGTCTTCGCGTCGCTCACCCACCAGGCCTGGCCGATCGTCGACAGGTCGCTGCGGGTGATCAGCGCCCGGCTGAGCGAGTCCAGGTCGGCCAGCACCGCGCTCGCGCCGGGGGCCGAGGGCACCTCCGGCACGACCGAGCGGACCCGGACCGACACCGGGGTGGTGCCGAGGGTGACGTTGAGCCGGCGCCCCGGGGTCGCCCCGGACACGTCGGCGAACCGCTGGGAGACCGCCACCGGCACCACCTCCTGCGGTTCGAAGCCGGTGACCACGAGATGCCCGGTCAGGAAGGTGAGGACGTCCTCGGGGACGTCGGCGCGCAGGCTGAGAACCGTGTCCTCGCCGCGGTTCGCCAACTCGCCCTGCACACCGGTGATCACGGCGTCGCCCGCGTCCTCACCGAACGAGCCGTCCATCGTCCACTGTCCCGGAGCGGTCCGCGCCCCGGGGAACCGCAGGTTCAGGTCGACCGGAACAGCGCCGAAAGCGGCTGCACCCGGGTTGGGCGGCGCGTTCAGGTCGAGGTCGAGGATCACCGCGACCACCTTGGACCCGGCCTGCGCCGGGTCGCAGCCGGAGAGTTCGTGCTTCTTGCCGTCGAGCTCGAAAACCGGCAGATAGCAGCCGATCCGCAGACCCGCCGGGTCCTGGACCACCACTCCGGGCCGGGCCGAGATCACCTGCCCGGCCCCCGACGACCCCTGGGCGACCACCTCGATCGGGCCCGGACCGGACGGCTCGAAACCGGTCACCGGGCCCGGCTCGGCCAGCTCCCGGGTCACCCCGGGCCAGGTCTTCCCCTCGGGCGGTCTCCCCCGCAGCTCGGCCGAGGCGGTGTTGACGGCGACCAGCTGGGGTGGGTCGCCGGTGCCGCCCAGCCAGTTGCCCACGATGACGTTGCGGCTCATCGCCGGTGAGACCGTGCCGCCCGTCGCTGCGGTCAGGGCCTCGCTCTGCCCCGCACGGGCCGGTCCGGTCAGGGCCACCCGCAGGTCGGTACCCACCGCCAGATCGGCCTGGTCGGCCTGCGACTGCTGCCAGGTGGCGGCGAAGGCCACCCCGAAAGTGCCCGCGGCCGAGGCCAGTACGAGCAGCAACGCGGCGGCCGCCGCCTGGGGCCGACGAGCGGCGTCGAACGCCGCCAGCGGCAGCAGAAGACGGTCGGAGCGGCGGGCGAGGCGGTCGGCCAGGAGCAGCGGCAGGCCGGTGAGGCGCACCATCAGCGCGGCCCCGGCCAGCAGGACGACGCCCGGTGCGAGGATGCGCACGACGTCGATGCCGGTCTCGCCGCCCGGCTGCACCTTCAGTTGCCAGAAGCCCACTCCGGCCAGGACGAGAAGGGCCACGTCGGCACCGGAACGGACCAGCGCGCCGGTTTCCTTCCGGCCGGCCCGGCCCGACGTCACCGGATCCGGCTGCAGCGCCGGCAGAAGCAGGACCGCGGCCAGCACGACGGAACCGGCCAGCACCACCAGCACCTGGACCAGGCTCAGACCGGGCGGTTCGGCCAGACCCGCAGCGGCCAGGTCCGGCAGCCGGGTCAGGGCGGAGTGCCCGAGCGAGGAGGCCGGGAGCGCGACCGCCGTGGCGATCAGCGCCAGCAGCAACGCCTCGCCGGCGGCCAGGCCGAGGATCTGGGCGCGACTGGCCCCCAGCGCCGCGAACAGCGCCGTGTGAGTGGCCCGGGACCGCGTGACCAGGCGTCCGGCCAGGGCCAGGGCGGAGGCCGTGAGCAGGGTGCCGAGCAGCACCACGACCAGCACGGTGGAACGGGTCGTGGCCTCCTGGGCGTGCGCCCGGTCCAGGGTCCAGGGCAACGCCGAGGCGACGCGCTGATTGCCGATCAGGTCACCGAGCAGATCGCGGTGGGTACGGTCCAGGCCGGCCAGACCGGCCGAGACCTGGTCCAGCTCGGCCACGCTCGGGCTGCTCAGGTCCGGAAGGGCGTCGGTCTGCACCCGGTCGAACATCATGCCGGTGTCCCAGAGCGTGGGCAGATCGACCAGGAGCGGCCCGTAGGCCCGCACCGGGTAGGGGAACCCGGCTTCGAGCGCCGGGTCGACCCCGGCGGCCTCCAGCGGGTCGCGGTCCCAGCCGGCGTCCGGCCGGGGCGCCACCACCCCGGTGACGACGAGCTCGGTACTCAGCACCTGGTCGCGTCGGCCGGTGGTGGCCTGTCGGCCCAGGTGCACCCGGTCACCCGGTTCCAGCCCCATCGCCTGGGCGGTGGCCTCGAGCACCACGGCCGGCAGCTCACCGTCGGCCGGTTCCCCCGGCCACTTCCCGCTGAGCAGTTCCGTCCCCTGCTGGAGATCGCTCAGCCCGGAAAGGTACGCGACCTGCGGGTCGGTCCCCCGCCGCAGCACCTCGCGCATGGAGCTCGAGGCCCGGGTGCGGACGTCCGGCTCCCCGAGCGGGGACAGCGTGCGGGTGAGCAGTTCCTCGGTCCGGCGGGTGGCCTCGGCACCGTTCTCGCCGGGGACGTCGGTGAGGTAGGCGGTCACCTCGGCCTCCTCCGGCTCCACCCGGGCCAGGCCGGACGACAGGGCGCGGTCGGCGGAGCCGGTCAGCAGCCGGGTCGAGACCCCGAGCAGGGTGGCCCCGATCACGACCACCGCGACCACCGCGGCCAGGAGCGGCCAGGACGCCGCGGCCCGGCGGGCCAGCAGGGTGATCATGCCTCGGTCTTCTGGAGCACGTCCTCGGCGATCTGGCCGTCGGAGATCCGCAGCACCCGGTCGGCCAGACGCATCATCACCTCGTCGTGGGTGGAGATCAGCGCCGTCACTCCCTCGGACTCGACCACCCCGCGCAGGAGGGCCATCACCGAAAGGCCGGTCTCGGCGTCCAGCTGACCGGTCGGCTCGTCGGCCACCAGGAGCCGCGGCGAAGCCGCGAGCGCGCGGGCGATGGCCACCCGCTGCTGCTGGCCGCCGGAAAGTTCGTCGGGACGCTGCTCGGCGTGTGCCTGCAGGCCCACCAGTTCCAGCAAGAGGGCGACCCGACGTTCACGTTCGGCGCGCGGGGTACGCCGCATCCGCAGGGGTACCCCGACGTTCTCGGCCGCCGAGAGCACCGGTACCAGGCCGAAGGTCTGGAACACATAGGCCACGCCGTCGCGCCGCAACCGGCTCCGGCCGGCCTCGTCCAGGCCGGTGACGTCGGTCCCCTCCAGCCGGATCTCGCCGGCATCGGGCGAGTCCAGCCCGCCGACCAGGTTCAGCAGCGTGGTCTTGCCCGATCCGGAACGCCCGACCAGGGCCACCATCGTGCCGGGCTGCACGTCGAACGAGACATCTTTCAGAGCATGGACGGCGCCCGCACCAGTTCCGTAGGAACGGCTGACACCCCGCAGACTCAGGATGGGCGGCTGCGCCGCGTCCACCCGTCCTCCGGTCTCGGAGGAAGGCGACCCGCCCTGACCGTTCTGCTTCTCGCTCATGCGTTTTCACCCAGGCTCTTCGAGTCGGCCGGGGAGGTCTCCACCTGGTCGGGGCGGATGCTCACGTGGTCACCCTCGAGCGCCAGCCGCACGCGACGGGTCAGGTTCAGCGCCTCGCGGTAGTCCTTGGGCACCTGCACCCGCCCGGCCCGGTCCATCACCGCGTACTCCTCGTGGACCACTTCGTCGTCCCCGTTCTCCGCGGTGGAGGTGCGCCGCAGCACCTCGCTGCTGGTGCGCCCGTCTCGGATCGCCACCGTGCGCTCCACCTGCCCGCTGACGTCCGGATCGTGGGTGACCACCACGATCGTGACCCCGAGCTTCTTGTTCACGTCTCGCAACACCTCGAACACCTGGGCCGAGGTGGCGGTGTCGAGCTCGCCCGTGGGCTCGTCGGCGAGCAGCACCTGAGGTTCGTTGGCCAGCGCCACCGCGATGGACACCCGCATCTGCTCTCCGCCGGACATCTGCCCGGGGTAGCGGTCGGCGCAGTGCTTGACCCCGACCGCCTCCAACAGCGAGTTCACCCGCTGCGCGCGCAGTTTGCGGGGCACCCGGGCCAGGGTCATGGGCAGGTCGACGACCTGGGCGGCCGTCAGGTACGGGATCAGGTTCTGCGCGGTCTGCTGGCGCACGTAACCCACGGTCTGGCGCCGGTAACGCAACCGGTCGCGGGCGGACATGTCCAGCAGGTCCCAGCCCGCCACCCGGGCCCGGCCCGCGGTCGGGGCGTCGATTCCGGCCAGCAGCGACAGCAGGGTGGACTTGCCCGACCCGGACGCGCCCACCAGAGCGATCATCTCGCCCGCGTCGACCAGCAGGTCGAGCCCCTGCAGGGCCTGGACCTCGATCGAGCCGGTCTGGTAGATCCGGACCAGGCTGTCGCAGACGATCAGCGCATCCTGGCCGAAGACCTCCGCACCACGCGCCGCTGTTCCGACCTCAGGCACCCAATTCCCTCTCCACCATGAGCAGGACGAGCCGACGGTTCGCCCGGGCGGCGGATCCTGAGTCAGCAGCGCAGTGGTACCGCAGCCCGGCCCGGCCCGTCAATGTAGGCAGTTCAGGCCGGTTTACCGGATCGTGACCCGCCAAACTGTCGGACCTGCCGCCTAGATTGGGCCTGACCAGAAAGCTTCGGCCTTGGGGAGGCTCACGTGACCAACTTCATCCTGGTTCCCGGCGCCTGGCACGGCGGCTGGTGGTGGCAGCCGGTGGTCGAGCGCCTGACCGCCGCCGGCCATCGGGCCGTCCCGGTCACACCGGCCGGTCTGGCCGAGGGCGACGAGCTCGCCGGGCAGCGGGCGATCAATCTGGACACGCACGTGCAGCAGGTGCTCGACCAGGCCCCGGCGACCGGGCAGGACGATCTGGTCCTGGTCGGGCACAGCTACGGGGGCTCGGTGATCAACCAGGTCGCCGACCAGGTCCCGCAGCAGATCGCGGCGCTGGTGCACCTGGACTCGGACGTGCTGGAGAACGGCGAGAGCTGCTACAC
The DNA here is from genome assembly GCF_021277265.1 of Kineosporia rhizophila. Classification (GTDB taxonomy): domain Bacteria; phylum Actinomycetota; class Actinomycetes; order Actinomycetales; family Kineosporiaceae; genus Kineosporia; species Kineosporia rhizophila. Next base: position 170,932 of record NZ_JAJSOH010000010.1, read on the forward strand.
CTTCACCACCCCGGCCAACCGCGAGTACTTCCTCGAGGCGGTCACCCCCGACGGCCTGGGCGTGGCTCCCCTGCCGTTCTTCGACGAACGCGCCCGCCCCCACCCGCTGGCCACCCTGCTCCAGCCCACGCGACTGAGCGGGGCCTGGAAGACGGTGCCGGTGAAACACTTCGTAGCCGCGCTGAAGACGCCAGGTGGCCTGCAGGCCCCCGAAAGCATGCGCCGCGTCAGCGAAGACCCGGCCTGGCGCTACGAGGAATGGCCGGTGCGTCACAACGTGCTCGCCGAGGGGCCCGAGCGGGTGACAGACCTGCTGCTGCGCCTCTGACGACGAGGTCCGCAGATCACTTGCACGATCACATGCAACACACAGGCTGACTTATGCGTCTGCTGAATGCTGGGCCGGTACCCACCGGCCAAGTCAGGTGAGCGAGGCCTGCGCCGAGCCCTCCAGCCCCACGCTGTTCCGCACCACGCCCTGCCCGCACCAGACCCATGCCACGCCAGCCAGGTTCAGGAGGATCGCTCGTCGTCATGCCGGACTCGCAGATCATTTTCATCGCGGTTGGCGCGACGGGATTCCTGGTTCTTCTCCTGAGCGTGCTGCTCGGCGAACTGGGTGGGGCCGACGGAGAACCCGGGCACGACAGCGGTTTCTCGGCCGGCGACGCGGGCGCGGACCTCGGCGGTGAAGTAGCTGAGGCGGGCGGCCTGGATGCCGACGCCTCGGCCGACGCCGGTGGCGTCATCCCGGAAGGGTCTGCCGCTCTCGATGCGCCCACCTGGTTCAGCATCCGGGTCCTGGCGATCTCGCTCGTCGGCTTCGGGGCGGCCGGCTTCATCGCCGCCTACAGCGGTGTCCCCGCCCTGCTGGCCTGGCCCATCGCCGGTGCGGCCTTCCTGGCCACCGGTGCGGCCACCCACCAGTTCATCCTCAAACCCCTCGGCCGCCAGCAGTACAACTCGCTCACCAGCCGCTACGGCTGGATCGGGCGGCCCGCCGTGGTCACCCTCGACATCCTTCCGCACGGCACCGGCCAGGTGACCTTCCACGACCGGCAGGGCGCCCGGATCACCCAGACGGCGTCTTCCGACCTGGGCGAGGGTGTGCCGAAGGGCTCGGCCGTGACCATCACCGACCTGAAACCGGGCGGTGTCGTGGTGCACCGCAGCTCCTTCTCGAACTGAGCCGCATCCGGCGCCCGGGCGACTACGACGGCCTGAAACTGCCGGCAGTGGACTCGACGGCCGTGAGATCCCATGGCCACCGGCCCCGGAAGCTCGGGCCTCCGCAAAGCCCTCCCCCAGCTCCTCCCCCACCCCCTACAAAGGAAAGCCCTCAATGAACGAAATCTCCCCCATCGCGTGGGCCGTGGCCGCAGTGGTCATCGCCTTCCTGCTGCTGGCGGTCCTGTACGCCAAGAACTACGTGAAGGTGCCGCCGAACATGGTGGCCGTGTTCACCGGCCGGGGCCGGCCCAAGATCGTGCGCGGTGGGGCCCGGTTCCGGGTGCCCGTGCTCGAGCGGGTCGACTTCATGAGCCTGGAGCCGTTCAACATCCAGGTCTCGGTCGGCTCCGCGATCTCCAGCAACGGCGTCGGTATCGCCGTCGACGTGGTCTCCCTGGTGCGTTTCGGCTCCACCGACGAGGCGATCGAGACCGGTACCCAGCGCTTCCTCACCGCCAACCGCGAGGAACTGCGGCACCAGCTCACCGAGATCATCGCCGGTAACATGCGCGCGATCTGCGCCAAGATGACCGTCGAGGACCTGAACAGCAACCGCGACCAGCTGACCCGCTCGGTCGCCGAGGAGGCCGGCGCCGCCCTGGCCTCGATCGGGATGGAGCTCGACGTCCTCACCGTCCAGGACGTGCGGGACAAGAACGGCTACATCGAGTCGCTGGGCCGTAAGCGGATCGCCGAGGTGCGCCGCGACGCCGAGGTCGGCGAGGCCCAGGCCCGCCGGGACGCCCGCATCGCCGCCGCCGAGGCCGACCAGCAGGGCCGTACCGCCGAGGCCAAGTCGCAGGAGGCGATCGCCGAGGCGCAGCGTCAGCTGTCGATGAAGCAGGCCGAGATCGACACCGAGGTCAACGCCGCCCAGGCGCGTGCCGCGCAGGCCGGTCCGCTGGCCGAGGCGGAGGCCGAGCGGGCGGTCGTGCTGGCCGGGATCGACACCGAGCGCCAGCGCACCGAGCGGCAGATCTCGGTCGAGGAGCAGCGCGCCGCCCAGCGCAAGAAGGCGCTCGAGGCCGACGTGATCGCCCCGGCTGAGGCCGAGCGGCAGGCGGCCGAGCGCCGGGCCGAGGGTCAGAAGGCCGTCACCATCGCCAACGCCGAGGCGCAGGCGCGTCAGCGGGAGCTCGCGGGTGAGGCCGACCTGAAGGCCCGTACCGCCGGCGCCGCCGCCTTCCAGCGTGAGGGTACGGCGCAGGCCGAGGTGGAGAAGGCGAAGATGCTGGCGGCGGCCGAGGGTCAGCGGCAGCAGCTGCTGGCCGAGGCCGAGGGTCAGAAGGAGCTGGCGGCCGCGCTCAGCGCGTTCAACGACGAGGCCGCGCGGCTGCGGGTGCTGCCCGACCTGATCGAGGCCCTGCCCAAGATCGCCCGCGAGGTGGCGGCGCCGATGGCCAACATCAAGAACCTGACGGTGCTCAGCAACGGTGGCGCCGACAGCAACGACGCGCTCAACAAGGTGGCCGGTTCGGTGCCCGCGCTGCTGCTGCAGGTGCTGGAGACGGCCAAGGCCGGCGGACTGGACCTGGGCCAGCTGCTCGGTGGGAACACCGACCCGCTCGAGCCGCGGCACTCGGTGAACGGTGCCCCGCAGACCAGGGAGACAAAACCCGACCTCACAGCCTGAGCTAACCCACGGCCCGAGGTACACCGCTCAAGCTGCCCCACAGCCCAAGGCGACCCAGGGACCTGACGTACTCGCGGCCGCGAAGGTGCCCCACAGACCGGGGTGCCGGTTCGTAGCGAACCGGCACCCCGCGTCCTTCAATTACCCAACTAGACCAGCGCGCTCACGCCGGTCACCGCCCGCCCGACGATGAGGCTGTTGATCTCCCGCGTGCCCTCGTAGGAGTACAGCGCCTCGGCGTCGGCGACGAACCGGCCGATGTCGTAGTCGAGCACGATCCCGTTGCCCGCCAGCAGTTCCCGGGCCCAGCCGACCACCTCCCGCATCCGGGTGGTGCAGTAGGCCTTGGCCAGGGCGGAGTGCTCGTCGCGGAACGTGCCCTCCTCCTGCAGCTGGGCCAGCCGCACCACCATGCCCAGACAGGCGGTGGTGTTGCCGAGCATCCGCACCAGCAGGTCCTGGACCAGCTGGAAGCCCGCTATCGGGCGGCCGAACTGCTGGCGCTCCTTGCTGTACTGCAGCGCGATCTCGTAGGCCGCCATCATGACGCCGACCGCTTCCCAGGCCACCCCGCTGCGGGTGCGGCGCAGCACACCCGCCGTGTCGCGGAACGAGGTGGCTCCGGTCAGCCGGTTGCTCTCCGGCACCCGGCAGCCCTCCAGCGTGATGTCGGCGTTCTCGACGATCCGCAGGGCGATCTTGTTCTGGATCTTGCGGGTGGTCAGGCCGGGCGTGCCCTTCTCCACCACGAAGCCCTTCACCTTGCCGTCCTCGGTGTCGCGGGCCCAGACCACGATCAGGTCGGCGAACGTGGCGTTCCCGATCCAGCGCTTGGCCCCGTCGAGCACCCACTCCTCGCCCTCGCGGCGGGCGGTGGTGCGCATGCCCCCGGCGATGTCCGAACCGCTCTCGGGCTCGGTGAGGGCGAAGGCGCCGATCTTCTCCATCCGCGACATCGCGGGCAGCCAGCGTTCCTTCTGCTCGGCCGAGGCGCAGGCGGTGATGCTGCCCATCGCCAGGCCGGTGTGCACCCCGAAGAAGGTGGCGACCGAGGCGTCGGCGCGGGCCAGCTCCAGGGCCAGGAACCCGTTCAGCAGGCTGCGCTGCGGCTCCCCGGCCGACAGCGGGTGCGCCAGCCCGGCGATGTCCAGGCCGGCGAAGCCCTTGATCAGCTGGTGCGGGAACTCGGCCCGGCCCCAGTAGTCGTTGGCGATCGGCCGGACCTCGGTGTCGAGGAAGGCCCGGACCCGCTCCAGCACCTCCCGGTCGTCCTCGTCGAGGAGCGCCTCGAACTGGTACAGGTCACCGGTGAGCAGTTCGGACATGCGGCACTCCTTACTCGCGGCGCCCCGCGCGGGTGCGGGCCGGGTCGGGGGCCGCGTCGTCCGGGAAGCGGCGCAGGAACTCCTGTTCCAGCTCCAGCATGCGCCGGGTGTGTACCTCGAACGCGTCCTCCGTACCGTTCAGCATGACCTCGTGCCGGGTCTCGTGCAGGCGCGCGACCTCGCGGCGCAGGTCGTCGTCGGAGAGTTCGGCACCGGGTACGCCCTGGGATTCAGTGGTCATGCCTACCGGTCTAGCAGCTCGGTCACGATCCGCATCCGCTTCCGGCACCACCCGTTCGGCTCAGCCCCGCACCCCGCGCAGCAACCGCAGGACGGCTCGTTCGACCGACTCGTCGGCGCTCAGCTGTTCCGGCGCGCACCGTCGGGCCGCCCGGGCCACGGCGGCCCGGACGGTGGTGCCCTGCTGGAACCCGGCCACCACCCGGGGATCCACGTAGGAGGCGCGGCAGACCGCGGGGGTGTTGCCCAGTTGCTCCGAAACCTCCCGCATCACCCGGGAAACCGCGCGCTTCGCGGCCGTCGCCGAGGTCGGGCCCTCCAGCCCGGCGAAGGCGATGGCGGCCAGAACGGTGGCGTGCCAGGTACGGAAGTCCTTGGCCGAGGCGTCCCGCGCCACCACCGCTTTCACGTAGTGACTGATGTCGGTGCTGCCCAGGTCGACCCACGACCGGTCGCGGTGCCAGGCCAGCAGCTCCTCTCCTCCGCCGCGCCGCCGCTTCAGCGTGCTCACCGCGTCCGCGATCGGCTCGTCGCTGATCGAGAACACCCGATGCACACCGGACTTGGCCGGGTAGGAGAACTCCACCACCCCACCGCGTCGGACCCGGACGTGTTCCCGGCGCAGGGTGGCCAGGCCGAAGCTGTTGTTCTCCTCGGCGTAGGCCTCACCCCCGATCCGGAAGAGGCCCACGTCGAGCAGCCGGAAGGCGATGGCCAGCGCCCGTTCCCGGGGCATGCCGGGCATCTCGAGGTGCTCCGCCACCCGCAGCCGGGCAGTGGGCAGCCGACGGGCGAAGTCCAGGACCTTGACGTGCTTGTCGGCATCCCGGCTCTCACGCCACTGCGGGTGGTAGAGGTACTGACGGCGTCCGGCCGCGTCGGTACCCACGGCCTGCAGATGCCCGTTGGGCCAGGGGCAGATCCAGACATCCTGCCAGGCGGGCGGAATCACCAGCTCGCGGATCCGCTGCACCTGTTCGGCCTCGGCCAGCCGGACACCCTGCTCGTCCAGGTAGACGAAACCCTTGCCGCTACGTCGGCGGGTCCAGCCCGGCCGGTGCGCAGAACTGCGCCGAAGCCTCATCCGTACCATCCAGAACACCCGGGACAACCGAAACAAGCGGAACAGGAAGCTGAACCGTCCAGCCCATCATCCGGACCGTTTCCGGACGCGCGAGCCCAGAGGGCACCTGAGAGCTCACCCGCGGCTCGACCTGACCTCGCTGCCGGGCGGCTGTCCACCTCGCCGGTGCCCGGTCTCCCAGGCCCAGGCCGCGATGCCGACCCGGTTGCGCACCCCCAGCTTCTGCTGGACGTGGGTCAGATGGGTCTTCACCGTGCCCGCGGTGATGAAGAGTTCGACCCCGATCTCGGGATTGGTCAGGCCGTCGGCCACCAGGGCCACGATGTCGAGCTCCCGGTCGGTGAGCGGCGTCCCGCCGACCGACGGCGCCTCGATCGGGGACAGCTGCCGGAGCAGGCGGACCGTCACGGCCGGGCTGATCAGGGAGTCGCCGACCATCGCCGCCCGCACCGCCTCGGTCAGCAGCGCGCTGCCGGAGTGCTTGAGCAGGAACCCGCAGGCGCCGTTGCGCAGGGCGGTGTGCACGTAGGCGTCCAGGTCGTAGGTGGTGACCACGACCACCCTGACCGCGGGCAGGCTGTCGCGCAGGACGCGGGTGAGTTCCAGCCCGTCCATCCGCGGCATCCGGATGTCCGCCACCACCACGTCCGGCCGCAACCGACGCACCAGCTCCAACGCCTGAACACCGTCGACCGCCTCCCCCACCACGTCGATGTCGGGCGCGGCCGACAGAATGGTGCGGAACCCGAAGCGCACCGCCTCCTGATCGTCCGCGATCAGTACCTTGACCCTCATCGCCCACCACCCCCGTCGCCAGTTCTGTTTCCGAGCAACAACTCTGCCCTGACCTGCCAACCGCCGGAGGGCAGGGGCCCGGCCGCGAAGGTGCCCTCGAGCGCCTGCACCCGTTGGGCCAGGTTGCGTAGCCCGGTCCCGCCGGAACGGCGTTTCGCGAGACCCCGAACAGCAGACGCACGGACGTCTTCAGGTTCCTGATCGATGATGCGCAGCACCAGGACTTCCCCCTCCGGCACAAGACTCACCGTGACCCGGGCCTCGGGGCCGGCATGACGACGGACGTTGGTCAGTGCTTCCACGACGATGCGGTACACCGTTGCCGACGTCTCCCGGGGCAGGGCAGGAATCAGATCGGTGTGCAGGTCCAGTTCAACCGCTCCAGCACCGGGACTCCGGTAACGATCGAGGAGTTCGGGCAGGTCCTCGACTCCGGGAAGCGGCGTGCGAGAGGTTGTTCCTACCCCGGCTTCCAGATCACGCATCACCTGGATGGTGCGGTCCATCGACGCCAGCGCCTGAGTTCCGTCGCTCTCGATCTCCTGCAGCAGGCGGCCCGCCGCCTGGGGATCCGTATCGAGCAGCACCTGGGCAGCCTGCGCCCGGATCACCATCGCACTGACGTCGTGGGCCACGAAATCATGCAGATCGGTGGCCAGTCGGAGACGCTGGGTGCGATGGGCGTGGGCGACGGCGCGGACCCGGCGGGCATCCAGCCAGCGCAGGTAACACCCCGAGGCGACCGCGAACAGACCGGCCAGCGACCAGAATCCGCTGACCAGTACGAGGTTCCACCAGCCTTCGTCCACCTCGCCGGTGACCGGTATCCCCAGGACGGCCACAGCCAGAACGCCCAGAGAACCGGCGACGACCGCCAGCCGGACGGCACCCCGCCGGCAGACCAGAGCGATCAGCACCATCAGGAGCAGGGTCTGCAGCAGTGGCCAGGGCCCCGCCCGGGTGCGCTGCTCGTCGAACACCCAGAAGGCTGTGGCAGTTGCCGAGACCAGGCTCGCCGCAACCACTGCGGACGGAAACCTACGAACGTCGACGGATCTGCGGCCTAGAAGGAGAGCCAGAAACACCAGATTGAGGACGGGTGGCAGCGCCAACAGCGGGTCGGGTCGCGGATGCACGACGACAGTTGTCATCAGTGGGACCACGACCGCCGTCGCCGCGAGCGCCCGGCGCCCCATCCGCCGGGCCACTCGCATCACCATCGCCGAGGCTGCCACCAGCTCAAGATATCCGGCGCCTCGGCCGCCCGGTATCTCCCGATCGGCAGATGTCCACCCGGGCGGGCGGCCGCGAATCTGATGGCACCCACCCACTCAAGGAGCCCGACCATGTCGATCCGCAAACGCGCCACCCAGTTGTGGTGCATCCTCGCCTTCCTGTTGCACGGCTACTGGGTTTTCGCCGGTGGCGCCCCGCTGGGCGCCGCCGACGACGACGCCGCCAGCATGGGCAGCTGGCTGGCCGGCGCCTCTGCCCGGCCGGTGAGCGCCGTGCTGTCGGTCACCGCCCTGACCGCACTGGCGGCGCTCACGGCCGCGACGCGACGCGACCTTCCGGGTTGGGTCCGGACGGCCGGGCTCCTGGCGCCGGCCCTGCTCTTCCTCCTGGTTCCGGACGTGCGCATGCTCCAGACCGCGGCCTACGGGATGCACGGGTACTTCGGACGAGTGGACGCCGCCGTGCTGCACCAGCTCTTCTGCCTGACCGGCGCCATCCTCCTGGCCTCCACCGCCCTGGCTGACCTGCACAGGCCGGCTGAACCTCGGCAGTGGGTCCGGATCGGACGCTGGGCCACCATCTTTGCCGCCCTGGCCCCCTTGCCCTACGCGGTGCAACGCGCGGTCTGGAACCTGGGTATCCCGCTGGGAGTGGACCGCGAGTTCATCCGAGACCTGAGCGCCGACCTGTCGGCCAAGGACGTCAGCCCACTCATCGCCTACAGCCTGCCCGCATCCGCACTTCTGGGCTCGGTGCTGACCCTGGGGCTGATCATGCGCTGGGGCGAGGTCCTGCCGGGCTGGGTGCCCGGGCTGGGTGGGCGACGGGTGCCGGTACTGCTGGCCGTCATCCCCGGAACCGTGATGAGCGTGATGATCACCGTCGCCGGTCTCTCGGTGCTCCGGTTCGCCCTCCAGGGTGGCCTCACCGGCGCCGGGGTTCCCGGGTTGCTGTGGCTGCCCTGGGGAATCGCTCTGGGCCTGGCCACCTACGCCTACTACCAGCGCCGGACGACCTCATGCGCTACACGTCGGTTGTGAAGGCCAGCGCCTTGCCCGCCTCCACCTCGGCCCGCAGCGTGTCCAGGCGACCGCCGGCCAGGGCGTAGGAGTCGGAGCCGAGCAGCTGGTGCAGCGGCGCGTCGCCCCGTTCCACCACCTCGACGATCGCGGCCGCCACCTTCACCGGGTCACCGAGCTGGGTGCCGGGCATGGCCTGGTGCTGGGCGATCATCTCCCGGACGGCCTCGTACCCCTCCACCGGCGCCTGCGGCAGGGCCAGGGAACCGGCCCGCAGGAAGTCGGTGCGCACGTAGCCGGGCTCGACCAGGTTGACCCGGATGCCCAGGTGGGCGACCTCGGCGGCGAGCGAGTCGGTCAGGCCCTCCAGGGCGAACTTGCCCGCGGTGTACAGGCCCCACCCGGGGAACGGGACCAGGCCGACGATCGAGGAGACGTTGACGATGTGCCCGGCCCGGGCGGTCCGCATCTGCGGCAGGACCGCGCGCAGCACGTTCCAGACGCCGAAGACCTGCACGTCGAACATCTTCCGGACCTCGGCGTCGGAGATCTCCTCGACCGCGCCGAGGTGGCCGTAGCCGGCATTGTTCACCACCACGTCGAGGCCGCCGAACCGCTCGGTGACGGCCGCCACCGCCTCGCCGACCTGCTTCTCGTCGGCCAGGTCGATCTCCAGCGGCAGCAGGCGGGGCCAGTCGGCGCTGCCACCCAGGGCCTGGTCGAGCCGCTCGGCCGAGCGGGTGGTCGCCGCCACGTTCTCGCCGCGCTCGAGCAGGGTGCGGACCAGTTCCAGGCCGATTCCGCGGGATGCGCCGGTGACGAGCCAGGTGGACATGAGAACTCCTCATCTGTGGTTGCTTTCGTTAGGTCCAGGTTCCCGCTCGCCGGACCCACGTCACCACGGTCTGCCTCGCCCAGCCCTGCCTGGGAACGACGCACCCACCCAGGAGGCTGCCCCCGAGGGCCGGGGCGCGTGAGGATGGGGAACATGAGCGATCTGGGTGACTTCCTGCGCAACTGCCGGGCCGGCCGGACGCCGGAGGAGGTCGGCCTGGACACCGATCCGAACGGCACCCCGCGCCGGGTGCAGGGGCTGCGCCGGGAAGAGGTGGCGCAACTGGCCGGGGTGAGCGTGGACTACTACACCCGGCTGGAACAGGGCCGGCACAGCACCCCGTCCGAGTCGGTGGTGGAGGCGCTGGCCCGGGCCCTGCGCCTGGACGACGCCGCTCGCGCCCACCTGATCGATCTCGCCCGGCCCGTGCGCCGCCAGACGGGGGCCCAGCCCCGGAGTCAGCGGGTCCGGCCGGCCGTGCAGCAGATGCTGGCCTCGCTGGTCGACCACCCGGCCCTGCTGCTGGGCCGGCGCACCGACGTCCTGGCCTCCAACCCCCTGGCCACCGCCCTGTTCACGAACTGGCGGAAACTGCCTGCGGCAGAACGCAACTACACCCGCTGGGTGCTGCTCGACCCGCTGGCCCGCGAACGGTTCCCCGACTGGGCGCAGGTGGCGGCCGACGCGGTGGGCACCCTGCGACTGGAGGCCGGACGGCGCCCGGACGACCCGGCCCTGAACGCCCTGGTCGGCGAACTGACGATCAGGAGCCCCGAGTTCCGGGCGGCCTGGGACGGGCACCGGGTGCACGCGCGCACGCACGGCACCAAGCGCATGACGCATCCGGAGGTCGGGCCGATCACCCTGCAGTTCGAGGCGCTGACGCTGGCCGGCGACGACGACCAGACCCTCTTCGTGTACAACGCCGCCCCCGGCAGCGCCTCCGGCGACAACCTGCGCCTGCTGGCCCTCAGCCTCGGGGTCGCAGACGCAGCGGCGGAAGTACCGGGGCCGGAAGCGGATCCGGCTGCCCCGAAGGGAACTCACCGAAGCGCTTCGGACCGTCGGAGCCACTGATCTCGGCCTGCCAGGCGGCCCGGAACCCGGCGATCTCGTCGTGGTCGCGGCCCACGAAGTTCCACCACATGACGATCTGCTCGCCCAGCGGCTCACCTCCGATCAGAACCAGACGAACAGAGGACGAGTCTGCGCGGAGTACCAGTTTCCGGTGCCCCGGTGGCAGATAGGCCAGGTGGTCGGCCGCCACCGCGTGATCGTTCACCTGCACGGCGCCCTGATCGACCAGCACGCCGTGCTCAAAACCCTCGGCAATGGCCAACTCCAGGACTTCCCCGGCGGGAAGCAGGATCTCGGCGCCGAGCAGCGGCGGCGTGTAGGTGGGCACCGGTGAGCTGCTGCCGGCCAGCGAGCCGATGAACACCCGAACATCGGCCCCGCCCAACCGGATCGGCTCGGGCGCGTAGTGATGGAAGGTGGGCGGCATGTCCCGGGTGGCCTCCGGCAACGCGTACCACAGCTGGGCGCCGTGCAGCGTGGTCGTCTCGGGCGTGGAGATCTCCTGGTGCGAGATGCCGTGCCCGGCCACCATCAGATTCACCTCGCCCGGCCTGACCCGCGCGGCGAAACCGGCCGAGTCCAGGTGGTCGATCTCGCCGGTGAACAGCCAGCTGACCGTGGCCAGACCGGTGTGCGGGTGCCGGGCGACCCGCATGCCGCCGGTGGCCTCCACCTCGTCCGGGCCGTAGTGGTCGAGGAAGCACCAGGCCCCGATCAGGGTGCGCTGACGCTGGGGCAGCGCGCGCCGCACCGACATCGACCGCGGGCCACCCAGCGGAACGTCGCGCGGTTCGAGCACCTCCACACCGTCGGCCGGTGCACTGTCGCAGACCACCTCGACGGGCCTTTCCTCAACATTGCTCACGTCCGCAGCTTAGGTTGTGCCACTCAGCGCTCATCCCCACAAACATTTGTGTCACGTTTCGGTGGATTGGTGACTTTCCGTTGAGTCGTGACGTATCTTCCGTGACGTGCCTGCCCGTTTCATCCAGGTTGATCATGGGTTCTCCGTGGCTCGACCTCCGGATGCAGCGGCGGCCGGCGTCGTCCCCTCCAGGCGCCTCCCTCACCCCCGCACAAGAAAGGCAGCCGCGTGAGCATCACCGATCCGTACGGCGCCGTGCCGGACTGGCCCAAGGTCAGCGCGAACATCGCCGAGGACGGCTCCGCCGAAGTCACGATCAACGGCTCCCCGCGGACCGTGCTCAGTGGCGGGGGCGACGTCGCCCAGGCCCGGGCGGCCGTGCTGGAGCACCTGAGCGTGCAGACCGCAGGCCTGGGACGGCCCCTGCGGGTCGAGACAGTCGACCCGGAGGGTCACTCACACCTGGTGGTGCATCCGGACGGCCGGGTTCTGCCGCTGGAGGACCAGCCGCCCAACAGCACCGCACGCGCCTGGGAACAGGTGGCTCCCGGCCCACTGCCGGGCTCGGCCCGCCGGGCGAAGCTGGGCCGCTCGAAGCACGGCCCGCTGCGCGATGCCCTGGGGCCCCGCACGGCCGGCTCGGACGCGCTGAGCCCGACCCTCCTGCCGGAGAATGGCACCGACGCTGCACTCGGCCCGGACGACCCGCCGCCCACGTCGAGCGTCCCGATCTCTCCTCCGACCCTGCCGGAGCAGACCACCGCGGCCGGGCTGCCGATCCGCCCGACGTCGGGCATCCCGGGCAACAGCCAGCCCGCCGCCCCGACCGGACCGGCCGGCCCGATCACCAACCAGCCCACTCCGGCAGCCGCCGCCAGCACCCCTGGTGGCCCACCCACGTCCTCTGGTATCCCCACGATCCCGCCCCCTTCGTCCACCAACCGGATGGCTAAGGAACTCGGTGTGCCCCAGGCGAAACCCACACTCCCCGACCTGCTGGCCACCCGTCCCCCGGCTCCGAGCGGGCCGGCGCAGGACGGCTGGCAGGGAGTGCTGCGTCGGCTGACCGGCGGCCTGATCTCTCCCTCCCCGAGCCCGCAGGAACTGGAGTACCGCGAGTCGGTGGCGTCGGTGCAGCGCAGCCTGCGGGGGCCGAAGACCGTGGTGGTGGTCAACCCGAAGGGGGGAGCCCACAAGACCACGGCCACACTGCTGATCGCTGCCACCTTCGGCATGCACCGCGGCGGCTACACGCTGGCCTGGGACAACAACGAGACCCGGGGCACCCTGGGCTGGCGCGCCAACCCGGCCCGGCACAGCAACACCGCCGTCGACCTGCTGCGCGACCTCGACCGGTTCACCGACGTGCGCTCGTCACGGGTCGGCGACCTGGACAACTACGTGCGCTCGCAGGGCAGTGCCCAGTTCGACGTGCTGGCCAGTGACGAGGACGCGGCCTCGGCGGCGAGCATCGACGACCGGGCCTTCGACCAGTTGCACCGGGCGCTGGCCCGGTTCTACCGGGTGCTGGTGGTGGACACCGGCAACAACATGCGGGCCTCGAACTGGCAGGCCGCGATCAATGCGGCCGACCAGCTGGTGATCGTCTCGACCATCCGGGAGGACACCGCGGCCTCGGCCGCCTGGCTGGCCGACGGCCTGACCGCCGCGGGCAAGACCGACGTGGTGCGCAACGCCGTCACCGTGCTGAGTGCTCCCGGCCGGCGGGCGGATCCGCAGCTGCACGACCGGCTGCACGCCCACTTCGGCAGCCTGACCCGGGTGGTGCTGGACGTGCCGCACGACCCGGCACTGGTCTCCGGCGGCCCGATCACCTACGACGCGCTCTCGCCGGCCAGCCGTGCAGCCTGGCTGCGGGTGACCGCCGCGATCGCAGACGGCCTGTAAGGCTTGGGAGTGGGTCGGGGATCATTCCTCCTCGACCCACTCCAGCAGGTCGCCGGGCTGGCACTCCAGCACCCGGCACATCGCGTCGAGCGTGCTGAAGCGAACCGCCTTGGCCCGCCCGTTCTTCAGTACCGCCACGTTGGCCGCGCTCAGGCCGACCTTCTCGGCGAACTCCCCCACACTCATCTTGCGCCTGGCCAGCTCGACGTCGATCCGCACGACGATCGGCATCAGATGACCCCCTCCAGGTCGGAGCGCAGAGTGGTGGCCTGACGCAGCAGTGCGCGCATCACCAGCATCAGCAGCCCGGCCACGGCGAGCCCGACCACGAGCAGGAACAGCAACAACGGCACGCCCGGGTCGTCGGCGTTGAAGCCGACCCACAGGAAGAAGCCGGTGAGCACCAGCCAGGCCGCCGCGATCGCCGCCAGGATCACGTTCACCCAGGTGAAGGCGTCTTCACTGAAGATGCGGTCGCGCCGGATCAGGCCGAGCAGCTTCCAGGTGGAGACCACCACGGCCTCGGCGCACAGCAGCCAGAACCCGGTGAGGACGGTCAGCGGCCAGCGCAGGTGCGCGTCGTCGGGATTCTGCTCGGCCATGTAGGCGAACTGACCGGGGAACGAGAAGGTCTGCAGCATCACCAGGACGCCGAACAGCACCGCCAGGAACCCCTTGAGCACGAAGACCACTCGATGATCAATCAACATGCATCGAGTATCACTGATTATCTATCGAAAATCAATCGATGGACGTTTGCGGCGACCATCTCCGCGGACGTCCGCCGGTCGCCTTGGTCACCAAAGGCACGACCCCCGGTTCGCAAGGCGAACCGGGGGTCGTTTCCCGCAGCCGGGACCTGACTGTGGGGCAGAGACAGCTGGGACTACTTGGCCAGGGCGGCCTTCCAGAGCGGCACCACGTTCTCCAGGGCGTAGGAGATCGACAGCGGCGACTCGGTGGCGAAGGCCGAGCTGATGTTCTTGTCGTCGATGACCACGCTGTGGCCGGCCTTCACCGCGGGAACCGCCTGGAACAGCGGGTCTTCGCTGATGTCGGTGGCCTCGATGCCGATCGGCGCCATGGTGACCAGGTCGGCGTCGAGCATCTTGAGGTTCTCGCTCGAGACGCTGACCGAGAAGGAGCCGGCCTCGCGCTGCTCCTCGACGGTCGGGTTGTTCTTGAACCCGAGCTTCTCGGCGAAGTTCACCCGGCCGGTGCCGCTGACGTAGGCGCCGTAGCCCTCGCTGGTCTTCGAGCCGACGGTGATGGTCTTACCGGCGAACTCGGGGTTCTCGTCGGCGTACTTCTGGTACTCGGCGTCGATGTCGGCGACGATCTGCTCGCCCTTCTCCTTCTCACCGAGCGCCGTGGCGATCATCGTGGTCTGGTCGGCCCACGGGGTGAGGTAGGCGTCGGCCCCCTCGGGAATGCCGACCGTGGGGGCGATCTTGCTGAGCGTGTCGTACCGCTCCTGGTCGCCGCTCGACTTCACGTCGAGGATCAGGTCGGGCTTGAGCGCGGCGATCTTCTCGTACTCCGGCTCGAGAGTGCCGATGATCTGCGGGGCTTCGGTGTACTTGCCCTCGGCCCAGGGGCCGACACCCTCACCGCCGAAGGCCAGCCAGTCGCTGGCGCCGACCGGCTGGACGCCCAGGGCGAGCGCCGTTTCGGCGTCGGACCAGCCCAGGGCGACGACGCGCTCGGGCTTCTTCTCGATGGTCACGTCACCGAACTTGGTCGCGACGGTGGCCGGGAAGGCGCTGCTGGAGCTGGTTTCGGAGTCGAACGAGGCGGCCTCGGCGTCGGAGTCCGAGTCGCTGCCGCAGGCAGTCAGGGCAACCATGGTGGCAGCGGCGACAGCGACGAGAACCGTACGCCGCGAACGCCGCTGGGGCAGTGAGGAACGCATGAGATCAGGTTAGCATTACCTAAGCTGTCAACCGGTTTCGGTTGCGACACGGTGCCGGCCGATCGGCACGATCATCGGGCTGCCCGAGATCGGGTCGGGCACAACCGAACACCGCATCCCGAACATCTCCTCGATCAGGCCGGCGGTGACCACCTCCCGCGGATCCCCCACCGCCATCACCTTTCCGGCCCGCATCGCGATCAGGTGATCGGCGTAGCGGCAGGCCAGGTTCAGGTCGTGCAACACCACCACCACGGTGGTGCCCCGGGTGGTGTTCAGGTCGATCAGCAGGTCGAGAACCTCGAGCTGGTGCGCCACGTCGAGGTAGGTGGTGGGCTCGTCGAGCAGCAGCAGGTCGGTGCGCTGGGCCAGAGCCATCGCGATCCAGACTCTTTGGCGCTGACCGCCCGAAAGCGCGTCCACCGGGCGGGAAGCCAGCTCCAGCACGCTAGTGGCGCGCATCGCCTCGGCGACCGCCTGGTCGTCCTCGGCCGTCCATTTGCGCAGCCAGCCCTGGTGCGGGTAGCGGCCGCGGCCGACCAGGTCGCTGACGATGATGCCGTCGGGGGCCACCGGGGTCTGCGGCAGAATGCCCAGCACGCTCGCCACCTCTTTGGTGGGCGTCTTCTGGATGTCCTTGCCGTCCAGCAGGATCTGCCCCGAGGTGGGGGCCAGCAGGCGGGCCATCGCGCGCAGGGTGGTCGACTTCCCGCAGGCGTTCGGGCCGACGATCATCGTCACCCGGCCCGGCGGGACGTCCAGGTCGAGGCCCTCGACCACCTTCTGCCCGTCGTAGCCCAGGTACAGGTCCCGAGCCCCGAGCGTGTGTTCGGCCGTCATCGTGTACTACCCACCCTTGCCGATCCGGTTGGCCCGCGAGAGCAGCCACAGCAGGTAGGGCGCACCGATCAGGCTGGTGACCACCCCCACCGGGAACTGCGTGGACCACAGCAGGTGCTGCGCGGCGAAGTCCGCCACCAGCATCAGGAGTGCGCCGACCAGCGCGGCCTGGAACAGCGCGGCCGGCTTGGCCGGCAGCAGGCGGCGGGCCACCGGCCCGGCCACGAACGCCACGAAGTTGACCGGGCCGGCGGCGGCCACCGCCACCCCGGTCAGCCCCACCGCGCAGATCAGCAGGAACCGGCGGCTGCGCTCGACCGGCACGCCGAGACCGGCGGCGGTGTCGTCGCCCATCTGCAGGGCGGGCAGCGGCCGGGCGGCCACCACGGTCAGCGGCAGCAGCACGACCAGGCCGATCAGCAGCGGGTAGAACGCCTCCAGCGAGGAGCCGTTCAGCGAGCCGGTGAGCCAGACCAGGGCGTCCTGCGCCACGGTCACGTCGGCGCTGGTCATCAGGTAGGAGATGACCGAGGCGGAGGCTCCGGCCACGCCGATGCCGATCAGGATCAGCCGGTACCCGGCCACACCGCGCTGCCAGGCCAGCAGGTAGATCAGGGTCGAGGTGACCAGGGCGCCGGTCAGGGCCGAGGCCGACAGGGCGAAACCGCTGACCCCGAAGGTGATCGCGGCCACCACCGCGCCCACACCCGCCCCCTGGGTCACCCCGATCATGTCCGGGCTGGCCAGCGGGTTGCGCAGGAGCGCCTGGAACAGGGCGCCGGCCAGCCCGAGAGCCAGCCCGACGCAGAGCCCGGTGACCGCCCGGGGCAGACGCAGTTCGACGATGATGAAGTGATTGCCGGCATCGCCCTGGCCGAGCAGGGTGCTGACCACGTCGGCGAAGGGGATGCGGAAGTCGCCGAACGAGAGGCTGAGCACCAGCATCGCCACGATGCCGGTGACCAGGACGGCGGTCACGCCGATCTCCCGGCCGCGGCCGCTGTGGCGGGCCCGGGTCAGGACCTCGACGTCGGCCAGGACAGTACTGCTCACAGCTCGGCCATCTTCCGTCGGCGGACCAGGAGGATGAACGGGATCGCCCCGACGGCGGCGGTGATGATGCCGACCTGCAGCTCACCGGGCCGGGCGATCAGCCGGCCGAGCACGTCGGAGACCAGCAGCAGCGAGGGCGCCAGCAGCAGGCTGTAGGGGATCAGCCAGCGGTAGTCGGCCCCGGCCAGCATGCGGGCGGCGTGCGGCACCACCAGCCCGACGAAGGCGATCGGCCCGGCGACCACCGTGGCCGCCCCGGTGAGCAGCACCACCGCGACCGCACTGACCACCCGGACCAGGCCGACCTTCTGGCCCAGGCCGCGGGCCACGTCGTCACCCAGGGCCAGGGCGTTCAGCTGCGGACCGAGCAGCAGGGCGAGGACCACCCCCACGGCGATGAACGGCGCGGCCTGGCCGAGCACCGCGCTGTCCCGGCCGACCAGCGAGCCGACCTGCCAGAACCGGTAGCGGTCGTAGGTCTCGGTGTCTTTCAGCAGCATCGCCGTGGTGAGGGCGAGCAGGGCGGCGCTGGCGGCCTGCCCGGCCAGGGCCAGCTTGACCGGGGTGGCGCCTTCGCGGCCCAGCGAGCCGATGCCGTAGACCAGGGTGGCGGCGAGGGCGGCGCCCAGGAAGCCGAACCAGATGTACACGTCGGCCGAGGTCAGGCCGAGCCAGCCGAGGGCGAACACGACGGCCGCAGAGGCGCCGGCGTTGATCCCGAGCAGTCCGGGGTCGGCCAGCGGGTTGCGGGTCACCCCCTGGATCACCGCACCGGCCAGGCCCAGGCCGGCCCCGGCGAGCAGCCCGGCCACGGTGCGCGGGATGCGCAGCTCCTGCATGATCAGCTGCCCCTCGACCGAGCGGTCGGGGCTGAACACACCCTGCCAGACGTCGCTCAGCGGCACGCTGCCGGAGCCGATCATCAGGCTGAGGGCAATCGAGAGGACCAGCAGCACGACCAGGCCGAGGATGCCGGCCAGGCCGGTGCTGACCCGCACCCGGGTGATCCGGTGCTGCGTGCGCGCGACCGGGTCGCCTGCGGGCGCGTCGATCGCAGGCGTCACGAGCTCTCCAGTCAGGGTTCTTCCGTCACTTGGTCCGGCGACGAAAGGTAAGGCTAGCCTTACCCCCTTGGCAAGTTCCGCCCCTGGGAGCTGCTCAGATGGGTTCGGGCACCCCGTCCGGGTCCTCCGGGTCTCCCGGCCCGGGTTCGGCGGGAGCCGGCGGCAGCGTCTCGGGGGTGTCCGGCAGCAGTTCGCCCGGGTCGTCGGGGACGGGCTCGCGCGGGTCGATCGGCGGGTACACCTCGGGGTCCAGTTCCGGTTCGGGTGCAGACATCCGGTCAGGATGCCCGATCCCCGACCGAGCGCCAGTCGAGCACCGATCGAAAGACGGGCCGGACACCGCCCGGGCCGCCGGGAGCCCTGTTCCGGCGAGGAGGGCGTGTCTACCATTTCCGGCATGGCGGCCGAGCGCGCTCCGTGGACCCTGACCGCCCCCACCGGAGCCGGCTTCACCATCACCTTCACCCGCGGCATCTCCGCCGAGCAGGTCCTGGCCGGTTACGGCGCACCGGCGAGCGAGGCCCACACGGTTCCCTGGTCGGCCGATTCCCGGATGCTGCGCGTAGGTCTGCTCAACCGCTGGGCCTTCGGCTACGAGGAACAGGGCACTGAAGGGCTGCGAACAATCGTCCTTAAAGCACTTTCGGAAGGTACGGACACGCTGGTCCTGCACGACAGCGGTTCATCGGTGCGCTTCGAGCACTGGCGCGACAGCGAGCGTCTGGAGGGTTTCGAGCCCGGCCGGCCCTACTCCCGGCCGAGGTGGGAGCCCCGGCCCTACTGGGACCGCCTGCAGGAGAAGCTGGTTCCCGGGGTGCGGCGGGCACCCGCCGCCCTGGCCCTGATCGAGCAGCAGATCCGGGCCGTTCTCACCGAAGAGGTGCTGACCGGGCCACTTCTCAGCGTCCGGCTCGACACGAGTGCGCCCCTGCCCCTGTGACCGGGACAGGGGCGCACTCGGCTCTTTGCGGGTGACCTACTTGCGGGTGATCTGGACGACCGACGGACGCGGGCCGCGCCAGTCGCCCTTGCCCGGCTTCTGGCCGTCCTTCACGTAGTCCGGGAAGTAGGAGTGCTGCGCGGCCCAGGTGCCGTTCTCACCCGGGTGCTGCACCGCCACGAAGACCGAGCCGTCCTTGTCGTGGACGACCGGGCCGCAGGTCTCGGCCTCGACCGGCACAGCCAGGAACTGCACCAGGTGGCCGCGCTCCTTGCCGGCCACCGGCACCCGGAACAGGCCGTCGTTCTTGCTGATCGTGCCCGGCTGGCCGTCGGTGGAGATCCACAGGTTGCCGGCCGAGTCGAAGGCCACGTTGTCCGGGCAGGAGATCGGCGCCACCGGGCCGT
The DNA here is from genome assembly GCF_021277265.1 of Kineosporia rhizophila. Taxonomy (GTDB): domain Bacteria; phylum Actinomycetota; class Actinomycetes; order Actinomycetales; family Kineosporiaceae; genus Kineosporia; species Kineosporia rhizophila. The sequence continues at coordinate 190,395 of NZ_JAJSOH010000010.1, forward strand.
CCCAGCCGGCGAAGTACGTGCCGGCCTCGTCGGTGTCACCGCACACCATGAACAGGTTCCACTCGAACTTCGTGGCGTCGGCCTTGTTCTTGCGCTCGGTGATCTCGATGATGTGGCCGTTCTTGTTGCCCTTCACCGGGTTCGCCGCGTCCGGGGCGGGCTTGCCGTCGGCGCCCCGGTTGGTGTTGTTGGTGCAGGCGACGTAGACCTTGCCTGACTTCAGCGAGGGCTGGACGTCCTCGCAACGGTCCATCGGGGTGGCCTTGACCGCGTCGGCCGCCTCCCGGGTGAAGACCAGCACCTCGTCCAGGGTGAAGCCGGGAACCGCCGACTTGCCGTCCTTGGTCAGCGGGATCCAGGTGCCGGAGCCGAGGTTCGCGTTGTCCTGGCGCATCTCACCGGTGAACTTGGCGACGTAGAGGTCGCCCTCGCTCAGCAGCTTGAGGTTGTGCTTGCGGGCCGCGCGGGAGTCGCCCTTGCGGAACTTGTTCTTGGCGACGAACTTGTACAGGTAGTCGAAGCGCTCGTCGTCGCCCATGTAGGCGACCACGGTGCCGTCGGAGTCCACCCGGACGTTGGCGCCCTCGTGCTTCATCCGGCCCATCGCGGTGTGCTTGACCGGCGTGGACTTCGGGTCGGTGGGGTCGATCTCGACGATCCAGCCGAACCGGTGGGGCTCGTTGGCGTAGCCGGCCTTGGTGGCGTCGAAGCGCGGGTCGACCTTCTCCCAGCCGTAGCTGCTGGGGGTGTTGGTCAGGCCGTAGCGCTTGCTGCCCCGGGCCGCCGGGTCGGCGACGAAGTAGCCGTTGAAGTTCTCCTCACCGGAAAGCACGGTGCCCCAGGGGGTCGTGCCACCGGCGCAGTTGCCGAAGGTGCCGAGCGCGAGCACGCCCTCCGGGTCGTCCTTGGTCTTCAGCAGGGCCGAGCCGGCCGCCGGGCCGTCGATCAGGAACGGGGTGTCGGCGGTGATCCGCCGGTTGTTCTTCGCCCCGCGCACGTACTCCCACTTCTCACCGCGGCGGCGGCGCTCCAGCTCGACCACGGCCATCCCGTGCGCGGCCTTGAGCGTGCGCAGCACCTCGGCCTCTTCGGCCTCGGAAGTGGTGGGCGGGAACATGATCTGACGGTTGGTGTACTCGTGGTTGCACACCAGCAGCGCCTCGGTGCCGCGCTTGTTCGTCTCGATGATGTCGAGGTAGTCGTTGTTGTAGCCGAACTGCAGGGCCTGGGCCTTGGCGTCGGGCTTGGTCGGGTCGAACTCCGGGGAGTTCTCGAACAGCGGGTCGCCCCAGCGGATGATCGGGTCCCAGCGGAAGCCCTTGGGCACCGTGAAGGCGTCGACGGTGGCCTCGACCGACTCGATCGGCGTGAACCGCAGCGGGGAGGGCGTGGCCCAGGTGCCCGAGGCAGCGGCCTCGGCGCCCTGCGCGTGCACCACCGGCATGGCCACGGCCGCAGCCAGAACCCCGCCCCCGGCCAGCAGGGTGCGGCGGCTCAGCGCGGCGGAGGCGATGCTCTGGAAGGACGGTTCGCAGCTGGAGTTGGGAGCCGGGCGGGCGCAGGCGCTGTCGCACTTGAGGTGACAGGTGACGGCACTTCGGTTTCCGTGCGTCAGCCCGAGCATGGGCAGGTTTCTCATCAGGATCTCCCGGACTTCACATCCACGGGTGCTGGTCAGCCGTGGGTCACCCGGACGCTAACGGGGCCACGGTGGGCAGACACCAGACTCGATGCGTACAGTCGATGAACGGACAATTTAGTCAGCGTTCACTCACCTAATGTTTCGGCCCTTTCCGGCGCAGACGGCCCGTCCGGCGCCCAGATCCGCCGGCGGGTGCCCCAGCCTGCACCTGACCTGGCGCCCTGGGGCCTTTGGGGTGATTCTTACTGAAGAGTCACCCATGGACGAGAGTCCAACCCCGCGGTCCGGAGGATCAGCATGTCCACACCTTCACCCATCGTGTCCGGCCGCGCCTACCGAATCCTCGCCATGGGTGGCGGGCAGCCCGTCCAGAGCCTGGAGGACCTGCTCGGCACGGTCTCCGAGTTCACCATCGACCACGGCAACGGCTACGTGGTCCGGGGCAGCTCGCGCCGCGACGAGGGCACCGTGAAGTTCTACGAGAAGGACAGCGGCGGCACCGGGAAGGACCTGCGGGTCTGGCGCCTGGTCCAGGCCGGCCCGGACACCTTCACCGCCGAGCACGTCGTCGGCTAGACCGCCGGCCGGACCCTCGGCTGCATCGTCGGCCCTGCGAACCCCGACTCGCCAGTAGGACTGTTCTGGGATACTCCTCCCGTGCCGGAACCCCAGCCCGTCGAGCGGTCGATGCTGCGCATCAGCCGGCGGTGGGCTGCCTACAGCCGTCTGGTCGTCACCGTGGGCTGCGGCAGCATCGGCCTGTTCCTGGTCGAGGGCACCCGGCTGCTGACCGCCGCGATAGTCACCGCCGGGCTGATCGCCTGGACCCTGGTGTTCTGCCTGCGCCTGCTGCGACTGCCCGGCGGCGAACCGGTCGGCGGGCTCTGGCTCACCGCCGACCTGGCGGTGGTGTGCGGGGTGCTGGCCGGGCAGTACTGGCTGATCCCGCCGAACAGCGTGCCGGACGGCACCGGCTGGATGAACGCGCTGGTGGCGATGACGATCGTCAGCTACCAGTGGCACACCTCGGCCCGGGTGGGCGCGCTCGCCGCAGTGCTGCTGGTGGCCGGCTACTGGGTGGGCATCGAGGGGGCGACCGGCGGCGAAGGCGGCACCTGGCCCGCGCCGGCGATCTGGCTGCTCGCCGACGCGGTGCTCTCCCGCGGGCTGTTCGTGATGGTGCGGCGAGGCGGACGGCGGGCCGACGAGGTCCTGGCCGCCGGTGACCGGGAGCGGGCCGCTGCCGAGGTGAGCCGGGCCCGGCGCGCCGACGAGCGTGAACACCTGGCCACCCTGCACGACACCGCGGCGGCCACCCTGCTCATGGTCGGGCAGGGCACCGTGCCCCGGCGCAGCGAGTGGCTGCAGCAGCAGGCCCGCCGGGACCTGCAGATGCTCGACCCCGAGGTCCGGGCGGTGCGCCCGGCCCCGGTGCTCGACCTGGCCACCATGCTCGCCGAGACCACCGCGGCGGGCGGGGTGGCCGTCTCCTACCGCCCACCGCAGACCCTGATGCTGCCCTCGATGCCGGCCATCGCGATCCGCGACAGCGTGCGCGAGGCCCTCGCCAACGTCGCCCGGCACGCCTCGGTCTCCGAGGCCGACCTGTCGGTGCAGCACGACCACGGCCGGCTGGTGGTCGAGATCCGCGACCGGGGGCGTGGTTTCGACCCCTCGCAGGTTCCCCTGCACCGCCGGGGGATCGCCGAGTCGATCGTCTCCCGGATGCACCGGGCCGGCGGCACCGGCTCGGTCACCTCCGCCCCCGGCCGGGGCACCGTCGTGCGTCTGGAGTGGGCCGATGCCTGAGTCGACGACCACGGCGGGGGTGGTGGCCGGGGTGGTCATCGCCGACGAGTTCCTGCGCGGGCTGCGGATCGCGGTGCTCGGCGTGACCTCCGCGGTGCTGTGCGCCTGGTTCCTGCCCATCGCGCTGACCAGCCCGCAGGCCTACACCTCGGCCCCGCTGCAGTACGCCTGTCTGGCCGCGCTGGTCGTGCTGCTGTTCACGGCCATCGCGATGGTGGCCCTCGACCGGCCCTGGGGCCGGGCCCGCTGGCCGATGGTGGGGGTGGCCCTGGTGGCCACGGTGCTGGCCACCGCGTCGGTCGAGCCCGAGCAGCTGATCCTGCCTCCGCACTGGTCGTGGAAGATCTTCGGCTGGTACGCCGTGCTGCTACTGATGGACCTGCCGCTGGGCTGGTTCTTCGGCGCCCTGGGCCTGCAGCAGCTGATCACCCTGGGGCAGGTGCTCGTGGCCGGGCAGGGCAACGAGCCCACGCTGGTCGAGATGGGCGTGACCAGCCTGCTGGTGGCCTGCTGGCAGGGGGCGGTGGCGGTAGCCGCGGTGGCCCTGCAGCAGTCCGGGGCGGTGGCCCGGCACACGGCCGCCGAGGAGGCCCGGCTTCGCCTTTCCGAGCAGGTCGCCGAGCAGGTACACACCGATCGGCAGACCCGCTACGACGAGCTCGCCGCCACCACCGCTCCCCTGCTCGAGGGCATCGCCGACGGCCGGTACGACCCGGGCGACCCCCAGGTCCAGCAGGCCTGCTCGGTCGAGGCCGCCCGGATGCGCCGGCTGTTCGCCGAGAGCGACGAGGTGGCCGACCCGCTGGAGCACGAGATCCACGCCTGCATCGACGTGGCCGAGCGCCGCGGCATCTCGGTGCAGGCCTCGATGCGCGGCGCCCTGCCCGAGGTGCCCCTGCCGGCCCGCCGGGCGCTCACCGAACCGGTGATCGCAGTACTCACCGGAGCCCGGTCGAGTGCCCGGGTGGCCGTGGTGGCCCGGGCCGACCAGGTCTCACTGAGCGTGGTGGTCGACGGGGCCGAGCAGATCCCCCAGACCCCCGCGAGCACGAGTGATGAGGAGACCGGCCGGGTCGAGGTGAGCCGGCTGGTCAGCGGCGACCGGCTGTGGCTCGACGTCACCTGGACGCCGGCCACAGCCTCGCACGACCCGGCCGCCTGAGACTCAGGCGTGGGCGCAGGCCAGGACCACCAGGGAACGGGCCTCGACGAGCAGCTTCCCGGCCGCGTCAACGGTGGTCGGCTCTTCCGCCGAGGGCTGCGAGTCGAGCACGACCTGCCACTGCTTGCCGTACTCCACCGGCGGCAGCACGAACTGCAGGTCCTCGTGGTGCGCATTGAACATCAGCACGAACGAGTCGTCCACGATCCGCTGACCGCGGGCATCGGTACCGGTGATGCCCCGGCCGTTGAGGAACATGGCCACCGCCTTGCCGAAGCCGCTGCCCCAGTCCTCCTCGCTCATCTCCTCACCGCCGGGCGAGAACCAGCTGATGTCGGGAACCCCCTCACGGCCGCGCCGGCGCACCGGCAGACCGTCGAAGAAGCGCCGGCGCCGGAACACCGGGTGCTGCGCGCGCAGCGCGGCCGCCTGCCGGGTGAACTCCTGCAGCCCTTCGTCCAGCGTGGACCAATCGATCCAGGTGAGCTCGCTGTCCTGGCAGAACCCGTTGTTGTTGCCGTTCTGCGTGCGGCCCAGCTCGTCACCGTGGCAGATCATCGGAACTCCCTGCGAGAGCAGCAGAGTGGCGATGAAGTTGCGCTGCTGCCGGGCCCGCAGAGCCAGCACCGACTCGTCCTCGGTCGGGCCCTCGACCCCGCAGTTCCACGACCGGTTGTGGCTCTCCCCGTCGTTGTTGTCCTCGCCGTTGGCCTCGTTGTGCTTCTCGTTGTACGAGACCAGGTCCCGCAGCGTGAAGCCGTCGTGCGCGGTGACGAAGTTGACCGAGGCCACCGGGCGCCGGGCCGAGTGCTCGTAGAGATCGGCCGAACCGGTGATCCGGGCCGCGAACTCACCCAGGGTGGCCGGCTCGCCGCGCCAGAAGTCCCGCACGGTGTCGCGGTACTTGCCGTTCCACTCAGTCCACTGAGGCGGGAAGTTACCGACCTGGTAGCCGCCAGGACCGACGTCCCAAGGCTCGGCAATCAGTTTCACCTGGCTGACCGTCGGATCCTGCTGCACCAGTTCGAAGAAGCTGGAAAGCCGATCCACGTCGTAGAACTCACGGGCCAGGGTGGAGGCCAGGTCGAAACGGAAGCCGTCGACGTGCATCTCGGTGACCCAGTAACGCAGCGAGTCCATGATCAGCTGAAGGGCGTGCGGGTGACGCACGTTCAGCGAGTTCCCGGTACCGGTGTAGTCCATGTAGTACTGCTGGTCGTCGTCGACCAGCCGGTAGTACGCGGCGTTGTCGATCCCCCGCATCGACAGCGTGGGACCCAGGTGGTTGCCCTCGGCGGTGTGGTTGTAGACCACGTCGAGGATGACCTCGATGTTGGCCTCGTGCAGGGCCCGCACCATGGCCTTGAACTCCTGCACCTGCGACCCGGGGGCGGGCATCGAGCTGTACTTGGGGTCGGGCGCGAAGAACCCGATGGTGTTGTAGCCCCAGTAGTTCGACAGGCCCTTGTCGATCAGCGTGGAGTCGTTGGCGAAGTGGTGCACCGGCATCAGCTCGACCGCGGTGACCCCGAGCGAGGTGAGGTGTTCGATGATCGCCGGGTGGGCCATCGCCGAGTAGGTGCCGCGCATCGCCTCGGGGATGTCCGGGTGGGTCTGGGTCAGGCCCTTCACGTGGGTCTCGTAGATCACCAGGTCCGCGTACTCGTGCTGGGGCGGGCGGTCGTTGCCCCAGTCGAAGAACGGGTTGATCACCACCGAACGGGGCATCGCGGCGGCCGAGTCCTCGTCGTTGCGGCTGTCCGGGTCGCCGAAGTCGTAGCTGAACAGGCTCTGGTCCCAGTCGAACTGGCCGTCGATGGCCTTGGCGTAGGGGTCGAGCAGTAGCTTGTTCGGGTTGCAGCGGTGCCCGGCGGCCGGGTCGTAGGGGCCGTGCACCCGGTAGCCGTAGCGCTGGCCGGGCTCGACCCCGGGCACGAAGACGTGCCAGACGAAGGCGTCGACCTCGGGCAGGTCGACCCGGGTCTCGGTGCCGTCCTCGGTGAACAGGCACAGCTCGACCCGCTCGGCGACCTCGCTGAACAGGGCGAAGTTGGTGCCGTAGCCGTCGTAGGAGGCGCCCAGCGGGTAGGGCTTGCCGGGCCAGACCTGCAGTTGGGTGGAAGGTGCCGGGGCGTCAGGCAAGGAAGGCTCTCTTCTCGAACGGGGAGTCACCGAGGGGGCACTTTTCTGCACCGTCGGTCACTGCACCACGGGAACGCCGCCCCTGCCACTCGGCAGGCTGGGCCCATCGGCGGGACAACTCACAGTTAGTGCTACCTAAGTTACGCAGGTGACAGCCACCCACCCGGTGCACAACCGTCGTTCCGGCGCTGACCTGCAGTGATGGAGATAGGTTAGCCTCACCTACTTCTTTTGACAGATTCAAAAGAAGGGTTCAGGGTGGACCTCAGCAGCCGAACGTAGAGGAGCCCGATCATGACCACCTTCGCGTCCCAGAACACCGGGAACACCGGTTTCCACGCCTCCGCGATCCTGGGGGCCAACCTCCAGCGCGTGCTGGTCGACCTGGTCGCCCTGCACCTGTACGGCAAGCAGGCGCACTGGAACATCGTGGGGAAGAACTTCCGCGACCTGCACCTGCAGCTCGACGAGATCGTCGACCTGGCCCGCGAGCACAGCGACACGATCGCCGAGCGGATGCGCGCCCTCGACGTGGTGCCCGACGCCGGCCCCAAGGCGGTCTGCGCCCAGACCACGCTGAGCGACTTCGGCTCCGACGAGGTCGACACCGCCGAGGCGGTGGACAAGATCACGCTGATGCTGCGCGAGACCGCGGCCACCGCGCGCGCCGTGCACGACGACGTGGACAACGAGGACCCGACCACGGCCGACCTGCTGCACAGCATCATCCACGACCTGGAGAAGCAGGCCTGGATGGTCTCCTCGGAGAACCGCAGCCCGCGCAAGGGCTGATCCCTACGAAGTAAACAGTCCTCTACGGTTGCGGACGGACCCGGTGCTCAGCAGAACCAGCACCGGGTTCCGGCCACCTCCGGTCTGCCGGCTACCAGCATGGCCGGCAGGCCGGCCGGGAGGGCGTCTGACAGGCTGCGGCCCATGACGGTCACCGCAGCGCCCCTTGGTATCACCGGCTCCACCGGCAATCTGGGCGGTTGCGTCGCCCGCCGCCTGGCCGAGGCGGGCGTGGCCCAGCGCCTGCTCGTGCGCGATGTCACCCGCGCCCCCGAGTTCTCCGAGGCGCGGCCGATCACCTACGCCGACACGCCCGCCGTGCGCGAGTCGCTGGCCGGCCTGAAGACGCTGTTCATGGTCTCCGGCACCGAGTCGCCCACTCGGGTCGACGAGCACTGCGCCTTCGTGGACGCGGCCGTCGCCTCCGGGGTCGAGCACATCGTCTACGTCTCGTTCTTCGGCGCCGCGCCCGACGCCACGTTCACGCACGCCCGCGACCACTGGCACACCGAGCAGCATCTGCGCTCCAGCGGGGTGGCCTTCACCTTCCTGCGCGACAACCTGTACGCCGACTTCCTCCCCGGGATGGCCGGCGACGACGGGGTGATGCGGGGGCCGGCCGGCGAGGGGCGGGTGGCGGCCGTGGCCCAGGACGACATCGCCGAGGTGGCCGTCGCGGTGCTGCGCGATCCAGCCGGGCATGCCGGTCGCAGCTGGGACCTCACCGGGCCGGAGGCTCTTACGCTGGGCGAGGTCGCGGCCACGATCACCGAGGTGACCGGGCGGCCGGTGCGCTTCGAGAACGAGACCCTGGCCCAGGCCCGGGCCTCTCGGGCGGGCTACGGGGCCCCGGAGTGGCTGGTGGAGGCGTGGATCTCCACCTACACCGCCATCGCCGCCGGAGAGCTGGCCACCGTCAGCACCGCCGTCGAGGACATCACCGGTCACCCGGCCAAGAGCCTGGCCCAGCTGTTGCGCGAGGCCTGATCAGTCCATCAACCCGGCGTCCTGGCCCGACACCCCGTCCTTACGGTGCGGCGGGGCCTCACCGGCAGCCTGCTCATCGATCTTCTGGCCCGGGTAGCCGGCCAGCGCCTGCCGCCGGTCGGGGGCCTGGCTCACGTCGCCGCCGCGCAGCACGTCCGGTGCCGGGGCGTCGGTGGCCGCGGGCTCGGCGCCGGTTCCTTCGTTCACTCCCTGCTGCTCGACCAGCTCGGGGTTCTCCTTGTTCGCCATACCCGCGACCCTGGCACCGGCCGGCGACGACCGCACGCCCACACGCTGGCTCCCGGCCATCAGGGCTGATGCCCGGCGTACTCCGACTCGGGGATCAGGTCCTTGGTGAACGGGGCCCGCAGCGTGGGCAGCAGGTGGCGGAAGTTCAGCGCCAGGGCGACCAGGGCGGCCAGGCCGTACACGCCGCACAGGATCACCCGGCCCTCGGTGCTGGTGACCGGGAACTGCACCAGGAACAGGGCCAGGAGCAGCCAGGCGGACCAGCGGTGGAACCGCAGCCCCAGGATCAGCGCGATGCCGAGCATGGTCTGCGCGGCCGTCAGCAGCATCTCCTCGACCTGCCGGTCGTCGAGCGGCAGCGCCGGCTCGCCCCCACCCGCCCAGTAGGCCATCGGCAGGGAGCCCACCAGGAGCGTCCACTGGTTGACCTTCGCCGAGATCAGCGTGCCGATCGCCGCCGTCGCGTTGCCCCGCGCGGCGAACATGATCGCGATGATGAACTCCGGGGCCTCCGAGGCCAGCGGCGCCACCCACTGCACCAGCAGGAACTCGTCGATCCCGAGGTCCTCGCCGCCCTCCACCAGGCTGTGGGCGAACGGCTCGGCGGCGATCAGCACCACCGCCGCCGCGAACACGAACAGCGCCACCAGCGTCCAGCGCCGGGTGGTGGTGGGCAGTGCCCCGATCACCGCCGACGTGCCGCGCAGCTTCGGCTCCTCGACCGGGCCGCGGCTGAGCCGGTAGGCGTAGTAGCCGAACCAGATGAACAGCAGCCCGCCCATCCACACGTGGATCTGCGCGGTGAGCGGCATGATGAACGCGAAGATGCCCGCGAACAGCAGGAATCCGAGCTCCAGACGGTTGCCCGCGTCGAGCGGCAGCACGTGCCCGCGCCGGTCGTGCACCCGGCCCAGACCCCACAGGCCGACCAGCACCACCACGGGCCAGCCCAGCCCGAGCAGCAACCGGTTCGAGCCGGTCATGTTCGCCGCCGCGTACTGCACGTAGTCGGGATTACTGCCCGCCGTGTACGCGTAGTACAGGTCGACCGCGTACTCGGGCAGCACCGCGATCAGGGCCAGGATGGCGATCGCCAGGCCCCCGGAGATGTCCACCTGGGCCGCCTCGGCCGCCCAGGCCAGCACGAACGAGGCGGCGAAGACCGCGGCCCCGAACACCAGCATCGCCACCACCGGCTCGACGTGCAGGCCCGAGAACCGCACGACCACGGCGGGCAGGGACAGCAGCACGCACAGACCGACCGAGGTGAACAGGCGCCGGGTGGGCACCCGGGTGGTTACGTCGGAGGATGTCATGGACACGCCAGGTTGCTCCCGCGCTCGCTCGGACGGACCCGGAGCGGTCGTGCCCGCTCCGCGCCCATCCTGCGGTCTTGTCCCGTTCTGCGCCTCTCGAACACCTCAGTCGAGGCAGAACTCGTTGCCCTCCGGGTCGGCCATCACGATGTGCCCGAAGCCCATCGGCGGTTCCGGCTCCACCCGCTGCACCCGGCGCGCGCCCAGGCCGCTGAGCCGGTCGCACTCCTTCTCGAGCGCGGCCATCCGTTCCTCCCCCCGCAGTTCGGGCGCCACCCGCACGTCCAGGTGCACCCGGTTCTTGACCGTCTTGCTCTCGGGCACCTGCTGGAAGAACACCCGCGGCCCCTGGCCCTGCGGGTCTTCCACGGCCGAGCGGGTGTTGCGCTGATCCGCCGGCACCCCGATGCCGGCCAGGAACTCCTGCCAGGCCTCGAGCGGGTCGGCCCCCTCGGCCGGCGCGACTCCGGGCGGGCCGGGGATGACGTAGCCGAGCACCTCGGACCAGAACCGGGAGAGCCCGGCCGGGTCGTGGGCGTCGATCGTGACCTGGAATCCGCGGCTCATCGCGAGGCTCCGTTCTCGGGTCGGGTGTGCACGTAGAGGTCCCGCAGAAGGCAGACCTCGGACAGATGATGGATCAGTTCCCGGTTGATGTGCAGCACCAGGTCGGCCATCGGCCGGTCGGGATAGGCGGGTTCCTTCGGGCCCACCGGAACCGCCAGATCGGCTTCACTGAGCCCCTTCAGACCGGTCAGCCAGCGGTCGAGCTGCGTTTCCAGTTGCGTCAGAGCCGTTCTGGCGTCTCCGGCGTACTCCCAGGTCTCGTAATCGGCTGCCTCGAAACCGAAATGAGCGGCATTGCGCATCGCCAGCACCCCGACGATCACGTGCCCCAGCCGCCAGGCGATCGTGGTGAAGGGGGCGGGTTCGGGCTGCGGGAAGGCGAAGTCGATGGTGTGCGCGCCGGTCCCGAACTGCGTGGTCAGATCACTGCGGACCCGGACGTTCCAGGCGTCCGCGACCGGGGCCCAGAGGTACTCCTCGTCGGTCAGACCCTCCAGCCGGTCTCGCAATTGGGTGTTCCAGTGGTGTTCCCACTGCTCGATCAGGACTTCGTTCCAGTTCAGTGTGTCCATGAGAGGCAGCCTGCCAGGCTATGCGGACAGGGTCGGTCCGCAATGGATGCGAGAGTGGGGGTGAAGTCGGCCGACCAGAAGGGCTAGGTGCATCGATGCCGAACGACCGGCCGCACTCGGGCGCAGCGTCCAGTAGGGCACCGATTGAGGACGTCGGTAGCGCCTCGGGCGCCCACGTCGGCCAGGGTGGTGGTCAGGATCTGCGGACGACCGAGCGGGTGCTGACGCTGCTCGGCCTGCTGCAGCAACGTCAGGTGTGGACGGGCCCCGAGTTGGCCGAGCGCCTGGCGGTGACGTCGCGCACGGTGCGGCGCGACGTGGACCGGCTGAGGGCCCTGGGCTATCCGGTGCAGGCCGGCCCGGGGGCCGGTGGCGGCTACCGGCTGGGGCCCGGTCAGGAACTGCCGCCGCTCCTGCTCGACGACGAAGAGGCGATCGCCACGGCGGTGGCCCTGCTGGCCGGGGCCGGCTGGATAGGCGGGCCGTCGTCCACCGCGCAGGCCAATCCGGACGCGACCGACGCCACCCTGCGCGCCCTGAGCAAGCTCGACCAGGTGCTGCCCGCCCGGCTGCGCCAGGAGGTGCGCGCCCTTTCCGAGGCGGTCGAGTCGTTCGGCGGCGGCCGGACCCCGCTCGATCCGGAGGCGCTGCTGACCCTGGCCCGGGCCTGCCGCGACCAGGTCGAGGCCGGATTCGGCTACCGCACCGGCGCTCCCGAGCCGGTGTCGCAGCAGCGGCGGGTGGAGCCGTACCGCCTGGTGGCCTCCGACCGGCGCTGGTACCTGTTCGCCTTCGACCTCGACCGCGACGACTGGCGCACCTTCCGGCTCGACCGCATGTCCGAGGTGCACGCCCGCACCTGGCGTTTCACCCCGCGCCCGGCACCCGATGCCGCGCGCTACGTCCAGGAGGCAGTGACCACAAGGGTCTACCCCCAACAGGCGAGGTTCCGAGTGCACTCCCCCGCCACCGTCGTCCGCAATCAGATCCCGCCCTCCACCGCCGCGGTGGTGGAGATGGACGCATCCAGCTGCGAGGTGTCCAGCGGCGCAGCCCATCTCGACACCGTGCTGGCGCACGTGCTGCTGCTCGGCCACGCCTTCGAGGTCCTGGAGCCGCCCGGTCTGGCCGACCGGGCCCGCGAACTCGGGCACCGGCTGCTCGGCGCCGCCGGCCCGGAACCGCGAAAGGCCGGTCCAGCCCCCGGATAGAGGGCGGGACCGGCCTTGACGCCGGAAGACCTACTTGTAGGTGATGTCCGAGGACGAGTACTTGCAGTACGTACCGTCGGCCCCGGAGCCGGTCTTCTTCGGCTCCTTGCCACTGCTGTTGCCGGTGAACTTGTCGCAGATCGAGATCTTCTTGTTCTTGTCGTACAGGCGCACGTTCTTGAACGTGGCCGTGTCCTTGTAGTTGGTGTTGATCCCGACCAGCGACTTGCCGGGCTCCACCACCAGGATGTTGTCCAGCTCGACCGAGCGCTGGTACTGGGTCGAGCAGTTGCCGCAGGAGCGGTACAGCTTGCCGAAGTCCTGGACCACGAAGTCCTTGATCACCAGCTTGCCGGTGCCGTTGTGCTGGAAGACCTTGTCGCTGGCCTTCTTCGCGCCACCACCGGTGATGGTCATGACCTGACCGGACTTCTTGCCCTTCTGGGTGGCGGCGTCCTCGCCCACGTCCTCCCACCACACGTTGGACAGCGTGCAGGTGCCCTCGCAGTGGATGCCGTCGCCGGCCTTGGCACCGATGATGACGTTCTTCACCGTGCCGCCGTCGGCCACCTTGAACAGCGGGTCCTGGCTCTCGCCCTGGTCGCCGCCCCAGCCCTGGAACCGCTTGCCCTTACCGTCGAAAGTGCCACTGACGGGCTGCGTCTTGGTCAGGTTGGTGGTGCCGGTGGGCGTCGGCCAGGTCGTGCTCAGCGCCTTCGGCGTCGCGGCCGCGGCCGCGCTCTTCACCGTGGCCGACGAGGACGAGGACGTCGAGTTGGCGGCAGTGGCGACCGAACCGGCCACCGCGGCCAGCGCGACACCGGCGATCAGACCGCTCCAGAGGCGGCGACGGCCGGTGAACGTACGCTTCAGACCACCGCGCGTGGGGCTTTTCATGCGGTTACCTTTCCGGGCAGAGGACCGCGAGGGCCCGAGGCCGTCAAGTGACCTCGGGAGTCCTCACGGAGGATTCGCCGCGCGGGGCCGGTGAGCCGGCCGGGTCCGCCCTGAACGGTCCCGACCGGCGTCGCTCGGCGGGCCTGCCCTGAACAGGCCCGAGCGGTTTCCCGGCCCGCCCTGAACGGGCTGGGAGACCATCGGGCACCACCGGCGCCCCGCGCTTCTGACGCCCCCTAAGTCCGTCGCCGGGCCCGAAAGGTTGCCCCCGCAGCGAAAACTTTTTTCGCTCGGGCCTCACCGGGCCACCGACCTGCACTCATGACTCACCGTTGATCCACGACGACGCCCGGATCAAGAAGACAAGGCCGATGTCCGCTTCGTACCAATGGGAATCCGCCGCCGGAGCGGGCTAACTGGAGGAACGGGTGACGTGACCCGCCGATCCCCGCAACGGGGCGCCTGACACAGGCAGGGGATCGGCGGGCACGCTCCAGACCCACCGCGCGCGCCGCCCACCAACGGCGCCGCGGTCGGAAGGCACCACCCCGCCGACATTCCCTCCGTCGCGGGCGTGGTGCAGGTGCGCGTCCGGTCCGCGGCCCTTCGGGCGCCTCCTCGGAGCCGGGCGCGCACCGCTCCCCGCAGCGGGATCCCCGAGACGACAGTGACCCCTTTGCCTAGGGCGCCGCACCGGGCCGGGCACCGGCCCAACGGCTCGCGGGGGCGGCGAGCGCGGTGAAGATCAGGGCCAGGGCGGCGATGCCGAGCAGGGCGGTGCGCAGGCCGGAGGCGTCGGCGAGCAGGCCCACGTAGCCGGGGCCGAGCAGGAAGCCCAGGTAGGCGGTGGTGGCCACGGCCGAGGTGGCGCGCCCGCGGCGGGCGGGGTCGACGGTGCGCAGGCCGTAGCTGATCAGGGTGGGGAAGAGGGTTGCGGTGCCCAGGGCGGCGACGGCCAGGCCCAGCAGCGCCACGGGCACATTGGGGGCGGTGGCGAGCACGACGGTGCCCACGGTGGCTGCGGCTCCCCCGGCGATCAGGAGCTGCACCGGATGGCTGCGGGACAGCGGGGCCAGGATGAGGCGGGCCAGGGCTGCGGCGGCGGCGAAGGTGGCCGGCGCGGTGGCGGCAAGCTGGGGTGAGGCAGCGAACGACTCGGTGATGAACACGGCGCCCCAGCTCTGGTGGGCGTTCTCGGTGGCGTAGGCGAGGGCGCCGATCAGGCCGAGGGCGAGCAGGGGGGCGGTCAGGCCCGGGGAAGACGAAGGGCGCGGTGCGGGCCCAGGGGTGACGCCGGTGAACGAGGTGCCCCGCCAGACCAGAGCGCTGAACAGCAGGATGGCCAGCAGGGCGACGGTGAACGTGCCAGTCAGGCCCGGGCCGCCGAGCAGGGCCCCGGCGCTGAGGCTGGACCCGACCACCGCCAGCGAGAAGGTTCCGTGGGCGCGGGTGACCAGGGGGCGGGCCGTGCGGTGCTCGACCTGGCCGGCCAGGGTGTTGATGGCCACGTCGGTCGCCCCCGAGGTGGCTCCCACCAGCAGCATCCCGGCGACGACCCAGGCGAACCCCTGTGCCGCCAGCGCGACCACCACACCACTGGCCCCCAGCAGGCCGAGCAGCACGGCGGTGAGGCGCAGGCCCAGACGATCGGTGAGCCGGCCGGTGAGGAACATGGCCGGGAGGGCACCGACGCCGACGAAGAGCAGGGATCGGCCCAACTGCCCCTCCGTCAGCCCGGCCTGGGTGCGCAGGGCGGGCAGGGCGGCGCCCCAGGTGCCCCAGAAGACGCCCATCCCGGCGAAGGCTGCGTACGCGGCGAGAGCGCTGGGGTGCGGTCGCGACGAGTTCATCTGTGTAACGTTACACAGCTAGGGTGGGGTCGTGCCAGGCCAATCCGGGCGACCCGGGACCGGGAGCCGACGCCCCACCGTCAAGGACGTGGCCGCCGCGGCCGGGGTGGGCGTGATGACCGTGTCGTACACCTTCAACCAGCCCTCGCGGGTGGCCGAGGCCACCCGGCACCGGGTGCTCGAGGCTGCCGAGAGGCTCGGCTACCGGCGCCCCGACAGCACCGCCCGGGCCCTGCGCTCGGGCCGCACCGGCCAGCTCGGGGTGGTTCTCGGCGAGCACCTCTCCTACGCCTTCGACGATCCGCAGGCCGCACAGTTCCTGGCCGGGGTGGCCGAGGTGTGCGTCGAGGAGGGGCTGGGCATGGTGCTGATCCCCACCCGCGGCGATGCCGGCGACGTGGACCGGGTTCTCGCCGCCGCGGTCGACGCGTATGTGCTGTGGACCACGAGCGACGACGACCCGGTGCTGCCCGCGGTGGCCGGCAGCGGCCGTCCCGCGGCGATCCAGGGTGGGCCGGAACACCCTGGCATCACGGCCGTCTCGCCCGACGACCGGCAGGCGGCGGCCGCCCTGGCCGGAGCCGTACTGGAAGACGGGCGCACTCCCGTCGTTCTCAGTTTCCCGCTCGACCGCACCCGCGAGCCGTCCTTGGTCCCGGCCCGGGAACTACCGTCGGACATCCCTTTTCCGGTCACCCGCAACCGGCTCGCCGGGTATCGCGACGCACTCGGCGAGCGCTGGTCCGACACCCTGGTCGCCGTGGTCGCCCAGAACCACCGCCTTCAGGGCCGGAACGCGATTGAGGACGTCCTCGAGCGGCTTTCCGGCTCGTCTCCGGTCATTCTCGCGATGAGTGACGAACTGGCTCTGGGAGCCCGGGAAGCGGCCGGTGACGACGCCGTCGTCACTGGCTGGGACGCGTCCGTAAAAGCTCTTGAGGCGGGCATCGTGTCGGTCACCAACCCGCTGCGTGAGCAGGGCCGGCTGTGCGCGCAGGCCGCGCTCGGGCCGGGGACCGGCCCGGCGCCCACGATCACCTGGGAGATCGCCGACCCGCGACGGGGCTGAGCTGCCGATCTTGAGCGGGTAGGTGATGCTGTGCGGGTGCAGAACAGGTGGTCGCGGACCCGGTCAGCCGTGACCAGAGTGCTGTCGGGAACCCGGGCCGGGCTGGTGAAGACGGACACGGCCCTACTGTCGGCCGGGGCCGCGCTGTACGGCACCCTGGCCGCGATCCCCGCCTTCCTGGTGGCGATCGCCGCGGCCGGGCTGATGTTCGGCCGCGAGCGGATCGCCGACTACGGGGCCAGCCTGGCCGCCGCCATCCCGGACGAGCAGGGCGCTGACGGCTGGGTGGACGCGCTGTTCGGGGCGGGCCTGTCCCTGTCGCTGCTGCCGGTGCTGTTCGCAGTGTTCATGGCCTCGGCCTACGGCCGCGGGCTGAGCAAGGCGCTGGTCCGGCTGGTGCCGGAGAAGCACCGGGCCGCTCCCCCGCCCTCGCTGCGGGCCCGGTTGCTCACCCTGCCGCTGGTCGGCCTGGCGCCGCTGATGCTGGTGGCCCTGCTGATGATCAGCCCGACGGTGGAGCACCTGGTGAACCAGAACGGCGTGGCCGGCGCCCTGGCCGCCTCGTACCTCAGCCTGAACCTGATCTGGGTGATCCTCTGGGCGCCGCTGGCCTGGATGTACCGGGTGATCGCACCGGGCCGGCCGAGCTGGCGGGCGGCCTGGATCTCGGCCGTCGTCACGGCCGCCTTCCTCTCCGGCTTCCTGCAGGGCTTCACCCTGTTCCTGGCCCTGCCGGTCGATCTCGGGCGGCCGTTCGGCGGGCTGGGGATCATCGGCGTGATCACCGGGCTGCTGCTGTGGCAGTGGGTGCTGCACGCGGTGGTCTGCGTGGGCTACGCGCTCTGCTGGGCGGTGGAGTCGGAGGTCCGCTCCTGAGTGGAGCTGGAAAGCACTCCAGAAAAGGCGATCACAAGCAGCCCGGCGATGGGCACCACGATCAGCCCCACACGGAGCGAGGTGGCGTCGGCGACCGCGCCGACCACCGGAGGCGCGACCAGGAAGCCCACCCGCAGCAGCCAGCTCACCACGGTCAGGCCGACTCCTGGCGGCAGGCCGGGGATCTCGTCGGCGCCGTGCATGGCCGCCGGGATCAGCGTGGCGATGCCCAGACCGGCCAGGCCGAAACCGGCGATGGTGCCGGGGATCGTGGGCACCAGCAGGGCCGCGCCCATGCCCAGGGTGACGATCAGCCCACCGGCGCGGGCCACCTGGCGCTGGCTGAAGCGGTCGACCAGCGGGTCGCCGAGCATCCGGCCGACGAACTGCAGGCCCTGGAGGGCGATGAAGCCCAGGCCGGCGACGAAGGTGGTGGCGCCGAGCGAGTCGGACAGGTAGATGGCCGCCCACGAGGCTCCCGAGTCCTCGGCCACCGCTCCCCCGGCCGCGATCGTCACCAGTGCCAGCAGCACTCCGACCCGGGCCAGGGTCCAGGCACCCCTGACCACGCTGCCCGGCTCGACGGCCTCCGCCTGCTCCCGCGGTTCCGGCCCGGGAAGGAGCCAGCGGTAGGAGGAGGCCGACAGAGCACCGAACACCACCGCGGAGATGACCATGTGAGTGGTCACCGGCACGCCGAGAGCGGCCAGTCCCGCGCCCATCGCACCGCCCAGCACCGCGCCTGCGCTCCAGACCGCGTGGAAGGAGTTGAGGATGGACCGCCCGTAGAGGCGCTGAACCCGCAGGCCGTGCGAGTTCTGGGCAACATCGGTGATCGAGTCCATCGCCCCGGCCAGGAACAGCGCGGCGGCCAGGGCGGCCCAGGCCGGAGCCAGCCCGGCCCCGACGAAACCGACGGCGGCCAGCAGGGTGGCCGCGATAGCGACTCGGGACGAGCGGAACCGCTGGATCAGCACACCCGCACTCAGCCCGGCCACCAGCGCGCCCAGCGGGTAGGCGGCCACCGCGCTGCCGAACGCCGCGTTGGAAAGGTCCAGCCCCTCCTTGATCTCGGGGTAGCGCGGCAGCAGGTTGGCGAAGAGCCCGCCGTTGGTGAAGAAGAGGACGGCCACGGCGAAGCGGGCCCGGCCCGGGGTGGTGCTCATCGGTTCAGCAGTCTCGGTTCTCAGGGAGTTCAGGTGAAGTCAGGTGGAGGAGCGCTGGATCAGCGTAGAGGGCAGGAACATCGAGGCGGCTCCCTCGCCCTCGATCCGGCCCAGCAGCAGACGCACCATCTCCCGGCTGATCCGCTCGAACGGCTGGCGCATGGTGGTCAGGCCCGGGTCGAGGTGCTCGGCCACGCCCGCGTCGTCGAACCCGCCCACCCGTACGTCCTGCGGAATGCGCCGGCCCGCCTCGCGCAGCACCGCACAGGCCCCGGCGGCCATCAGGTCGGAGGCCACGAACACCCCGTCCAGATCGGGCACCCGCTCCAGCAGGGCCCGCATCCCGGCCTCACCGCTGAGCCGCGAGTAGTCGCCGTGCACGATGAGTTCCGGGCGGACCGGCAGCCCGGCCGCCACCAGGGCCTGCTTGTAACCCTCCAGCCGCTGGAACCCACCGGGCGTGTCCATCTGCCCGGTGATGTGCGCGATGGTGCGGGCGCCGCGGGCGATCAGGTGGCTGGTCATCTGCCGGCCACCGTCGAGGTCGTCGGCGCCGACCATGCTGATCCGCGACTCCAGGCCGGGGAACCGCCCGCACACCACCGTCGGTACCCCGGTGGCCAGGAGCTCCTCGGCCACCGGGTCGACGGCGTGGCTGGAGACCAGCAGCACCCCGTCGACGTGCCGGGCCGAGACGTAGCCGACCGCCCGCTCCCGGTCGGCCGGGGTGCCCGCGGTGACCAGGGTGAGCAGGATGCCGTGCTCGGCCAGGGCCCGGGTGCAGCCGCTCATCAGGCGGGCGAACGTCGGGTCCTCGAACAGGATGTGCTGGGGCTCGCTGAGCAGGAAGGCGACCGTGTTGGAGCGGCCCAGGGCGAGGGTCCGGGCGGCGTGGTTGGCGGTGTACCCGGTCTCGGCGATCGCCCGGGCCACCGCGTCCATCGCCTCCGGGCTGACCCGCTCGCCCCCGTTGAGGAACCGCGAGACGGTGCCTCGGGAAACCCCCGCGACGCTGGCCACGTCGCGGATGGTGGGGCGCTTGTCGCCCGGTCTGAGCTGCACGTCGGAAGGCTACTTCAGCTCTTCACGGCGCCGGCGGCCAGATCGACCTGCCAGAACCGCTGCAGCAACAGGAACAGCGCCAGCAGGGGCAGGATCGACAGCAGCGCTCCCGGGATCACCAGCGCGTACATGGCCGGCTGCTGGGCCCCCTGGTTGAGCAGACCGGACAGGCCCACGGTGACCGGGAACAGCTTGTCGTCGCCGAGCATCACGTAGGGCAGCAGGAAGTTGTTCCAGATCGCCACGAACTGGAACAGGAACACCGTGACCAGGCCGGGCACCATCATCGGGAGCACCACCGAGCGGAACACCCGCCAGTCCTTGGCGCCGTCGGTGCGGGCCGCCTCGATCACCTCGTCCGGCACCGCGGCGGACACGTAGATCCGCGCCAGGTAGATGCCGTAGGGGCTGATGATGCTGGGCAGCAGGACGGCCCAGTAGGTGTTCGTCAGGCCGAGTTTCGCGAACAGCAGGTACTGCGGCACGGCCAGGATCACGCCGGGCACCAGCACGCCGGCCAGCAGGATGTTGAACAGGGCGGCGCGGCCGGGGAAGCGGTACTTGGCCATCGCGTAGCCGGCCATCGCCGAGACCAGGGTGGAGAGCGCGGCACCGACCCCGGCGTACAGCGCGGTGTTGGCCATCCAGCGCCAGAACAGCCCGTCGCGGTAGGCCGTCAGGTCGGCGATGTTGCTGAACAGGCTGCCGCCGGGGGCGTAGGTGAAGGTGGAGAACAGCTCGTTGGAGGCCTTGCTGGAGGCCATCAGCACCCAGACCACCGGGATCAGGCAGTAGATCGCGCCGACCACCAGGATGCCGGTGCCGAACACACTCGGCCTCTGCTGGGCGGTACGGGGTTTCGGGGTACCCGCCAGGGTGACGGTGCTCATCGGTTCTCCTCCTGGGCGAAGGCTCGCTTCTGCACCAGGCGCAGGAAGCCGAAGGACAGCACGAACGTGGCCACGGCGAGCACCACCGAGGTGGCCGAGGCGGCGTAGATGTCGTTACGGGTGAACGCGTCCCGGTAGATCATCATCAACGGGCTCCAGCTGGTGGAGATGTTGTTGGTCAGCGGGCGCAGCACGGTGGGCTCGGCGAACACCTGCAGGGTGGTGATCATCCCGAAGACCGAGGTCATGATCAGCGAGGGGACGATGATCGGGACCTTGATCCGCCAGGCGATCTGCAGCTCGGAACAGCCGTCGATCCGGGCCGCCTCGTACAGCTCGGAGGGGATCGAGCGCAGTGCGGTGTAGAGCACGATCATGTTGAAGCCGACGCCGCCCCAGACCGCGATGTTGGCGATCGCGAACAGCACCAGGCCGGGCGCCATCGGCTCGGGCAGGGTGAGGTCCACCTGCTCGGCGGCGTAGTTGAAGGGGCTGACCGCCGGCAGGTAGAGGAAGCCCCACAGCAGCGAGGAGATCACCGCCGGAACCGCGTAGGGCATGAAGATGACCAGGCGGGCGAAGCGCCGGGCCCGCACCCGCACCGAGTCCAGCAGCAGGGCGAAGAGCAGGGCCAGGCCGAGCATCACCGGGATCACGACCAGGCCGTAGCCGAGCACCCGCAGCACGCTGGACAGGAAGTCCGGGTCGGAGAGGGTGCGGCCGTAGTTGGACAGCCCGCCCCAGACCTCGGTGCGGGCCCCGGGCCCGAGTCCCAGACCCTCGACCTTCACCGTACGCAGGCTGAGATAAGCCGTGTACAGGATGGGGACGGCGATCGAGAACACGAACAGGGCGACGGCGGGCAGCATGAACACGTACGGGGCCCGGGGGACCCGGATCCGCCGCCGGCCGGGCGGTGGGTCGGGAACCCGTTCGGGTACCACGCTCGTGCGGTCGTTGGTCACGCTGGTCATCGTCGACTCCTGCTCATCGGGCCCGGGACTGTGCCGACCGGGTTCTTACTTGACGTTGAACCCGTTGGCCTTGAGGTCGTCCAGCGTCTGGGTCTGCATGGTGGTCAGCGCCTCGGCGAAGGAACTGGCCTTCTTCGCGGTGGCCGCCTTGCCGAAGGCGTCGTTGAAGGCGCTGTAGGCGACGTTGGTGTTCGGGCCGTAGGTGAAGCTGTTCACGGTGCCCGCCACCGAACCGGCGATGTCGTAGAAGTCGGCCTGGCTCTTGAAGAACGCCGGCGGCTCGGTCAGCGCGGCGCCCGAGTTGACGGTGTCGGCCGGGTAGACGTTGCTGATGCTGGCGAGCGCCTTGACCCCCTCCGGGCTGGTGTTCAGCCAGGTGGCGAACTCGGCGGCAGCGGCCTTGTTCTCGGACTGGGAGGTGACCGCCGTGGCCGAACCGCCCCAGGCGCCGGTGACGTTCTCGCCCGCGCTCCACTGCGGGATCGGGGCGACCTTCCACTTGCCCTCGGTGTCGGCGGCGTTGCCGGCCAGCACGCCCGGCGCCCAGACCGCACTGACCCAGCCCACCTGAGAACCGTCGTTCAGGGCGGCGTTCCAGGCCGGGGTGTACATCGGGGTGTTGTCGATGACGCCCTCCTCGACCAGACCGCCCCAGTACTGGGCGACCTTCTTCGAGGGCTCGGAGTCGATCGCGACGCTCCAGGCGTCACCGTCGATGCCCCACCAGCTGGCCCCGGCCTGCTGGGTGAGACCGGCGAACAGGCCGGCGTCGTTGGCCGAGAAGGTACCGAGGAACTTCTTCGGGTCGTCCTCGTTGATCTTCCGCGCCGCCTCGGCGTACTCGTCCCAGGTCTTGGGCACCTCAAGGCCCAGCTTCTCGAACACGTCGGCGCGGTAGTAGAACATCAGCGGGGCGGCGTCCTGGGGCACCGCGTAGACCGCGTCGGTGCCCAGAGTGACCGCGTTCCAGGTGCCTTCGGCGAAGTGACCCTTCACGTCGTCGCCCAGCTGGCCCTTGATGTCGGCCAGGGCGCCGGCGCCCACCATGGTCGGGATCGCCTGGTACTCGGCCTGCATCACGTCGGGCGCGCCGCTGCCGGCCTTGATCGCGGTGAGCAGCTTGGTGACCGCGGGGTCGCCGCCGTCCTGCTTGTTGACGGTGACGTGGATGTCGGGGTGCGCCTGGTTGAAGACCTCGACGGTCTTGTCCATCTCCGGCGCCCACGACCAGAAGTTCAGCTCGACCTTCTCGCCGGGCTTGCGGGGCGCGTCACCGGTCTGGCTGTCGGCGTCGGAGTCCGAGGACCCGCCGCAGGCGCTCAGCAGCAGGGCGGAAAGGGTGAGGGTGACCAGACTGCCGCGCAGCGTTCGCCGCATGACGTCCTCCTTGCGAAGCATCAGCTTCGTCGTTGAAGCGGGCGGCGGCCGGTCGTGCGGCGCCGCGTGTGACCGGTCACAACGTGACATTGAAAAACGCCGGTGTCAACGTTTCGTCAGGTCACGAATTGGTCGCACGCATGCTCACCACCTGGGGCTTTGCCTCAGCGCAAATTCATGGGACCGTGCACACACGTCTCGTCGACCGGTCTGGTCGGCGCCGTGCGACGACGCGCCGACGAACAGTCCCGACGGCCTGCATCGCCGCACGTCGACGCGTGTCGTCTGCGAATGAGGGTGAGTTCATGAGCAACCAGAGCCTGCTCACGGAGGGCTGGCTGCCCGGGGTGCGGTCGCTGAGTTTCGGCGGGGACTACAACCCCGAGCAGTGGCCGGAAGAGGTCTGGGCCGAGGACCTGGAGCTGATGCGCCGGGCGGGCGTGAACCTGGTCAGCATCGGCATCTTCTCCTGGGGCCTGCTGGAACCGCGGCCGGGCGAGTTCGACTTCGGCTGGCTCGACCGGGTGATCGAGGGCCTGCACGGCGCCGGCATCCGGGTCGACCTGGGCACTCCCACCGTCGTTCCGCCGCAGTGGTTCTGGCAGCAGAACCCGCACGTGCGCCCGGTGATGCGCGACGGCACGGTGCTGGCCACCGCCTCCCGCGGCATCTGCTGCCCCTCGTCCCCCGAGTACGCCGAGGCCGCGGTGCGGATCACCACCGAGCTGGCCAGTCGTTACGGCGACCACCCGGCCCTTTCGCTCTGGCACGTGCACAACGAGTACGGCGCGCCCGTGTCCGAGTGCTACTGCGAGGTGAGCGCGGCCGCCTTCCGTGAATGGCTGCAGGCCCGGTACCAGACCCTGGAGGCGCTGAACCACGCCTGGGGCACGGCCTTCTGGGGCCAGACCTACGGCGAGTGGGCACAGGTGGGCGTGCCGGCCCAGTCGGCCACCACCTCGAACCCCGCGCACCGGCTGGACTTCGCCCGGTTCTCCAACGAAGAACTGCTCGGCTGCTTCACCCGCGAGCGCGACGTGCTGCACGAACTCTCGCCCGGCATCCCGGTGACCACCAACTTCATGGCCACCAACTGCCCGTCGATGGACCTGTGGAAGTGGTCGCGCGAGGTCGACGTGGTGGCCAACGACCACTACCTGACCGCGGCCGACCCGCGCAGCCAGGTGGGTCTGGCGCTGGACGCCGACCTGACCCGCTCACTGGCGGGCGGACGTCCGTGGATCCTGATGGAGCACTCCTCCTCGGCGGTGAACTGGCAGCCGCGCAACCTGGCCAAGGCGCCCGGCGAGATGGCCCGGAACTCGCTGAGCCACCTGGCCCGCGGGGCCGACGCCATCCTGTTCTTCCAGTGGCGGGCCTCCCGGCGGGGCGCCGAGAAGTTCCATTCGGCCATGCTTCCGCACGCCGGCGCCAACAGCCGGGTGTTCCAGGAGATCGTCCAGCTCGGCGCCGACCTCCAGGGCCTCGACGCGGTGCGGGGTTCGCAGGTGAAGGCCCAGGCCGCGATCCTCTGGGACTGGGAGTCGCTGTGGGCCCAGGACCTCGACTGGCGGCCCACCGTGGACCTTTTCCCACGCCAGCAGGTACGCGAGTACTACGAGCGGCTCTGGCGCGACAAGGTCACGGTCGACTTCGCCCACCCCACGGCCGACCTCAGCGCGTACCAGGTGGTGCTCGCCCCGGCCTCGTACCTGCTCACGGCCGAGGCGGTGGCCAACCTGACGGCCTACGTGGAGGGCGGCGGGCACCTGGTGGTCGGCCCGTTCTCCGGCGTGGTCGACCAGGACGACGCGGTGCACGAGGGCGGCTGGAACGGCGCGGTGCGAGACCTGCTGCAGGTCAGCGTGGAAGAGGTGCTGCCGCTGCCGGCCGACGGCCAGGTCACGCTGAGCGGCGACCTCAGGGGCAGCATCTGGACCGAGGACCTGCTCCCGCTCGAGGCCGAGACGGTGGTGGAGTACCTGGACGGCCCGGCCGCAGGGAAGGCCGCGGTCACCCGCCGCACCCTGGGCAGCGGCACCGCAACCTACGTTTCGACCGTTCTGGACCATGAGACGCTGACCGGCGTGCTCGACCCGGTGCTGAAGCTGGCCGGTGTCTCGGTGCAGCGCGAACTGCCCTGGGACCTGGAGCTGGTGTCCCGGCACGGGAACGAGGGCGCGGAGTACGTTTTCGCGATCAACCACGCCGCCACCCCGGTCGACCTGCCGGTGGCCGGCAG
This sequence comes from Kineosporia rhizophila, assembly GCF_021277265.1. Lineage (GTDB taxonomy): Bacteria > Actinomycetota > Actinomycetes > Actinomycetales > Kineosporiaceae > Kineosporia > Kineosporia rhizophila. The sequence continues at coordinate 215,247 of NZ_JAJSOH010000010.1, forward strand.
CGACCTGCTGACCGGTGAAAATGTCTCGGACAGCGCCAAGATCCCGGCCGGCGGGGTCCGGGTCCTCCGCCGCTAGAACAGCTGTGGCCCCCTGGTCCTTCGACCAGGGGGCCACACCATTCGGCGAGAACTACTGCTTGATCGTGTTCTTGCCCACCTTGTCGAAGAACTTGTCCTTGCCCAGGCCGCCGTTCAGCGTGTCGTCGCCCGGGCCACCGGCCAGGCTGTCGTCGCCACCGTTGCCCCAGAGCTTGTCGTTGCCCCGCTGGCCGCTGAGCCGGTCCTTGTCCGGGCCGCCGTGGAGCTCGTCGTTCCCGAGCCCGCCCTCGAGGGTGTCGATCCCGGCGCCGCCGTACAGGTACTGCTTGCTGCCGTAGCCCCGCAGGAAGTCGAAGCCGGCGTTGCCCCAGGCCCGGCCACCCTCGCCGCGCACATACAGGAAGTCGTTGCCCGACCCGCCCTCGATACGGGCCTGGTCGCCGATCTGGACGCCGCCCTTGATCGTGTCGGAGCCGGCCCCGCCCTGGACGATGCTGCCGTCCTCACTGCCCGCGCTGTCGTACTGGTCGTCACCGGCGCCGAGGTGGAACAGGTCGTTCTGGTAGGCGTCGTCGGTGCTGACCGTGAACTTCACCGAGTCGTTCTGGTCGCCGAGCCGGAAGTCGGTGACCGTGCCCGGGTTCTTGCCGTGCTGCATCCGCCAGTAGCAGACCAGGCGGGTCCGGTCGGTCTCCTCCCGGTGCTTGCAGACACCACTGTCGCCGACCGCCTCGATGACCACGTCGTCGTCGATCGTGTAGGTGTACGCCGAACTGCCGTAGGGGCCCTCGTCCTCGTAGAACGTCTCACCCTTGGTCACGACCAGGTTGTTGACCTGGCCCGGCAGCGCCTGGAAGTTCAGCTTGCCGTCGACGAACGAGACCGTGGCGGTGGGCTCCTGCGCGCTCGCGGAGTTGGTGAAGACCAGCGCGGCCCCACCCACCGCGAGAACACCGACGGCGACCGCCGCCGCCGTGATCAGACGCCGGCTCTTCTTCAGCGACATGGTTTTGGGACCCTCCATGGTTCCAGATGTTTCCCCGAGTGCGAGAAGCACTGTGACAGAACCGGCGAAGCCGGACACAGCGAACGGCGAAATGTGACCTGGCCCAACTTTCCCGGCCTGCCCACTAGGCTGTTCACCTGATGCCGACCCTGATCCGATCAGTGACCACCTGGTGGCGAGCGGTTCGTACCGCCGGCCGCGGCCGGGTGGTCTTCGAGTGCTGCCTGGCGCTGTTCTGCGCGCTCACCACCGCCTGGTCGGTGGTCGGCCTGATGCCCTGGACGTCGGACGGTCTGCAGATCGCGACCGCCCTGTTCACCGGTCTGGCCTCGCTCGTGCTGACCCCGCTGCGGCTGGTCCTTCCGGTCACCGCGCTGGTTCTCGGCTCGCTGATCAGCATTCCGGGTGGCGGCAGCTCACTGATCGTGAGCGTGCTGTCATTCTCGGTGGGCTACCGGGCAAAGAAGGCACTGGCGGTCACCTTCGGCTACCTCGTGTCCCTGATCGCCTGCACCGCCGGGCTGTTCGTCCAGGAGGCCGGCAACCCGGTCTTCAACATCCTGATCGCGATCGTGCTGTTCTGCTTCCTGAGCATCCTGCCCGGCGCGATCGCGGCCATCCTGGCCCAGCGCCGGCTGCTGGTGATGACGATGAACCAGCGCAACATCGAGCTGCACGAGCAGCAGCTGGTGGTGGCCGGGCAGGCCCAGTCGCGCGAGCGCAACCGGATCGCCGCCGAACTGCACGACTCGCTGGGCCACCGGCTCACGCTGATCTCGCTCTACGCCGGCGGACTGGCCCAGGCACCCAAGCCCGCCCTGAGCGCCCAGGCGAGCACCCCGTCCGCAATTGAGAGCCCGGAACGCCAGCAGGCCCTCGGCCTGCTGCGCGACACCTCGGCCCAGGCGATGGGCGAACTGCGGCAGATCCTCAAGGTTCTGCACCAGGACGGGCCGGCCGAGGGCGCGGGCCGCTCGATGCAGGAGGTCGAGCAGACGGTCGAGGCGGCCCGGCAGACCGGCACCGCGATCGAGCTGGTGCGTCTGGGCCACCCCCGTCCGCTGCCGATGCTGGCCGAGCACGCCGCCTACCGGGTCGTCCAGGAGGGCATCACCAACGCCCTGAAACACGCTCGGGGGGCGCCGGTCCGGGTCGAGGTGCGCTACGACGACGAGGCCCTGTTCATCGAGGTCCGCAACCGTCCCGGCCTGCCCTACGAGGGGCAGAGCACCGGGCAGGGGCTGCACGGGCTCACCGAGCGGGTCCGCCTGGCCGGTGGCGTGCTCTCGCACAGCCGGCTCGAGACGGGTGAGTTCCGGCTCGGCGCGGTGCTCCCCTACGACGCCGAGATCCCCGATCCCACACCGGTTGTCACCGGTGACTTCCGGCAGGAGATCCGGCGCACCAGCCGCCGGCAGAAGATCGGCCTGGTCGGGGTGGGGGTGACCGTCCTGGTCGCGATGTCCTCGTGCGTCGCCTCGATCGTGGTGGTCGGCGTGGACGAGCCGGTCGACCAGGGCGCGTTCCGCTCGATGCGCAAGGGCGACGACATGGAGCGGCTGCGCCACCTCCTGCCGGACGAGCCGATGTCGCAGCGCACCAAGGAGAACGGCGAGATCTGCCGGACCTACTCCGGCGACGGGCTCGAGAACACCGACGACGAGAACACCACGATCAACTACGAACTCTGCTTCCGGGACGAGATCCTGGTCAGCAAGCGGAAAGTGGAAGAGGAGCTTTTCCCATGAGCCAGCCGACCCCCGAGCCCACGGACCCGCAGGGGCCGATCCGGGTGCTCATCGCCGACGACGACGCGCTGGTGCGTGGCGGGATCCGGTTCGTGCTGTCGATGGTCGAGGGCATCGACGTGCTCTGGGAGGCCGGCGACGGCGCCGAGGCGATCACCGAGGCGCTGCGCCACCGCCCCGACGTGGTGCTGATGGACGTCCAGATGCCCGGCACCGACGGCCTGACCGCGCTGGTCAAGCTGCGTCAGGCGTGGCCCGAAGCGGTGGTCATCATCCTGACCACGTTCGGCGAGAGCGACTACGTCACCCGGGCCCTGGCCGGCGGCGCGGCCGGATTCCTGCTGAAGGACGCGGCCGCCGACGACCTGGCCCGGGCGATCCGGGCCGCCGCGAACGGCGACGCGTTCCTCTCCCCCGCGGTGACCCGCCAGCTGCTCGACGGGATGAGCACACCGGCGGCGGCGAGAACCGCCACCCCCGACGCGGCGCCGGGCATCGTGCTGCCCGAGTTCGCCGAGAAGGGCCTGGAGGAGCTCAGCGCCCGTGAGCGGGAGGTGCTGGTGCTGGTCGCCCAGGGCCTGTCCAACGCGGCCATCAGCTCCCAGCTGTGGATCAGCGAGGCCACGGTGAAGACCCACGTCAGCCGGGTGCTGACCAAGCTGGGCTGCGAGAACCGGGTGCAGGCGGCGCTGATCGCGCACCGGCTCGGCCTGGTCCAGAACTAGGCCCTAGGGAGCCCAGCACGGCACCGGGGTGAGGTCCGACGACACCCCGAGCTCCGCGAGCAGGCGGGCACTGCGGCTGCCGGGCACGCACAGCAGGCGCTCGAGGATCTGCCCGGTGTCCTTCGGCCAGTCGCCGAAGGCGGGCAGCGGCACCGCGTCCTTGCCCAGGTCGGTCGAGTCCATCACGGCCCGCACCCGGTCGTGGTCGACGCCGGCCGCCAGCAGGGCCTGCCCACCGCGGTAGCGGGGCTGGGCGTTGCCCACCAGGTGGGGGTAGGCCAGGGCCACCTCATGGGTGGTGAGCAGCGCCAGCAGGACGTCGTCCGTGGCCATCCGCCGGCCGCGGGCGGCGGCCAGCCGGTCGGCCTCCAGTCGCACCCAGAACACCGGCTCGGCGCCGAAGTCGTCGTTGGTCATCTTCAGGATGAAACGGCGCAGCCAGCCCATCATCCCGCGTCCCTGCGGCCGGTAGAGCTCCCGGCCCACCAGTGCGTCCCGGGTGCGGTGCAGGTCGACCGGCAGTCGCTCGTGGCGCACCGGGACCGATCCTTCGCGCAGGGCGTTCCGCACCTCGCCGATGTCGGCGCCGCACTCGGTGAGCACGCCCACGGCCCGGCTCTGGGAGTCGCCCAGCATCGCCAGCAGCACGTCGACCGGGGTGCGCTCGGCGCCCCCGTCGAGCGACGGCTGGGCCTGGGCCCGGTCCAGGGCCGCGGCCGCGGCGTCGGAGAACCGCGTGGGCTTCACCGTGCAGGTCAGCATGCGCTCGACCGCTCCGGGCTCCGGGGCCTCGGCCCGCACCGTCCGCTCGATCACCGAGGCGGTGATGTCGTAGGCGTCGAGCACCTCGGCCACCCGCGGCAGGCGGCGCATCCCCCGCAGCAGGTGATGCGTGCAGACGACCTCGTCCTCGTCGTCCGTGTACAGGAAGGCCCAGGCGAAGACGTGGTCGAAGTCGTCGGTACCGGGGAACGGGGTCGTCGTCATGGCCACGATCCTGCTGTTCCAGGCCGGTCACCGCGTCGCCCATCGGTCGCAGACGCCTTCGGAGCAGCCGTCCGCCGGAAGTAGTACAGGGCGGCCCCCGGTCTGCCGATCGACCCGTTCGTGGACGTACACCTCTACACCTGGGCCATCACCGCGGTCGTGCTGATCGCCGTGCTGGCCGTCGACGTGTTCGTGATCGGCCGCAACGTGCACGAACCGACGATGAAGGAGGCCGGGACCTTCGTCGGCATCGTGGTGGCCGCCGCGGTCGTCTTCGGGCTGGGGGTGTGGGCCACTGCGGGCGGCCGCTACGCCGGTGAGTTCTTCGCCGGGTGGCTGACCGAGTACAGCCTGTCGGTGGACAACCTGTTCATCTTCCTGATCATCATGTCCAAGCTGGCCGTGCCGCGGGAGCTGCAGCAGTACGCGCTCACCGTCGGCATCATCCTGGCGCTGATCTTCCGGGCCGTCTTCATCGCCGTCGGCGCCGCCGCGATCAGCCGGTTCTCCTGGGTGTTCTTCATCTTCGGGGCGTTCCTGGTCTACACCGCCTGGAAACTGGTCCTGGACTACCGTGCCCACGGCGACGAGGAGGAGAAGGACGCCGCCGACAACGCGCTGACCCGGTTCGTGAACCGACGCTTCCCCTCCACCGAGAACTTCGAGGGCCGGTCCCTGACCGTGGTGCGCGACGGCCGCCGCTACATCACCCCGATGATGTTCGTGATCATCGCCCTGGGCAGCACCGACCTGCTCTTCGCCCTGGACTCGATCCCGGCCATCTACGGCCTGACCCAGGAGCCGTACCTGGTCTTCACCGCGAACGTCTTCGCGCTGATGGGGCTGCGCCAGCTGTACTTCCTGATCGGCGGCCTGCTGCAGAAGCTGATCTACCTGTCGCTGGGCCTGTCGTTCATCCTGGCCTTCATCGGCGTCAAGCTCGTGCTGCACGCCATGCACGAGTACCACTGGGCCGACTGGGCCCCGTTCGGCGGCGAGATCCCGATCTGGCTCTCGCTCACCGTCATCATCGGCACGCTGGTGATCACCACGGTGGCCAGCCTGGCCGCGTCCAGCCGGGGGGCCGGCCCCCGCGAGTGATCAGCCGAGGCGCAGCAGGGCCTCGGCCATGGCCCGTTGGGGACCGGTGAGCGGCGGCTCGCCGGTCTCCAGGGCCCGCTGCACCGCCGTCCCCATCCCCGCGACGTCGCCGCGCAGCAGGTGCAGGCGAGCCCGGCGCAGGTGGGCCCAGGCGCTGTTCGGCGTGACCGCGAGCGCCTCGGCCATGTCGGCGTCGGCCTCCTCGTGCCGCCCGACCTGCGCCAGCGCCAGCGCCCGGTCGGAGCGGGCGGTGGCCTCGCGCCAGGCCTCGAGCGGCCCGGCACAGGCCCGGTCGAGGTCGTGCACCGGGTCATGCACCAGGTAGCCGGCTGCACCGCGGAGGCTCAGGGCTCCGTGCGACGTCGGATCCATTCGATGAAGGGTAATCAACACTCGCCGGATCGCTGAATCCTCCCCTTGGCCCAATTGCGTTCGGGCGCCTCGGGAATCTCAGGAGTTCACCCGGGTGTCAGTCCGGGATCTCCCAGAGGTCCTTGCTCACCAGCTTCCCGGCCAGGAAGCAGAACTCGAACTGGACCTCGGCGATGTTGCTGCCGACCGGTTCCACGTCGTCGCCGGCGACGAAGATCTCGCAGCTCTCCCCGTCGGCGCCGGTCTGCGGGTACCAGGGCGCCTCGGGAAGCCGGTCGCGCACCCGCCCCTCGGCGTCGCCCACCCGGACCGCGTCGAAGTCGGTCTGCGACACCGTCTCCTGCGGCACCGGGGCCAGGATCGAGCCGATGCACGAGCCCAGCGAGAGCACGATGGCCGAGACCACGGCGATCGCACCGATCCGCTGCCGGCGGGAGTTGCGGGCCATCTGCTGGGGGAAGTCGTCCTCGGCCGACGGAGCGGCGGCCGGCACCTCGGCCTGGTAGGGCAGGATGGCGCCGATCCGGAACCCGCTGTCCGACGGCGTCTCCCGACTGCCGGGGGTCTGCGGCACCAGGGGCCCCGAAGACAGCACCCCGCCGGCGAGCCGGACTCGCTCGGCCAGGCCGGCCAGCCCCTGTCCGGTGCTCTGCCCCTCGTAGGGGCGGCCCGGGCCGTTGCGCACCTCGACGAACAACGCGTCTTCGTCGTAGCGCACCTCCACCCGGATCGCGGCCCCTCCGGCGTGCTTCAGCGCGTTGGTCAGGCCCTCCTGAACGACCCGGTAGGCCGCGTGCTCGGCCATCAGCGGCAGCGGCCGGGGATCGCCGATCCGGGCCAGGTCGACCCGTGTCCCGGTGCCCCGCGCCGAGGCCACCGTCTCTTCCACCTCGGCCAGCGAGCGGCCCCCGCCGTCACCGTCGCCGTCCTGGTGCAGGATCTTCAGGATCTGCCGCAGCTCGCCCATCGCCTGGGCCGAGGTGTCGCGCAGCAGCGCCAGCGCCTGCTGGCGTTCCGGACTCTCGATTGAGGACGGGGTACTCGCCTCGGTGCCGATCGCGGACTTGGGTGCCTGGGCCAGTCCGCCGGCGTAGAGCGAGATCAGCGTGAGCCGGTGGCCCAGCGAGTCGTGCAGTTCGGCGGCGATCCGGTTGCGCTCGCGGGTCTGGGCCTGCCCCACCGCCAGCTTGCGCTCGGCGTGCAGTTGCTGATTGCGCTCGTGCATCGTGGTCAGCAGCAGCCGGCGCTGGGCCACCATGGCGGCGACCGCCCCCGGCAGCAGCACGAAGGAGCTGAACTCCATCAGGCCCAGCAGGAACGAGGTGAGCAGGGGGAAGCCGCTGACCCGGTAGATGCCGCCGACGCAGCCGACCAGCACGGTCAGGTAGGCGACCACGATCGGGACGGCCTGCCAGGACCGGTAGCCGACGGCGGCGCTGAGCGGCACCAGGGCCAGGCTGACCCCGCCCATCGGGATGGCCAGCAGACCGCAGATCATCAGCGCGCTCAGCGGGCGCACCAGCCGCAGCGGGATCAGGGTCACCGAGAGTACGAAGCCGAGCACCGCGTAGGCGATCGCCTCGGCCAGCGGGTCCTGCGGTGGGTCGTAGGTGAGCGAGAGGTGGATCACCGCCGTGCCCAGGCCGCAGAACAGCGCCAGACCGGCCTCGTAGGTGCGCCGCTGCCAGCTCGCCCGGCGCACGGCCTTGGCCGCGCTGATCACCAGATACCCGAATGTCCCCATCAGGCGGCCCAGCGTACTTCTCGGCCCGGGCCAGGGGGTATGACACTTTCGTCGCATTGTGGATTACGCCTGCCGACCGACGCGGTCCGGTCCGCCGCTGGGCCAGGCTCGGGTCATGACCACGGACCTTGCCCCGTTCCCGGCCGACCCCGCCCTCGTCTCTGCCTTCGGCCCGTTCTACGCCCTGGTCCCGGCCGTCGACACCCTGCGGATGCTCTCCACGCTGCTCAAGAACGAGCGGGTGGCGCAGTTCCTGGCCCCCTACGAGGTCACCTTCGCGGTGGTGATCCGCGACTTCGCCGCCCAGGACGAGGACCCGGCCCAGCAGGAGCCCGGCCGCACCGAGGTCACCGTGCCCGACCGCTGGGACGACGAGGCCCGGATCGGTTTCAGTACACCGATGCTGCAGGCGCTGGAGCGGTGCCGGCAGCAGCCGTCGCTCTCCGGGGCGGGCGACCGGCGCTCCCCGGTGGACCTGCTGGCCGCCATCCTGCAGGACCCGGGCTCACGGGCCGGCCGGAACCTGGCCGAGGTGGGCGTCGACGTGGCCGAACTGCGCGGGTCGCTGCTCGCCGGTGAGCCGGTGCAGCGGGCCGACGCGGTGCCCGTCGAGCTGCGCAGCACCCGCGAGGCCCTGCTCGGGCGCCGCAAGTACCGGCCGCGCGACCTGGGTCAGTTCTGGACCACGTTCTTCGTGCGCTTCTTCCCCCAGAACCCGGGGCACGCCCCCAGCCTGTGGGCCCGCCTCGAGGCCGGCGACCTGGCCGAGCGGCACGGCGGCCGGGTCCGCAGCGACGACCTGCTGCTGGCCATCCTGCGCACCCACGCCCTGGCCCAGCTCTACCCGCACATGATCGACGACTCGAAGGAGGACTCCCGGGCCGGGGAGATCCTGACCGCCGCCGGGCTGGACCACGTGCGGGTGCAGGCCGTGATCGAGAGCACCGACCTGGGCCAGGACGCGGTGCCGCTGCGCACCCAGCTGAAGAACTTCCCGGTGGGCACCACCGAGCTGCTGCGCCGGCTGCTGGCCGAGCCCGGCAACCGCGCGGTGCGGCTGCTGCGTGAGCTGGACGTGGACCCGGGCGCGCTGGACGTCTAGACGATCCGGAACCCTTGCGGGGAAAGGGTTCCGGCGGCGGCGAGCTCGTCCTCGGCCACCGTGACCAGGCAGGCGTTGCCCAGGGCCCGGGACAGGTGCGCGGCGATCTCGTCGCACTGTTCGGCGCCGACCGTGCCGTCCGGGGCGATCAGGGCCACCTCGAGCCGCTCCGGAAAGGTCCGCGCGGTGCCCGCGGCGACCGGCCCGGCGATCGCGATCCGGGTCACCGGCGGGCAGGTGGCGGCCACGTCGCGCAGCAGCGCGTCCAGCCGCGCGCCCTGGTCGGCCAGGTCGTACAGGGCCGGCCAGACGATGTTCTCGCGCACCAGGGTGACCTTCTCGGTCACCGGGAAGTCGACCAGCCCGAGCAGCGCCAGCCGGGTCGCCACCTTGACGAACTGGTCCGGCACGACCGCGGCGGACCGGGCCGCCACGAGCACCTCGACCTGGCTCTCACCGCGGGCGTGCCGCCGGGCCAGCTCCGACACCGTGCGCCCGGCCGCTCCGGGAAACAGCGTGGCGATCGGGTTCTCGAAGTTCACCGGGGTTCCGGCGCGGTGAACGTGCGGTAGGCGCGGTTCCAGTAGATCAGCGGCCCGGCGTCGGGCCCGAACGCGACCTCCGTCACCTCGGCCAGCACCAGCCATGACTCGCCGGCCGGGATCACCCGCGACGGACGTCCCCACATCACCACCGGGGCCGTCTTGAGCGTCGGGAGCCCCTCGACCTCCTCGACGAACCCCTGGTCGGCGGTGAACCGCTCGGCCCCGTGCCGGGCGAACGCGGCCGCCACCTCCAGGTCGTTCTCACCGAGGACGGTGACCGCCAGGCGTGAGCTCGAGGTCAGGGCTGCGCCCGCGGAGGTGGTGCGCCGCACCGAGAACGACAGCATCGGCGGGGTGGCGCTGACCGAGGCCAGGCTGGAGGCGGTGAGCCCGACCGGCCCGTCAGCGGTGGCGCAGGTCACCAGACTGACCCCCGAGGCGTGCAGCCGGAAACCGGCCCGGAAGCGCTCGCCGAGCGATGCGGCGGGTGCGGACGTCATGACGGGTTTCCTCCTGGTGCTGATTCCGTCAAGAACCTAGAACCTCAACTCGACTTGAGGTCAAGCTCTGTGCCCGGCATCACTCAACCCCGGGCCCGCCCGGGTCGAGACATCACCCGTGGGGCGTACCGAGGTGCTCGAGGTGGATGAGGCCGGGCTGACCGCTGCCTGTGTGGAGACGGTGCTGTCCGGTTTCCTGGTGCTGGCGGTGGAGACCGGCAGCGAACGGGTGGTCTCGGTGACCCCGCAGACCGCCGCCGCTCTCGGGGTCCCGGCCCAGGAGCTGGTCGGGGTGAGCGTGGAGGACCTGCTCGGGCAGGACCTGGCCGGGCTCCCGGCCCCGCAGCCCCGGCCGGGCTGGTCGTCGGTCGACCGGCCGCTGGCCCTGAGCACGGTCGGCACCGTGCGGGCGGTGCGGCTGGCCCACCGGGCCGAGACCGACGGGCGCACCCTGCTGATCTTCCGCGACCTCAGCGAGACCGTCGCCGCGATGGCCGAGTGGCAGGCCGAACTGCAGGCGCTGACCGAGGACACGCTGCAGATCGAGTTCACCACGGCCGGCGAGATCATCCAGGCCGACGCCCGGGCCCGGGCCCGGTTCGGCTACTCCGAGGACGAACTGACCGGGCGCCCGCACCAGATCCTCTGCGCCCCCGAGGAAGCCGACAGCGTCGCCCTGCACAACCTGTGGGCGCACGTCAGCACCGGGCACAGTGTGAGCGGGGTGTTCCGGCGCCGTGACCACGCCGGCGCCGCGGTCTGGCTGCGCGGGCACTACGTACCGATCCCCGGCCCGGACGGGCAGATCGACCGGGTCGTCCTGATCGCCCGGGACATCGACGGGGAGATGCGCCGCCAGACCGACCTGGAGGGCCGGGTCACCGCGATCGACCGCTCGCAGGCCGTGGTCGAGTTCGCCCTCGACGGCACGGTGACCGCGGCCAACGAGAACTTCCTGACGATCATGGACTACGACCGCGCCGAGGTGGTCGGCTTCCACCACCAGGTGTTCGTCGACCCCGAGTACGCGGCCTCGCCCGCCTACCAGGACTTCTGGGAACGTCTGCGGGCCGGGGAGTTCGTCTCCGGCGAGTTCCACCGGCTCGGCCGCGACGGCCGCGACATCTGGCTGCAGGCCACCTACAACCCGGTGCTGGACCCCGACGGCCGGCCCTGGAAGGTGATCAAGTACGCCCTCGACATCACCGCCGAGAAGAACCGCACGGCCGAGTTCGAGGGCAAGGTCTCGGCCATCGACCGCTCCCAGGCGGTGATCGAGTTCGGCCTGGACGGCACCGTTCTCGCCGCCAACGCCAACTTCCTCACGGTGATGGGCTACGGCCTCGACGAGGTGATCGGCCGGCCGCACCGGATGTTCCTGGCCGAGGACGAGGACCCGGTGGCCTACGAGGAGTTCTGGCGGCGGCTGCGCCGGGGCGAGTACGTCACCGGCGAGTTCCGGCGGCGCTCGCGCGACGGCGCCGACGTGTGGCTGCGGGCCACCTACAACCCGGTGCTGGACCCCGACGGCCGGCCCTGGAAGGTGGTCAAGTACGCCCTCGACGTCACCACCGACAAGAACCGCAACGCCGACTACGCCGGGAAACTGGCCGCCATCGACCGGTCCCAGCTGATGGTCGAGTTCGACACCCGGGGCCGGATCCTGGGCGCCAACCAGAACATGCTCGACCTGCTCGGTTACGCCGAGGACGAGCTCCTCGGCCAGCACCACCGGGTGCTGGTGCGCCCGGACGAGGCGAAGGCGCCCGGCTACCAGCTGTTCTGGGAGAACCTGGCGAAGGGCGAGTACGACAGCGGTGAGTACCGCCGGGTGGCCAAGGACGGGCGTGAGCTGTGGATCCGCGCCACCTACAACCCCGTGATCAACGCGGACGGACGTCCTTACAAGATCGTCAAGTTCGCGGTCGACGTGACCGGCGAGAAGCTGCGCAGCGTCGAGCTCTCCGGCCGGCTCGAGGCGATCGACCGGGCCCAGGCGGTGGCCGAGTTCGACCTCACCGGGCGGATCGTCGGGGCCAACGAGAACTTCCTGCGCACGATGGGGTACGGCAGCGACGAGATCGTCGGCCAGCCGCACAGCATGCTCTGCACCCGCGAGTACGTGACCTCGGCCGCCTACCGCGACTTCTGGGCCCGGCTGCGCCGGGGTGAGCTGATCTCCGGCCGGTTCCACCGCAAGGGCAAGTTCGGCCGGGACGTGTGGATCCAGGCCAGCTACAACCCGATCCTCGACCTGGACGGCAATCCGCTGCGGGTGATCAAGTACGCCTACGACGTGACCGGTTTCGTCGGCCTGCAGCACCGCCTGCAGGTGAAGAGCCGGGCGATGACGGAGACCGCGCAGCGCCTGACCGAGATCACCAGCACGGTGGCGGCCCGCTGCACCCGCTCGGACATGATGCTCAGCCAGGCCCACGACGAGGTGAACTCCGGCCACGCCACCGCCCCGGCCGCGATCGGCGCGTTCTCGCAGATCCAGCGCACCGCCAACCACATCGGCGAGGTCTCGCAGATCCTGGCCGACCTGGCCCGGCAGTCCAACGCGGCGGCGTTCACGCTGCAGGTGGAACTGGGCCGCGACAAGGTGGACAAGGAGAGCATCGCGGTGATCGTGGAGGAGGGCCGGCGCCTGGCCGACCGCTCCAGCCAGGCCGCGATGGAGATCACCCGGCTCGTCGAGGACGTCAAGCTCGAGGTCAACCAGGGCTACGACGCGGCCCGGCGCGGGGAGAGCGCGTTCGCCCGGGTCAGCGGCACGGTCGACCGGGCCCGCGAGAACGTCGAGAACGCCGCCGAACTGGTGCGCAGCCAGCAGGTCCTGGTGGCCGACGCGATCCGGCTGATCTCCGACCTGGAGGAGGGCGGCCCCGCCGCCGAGGGCGGCGAGGACACCGGCGAGAACCCGGAACCGATCGAGTCCCTGGACCCCTGATCAGGTCAGGTCGAGTATCTGGTTCACCAGGGCGGCGCGGGCCGCCGTGTGGTCGGGACCGGCCGGGTCGTGCCAGGGGCAGGCGATCTCCAGAGCCACCACCCGACCGGTGCTGAGGATCAGCGAAAGGGCCCGGAGGGTCTGCCCGGACGACGGACCACCCGGCACCGGGAACCTCAGGCCGGGAAGTTCGGCGCCGTCGATCACGTCCAGGTCGATGTGGACCAGGAGCGGCCCGGGCGGCAGATCGTTCACCGTCAGGTCGGGCACCGCCATCTGCCGTACCTCGCTGTCGCGCAGGTAGTCGCGCTCGGCCGGGTCGATGTCGCGGGCACCGACCAGAAGGCAGTTGCTCTCCGGCACCGGGCGCAGGCCGAGCGGCTCGCCCAGCTCGTCCCGGTCGCCGCCGATCAGCACGCGCAGCGATGTGCCCCCGATGTAGCCCGAGGTGGAGGAGGCCAGGGTGTGCAGGTCGGCATGCGCGTCGAACCAGACCACCGACGGATTCACCCCGGCGCGCTGCAGCCCGGCCAGGGTGCCCGCGGCGGCCAGGCAGTCGCCGGTCAGGACCTTCACCGGGCGTCCCTCCGGGGCCTGCGCCGTGACCTCGTCGGCCAGGGCCCCGAAAAGCCGCCGCACACGGTCCCACTGGCTCCCCGATCCCAAGGTGGGCACCACCCGACGCACGGGACCCGTGGGAGTGGGGAGGTTCTCGTCCGTAAGCAGTTCGTCCTGATGGAAGGGCACCAGAATCGTCATTCCTCAGACCCTAGGCACCCGACGGCCCCGGTACCAGGCAATAACCGGCAGCAGGGCCAGCGACAGCATCCCGCCGCCGATCGAGAGCACCGCATAACTGCTGCGGTCGACCACGATCCCCGACAGCGCCCCGCCCGAGGCCCCGGCGATCGCGATCAGCACGTCCACGCTGCCCTGGGTGGCCGCCCGCTCGGCCGGGGCGGTCGAGTCGATGATCAGCGCGGTGCCGCTGATCAGGCCGAAGTTCCAGCCCAGGCCGAGCAGGACCAGAGCCACGGTGAGCACCGGCAGCGAGTCGCCCGGGGCCAGGGCCGCCACCAGACCGGCGGCCAGCAGGGTGCCCGCGGCGGCCACCGCCATGGTGATCCGGCCCAGCCGGTCGACCAGTCGCCCGGTGACCAGCGAGGGCAGGAACATCGCGCCCACGTGCATGCCGATCACGAACCCGACCTCGCCCAGACCGTGCTGGTGGTGCCGCATGTGCACGGGCGTCATGGTCATGATGGCGACCATCGCGATCTGGGTGATCACCATGATCGCCGCCCCGACCACCACGCCCCGGCCCCGCCCGGCCCCCGAGGCCTGCGGTGCCGCCGAGGGCTGGGCCAGCGCCCGGGCCACCAGCAACGGGTCGGGCCGCAGGAACGTGTAGAGCACCAGCCCGGCCACGGCGTAGGCGACCCCGCCCAGCAGGAAGGGCCCGGTGAGGGCGGGCAGGTTCAGGGCCTCCGCCAGGTCACCGAGGGGCTCGACCAGGTTGGGCCCGGCCACGGCACCGAAAGTGGTTGACACCAGGGCGATCGACACCGCGGTGGCGCGGTTCTGCGCGTCGGCCAGGTCGGTGGCGGCGTAGCGGGCCTGGAGGTTGGTGGCCGTGCCGGCGCCGTAGACGAACAGGGAGAAGAACAGCAGCACCGGGTTCTCGACCACCGCGGCCAGCACGATGCCCAGCGCACCGACGGCCCCGATCAGGAAGCCCAGCGCCAGCCCCACCCGGCGCCCCTCCCGCTGGGAGAAGCGCCCGACCCCGAACGCGGCCAGCGCCGAGCCGAGGGTGAACAGGGCGGTGGGCAGCCCGGCCACCCCCTCGCCGCCGAGCATGTCCTGGGCCAGCAGCGCGCCGACGGTGATCCCGGCCGCCAGCCCGGCCCCGCCGAACACCTGCGAGATCACGACGACGGTGAGCGAGCGCCGGTACAGCGCCTGCCGCTCGTCCTCAGTGGTCGGGATCCGGCTGTCCGTGGGAACCGTCATCACACCCTCCTAGCTGCGGTCAGATAAGCCTGCCGCTCCGGCTGCGGATGCTTCTCCAGGGCGTAACGCAGCATGGTGCGAGGCATCTCGTGGGCGTGGGCATCAAGGAACCGGTTCAGCACCGCCCGGTCGCGCTGGCCCACCTCGCGCAGCATCCACCCCGTCGCCTTGTGCATCAGGTCGTGCTCGTCGCCGATCGCCCGGCCCGCCAGCCGCAGCAGATCGTCGAACTCCCCGGCCCGGATCAGCGCGAACGTGGCCACCACGGCCGTACGCCGCCACCACACCGACGGCGAGGTCAGCAACTCGTCCAGCAGGGGCCGCCGTTCGGGGTTTCGTAGGAGCCAGGGCCCGAGGACGTAGGGGGCCACCGAATCGACGAGGTTCCAGTTACTCAGTCGGTCCAGGTTGTCGAGCATGGTCTGCACCGCGGCCTCCTGCTGGGTGGGCTCCTTGGCCCGCCGGTAGAGCTCGACCAGGATCAGCCCGCCCAGCAGCCGTACCTCGTTCCACCGATGGGCCAGCAGCGCCTCCACGTCGGCCAACGTGGCGCTCTTCCCGGCGCCCCGGGCCATCCGGCGCAGCTCCGGCACCCGTACCCCGACGAACTCGTCGCCCTCGCCGTACTCCCCCGGGCCGGTCTTGAAGAAGACCGCCTTACCCACCGCATCGTCCGCATCCCCCAGCGCCTCGACCTCGGCCACCAGTTCGACGCTCAGCTCGGTCTCCACCGCCCCCGGCCCCCGTTCCGCGCCGCCACCCGCCCGTGCAGCTAAGCCACCACCCGTCCGTGCAGCGAACTCGGCCAGCTTCTGAATCACCGAGTCTGCCAGCCCCACCCGCCCCTACGTAGGTCGGGCGGACCGGGGCACCAGACAGACCCCACGCCACCGGGGCGAGCAGATCTCTGGAGCAGCGCACCGGTGACGGCGGCTAAATGTCTATCCGTGTACTGAACGCCTTCTGGTCGGTGATCTGGCCGGTCGGCCGGTGATCTGGCCGCTGGCCCCCCGGCCCCCATGTGGTCCGAAACCGGATCTGCACACTGACCGGTGCCATTCGGGGCCTGGGTCAGTGGACACCAGATATGCGGTTTGAAATGGCCGGACGATCCATAACTTGAGAAGACCTATTCGTTATGCACCGTCCAGCTCTTCAAGAATCGTCCAAGCCTTCCGGCGCGGACGCTCGGCAGGCTCAGAGTGGGGCGGCTGATCTGGGTGCAGGGGGATTGCCGCCACCCCTTCACCAGGCGCGCGGCGGGCTGATCGTGAAACCGGCCGGGCCTGAGGTGCGGGAGCGTGAGGTCGTTCTTCGACCAGACCTTCGACCAGACGGTCTCTGCGTAGGGATCCCACGGGACGGGCCGGGCGTCGCTGGTGTGATTATGGGCGGGTGACTTCTGCGAACTGGGCCGGCGATCTGCTGGGTGAAGGTTACGAGCAGTACACGGTCGAGCTGGGCGCCGACCCGGACGGCGAGGGGGAGATCGCCGCCGCGGTGGTCCGCCGCAAGCCGCGGGCCGAGGAAGCGGTGCGCGGGGTCGTCCTTTATGTGCACGGTTTCTCCGACTACTTCTTCCAGACCGAGATGGCCGACTTCTTCGCCGCCCGGGGGTTCGCGTTCTACGCACTCGACCTGCACAAGTGCGGGCGCGCGCGGCGGCCCGGCCAGACCGCGCACTACGCCTCCGACCTGCGGCAGTACGACGCAGACCTCGACGCCGCACTGGCGTTGATCCGGGAAGACTGGCCCGGACTGCCGGTCACCTTTGTCGCGCACTCCACTGGCGGTCTGATCGTTCCCCTCTACCTAGACCGTAAACGCCGCGCCGGAGCGGTTTTGCCGGTGACCGGTGTGGTGCTGAACAGCCCTTGGTTCGATCTGCAGGGAAAGCCGGTGCTGCGCGGGCCGGGCACCTGGTTGCTGCGGGGGCTGAGCAAGGCCTCCCCGTTCCGCACGTTCAAGCTCCCGCCCAGCATCTACGGCCAGACCCTGCACATCAGCGGCGGCGGCGAGTGGGACTACGACGTGGTGATGAAACCCCTCAACGGTTTCCCCGTCACCGCGGGATGGATGAACGCTGTGCGCCGGGGGCACGCCGAACTGCACCGAGGGCTCGACATCGGCGTCCCATCGCTGATTCTGCGATCGGACAAGTCGGTGTTCACCGCGGCCGACGGAGATCCCGACCGCGGCGACGGTGTGCTCGACGTACGGCACATCGCCCGTTGGGCGGGTTGCCTGGGCGGCGAAACCACAGTGATTCCGATTGAAGACGCTCGCCACGACATCGTCTTGTCGGTCCCGGAAGTGCGGTCCAAGGCTTACGCGGTGATCGACTCCTGGCTGTCGGCGCACCGCTCGCTGTTGCAGGAGAACGACAGTGACTGAGCCCGGCCTCTACTACCTGGGCAACACGCGCACCGAGGCCCAGGCCGAACGCATGCGCGAACTGGAGGAGGCGGGCATCTGCCTGTTCTGCTCCCCCACGATCGACCAGGAACCGGCCGAGGGCCTGGTGCTGGCCAACGAGCACTGGGTGGTGCGGCACAACGACTTTCCCTACCGCGGCGCCCGGCTGCACCTGCTCTGCGTGCCCCGCCGCCACGTCACCGACCTGGTCGATCTGCCCGACGCCGCACTCGCCGACTACTGGCAGGTGATCCGTACTCTGCGCGAGCGTTTCGGGCTCACCTACTACGGCCTGGGCGTTCGGTGCGGTGACTGCGCCTACACCGGCGGCACCATCGCCCACGTGCACGCCCACCTGATCGCCGGCGACCCGGAGTCCGAACACCCGGTGCGCCTCAAGCTCAGCTCCCGGCCGGGCCCGGCTCTACATAGATGAGTTCCACCCCGGCCCGCTGCAGCACCGCGTCGCCCTCGAGCACCGAGTAGCCGCCCCCGAAGAAGCACCGTGCGAACCGGGCCTCGGCCACCAGCCGGGCGCACCCCGGGCAGGGGAACGTGGTCACGTGCAGGTCGGCCCCCTGAAGGGCGATACCCTCCCGGGCGGCCCGGGCCACCAGCGCAGCCTCGGCGTGAATGGCTGTGGTGCGGTCCATCTCGACCCCGCGCTTGAAGTCGTTGCGCGGATCCCCGTTGAGGTAGGGCGCGTACTCGTCGGGCAGGTGCCGGTTGTGCTCCACCGCCAGCACCTCCCCGTCCCGCACGGCCGCCGCGCCCACCTGGCGCCACCAGTCCGAGCTCCGCCCGGCGGCCTCGGCCGCGAGCGCCTGCATCGAGCGGGCGTACTCGTCCGCGCTGACCTGGCCGTCCCAGTCGGGCATGGAACCGGCCCGGCTCCAGGCCTTGTCCCAGCGCAGGAAGGTAGGGATCAGCTCGATCCGGGCCCGCTCGACCAGGCCGTGCTCGGCCACCAGCGCCCGGATCAGCTCCTCGTCGGGCGCCTTCAGCAGCGGCCCGGTCACCGCCCCGGGCAGGTCACCGGCCTCCACCACCCGCCCGCGCCGCACCAGGCCCAGCGTGAGCAGCCAGCTCAGCAGCCGGTCCGGGTCGAGGGCCCGGATCTCCTTGCGAACCACCGCGTGGTCGGCGGCGAAACTGCGCCCGACCAGCAGCAATTCGTCGTCGGGGCCGCAGTGCTCGGCCAGGAACCGCTCGTACCCGGCGTGCAGCACCGGGACGAACGCGAGGATCTGCGTCATCGCTCGCCGGCGATCTCTCTGACGATGTTGTTGATGAACGTGGGCAGCCGCTCGGCCACCACGTTGGCGATCTCGAAGTACGTCTTGCGCAGCCGGGCCGAGGTGCTCACGGTGGCCATCCGCGGCAGCACCTCGACCTTGCCGCAGCAGGTGCGCTCCAGCTCGGCGATGTCCTCGGCGGAGTAGGTCTCCTCGGTGGCGATCAGCACGTCCGGGCGCACCGCGTGGATCAGGGCCCAGCGCTCGTGCTCGGGGTGCTTGAGCGTCACGATGCCCACCCCGCGCTGGTGGGTGACCATGCGCAGGCGCTCCAGCTCGGGCACGGCCGGGCGGGCCGGCCCCTTGCGCTCGCGCACCTTGCTGTCGCTGTCCACCCCGACCACCAGGAAGTCGCCGCGCGAGCGGGCCGCCTCCAGGTACATCGAGTGCCCCTCGTGGATCACGTCGAAGGAGCCGCTGGTCAGCACGATCCGCAGGCCCTGGGCGCGGACCGCGTCGATCACGCCCTTGACCTCGGCGAGCTCCTTCACGTAGCGGTGCTCGAAGTGCGAACGATCCTCTTTCAGGAGCCTGACCAAGGCGTCGATGTCCAACGAGGGCTCCTGATCCGTCCTGAATGTGCTGAACTGCGCGGCGCAATCTTTGCGACCAAGGAGACTACCAAGCCATGACCACCTCCCGGTCAGGCCAGCAGCGCCGCTATCTCGTCGGCGGACCAGGCGCCCGCCGCACCGGGGGCGGCGGCCAGGTAACGCGCGACCTGCGGAACTGGCCAGCCGTGCGCCTGCTTCACCCCGAGCCCGAGCACGCGTAGGTAGGCGGCGGACGGGGCCAGCGCGGGTACGTCGCCCGCGTTCCAGGGCGACGTGAAGGTGATCGTCGGCGGACCCTGAGGCCCTCGGAGCCGCACCAGCGTCTCGTAACGTCCCGGCCCCAGTTGCGAACGCCCTTGCGTCAGCACTTCCCGAAGGTCGACGTCGGCTCGCACCCCGCTGTACATCTCCTGCGCCACGACATCGCTGAACTGGGACAGTGTGATCAGGTAGGCCCGCATGGCCGTGCTGCCGGGAAGCTTCGCATCGTAGAAGGCACGTCCGCCGCCCCAGACCAGTGACTCGGTGGCGAAGAAGATGCCGCCCGGCACCTCGAAGGGCCGGACGGCGAACGGAAGGCGCTTGTCGCGACAGCCTGACGTGGCCCGGCGGCCACCGGGAGGGGTACCTCCGAGGAGGTAGACCGTGAATCGCTCAGCGTGGAGGTTCGAGCCGTAGCTGGCGTACCAGACCTTCGGTTCTTCCACTCCTTCAGCGTACTTAGCTGCGTGCGCTGCTCACTGTGCGTACCAGCTTGGCCAGCACGCCGGTCAGGGAGGCGTCGTTCATCGCCTTGCGGTGCACCCGGAAGCGCCAGCCGCCGGCCGGGGCGCGCTCCAGCGTCACCTCCTCGTGCAGCGCCAGCAGCACCTGCACGCCCAGGTCCAGGTGGCCGGGGCGGGTCAGGGAGCCGACCGGGCCGTCGGCCGCGTCGGCGGCGGCGAGCAGCAGCGGTTCCAGGGCGGGCTGCTCGGTGAGCAGGTAGAGCAGCGTCTCGCGGGCCAGGTCGCCGCCGGAGACCGGTTGGCTCACCAGGGGCAGGTTCAGCCGGTCGGTGCCGGTGGCCGAGTGTGCGCTGGGGGCGGGGTACTCCAGGGCGAGCGGATGGGCGGCCGCCTCGCTCAGGTGTGCGGCCAGGTCGCGGGCGGTCTCCGGATCGGGCAGCCGGCGTTGCCGCTCCAGCACCACCCGCAGCATCCGGACCGCGTCCGCGTCGTCCAGTTCCAGGATCCGGGTCTGGGCGGTGAGCGCCGCAAGGGGCGGGAAATCGGGCATCGGACCTCCTCGTAACGGGGATTTCTCCGGTCGTTCACAGGTCTTCGGAGGCCCGGCCGCCGGTCTCGAGTGACTCGGCGCACAGACCACCGGATGCAGGTTGCGGCCGACGCCGATTGCGGCGAAAGTGCGTCGGACGTTCCATCCGGAACAGCTGACCCAACCGAACCAGAGGTCGTGAAAAGGGCACCGCGCGACGAACCCCTCGAGACACCCCAGTCGCCCGACCAGACGGTCCGGGCCGGCACCTTCCGCGGTGACATTCAGGGCCTTCGCGCCGTAGCCGTCCTCGTCGTGCTGCTCTACCACACCGGCCTCGGCCCCAGTGGGGGCTTCATCGGGGTGGACGTGTTCTTCGTCCTGTCCGGCTTCCTGATCACCGGCCTGCTGGTGCGCGAGCACGAGAAGACCGGCCGGATCTCGCTGCCGCAGTTCTGGGCCCGCCGGGCCCGGCGTCTGCTGCCCGCCAGTGCGCTGGTGCTGCTGGTGACCTGCGTGGGCGCGCGCTGGTACCTGCCCGCCTCGCAGTGGCAGAGCATCGGCCAGGACGCGATGGCGGCCGCGGCCTACGTGGTGAACTGGCGTCTGGCCGCCGAGTCGGTGGACTACCTGGCCGAGGGGTCGCTGGCCAGCCCGCTGCAGCACTACTGGTCGCTGGCCATCGAGGAACAGTTCTACGTGGTCTGGCCGCTGCTGCTCAGCGTCCTGCTGCTGGCCCGCCGCCGGGCGGTCGCGATGGCGGTGATCGGGCTGGTCGTCGTGGTCTCGCTTACCCTGGCGCTGACCACGTACAACGCGCAGACCTACTTCACCACCCACACCCGGGTCTGGGAACTGGCCGCCGGGGCGCTCTGCGCCGTGGCCTTCGCCCGCCGCCCCCTGCCGCAGGGCCGGTCCCTGGTGGCGGCCCTGCTCAGCTGGGCCGGCCTGGCGATGATCCTGGTGGCGCTGTTCGTGGTGAAGCCGGAGACGATGTGGCCGGGCCCGCTCACCGTGCTGGTGGTGGCGGGGACCATGCTGCTGCTGCGCTACGGCCCGAGCGCCGGCGGCGCCCGCCTGGTCCTGGCCCTGCCCCCGATGCGGTGGCTGGGCGACATCTCGTACTCGCTCTACCTGTGGCACTGGCCCCTGGTGGTGTTCGCCCAGGTCGACGGCGAGCTGACCCGGACCGAGGGGCTGAGCATCGTGGGGATCGGCGTGGTGCTCGCCACGCTGACCTACTACCTGGTCGAGGGCCCGGCCCGGAAGGCCCGCTTCTGGGCGCCCTCCGCCCTCGGCATCGCCGGTGGCCTGACCCTCACCCTGGTCGCCGTGGGCTCGGGCACCGCCCTGGCCCACTCCCGCTCGGTGGAGGTGCCGGTGCAGCCCCTGGGCGCCGCCGCTGCCTACCCCGCGCAGGACTCGGCCAGCGCCCTGGCCCCGCCACCGGAACGGGCCAAGGACGACAACGGCGAGATCTACGAGCGCGGCTGCGCCTCGAACTACGCCTCCTCCGACCCCCGGCCCTGCGTGTTCGACCACAGCAAGGGCCCGAACGCGCCGGTGGTCTACGTGGTCGGTGACTCCAAGGCCGGCCAGTGGGCGCCCGCACTGCTGGTCCTGGCCCAGCAGCACGGCTGGAAGCTGGTCTCGATGACCAAGGCGGGCTGCCCGTTCTCGGACATCCACCGGCTGCTCACCCCGGACGAGGAGTACACCACCTGCGAGCCGTGGAACCAGGCGGTGCTGGAGGAGATCCGGGCCCATCCCCCGACCCTGCTGGTGACCACCCAGCTGCAGTTCTACCGCTCGGTCAAGGACGGCCGGCCCCTGCCGGGCGAGGCGAACCGGCAGGAACTGATCCGCGGGATGGCCGTCCGGCTGCAGCAGATGCACGACCTGGACGTCCCGGTGCTCGCCATGGCCGAGACCCCGCGGATGGGCGAGGACGTCGCCGCCTGCGTCAGCCTGCACCTGGACGACCTGGACGCCTGCGCCAAGCCCCGCGACTCGGTGCTCAAGGGCCTGGTGGTGGGCAAGGCCGCGGAGGAGACCGACACCCCGGTGGCCGACCTGACCGACCGGGTGTGCGCCGCCTATCTCTGCCCGCCGGTGATCGGCGACGTGCTGGTCTACCGCGACGACCACCACCTCACGGCCACGTTCTCGCGCACCCTGGCCCCCTTCCTCGACGAGGAGATGGCGCGGGTGCTGGATCCCTGGCTGGTCGAGCGGCTGATGCCCGACGGCTCCCCGGTTCAGCGCCCAGCGGTCCCGAAAAGCGTTTCTTGACAACGATTTAAGCCCCACATAGCTCTCGCGGCGGCTTGTGGCTTCTGGGGCTTGAGTGACGCATTCCCGAAATGCCCGGACCTACGTCTCACGATGCGCCGGTTTCATTGAACCGAGGCCCGTACCGTCCAAGGATCGCTGCGTCCCAGTCGCTTTCGCCGAAAGGAACGGATCATGAATCCGCGACCGCGCACCGACCAGATCCCGGCCCCCCGCCGCCCCTCCCGGTCCCGCCCGCTGATCGCCAGCCTGGCCGGCGCGGCCACCGCCGCCCTGGTGGCGACCGGGGTCCTGCTCGGCCCGGGGGCCAACGCCGCCGAGCCCTCGCCCTACCAGCGTGGTCCCGCCCCCACCAGCAGCTCGATCGAGGCCTCCCGCGGACCCTTCGCCACCAGCCAGGTCTCGGTGTCGGCACTCAGCGCCAACGGGTTCGGCGGCGGCGACATCTACTACCCGACCGACACCAGCCAGGGCACCTTCGGCGCGGTGGCGATCGCCCCCGGCTTCACCGCCCGTAAGTCCAGCATGGCCTGGCTGGCCTCCCGGCTGGCCACGCACGGCTTCGTGGTGTTCAACATCGACACCCTGACCACCAGCGACCAGCCCGCCAGCCGCGGCCGGCAGCTGCTGGCCGCGCTCGACCAGCTCACCCGGGACAGCCGGGTCTCGAGCCGGATCGACCCCACCCGCCTGGCCGTGATGGGCCACTCGATGGGCGGCGGCGGCACCCTGGAGGCCTCGCGCAGCCGGCCCAGCCTGCAGGCCGCCGTCCCGCTGACCCCCTGGAACATCACCAAGTCCTGGTCCGGCAACCAGGTGCCCACCCTGGTGGTCGGCGCCGAGCAGGACACCGTCGCCTCGGTGGCCTCGCACGCCCAGCCCTTCTACCGCAGCCTGCCCAGCGCCCCGGGCAAGGCCTACCTGGAGCTGGACGGCGCCTCGCACTTCGCGCCGAACCTGTCCAACACCACGATCGCCAAGTACAGCCTGTCGTGGCTGAAGCTCTTCGTGGACAACGACGAGCGCTACCGCCAGTTCGTCTGCCCCGGCCCGACCGGCGACCGCAACGTCTCGCAGTACCTGAACACCTGCTCCAGCTTCACCCCGTGAGCTGAGGCTCACTCCAGCAGGGCACGCAGGGCGGGCTCGGCGTCGGCCAGTTCCACCGGCCCGGCGCCGAGCAGCTCGGCGAAGATCACCGACTCCACGAGGCGCACGTACAGCAGCGCCCGGCCCAGCGGCTGGGGCCCGCCCACCCCGGCCTCGCGGAAGATCTGGGCCTGCTCGGCCACCGAGCGGCGCATCACGTCGCCGGCGGTGGTGAACAGCACCCGGGCCGCGATCTGCGGCTCCTCGGCCATGAAAGTGCGCAGCGGATGCGCCAGCTCGAGCATCCCGACGAACGAGCGGGTGACCGCCAGGACGTCCTCGGCGCCGCCGACCCGGCCGACCCGCGCGCGGGCGATCTGGAACAGCCGCCGGCTGATCATCCCGAAGACCTCGCCCAGCAGCTTGTCGCGGCTGCCCACGGCCCGGTAAAGGGTGGCGCGGCTGACCGCGAGTTCGGTTGCCAGCAGGTCCATGTCGAGGGTGCAGTGGCGGGCGAAGTGGATCGCCGCGCCCCTCAGGACGACCTCGGGCGCCAGCACCGGGCGGCTCGTGGGCAAGATCCCTCCTGGGGAGGAGCCGGAAGTGATCGCAGGCGACTCTCACATTCCGTGCGTACCGTACGCAATTCAGGTCACCGACGTCCTCCGGCTTTTCTGAAAGCTTTCTTTCGCCGGGCTTAATGCACAGAAAAGACGGACCGCGTAGGCCGGGCATCACCCTCCGGGGTGCCGCCGTCACCCAGCGAACATGCGAGTTCTGTTTATCCACAGGGATGCTCAGGGCCGCCGGGCTCCTGTCAGAATGGCTCTGCGCGTGACGATTCGTCGGTCACGTCTGGACCTCTGGGAGCCGACCGCGTGGACAGCAACAACCCGACGACGGGTGAGTTCCGTCTCGACGAACCCGAAGACGTGGTCTCGTCGCAGCGTCCCCCGATGCGCCGCCGGGGCGGCGACGACGAGGGCCGGCCGCCGCGTCTGTTCGGGTTCAGCCGCACGGTCTGGGCGATCGTGGCGGTGGTGGCGGTGATCGTCGGCGGGGTCGCCGTGGTCCAGTACACGACACGCTCGCCCAGCTACACCGCCCAGGACACGTCGCTGTCCGGGCTCGAGATCACCATTCCGGAGCCGAGCGCTTCCGATGCGTCACCGCCGGTCTCCCCCACCCCGGAGCCGTCGGCCAGTAAACGGCCCAAGGCCACCGCGACGCCCTCCGCCTCGGCCACCGAAGGCACGCCCGCGCCGGAGAACAACGGGCAGACCGGTCCCGGCCGGCCCGCCACCCCGTCCGGCCCGACCGGGGGCACCGACCCCCAGCCGTCCTCCGGCCCGGCCGACGAGCAGGACGAGCCCACCTCCCGGCCCGACGACGACCAGGACGACAACGGCGGCTGGGACGGCTGGGACGACGGCGACGACAACGAGGGCCAGGACCAGGACCAGGGTCAGGACGACGACCAGGGCCAGAACCCCGGGCCGGAGACCGGTCCGGGCCAGGTCCCGGTGGCCGATCCGGGCGTGAACCTCGCGGCCTCGGCCTCCGCCCAGGCCAGCAGCGCGAGCTGGGGCCTGGGGGCGGGCAACGTCACCGACGGCAGCACGCGCACCTACTGGGAGTCCAGGCCGGGCTTCCCGCAGACGCTCACCGTCGACCTCGGCCAGGTCACCACGGTCGGCCGGGTGGCACTGTCGTCACCGTCGTTCGGCTGGGGCCCCCGCACCCAGACGATCACCGTGCTGGGCAGCGCCGACGGCTCGTCGTACCGCACACTCAAGGGCTCGTCGGCCTACCAGTTCCCCAACTCCGGCAGCCAGGCCACGGCCACCTTCACGCCCACCGCCACCCGCTATCTGCAGCTGCGGTTCACCGGCGCCACCCAGTACGGCTCGGCCCAGCTCGCCGGCCTCTCCGTGCACTCGTCCTGAGCGGCCGGGCACTCGTCCTGAGCGGCTCGCCTCAGACGCAGGGGATCGCCGCGACCATCAGAGAACCACCCCGGGCCAGGGCCGAGAACATCACGTCGCCGCCCAGCGCCCGCACCCGGTCGAGCATGCCCGGCAGTTCGGCCCCCAGCCGCAGCTGGGCGGGACGGTTCGCGTCGTCCTCGATCTCGATCGTCAGGATGCCGTCGGCCTCG
>NZ_JAJSOH010000011.1 GCF_021277265.1 Kineosporia rhizophila
CGAGTTCTGCGGTCAGCGCACACCCACGTCATCACGGTCCGCGTCGGCGCTGCCGGGTTTAGGGTCGGGGGGTGCTCGCCGCTGCCTTCGTGCCTTGTCCACCCTTGCTCGTCCCGGCCCTCACCGGCGCCGACGACAGCCAGACCCGAAGCACGCAGCCGCCCGGGGGCGCGCCACCCGTCGCAGAAAGCACCGCCCTTCAGAACGGTGCGGTCGAAGACAGCGCGGGCATGGCCGCCGGGGCCGGGGTCTCGGTGCCCGCCCTGACCGGTCCTCTGCTGGCGGCTTGCGACCAGGTGGTGTCCGGCCTGCTCGAGGCGGCGCCGCAGACTCTCGTGGTTGTCGGGCCGGGGGAGCGGACGTGGCGGCACTCGTCCGAGGAGTGGGGCACGCTGGCCGGGTTCGGCGTGGCCGTCGAGGCGCCGCGGAGCCATGCGCCGACCGCGCCGGAACTTCCCTCGTCGCTGACCATTGCCCGGTGGCTGCTGGAGCGGGCCGGCTGGAGCGGACGGCTCATCCTGCAGGAGGTGTGCACCACCGCCTCCGTACCCGACTGCCTCGAGCTGGGGCACTCGCTCGAGCAGCAGGCCGGCCCGGACTCGGCCTGGCTGGTGCTGGGCGACGGCAGCAACCGGCGGGGGGTGCGCTCGCCCGGGTTCGAGGATCCGCGGGCCGAGGCCTTCGACGCTGAGGTGGTCAAGGCCCTGACCAGCGTCGATCCGGACGCCCTGGCGGCTCTCGACCCGGCCCTGGCCGACGAGCTGGGCTGTGTCGGCCGGGCCGGCTGGCAGGTGATCGCGGGGGCGCTCGACGGGCCCGGCTCGGCGGCGGCCGCGATGCGTTACGACGCGGCCCCCTTCGGGGTCGCCTACCTGGTCGCCGACTGGCGGTTCGGGGCATGAGCGAGACGAACGCAGCCGCCACCCCCGCGCTGATCGTGGCCGTGGTGGGGGCGACCGCCACCGGCAAGTCCGACCTCGCCCTGGATCTCGCCGAGGCGCTCGACGGCGAGGTGATCAACGCCGATGCGATGCAGCTGTACCGAGGCATGGACATCGGCACGGCCAAGCTGCCGGTCGCCGACCGGCGCGGCGTGCCGCATCACGTGCTCGACGTGCTCGACGTGACCGAAGAGGCGAGCCTGGCTGCGTACCAGCGCGATGCGCGGGCTGCGCGCGACGACATCCTGGCCCGGGGTAAGACGCCGATCCTGGCGGGGGGCTCGGGACTGTACGTGCGGGCGGTGCTCGACCAGCTCGAGATCCCGCCCACCGACCCCCGCGTGAGGCTGCGCCTGGAGCGGGAGGGCGAGCAGGCCGGGGCGGCCGAGATGCACCGGCGCCTGGCCGAGAAGGACCCGGCGGCGGCGATCGCCATCCTGCCGACCAACCTGCGTCGCATCGTCCGGGCGTTGGAGGTCATCGAGCTGACCGGCCGGCCGTTCAGTGCCACCCTGCCCAAGCCGGAGTACGACGTGCCGGCCGTGCAGATCGGGCTGGCGGCCCCGCGCGAGGAGCTGGACGACCGGATCGCCGCCCGGGTGGTCCGGATGTGGCGCGAAGGCCTGGTCGAGGAGACGGTACGGCTGGTGTCCGAGGGGTTGCTCGACGGCCGGACGGCTCCCCGGGCGCTCGGCTACGCCCAGGTGCTGCGGATGCTCGAGGGCGAGCTGGACGAGGTGGAGGCTCAGGTCGACACCGTGAACACCACGCGGAAGTTCGCCCGGCGTCAGGAGTCCTGGTTCCGTCGGGACGAGCGGGTCACCTGGCTGCCCTACGACGCCGCGGATCTGCGGCAGCGGGCGGTCGAGGCCGTCTCGAGCACGCGTAGCCTTACCTCGTGACCACTTTCGCGAAAGGCCACGGCACGGAGAACGACTTCGTGCTTCTCGACGACCCCGACGGTGGGATCGACCTGACGCCGGAACTGATCCGCCGTCTCGCCGACCGGCGGGCCGGGCTGGGCGCCGACGGAGTGATCCGCGTTGTGCGCAGCGCGGCGGCGGGGCAGGACCCGAGCGCCGAGTGGTTCATGGACTACTGGAACTCGGACGGCAGCGCGGCCGAGATGTGCGGCAACGGCAGCCGGGTCTTCGTGGCACACCTTCTGCGTCGGGGCTGGGTCCAGCTGGAAGACGGCGAGGATGTGCGGATCGCCACCCGGGGTGGCGTGATGCCGGTGCGGCGCCGCGGTGAGCTGTTCACCGTCGACCTGGGCGCCTGGAAGGTCGCAGGGGGGCCGCCGGCCGTGGCTGCCGGTAGCGACGTGAAGGTCACCTTCCCCGGGCTACCCCCGCTGCCGGGTCTCTCGGTGGCGCTGAGCAATCCGCACGTCGTGGTCGCCCTGCCCGACGTCGAGACGCTCGAGGCCCTCGACCTCTCGGTCGCTCCGATCGTCGACCCGGCTCCGCCGAACGGCACTAACGTCGAGATCGTGGTGCCGCTGCACGACCAGAGCGTGCTGTCCGACCTCGGCCATCTGAAAATGCGGGTGCACGAGCGCGGCTCGGGGGAAACCCGTTCGTGCGGCACCGGAACCGTGGCTGCGGCGCTGGCCGCCCGGGCCTGGGGTGGCGACCTGGCGCCTGACCACTGGCGGGTGGACGTGCCCGGTGGAACGCTCTACGTCGACGCGGAAGGCACGGCGAGCGAGGGTGATTCGGCCAAGTTGTCCGGCCCTGCGGTGATCGTGGCGGACGGCGAACTGGTCTGAAGTCAGGCAGCGGGTCGGTGGGGTCGGCGAAAGCCAACCACCCCACCGACCCGGCCTCTCAGCGTTCGAGGCCCACGAGCGTCTTCAATTCGACGCAGGAGCGGTGACCCGCAAGACCCGGTAACCCTTCGCGCTACCCGCGCGCACCACCGACCATCCCCCGGGAAGCTGCGTCTGCAACCAGCCGTGCA
Source organism: Kineosporia rhizophila (assembly GCF_021277265.1). Classification (GTDB taxonomy): domain Bacteria; phylum Actinomycetota; class Actinomycetes; order Actinomycetales; family Kineosporiaceae; genus Kineosporia; species Kineosporia rhizophila. Next base: position 2,904 of record NZ_JAJSOH010000011.1, read on the forward strand.
GGGAGTCGGCGCCCAGGTTGCGTTGCACCACCAGGTGCGCCGACGCCTCCGGCAGCAGCCGGGGGAGCCAGTGCAGCAGCATGGCGTGCAGTTCCTGCTTACCCACGCGGATCGGCGGATTCGACCAGATCGCGGCGAAACGTACGTCGTCCGGCACCTTGTCCGGGGTGGCCGTGCGTACCCCAGCAGCCCCCGCCCGACGGGCGTTGAGACCGGTGAGCTCGAGCGCCAGTTCGTTCACGTCGACCGCCCACACCGAGGCGGCGGGCGAGAGCAGGGCCTGGGTAAGCGCGATCGGCCCCCAGCCACAGCCCAGATCGAGCAGATCGCCCTCGGGGGGCGGAGGCGGGACCTCCCGCAGGAGCACCCGGGTGCCCAGGTCGATGCGGTCCCCGCTGAACACGCCGCCGGCCGTGGTCACCTTGACCTCGCGCCCGGCCAGCATGATCTCGACCTCCTGGCGGGCGGAGGCCTCTTTCGGCGTACGGAAGTAGTGGGCGCCGGGCTCGGCCGCCTCAGAAGATTCGCTGGTCATCGCTGGCAAAGCGTAGGCCCCCGCACCGGCCCTCTTCACCATGGGCGGGAATCTCGCTGGCCACCGCCGTGTTGACATGCAAGGCTGGATGTCGTAAGCCCAGCCAGACCGACCAACGGAGGATGCTCTGAGTATCAAGGATCGCAGCACTGCCGACCGTAGCGACGCCGTCGAGCGCATCCTGTCCCGGCAGGGAACCGCACTCGCCGACGGGAACACCCGCTGGGGCGAGCACGACGGGGACCAGACCGACCTGGCCGACCGCCAGGCGCTGCGCCGAGTTTCCGGGTTGTCGACCGAGCTCGAGGACGTCACCGAGGTCGAGTACCGGCAGCTGCGACTTGAGAAGGTCGTCCTCGCCGGGGTCTGGACCAGCGGGAGCACCACCGACGCGGAGAACTCGATCCGGGAGCTCGCGGCCCTGGCCGAGACGGCCGGGTCGCAGGTGCTGGACGGTGTCCTGCAGCGTCGTACCTCACCCGACCCGGGCACCTACCTGGGCAAGGGCAAGGCCGAGGAGCTGCGCGGGATCGTCGACGCCACCGGCGCGGACACGGTTGTGTGCGACGGCGAGCTCTCGCCCTCGCAGCGGCGTGGCCTGGAGGACGTGGTGAAGGTCAAGGTCATCGACCGCACCGCGCTGATCCTCGACATCTTCGCCCAGCACGCCAAGTCCAAGGAGGGCAAGGCGCAGGTCGAGCTCGCCCAGTACGAGTACCTGCTGCCGCGTCTGCGCGGTTGGGGTGAGTCGATGTCCCGCCAGGCCGGTGGCCAGGTGGGAGCCGGTAACGGTATGGGCTCGCGTGGTCCGGGTGAGACGAAGATCGAGCTCGACCGGCGGCGCATCCGCGCCAAGATGGCCAAGCTGCGCCGTGAGATCGCCGAGATGAAGACGTCCCGGGTGACGATGCGCGACTCCCGTCGCCGTAACGCCGTCCCGAGCGTGGCGATCGCCGGTTACACCAACGCCGGCAAGTCCAGCCTGCTCAACCGGCTCACCGGGGCCGGCGTGCTGGTCGAGAACGCCCTGTTCGCCACCCTGGACCCGACGATCCGCCGGGCGGCCACGCCGGACGGGCGCGAGTTCACCCTGGCCGACACGGTCGGGTTCGTCCGGAGCCTGCCCACCCAGCTGGTCGAGGCCTTCCGCTCCACGCTGGAGGAGGTCGGCGACTCCGACCTGCTGCTGCACGTGGTCGACGGCAGCCATCCCGACCCGGAGAGCCAGATCACCGCGGTCCGCTCGGTGCTGGCGGAACTGAAGGGCGACGTCCCCAAGGAGATCGTCGTCATCAACAAGATCGACGCGGCCGACCCGGAGGTGATCGACCGGCTGATCCTGCGCGAGCCGCAGGTGATCGCGGTGTCGGCGCGCACCGGTGAGGGGATCGACAAGCTGCTCGACCTGATCCAGGACGAGCTGCCCCGCCCGGACGTGCAGGTCGAGGTGCTGGTGCCCTACGACCGCGGCGATCTGGTCAGCAAGATCCACGAGCGCGGCGAGATCCTCTCGTCCGAGCACGTGGCCGAGGGCACGCGGATCAGTGCCCGGGTCAGCGCCGGCATGGCCCACGTGCTGGAGCCGTACCGGCAGGAAGTCGCGGCTTCCTGAACCGCACCGGTTCCGTGGTCATCGGCGGCGATGCAGTCGCAGCGTCACCGAGACCACGGAACCGCCGGTCGGGCGCGGAGTCACCACCAGGTCGTGGGTGAGCTCAGCGACCAGGTAGAGCCCGCGTCCGTGCTCGGACAGCGCGTCCTCGGGCAGCGAGGGGACCAGCCGGCTCTGCTCGTCGAGCAGTTCCGGGCGGTCGCCGAATCCCGGCCCGAGGTCGGCGGCGCTGACCAGGGGATGCGGGCCGTCCCAGCTCAGGGCGATCCAGGCCGGGCCCGGGGTGTGGGCGAAGGTGTTGTTCAGCAGTTCCGCCACCACCACCTCGGCGGCGTCGAACTCGGCCTCGTCACAGTCGTCCGCCGCCCGGCTGCGCAGAGCCGCCATCACCAGGCGGCGTACCCGCGGCACCATCGCCGCGTCCTCTGCGTCGAGCGTCCAGGAAAGTATCCCCTCGGGCTCGCGACTCCCTGGAGCCCGCGCGCCGGGGGTCGTCACCGCGGTAGCCCTCCAGGATTCGTGCCGGCAGTCGAGATGCCGTCGACTGGAACGGTTTACTGCCGCTCCCAAACGCCTGGTGGCGCTCATCAGCTCGCTCCTCCGCCTGTTCCGCGCGAGACCGCCCCACCGCGGTTTGATGGTTGAAGGTCAAGCTAAAGACAAAGGTGCAGTACGGGGGCGGTTTGCCGGGGCGCAGAGTCCCATATTCAGGTCTTTGGAGTACGGCCCGTTAGGCTGGTCCGATGGCTTCCACCCCCGATCCCGAGCCGGACGAGCAGCTCGAGGAGGAGGCCGGGCAACCGGCCGAAGGGGCGCCCAGGAAGCGCCGCCGCCGGGTGGCCAAGCTGCTCGCCGCCGCGGTCTCGGAGATCGGTGGCTCCCCGCGCGAGGGCCAGGTGCAGATGGCCGAGGCGGTCGACGAGGCGATCAACGCCCGCCGGCACCTGCTGGTCCAGGCCGGCACCGGCACCGGCAAGTCGCTCGGCTACCTGGTCCCGGCGGCCAAGAAGGCGGTGAACAGCGAGCGTCCGGTGGTGATCTCGACGGCCACGCTCGCCCTGCAGGCGCAGATCGTCGAGCGTGACCTGCCGCGCCTGGCCGGCGCGCTCACCGGTGAGCTCGGCCGCTCGCCGAGCTGGCAGCTGGTCAAGGGGCGCCGCAACTACGTCTGCGTGCACAAGCTGGCGGGCGGCTTCCCGGACGACGACACGCTGTTCGACTCCCCGGCCGAGCTCCCGGTGCTGGACCAGGCCGACAAGGCGGTGAACCACCCGGCGCCCGCCACCGGCGTCACCTACAGCGCAGCCGCGAGCAAGCTCGGCCGTGAGGTGGTGCGGCTGCGCGAATGGGCCGAGACCACCCGCACCGGAGACCGGGACGAGCTCGTGCCCGGGGTCTCGGAGAAGGCCTGGCGCCAGGTCTCGGTCAGTGCCCACGAGTGCCTGGGTGCCTCCCGCTGCCCGATGGCCGGGGAGTGTCACGTCGAGCTGGCCCGGGAACGCGCCCGCGAGGTGGACATCGTGGTCACGAACCACGCGCTGGTGGCGATCGACTCGTTCGAGGGCCGCTCGATGCTGCCCGAGCACGAGGTGCTGGTGCTGGACGAGGCCCACGAGTTCGCCGACCGGGTGACGTCGGTGACCACCGACGAGATGACGGCCTCGATGGTGGAGTCCGCGGCCCGGGGTGCCCGTCGGGTCGGCGTCGGTGACACCACGATGCTCGAGGTCGCCGGCGAGACGCTGGAGGGCGTGCTCGAGGGGCTGCCCGCGGGGCGGTTCGAGAACGCGGTGCCGGAGGGCCTTCTGGCCGCGGTGTCCCAGGTCCGCGACACGGCCCGGGCCGTGGTCTCGTCGATCCAGCAGCTGGCCAAGGACGACAAGGGCGGTGAGGGCGACGGAGCCCTGCAGGTCGCCCGGGCCGCGGTCACCGAGGTCTTCGACGTGGCCGAGCGGCTGATCTCGGCCGCCGCCCAGGCCCAGGCCTACGACGTGGTCTGGATCTCCCGAACCCGGCGCCCGGACGGGGGTGAACGGGTCGGGCTGCACGTGGCGCCGCTGTCGGTGGCCGGGCTTCTGCGCGAGCGGTTGTTCGCCGACCGCACGGTGGTGCTCACCTCGGCCACGCTGACGTTGGGCGGCACCTTCGACTCGGCGGCCGGTTCGGTGGGCCTCGGGGGAGAGGGCGCGCCCGAGTGGACGGGCCTCGACGTGGGCAGCCCGTTCGACTACCCCAAGCAAGGCATCCTCTACCTGGCCAAGCACCTGCCCCAGCCCGGCCGGGACGGCACGTCGCCGCAGGCCATGGACGAGCTGGAAGAGCTGATCAGGGCTTCCGGAGGGCGCACGCTCGGGCTGTTCTCCTCGCGGCGGGCGGCCGAGGCCGCCGCCGAGGAACTGCGCGACCGGCTCGACGTGCCGATCCTGTGCCAGGGCGACGACAGCATGAACACCCTGGTCAAGGAGTTCGCGGCGGATCCGCGCACCTGCCTGTTCGGCACCCTGACCCTCTGGCAGGGCGTGGACGTGCCGGGGCCCTCGTGCCAGCTGGTCGTGGTGGACCGGATCCCGTTCCCCCGCCCGGACGACCCGCTGGCCTCCGCCCGTCAGCGGGCGGTGGCCAAGGCCGGGGGCAACGGGTTCATGTCGATCGCGGCCACCCACGCCGCCCTCCGGCTGGCCCAGGGCGTCGGCCGGCTGATCCGCTCATCGGGCGACAAGGGCGTGGTGGCCGTGCTGGACCCCCGTCTGGCCACGGCCCGGTACGGCGGGTTCCTGCGCGCCTCGCTGCCGCCGTTCTGGACCACGACCGACAAGAAGGTCGTGCTCGAGGCCCTGCGGCGGATCGACGGGGCGGCCGAGGACGCCTGAGCCTCAGGCCCGCAGGGAGACCCGGACCGCGCTGGTCAGCTCGTCGATGGTGGTGACGCCGTCGAGGAAGTCGTCGGGGAAGGTCACGTCCAGGGCCTCACCCATCGCGTTCAGCAGCCGGGGGCGCGAGGCCTCGTCGGTGTCGAGCACCGCGGGGAGCTCGTCGGGCAGACCGTCGGCGGGGACCCGCAGCTGACGGGCGACCACGGCGCGAACGGCCGAGTCGAGCTCGACGACCGTGAGGTCGAGAACGGGATCGGTCACTGCTCGATCCTTCCTGTCCGGCCGAGCCGGTGAGGAATCCGGATCGGTCTCTTAGCCGCCTGGGGCGGGGCAACGGTCACGTCACCGTCGGTTCCCAGGCCCGAAACACTTTTGACGTCCGGAGACAGTAGCGTGCCGACCTGGTCGGAACGGCCTGGTCCAGCTGTCGGTCCCCTTTTCGGAGCCGGTGATATATCGAACACCGGGCCGCCTGCAGACGTCACGAAGCCGGCTCCGCGCAGGCCAGGCGGAACCGGCTCCGGTTCTTGTGCGCGCGCTTCCGTGCGGGCGCCGTTCGGGTGTGCGGCAGTGCTGCTTCGGCCTTGGGGCGGCGCTGTTGCGGCCTCCGGGCTCTCAGACGCGACGCATGACCGCGACCACGCGGCCCAGGATCGTCGCGTCGTTACCCGGGATCGGCTTGTAGGCCTCGTTGTGCGGCAGCAGCCAGATGTCGCCGTCCTTCCGCTTGAACGTCTTCACCGTGGCCTCGCCGTCGATCATCGCCGCGACCACCTCGCCGTTCTCGGCCACCGGCTGACGGCGGACCGCGACCAGGTCGCCGTCGCAGATCGCCGCGTCGATCATCGAGTCCCCGACGACCTTGAGCAGGAACAGCTCGCCGTCACCGACCAGCTGACGGGGCAGGGCGAAGACGTCCTCCACCGCCTGCTCGGCCAGGATCGGGCCACCGGCGGCGATCCGGCCGACCAGGGGCACGTAGGACGGCGAGGGCTGGGTGTCGCGGTTGCCGTTCTCGTCCGCGAACTGCGGTGAGGCGGCCTGGCGCTCGCCCGGCATGATCACCTCGATCGCCCGGGGACGGTTCGGGTCGCGCCGGACGAACCCCTTCTTCTCCAGGCTGGACAGCTGGTGCGCAACGCTGCTGGGGCTGGTCAGGCCCACCGCCTCGCCGATCTCGCGCATGGTGGGCGGGTAGCCGCGCCGGTCGACGGTCTCCCGGATGGTCTCCAGCACCCGCCGCTGGCGGACGGTGAGGCCGTCGCCGTCGGGGGGCCCGTCGGGGAGCGTGCGCACGGTTGCGCCCCCCTTCTCCGACACCGCCGCGCCGGCGGTCGGATCGTCTGCCATCTGCCACCTCCATGACCCTGTGCCCGGCAGTCCGCCGGACACGATCACCGTAGGGAAGCGCGGCGACACTTTCAAACAAGTGTTCGAACGTGTCGCGAGTTTGTCGCCGGTGAGTGGTAGACATTGGACATGTGTTCGATCGAACCTGTGTTCGAACACCTCTCGCCCGGTCCCGATCGCCTCAGATCCCGAACCCATCGCATTGGAGTCGAAGGATGAGCCTGACGTTTGCTTCTTCGTCCGCCCGTAACCGGGCCTCGCAGCGCTCTCGGTCCGGCCGTCCCGTGCTTGCCGGGGAGCGTCCGCACCTGCGTCTCGTGCGCGAGGGGGAATGTGCGTCGGATGTCGAGAAGAGTTTCAGTGGAGGCGATTCCGGGTTTCTGGGGCGTCTGGGGGATCTGGGCCGGTTCGGGCAGTTCGGTCGGCTCGCCGGGATCGGGCGTTCGCGTGGGGAAGAAGATCCAGAACTGGGGACGTTCGGGGCGGGCGTGGGCGGTAAGCGGGCTTCCGGGCGCTCGGGTGAGTCGGGTGTGCGGGGACGACGAGGTGGTCCGGGAGGTGCGGGGCGCGCCGTTCCGGGTCGTTCGGGGGCGGGCGGTCGCGCGCTGCGACGTAGTGGCGAGGCCGGGCGTGTCGGGGGCGGCCTGGCTGAGCCGGCTAAGGCTGGTCGCGGCGAGCGTGCTGATCGAGCTTGGCGTGGTGCTGACCGGGGTGTGCTCGGTGGGCAGTCGGCCGGGCGCGGTGGGGAGCGGACCGGGCGTGGTGCCGGGCAGGTTGTGCGCGGCGAGCGGGTAGGCGACCGGGGTGGGGTGGGCTCGGCTGGGGGTGGCCGAGCAGGTGGTGCCGTGGGCCGATCGGGTGAAATGGTCCAGCGGGCCTCAGTAGTTGCGGGGCGCGCGCAGGGGGAGCGGCGCGCCGTCGGCGCCCCCGGACAGCGGGCCATCGTGTTGGGGCGTAGCGGGCATGAGCCTGGCCGGGGTGTGCGGCTGCCCGCCCAGGGGCAGGCTGTGCCTGAAGAGCGGGTTCAGCGGAGTAACTCCGGGCATGCACGTGGGGCGGGTAAGGGGCAGTCGGTCACCGCTTCGGGGCGGCCTGGCCCGGGCCGGCAGAGCCACGGGGCTGGTGCTGAGCATCGCCGGGGTGCGGTGCAGCGGGCTTCGGTCCTGGCCGGCACCCAGTCCATCGATCTGAGTGACATCGAGGTCGGCGGTCGGGGTGGTTCGTCGAAGGCTGGTCACGGGCCTGCGGCCCAGCGGGGTAGTGCCGACCGGCCGGGAACGGGGCAGGGCGCAGCTCGGCGTGCGTCTGGGGCGCCGGGCGGAGTGGAGCGCGGCGCAGGTGGGCGGGCGTCCGGGGTGCCGGGCGAGGTAGAGCAAGGTGCGGCTCAGCGGGTTTCTGGGGTGCGGAGCGGAGCTGGTCAGGTTGCGCCCGCTCAGGGCGCTGTTCCGGCGGCACCGGAGCGCGACGCCCTGCGGCTGACGCGGCGTGGTCAGGTGGTGGTGCGGGCCGGGGCTGCCCTGCTGGCGTCGACCTCCGTGCTGGCCGGGGTGCTCCTGATCAACCGCACGGCTGAGGCGGGTTCTGACGTGCAGCCGGTGTCGGTCTCCTACCGCGTGGTGCTGCCGGGCGAGACGCTGTGGGCCATCGCCGGCGAGGTGGACCCGGAGGGCGACCGGAGCGAGACGGTGGCCGACATCATGGATCTGAACGCGCTCACCGACCCCGCCGTGGCGGCCGGTCAGCGTATCGCCCTTCCGGGCAACTAACTCCGCATGTTCGGCCGGTGACAAGCTGTGGGCACTAGATGTTGGGGTTCGGTTCTCTTTCCGGGTGCGGATCTGGCAGTCTTTCCGGCGGTGGCCCGACCCGGCCTGTCGTCCTCGCCACGGGCGGTCGGCGTGTCGCGGGAGGGCCCGACAAGATCATCCGCGATCCGGACGCCTCTCGGTCATGACCATAAGTAGCTTTATAGTTGCGCGCGGTAATCGCCCGGCAGGAGCAGGCAATGGGCAACGATGCAGGTCGCGAGCACGGGTTCCGGATGATCGGGACCAGGGCGGGGGCTCGTTCCGGAAGTGGTCGATCGGTGTGGATCACGATCCGGGGCGGATGTCCAGGATCTTCGCAGGGGCGTCTCGAGGGTGGCCTGACCACGGCTGCCGGGTGGCGCGCAAGGGGTTCGGGCAGCTTGCATGTCGTTGGTCATCGTCCTAGCGTTACCCCTAGATGTAGTAGTTACAGGGCTGTAAGCGGTCCACATCTAGTTAGTGATTGCCCACAGGGCGGAGTCATCCGTTCCTTCGGCCGTCCCCGCGCCCGGTCTGTCCGGGTACGGTCCGCTCTCTGCGTGTCTCCTGGGAGGAGTCGTCGTGAACTGCCCCTTCTGCCGTAACTCCGACTCCCGCGTGGTCGACTCGCGCAGCACCGACGACGGCGCCGCGATCCGCCGGCGCCGCCAGTGCCCGCAGTGCGGCCGTCGCTTCAGCACGATGGAGACCGCCAGCCTCACGGTGGTCAAGCGGTCCGGCGCCACCGAGTCGTTCAGCCGGACCAAGATCATGACCGGCGTCCGCAAGGCCTGCCAGGGCCGCCCGGTCGGCGAGGACGACCTGGCCCGGCTGGCCCAGCGGGTGGAGGAGACCATCCGGGCCACCGGTTGCGCCGAGATCGAGGCGCACGAGGTGGGCCTGACCATCCTGGGGCCGCTGCGGGAACTGGACGAGGTCGCGTACCTCCGGTTCGCCAGCGTCTACCAGGCCTTCGAGTCGCTCGAGGACTTCGAGTCGGCGATCACGGTGCTCCGGGCCGAACGGGAGCCGACCGGCGTCGAGCCGGGCAACCCCCCGGCCTCCAGCGCCACCTGACATCGACCACCGCCGTCGCCAGGCAGGGGAAGGCCGGGCGACGGCGGTTCGGCGCAGAGACACACCGCACCACCAGCGTCACCAGTACGGCCGGGCGCCACCGCTCTGCCCTGCGCCAGGACGGCAGGCACCACGCTCCGCCGGCACCACCCGAACCATTGCACCTGCACCGCAATTAGCAACACGCCTGCACCACAACGCAATTCACCAAAGCGCCGATATCGGCACGAGTACGCCGTCGCCCGGGTCACCCCGGGCCCAGGCACAGCAACTAAGGGGAACGGACGAATGACGGAGACCGTCTCAGGCCAGTCGGGCCAGGGGTCGCGGAAGACCCGCAACGGAGCACCGCAGGTGCGCCGCACCGGTCTTAAGATCGGCCGGGTCTACACCACCGAGGGGATCCACCCCTACGACCAGGTCACCTGGGAGCGCCGGGACGTCGTCCAGACGAACTGGAAGTCGGGTGAGACGATCTTCGAGCAGAAGGGCGTCGAGTTCCCCGACTTCTGGAGCCTGAACGCCTCCACGATCGTCACCACCAAGTACTTCCGCGGCGCGGTCGGCACCGACTCCCGCGAGTCCAGCCTCCGGCAGCTCATCGACCGGGTGGTGCTCACCTACACCAAGGCCGGTCGCGACAACGGCTACTTCCTCGGCGAGGACGACGCCGAGGTGTTCGAGCACGAGCTCACCTGGATGCTGCTGAACCAGGTCTTCGCGTTCAACTCCCCGGTCTGGTTCAACGTCGGCACCAGCGCCCCGCAGCAGGTCAGCGCCTGCTTCATCCTGTCCGTCGACGACTCGATGGACTCGATCCTGAACTGGTACAAGGAAGAGGGTTTCATCTTCAAGGGCGGCTCCGGCGCCGGCCTGAACCTCTCCCGCATCCGCTCCAGCAAGGAACTGCTGAACAGCGGCGGCACCGCCTCCGGCCCGGTCTCCTTCATGCGCGGGGCCGACGCCTCGGCGGGGACGATCAAGTCCGGCGGGGCCACCCGGCGCGCGGCCAAGATGGTAGTGCTCGACGTCGACCACCCGGACATCGAGGAGTTCGTCGAGACCAAGGCGCGCGAGGAGAACAAGATCCGCGCCCTGCGCGACGCCGGCTTCGACATGGACCTGGGTGGCAAGGACATCCACAGCGTCCAGTACCAGAACGCCAACAACTCGGTCCGGGTCAGCGACGAGTTCATGCGCGCCGTCGAGTTCGGTGAGCAGTTCGGCCTGACCAGCCGCACCACCGGCGAGGTGATCGAGCACGTCGATGCCAAGGAGCTGTTCGGCAAGATCGCCAAGGCGGCGTGGGAGTGCGCCGACCCGGGCATCCAGTACGACGGCGTGATCAACGACTGGCACACCACCCCGGAGTCCGGCCGGATCACCGCCAGCAACCCCTGCTCCGAGTACATGCACCTGGACAACTCCAGCTGCAACCTGGCCTCGCTGAACCTGCTGAAGTTCGTCAAGGACGACGGCTCGTTCGACGTGGAGAAGTTCACCAAGGCCGTCGAGATCGTGATCACCGCGATGGACATCTCGATCTGCTTCGCCGACTTCCCGACCGAGGCGATCACCGAGACCACCCGCGCCTACCGCCAGCTGGGCATCGGCTACGCCAACCTGGGCGCCCTGCTGATGGAGTCCGGCCTGGGCTACGACTCCGACGGTGGCCGGGCCCTGGCCGCCTCGATCACCTCGCTGATGACGGGTGCGGCCTACCGCCGCTCCGCCGAGCTCGCCGGGGTCGTCGGCGCCTACGACGGCTACCAGCGCAACGCCGAGGCGCACCGCCGCGTGATGCGCAAGCACGCCGCCGCGAACGACACCATCCGCACCATGCATCCGATGGACATCGCCGTGCAGCGCGCCGCCACCAAGGAGTGGGAGCAGTCGCTGAAGATCGGTGAGCAGAACGGCTGGCGCAACGCGCAGGCCTCGCTGCTGGCCCCGACCGGCACCATCGGCTTCATGATGGACTGCGACACCACCGGTATCGAGCCGGACTTCTCGCTGGTCAAGTTCAAGAAGCTGGTCGGCGGCGGCTCGATGCAGATCGTCAACCAGACCATCCCGCGGGCGCTGCGCAAGCTCGGCTACGCCGAGGAGACGGTCGAGGCCATCGTCGAGTTCATCGGCGAGAAGGGGCACGTGATCGACGCCCCCGGCCTGAAGGCCGAGCACTACGAGGTCTTCGACTGCGCGATGGGCCAGCGGGCGATCCGTCCGATGGGCCACGTCCGGATGATGGCGGCCACCCAGCCGTTCCTGTCCGGCGCCATCTCCAAGACGGTCAACCTGCCCGAGACCGCGACCGTCGAGAACATCGCCGACGTGTACTTCCAGGGCTGGAAGCTCGGCCTCAAGGCGCTGGCCGTCTACCGCGACAACTGCAAGGTCGGCCAGCCGCTGTCGGACGCCAAGGCGAAGAAGACCGAGGAGCCCGCCAAGGTCGAGAAGGTCGTCGAGAAGGTCGTCGAGTACCGCCCGACCCGTAAGCGCCTGCCGAAGTCGCGTCCCTCGATCACCACCCGCTTCACCGTGGGCGGCGCCAAGGGCTACATGACGGCCGGCTCCTACCCCGACGACGGCCTCGGCGAGGTCTTCATCAAGCTCGGCAAGCAGGGCTCCACCCTGGCCGGGATGATGGACTCGTTCTCGGTGGCGGTGAGCATCGCCCTGCAGCACGGGGTGCCGCTGCAGACCTACGTGGAGAAGTTCACCAACCTGCGCTTCGAGCCGGCCGGCCTGACCGACGACCCGGACGTGCGGATGAGCTCCAGCATCATGGACTACGTGTTCCGCCGCCTCGCCCTGGACCACCTGTCCTTCGAGGAGCGCTCGGCCCTGGGCATCTACTCGGCCGAGGAGCGCACCCGCGAACTGGAGACCGGTTCCTACCTGCCGGCCGAGGACGACAGCGAGGACGTCGAGGAGGAGCTGGAGAACCTGGCCCAGTCGGCTCCCTCAACCCCGGCCCAGCCCGAGGTGGTGCAGCCGCTGACCACGGGCCACGCCACCAGCCAGCTCCCGGTGGTGAACGTGAGCGGGGCCGCCACGGCGAAGTCGGCGCCGACCGCGGTGCACTCCTCGGCCGAGCTGTTCGAGGCGATGCAGGGCCGCACGGCCGACGCCCCGATGTGCTTCACCTGCGGCACGAAGATGCGCCCGGCCGGTTCCTGCTTCGTCTGCGAGGGCTGCGGCAGCACCTCCGGCTGCAGCTGACCTGTCCGGATCCGACCAGGGGCGGTGCCGAGAGACTTCGGCGCCGCCCCTGGCGCGTTCGTACCCACCAGCTCGTGGGTGCGTCCGGAACAGCTGAAAAGGGGGCCCTGGCAAGCGGAGAACGCTCACCAGGGCCCTGGGTCCTGCCTGCCGACCTCAAGCCCCGGTCTCCGGCCCCCGCGCCCGCCTGCCCGCCGATCCGGTGACAGGGCCGGCGAACAGATCACAGCCGGCTGCGTGCATCGAAAGGCCAGGGTGCCGCGTCTGTACTGAGGCAGGCACCGGGGTGGAGCGTGGGAGGAACCGATGGAAGACGAGATGTTCCGGGATTTCGACGGGTCGCTCGACCTGTTCGCGGTCGGGTTCTTCGTGGTGTTCGGCGCTGTCGCCCTGGTGATCCTGACGGGGATCCTGTTCGCGATCTACAAGGGACTGGCCCAGCGCAGCCGCGACAACGCCTCGCCGCTGCTCACCGTGCCGGCCGTCGTGGTGGCCAAGCGGCAGGAGGTCCGGCGCAGCGAGAACAGCGCGAGCAACGCGTACTACCTGACCTTCGAGGTGCAGGGCCACGACCGGGTCGAGTTCCCGGTGCTCGGACAGCAGTGGGGGACGATCCTGGAGGGCGACCGCGGTCGGCTCACCTATCAGGGCAGCCGGTTCAAGGGCTTCGACCGCACCCCGCAGGACCGCTGAGCGCGGCCCGGGGCGTCAGGTCCGGCCTGACGCCCCGGGAGCCGCTCGAGGAACCGGTCAGTCGTCGTCGTTGTCGTCGCCCTGGTCGATGTCGTCGCGGCCCGGGCCGCCGTTGATCTTGTCGCGGCCGGGGCCGCCGTCCAGGTCGTCCGCCCCGGAGTTGCCCCAGATCCGGTCGGCGCCCTTGCCGCCGTCGATGTCGTCGCCGCCGGAGCCGCCGTACAGCTTGTCGTTGCCCGACTCGCCGTCGATGTCGTCCTCACCGGTGCCGCCGTAGACCGTGTCGGCCCCGGTGCCGCCGTCGATCTCGTCCTCACCGGCGCCACCGCAGATCAGGTCGTTGCCGCCCCGGCCGTCGATCTCGTCCTCGCCGCCGCGGGCGACGATCACGTCGCGGCCCTTCGTGCCGTTGATCTCGTCCTCACCGTTGGTGCCGACGATCGTCGCCTTCACCCCGTTGCAGGTGAACGTGGCGGCGGCCTTCGGCGCGGAGCTGGCCGAGGCAGGCGCGGCCAGCAGGAACGTTCCGGCGCCGATGGCCGCGGCAGCGGTGACGGCGAAGGGGACGGTGCGGGTCAGCTTGCGGGACATGCTCACTCCTTGGTGCGGTGGTCTTCGTGCGGTCCGGCTCTCCGGACTGATGACAACTTCACCGGGCGGGCGTGAGCCGAACAGGAGAGGGAGATGAAGGGCTTCTCATCTTCCGCCTGCGACCTGGTTCCTTTGCGGACGTTTGCCCCTACCTTGGGGCGATGGAGCGTCGTCAGCTGGAGTACTTCCTCGCGGTTGCGGAGTGTGGAAGCTTCACCCGGGCCGCGGCCGCCCTCACCATCGCCCAGCCCAGCCTGTCCCACGCGATCGGGCTCCTGGAGCGCGAACTGGGCTCCGTACTGTTCGAGCGGCTGGGGCGCGGGGTGCGTCTCACCGCCGCCGGCCAGGCCCTGCTGGCCCCGGCCCGGCGCACCCTGCGCTCGTTCCAGCTCGCCGCCACCGCGGTGCGCAGCGTCAGCGACGTCGGGTTCGGCCGGCTGACGATCATCTCCAACACCCTGTGGGCGGTGGAACCGCTGGTGCAGATCATCGGCGAGTTCCGGCAGGCCCACCCGGCCGTGCAGTTCAGCGTGGGCGACCCGGTGCGCCGTTCCGAGGTGCTCGACCAGGTGCGCTCGGGCGAGGCGGACTTCGGTCTCGTCGACGGAACCCCGCCGGCGGGCGTGCTGGAGAGTCGCTGGCTGCTGGAACACCGGCTGGTGGCGGTGCTCCCGCCGGGGTCCCTGCCCGGTCTGACCTCGGTGAGTGTGTCCGAGCTGGTGCCGGTGGGGCTGATCTGCACACTGCGGGGCACCGCGCTGCGCGAGCTCCTCGACGTGGAGCTGCAGGTGGCCGGCGAGGCGTCGGAGATCGCGGTGGAGACCGCCCACCTGGCCTCGGTGATCCCGCTGGTGCTGGCCGGGGCCGGGGCTGCGCTGCTGCCGGAGGGGCTGGCCGAGGACGCCGCCCGGCGGGGCGCGCGGGTGCTGCCGTTGCGCCGGCCGACCAAGGCGGCGGTGCACCTGATCTGGCGGTCCCGAGGGCTGAGCAGCCCGGGCGAGCAGTTCCTGGCCCTCGCCACCACCATGTTCGGCGATGTGCCGGAAGCCGTCACCCAGCTATAGATAATGTCTATAGGATTGAGAGAGAAATGGTCTCCCTCAATCACCCCGGGCTATCGACGGCCCTGCCCCCGGCTGTCACGATCAGCTCAGCCGGGCGAAGGGCAGCTTCACCGCGGTCGATGCCGCACGGGCGGAAGTGCCTGTGACTGACTATGTTTCGAATGGGTGAAGAATGTGCTCCGGTCCGGCACCAGGTGTGGTGACCAAGGTAGCGGTGATGGCCGGCCGACGTCACCGCCGACCGTGGGCGAGGCCCTCCGGGCCCGGGCCGGTGGTCGACGACGGCGGCGGCCGGGTGGCCGGCTGTCGACCCAGGGTGGCCGGCCTGCGCCGGAAGTGAGTGAGAAGGCTCACCCGGGCGCAGGCCGGGGGCGAGAGCCCGGAGCCAGGTGTGCTATCCGGCACCGGCTTTCGGATCCGGACGGGCCTTCCGGGCCGATCCCTGGCAAGGTTGTACGTCCGGAACCGCACGCCGACGAAGCCGTGAACCTGACGAACGATCTGACGATGACTGCCGCACGTGAGCACGACCGGCCCGGCCGCCCCGGATCTTTCCGGCGCGGTCGGCGTCCGGCCTGCCCGCTTGCCTGCTGCACAACACCTTTGGGCCCCGCCCGGACTCTGCGCAGTCGAACCTGGCCCCCGGAGGCCGGTTTCTGCCGCGAGCAGGTCCCCGCCGGGCAGACGGTCGGCCCACGTCGGAATCCCCCCGCAGCACCGGAAGAAGGAGAAGCAGGATGAGGCCTCCCAGACGGCATGGTCTGAGGGCGCTGGCCGTCGCGCTGTGCGTGGCCGCGGTCACCAGCGCCTGTTCCAGCGCCGAGGACAAGGGTGACTTCGCCCTGCTCGGCGACGGCGGAGGCGGCGGCGGGGGTGGTGGCACCGAGTCGGTGACGCTGATCCAGCAGCCGTGGGTCGACCTCCAGGCGCAGAACGAGATCGCCAAGCAGATCCTCGAGGACCTGGGCTACTCGGTCCGGGTCAACGAGGTCTCGGTCGAGCTCGGCGCCCGGGCGATCGCCAGCGGTGACGCGGACGCCTACCTGGGCAACTGGTGGCCCTCGCAGGAGCCCACCTACGGCGAGCTGATCGACGGCGGCGACGTGGTGGTGGACAGCACGATCCTGGAGGGCACCGAGTACTCCCCGGTGGTGCCCGGCGACACCGCCGAGGAACTGGGCATCAAGTCGCTGGCCGACCTGGACCAGCACGCCGACGCGTTCGGCCGCCGGATCTACGGCATCGAGGCCGGTGCCCCGGGCAACGAGACGATCCAGAAGGCCATCGACGAGGACGCCTACGGCCTCGGCGACTGGAAGCTGGTCGAGAGCGGCACCCCGGCGATGCTCGCGCAGGCCGAGAAGGCGCAGAGTGCGGGCCAGCCGATCGTCTTCCTGGGCTGGAGCCCGCACTGGATGACGGTGCAGTTCAAGACCGTGTTCCTGGAGGACCCGGAGGGCGTCTGGGGCGGGGCCGGTGAGATCCGCACGGTCTCCCGCGCGGGCTTCGCCGAGGAGAACCCCAACATCGCCACGTTCCTGAAGCAGCTCAGCTTCACCACGGACGAGGCCGGGCAGTTCTACTACGACCACGACAAGGAAGGTAAGTCGCTGAGCGACATCGCGTCGGCCTGGATCGAGGCCAACCCGGAGAAGGTCGGCGAGTTCCTGCAGGGTGTGAAGTCCAGTGACGGTCAGGATGCGGAGTCGGTGATCGGCGCATGATCGAGGGAAAGAACCTGAGCAAGGCCTACGGCCTCAGCGCGGGCGCCGCCCGCCGGGCCCTGGCCAGTGAAGATCCGGCCGCCGCGGTCGCCAAGGCCGGTGGCTACCTGGGCGCGCACGACGTCAGCTTCCGGATCGAGACCGGCGAGATGTTCGTCGTCATGGGTCTTTCCGGGTCGGGCAAGTCCACCGTGCTGCGCATGATCAACCGCCTCAACGAGCCCAGCAGCGGTGAGCTGCTGATCGACGACGAGGACATCGTCAAGGTCCCGGACGCGCGGCTGCGCCAGATCCGGAACCAGAAGATCGGCATGGTCTTCCAGCACTTCTCGCTCTTCCCGCACCGGACCGTGCTGGAGAACGCGGCCTACGGGCTGAAGGTGCGCGGCGTGGCCAAGGGCGAGCGGTTCGAGAAGGCCGACGCCGCACTGAAGCGGGTCGGGCTGGAGGGGCGCGGCTCGAAGTACCCGCACGAGCTCTCCGGCGGTATGCGCCAGCGCGTCGGCCTGGCCCGGGCGCTGGCCGTCGACCCGCCGATCCTGCTGATGGACGAGCCGTTCTCGGCCCTCGACCCGCTGATCCGGCGGGACATGCAGGACCTGCTCACCCAGCTGCAGGCCGAGGACAGGCGCACCACCGTGTTCGTCACGCACGACCTGAACGAGGCCATGCGGATCGGTGACCGGATCATGGTCATGCGCGACGGCAAGGTGGTCCAGGTCGGCGCCGGCGTGGAGATCGTGGCCCGCCCGGCCGACGACTACGTCAGCGAGTTCGTCGCCGACGTGGACCGGGCCCGCGTGCTCACCGCCGCCGACCTGGTGCGCCCGGCGCTTCTCACCTTCCGGGTGGGCGAGGACCCGGCGGTGGCGCTGAGCCGGCTGGCCGACAACGAGGCCGTGGGTGCCTTCGTGCTGGAGGACGACGGGCACCTGCTCGGCGTGGTCACCGACACCAACCTGCACGACGCGGTCACCCGCAAGGAGAAGGACCTCGCCCGCTGCGTGACGAAGGAGTACCACGCGGTGAAGCCGGACGCCGTGATCGGCGACTTCATGCATCTGGCCGGCCGCCAGGTCGTCCCGGTCACCGTGGTCGACGAGAACGGCAAGCTGGCCGGCGTGGTGCCCCGCGCGGCCATCCTGTCCAGCCTTTCGAGCGTTGCCGAGGCCCGTGAGGAGGCGGCAGTCAATGCCTGAGATCAAGATCGGCCAGTACGGTGAGGACGTCATCAACTGGCTCACCGACAACCTCGAGGGTTTCTTCGACTGGCTCACCACCCTGCTGAGCCACCTGCTGCGGTTCACCTACGACATCGTCGCCGGTCTGCAGCCGATCCCGATGACCATCGTGTTCGCGGTGATCGCGCTGGTGGTCACCCGCCGCATCGGCCTGACCGTGCTGCTCACCGCCGGCCTGCTCCTGGTCGACGGGATGGGCCTGTGGTACGAGACCATGCAGAGCCTGGCCACCGTGCTGCTGGCCACCGCGGTGGCGCTGCTGATCGGGATCCCGGTGGGCATCTGGTCGGCGTTCAACCCGGTGGTCCGGGCCGTGGTCGGGCCGGTGCTGGACTTCATGCAGACCGTGCCCACCTTCGTGTACCTGCTGCCGACGGTGCTGTTCTTCGGCATCGGGGCGGTGCCCGGCATGATCGCCACCATCGTGTTCGCCGCCCCGCCCGCGGTGCGCCTGACCACACTGGGGATCCGCCAGGTCGACGCCGAGACGGTCGAGGCCTCGGCCGCCTTCGGCGCGTCGCGCCTGGAGATCCTGCGGGAGGTGCAGCTTCCGCTGGCCCGTCCCTCGATCATGGCCGGGGTCAACCAGGTGATCATGCTGGCCCTGTCGATGGTCGTGGTCGCCGGTCTGGTCGGTGGTGAGGGTCTGGGCGGCATCGTCGTCTCGGCGGTGCAGAGCCTGCAGATCGGTGACTCGATCGAGGGCGGCCTGGCCGTGGTGGTGCTGGCGATCTACCTCGACCGGGTCTCGGCCGCGCTCGGCGGTCAGGGCCGGGGCAACCCGTCCTGGTGGCCGAAGCGCACGGCCACCGAGGGCCTCGAGCAGGTCCAGGTGCAGCCCGCGGGCAAGGAACTGGTCCCCGCGAACTGAACCGGAACGAAATGAGGGACGTCCGTGACCACCTGGTCACGGACGTCCCTCATTCGTTCTGGCCGGCTACCACGAGAGCATTCTCGTAGGCGAACACCACCGCCTGGACCCGGTCGCGCAGGCCGAGTTTCAGCAGGAGGCTGCTCACGTGCGACTTCACCGTGGTCTCGGCGACGTGGAGCCGACGGCCGATCTCGGCGTTCGAGAGGCCACGGGCCAGCAGCACCAGCGTCTCCCGCTCGCGGGCGGTGAGTCTTTGCGCCGCAGTACCGGTGGTGACGGGTGGGCTGCGATGCGCGAAAACCTCAACCAGCCGCCGGGTCACCGAAGGGGAGAGCAACGAGTCGCCGCTGTGCACCACCCGGATCGCTTCGAGAAGCTTCTCGCGGGAAGCATCCTTGAGCAGGAACCCGGCCGCCCCGGCCCGGATGGCACCGAAGACGTACTCGTCCTCCTCGAACGTGGTGAGCACGAGAACCCGCGTCTCGGGGTGCTTCTCGGTGATTGCCGCGGTTGCGGTGATGCCGTCGGAGACGGGCATACGGACGTCCATCAAGACTATGTCGGGCCGGTGCCGCTCGGTCTCGTGGACGGCAGCGATGCCGTCGGCGGCCTCGCCCACCACCTCGAGGTCGTCGAAGGCAGCCAGAACCAGGCGCAGGCCCAGCCGGACCAGTTCCTGGTCGTCGGCGAGAAGGATGCGGATGCTCACGGTGTCTGATCTTTCGGCCGAGGCAGCTGAGCCGTGAGGCGAAAACCACCGATGGACGGGGGTACCGGGCTCTGGGTGGCCAGCTCGCCGCCCGCTGCCGAGACTCGTTCGTGAAGGCCGCGCAGTCCGTGGCCACCTTCCCAGGCCGAAGCCGGGGCGACCCGGCCGTCGTCCTGCACAACAACCTCCAGACGCTCGTCGCCGTATCCGATGTGCACGCTTACCTGACTGGGGGAGTGGGCGTGCCTGAGCACGTTGGTCAGACCCTCCTGAACGATGCGGTACGCCGTGAGCTCGATCCCGGGCGGGGCGGCCCGGATCGAGCCGGTGCGGCTGAGGGTGACCGGCATACCGGCTTCCCGGTGCCGGGCCACCAGATCTGGCACCTGGTCCAGGGTGGGCGCCGGAGCGAGCGCGGCCCCGTCACCCTGGTTACGCAGCACCAAGAGCATGCGCCGCAGTTCCGCCATGCTCTCCTCGCCGCTCTTCTCCACCCGGCGCAGCGCCTCCTCCGCCAGGTCGGGATCGCGGCGTACGGAATCCCGGGCACCCCGTACGCCGAGCAGCATCACGGTGACCGAGTGAGCCACGATGTCGTGCAGTTCGCGGGCGATCGCAGTGCGCTCGGCCTGGGCCGCGAGCTGGTCACGCTGTTCTCGTTCCCGCTCCAGTTGCTCGGCGCGTTCGGCCAGGGTGGCCACGTAGCGCTGCCGCGTTTGCAGGTAGACGCCGACGGCCCAGGCCAGCACCGGCACCGGCAGGCTGCTGATCGAGCCGACCTGCAGCACGATGGCGCTCACCACCAGCGCCGGCACCGACCTACGGCGTTCTTCCTGCAGGGAGAGCAACCCGAGGGCGATGACCGCAGGCGCTCCGCCGGGGTAAGCATTGATCGCCGCCAGGAAGCCTTCGATGAGCAGGAGGGCCAGAAGAACGCCCAGGGGACTGCGGCGGTGGAACCAGAGCAGCAGCCCGGCCAGAACACTCAGCGCGATCGGTATGGCAGGTGGCGGGCTGCCCGGGGCACCAAGACTGTCTGACAAGAACCCGATCTCGAGCCCGACAGCGCTCCCGACCAGTCCCAGGTCGATCAGTTGGTCTCGCTGACCAGACGATACCCGTTGCCAGGCGGCTGCAATCGCCTGCCCGCCCGACCCCGCCGACCACCCGACCCGAGCCTTCACCGGCTACCCCCGCCCGATCGTCCATTGTTCTGCTGGCTCTTTCAGATCACGAGCGGCTTCGCTGTAACGTGGCGGTGCCGCTCGCGAACTCTGCTGCCTTCGTGAACAGGATGGTGCATGAATCCCGCGCTGTTGGGCGAAATTCTGCCCCTCGCCCTGCTGGACTCGGTGAGCGTGTCAACTCTGCTGGTGCCGGTCTGGTTCCTGCTGGCCCCGGGCGAGCTGCGGTACCGGAACGTGTTCGGGTACCTGCTGGTGCTGGCCACGGGGTATCTGGTGCTCGGCGTCGGCCTGGCCGCCAGTTTCTCGGCTCTGCGCCGGCAGGTCACTGACCTCCTCGACTCGCCGGTGGGTGACCTGCTGGTCACCGTCTTCGGTATTGCGTTGCTGCTGTTTGCGGCCTGGTACGGCCTGGGGCGACGACCTGACGCAGCGGGGGAGGAGGGTCAGCTGTCGCGTTGGCGTGATGCAGTGGTCGGGCCGAACGCGGCGGCGCGCGGTGTCCTCGTGATCGGGGTGGTGGCCGTGCTGCTGGATCCGCCGTAACGAACGCGAGGACACGGCCTGGCTGCTGGCCATCGTGGGAGGGCTCCTGCTGTCCACCACCGATCTGTTCGCGCGGCTCAGCGACAGTGTCGGAGGATGAGTTTCTATGGAACAGGAAATTCCTCTGGCCGGGGGCGTCGGGAACGCAGGGCAGGTCTTTCGCTTGGGAGACACGGTCAGGCGCCCCTGGCGGTCGTACACCGCCCCTACCCACGCCTTTCTCGCTCACCTGGCGAAGACCGCCCCCGGGATCGCCCCGGTGCCGGTGGGTCAGGACGAGCGGGGGCGCGAGGTGCTCAGCTGGATGCCGGGCGACGTCGCGCTGCCGCCGTTTCCGGCGTGGTCGTTCACCGATCAGTACCTGTCGTCGCTCGGCCGTCTGCTCCGACGTCTGCACGATGCGGCCGAAGGCTGGCAGCCCCCGGCCGGCAGCGTCTGGAACACCGAACTGGCCGACCCGGAAGGCGGGTCGATCATCGTGCACGCCGACATCTGCCCGGAGAACATCGTGGCTCATGACGGCTCTGCCGCCGCGGTGCTCGACTGGGAATTCGCGGCGCCCGGGCGCCCCTTGTGGGACGTGGTGAGTACCGCTCGTCTGTGCGTGCCCTTCACCCACCCGAGCCGTCACGACCCGTCGGTCCCACCGATGGACATGGCTGAGATGCGCCGTCGCTTACTGGTTTTCCTCGCGGGGTACGGGCTGTCCGAGGAAGATCGCCGGGCCTTTCCTCGGGTGGTCGACCAGCGTCGGCAGGCCGGGGAACTCTTCGTGCTGGGACGGGTGGCCGCTGGGCAGACAGCGTTCGGGCGCTGGGTCACCCCGCAGGGGCGGGCACAGCTGGCGGCCGAGAAGTCCTGGGTGGCCGAACTGCCGGCCGATGTGGCCATGGAAGGCTGAGCGCCCGACGACGGAGGAGGAAACGATGGGCTGGCCGCGGGTGGACGGGTTGCGCACGATGGAGCTCGGCTCCAAGGGGGCGATGCGGGCCGAGCTGAACGGGCTGGTGCTGGCCGGGCTGAAACGGGGCACGGCCGGGCTCTACTCGGACTACGCCGCCGAGGGGGAGGAACTCGAGCAGGCCGGCGAGGTGATGGTGCTGGTCGACGACGACCTGACCGAGGTGGGGCGGATCGAGGTCACCGGCGTCCAGGTGGTGCCGTTCGAGCAGGTCACCGATGAGTTCGCGCGCTCCGAGGGCGAGGGTTTCGCCGACTGGGAAGAGTGGGCGCTCGCTCACCGCCGGTTCTGGGAGAGTGCCGGCGAGACGGTGTCGGGGGACACGCCGGTGGCCTGCGTCTCGTTCCGGCTGTGGTCTGCGTCCGACCTGGGCTGACCTCGGTGCCCGGGTGATATCTGGGCAAATCGATCATGCCGACGTAGTGTGAGGGCGCGGGGGCTGAGGCGGGAGGGGGCTGCGGTGAAGATCTCGGCGTTGGTGTGGCTGGTCTGCGTGGTGGCGCTGGTGATTGCCGGAGCGATGGCCTTCTCCGGCAATCTGTTCCCGGCCGCGATCACCCTCGTCCTGGTCTGCGTGGTGCTGCTGGCGCACCGATTGCGCTGAAATCAGAACAGACGGGGCACCAGCAGGGCGAGCACGGCCAGCGCCACGCCGGCGCCGCTGAGGATCATGATCTGGCTGCGCTGCTGCTCGGTCGGGATCTCACCGCGCCGCGACTGCTTGTAGGCGGTGTAGACGATGCGCAGCACCAGGCCCATCACCACGAGGGCGGCCAGGCCGAGCACGGTCAGAACGGCGATCTCCACACGCCCACCCTAACCGGACTGCGCGCCTGGTCACCCCAGGCCCCACGGGGCCAGCACCCCGGTGAAGGGCTTGGGCGGCGGCGGGGCGAACTCACCTCTCTTCCCGGTGCTCAGCCCCAGACGCACCAGCGACTCGGCGAACACGGTGGCCGCCGCCACCCCGTCCACCACCGGTGACCCGAGAGCGTTCGTGATCGATGCGCAGAGGTCGGCCATCCCCGCGCACCCCAGCACCACCGCGTCCGAACCGTCCTCCTCCAGCGCCCGGCGGCAGTGCTCGGTGATCACCGCCCGGGCCTGCGGGTCGGTCTCCAGCGCCAGCACCGGGATCTCGCAACTGTGCACGCCCCGGCAGCGCTCGCCGAAGCCGTAGCTGCGGGCCAGGTCCCAGGCCCGCCCGGTGGTCCGCGAGAGGGTGGTGACCACGCTGAACCCCCGCCCCAGGAACGAGGCGGCGTGCATCCCCGCCTCGGCGATCCCGACCACCGGGCCCCGGGCCCGTTCCCGGGCGGCCTCCAGCCCGGGGTCGCCGAAACAGGCCACCACGTAGGCCGAGACCCCCTCCTGCTCACCGCGCGCGATCTCGGCGAGCAGGCCCGGCACGGCCAGGGCCTCGTCGTAGTGGCTCTCGATCGAGACCGGGCCGTGCTCCGGGTTCACCGCCTCGACGACCGTGCCGGGACCGGCCACCGCGCGGGCGGCGTGGGCGATCGTGGCGGTCATCGAGGCGGTGGTGTTCGGGTTGATCACCCGGATCCGCATGGTCAGCCGGCCGCCTCGGTGAGGGCCCGCCGGGTGGCCGACCCGGGCCGTCCGGCCAGCGCGAAGTAGGCCACGAAGCCCAGGGCGCAGCCGATGAACCAGCTGTAGTCACTGATCCAGAGCGCGTCGCCGGTCAGCTTCGGCACCACCACCGAGGCGATCGAGAAGGTGCCGGCCAGGGCCGTGGCGAGCACCGCGTCCGGGTTGTAGCCCTTCTCGTACCAGTACCTTCCGTCCTCCGACATGGTGAACAGGTCGTCCACCACCACCCGCTGGCGGCGGATCAGGTAGTAGTCGGCGATCAGGACCCCGAACAGCGGGCCGATCAGGGCACCCAGCACGCCCAGGGTGTAGTGGATCGCGTCGGTGTTGTCGTACCAGTTCCACGGCGTGAGGATCACCGAGCCGACCGCCGCGATCATGCCGCCGGCCCGCCAGCTGATCCGCTGCGGGCTGACGTTGGAGAAGTCGAAGGCGGGGGAGATGAAGTTGGCCACGATGTTGATCCCGATCGTGGCAGTGGTGAAGGTGAGGGCACCGAGCACGATCGCGAAGGTGTTGTCGATCCGCGAGACGGTCTGGACCGGGTCGGTGATCAGCTCGCCGAAGACCGGCAGGGTGGCCGCCGCGGTGAGCACCGTGAGCAGCGAGAACACCAGGAAGTTGACCGGCAGGCCGAGCAGGTTGCCGCGCTTGACCGCCTCGAAGCTGCGCCCGTAGCGGGAGAAGTCGCCGAAGTTCAGCATCGGGCCGGAGAAGTAGGAGACCACCAGGGCGATCGCCGAGAGCATGGTGGTGACCACGCTCCAGCCGGAGAGGTTCTCCGACGAGAGGTTGAGCGAGACGTGCCACTCGGACTTCCACAGCAGGTAGCCGCAGAGCAGGAACATCACCACGTAGACGGCCGGGCCGCAGAAGTCGATGAACCGGCGGATGCTCTCCATGCCCATCCAGAACACCGCCGCCTGCAGCACCCAGAGCAGGGCGTAGGTGCCCCAGCCCAGGTAGGAGAGGCCGAGGAAGCCGTGCTGGGCGGGGTCGGCGTAGGGCGCCAGACCGTCGAACAGGCGCACCAGCACCACGTCGAGCGCGGCCGAGGCCAGGTAGGTCTGGATGCCGTACCAGGCCACCGCGATCGCCCCGCGGATGATCGCCGGGATGTTGGCGCCGCGCACACCGAACGGGGCGCGGCAGATCACCGGGTACGGAACCCCGGCGATCTGGCTGGGTTTCGCCACCAGGTTGCAGAAGAACTGGACGATCAGGATGCCCACCACCAGCGAGACCAGAACCTGCCAGGAGGTGAGACCGAGGGCGAAAAGGCTTCCGGCGGTCACGTATCCGCCGACGCTGTGCACGTCCGACATCCAGAACGCGAAGATGTTGTACGTGCCCCACTTCTGGTCGGCCAGGGGCGCCAGGTCCTCGTTGGTGAGGCGGGGGTCGTACCCCTCCTTGATCACTGAAGCTCCGGCCGGGTGGTCGGGGGTCAGGTGGTGGACGACGTCTTCGGCCATGAGCGGGCTCCCGGGGCGTAGGAGGAGGCGTAGGAGGATCAGGGGCTCCTTCGACGCTAGGCCGCGCTTGTTGCCCGGTGATGTCGGCTTTCATATATCTTCCGGATCGGCCAGCAGCCCGGCCCGTTCCGGCAGCGAGGCGATCACCTGCGCCAGACGGTCGTGGTGCTGGCCGGCGATCCGGAGCAGGGCCTCGGCGTCGCGGGTGGTGAACGCGGTGAGCATCGCGGTGTGCTCGCCGTGCAGCAGCGCCCGCTCGGCGCCGGGTAGCCAGCGCATCGGCTGGAACGGCTCGGTGACGTTCCAGGCCGACTCGAACATGCGCTGCAGCCGGTGCATCCGGCAGGGCACGATCAGCGCCAGATGAAAGTGCCGGCTCGCCCGGTGGTAGCTGCGCGGATCCCAGTCGGTCTGCAGGGTCTCCAACATCGCATGGGCCTGAGCGGCAGCAGCGATGTCGGCCGAGGTGGCCATCTCGACGGCGGCCCGCAGAGCCGCCGACTCCAGCACGCCCCGCACCAGGTAGATCTCGGACAGCTCCCGCCGGGTCAGTTGCGCCACCACGTAACCAGCGTTCGGCCGGTGGGCCACCAGGTTCTCCCCCACCAGCGTCTTCAGGGCCTCGCGCACCGGGATCGGGCTCACCCCGAACAACGCGGCCACCTCGGCCAGGGGGATCGGGGTACCGGGCGGGGCGCCGCCCTCCAGGATCACCCGCCGCAGCTCGTCCAGGATCGCCAGCTGGGGGCTGCCGGTGCGGCGTGGCTCCAGCTGGGCAAGGAGAACCGATCGCCGTCCGTGGCCCATCCTCGGGAAACTACCTGAGGACGGCGGGAGCCGGGGGCCCCGCAGAAGGCATGGACTTACGAAACCCGACCCAGGTCAGAACAGGCTCATCTGCCCGGCGTCGGCCAGCGCGGCGGCGTTACGGGCGGCCCGGGTGAGCGTGGGGCGGGGCAGGGTGATCACCCTGTCCTTGTTCTCCGGGCGGGAGCGCGGGCCCTGCCCGTAGACCCGCTCGCTGTACCAGGACGGCGGCTCGCCGCCGGTGAGTGACCAGAGCGAGGCGCCGAGCCGGATGTCGCGGGCCCTCAGCGTGTCCTGCAGGCGCTGCTCGTCGAGCGGCAGGGACATCGTGGCGATCTTCGGGATGCGCAGGTCGCGGCGCATCTCCATGAGGTGCTGGTTGCGGGCCACGTTCGCGCGGGCCTCGGGGCCGGCCAGGGCGGCGGTGGCGGCCGGCCCGATCAGCGCGGCCACCTCCTCTTCCCGCCCGTCGTCGAGCGCGCCGTAGACCTTCTCCACCGACTCGAACTCGGCCAGCAGCTTCGCCGCCCGCTTGGGGCCGATGCCGAAGGCGCCGGGCAGGTTGTCGGAGGCGTCGCCGCGCAGGGCGGCGAAGTCCTTGTACTGGTCGGGGCGCACGCCGTACTGGTGCTGCAGCCCTTCCGGGTCGATCAGGGGCGAGCCGTCGATGCCGCCGTTCATCACCCGCAGCACCGAGGTGTTCTCGTCGACCAGGGCGAACATGTCGCGGTCGCTGGTGACCACGGTGGTGCGCCAGCCGTGCCGGCGGGCGGCCCGGGCCGAGGAGGCCATCACGTCGTCGGCCTCGTAGCCCTTGGGCACGATCACCGTGACGCCGGCCGCGGCCAGGAAGCCGGGGGCGGCGTCGAGCTGCAGGCACAGATCTTCGGACTTCTCCGGCCGGTGCGCCTTGTAGCCGTCGTAGTCACCGCGCCGGACCGACTCACCGGCCGCGCAGTCGAAGCCCACCACCAGGGCGTCCGGCCGCAGCCGGGCCGAGGCCGTGGCCAGGAAGCTGATCAGCCCCTTCAGCGCCCAGACCGGGGCGCCGCCCTGGTCGCGCAGATCGCCCTGGGACATCGCGTGGTGAGCGCGGTGCAGGAGGCTGTTGCCGTCGACAGCCAGCAGCAGGGGAACGGGCACGCGTCCCAGAATGCCCCAACCGGTCGCGTCGGCGCACGCACCCTGACCGGAAAATCTCGAACGAGTGTTCGATCTTGCCTGGCCGCAGGCCCGGTGGATCTCCGATTACCGGCTGGTTGCCCCGGGGAACCACCGGAGCGTCCGATGAGGCAGATTCCCGAAAACCCTGGATACAGTGTGCCGGTGAGCGAACCGCGGTGGCTGAGCGACGAGGAACAGAAGGCCTGGCGCAAGTTCGCCGCGGTCTTCACCCTGCTACCGGCCTCCCTGGACGCCCAACTGCAGCACGACGCCTCCCTCACCCACTTCGCCTACTTCGCCCTGGCCATGCTCTCCGAGGCGCCCGACCGTCAGCTGCGGATGAGCGAGCTGGCGGCCCGCTCCAGCAGCTCCCCGAGCCGGCTGTCGCACACCATCAGCCGGCTGGAGAACCGGGGCCTCGTCCGGCGCTTCCGGGCCGCCGAGGACGGCCGGGGTCAGGTGGCCCAGCTCACCGACGAGGGGATGGCCGCCCTGGTCGGGATGGCGCCGGGGCACGTGGAGGCGGTGCAGCGGTTCGTCTTCGACGCCCTCACCGCCGAGCAGGTGCAGCAGCTGAACGAGATCTCCGGGGCGATCCTGGCCAAGATCGACCCCGACGGCACGCTGGTGCCCCCGCCGCCGTCGAGCAGTTCCGACGGCGAGGGCTGAACCTCAGCGCAGGTCGGCGATCGCCTTGCGCACCCGCTGCTCGGACACGGGGTACGCGGTCTTGAGTCCGCCGCCGAACAGACCCACCCGTAGTTCCTCGAGCATCCAGCGCACGCCGATCACGTCGTCCTCGCGCCGGCGTGCCGGCGGCAGCTTAGCCACCGCCGCCTGGAACTCGGCCCGCAGAGCAAGGACCTGTTCCTGCTGCCCCCGGTCGCGCTGGTAGCGCTCCGGCAGCTTCTCCAGCCGGCGTTGCATGGCCTGCAGATAACGGACGAGGTCAGGCAGCTTGGTCGCGCCGGTGGCGGTCACGAAGCCGGGGAAGACCAGAGCGGCCAGCTGGGAGCGCAGGTCGGTGAGCCCCGGCAGCAGGGCCGGGCTCGACGTGGACTTCAGCTCCAGCTCGATCTCGCGGGCCAGCCCCAGAATCGTGGACGTGGTGGCCAGGACGCTGGTGACCTCCGGATGCACCTCCTGCCGCACCTCCAGGAGCAGGCGCTCGAAGCCGGCCCGGTCCCAGGCCGGCCCGCCCGCCCGGTCGACGAGGTCGTCGACGGCCGCCCCGAGGCAGTCGTCGAACAGGTCGGACGGCGTCTTGTGCGGGGCCTGGGCCAGCGCCAGCTTCTGCCGGTTGCTCAGCCGGGCCAGCACGCTCTTGGCCGGCGAGGCGATGTTCAGCACGATCAGCCGGCGGGTGCCCGCCCGCATCGAGCGACGCTGGTCGCCGGGATCGTCGAGCACCTTCACGTCGACCGTGCTGCCCCGGTCGACCAGCGCCGGATACCCCTGCACGGTCAGCCCGGCCGACTTGTACTCGACCGACCGCGGGATCGCCCCGACGGTCCAGGCCGTCAGCCCGGTGACCTCGACCTTGGAGACCGCCGAGGAGATCTCCTGGCGCAGCTTCGGGCGCAGCTTCTCCCGCAGCCGGTCCAGGCTCTTGCTCTCGCCCAGCCGGTTGCCCTTCTCGTCCTCCACCCGGAAGGTGACCTTGAGGTGGTCGGGCACCTTGGCCAGGTCCCACGCGCCCTCCGGGACGTCCACCCCGGTCAGCTCGTAGAGCTCGTCCTCCAGCGCCGGGAAGAGCGGCTCGGAACCGGGCTCGGTGTCGGCCAGCCGTTCCAGCACCGCCCGGGCCCGCTCCGGCGCCGGGGTCAGCCCCTTGCGCACCGGCTTGGGCAGCGAGCGGATCAGCTCGGTGACCAGTTCCTGCCGCAGTCCCGGGATCTGCCACTCGAAGTCCTGGTCCTTGACCTGGTTCAGGGCGCCCAGGGGCAGGTGCACGGTGACCCCGTCGGCCGCCGTACCCGGCTCGAACTGGTAGGTCACCTTCAGGCGCAGGTCGCCGACCGGCCAGGTGGCCGGGTAGTCCTCGGCCGAGACCTTGGGGGCCTCGGGGGCGAACAGCATGGACGTCCAGAAGCTCAGCTGGTCGGGCCGGTCCCGGCGGGCCTTCTTCCACCACGAGTCGAAGTGCGGCACCGACACCACGTCGGCGGGGATGCGCTGGTCGTAGAAGTCGAACAGGATCTCGTCGTCCACCACGATGTCGCGGCGCCGGACCTTCTCCTCCAGCGACTCGACATCGTCCAGCAGCTTGCGGTTCTCGTGGAAGAACGCGTGGCCGGTGCGCCACTCGCCCTCGACCAGGGCGTGCCGGATGAACAGCTCCCGGGACAGCTCCGGGTCGATCCGGCCGTAGCCGACCGTGCGCCCGACCACCACCGGAATGCCGTACAGGGTGACCCTTTCGGTGGCCACCGCCGAGCCGCGCTTCTTCTCCCAGCGGGGCTCGCTGTAGTGCCGCTTGACCAGGTGCCCGGCCAGCCGCTCGATCCACAACGGGTCGATCCGGGCCGCCGTGCGGCCCCAGAGCCGGCTGGTCTCGACCAGTTCGCCGACCATCACCCAGCGCGGGGTGCTGCGGTACAGCGCCGAGCCCGGCTGGATGGCGAAGCGGGCACTGCGGGCCCCCAGGTACTCCCGCGTCTCGCCGTCTTTCAGGCCCACCTGCGAGAGCAGTCCCGAAAGTAGCGACAGGTGAATCTTTTCCGCCTGGGCGTCGGTGACCGGCTCGAGCGCATCCTCGATCTCGTCCGGATCGACGGCCTCGGGATCGAAACTCGACGTCGCCCGGCCGCCCGCTACCCGGATCCCCGCGCTGCGCAGCACCTGACGCAGCTGCCCGTGCAGGTCCTGCCACTCCCGGATCCGCTGACTGTGCAGGAACTCGTCGCGGCACATCCGCCGGAACCGGCCGGAGCCGTACTCCTTCTGCTTCCCGACCACGTAGTTCCACAGGTTCACGTAGCTCAGGAAGTCCGAGCGCTGGTCCTTGAACCGGGCGTGCGACTGGTCGGCCTGGGCCTGCTTGTCGGTCGGCCGTTCCCGCGGGTCCTGGATCGACAGCGCCGAGACGATCACCAGGACGTCGGCCAGACAGCCGTTGCGGTCGGCCTCCACCAGCATCCGGGCCAGCCGGGGGTCGACCGGCAGCTGCGCCAGGGTGCGCCCCATGCCGGTGAGGCGCTTGCGCTGGTCAGTCTGTTCCGGGTCGATCGCGCCGAGCTCGTCCAGCAGCGCCATGCCGTCCTTGATCTGACGCGGGTCGGGCGACTCCAGGAACGGGAAGCGTTCCACCTCGCCCAGGTTCAGTGAGGTCATCTGCAGGATGACGGCGGCCAGGTTGGTGCGCAGGATCTCCGGGTCGGTGAACTCCGGACGGCTCTCGAAGTCCTCCTCGCTGTAGAGGCGGATGCAGATACCGTCGGAAAGCCGCCCGCAGCGGCCCTTGCGCTGGTTCGCCGAGGCCTGCGACACCTTCTCGATCGGCAGGCGCTGCACCTTGGTGCGGAAGCTGTAGCGGCTGATCCGGGCCGTGCCCGGGTCGATCACGTACCTGATTCCCGGCACGGTGAGCGAGGTCTCGGCCACGTTGGTGGCCAGCACGATGCGCCGGCCCGAGTGCGGGGCGAAGACCCGGTGCTGCTCGGCCGCCGAGAGCCGGGCGTACAGCGGCACCACCTCGGTGTTCGCCCCGACGTGCCGGTTCAGCGCGTCGGCGGCGTCGCGGATCTCGCGCTCACCGCTGAAGAACACCAGCACGTCGCCCGGGCCCTCGGCCTCGAGCTCGTCGACCGCCTCGATCACCGCCTCGATCGGGTCGCGGGTGATCTCGGTGGTGTTGCCCTCCTCGTCGACCTCCTCGACGAGGACCAGGGGACGGTAACGGACCTCGACCGGATAGGTGCGGCCGGAGACCTCGACGATCGGGGCGTCGTCGAAATGCCGTGAGAACGCCTCCGGGTCGATGGTGGCGGAGGTGATGACCACCTTCAGGTCGGGCCGGCGCGGCAGCAGCTGCTTGAGGTAGCCGAGCAGGAAGTCGATGGTGAGGCTGCGCTCGTGGGCCTCGTCGATGATGATCGTGTCGTAGCGGGTGAGCAGCCGGTCCCGCTGGATCTCGGCCAGCAGGATGCCGTCGGTCATCAGCTTGACCAGCGTGGAGTCGCTCGCCTGGTCGGTGAAACGCACCGTGTAGCCGATGGTCTCGCCCAGTTCGCCGCCCACCTCCTCGGCGATCCGCTCGGCCACCGAGCGCGCGGCCAGCCGCCGGGGCTGGGTGTGCCCGATCATCCCGCGGACGCCGCGGCCCAGTTCCAGGCAGATTTTCGGCAGTTGAGTGGTCTTGCCCGACCCGGTCTCACCTGCCACGATCACGACCTGGTGCTCGGCGATCGCCTTCAGCAGGTCGTCACGCCGCTGACTCACCGGCAGTTGCGCCGGATAGGTGATCGCCGGAACGGAGGCGCGACGGCTCTCGACCCTGGCCCGCGAACTGCCGATCTCCGTGGAGATCCGTGCCAGTTCGGCGGTTCTCTCCTCGTCGGTCCGCCGGCGTGAGTGCAGCACCGAATCGAGCTGACGGCCCAGCCGGCGCTCATCGGTCAACGACACGTCGTTCAGGGAAGAACGCAGCTCATTTACAGCTGAAACCCAGGTTTGTGTGCTCATCTGCGCGAAATCCTAGACACCACAGGGAAAAGTTGCGTGGCCGGGTAGCCATGTCACTAGTATTTTCATCTTCAACGACCTCACAGGAGGATCACCCATGACTGCAACCCTCCGCAGCACCGGAGAGAAGCAGACGGCTCCCGACGCGGCCGCGAACCTCGAAGAGGCACGGCCGGCCGGCTTCAGCCGGCGCCGGGCCATGACGGTCTGCTCCCTGACCCTGCTCGGTGCAGCCGGGCTGGCCGCCTGCGGCGGTGGCGACGAGGAGGAGACCACGTCGTCCTCCGGCTCGACGCCCTCGGCCTCCGAGAGCACCGAGAGCTCGGCCGACGCGGGCTCGGGCTCGGGCGGCCAGACCATCGCCGCCGTCTCCGACATCCCCGAGGGCGAGGCCGCGAGCTTCGAGCTCGACGGTGACCCGATCATCGTGTCGATGCCCGCGGCCGAGCAGCCGGCGGCCTTCTCCGCCGTCTGCCCGCACCAGGGTGCGACCGTGGCGGTGGAGGGGGACCAGATCGTCTGCCCGCTGCACAATTCGATCTTCGAGAAGGACACGGGCGCTTTCGTCTCGGGGCCGGCGGCCGGGAAGGGACTGACCCCGATCGAGGTGTCGGTCGAAGGCGGGAACATCGTCACGTCCTGACCCATTCCCTGCCCATCGTCGCAGGATCCAGGCGCCGGGCCCGGGGAGTCAAACGACTTACCGGGCCCGGCGCCGGTCCGGACGGTCCGGGCCGACGGCACTGACCTCCACGGTGCCCCGGACCCGGGTGGGGGAGGCGGCCGAGATCAGGGTGCCGGAGCCGTCCAGGGCCTGGGCGGTCAGCTCCCAGGTGTACTGGCCCACGGCCAGCCGCGTGCCCGCGCCGGAGCGGCCGTCCCAGACCAGGCCCCGCAGGCTGCCGTCGCTCAGCGTGGTGGAGCCGTCGGGTGCGGTGACCGGCAGGGTGCGCACCACCCGTCCGGCCGGGCCGAGGATCCGCAGCACCGCGTCCCGCACCGGCCGGGTCACGTCGAACTGCGGCTTCCAGGTGTCGTACTTGCCGTCGCCGTCGGGGGTGAAGCCGAGCGGGGCGGCCGCCGCGATCAGCCTCGGCCGCAGGTTCACCGCGAAGGGCAGCTTCTCCAGCACCACCCGGCGCCGCTGCTCCCCGAGCCGCACCTCGCGCGCCACCAGATCGCCGTCCAGGGCGAAGCCGGTGGTGGCGCCGGGCAGGACGACGGGGGTGGAGGCCGGGTCGGAGAGGTCGACCAGGCTCAGGGCCTCACCGTCGCGCCAGGCCAGCACCCCCTCGCGCAGGGTGAGACCGGTGATCGGCTGCGGGTCCGAGCCGATGATCGACCCGAGGCCGGTGGTGACGTCGCGGATCTCGCCGGTGCGCAGGTCCTGCACGGTGACCCGGTCCCAGGAGCAGCTGGTCCAGGCGGCCTGACCGGCCCAGGTGGCCACCAGCGGGGCCTGCTCGCAGCTGCTGGGGTCGAGCCGGACCGGCAGCGGGCGCTCGACGTCGACCGACCAGACGCCCGCCAGACCGGCGCCGCTCTTCGGCACGGAGTACACGACGTCGGCGCCGTACAGGTCGTCGTGGCCGTGCTGGGCCGAGGCTGCGGGAGCGGTCCAGAGCAGCTCTCCGTCCGGGCGGAAGACCTGCCCGGCGACCAGGGTGTACGCGCCCGAGACGGTGGGGGAGTCGTCGGTGACCCGCACTCGTCCATTGTTGGGAAGTTCCACGAAGCGCTGGGCGACGACCGCGCTCGTTCTTCCCTGGTCGATCAGCTGCCACTGGGTGGCCGTTCCCGGGTTCTGCAGGACGCCGCGGCCGGCCGAGAAGGCGATCGGGACGACGGAGCGGTTCCCGGCCGACGAGCCGGCCAGCTGCGTCAGCTCGGTCTTGTCGCCGAGAACGATCCGGCCGGCGTCGGTGCGCAGCACGTTGCCGAACACGGCGGCGGCCTTGCGCCGGCCTGCGGATCGGTCGGTGTAGTGCAGCGAACCGGCCGACAGGGCCCAGGACGTGACCGGGTACCGGGCCGGCGGGATCTCCGCGATCCTCGTCACCGAGCGGCCCTGGACCAGGTGGACGGCCGGATGCCGGCCGCTGGAAGCGGTGTAGAAGCGGTCCCCGACCAGGTCCAGGCCGGAGTCCGAGGTCACACCCTTGGGCAGGGCGACCCGGGTGATCTTCGCCGAGCCCTTCGTGCGGTGCTCCAGCACCCAGCGCTGCCGGTAGCGGATGATGCGGCCCGACCGGTCACCGAACTTCAGCCACTTCCCCTTGGTGGTCGGGGCGATCTTCCCGTCCGGATCCACCTGCGTGTAGGGCGTGGTGGCTTCCCCGCCTCGGGGTTTCTCCCGTACTGCGAGGGAGCCGGACCGGGGTTCTTCACCGGTGGCCAGGTCCAGCCGACTTTCCTGGGGGTAGGCGTTGCCGCGCTTCCCTCCGCCGAGTTCGTACCAGGTAAGCAGGGTGCCGGCGACGCTCAGCCGGACCAGAGAGCCGTCTCTGGTGCTTACCCCGGCGCCCGGGCGAGCGGTCAGCTGCATCGTGCCGTCGGGGCCGGTGAGCGCACCCGTGTAGACCGTGGCGGCGGCACCTGAGCCGGCGGCGGGCCCCTGCCACACGGCCAGGCCATGTTCCGATGCGCCGATCAATCTGGCCGGGGTAGGTGCGGGGTGACCGGCCATCGTCAGTGAGTCCAGGGGCTGGACGGTGCGGGCGGCCAGGGCCTGGGCTCGGGTTCGTACCGGTTCGTCGGCGCTACCGGGAGCATTCACGGCACCCGTCAGGACGAGAGAGAGCGCGTAGGCGGCCGGAAGCAGGCGTAGGTGCCGGGCTGGGCGGGGACCTGGGGCGCTGGGCCTTACCGGCTCGGCTGGGGGTGGGGGTTCGCTGGGCGGGGCTTCGTGAATGACCTCCAGGTGGTCCGCCGGATCGAGGCGGACTTCGAGATCGGGGGCGCTCACCTGGGCGTCTCCCACCTTTGAACCGGACACCTGCGAATGGTGCTCCGGGAGCAGGGCCGATGCACGCATCCGGTGAGCGGCCGGGGACTGGGCGGGTTCGGCTGGGGGAAATCAGGCGCAGAAGGGGTCTTCGCCGTCCGCTCTTGCCCCGGACCCTCCGGATCTGTTGCTCCGCGGGGGATTTGCTCGGTAGGGGGAGAGGTTGCGGGTGGTGGGCCCGGCCGTCCCCCCGGTCGGTCGGGCCCACCGTCTGTGGGTCGTCACCCGCAAGTGTTCAACTGATCCAGGCTGCGAGGGCCTGGAACGGATCGTCGGCGACGGTGTGGGCCTGCATCAGACGGGGCCCGACGGCGGTGGCGGGCAGAAGCGCTGCGGCGATGAGCAGTTGCAGCGCGCGACGGCGGCGTGACAGGTCAGGCCTGCGGGACAGGGATGGTGTGGGCATGCGGAAGTTCCCGGATCAATGACGGATCGGCCGCGACGCCGGCGAAGGACGGCGAAAAGCGCAGCGAGGACTGTGCGAAGCATGCCGTCCCCGGGTCCGGCCCGCATGTCACCTCATGAGGGGACGGCGGAGCTCGGCTGACTTGCCTTGCAGTCAAAGAGATTAAGGACGTTTGTGGGCCTGATGGGTTGCCTGGCGGCACCTTTCGGGCGTGACGGCAAAACGGAACGCCGCTGTCGCCCGGGGGAAGAGCCCCCGGTGACAGCGGCGTTCGGCAGTGGTGCCCGGCGGCCGAGGACTACCCCTCGTCCGCGCTGAACAGCGAGGTGACCGAGCCGTCCTCGAAGACCTCGTGGATCGCCTGGGCGATCAGCGGGGCGATCGAGAGCACGGTCATGTTCGGCAGCAGCCGCTCGGCCGGGATCGGCAGCGTGTTGGTGAGGATGATCTCGGTGGCACCGCAGTCGCGCAGCCGCTCGGTGGCCGGGTCGGACAGGATGCCGTGGGTGGCCGCGATCACCACGTCCTTGGCGCCCTGCTCGAACAGCTTGGTGGCGGCCTTGGTGATCGTGCCCCCGGTGTCGATCATGTCGTCGACCAGCAGGCAGGTGCGGCCCTCGACGTCACCGACCACCCGGTTGGTGACCACGGTGTTCGGCATCCGCGGGTCACGGGTCTTGTGGATGAAGGCCACCGGTGTGCCGCCGAGACGGTCGGCCCAGCGCTCGGACAGCCGCACCCGGCCCGAGTCGGGCGAGACCACGGTGATCTCCTCGCCCTTGTACTTGTCCGCGATGTAGTCGCCCAGCAGGCGCATCGCGAACAGGTGGTCGACCGGGCCGTCGAAGAAGCCCTGGGTCTGGTCGGTGTGCAGGTCGACCGTCATCAGCCGGTCGGCGCCGGCCGTGTGCAGCAGGTCGGAGATCAGCCGGGCGGAGATCGGCTCCCGGCCCCGGTGCTTCTTGTCCTGCCGGGCGTAGGGGTAGAACGGCAGGACCACGGTGATCCGGTCGGCCGACGCGCGCTTGAGCGCGTCGATCATGATCAGCGTCTCCATGACCCAGGTGTTGATGCCGTGGCCGCAGGACTGGACGACGAAGGCGTCGGCGCCGCGCACCGACTCCTCGAACCGGACGAAGATCTCGCCGTTGGCGAACTCGTAGGCCGACTGTGGCGTGAGGCTGACGTCGAGATACTTGACGATCTCCTCTGCCAGATCGGGGTATGCCCGGCCGGAGAAGACCTGCAGCGTCTTCCGGCTTTGGATAGAAACAGTGTTCACCAGCGGTACCTCTCACGGGGGTCGTGCCGCCATGTTCCCAGACTTTTCATGCGACAGGCTTTTGGGGGATTGAAGCACCCTCCCCATCGGCCGACTGTGAATCGACGATGACCGAAACTGGCCCCTCCGGCTCGGGGAGGGGGTGCTGAGTCGGTACTGGCTGATTCAAAGGGGGCTGGATGTCCACATACGTGCAACTGGGTCGCGTGGAGGCTGGGCTGCCTCCGGCGCTGGTCGACGACGAGGACGTGACCTCGGACCGGATGGTCTACGTGCGCCGGATCGTGCCGGGCAGTGCCGGGCACGTCTGGCAGGTGCTGCTCAGCCCGCAGGGCACTGCGGTCTGGCTGGGGCACGGAGCGGTGATCGCCGGGCCCGGGCAGACCTACATGAGCGACGAAGGTGACGCCGGAGTCGTGCGTAGTTTCCACCCCCTGGAGCAGTTGCGGCTGTCCTGGCACTCCAGCGCCGAGGACGAGACCAGTCTGGTCGAGCTCGACCTGACCCCGGTCGCCGGGGGCACCCGGCTGCGACTGTGGCACGAGGGCCTGCCCTCGGCACTGCGTTCGGCGATGCAGGAGCGGTGGGAACAGCGGCTGGACGACTTCGCGCGCAGCTGTCTGTAGCGCCCTGCGGGCCTCGGCGGACGGCCCTCGGCCGGGAGAAAGATCACCCGGCCGGGGGAACGTCACGGACCCGCGGCTCAGGGGTTCCAGCTCAGCATCAGCCACCCGCCGGCCGCGATCGAGACCAGCGACACGGCGAAGAAGACCACCACCCAGACCAGCCCGGGCACGTGGCTCAGCCAGGCCAGCTGGTCGGCGTCCGAGGTCACCGGCGGACCGCCCCGGGTGCCGCTGCCCTGGGCCCGGCGGGAGCGCTGCAGTTCGATCACCGCGCGCAGGCCCCCGATCAGCAGCAGCCAGGTCACCGCGCAGGCGAAGCCCAGGGCGGTGCGCTCGTCGCCCCAGACGATCACCGCCACCGCGGCCGCCCCGGTGGCCACCACGGTGAGCAGGCCGAAGGCGTTGCGGATCTGGGTGAGCAGGACGGCCAGCAGGCCGACGACGATCCACAGCAGCCACTGGACCCGGTCCAGCCCGACCAGCGCGGCCAGACCGACCCCGATCAGCGAGGGCGCCGGGTAGCCGGCCAGTGCGGTGAAGATCATGCCGGGCCCGCGCGGCTTGCCCCGGGAGAGCGTGACCCCGGAGGTGTCCGAGTGCAGCTTGATCCCGGCCAGTTCGCGGCCCATCAGCAGCGCGGCGACGGCGTGCCCGCCCTCGTGGGCGATCGTGACCACGTTACGCAGCACCCGCCAGGTGGTGCGCTCGCCGGTGAGGACCACGGCGGCGACCATCAGGACGATCACCAGGACGCGTTCGTCGCTGAGGGACTCCCAGGAGAGGTTGTCCCAGTCGAAGGTGGTGCTGGTGGCGCTGGCCGCTGACATTTCGCCAAGGGTAGGGGTCAGCGCTGAGCGTCTTCCACGGGGTCGGCCGGGAGTTCGGTGTGAACCGGCCGGCTGCCGTGCCCGTGCCCGTGCCCGTGCCCGTGCCCGTGCCCGTGCCGATGCCGGCGGCCCAGGCGGGGCAGCGGGTGCGCCTCCGGCCGGCCGGCGATCGGCCCGGCGGCCGGATCGTCCAGCCCGAGCCTGCGCACCGGGTCGGCCTCGGGCCGGTAGATGGTGTGCAGGATCATCCCGCAGAGGATCACCACCAGCAGGTCCCGCAGCAGCACCACGGCGAGGAACTGCTCGGGGGAGTTGCCCCGGTCCGGATCCTGCAGGCCCAGGAAGTAGCCCAGACGCGGGTACCAGAGGTAGGCGTCCACCCCCATCCAGACCAGCAGCGGGAACACCCGGGGCAGGGCCAGCACCGCCAGGGGCACCAGCCACAGCGAGTACTGCGGGCTCCAGACCTTGTTGGTGAGCAGGAACGCGGCGATCACCAGGAACACCAGCGACGCGAGCCGGGGCCGGCGGGGGGCGGTCAGGCCGACCACCCCGATCAGCAGGCACAGCACCAGGAAGGCGGCCAGGGTGAAGGCGTTCAGCTTCTCCGGTGAGTGGCCCGAGTAGAGCGGGTAGTCGAAGCCCCGCCAGCCGGTGAAGGTGGTCAGCGCGTTGTAGATCGAGTCGTGGTCGGCCGGGCGCACCGAGTTCAGCCGGAAGAACTCGTACCAGCCCCGGGGGTAGAGCAGTGCGAACGGCGCGTTGCAGGCGACCCAGGCCGCGGCGGAGGTCAGCGTGGCCTTCCACCAGGGGCGCATCGTCCCGGCGCGCCAGCACAGGATCAGCAGGGGGCCGAGGATGAAGAGGGGATACAGCTTTGCTGCCGCCCCGATCCCGAGCAGGACCCCGGCCAGGACCGGTTTGTTCCGGGCCCAGGCGAGCATGCCCGCGGCGGCCAGCGCCACCGCCAGGGTGTCGAAGTTGGTGAAGGCATGCACGAACACCAGGGGCGAGAGCGCCATCAGGGCCACGTGCCACTTCCTCGCGGCCAGCGGGATCGTGCAGGCCACGGCGGCCAGCCAGGCCACCGCGAGCACCACCGCCATGATCACGAAGTAGGGCGCGACCTCGGGACCGGGATAGCCGTCCACGGCCACCCAGACCTTGGTCACCTTCATCACGCCGTACTGGAGCAGACCGGTCACCACCGGGTACTCCATCGCCCGGACGCTGCCGTCGGCGTCGGTCCAGGTGGTCTTGTAGGGCAGCGTGCCGTCCTGCAGTCGGTCCACCCCGTACAGCGGGATGGCGTCGGAGTAGCAGTGCAGCGAGTACTGCCGGGCGTCGCGCCAGTCCAGCGCGATCTGGCCGTCCGCCGTGCGGTAGGTGTCGATGCAGGGCGCCTTGGCCACCCACCCCACCGCCAGGCCGACTCCGGCCAGCAGCATCAGGACCAGCCACACCCGCAGGCCACGGTCGGAGAATCTGCTGGTCAGTCCGGTCATCGGCCCGGACTTTACCGACCCATCCGATGTGTCACGCTTACGACGCGAGATCGGCCAGGAACTTCTTCACCAGCGGCACCGCGGTCTCCGCGCCGAAGCCCCCGTCCTCGACCACCACGGCGAACGCGATGTCGCCCTGGAAACCGGTGAACCAGGCGTGGGTTCGCGGCGGGACGTCGCTGCCGTACTCCGCGGTGCCGGTCTTTCCGGAGACCGGGCCGCCCGGAACGCCCTTCAGTGCGGTGGCCGTGCCGTTCGTCACTACGCCGCGCATCAGCGAGCGCAGGGTCTTGGCCGCGGCCGCGTCCAGCTTCACCGGTTCGACCTCCGCGGACGTTTCCGCGGAAGCGGTGGGTTCCGCACTCGCCTGGCCACCCTCGTCCTCGGAGGTGGGCTCTTCGCCGGTGCTGCTGGGCCGGCCGTTGAGCACCAGCCGGGGAGCGTGCCAGGTGCCCTCGGCGACCGCGGCCGAGGCGCTGGCCACGGTGAGCGGGCTGGCCAGCACCTTGCTCTGGCCGATCATCGAGGCGGCGTGCTCGACCGCGTCGCCCTCGGTGGGCACCTGGCCCAGGTAGGCGGTGACCCCGGTGGCGTTGGGCTGGCCGTAACCCAGCGACCTGGCGGCCTCGGCGAGTTCGTCCTGGCTGATCAGCCGGGCGCTGCCGACGAAGGCGGTGTTGCAGCTGTGGGCGAAGTCGTCGGCGAACTTCACCCGGCCCAGCACCTCGTCCTCGGCGTTCTTGAAGGTCTTGCCGCCCACGGCCAGGGTGGCCGGGCAGGCCACGGTCTTGTTCGCGGTCATCCCGCCGAACTCGAGCAGGCCGAAGGTGGAGGCGACCTTGAAGGTGGAACCGGGCGGGTACTGGCCGAGCAGGGCCCGGTTGTAGCTGTTGCCGTTCGGGCCGCCGTTGGCGACGGCCAGGATGTTGCCCGTCGCCGTGTCGATCGCCACCAGCCCGGCCAGCTTCTTCGCCGAACCGAGCGCCTTGTCGGCGGCGTTCTGCACCTCCTGGTCGATGGTGACCTCGAGGTTCTCGCCGTCAGTGGGGTCGGCGCGGTAGAGCTCGGTCGGCTCGGTCTCCTTCTGGTCCGGGACGGCGGCCGTCACCGCGACCCCGGGCGTGCCCGAGAGCTGCTCGTCGTAGGTGCGCTGCAGACCCGACAGCCCGGTCTCGTCGCCGGCCTGCACCCGCCCGCCCGACTCCTTCACGATGTCCGCGGTGGCCGTGCCGACCGTGCCGAACAGCGGCCGGGCGAAGTCGGAGGTGGGCGGCAGCGAGAGGTTCTTGGTCTGGAACACCGTGCCCGGGATCGGCTGCAGCTGGTCCTTGACCTTGTCGTAGGCGGCCCGGCGCAGGGTGATCACCTCGACGAACACGTCGTCGCCGGCCGCCTTGGCCCGCTTCAGCAGGGCGGCGCCGTCCACGTCGACGATGCCGGCCACCTGGTTCACGGTCTGCTCCAGGTTGTCGGCCCGGGACTTCTGCAGGCCGACCATGACCACCTCGCGATCCTCGACCAGCACCTTCTCGCCGGCGCCGATGATCTGGCCGCGGCGGCCGGTCAGCGTGCTCGCCTCCAGCGTGGCCGTGGCCAGCGCGCCGGTCAGCTGGGGGTGCACCAGGGCCGGGCTGTACTCCGGCAGCCAGGCGTCGTCCTGCTTCACCAGGGTCAGCGTGGTGTCGTACTGCCACTGCTGGTCGCCGGTCAGCGGCCAGCTGACCTTCAGCGGCACGCTCGCCGTCTCGCCGCTCTCGGACTCGGCCGGCTCGCCCGCGGTGACCTCGGCCGGCTTGTCGGTCTTCTCACTCGTGAGGCCCGCGGTGATTTTCTGCACGGCGCCCGCCGGGTCCTTGGTCTCGCTCGGGGCGAAGGCCAGGGTGGCCAGATTGCCGCCGGTCCAGGCCCGGGCGAAGGCGGTGGCCGCGGTGGTCTGAGCACCGCTCTGGTCACTGCCTCTCAGCAGGTACAGGGCTGCACCCCCGGCCCCGGCGAGGACCAGTACGGCGACCAGGACGGAGATCAGGACGCGACGGCTCACGGTCCCCGACGGTAGCGGTCGAGCCGGGCCTGCGGTACGAAAGGTGCGTGCCCTCCTTGATCCTTGGACCAGTCCTCCGGCATGTCGGTGCCGAACACGCAACGGTCTGGGTCGAGGTGGACACCCGCTGTGAGGTGTCCGTGCTCGGCGCGACCGCGACGACCTTCGAGGTCAGCGGCCATCACTACGCCCTGGTGCAGGTGGGGGACCTGCCCGCGGCCGAGACGGTCGAGTATGACGTGCGTCTCAACGGGGTCCAGGTCTGGCCCCCCGCAGAGCCCGGCCGGCCCGGCGTGTCGGGCGGGGGCCCGGTGCTGCCGCCCTCCCGGATCCGCACCCTCGATCCGGAACGCCCGCAGCGCATCGCGTTCGGTTCCTGCCGGGTGGCCACCCAGCGCA
Organism: Kineosporia rhizophila; assembly: GCF_021277265.1. GTDB lineage: Bacteria > Actinomycetota > Actinomycetes > Actinomycetales > Kineosporiaceae > Kineosporia > Kineosporia rhizophila. Next base: position 44,780 of record NZ_JAJSOH010000011.1, read on the forward strand.
CCGTGAAGGGCAAGCGCAAGTACGGGGTGGACGCCCTGGAGGCGTACGCCGTCCGGATCGCCAACCACCCCGACGACGGCTGGCCCGACCTGATGCTGATGCTCGGCGACCAGGTGTACGCCGACGAGACCACCGAGCTCACCCAGCAGCGGATCGCCGCCCGGCGCGACATCACCAAGCCCCCGAAGCGCGAGATCGCCGACTTCGAGGAGTACACCTGGCTCTACCACGAGTCGTGGAGCGACCCGCAGATCCGCTGGCTGATGTCCACGGTCCCGATCGCGATGATCTTCGACGACCACGACGTGCACGACGACTGGAACACCTCCCGGTCCTGGCGCCAGGACGTGAAGAAGACCTCGTGGTGGGCCGAGCGCATCGTCGGCGGGCTGGTCTCGTACTGGGTCTACCAGCACATCGGCAATCTCTCGCCGCAGGAGCTCGCGGCCGACGAGGTGTACCAGCGGGTGCTGCAGTGCGCCAAGAACGGTGAGGACGCGGCCCCGATGCTGCGCGAGTTCGCCGAGATGGCCGACGCCGAGGCGGACGGGGGCAAGGGCTACCGCTGGTCGTTCTGGCGGGACCTGGGGCGCACCCGGCTGGTGGTGATCGACTCGCGCTGCGGCCGGATGCTCGACGGCGAGTACCGCTCGATGCTGTCCGACGCCGAGTTCGCCTGGGTGGAGGAGAAGGCCCGGGGAGACTTCGACCACCTGCTGATCGGTACCTCCCTGCCCTGGCTGATGGCCCCGGCGCTGCACCAGATCGAGGCCTGGAACGAGCATCTGGCCGAGGGCGGGGGGCGCCGCGGCTGGGTGGGGGAGCAGCTGCGGCGGGCCTCCGACCTGGAGCACTGGCCGGCCTTCCGGGAATCGTTCGACCGGTTGTCGCGGCTGATCGCCGACGTGGCCTCGGGTGAGCACGGCAGCCCGAGGCCGGCCTCGGTCTGTGTGCTCTCCGGCGACGTGCACCACAGCTACATCTGCGAGGCCGACGTCACCCCGTTGATGCGCGAGGTGCCCGCCGACGCCTCGAAGGTGTACCAGCTGACCTGTTCGCCGGTGCACAACACGATCCCCGCCGTGATGCGCCTGGCCTTCAGCATCTCCTGGACCGCGCCGGTCACCCGGATCGCCCGGCTGGTGTTCACCCGGCCGCGCACCATCCCCGAGACGCTCATGCGCTGGAAGTCGCTCGGGGGGCCGCTTTTCGGCAATGCCATCTCCACGTTGGTGCTGGAGGGCCGGGCCGCCCGGGTGGTGCTGGAGTCGACCCGGCACGCCAAGCCCCAGCAGCCGCGCCGGCAGTCGGACGGCGATCCGATGGGCAGCGAGTGGGAGCTGACCCCGGAGGACTGGGACGAGTCGCGCTACCCGCTCGAGGTCGAGATCGCGCGCGACCTGTCCGCGCACTCGTGAAGCGCGGTGCTGCCTTCTTCTAAGTAGCTCTTCGGACCGAACCACCGATCGAGGACGCGGGTGGGCACCCAGGTGCCCACCCGCGTCCTTCGTTTGCTCTTCTCCCTTCGGGAACAATCTCGACAGCGATACGTTAACGATATATCGTCGAAGCATCGATAGAAGGAGGACGGCGATGACGAGGCACACACCTCAGGAGATGACAGCGAGCGGCGCGGCAAGAGGCCGGGCCCGGGCATGGAAGGAAGAGCGAATGAGGCAGGCAGAAGAGATGAACCGCGAGACACCCGAGTGGGGATCCCCCGGGGAAGGAGGCCCGTTCGGCGGGCGCCGGTTCCGTCGTGGACGAGGTTTCGGCTTCCCCGAAGCAGTTGGCCCGAGGGGGGCTCGCGGTCAGGGGATCGACCCCAACGACTTCCCCGAGGGTGAAGACGACCGCGAGGGAGGCCGGGGGCACGGCCCGTTCCACGGTGGGCGGCGTGGTCCCGGTCGGTTCGGCCCGGGTGGGTTCGGGCCGGGCGGTTTCGGCCCGGGCGGTTTCGGTCCCGGTGGTTTCGGGCCGGGCGGCTTCGGCCGAGGAGGCTGGGGCGGCGGTGACGGGCCCGGTCGTGGTCCGGGTCGTGGTCGCGGCGGGCGTCGTCCGCGGGGCAACGTACGGGCCGCGATCCTGGCCCTGCTGGCCGAGGAACCCCGTCAGGGCTACCACGGCTACGCGATCATGACCGAGCTGACCAAGCGCAGCGGTGGTCTGTGGCGCCCCAGCCCGGGATCGGTCTACCCCGTGCTGCAGCAGTTGCAGGACGAAGGTCTGATCACCGCGGAAGAGGCGGAGGGCGGCCGCAAGGTCTTCGCGATCACCGGCGCCGGCGCCGAGACGGTGCAGCAGAACCCGGGCGAGTTCAGTGAGCCGTGGGCGATGGCCGGCCCGGGGCAGCGGCAGCGGGTGCAGACCCTGTTCGAGGGGATGGGCGCGCTCGGTCAGGCCACCCAGCAGGTGGCCCGGCTGGGGTCGGACGAGCAGGTCGAGCGGGCCCGGCTGGCCCTCGACGAGGCCCGGCGGCGGATCTACCGGATCCTCGCCGAGGACGAGTCCGCCGACCCGGACGCGCCGGTGCCGACCGGTGACCAAGAGTGACCGTGGCGGGCGCCCGGAGCGCTGATCCGGGCGCCCTCCCGTCGGGACCGCAGGCCAGACGGCTGTTCCGGTGTGCGGTCCCGGCGGGTGTGATCCACGCTGTTCGCTCAGGGTGGACACCGGATCCGGGATTCTGCGACGAACCGGTAGCGTTGTAGGTGCCGGGTGCCCGTTCCACGGCGCCGACCCGAAGGGTCGGCCGGAGCGCGGACGGGGCCGACGAACCACAACGCGCGAGGGTCGCAGCCGCGCCCGGCGATGGAGGAGGACGCACGTGCTGGATCCGCGGGATCTGTACACGCTCGCCGAGGAACAGCCGGCCGAGGGAGAGCTCGACCGCCCGGTGCTGGTCCACGCCCTGGGCGGATTCATCGACGCGGGCAATGCCGGCCGGCTGGCCGGTGAGCACCTGCTGAGCTCTTTGGAGCACCGGGTGCTGGCCACGTTCGACGTCGACCAGTTGTACGACTACCGGGCCCGCCGTCCTCCGATGACGTTCATGGAGAACCACTGGGAGAGCTACGAGGCTCCCCGGCTGATCCTGGAAGAGGTCAGGGACGTGGAGGGCCGGGGCTTCCTGATGCTCACCGGCCCCGAGCCGGACATCCAGTGGGAGCGGTTCGTCGTCGCGGTCACCCAGCTCGTCGATCACTACGACGTGCGGCTGACCGTGGGCGTGCACGCCATCCCGATGGCCGTGCCGCACACCCGCCCTGCGGGGATGACCGCCCACGCCACCCGGCGCAACCTGATCGACATCAAGAACTCCTGGTCGGGCAACGTGCAGGTGCCGGGCAACGTGGCCGGACTGCTGGAGCTGCGGCTCGGGCAGGCGGGCAAGGACGCGGCCGGCTTCGCGGTGCACGTGCCGCACTACCTCACCCAGGCCGAGTTCCCCGACGCGGCGGTCGCCCTGGTCGACGCGGTGGCCGATGTCGCCGACCTCACCCTGCCCACCGGCTCGCTGATCGAGGCGGGCATCGAGACCCGGGCGGCGATCGAGGAGCAGGTGGCCGGCCAGCCCGAGGTCGCAGCGGTGGTCAGCGCGCTCGAGCAGCAGTACGACGCCTACGCCGCGGGCGAGGGCAACGCGCTCCCGCTGGCCGACGGCCCGGGCGAGCTGCCCACGGCCGACGAGCTCGGGGCCGAGCTGGAACGGTTCCTGGCCGAGGAGAACGACCGCAAGGGCCGCGGCGACAGCTGAGACGCCTGAGCTCGGCTGACGCTGTGCTCAGGCGAGGTGACCATCCGTCGCGATCTGGGTACCCTGCCTGTGTTTGATCGGTGATCCGTACTTTTCGGGGGTTCGTGATGAGCATCGACAGCACGTGGATCAGGGCGAGCGGCGCCGAGGGCAGCGACGAGTTCGTCGAGATGCGCCGCACCGGCGACATGATCGAGGTCCGCTACTCCAAGGGCGGCGAGACCGGTGACGTCCTGTCGTTCACGCCGGGGGAGTGGGACGCCTGGCTCGACGGTGCCAAGAAGGGCGAGTTCGACCACCTGGTCTGAGGCTCGACCGACCAGAACAGCCGGAGGACGCCGGTGGGCCTGCTGGTCAGCAGGCCCACCGGTTTCTCGTGCGGGCTCAGGCGCGGGTGGGCGCCTGTTTACGCGGCCAGATCTTCAGCGTCCGGCTGTGGCTGAACGCCACCAGGGTGATCATCAGCACCGAGAGGCCGAACAGGAATCCGCCGATCACGTCGGTGAGGTAGTGCACGCCGAGGCCGAGCCGGTCCAGGGCGACGATCACCGGGAAGGCCAGGGCGCCGGACCACAGCGCCACCCGGGCCCGGGTGCTGCGTAGGTAGAACCCGTCGGACGGGAGCCGGACGTGGTGGCGCAGGCTCGGCTCGAGCAGCACCACCACGATGCCCGCGAACATCACCGCGTTGGTGGTGTGGCCGGAGGGGAAGCTGGCCCCGGCGGCCAGGTAGATCGGATCCGGCAGGTCGGGACGGGCCCGGTCGACCAGCAGCTTGACCACCGCGTTGAGCGTGCCGCCGATGGCGAGCGTGACCACCATCCAGGCCACCGCCCGGCGGGCTCCGTGCCGCCAGAGGACGAAGGCCGGGATCAGGAAGATCGCCCGGATCACGAACGGCTCGGTGGCGTGGCCCAGCACCGTCAGGATCGAGTCCAGCCAGGGCCGGTCGACGACGTAACCGTGGGCCCCGGTGGCCACGTCGTGGTCGATCTCGGGGACGTGCGGCAGGCCGGTGGAGACCAGGACCATGAGCAGGACGAACCCGCCGAGCAGCGTGGTGCCGAGGAACAGCAGCAGCCCGGCCAGGACGAGCTTGCTCTCGTTCTCCAGCGGCCAGTCCTCTTCCGGGGCCGGGGGATCCGCCTCGTCCCACGTGACCGCCTCGGATGCCGCTTCGTCCTGCCTCTTGCCCGCCAAGCTCTTTCCTCTCATTCGGCCGTCTCCGGCCCGGTGTCCTCTTCTTCGACGACGTGATGGCTGCGGACCGTGGTGATCGTGTCCGCCTCGGCCGCGGCCTTGTCCGGCCGGTGGGCCAGCACCCGCGCGAACCGCAGCGCCAGGCCGGCCGGGTAGCGGGGGGAGCGCTGCACCCCGTCGAAGGCGATCTCGACCACGAGTTCGGGGCGCACCTGCACCACCCACCGCGACTCCTTCTCGGTGAGCTCGCGCAGCTTCTCGGTCTGCCAGGCCAGCATCTGGTCGGTCAGGCCCTTGAAGGTCTTGCCCAGCATCACGAAGCCGCCCGGCGGGCCGTACTCACCCTCGGGATCGCGGGCGCCCAGGTGCAGGTTGGACAGCTTGCCGGTGCGCCGGCCGTGCCCCCACTCGGCGGCCAGCACCACCAGGTCCAGCGTGATCCGCGGCTTGACCTTGACCCAGCCCGCCCCGCGCCGGCCCATCGTGTAGGCGGAGGCCAGCGACTTCACCACGACGCCCTCGTGGCCACGGGCCAGGGTGTCGGCCGCGAACGCCTCGGCCCGGGCCACTTCGCCTTCATCCGCCGGATCCTCCACCACGTGCCGGGGGACCACGAGTTCAGGCGCAGCCGCCTCCAGCCGGGTGCGGCGGGCCGAGCCGGGCTGGTCGATCAGGTCGTCGCCGTCGACGTGCAGCGCGTCGAACAGGGTGAGGCCGAGCGGGGTTGCGGCGCGGGCACTCTCGACGTCGCGCCGGGCCACCCGCGCCGAGGTGACCTGGAAGGGGGCGGGACGGCCGGAGGCGGTGGTGGCGATCACCTCACCGTCGAGGATGGCCTCACCGACCCCGAGAGCCCGCACGGCCTGGACCACTTCGGGTACCCGGGCGGTGATGTCGTCGAGCGTGCGAGTGAACACGGCCACCTCTTCGGCCCGCCGGTGGATCTGCACCCGCACGCCGTCGAGCTTCCACTCCACCCCGGCCGGGCCGGTCTTGCTCAGGGCCGCGCCGAGTTCGGGGGCGGGCGCGGCGAGCATGGGGGCCAGGGCGCGGCCGACCGAGAGCTGGAAGGCGTTCAGCGAGTCGGCCCCGCCCTCCAGCGCCGCCGCGGCCACGTCGGGCAGGTCGCCGTGCACGGCCAGTGCCCGGCGCACCGCGGCCAGGGGGACCTCGGCGGCCTTGGCCACCGCATCGACGATCAGCCCGGCCGCCGCCCCCTGCCGCAGTTCACCCGAGATCAGGCCGGAGAGCAGGCGCTGCTCGGGCGCGGTGGCGGCCGCCATGAGCGAGTGCACGATCTGCTGCCGCTCGCCGCTGGAGCCGGGCCCGGTGAGCAACGAGGCCCGGGCCAGTGCATCGTCGACCTCGCGCACGCTGAGCGTGGGCTGCGGGGCCGGCGGGGGTGCGGAGCGCAGCGAGGCCCAGCCCAAGCCGGTGCGCCGCTGGAACGTGCGCCCGGACAGCCAGGCCGCCACCACCGGGGCATCGCTGCCCGAGGCCTGGCGCAGGCAGGCCGCCAGCAGCGCGATCTTCTCGCGCCGGGCGGAGGCGGCGGAGACGGCCTCGGAGGCCGCCGCGATCTCGGAGAGAAGCACGGGACCTACTCTGCCCGCCACCACCGACAAGAACACTTCGAGTGAACTCGCGCCGACCGGCGACACTTCGCGGTGACGCCCGCCATCATGGGCCGAATGAGGCGTTTCGTCCGCTGGGGCAGTTGCTTCGCCGTCCTGCTGGTGGCCGGTGGCGTCTGGCTGGTCCTGGACCACCGGTCCGACGAGGCCGCCGGCCGGGCCGCGGTCGAGCAGTACCGGCAGCGCACCGGCGTCACCGATGTCTCGGTCGCCTGGACCGAGCGCTTCGGTGACTGCGCCGTGGTCGCCCTGCACGACTCACGTCAGCAGGGCGTCGGCTCCATCGTGGTGCAACGCGCCGGGCAGACCTGGAGCACCGCGCGTTCCACCGAGGAGGAGGGGGTGTTCTTCGACTCCGACGACGTCGGCAGCCACCGTGACTGCCTGGACGTCGCCGAGTCCTCCGGGCCTCTGGTCAACGGCGCTCCGGTCAGCTCTCGGTGACCGTGCCCACCCCGTCGCTCGCCGAGACCGCGAACCGCCGGGTCACCCGGACCGCCTCCAGCAGCCGCCGGTCGTGCGAGACCAGCAGCAGGGTGCCGCCGAACGACTCCAGCGCCTGCTCCAGCTGTTCGATCGCGGGCAGGTCGAGATGGTTCGTGGGCTCGTCCAGCACCAGCAGGTTCACCCCGCGCGCCTGCAGCAGGGCGAGCCCGGCGCGGGTGCGCTCACCGGGGGAGAGGGTGCCGGCCGGGCGCAGCACATGGCGCGCCCCGAGGCCGAACTTGGCCAGCAGAGTGCGTACTTCAGCGTCCGGCCAGTCCGGCACGTGGGCGCTGAGCGCCTGCGCCACCGTGTCGTCCCCGGTGAACGCCGAGCGGGCCTGGTCGATCTCCCCGACCACGACCCCCGACCCGAGTGACGCCCTCCCCGATGCCGGCGCCAAACGTCCCAGAAGCAGTGACAGCAGGGTGCTCTTGCCGGAGCCGTTGGGGCCGGTGATCGCGATCCGGTCGGCCCAGTCGACCTGCAGCGTGACCGGGCCCAGCCGGAACGGCCCGCGCTGGGCGACCGCCTGGTCGAGCGTCGCCACCACCGAACCGGAACGGGCGGCCACCGCGATCTCGAACTGCAGCTGCCACTCCTTGCGCGGTTCCTCGACCACGTCCAGCCGCTCGATCATCCGCTGCGTCTGACGTGCCTTGGCGGCCTGCTTCTCGGCCGACTCGGCCCGGAAGTTGGGCACGAACTTGTCGTTGTCGGTGGCCTTGCGCCGGGCGTTGCGCACTCCCTTGTCCATCCAGTTGCGCTGGGTGCGGGCGCGTTCCTCCAGACCGGCGCGGGTGTCGGCGTAGTCCTCGTAGGCCTCGCGGGCGTGCCGCCGGGCCACCTCGCGCTCTTCCAGGTAGGCCTCGTAACCACCGCCGAACACGCTGACCTGCTGCTGGGCCAGGTCCAGCTCGACCACCCGGGTGACCGTGCGGGCCAGGAACTCACGGTCGTGACTGACCACCACCACCCCCGAGCGCAGCTCGGCCACGAAGCGCTCCAGCCGGGCCAGGCCGTCCAGGTCCAGGTCGTTGGTGGGCTCGTCGAGCAGGATCACGTCGTAGCGGCTGAGCAGCAGCGAGGCCAGGCCGGCCCGGGCCGCCTGCCCGCCGGAGAGCGAGGTCATCGCCGAGTCCAGGCCGCCGGTCAGCCCCGAGCGCAGGCCGATCTCCTCGGTGACCTGCTCGGCCCGCTCGTCGAAGTCGGCGGCGCCCAGGGCCAGCCAGCGCTCCAGCGCCACCGAGTAGGCCTCACCGTCGCCGCCGTCGGCCAGAGCCTCGGCGGTGGCGTCCATCTCGGCCTGGGCCGCGGTGATCCCGCAGCGCCGGGACAGGAACTCCAGCACCGTCTCACCCGCGCGCCGCTCGTGCTCCTGGGGCAGGTAGCCGACCGTGGCCTGTTCCGGGCTCAGCGAGACCCGGCCGCTCTCGGCCTCGTCCAGCCCGGCGAGGATCTTCAGCAGGGTGGACTTCCCGGCGCCGTTGGCCCCGACCAGACCGACCACGTCACCGGGGGCGACGACCAGGTCGAGGCCGCTGAACAGCTGGCGGTCACCGTGCCCGGCGGCGAGTTCGCGGGCGAGCAGGGTTGCAGACATGACTCAGAGACTCTTTCATCCCGGGGGGGCAGCTCAAGCGGATATCCGGCTCAAGCTACCGGCCCGGGACGGGTGGTCAGGACGCGTAGGCCACCGGCAGAGCACGCGGGTTGTCGGACGAGACGACCTCTTTGCCCAGCGGGGCCAGGGCCACCAGCGCGAGTTTGATGTTGGCCCAGCCGAACGGGATGCCGACGATGGTCACGCACAGCGCGAGGCCGGTCATCACGTGGCCGATCGCGATCCAGACGCCGGCCAGCACGAACCAGAGCACGTTGCCGATCATCGACGGGGTGCCCGCGTCGTGCTGCGGCACCAGCGTGCGCCCGAACGGCCAGAGCACGAAACCGGCCAGCCGGAACGAGGCGATGCCGAACGGGATGGTGACGATCAGGACGAACATGACCAGCCCGGCCAGGGCGTAGGCCAGCGCCAGCCAGAAGCCGGCGAAGACGAACCAGAACACGTTGAGGACGAACCGGATCGCGTCCATGGGGGTTACCTCTGCCTCCTTCGTGGTTCCCCTTCCGGAGAACCTCCACAGGCACCCAAACGCGACGGAGCCCGCAGAGGTTGCATCCGGCGTCCCCAGTTCTGGTTCTGGGGAGTTCTAGTGAGAAGTGGCGACCGGAGTGCCCTTCTCCTGCCCGATCGCCGAGAGCAGCTCGTCGAACCAGGGCTGCGAGGTGTCGAACGGCTTGCCGCCGCGGATCCGCGGGAACTCGATCGCCCGGAGCCGGTTGTCCTGCTCCTCGTCGTGCCCGATCACCCCGCTGACCCCCTCCAGCGCGCTCTGCACGGCCAGGTCCACGCAGCCCTTGATCAGGTGCAGGTCCTGCGCGTTGGCCGCCGCCGAGCGGGCGAAGTAGCCGCTCTTCTGCACCAGGACCTTCTCGGCGCCGACCTTCTCGGCGAACTGCTTCGCGAACCACTGGCCGGGGTTGATCGTGTCCAGCTTCACGTGCCCGAACGCGTCCCGGTCGGGCTCCTCGCCCCGGGCGATCAGCTCGGCCACGATCGAGTCCACCCCCGCCCCCTCGGACAGGAAGATGTTCACCGCGCCGACCTCGTCCATCTGCCGGCGCAGCCGGATGGCCTCGGCCTCCAGGTCGATGTCCAGCTCGGGCACGAACACCGCGTGCACGTCCCAGGAACGGATGTCGTTGCCGAAACCGGCGTACTGCTGCTCGGTGACCCACTCGCGGTACTTCGCCGCGGTCGCCGCCGTCAGCCAGCCGCAGTTGCGCCCCATCACCTCGTGCACGATCAGCATGCGCAGGTTCGAGGAGTGCTCGGCGACGATGTTGCGGGCGTAGACCGCGCCCTGTTCGGCCGCCGTGTAGGCGCCCAGGCTCTGGCGGATCGGCACCACGTCGTTGTCGATCGTCTTGGGCAGGCCCACCACGGTCAGCTCGTAGCCGTTGCCGTGCAGGTAGGCGGCCAGGTCGGCGGCGGTGGTGTTGGTGTCGTCGCCGCCGATCGTGTGCAGGACGTCCACCCCGTCCTTGGTGAGCTGTTCCGCGGCGACCTTGAGCGGGTCCTGGCCCTCCTGGACCAGCCCGCGCCGCACGCAGTCGGCCACGTTGGTCAGCTTCACCCGGCTGTTGCCGAGCGGGCTGCCGCCGAACCGGTGCAGCAGGTGCGCCTTTTCCCGGAGTTCCGGGGTGACCTGGATGTAGTCGCCGCCGAGCAGGCCGGCGTAACCGCTCCGGTAGCCGATGATCTCCACCTCGGGGGCGATCTCGGTGTAACGCTCGATCAGGCCGCCGACGGCGGAGGACAGGCAGGGGGCCAGACCCCCCGCGGTGAGCAGTGCGACGCGACGTACGGACATGGCTCGGGCTCCCGTGCAAACCGGACGGCTATTGGCTCGGCAACCTTAACGGGGGTACCTCACCCGGCCGGGGAGCAGGTGTTCGCGTCGGGCACAGCGGGCAGCGGAACAGTAGCGAATCGTGACATTAGTCTCAGGTGATCTCTTCGGCAGGGCGAAACACCGGAGAATAATTTGTCGTTCATCGGCGGGTGATCCCTTGTTCTGGCGCTTGGTGCCGAAACGGTGGGGGCGAGCGCACGACGCACAGCGGGGAGCGGAATACTACGGAACGCCCGAACCGCACCACCGTCCGTGGCAAGAACGTCGACCGTCAGCCCGACCAGGAGGTGGGCCCCATCAGTTCTTACGACGCTCACCAGACCAGCCCTTCCCCGCTCCGTTCCCGCACCCTCGACGCGGCCCTCGTGCCGCTGTCCGGGTCGTCGCCCGGCACGCACCGGCCCTGGAGTTCCCAGGCGGTTCTCGAGGCGCGCGCCGACTGGGTGGTGCGAGCCCAGGACGGGTTCGCCGAAGACGTCCTGGCCGAAGTGGAACAGGCGCTGCGCTCCCCGATCGAACCCCGGGCCCACGCCGCAGCCCTTTTCGTGCAGGCGCTCAGCCTGATGATGCTCAACGAGACCCCGATCGCCGTCATGGTCGCCCGTGAACTGGTCGCGCTCTGCCGGGACACCGGCAATCCCGCCGGCGCGGTGCAGGCGCGCTCCCTGCTGGTCGAACTGCTGCGCAGGGAAGGGCAGCGTGAGCAGGCGGTGGAACAGCTGGCCCACGCCACCGCCGGCGCCGACGGCCTGACCGATCTGCTGGACCAGGACGTGCAAACGGCGCTCGGTGCGCTCGTACTGGCGCATCGGATGATCGGGGTGACCGAGGGCGAGCCGGACGTTCAGCGCCGCCTGGACTCCGTGGAGAAGCACCTACCCAGGCACCAGCAGGTCGCCCGCCTGAGCAATCTGGCCTTCGGATTCGCCGAGCGGGGGGTACGGGCCGCTCACCGACCCCCGTTCGCGGCTGGGCGGGAGTTGCTGGAAGAAGCAGTCGCCGCGATCACCCGGGCGGCGCAGATCGACGGCGGGCGTACTTTCCGCGTGGTGGAGCTGGAGAGGCAGGTGCTCAGCGCGCTGCCCGACGCGATGCTCGGTGATCCGGCCCAGGCGCTGGCTCGACTGACCGGGCCCGCCGGGGTCTCGCTGGAGGAGGGGCCGAAGGCGGCGTCGGCCCAGGTGTTCTGGGCGATCGGCGTGATCCGGTCGCTGGTCCGGCTCGACCGGGCCGAGGAGGCGGTGGCGCTCGGCCGTCGGGTCCTGGCCATGTCGCACGACCACGTGGTGGAGATGGAACGCCAGGTCCTGGCCTACGAGGTGATGCTCGCCGAGCAGGCACCGGTCTTCGCTCCCGGCAGTGGCACGGTCGAGTACCTGAGGCTGGCCGCGCGGCGGGAGGACGAGACGTCGGGGTTGCTGAATGCGTTGTTCCGGGCGCGGGTGGACCTGTTGCGCGGGGCGGACGAGCGACGGGTGCTGGCTCGTGCGGCGCGCCTGGATCCGCTGACCAACCTGGTGAACCGGCGCGGGGGAGCAGATGCCATCTCCGAGGCGGCGTCGCTGCCCGCAGGGGAGCCGGTGGCGTTGCTGCTGATCGACCTCGACGGGTTCAAGGAGGTCAACGACACGAAGGGCCACCTCGCGGGGGACGTGGTGCTGCAGGAGGTCTCGGCCGCTCTGCGCACCGCGGCGCGGCTGGAGGACGTGGTGGCGCGCTGGGGCGGCGACGAGTTCGTGGTGGTCGCGGCGCTGGAGGAGAGAAAGGCGCGGGCCCTGGCGGTGCGGCTGCTGGAAACCGTCCGCACCTGCCCGCAGTCGGCGAGCGCCGAGGTCAGCGCCAGCATCGGGATCGCGGTGCGAACGGCGCCGATCGACGAGCAGGAGTGGCTGAGCCGGGCCGACGAGGCCATGTACGCGGCCAAGCGGGCCGGGGGAGACTCGGCCGAGGTCGGGTAGATCCGTCCGAGGACGGGGGTGGCCGGCTCGCGCTCTACGGTCGCCTTTGTTCGTCTGCTTACGGACGTTCGGCGCGACGGACGTCCGTAAGTCGCCTTTGGCTCGTTGGACTTGCGCACGAAGCAGCGACCACCCTTTGGGCCGATGTAGCCGACCTGTTCCCAGGACGACGTCTCTGGTGTGGACACGGCCCGTCGGGAGCCGTCGACGGGTGCCCTGGGCCCGGCCGGCGCGCAGCGAACGTCTCGCCCTGTGGGTTTCCTTACCGCCGGACTCGCCGTCTGTCTGGTTCTGCTCTTCGCCCTGTCGCTGGTCTTTGCATCCGACCCGAGTGGGCGGTGGATGCGCGGTGGTCCGGCCTCGGTGCATCCCTCGCTTCCGCAGGACCTGGCCGCCGCCCCACTGGCTACCCCCGCCCCGGCGCCCTCCGGTACGGGAGGTTTCAAGCTCCTGGAGTACCAGGACGACGGCTCCGGCGTGCCTGTGCGATGGGACCCCTGCCGTCCGGTGCACTACGTGGTGCGCTCGCAGGGGGCTCCGCCCGGAGGGCAACCGGCGATCGAACGGGCGGTACGGGAGATCGAGCGGGTCACGGGTCTGCGCTTCACCTTCGACGGGGGCACGACCGAGCCGCCCACCGTCAACCGCCCCGCCCAGAACCGCGAGCGCTACGGGAATCGCTGGGCGCCGGTGCTGGTCGCCTGGACCGATCCGGCCGAGTACCCGCACATGAAGGGCTTCGCCGGGCTGGCCGGTCCGGATGCGGTGTCGGGGACGTCGCCGGGGGAGCGCCGGTATGTCAGTGGAGTGGTCTACCTGAACCGGGAGCACCTGGGCGAGGTGGCGACCTGGAGCGACGGTCGGGACCGCATCGACGCGGTGGTCCTGCACGAGTTCGGGCACCTGGTGGGGCTGGACCACGTGGAGGACCCGGGGGAGCTGATGTACCGCACGCCCACCGCCGAGCCGCACCAGGAGGGGTTCGAGGTGGGCGACCGGCGCGGGCTGGCCGCCCTGTCCGGCGGCCCGTGCTACCGCGACTTCTGAACCGGCCCGTCGTGGTGGACCTGACGTCCACGATCCCGGGGTTTTCCACAGGCTGCTGCCGAAAGCGGTTCTGGTGGCCGGTCTCCGGGCAGCATCGGGGCATGTCCTCCTCCGACCTCACGGTGAACCAGGCCGGGCCCGCTGATCTGATCGCTTCGGTCTGGTACACGCTGGGTTTCCGGCCTCTCAACAGTCTCGTGCTGATCGCGCTGCACGGTCCCCGCGGCCGGGTCGGGTCGATGCTGCGGATCGACCTGACGCCGGCCTGGTTCGGTCCGGTGGGGGTGGCCGACGTGCTCGACGCCGCGGTCGAGGCGGTGACCGGGCCCGGCGCAGCCGCTTTCGCCGGGGTGCCGCCCGGTGGCCCGCCGGACGTCTCCGACGAGGAGCGGGAAGGGCCGGACGGTTCCGGCGGGGTCTGGTTGCGGGTGGTGGCGATCATGGCGGCGCGCGATGCGCTGGCGGTGCCCGCCCCACCGGTGGCCCGGGCCCTGCCGCACCGCATGCTCGAGGCCGGGGTCTGGCTCTACGACCTGATCGGGGTCACCCCCACCGCCTACCGCTCGCTGGCCTGTCCCGACGAGAACTGCTGTCCGGCCGGGGGAAGGCCGCTGTCCGAGGTGGAGTCCAGCCGGGTCGCGATGGCCCACGTGCTGCGCGGCGACCGGCTGGCCGACAGCGAGAGCGACGTGATCGGCGACGTGGGCGATCCGGTCTCCCCGCCGGACGAGCAGCCGGATCCCTCGGCTGTGCAGGAGGAGCCGTCGACGCCGGCCGCGCTCGGCGAACGCGACCGGCGCCGCTGGTGGCGCACCTGGAACGCGCTGCTCAGCCGGGTGCCGGGCTGGGAGACCGAGCAGCTGGGCCTCGCCGAACTGGCCGACTCGCACCTGCGCGACGCCGTTTTCGTCCGGCTCGCCGCGGCCCCGGGCCCCGCCCGCGGTCGCCTCCTGCACCAGCTGCTGGCCGGGCAGGTCCCGGCCGACCTGTCCGAACACTGGGGCTCGCTGTTCTCCGGCCCGCCCAACCGCGAGCTGTTCGCCCGCGGCGAGGAGATCCTGGCCGCACTGGCCCGGCGGGGCACGGTCACCGAGCGGGGGCCGATCCTGGCCGTGCTCGCACTGCTGGCCTGGTTCCGGGGCAACGGGGTGCGCACCCGGCTGCTGATGGAACGGCTGCGGGCCGAGAACCCGGAGCTGCCCGGCGAGTTGCCGCGCCTGGCCGGTCTGGTCGAGACGCTCTGCGCCACCGGCATCGCCCCACCGTGGGTCGAGATGTCCGAGGGCACCCAAGGGCGGGCCGGGTGATGCGCGCGACCGGCCGGCCCGGGAGAGTCCAGATTCTGAGACGACCTGGGCCAACCCGCAACTGCTCGATTACTGTTCCTTCAGGTCATGAGTACCAGCGACAAGCCCCGGCTTGCTGGTCGGCAACCCTCGTTCCGCGGTGGGGTGCCCCGGGTGATGACCAGGCCGTCGCAGTGCGACAGCAAGCGCGGTCGACACCAGTCGACCCGTCTCGACACCGGCGGGCCCCACGGCCTGCCAGGGCACGGGTCCCCTGTGCCCCTGAGCCTGGAGGAGTGCAGATGAGCGCCGACTGGTCGTTCGAGACCCGGCAGATCCACGCGGGGCAGTCGCCCGATCCCACCACGGGTGCCCGCGCGCTGCCGATCTACCAGACCACCTCGTACGTGTTCGACAGCACCGAGCACGCTGCGAACCTGTTCGGGCTCAAGGAGTTCGGGAACATCTACACCCGGCTCAACAACCCCACCACCGACGTGGTGGAGCAGCGCCTGGCCAGCCTCGAGGGCGGGGTCGGGGCGCTGCTGGTGGCCTCCGGTCAGTCGGCCGAGACGCTGGCGCTGCTCAACGTGGCCGAGGCCGGTGACCACATCGTGGCCAGCCCCAGCCTCTACGGCGGCACCTACAACCTGTTCCACTACACCTTCCCCAAGCTCGGCATCCAGGTCGGCTTCGTCGAGGACCCGGACGACCTGGACTCCTGGCGGGCCGCGGTCCGGCCGAACACCAAGGCGTTCTTCGCCGAGACCATCTCCAACCCCAAGCAGGACGTGCTCGACATCGAGGGGGTGGCCGGGGTCGCCCACGCGGCCGGGGTGCCCCTGGTGGTCGACAACACCGTGGCCACGCCCTACCTGATCCGTCCGCTGGAGTGGGGCGCCGACGTGGTGGTGCACTCGGCCACCAAGTACATCGGCGGCCACGGCGGGGCGATCGCCGGGGTGATCGTCGACGGCGGCCGGTTCGACTACACCGCCGAGCCGGAGCGTTTCCCCGGTTTCAACCAGCCCGACCCGAGCTACCACGGCCTGGTCTACGGCCGTGACCTCGGCGTCGGCAGCGCACTGGGGGCCAACCTGTCGTTCATCCTGAAGGCCCGGGTGCAGCTGCTGCGCGACCTGGGCCCGGCCGCCTCGCCGTTCAACGCCTGGGTGATCGCCCAGGGGCTGGAGACGCTGAGCCTGCGGATCGAGCGGCACGTGCAGAACGCCCAGGAGGTCGCCACCTGGCTCCAGGCCCGCGACGAGGTGGAGTCGGTGGCCTACGCCGGCCTGCCCACCAGCCGCTGGTACGAGCTGGGCCGCAAGTACGCCCCGAAGGGCACCGGCGCCATCGTGGCCTTCGAGATCAAGGGTGGGGTGGAGGCCGGGCGCCGGTTCGTCGACGCCCTCGAGCTGCACAGCCTGGTCGCCAACATCGGCGACGTGCGCAGCCTGGTGATCCACCCCGCCAGCACCACGCACAGCCAGCTCACCGAGGAGGAACAGCGGGCCACCGGGGTCACCCCCGGCCTGGTGCGGCTGTCGGTGGGACTGGAGAACATCACGGACATCCTTGCCGACCTCGAGGCCGGGTTCCGGGCGGCGAAGGTCGGCTGAATGAGTACGCAGGAGGTTTCCGTGCCCGCAGTGCCGCCGGCATCCGGTGCCTGGCGGGCCGGAGATCCCCGCGGTGGGCGGCTCTTCGCCCAGGTCGGGGACATTTCGCTCGAGCGGGGTGGGCGTCTCGAGAACGTCGGGATGGCCTACGAGACCTGGGGCGAGCTCTCGCCCTCCGGTGACAATGCGGTGCTGGTGCTGCACGCCCTCACCGGCGACAGCCACGTGGTCGGCGACGCCGGTCCCGGGCACGCCACCGCCGGCTGGTGGAACGGGCTGATCGGGCCCGGCCGCGAGCTCGACACCGACCGCTGGTTCGTGGTGGCCCCGAACGTGCTGGGCGGCTGTCAGGGCAGCACCGGGCCGTCCAGCCCGGCCCCCGACGGCCGGCCCTACGGCAGCCGCTTCCCCTACCTGACCGTGCGCGACCAGGTCGCGGCCGAGCGGGCCCTGGCCGACCAGCTCGGCATCGGCCGCTGGGCCCTGGTGGTCGGCGGCTCGATGGGGGGCATGCGGGCGCTGGAGTGGGCGGTCACCGAGCCGGAGCGGGTGGAGCGGCTGTACGTGCTGGCCTCCACCCCTGCGGCCACCGGCGACCAGATCGCCTGGTGCTCGGCCCAGCTGATGGCGATCCGCAGCGACGCGAACTTCCGCGGCGGCGACTACTACGACGCCGGGCCCGGCCAGGGCCCGCACGCCGGCCTCGGCGTGGCCCGCCGGATCGCGCACACCACCTACCGTTCCGAGGCGGAGATCAACCTGCGCTTCGGCCGGCTGCCCCAGCAGGGCGAGAACCCGCTCGGCGGCGGCGGGCGCTTCGCGGTGGAGTCCTACCTCGACCACCACGCCAACAAGCTCACCCACCGCTTCGACGCGAACTCGTACCTGGTCCTGACCGAGGCGATGAACTCGCACGACGTGGGCCGGGGCCGCGGCGGGGTGGCGGCCGCGCTGGGCCGGGTCACCGCCCGCAGCGCGGTGGCGGCGATCTCCAGCGACCGGCTGTACACGCCCGAGCAGAACGCCGAGATCGCCGCGGGCATCCCGGACTGCGCGCCGCTGCGGGTGATCGACTCGCCCTACGGCCACGACGGGTTCCTGGTCGAGGTCGACCGGGTCGGCGAGATCCTGCTGGAGCTGCTCGGCGAGCCCGCCGGCCGGGAGCTGGCCGCCCGCTGAGGCGACCGGGCCCCTGAGGTGACCAAGCCGACCAGGCCCCGAGGTGACCAAGCCCCTGGGGTGACCGGGCCCCTGAGGTGACCAAGCCGACCAGGCCCCGAGGTGACCAAGCCCCTGGGGTGACCGGGCCCCTGAGGTGACCGGGCCCCTGAGGCGACCGCACCCGTCCTCAATTCCCGAAGGGCCTACTGCCCGGACCGCACCAGCAGCACCTCGCGGATCGCGGCCAGCAGGGGTGTCCACGAGCCGCCGAAGGCCGGGTGCAGAGCCCGCCCGGCCACCTCGTCCAGGTCCACCCACTCCAGCGCATCGCTCTCCGGCGTCGCGTCGGTGGCCGTGAGCCGCGCGTCGGCCAGGCCGATCACGTAGGTGTACGTCCAGTTGCCGTGGTCGGTCCCCACCAGCTCCCGGGCAACCGTTATCAGATCGGGCTCGACCTCGGCCTCTTCCACCGCTTCCCGCAGGGCTGCCTCGGCTACAGTCTCGTGACTGTCCCGGGCGCCACCCACCAGACCCCACGTACCGCCCTCGTGCGTCCAGGCAGCACGCAACTGAAGCAGGACCCGTGGCCGGACCCCCGGCCGCACCAGGGCCAGGCCGGCCGCACCGTGGCGACCCCAGTGCCGATGGCCACAATCGCACTGCACCCATCCGTTGCCATCGCCGCCGGCCATGGGGATCACCGTACGTTCTGGGCTACGGCCGGTGTCCCCGGGGTGGTCGGTGGGGTAACGTCCCCGGCAGGAGGTTCCTATGCCAGTACTGGTCGGATTTGTGCCCACCACCGAGGGGCGAGCTGCTCTGCGGCGCGCCGTCGAGGAATGCCGCCTGCGCCGGACCCGGCTGGTCGTGGTCAGTTCCGAGCAGCAGCCGGCCGAGAACTACGGTGCCCGCCGGCCCGCGCTCGAGGCCTCCGAGGCCGAGGTCCGGGCGATCTGCGCCGAGCTCGGCCTGCTCGAGCCCGAGCTGGAGATCCGCTGGATCCGCGACGCCTACGAGCCGGCCGACGACGTGCTCGCGGTGGCCGAGGAGACCGGGGCCGAGCTGATCGTGATCGGCCTGCGCCGGCGTACCGGGGTGGGCAAGCGCATCCTCGGCGGCAGCGCCCAGCGCATCCTGCTCGACTCCTCCTGCCCGGTGCTGGCGGTCAAGGTCGACCAGCGCGCCCCCCTGGACGATTCCGGGCACGACGGCGAGGTGTTCACCCTCTCGGTGACCGGCGTCGACGAGCGCCAGAGCATCCGTTGACCCGGACGATCCGCCTGGCCCAGCAGCCGGCCGCCGACGAGCTGCTCGCGCGCGACCCGTTCGCCCTGCTCACCGGCATGCTGCTGGACCAGCAGGTGCCGATGGAGAAGGCGTTCGCGGGGCCCCGGCTGATCGCGGACCGGCTCGGCACCGACGACCTCGACCCGAAGGTCGTCGCCGCCACCGCCGAGGAACGGTTCACCGAGATCATGACCGGCCCGCCGGCCGTGCACCGCTACCCGAAGTCCATGGGGGCCCGGGTGCAGGAGCTGGCCCGGGCGGTCCTCGAGCAGTACGACGGCGACACCGAGGCGATCTGGCGGGACGTGACCACCGGCGCCGAGCTGTACAAGCGGCTGAACGCGCTGCCGGGGTACGGGCCGCAGAAGGCCAAGATCTTCGTCGCCCTCCTGGGCAAGCAGGCCGGCGTCGCCCCCGAGGGCTGGCGCACGGCGGCCGGCGACTACGGCCTGGAGGGTTTCCGCTCGGTGGCCGACGTGGTCGACGACGCCTCGCTGCAGAAGGTGCGCGAGCACAAGAAGTCGGTCAAGGCGGCGGCGAAGGCCGCCCGGAGCTAGCCCCGAGCCGGCCCGGAGCCGGCCCCGAACCGGGCCGCTGGGCAAGTTCACAGGACCCTCCGGGAGTAATTCCGGTGGACGGGCGTTTCCCAGGACGTACCCTGGTGGTTGCGGTAGGTTTCGCCAACCTGCCCTTGCGTGTGCAACAATGAACAGTTGACTGGGCTTGACTCTCAACATCACCGGCGCTAACTGGGCATCATCGGGGCCCTTCCTGCGTTGAGTAACAGGGTCGCCCACTCACTTCCAGACGTAGTTCCAAGCCGTAGTTCGACAGCACAGCGTGCCCTGCCCGGGTGCGCTGGCTCACGACGAAAGGTAGTCCGTGTCGTCGGTTCCGTCCCCCCGGCCTCTCCCGCCCGAGTTCGGTCACCCCGCACTCCAAGAGCTGCTCCGCCTCGGCGCGACCCGAGGCTCCGTCGACGCTGCCGCCGTGCGCGTCGCCTGCGAGGAGGCGGCCGTCCCGATGGCGCGTATGCGTCCCGTCCTTCGCGCGCTCGACGACGCCGGTGTCGTGATCGAGGTCCCGCAGGAGGCCAAGAGCTCGCGACGCGCCGTCGCGGCCACCGCCTCCCGGGTCACCGCGGCCACCGCGAAGACCCCGGCCAAGCCCAAGCCGGCCCCGGTCACCACCACCACCACCGCCGCGGCCACCACGGTGGCGGCCGACGGTGAGGGTGCCCCGGCCGCCGAGGCCCGGCCGGTCGCCAAGAAGACCGTGAAGAAGGCGGCGGCCAAGAAGGCCACCGCCAAGAAGGCCGTCGCCAAGCCGAAGGGTGAGGGCGACGCCGACGACTCCGAGGACGGCGACCTCGAGGACGTCGAGATCGTCGACGGTGACCTCGAGGAGGTCGAGGTCGACGTCGAGGGCGACACCGCCGACGACGCCGACTCCGAGGAGTCCGACGACGACAGCGACGACTCGGCCGAGCCCGCTGCCGCCAAGGAGGGGGCCGCCCCGGCCGCCCCCGGTGCGCCCGCCACGCCGGCGAAGGAGGAGGAGGGCGCGTTCGTCCTCTCCAACAACGACGACGACGACGCCCCGGCGCAGCAGGTCATGACGGCCGGCGCCACCGCCGACCCGATCAAGGACTACCTGAAGCAGATCGGCAAGGTCGCGCTGCTCAACGCCGAGCAGGAGGTCGAGCTCGCCAAGCGGATCGAGGCCGGCCTGTTCGCCGAGGAGCGGCTGAACTCCGGCGAGAAGATGGAGCCGAAGAACCGCCGCGAGATGCAGTGGATCGCGGAGGACGGCCGCCGGGCCAAGAACCACCTGCTCGAGGCCAACCTGCGGCTGGTCGTCTCGCTGGCCAAGCGCTACACCGGCCGTGGCATGCAGTTCCTGGACCTGATCCAGGAGGGCAACCTCGGTCTGATCCGCGCGGTCGAGAAGTTCGACTACACCAAGGGCTACAAGTTCTCCACGTACGCCACCTGGTGGATCCGGCAGGCGATCACCCGGGCCATGGCCGACCAGGCCCGCACCATCCGGATCCCGGTGCACATGGTCGAGGTCATCAACAAGCTGGCCCGCGTGCAGCGCCAGATGCTCCAGGACCTGGGCCGCGAGCCCACCCCGGAGGAGCTGGCCAAGGAACTCGACATGACCCCGGAGAAGGTCATCGAGGTCCAGAAGTACGGCCGGGAGCCGATCTCGCTGCACACCCCCCTCGGTGAGGACGGCGACAGCGAGTTCGGTGACCTGATCGAGGACTCCGAGGCCGTGGTCCCGGCCGACGCGGTCTCGTTCACGCTGCTGCAGGAACAGCTGCACTCGGTGCTCGACACGCTGTCCGAGCGGGAGGCCGGCGTGGTCTCGATGCGGTTCGGCCTCACCGACGGCCAGCCGAAGACGCTCGACGAGATCGGCAAGGTCTACGGCGTGACCCGCGAGCGCATCCGGCAGATCGAGAGCAAGACGATGTCGAAGCTCCGGCACCCGAGCCGTTCCCAGGTGCTGCGCGACTACCTGGACTGACCGGTCCTGCACGAGAAACACCCCCGGCCTGCGAAGGCCGGGGGTGTTCTTCGTTTCTCAGGCGGTGCGCGCCACCGGACGGATCTTGAGATCGGCGACGAACTGACGCCGGGCCAGCGTGAGCAGGGCGGCGCCCACTGCCATCCCGACCGCCATCACCAGCCAGGCCGCCGGGTAGCCGGCCGAACCGGCCACGAGCCCGAACAGCAGGGGGCCGAAAGCGCCGCCGGCGAACGCCCCGGCCTGAACAAAGGCGGCTGCGCTGTTCGGACGGTCACGGCCGAGCCGGACCACGGCGAAGATCAGCAGCCCGGGCCAGGACCATCCCAGGGCGAAAGCGACCAGGCCCCCGATCAGCACGAGCGGCACGTTGCCGAGGGCGAGTAGGGCCAGGCCGATCGATCCGGCGGCCATCTGCAGGGTGACGACGGGCAGGTTGCGACCGTTGCGGCGGTCGGCGGCGGCGCCCACGAGAAGACGCCCGGTGATGGCCAACGCGCTGCAGGCGGCCACGAAGAACCCGGCGGTGGACGCGGAAAGGCCGGAGAGGTGGGCCCACTGGGGGAGGAAGGCGATCAGCGCCATGGCGGAGCCGTTCGCGGTGAGCATGGCGCAGGCGGTGAGGAAAAGGGCCGACCGGGGGGCTGATTCGAGTGGGGCGGGCGGCTGCGCGGGGTGGGGCGATGGGGGCGAACTGGGGACGTCGGTGGTGGGCGCGGTAGTGGTGGCGGCGGTTTTGTGGGTGAGGGTGGCAGAACTGGGGACGTTGGTGGCGGGGGCGGTGGGGTCCCCGGCGGTTTGGTGCGTGGAGGCGGCAGAACGAGGGACGTCGGTGGTGGCCGCGGTGGCGACGGCGGCGGTTTGGGGGATGGGGGCGGCAGAACGAGGGACGTCGGTGGTGGCCGCGGTGGCGACGGCGGCGGTTTGGGGGATGGGGGCGGCAGAACGAGGGACGTCGGTGGTGGCCGCGGTGGGGGCGGCAGAATTGCGGACGCCGGGAGCAGATGGGGCGGCCTTGCGGGGGATGCGCGTGGCGGCCAGGAGCAAGGTCACGGCACTCAGCGCCAGCAGGCCGTAGGTCCAGCGCCAGCCCAGCCACAGACCAACCGCCGGCACGGCCAGCCCAGCAATGAGCGCAGCCGCCGGGGGAGCAGACTGCTTGACCCCGAACCCCAGCCCCTGTCGCCCGGGCGCCACCGTCTCGGACAAGCTGAAGTTGGCTGCGGTGGTCAGCCCGGCCTGGCCTACCCCGCCGATGAGCACGAACAGCAGCAGCACCAGGTAGTGGTGGGCCAGCAGCGCGATCCCCAGCGCGCAGGCCAGAGTGCAGGCGGCGGCCAGCAGGGTAAGCGGACGACGGCCGTGCACCTCGCCGAAGCGGGTGATCGCCACCGACACCAGGGCCCCGATGCCGAACGCGACCGAGACCAGCAGACCCTGGGCGGCCTCGCCGAAGTGCAGGTCGGCGCGGATCATCACGGACTGGTTGCTGAGCAGCTGCAGCGGCAGCGTGCCCAGCGAGGCGATCGCGGCGGCGGTCATGGCCGCCCTGAAGAACGACGGGCGGGCCTTGGGGGCGAGCACGGACGACCTCCCGGTGCCGGTGACAAGGGTCGATCCTCGTTGAGCGATGCGGACCCCCATGCTGCGCCGAACCCGCCCCATCTGTGAAATGCATATACCGGCGCGAAGTGATGCGCTCAACGTATAGTCCAGCGATGGACGACCGGGACCTGCGCTGGCTGACCCTTCTGGCGGAGACCGAGAATGTGTCGCAGACCGCCGCCCAGCTCGGCGTGCCCCAGCCCACCGTGTCCCGGGCCCTGGCCCGGCTGGAGGCCGACTTCGGTGCGCCGCTCTTCGACCGCGCCGGGGGCCGGTTACGGCTGAACCGCAGTGGAGAGCTCGCGGTGGCGCACGCGCAGCGGGTGGTGCAGGAGATCGACACCGCCCGGGAGCGGATCGCCGAGCTGAATCACCCCGAGCGCGGCCTGATCCGGCTCGGATTCCTCAGCACGCTGGGCGAGTCGGTGGTCCCGGCCCTGCTCACTCGCTACCGCCGCAGTGCGCCCGAGGTGAGATTCGTGCTTCAGGAAGGGCATTCGACCGACTTCCGGGAGTGGATCCGCGAGGGGCGGGTCGATCTGGCTCTGACCGGGCGGATGCGTCCGGGGACCGATCCGGACTGGAAGGACGTGGGCTGGGCACAGATCCAGACCCAGCAGCTGTGCCTGGCCGTGCCCGCCGGGCACCCGCTGGCCGGCGGCGGCCCGGTCGACCTGGCCCAGGTGGCGCACGAGCAGTTCATCACCTTCTGGCCCCGGGCCGAGGTCCGGCTGCTCACCGAACAGCTCTGCCGGGAGGCCGGTTTCACCCCGGCCGTGGCGGTGCAGACCGGTGAGGTGGCGACCGCCCGGGCCCTGGTCGCGGCCGGGCTGGGGGTGGCCGTGGTACCCGCCCCCGGCATCCCGGCCGGGCCGGTCACCGCTTCCAGCAGCAGCGAGGTCCTGGGCGTGGTGCACCTGCCGCTCAGCAACCCGGGGGCCGAGCGTCAGGTCGGGATCGCCTGGCCGGCGCACGGCCGGCTGAGCCCCGCGGTGGCCCGCTTCCTGGCGTTCCTGCGCTCCGGCGGAGAGTAATTCTCACCTCCTCAGCGTGCCCGTGGTACGAACAGGTGTCCGGACGGTGGACAATGCGGGCATGGCCCGTCGTTCTTCCACACCCCCGCCGCCTGAGGACTTCACCGAGCGGATCGTCGACATCGACGTCGAGCAGGAGATGCAGGGGGCGTTCCTCGAGTACGCCTACTCCGTCATCTACTCGCGCGCCCTGCCCGACGCCAGGGACGGGCTCAAGCCGGTGCAGCGGCGCATCGTGTACACCATGCAGGACATGGGCCTGCGCCCCGAGCGCCCGCACGTGAAGTCGTCGCGGGTGGTCGGCGACGTGATGGGCAAGCTGCACCCGCACGGTGACACCGCGATCTACGACGCGCTGGTCCGGCTCGCCCAGGGCTTCACCATGCGCGCGCCCCTGGTCGACGGGCACGGCAACTTCGGCTCGCTGGACGACGGCCCGGCGGCCGCCCGGTACACCGAGGCCCGGCCCGCCCCGCTGACCACCGAGCTGACCAACGGCCTGGACGAGGACACGGTCGACTTCGTCCCGAACTACGACAACAGCCTCACCCAGCCCGAGGTGCTGCCCGCGGCGTTCCCCAACCTGCTGGTCAACGGGGCCAGCGGGATCGCGGTCGGGATGGCCACCAACATGGCCCCGCACAACCTGGTCGAGGTGGTGGCGGCGGCCCGCCACCTGCTGACCCACCCGAACGCCACGCTGGAAGACCTGATGCGGTTCATCCCCGGGCCGGACCTGCCCACCGGGGGCCGGATCATCGGCCTGGACGGCATCCGGGACGCCTACGCCTCCGGCCGCGGCAGCTTCCGCACCCGGGCCACCGTCTCGATCGAGAACGTCACCGCCCGCAAGCAGGGCGTCGTGGTCACCGAGCTGCCCTACCTGGTCGGGCCGGAGAAGGTGATCGGCAAGATCAAGGAGCTCGTGCAGGCCAAGAAGCTGCAGGGCATCTCCGACGTGGTCGACCTGTCCGACCGCACCCAGGGCCTGCGCCTGGTGATCGAGATCAAGACCGGGTTCAACCCCGAGGCGGTGCTCGAGCACCTCTACCGGCTCACCCCGCTGGAGGAGTCGTTCGGCATCAACAACGTGGCGCTGGTCGACGGCCAGCCCCGCACCCTGGGCCTGCGGGAGCTGCTCAGCGTCTACGTCAACCACCGGATCGACGTGGTGCGCCGGCGCACCACGTTCCGGCGGGCCAAGCGGCAGGACCGGCTGCACCTGGTCGACGGTCTGCTGGTCGCCATCGTCGACATCGACGAGGTGATCCGGATCATCCGCTCCAGCGACGACACCGCGATGGCCCGCGAGCGCCTGGTCGCGGCCTTCGAGCTGACCCAGACCCAGACCGACTACATCCTCGAGATGCCGCTGCGCCGGCTCACGAAGTTCTCCAAGATCGAGCTGGAGAAGGAGAAGAGCGAGCTCGAGCGGGACATCGAGGAGCTGTCCGGCATCCTGTCCGACGACAAGGTGCTGCGGAAGCTGATCTCCGGTGAGCTCGCCCAGGTGGCCAAGACGTACGGCACCCCGCGCCGCACCGTCCTGCTGGAGGGCTCGGGCGCCGCGGTGAAGTCGGCCTCGGCCACGCCTCTGGAGGTGGCCGACTCCCCGTGCTGGGTGCTGCTGTCCTCCACCGGCCTGCTCGCCCGCACCACCAACGTCGAGCCCCTCACCCCGGTCGAGAGCGTCCACCGCCAGGCCCACGACGTGCTGGTCTCGGCGGTGCGCACCAGCACCCGGGGCGAGGTCGCGGCGATCACCAGCCACGGCCGGATGATCCGGGTGCCGGTGGTCGACATGCCCGCCCTGCCGCCCACCTCGAACGCTCCCACGCTCTCGGGCGGCGCGCCGGCCACCGAGTTCGTCACCCTGGCCAAGGGGGAGCGGCTGCTCGGCCTGACCTCGCTGTCCACCGAGACCGCGGGGCTGGCGCTCGGCACCGCCCGGGGAGTGGTCAAGCGGGTCACCATCGACTACCCGGCCAACAAGGACGAGTGGGAGATCATCGGCCTGCGCGAGGGGGACGAGGTGGTCGGCGTGGTCGAGCTGCCCACCGACGAGGCCGACCTGGTGTTCATCAGCTCCGAGGCGCAGCTGCTGCGCTTCAGCGCCAAGCTGGTCCGCCCGCAGGGTCGCGCGGCCGGCGGGATGGCCGGGATCAACCTGGCCGCCGGGGCGAAGGTGGTCTGGTTCGGGGCGGTCGACCTGAACGTGAAGGACGGCGAGTGGGGGAACGTCGTGGTGACGATCTCCGGCTCCAGTTCCGCGCTGCCGGGCACCCAGACCGGGGCCGCCAAGCTCACCCCGTTCGCGGAGTACCCGGCCAAGGGCCGCGCCACCGGCGGGGTGCGGTGCCACCGGTTCGTGAAGGGCGAGGACTCGCTGCTGCTGGCCTGGGCCGGCCCGGCGCCCGCCCACGCGGCCGGGGCCACCGGTGCAGCGGTCGACCTGCCCGCGCCCGACCAGCGGCGCGACGGCTCGGGCGTCCCGCTCAAGGCGGCAGTGGTCGCGATCAGCGGTCCCCGGCCGGTTTTCGGGGCCACTGACCCCGAAGAAGGTGCCGAGGAGACCGAGACCCTCCCCGGGGTCTGATCTTTCGAAGCCCACAAATTCATGACGTCCGTGAGCACCATCGGTGCTCACGGACGTCGACAGTTTGTTGGTTCAGAGAGCGGTGCGCCCGGTGACCGCCGCGTCGAGAAGCCCCCGCCAGACCAGACCGGTCTCGGCAAAACCGGCCTTCAGCAACGCTTCCTGGTGCCAGGTCACATCCATCAGCGACTCGGTGTGGTCGTCACCGCGCCGCTGGGCGAAGAACGCGTCGCGCTCGGCGGTCGGCCCGGAGAGCTCCGGGTCGGCGCGCAGCAGGTCCCACCAGGCCTCCCAGCTCGGCACGCCGTCTTCCCAGCGGGCGTACCGGGTGCGGCGTTCCACCTGGGCCAGGCCGTCGGTCAGCGAGGGGAGCCCCGGGTCGATCATGTAGTCGGCATTGATCAGCACCCCGCCCGGCCGCAACAGCGTGCGCGCCTCGGCGTACACCCCCTGGACCCGCTCGGCCGGCAGCCAGTGCAGCGCGGTGGCCGTGAGCACAGCGTCGAACCCGCCCGCGTCGAGCGCCGAGCCCAGGGTGGAAGTCAGCGTGCTGGGCCAGGTCTCGGTGCCCAGGTCGACCTCGGCCACGGTCACCCGGGCGTCGTCGGCGAAGGAACCCCGGGCGATCGCGAGCAGCGCCGCGTCGATGTCCAGCACCACGGTGGTGGCCTTCGGAAAGCGCTGCAGCACACGGCGGCTGATCGAGCCGGTGCCGCCGGCCAGGTCGAGCACCCGCGGCGTGAGCAGCTCGGACGGGCCCGCGACCGGACTCTCGGAATCCGCACCGCTCTCGCTGGGCAGCATCACGGCCTCGACGGTGTCGAGCATGGCGGCGAACCGCTGCTCCCGGTCCGGCAGGTACGCCTCCTGCTGCGCGTCCCATTGACGCTGCCAGTTCTCCCAGTCGCTCATACCGGTCCCCTGTCCTCAAGTCCTCAGTCGCCCTGTAATGAGCGCTACCGGCTCACGCTCATTACGCTAGACCGGACGGGGTAAGCTGCACAAGTGGATACAGCCGCTTACGCGCAACGCGCCATGGACCTGGTGAACGCCACGCTCGACACGCCGGACGATCTGCGGGCCTTCCTCGGGACGCGGGAGTGGATGGTCGAGGCGGTGCGCGCCGAGGACGTGCCGGTGCTGCAGGAGTTCCGGGTCCGGCTGGCGGAGGTGGCCGACGCCTCGGCCGCCCGCGACGGCGGCACGGTGGTGGCCCGGCTCAACGCCCTGCTGGCCCGGCACCCGATCCGGCCGGTGATCTCCGGTCACGACGAGGGCAGCTGGCACCTGCACGTGTACGACATGGATGCCTCGGTGAGCGAGACGGTCTGCGCCGAGGCACTCTTCGGCCTGGCCATGCTGGTCTCCGACCACGGCGCCACCAAGATCGGCCGGTGCGCGGCCACCCGCTGCACCAACGCGTTCATCGACACGTCGGCCAACTCCTCACGCCGGTTCTGCTCCACCCGCTGCAGCACCCGGATGAACGTGGCGGCCCTGCGGGCCCGGCAGAAGGCGGCCCGGACGAGCTAGGCCCGGCCCCGGTCCAGAGCTCAGAACCGGACTCAGAACAGGACTCAGAACTGGACCACGTTGCGGTTGGAGGCCTTGGCCTGCACCAGCGCCCGGTCGGCGCGGTCCAGCAGCAGTTCCGGGGTCCGGTCCTTGTCCTGCGAGATCGCGAAACCGACGCTGGCCGAGATGGTGATCGGCTCGCCGTGGAAGCTGACCGGCTCGCTCACCGTGGTCACCACGCGCTCGCCGATCCGGGCGATCAGGTGGTCCGGCCCGATCGCGTCCATGATCACCATGAACGTGTCGTTGGCGATCCGGCAGACCATGTCGCCGGTGCGCAGCTGCGACTGCATCCGTGCGGCGGTCACCTGCAGCACGTGGTCGCCGACCTCACGGCCGTGGATCTCGTTCAGGTCGGCGAAACCGTTGATGTCCAGGATCATCACGGCCAGCCGGTGGTTACGGTTGCGGGCCCGGGCCAGCCGGGTGTTGAGCCACCACTGCGCCTCGGCCCGGTTGGGCAGCCCGGTCAGCGTGTCCAGACCGCGCTCGGAGCCGCTGTCGGCACTGCGCTTGCCCAGCAGGCCCCGGAGCCGCTCGCGCGAGACGTAGGCGGCGCCGGCGGCGGCCAGGAGCAGGGCGATCCCGGCGCCGGCCAGCATCCGGCGTTTGCTGGCGGGCGACTTGCGCCGGGGGAGCGCCCGGGGCAACACCGGCAGCGCAGCCAGGGTGGGCAGGGTCGGCAGGGTGGGCAGGTGCAGACCGGTCGGGTCCGGCCGGTGCAGCGAGCGTGACGTCTTCCCCCGCGGGCTGAGGCTGGAGGAAGCGGTCGATGACAACCTCGGGCGCTTCATGGCTTGGACTTCGGTCGGCCCTCAGAGGGGCTTGAGCCTGAAGGGTGAGGTCAGGTGCCGCGCTCTGCCCACGGGCAGAGGCCGGGTTGTGCCCGGGGGGCGATGTCCGGCGGCCGCCCGAGCGACACAGTCGTGGGCATGGACACCGACGAGGAGCACGTGGTGAGCGTCCGGGGGCTGCACAAGGCCTACGCCGGGCGAACCGTGGTGAACGGGGTGGATCTGCAGGTCCGGGCCGGTGAGGTGCTGGGCCTGATCGGCGCCAACGGGGCGGGCAAGACCACCACCGTCGAATGCCTGCAGGGACTGCGCAGGCCCGACCGTGGCACGATCCGGGTGCTCGGGCTGGACCCGCACCGCGACGCCGACCGGCTGCGCCGGCAGGTGGGCAGCCAACTGCAGAACTCGGCCCTGCCCGACCGGATGAGGGTCCGCGAGGCGGTGGCGCTGTTCTCCGGGCCGCACGCCGCCGACGCCGGCGAACTCCTCGAGCGGTTCGGCCTGGCCCATCGGCACGGATCGGCGTTCGGCGGGATGAGCGGGGGCGAGCGGCAGCGGCTGTTCCTGGTTCTGGCCCTGTTGAACCGGCCCCGGCTGGTGATCCTCGACGAACTCACCCAGGGGCTGGATCCGGCCGCCCGGCGGGAGGTCTGGTCGGCCGTGGCCCGGCTGCGGCGCGAAGGCACGACCGTTCTGCTGGTGACCCACGAGCTGGACGAGGCCGAGGCGCTGTGCGACCGGGTGGTGGCGATGCGCGCCGGGCGGGTGCTCGACCAGGGCACCCCGGCCGACCTGGTGGCCCGGCACGGCGGCTGGGCCACGGTCCGGTTCAGCCTCACCGACCCGCAGGCGGCTCAGGAGCTGAGCAGTCTGCCGGGCGTGCAGGACGTCTCGCGGCGAGGTGAGGAACTGGCGGTGACCGGCAGCCGGGCGGTGATCGCCCACACCGGAGCCTGGCTGCTGGCCCGCGGCGGCCCCGAAGGCGTCCCGGCCGACCTGCGGGTGGAGATCCCCGACCTGGAGACCGCCCTGCTCGCCCTTCTGGACAGCGATCACGAGAGCGAGGCCGCGTAATGACCACCGTCGTCACGGCCGGTACCGCCGAGGCGGTCCGCCGGCACCCGTCCGCAACCCGTCGCCTGCTGGTCTCCGAACTGAGGCTGCTCGGCCGGGAGCCGATGACCCTGACCTTCGTCCTGGCCTTCCCGATCGTCACCATGCTGGTGATCGCCGGATCGTTCGGTACCCAGCCGGACGAGGGCTTCCCGGTGAATCCGGCGCACTGGTACGTGGCCTCGTACGTCACCGTGGTGATCGGGGCCACCGGGCTGGTGATGCTGCCCGTGCACATCGCCTCCTACCGCGAGCGCGGTGTACTCCGCCGCCTGGCCGCCTCCGGCTTTCCCCGCTGGTCGTTCGCCCTGGCCGAGATCGCCGTGGGGCTGGTCGCCATCGCCGTGGCCTCCATAGTGCTCCTGGCCGTGGCAGCCCCGATCTACGGCATACCCCGCCTCGAAAGTCCCCTGAGGGTGCTCGCCGCCGCGTTCGCCGGCTCGCTGTTCTTCGTGGCGCTCGGCGTGCTGCTCGGGACGATCCTGCCGAGCGCCCGGGCCGCCCAGGCGGTGGGGCTGCTGCTCTACTTCCCGTCGTTCCTGCTCGGTGGGGGAGGCCCGCCCCCGGCCGTGATGAGCGACGCCCTGGCGTCCGTGGCCGAGGTCCTGCCCCTGACCCTGGTCACCGAGGCAATGCGGGGCCCCTGGCTGGGGCTGGGCAACGAGACCGGAACCCTGTTGGCGGTGACCGGTCTGGCCGCCGTCGCAACCTTCCTGGCTGTGCGCCGCACCGCTCTGTGAGACTGACTCCTGTGCCCCTAGGTCCTGTCCTGCGAATCGGTCGCCTACTGCGGGGCACCCGGTGGGCAGCCTGGACGCACCCGGTGGGCGCCCACGTAGAACCACTACGAGGGCGCCCACCGGGCACGCCCAGGCCGTCACCGGGCACCTCCTCGCAACGGCGCCGATCCACAGGACAGCCCCTAGCCGCGATCGAGCGTTCCCCGAGGTGGGCCGCGGCGATCGCGGTTACGGCGTTCGCCCTGGTCGGAACCGTTTTCCCGTTCGGGCCGACCCCGCAGATCGCCCGCTGGACGGCGCTGGCCGCAATTGCCCTGACGGTCGCCGAACTGGCCCGGCGCCGCGCCGGTGGCCGGCTGCTGTTGGCCGGGCTGTTGCTGGCCGATGCCGGGCTGCACGTGATCGGCGCCGGTGGCTCGGCCACGCTGAGCTGGTTCGGGATGATCATCCTGGCCGCCTGGGCGGCCTACGCCCTGCCGAACCGGGTGGCGCTGACCTTCGCCGTCGTGATCTGTGCGCCGATGCTGGCGCAGTGGATGTTCGAGCCCGACACCGGCTGGGCCTCCTGGACGGCGGGCACCCTGTTCACCGGTTTCGCCTGCGTGCAGGACACCCGGCAGCGGGTCCTGCTCCAGGAGCTGCGCCGGGCCCAGGCCGAGCTGGCCACCCGGGCCGCGGCCGAGGAACGCGCCCGCATCGCCCGTGAACTGCACGATGTGATCGGCCACGCCCTGACCGTCTCCACCCTGCACATCAGCAGCGCCCGGCTGGCCCTGGCCGACGAGCCCGCCGAGGCCGAGGCGGCGCTGGCCGAGGCCGAGAGGCTCACCCAGGCCGGGCTGGCCGAGGTGCGCACGGCGGTGGGGTTGCTGACCGGGCCGAGCAGCCGGCAGCCGCTCCCGGGCGCGGCCGAGATCCCCGAGCTCATCGAGACCTTCCGTCGGGCCGGTGGCCGGATCGACGTCGAGGGCGAGTTCGGTTCCCTGAACGCGACTCTCGGCCTGACGGTCTACCGCATCCTGCAGGAGGCGCTGACCAATGCCGTGCGCCACGCTCACGGATCACCGGTCTCGGTCACGGTCACGGTGAACGCAACTGGAGCACAGACCCGACTGGTCGTACAGTCCGAGGCGCGCCCGACGTCCATCGTTGGAAGCGGAAGTGGACTGGTGAGCATGCGCGAAAGAGCTGAGGCAGTGGGCGGGAACCTGACCGCCGGGCCGCACGAGACGGGTTGGCGGGTCGAGGCGGTGCTGCCCACGTGAGCATTCGCGTGCTTCTGGTCGACGACCAGGAGCTGATCCGGGCCGGCCTGCGCGGAATCCTGCGCCCGAGATACGGGTTCGAGATCGTGGCGGAACTGGGCGATGGGACGTCGGTGGTTGCGGCGGTCGGCGAACACCAGCCGGACGTCGTGGTCATGGACGTACGGATGCCGGGCGTGAGTGGGGTGGAGGCGACCCGGCGGGTGCGGGCCGTGGACGGCCCACCAGTGCTGGTACTGACCACTTTTGAAGACGACGAGGTGCTCGCCGGTGCGCTACGCGCGGGCGCGGCCGGGTTCCTGCTCAAGGGGGTGCCGGCCACCGACCTGCAGCGGGCGGTGAAAACGGTGGCCGAGGGCGGGGCCTGGCTCGATCCGGCCGTGACCGGAAGGGTGCTGAACGCCTACCGGGACGGTGCACCCACCGTGGCGGCCGGCCCGGCGCTGGAGGTGCTGACCCCACGCGAGCGGGAGGTGCTCACGCTGATCGGGGAGGGGCTGACCAACGCCGAGATCGCCGCCCGGTTCGTGCTCGGTGAGGGCACGGTGAAAAGCCACGTGGGGCGGATCTTCTCGAAGCTCGACCTGCGCGACCGGGCCGGGGCCGTGGTGCTGGCCTTCGACCACGGCCTGGTCCGTCCGGAACCAGGCCGTGACCGCAGGGTCCAGTGAGATCTAGGCGTCGATCCGGTCGCGGTCCATCTGGGCCGCGCCTTCCACGATGAAGTCCTTGCGCGGGGCCACGTCGTTGCCCATCAGCAGGTCGAACACCCGCTCGGCGGCCGCCGCGTCCTGCATACGGACCCGGCGTAGCGTGCGCCGGCGCGGGTCCATCGTGGTCTCGGCCAGCTGGTCGGCGTCCATCTCACCCAGACCCTTGTACCGCTGGATGTTCTCCTTCCAGCTGCGGCCGCGCTTGCGCAGGTCGGCCAGCAGCCGCTGGAGCTCCTGCTCGGAGTAGGTGTAGACCATCTCGTTCTTCTGCCGGCCGGAGCCGATCACCTCGACCCGGTGCAGCGGCGGCACCGCCGCGTACACCCGGCCGGCCTCGACCAGCGGGCGCATGTAGCGGAAGAACAGGGTGAGCAGCAGGGTGCGGATGTGCGCGCCGTCGACGTCGGCGTCGGTCATCAGGATGATCTTGCCGTAGCGCGCCGCCGGCAGCTCGAACGTGCGGCCCGAGCCGGCTCCGATCACCTGGATGATCGCCCCGCACTCGGCGTTCTTCAGCATGTCGGCGATGGACGCCTTCTGCACGTTGAGGATCTTGCCGCGGATCGGCAGCAGCGCCTGGAACTCGCTGTTGCGGGCGAAGTTCGCGGTGCCCAGGGCCGAGTCGCCCTCGACGATGAACAGTTCCGAGCGGTCCACGTCCTCGCTGCGGCAGTCTTTCAGCTTGGTCGGCAGCGACGAGGTCTCCAGCGCGTTCTTGCGGCGCTGGGTCTCCCGGGTCTGGCGGGCGGTGACCCGGGTGCGCATCGCCCCGACCACCTTCTCCAGCACCAGTGCGGCCTGGGCCTTCTCGACCCGGGCGGCCGAGGTGAGCTTGGCCGTGAGCTCGCGCTCGATCACCCGCGAGACGATGCCGCGCACCGCGTTGGTGCCCAGGATCTCCTTGGTCTGGCCCTCGAACTGGGGCTCGGCCAGGCGGACGGTGACGACGGCGGTCAGGCCCTCGAGCACGTCGTCCTTCTCGATCTTGTCGTTCTTCTCGTTGAACTTGAGCTTGCGCTTGTTCGCCGGGTCGGCGATCTGCGCGCGCAGCGTCTTCAGCATCGCCTGCTCGTAGCCGGCCACGTGGGTGCCGCCCTTGGGCGTGGCGATGATGTTCACGAACGAGCGCAGCTCGGTGTCGTAGCCGGTGCCCCAGCGCATCGCCACGTCGACGAAGCACTCGCGCTCGACCTCGGTGTGCACCATCTGGCCGCGGCTGTCCAGGACCGGCACGTTCTCCTTGAAGTGCCCGGTGCCCTCCAGCCGCCAGACGTCGGTGACCGCGGCGTCGGTGGACAGGAACTCGACGAACTCGCCGATCCCGCCCTCGTGCAGGAACTTCTCCTCGACCGGGCCGTCGGCGCCGGGGGTGCCGGACAGGCCGCGCTCGTCGCGCAGCACGATCTCCAGACCCGGTACCAGGTAGGTGGTCTGGCGGGCCCGGGTGACCAGCTCGTCGTAGGAGAAGGCGGCGTCCTTGATGAAGATCTGCCGGTCGGCCCAGTAACGCACCCGGGTACCGGTGACCCCGCGCTTGACCTTGCCCACGACCTGCAGGGCGGAGTTGTCGACGAAGGGGGTGAAGCCCGCCTCCGGGTCCATCCCGTCGAAGATGCCCGGCTCACCGCGGCGGAAGCTCATCGCGTGGATCTGCCCGCCCCGCTCGACCTGGACGTCGAGCCGGGAGGAGAGGGCGTTGACCACGCTGGCGCCGACGCCGTGCAGACCGCCCGAGGCGTTGTACGAGCCACCGCCGAACTTGCCGCCCGCGTGCAGTTTGGTGAAGACCACCTCGACGCCGGTCAGGCCGGTCTTCGGCTCGACGTCGACCGGGATGCCCCGGCCGTCGTCGTGCACCTCGACCGAGCCGTCGGCGTGCAGCACCACCCGGATGTGCTGGCAGTGCCCGGCCAGCGCCTCGTCCACCGCGTTGTCGATGATCTCCCACAGGCAGTGCATCAGGCCCCGGGAGTCGGTGGAGCCGATGTACATGCCGGGACGCTTGCGGACGGCCTCCAGGCCCTCCAGCACCGACAGGTGGCGGGCGGTGTAGTCGGAACCAGCCGAGGAGCGTGATCCCGCGGAAGCCGGTCGTTTCGCGCCGGCGGCGCGGGACCGGGCCGTCTCGCTGGGTTGCACGGCCACGGGCGGCTCCTTGCTGTCGGGTGGTGCTCGTCGATGTTCGGGGGTCGAACGCGCGTTCGAATATAGCTTGGGCATGCAGGGGCCCGGGAGGGCGTTGTTTCGGCCCGCTTCCGGGCAGATTACCCGGATGCCCACAGAGGTGGTTCCCAACGCGCCGGGATCCGCAGCGTGCCGAGGGTCTCTCCCGGGGGCCCGGACGGTCGCTCTGGGTAGCACTGAGTGATCGAGGGCCTGCGCCCAGTGGTTCTTCAGTGACTACGCGGACAGCGAACGCGGCCGCCTGGAGTCCCGGGGAAGCCCGAAGCCTGATTCACTGTTCTCTCAGTGTCACCGATGTCCATTCCCGTCAGGGTCCGTCTCGTACGACGGGATGTTCAAGGAGGTCACCAGTGGGTGCTGCCATTGCTACAGAAACGCTGACCGCGACCGACCGCTGCGACCGTTGCGGCGCCCGGGCCTACATGCGGGTCACGCTGCCGGGTGGGGGCGAGCTCCTGTTCTGCGGCCACCACGGTCACGCGCACAAGGAGGCCCTGACCGCGGTCTCCGCCTCCATCCAGGACGAGTCCCAGAGCCTCTCCGGTACGCCGGCCGTCGCCGCCGAGGGCGAGCGCTGAGTCCCGGGCCCGGCTTCCATCACTGAATCCCCGAATCCACCCACGCTGACCTAGCCGATGAGCGCCGTGACCGTCCTGGCCGCGGCGCTCATCGTTGTCGGTCTGGCCGGGGTGATCGTGCCGGTCCTGCCCGGGCTGCTGGTGGTGGCCGGCGGGATCCTGCTCTGGGCCTTCGCCGAGTCCTCGGCCGCGGGCTGGACGGTGTTCGGCCTCGCGGCGGCCGTGCTGCTGCTGGGCACGGTGGTGAAGTACGCACTCCCGGGCCGGAGGCTACGCGAGGGCGGTGTGCCATGGATCACGTTGGCCTTCGGTGCGCTACTCGGAGTCATCGGCTTTTTCCTGATCCCGGTGATCGGCCTGCCCATCGGCTTCGTGGCCGGTATCTACCTGGCCGAGCTCACCCGGCTGGGCAGCCATTCCCCGGCCTGGTCCTCCACTCTCGCCGCGGTCCGCGCGGTGGGCCTTTCCATGCTGATCGAGCTGGCCAGCGGGCTGCTCGCGGCCGCGGTCTGGATCGCCGGGGTCATCTGGGCCTGAGGCCCGCCCGGGGCAGCACCGGAAGCGGCCGGGTCGAGGCCTGCGCCGGATAGGCCACCCGGCCCGCCCGCACCTGCACCACCTGATCGGCGTAGCGGGTGAGCGCCCGGTCGTGGGTGACCAGCAGCACCGTCCGGCCCTGCCCGGTGAGCCGCCGCAGGGTGCGGATCAGCCGTTCGGCGGCCTCCGGGTCCAGCCCGGTGGTCGGCTCGTCCAGCACCAGCACCGGACTGTCCCGCAACAGCGCCCGGGCCAGCGAGATCCGCTGCCTCTGCCCGCCGGACAGGGCCCGCCCCCGTTGACCCACGCGGGTGGCCAGGCCCTGCGGGAGGCGGTCGACGAACTCCGCGGCCCCGCTCTCCTGGGCGGCCTGCCGGATCGCCCCGGTGTCGGCCTGCGGGGCCAGGCCGTAGACGATGTTCTCCCGCACCGACTCGTCGAACATGTACGGCTCCTGCGGCAGCAGGGTGATCAGCCGGCGCAGCTGGGCCAGCGGGTAGTCGCGCAGGTCGCGGTCGTCGAGCAGGATCCGGCCGCCGTCCGGGTCGCGCAGCCGCACCAGAAGGTCCACCAGGGTGGACTTCCCGGAACCGCTCGGCCCGGTGATCATCGTCAGCGAGCCGGCCGGGACCTTCAGGTGCACGTCGGTGAGCCGGTCGGCCCGGCCGGGGGAGTGCACGGTGACGCCCTCGATGGTCAGCGAAGCCCGCTCTGAACCGCCGGCTTCGGCCACCGGAGGCTTCTGACCGGATTCGGCGATACCCGGTGGCAGGTCGAGCAGTTCGACCAGCCGGGCGGCGCTGGTGCCGCAGCCGGCCGCGGTCAGGCCGAGCTGCCCGAGGGCGGTGATCGGTGGGTAGAGGAAGGTCAGGTAGGCGGTGAACGCCAGCAGCCCGCCCACGGTCAGGTCGCCGGTGGCGATGTCGATCACGCCGATCCCGATCACCGCCAGCAGCCCGGCCGTCTCGACCAGTTCGGTCAGCGGCCCCTGCACGGCGGCCAGCCGGGTCTGGCGCAGACGGGCGCGCATCAGCCGGCCGGAGACCGCGGCCAGCCGGCGGCGCTCGGCGGGCCGGGCGTCGTAGGCCTGCACCAGGGCGGCGTTGCTGATGCTCTGTTCGAGGGCCGAGGTGAGCGCGCCGTGGGCGATCCGGGTGCGCATCGAGATCCGGTGGGTGCGCCCGGTCAGCCAGCGGTTGAGCAGCCAGACCACCGGCGCGGCGGCCAGCACCACCAGGGCCAGCAGCCAGCTCTGGCGCCAGGCGGCCACCCCGAACACGACCACCGCGAGCACCGCCCCGGCCGCCTCGATCGGGCCGGTCACGGTGAGGTGCTCGACGTCTTCGGTGTCGTCGACCACCCGTGAGAGCAGATCGCCGAGGTGACGCCGGTCGAGTTCTTCCGGCGCCACGGTGAGCAGGTGTTCATGGGTCTGGGCCCGCACACGGCGGGAAACCCGTTCTGCGGCACCGGCCGTGAGGATGGAGCCGGCATAGGTCAGGGACGCGGCGCCCAGGGTCACTGCGGCCCAGATCGCTGCCGGACCCCAGAACTGACCCAGGTCGGCGTCTTCCACCGCCCCGTCGATCAGGGTGGCGAGCAGTTCGATGCCGACCGCGTCGGCCACCACGGCCAGGGTGAAGCAGAGCAGGGCGCCGATCATGGCGGTGCGCCGGCCCCGGGTCAGGGGCCAGAAGCGGCGCAGGACCGCCGACCAGCCCAGAGGGGCCGGACCGGCGGGTTCTTCGTCAGGTTCTTCGGAAGGTGAGGGTACGGACAGACCGGCGGGGCCGGTGATCACCCGAAGGTGACCACCGGCCCCGGCCTGTGCGTCGAGCATGTCACTCATGGTGTGGTTGTGGAGGCATCTCGGACGTCAGGTCG
Source organism: Kineosporia rhizophila (assembly GCF_021277265.1). GTDB lineage: Bacteria > Actinomycetota > Actinomycetes > Actinomycetales > Kineosporiaceae > Kineosporia > Kineosporia rhizophila. The sequence goes on from NZ_JAJSOH010000011.1 coordinate 82,844, forward strand.
GTCCGGCTCAGTCGCGGCCGGGCCGGTTCGGCTGCGGGTTCTGCGCCTGCTCCTGCTCCTTGCGGCGCTTCGGCAGGGCCTCGACCTTGGCGGCGGGACGGCGGGTGCGGGCCTTCAGGATCTTCGCCATGGTGGTTCTCCTTCTCTCGGTGATTCTTTCGGCGACTGCGACGGTCTCGCTGTCGTGAGAAGAACTCTGCCCATCGTTCCTGGCAGAACCACGCGCAGAACCTGGCAGCCACCTCTGACAGCGAGTGACAGCCTGCTGAAGGGTTTCTGCTAGGCGCCGGCCAGCCGGACCAGCACCTGGTCGATGCGTTCGGCCAGCTGCAGACCGGGGCCCAGCGAGGCGGCCCCGGACACGATCGGGAACACCCGCTCCTGCTGCACCGCGATCTTCTCGAACGAGTACTCCTGGGTGGGCCCGGACTGCGAGGCGGAGGGCTCGGCCAGGCGCAGCCCGCAGTCGAGCAGCACGGTGGTGTCGGTCCAGGCCGGTCCGAGCGTCCAGAACGTGGTGTCGGTGGCCAGTTGCACGAAGGAGAAGGTGTGCTCGGCCAGGACGGCGGCGTGTTTCTGCCGGACCGCGGCGGTGCGGGTGCAGTACTCGTCGAGCACGGCGTTCGCCTCGCTGGTGCGCAGGATCAGGTCGGGCTCGGCGGCGGCGATCTTCTCCACGTCCGGCTCGGTGTAGTCACCGGTCACCGGCACGCCCGCGAGCCGGTCGCCGTAGCGCGCACCGGTGGACTCGTACCCGCCGCCGCCCACCCCCACCGGCACCAGCCCCACGTCGACCAGGGCGAAGGCGCCGAAGTAGTCGCCGCAGACCACCCGCTGCGGTGCGGCGGGCACGGTGACCGGGCCCTTGTCCGTTGCCTACCCCTCCCGCTCGAAAGGTGAGCCGAAAGCGCCGTCGTGACAGACGTCTTCAATCGGTTTCCGGCCTCTGCGCAGGGAGGGCGAGCGACGGTCGGTGCCGGGTTCCGGCGGGTGGCCCAGGCTGATCACCCCGACGATGCGGCGCTCCGACGGGATCGCGAAGGCCTCGCGCACGGTCCCGGTCCGGGTCGGCGGCACCCCGAAGAAGCAGCCCGCCAGGCCGGCGTCGACCGCCGCGAGCAGGATGATCATCGAGGCCATGCCGGTGTCGACGTCCCAGTAGGGCACCGGCCAGCGGGCCTCGTCGCGGTCGGTCCAGCCCTTGTCCGGCTCGGCGTAGCGGTCCAGGTAGGCGTCCCGGTCCGACAGGCACAGGATCAGTGCGGGGGCGGTGCGCATGCCGCGCAGCCAGCGGTCGGGTTCCCGGTCGGGCTCGGTGGTGGCCGCCCAGAACCGGCCCACCTGCTCGGGGGTGCTGAGCACGACGAAGTCCCAGCCCTGGCTGAAGCCGGCGCTCGGAGCCCGCACGGCCAGGTCCAGCAACCGGGTCAGCACCTCGCGGGACACCGGCCGGTCGGGCCGGTAGCTGCGTACCATCCGGCGGGCCCGGACAACCTGCTCGAATTCCATGGCGCGAGCCTGCCACAGGGCAAAAGGACCACCGCGTAGCCTGGTGCCGTGGGCCAGTCGACGAACGACCCGCCGGCACGACCGGACTACCCCCTGCACTGGGAGGCGGACGTCGTGCTGCGGGACGGAGCCACCGCACACCTGCGGCCGATCACCGCCGACGACGCGGACGCGCTCCAGCGCTTCCACGTGCACCAGTCGCCGGACTCCACCTACCTGCGCTTCTTCGCGCCGATGCCCCGGCTCTCGCCCCGCGACCTGCACCACTTCACCAACGTCGACCACCGCGACCGGGTGGCGCTGATCGCGGTGCTGGGCGAGGACATCGTCGGGGTCGGCCGTTTCGACCGGCTCGACCAGGGCTCCGACGCGGCCGAGGTGGCGTTCAACATCAGCGACGCGCACCAGGGCCGGGGGATCAGCTCGGTGCTGCTGGAGCACCTGGCCGCGGCCGCCCGGGAGAACGGCATCCGCCGGTTCGTGGCCGACGTGCTGCCGCGCAACCGCAAGATGCTGACCGTGTTCCGGGAGGCCGGCTACGAGCTCACCAGCCGCTTCGACGACGGGGTGATCGAGGTCCGGTTCACCATCGACCCGACCGAGCGCTCCCGGGCGGTGATGGAGGCGCGGGAGCACCGGGCCGAGGCGCGCAGCATGGAACGGGTGCTCAACCCGGCCTCGGTGGCGCTGATCGGGGCCAGCCGGCGCACCAACACCGTGGGGCACCGCCTGCTGGCCAACCTGATCGCCGGCGGGTTCACCGGCCGGCTGCACATCGTGCACCACGAGGCCGACGAGTTGCTCGGCCGGCCCACGGTGCGCCGGCTGGCCGACATCGAGGGCGACATCGACCTGGTGCTGGTCGCGATCCCGGCCGAGGGGGTGCTCGACGTGGTGCGCGAGTGCGCCGAGCACGGGGTCCGCGGAATGGTGGTCGTCTCCACCGGTTTCGCCGAGACCGGCGACGAGGGCCTGGCCCGGCAGCGGGAACTGGTGCGCACCGCCCGCTCTCACGGCATGCGGGTGGTCGGGCCGAACTCGTGGGGGCTGATCAACGCCGGTGAGGCCGTCCGGCTGAACATGTCACTGATCCCCGACCTGCCCGAAGACGGCCGTCTGGGCCTGTTCTCGCAGTCCGGCGGGCTGGCGGTGGCGGTGCTGGACGCGGTCGAGCGGCGCGGGCTGGGGGTGTCCACCTTCCTGTCCGCGGGCAACCGGGCCGACGTCTCCGGCAACGACTGCATGCAGTACTGGGAGGAGGACGCCAACACCGACGCGGTGGGCCTGTACCTGGAGAGCTTCGGCAACCCGCGCAAGTTCTCCCGGATCGCCCGGCGCCTGGCCCGGTCCAAGCCGGTCATCGTGCTGAAGTCCGGCCTGTCGAGTTTCGGTGTGCCGCCCGGTCATTCGGTGCGAGCGAGCACGGCGCCGCGGGAGGCGTTCGACGCCATGCTGCGGCAGTCCGGGTGCATCCGGGTGCAGACCGTGGCCGAGATGCTCGACGTGGCCCAGGTGGTCATGCACCAGCCGCTGCCGGCCGGGCCGAACGTGGCCATCGTGGGCAACAGCGACGCGCTGAGCACGCTGATCGCCGATGCCTGCGTCGCGGCCGGGCTGGTGGTGGTGCACAAGCCGGTCGCCCTGCACCCGCAGGCCGACGCCGCGCAGTTCCGGGGTGCGCTGACCGAGGCGTTCGCCGCCGAGCAGGTGCACGCGGTGGTCGCTGCGTTCATCCCGCCCATCGCCACCGAGGCCGCAGAGGTGGCCCAGGCGCTGTCCGAGGTGTCGGCCCAGTCTCCGGACATCCCCGTGGTGGCCTGTTTCGTCGGGGTGCACGGCGTGAACCGTGCCCTGTCCAACCCGCGGCTGATCCCGTCCTACCCCACACCCGAAGAAGCCGTGCGGGCCCTGGCCAAGGCCGAGTGGTACGCCCGCTGGCGGCGTCGCGATCCGGGGGAGCGGGTCGACCCCCCTGGCGTGGACCTGGCTGCTGCGCGGGCCGTGGTCGCCGAGGCCCTGGCCGCCGTCCCCGGCGAGGAGAGCACCTCACTGAGCCCCGAAGCCTCCGCCCGTCTGCTGGCGGCCTTCGGTATCGAGCTGTGGCCGCGTACCCCCGTCGGCACCGCGTCCGAGGCGGCCGAGGCGGCCGCGGCGATGGGCTATCCGGTGGTGCTGAAGACCACCGCGCCGCACCTGCGGCACCGGGTCGACCTCGGGGGAGTGCGGCTGAACATCGAGGACGAGAACGAACTGCGGGCCGACTACGCCCAGATGCGCGCCACGCTCGGCCCCCTGGAGGCCGATCAGCTGGTGGTCCAGCGGATGGCCGAGCCCGGCGTGGCCTGTGTGCTGCGCACGGTGGAGGACCCGCTCTTCGGCCCGGTGGTGTCGTTCGGGCTGGGCGGGGACGCGGTGGGCCTGCTGGGTGACGTGGCCCACCGGATCCCGCCGCTGACCGACGTGGACATCTCCGACCTGGTGCGCTCGGTGAAGGCCGCGCCCAAGCTGTTCGGGCACAAGGGCGCCGCCCCGGTCGACGTGCCCGCCCTGGAGGACGTGATCGGCCGGCTCGCCGTGCTGGCCGACGAACTGCCCGAGGTGGCCGAGCTGGAGCTGAACCCGGTGGTCGTCGCCGGGACCGGGCTGGCCGTGCTGGACGCCGGGATCCGCCTCGCCCGGCCGGCCGAGCGGGCCGACTCGGTCCGCCGCGAGCTGCCCAGCTGATCCGGCGCCCACCGGGCGTGTCTGCGCCCGGCCCGGGGCGGAGTGACAAGATGGGGCAATGCGTGAACGACCCGGGACGGACGCCGCCGTGAGCCAGACCAACGCCCTGCCCGACGATCTCGTGGCCGACGTCGAACGGGCCGGTTTCTACCCGGCCCTGGTGCGCGACGCCCTCGACGTGGCGATCGCCGGCGAGGAGGTGGTGTCGTACCTCGTGCAGCAGGAGACCACCTTCGACCGGGTGGAGGTGCGCCGGCACGTCACCGTGCTCTCGCTCACCCCGACCCGGCTGGTGGTGGCGCACGCCGACGACCACGACCCGGACGCGCTCAGCCCCGAGCCCTACGCCTCGGCCTCCACCGAGGCGGTCCCGCTGAGCAAGGTCACCTCGGTGGTGCTCTCGCACGCCGTCACCTCGCCCGAGCGGCACCGCAGCGGCGCCGTGCCGCGGGAGCTCAGCCTGACCATCGGCTGGGGCTCGCTCACCCGGGTCGACCTGGAGCCCGCCTCCTGCGCCGACCCGGACTGCGAGGCCGACCACGGCTACACCGGCACGCTGGCGTCCGACGACATCACGGTGCGCCTGTCGGCCGAGGCCGAGGGGGAGTCCGCGGTCCGCGCGGCCGCCGCCTTCGCCCGGGCGCTCTCGGCCGCCACCGCCCGCAACTGATGCGCACCCTCGCCGACGTCCTGCCCTCGGCCGCCCTGGCCATCGCCCGCAAGAAGGGCCCGCTGCCCAAGGCCCGCACGGTCGTCGTCATGCTGGTCGACGGCCTGGGCGACGAATTGCTGCGGGCCAGTTCGGGCCATGCGCCGTTCCTGCGCCGCCTGCGCGAGAACCCCTACTCCACCCGGCTCAGCTCGGGCTTCCCGAGCACCACGGCGACCAGCCTGGGCATGCTCGGCACCGGCCTGCCCCCGGGCGCCCACGGCCTGGTCGCGCTCGACGTGCTCGACCCGGCCCGGGACAAGGTGTTCAACGAGCTGATGTGGGACCCGGAGGTCGACCCGCGTCAGTGGCAGCCCGCCCCCACCGTGTTCGAGCAGGTGGTCGCGTCCGGGCGGGACGTGGTGCGGATCGGCCCGGGCTACTTCGACGGTTCCGGCCTGACCGAGGCGGTGCAGCGGGGCGGCCGGTTCGTCGCCGCGCAGTCGCTGGACCAGCGGGTCGAGGTGGCGATCGACACCGCCCGCCGTTCCAAGGGCGCGCTGATCTACCTCTACTGGGGTGACCTGGACAAGATCGGCCACGAGCAGGGCTGCCGCTCCTGGAACTGGACCGGCGAGCTGGAGCGGGTCGACGCCGGGGCCCAGGCCCTGGCCGCCGGCCTGCCGGCCGACTGCCTGCTGGTGGTCACCGCCGACCACGGCATGGTCGACGTGCCCTTCGAGAACCGCCTGGACATCGCCCACGAGCCCGAACTGCTCACCGGCGTGCGGCATCTGGGCGGGGAACCGCGTTCGCTGCAGCTGTACTGCGAGGCGGGCGCGACCGACGACGTGGCCGCCGCCTGGCAGGCCCGGATGGGCTCCGACATGACCGTGGTCACCCGGGCGCAGGCAGTCGACGAGGGCTGGTTCGGCCCGGTCGCGCCGCACGTGCTGCCCCGGATCGGCGACGTGGTCACGGCGGCCACCGGCGAGGTGGCGGTGGTCGACTCGCGCACCGCCCGCCCCCAGGTGCTGCGCCTGCTGGGGCTGCACGGCTCCCGCACCAGCGTCGAGACCCAGGTTCCCCTCCTGGTCTCCCAGAGCTGAACCACAGAACAAAGGACGTCGGTCAGCCCTCGGGCTGACCGACGTCCTTTGTTGGTCGGTTCAGTCGCGTCGCTGGCCGAACACGATGTCGTCCCAGGAGGGGACGCTGGCCCGGCGCTGCTTGCGGCTGCTGGCCGCAGGCCGGCGCCCGGCCGGGACCGGGGTCGGCTCGGGCTCGGCCTTCTCGACGTCGACGACCCGCTCGGGCTCGGCCGCCTTGGCCTCGCTTTCGGCCTGCTCGCGCTCGGCGCGTTCCCGGCGCTCCCGTTCGGCGCGCTCGCGCTCCCGCTCGGAACGTTCCCGCTCGGCGCGGTCACGGTCGAGCCGGTCCCGGTCCGACCGGTCGGCCCGTTCCGGCTTCTCGGCGCGGGGCGGCACCGGGGCGTCGGCCGGCTCGAGGTCGTACAGCGACTCCGTGTCGGGCAGCACCAGCACCTCCCCGTCCCGCGCGTCCTGCGGGCGGGATCGGGCCGGATGGGCGGCCGGGGGCTCGCCCATCGTGTCGCTGCGGCTGAGCAGGGTGTCGATCGCCTCACGCACCGGATCGGGATGACCGGCGCGCTCCTCGTCCTCGCTGAGGGCCCGGTTACGCCGGCCACGCCGCTCGCGCAGCGTGTCGAGCAGGTTGACGGCCGCCGGTTCCTCGTACGCCGGACGCGCCTCGACCCGCTGTTCCTGGTCGTAGGGGCGGTCGGCGCCGCGCACCGTGGCCAGCCGGCGCATGCTGCCGGTGACCGGCCCGGCCGCCCGCTCGTTCTGCGGCTGGGGCGGTTCGTCCTCGGTGAGCCAGCGCGCCTCGTCGTTGTGCGCGGTGACGTTGCGCAGACCGGCGTTGTAGAGCCAGCGGGCCTGGCGCAGCGTGGAACCGGCGATGAACTCCAGCGCCAGGATCCACAGGCCGTCGTCTCCCCGCCAGGCGTCCCACGAGGTGGTCTCCTGGTCGACCTCACGGGCGGCCAGGCGCTCGGTGACGGTCTCGTCGAGCGAGAGCGGCTCGGCGCCGCCTCCCCGCCGCACCCGCACCCGGCGGGCCTGCTCGGCCACGTACTCGCGCTCGGCCAGCACCGGGCCCTCGTACTTGCGCACGTGCTCGAGCGAGAGACCGGCCGCCTCGGCGACCTCCTCGGCGGTCTCGCCGGCCCGGATCCGGGCCTGGATCTGGCGCGGCCGCAGCCGGCCCTCCGCCTCGATCTGGATCTGGCTCAGCCGGGCCCGGTCGCGCCGGACCGCCGCGCGTAACGCGTCGTCCACCCGCAACCGGAAGCGCTGGCCGTTCGGGCCCGAGAGCAGCAGGTGCTCCCCGTCCTCGTGGACGCCGACGAGCGAAAGATCTTCCATGTTCACTCCCTCCGGCAACCGCGACCTGCGTGAAGACTGTGCCACTTCGTACCGCATCGGCGAAGCACATGGCGGGCGAGTCGGCCCGGCAATCCAGGTCACACCCGTCCACCCAGGTTCACGATGAACTCTGGGTACCGATGTAATCACATTGTGTGCCGGAACCGGGGAGCGGGCCCCAGTATGGGCCGCCGGGCGGCTCCGGGACGGCGGACTCGCCGGTGCGGGACTTCCGACCCGAACGCGCGGGGACGGAAGTCAGTTGGCAGGATCTACGGGTGAGCTCCTTGAAGCCGTACGACGCCGTCCTCCTGCTCTCGTTCGGCGGGCCCGAGGCCCCCGACGAGGTGATGCCGTTCCTGGAGAACGTGACCAGGGGCCGGGGCATCCCGCGCGAGCGACTCGAAGAGGTCGAGGTGCACTACCAGCACTTCGGCGGCCGCAGCCCGATCAACGACGAGAACCGGCTGCTGCTGGCGAACCTGCGTGAGCAGCTCGCCGCCGCCGGGGCCGGCGACGTGCCGGTCTACTGGGGCAACCGCAACTGGGCCCCCTTCGCCACCGACGCGCTCCGCGAGGCGCACGAGGCCGGCGCCCGCCGGGTCCTGACGGTGGTCACCAGCGCCTACCCGAGCTACTCGGGCTGCCGCCAGTACCGCGAGGACCTGGCCGAGGCGCTGATCACGCTGTCCCGCGAGGGCCGCAGCCTGCGCATCGACAAGATCCGGCACTACTTCGACCAGGACGGGTTCCTGCAGCCGGTCGCCGACTCGATCACCCACGCCCTGGCCACCCTGCCCCGGGGCTCGCGGGTGGTCTTCGTGACGCACTCGATCCCCGACGCGATGGACGACGCGGCCGGCCCGGACGGCAACGCCTACACCCGCACCCACCGCGAGGCGTGCGCCGCCGTGGCCGCCCGCGTGCCCGGTTCGCAGGACTGGGACCTGGTCTACTGCTCGCGCTCCGGCCCGCCCTCGCAGCCCTGGCTGGAGCCGGACATCGGCGACCACCTCACCGAGCTCAAGGCCCAGGGCGTCCCCGGCGTGGTGGTGGTGCCGATCGGGTTCGTCAGCGACCACATGGAGGTCGTGTTCGACCTGGACACCGAGGCCGAGGAGATCGCCCGGGGGCTGGACCTGCCGTTCGTGCGGGCCGCCACCTCCGGCCGGGCCCCGGAGTTCGCCGCCACCCTGGCCGCCCTGGTGGTGGAGCGGGCCGCGGCCGAGCGGGGCGAGAACCCCGAGCGGCCCTCGATGGCCGGGGCCGGGCCCTGGCACGACGTCTGCCCGGCGAACTGCTGCAGCAACCTGCGTAACCCGGACAAGCCGGCCGCCTGTGGGGTCGACTGGGTGCTGCCGATCGACAAGAACGCCGACCAGGCGGTCGCTCCGGAAAGGGTGAACCAGTGAGCACCGAGCAGTTGCGGGCCCTGGCCGAGGAGGTGGCCCGGGCCGGTGGTGACCTGATCCGGGCCGGCCTGGCCGACGACCCGGGCGCCCGCGAGGTGGAGAGCACCAAGTCCACCCCGACCGACATCGTCACGGCGATGGACCAGGCCGTGGAGCGGCTGCTGCGCGAGCGTCTGGCCGAGGCCCGGCCGGGCGACGGCCTGCTCGGCGAGGAGGCCGGCTACAGCCCCGGCGAGTCGGGCCTGACCTGGGTGCTCGACCCGATCGACGGCACCGTCAACTACCGCTACGGGATCGACGCCTACGCGGTCAGCGTGGCCGTGGTGGAGGGCGACCCGACGGTGGACGGGGCCTGGACGCCGGTGGCGGCCTGCGTGCACAACCCGGCCACCGGTGACACCTGGACGGCCGGGCGCGGGCTGGGCGCGGAACTGACCCGGGGCGACGGCTCGATCCCGCGAGGGCTGAAGCTGGCCGCCCCGCCGGCCCTCGACCAGGCCCTGGTGGCCACCGGGTTCGGCTACGCGGCGACCCGGCGCGCCGGACAGGCCCGGGTGCTCACCGGGGTGCTGCCGCAGGTCCGGGACATCCGGCGGATCGGCAGCGCGGCGCTCGACCTGTGCGGCGTGGCCACCGGCACGGTGGACGCGTACTACGAGCGGGGGGTGAACGTCTGGGACATCGCCGCGGCGGCCCTCGTGCTCACCGAGGCGGGTGGTGCGTTGTCCGGTCTCCGGGGCGCTCCGGCCGGTGGTGCGATGGTCGTCGGAGCGGCGTCCCCCCTTCTCGAGGGGCTCTGCGACGTCCTCGGGCAGCTGGACGCCGACTCCGACCCGACCTGAAGCGCCTTCGATCGCTCGGACCAGACGCGGGTGCCCCTAGGCCGTTGCCCCGCCGGTGCGGCCCTGGGGGACCTGCAGGCCGTACGCGTTCAGCGACTCGGCCACTCCCTCCAGGGTGATGCTGTGGTCGGCCGCCACCCGGGCGATCGACTCGATCTGGTCGAGCGAGACGTTGACGAGGTACTCGTCACCGCTGTCCTGCGCCTCCCGGAGCCAGGTCAGCGCCTCTGCCGCACGGCCCCTGATCTGCGCGACGAACTCGCTCATTGATTTTCTCCCTCACTCGCCCCCGAACGATGTCCGCGAGCTCTTCCAGTGCCGGAAGCCATCTCTTCCGGCACTGGCGCGAGTGGGCCTCACGGGTGAGGAACAGCCGCGTTACGGCCGTGCAACAGCTGTGAGACACACTGCACCGCCCGACACTCTACGGTCGACGCAGCGTTGCCGGACAGGCGACTCGGGTGCCGTCGAGCGAACACGTGCGGGAACATTTCGTGACGTCCACCCGTTAGGCGCCGTGTCCGAGTACGGAGGGTGAGGTCTGATCCGTTCGGTGACGGGAATTGATGTCGTTCTCCCGGTGCGGCGGTGTGGCTATCGCGGCTCGACTGGTGCACAATCCCTGCCGCGAGAGCGGGCACAAATCCGGCCCCGGGCGCGTTAGTCCACAGTCCGGTAGCAACGACCTTGATCCACCAGGGCGCGAGCACCGCATTCGGCCAGAGCACCACCAGTTCGAGCAACGACCAGCAATCCCGTTCTCATGGGGGCAACGCGCACCTCACCGGTTCCGCATCGGCGGATCCGGTGGAAGGGCACGTCCCGCGTGAGTTCCACACACCGGAGCGTGACCACACCATGGCAACCGACTACGACGCGCCGCGCAAGACCGACGACGACCTCAACGAGGACTCGCTCGAAGAGCTGAAGGCCCGCCGGGTGGACAAGTCGGCCGGCTCGGTCGACGAGGACGAGACCGAGGCGGCCGAGGGCTTCGAGCTGCCCGGGGCCGACCTGTCCAACGAGGAGCTGTCCGTCCGCGTCCTGCCCCGCCAGGCGGACGAGTTCACCTGCATGAGCTGCTTCCTGGTGCACCACCGCAGCCAGCTCGCGGGCGAGAAGAACGGCCAGCTGATCTGCAAGGAATGCGCGGCCTGAACCAACGGAACGGCACTACCTGAGAGTGTGGGGCGCCAAGGGCTCGCCCAGGAGCGTCACGAGCCCAGCGCCCGCACCCAGTCCTGCGGCCGGCGGGTCGAGACGAGCCAGTACGGCGTCGGGTCCTGCGGGTCGTCCAGGGTGACCCGGATCCCGGTGCGCACCCAGCCGCGCGTGCAGCGGTAGGCCCGGGCGTCCAGCTCGGTGCCCAGCAGGGCCTTCATCCGGGCCGGGTCCAGGGCCTCGACCTCGGCGACCAGCGAGGCCGGCACCTTCGCCCGCCCGGCCGAGAACACGCCCTTGGCCAGTTCCAGCCGCGGCGTCCAGAGCACCACCAGGCCGAGCACCACGCCGGCCATCACCACCGCGGTCCCGATCGCGAACGGCACGTTGATCGGGCCCGGGATCAGGCCGAAGGCCGCCCCGAAGGCGGCGAAGCCGAGCCACACGCCGGGCGTCGGGCTCAGCTTCTCGGTCAGGTTCTTCTTCTTGGCGGTGGTCGCGGGCGTGGCCGAGGCCGCCGCTTCCTGCTGGTCCGGGCGCATGTTCCCAGTTTCCCACGGGCCCGCCGGGCCGGTGCGTACCACCCGGCCCGCGCCGTACGGAACGCATCCTGGCCGGGGCGGACCGGCCGGGCTCCGGTGCTGGATAGGCTGTCCGACCGTGAGCACGACTTCCGCACCTTCCGGCTGGGAGGACTTCGCCTCCGGCCAGGTCGAGGTGCTCGTCCAGCGCCTCGACCCCGAGCTGCCCCTGCCCGGCTACGCGCACCCCGGCGACGCCGGGGCCGACCTGGTCACCGCCGTCGACGTGACCCTGGAGCCGGGGGAGCGGCAGACGGTCCCGACCGGGGTGGCGATCGCCCTGCCGGACGGATATGCCGCCTTCGTGCACCCGCGCTCCGGCCTGGCCGCGCGTTTCGGGTTGACGGTGGTCAATGCGCCCGGCACGGTCGATGCGGGATATCGCGGTGAGATCCGGGTGACGCTGCTGAACACCGACCGCACCACCCCGGTGCAGTTGCGGCGCGGCGACCGGATCGCGCAGCTGGTCGTCCAGCCGGTGAGCCGGGCCTCCTTCGTCGAGGCCGGCCGGCTGCCCGGCTCCGTGCGCGGGGCGGGCGGCTTCGGCTCGACCGGTGGGTTCACCGACGGCAGCACGGGCAGCACGGGCTTGGGAACGCAACGAGGAGAGCACTGATGAGCTGGTTCCGCCGCAACAAGGGGGACGAGGCGTCCCCGGCCGACGAGCCGGAGACCACCTCCGCGTCCTCCGCCGCCGACGACGACCGTGAAGACAACGCCCCGAAGGGCGCACCGGCGCCGGGCGACGTCTACGACCGGTCCAACGGCCCCTGGGACGAGGCCGAGGCCGACCCCGAGGTCACCTACATCGACCTCGGCGCGATCCGGCTGCCGGCCCGTGAGGGCACCATCCAGATGCGCCTGGAGATCGAGGAGCAGACCAACAAGGTCATCGCCGCGACCGTCCAGCTCAACGACTCGGCCGTGCAGCTGCAGGCGTTCGCCGCCCCGCGCACCTCCGGGATCTGGGACGACATCCGCGCCGAGATCGCCGCCAGCGTGAGCCGCCAGGGCGGCGAGGTCGACGACGTGCCCGGCGTGTTCGGCCGCGAGCTGCTGGCCAAGGTGCCCGCCCGCACGCCGGACGGCCGCACCGTGCTGCAGCCGGCCCGGTTCTCCGGCGTCGACGGCCCGCGCTGGTTCCTGCGCGCGGTGTTCCACGGGGCCGCCGCGCTCGACCAGGAGAAGGCACTCGAGCTGGAGAGCCTGGTGCGGGACGTGGTGGTGGTGCGGGGCACCGATGCGATGGCCCCGCGTGAGCTGCTGCCGCTGAGCCTGCCCGACAACGCCCACCCGGCCGACGGCGAGGGTGAGGGCGAGAGCGCACCGGCCGAGGAGAAGAAGGACGCGCTGCGCCCGCCGGAGCGCGGCCCGGAGATCACCGAGGTCCGCTGACCAGCTCTTCCGCGAGCACGCAGAACAGCACGGAGAACGGCCCAGGTCGGGTACCGGCCTGGGCCGTCCGGCTGATTGCCCCCAAGTCCGCCCGCTCCGGTTGTGACTCCTCGGCCGATCTGGGTCAAGATGAATGTGCGGAGCAGGAATAAGAACCGAAACGGCTTGTTGAGCAACAGGTCGTACACCTGCAAAAGAGTGGGCAGGGCCACTCCCCGAACGCCCGGGGACGGCTCAGGGAGCAGGTTCGGGATGGGTACGCTGAAATCCGTGGGTAAGCAGATCACAGACGATCAGGCACCGGCCGCCCCGGCCGAACGCTCCGGCCTGCGCCGGGCCCTGGCCCGGTTCACCGCCCCTCAGCACGTGGTGCACGCCGACGAGGAGCGCGAGCAGGCGGTCCGCCTCGGCGGCACCCCGATCGCCCAGCTCCGGGCCCGGCAGCCGGCCATGGTCTGCGGCACGCTGCGCGCCGTCACGCTGCGCCCCCGGGCCGGCGTCCCCGCGCTGGTCGCGGAGCTGTACGACGGCAGCGGCAGCATCGCGGTGGTCTGGCTGGGCCGCCGGCACATCGGTGGGGTGGAGCCGGGCCGGCGCATCCGCGTCCAGGGTGTGGTGTGCGAGGCGAGCGGCACCGCCACCATCTTCAACCCGCGCTACGAACTGGTGCCCGGCAGCCCGGGCTAGGCTTTGGGGCAGCGGTCCGCCCGGTGCGGGCCGCCCGCCCAGCCGAACCCAGAGCCGACCGGAGCTGACCAGAGCCGATGACGGAGCAGCAGCACGGGTCCGCCCCCGTCCCGGGGGAGCACTCCCAGCATCCCCACCCGCCCGTCGAACACGCTGCCGAGAACGTCGCCGAGCGGGTCGGCAAGGGCTCGTTCGCCCAGGCCGTGGCGGCCGAGTTCGACCTGAACAAGGCGATCGGCGGCCCCCGCGGCGTGATCGAGTCGGTACTGCCGTACACCGTCTTCTCGATCGCCTTCGCGATCACCCAGGAACTGCGGCCCTCGGTCTACGCGGCACTGGCCCCGCTGGTCGTGCTGATTGCGATCCGCCTGGTCCGGCGCGAGCCGCTCACCCAGGCGCTCTCCGGGGTGATCGGGATCGCGATCGGTGCCTGGATCGCGAGCAAGACCGGCCGGGCCTCGGACATGTTCCTGACCAGCATCGTCAAGAACGGCGGCTCGGCGCTCGGGGCGATGATCTCGATCGCCGTGCGCTGGCCGATCGTCGGCGTCTTCGTCGGCCCGATCACCGGCGAGATGTTCGAGTGGCGTCACCACCGCCCGCGCTACCAGGCGTTCGTGAAGGCCACCTGGATCTTCGTGGCGCTGTTCCTGATCCGGGTGGCGGTGCAGGTCCCGCTCAGCATCGCCGACCAGGCCACCCTGCTGGGCCTGCTGAACGGCCTGGTGCTGGGCCTGCCGCTGTTCGCCGTGGCGCTCTGGCTGATCTGGCGGGTCCTGCGCAAGGTGCCGCCGGTCACCGCCGACCACACCCCGCACAAGGTCTCCTGACCAACGAAGGTGCCCACCGACGTCCTGAATCTGAGGACGCCGGTGGGCACCGATGTTTTGTACGGGGACTCTCAGCCGCGGGGGTTGAGCAGTTCCTGCAACGCGTCCTCGCTGTCCGGCACGGTGATGAACATCAGCTCGTCCCCGGCCTCGAGGGCGTCGTCGCGGCTGGGCGGGATCGGCCGCTCACCCCGGATGATCCCGACCAGCACGGTGTCGTCCGGCCAGGCGATCTCGCCGACCATGGTCCCGGCCAGCGGCGACTCGGCCGGCAGGGTCAGCTCCACCATCGAGGCCTGACCCTGCTGGAAGGTGAAGATCCGGACCAGCTCACCGATCGAGACGGCCTCCTCGACCAGGGCCGTCATCAGCCGCGGGGTGGACACCGCCACGTCCACGCCCCAGGCCTCGTCGAACATCCACTCGTTGGCCGGGGTGTTCACCCGGGCCACGGTGCGGGGCACCCCGTACTCGGTCTTCGACAGCAGCGAGACCACCAGGTTGGCCTTGTCGTCGCCGCTGGCCGCGACCACCACGTCGCAGTCGGCCAGCCCGGCGTCGGCCAGCGAGCTGATCTCGCAGGCGTCGGCCAGCAGCCACTCGGCCTCCGGCACGCTGGTCACCCGGATCGCGTTCGGGTCCTTGTCGATCAGCAGCACCCGGTGCCCGTTGGTGAGCAGTTCCCGCGCGATCGAGCGGCCCACGCTGCCCGCGCCGACGATGACGATCCGCATCAGTGCCCATCCTTCGACGGCGGGACGGCCATTCTCTGTTCCACCGAGGTGAGCTGGTCGTGCCGCAGCACGAAGTGCACCAGGTCGCCCTCCTGGTAGAGGGTGTCCGGCCCGGGCACGAGCCCCTCGCCGAGCCGCGAGAGGAAGGCGACCCGGGCCTCGGAAGCGGCTTCCAGGGCGGCCATCCGCCGCCCCACCCAGCCGGTGTGCACCTGTACCTCGGCCAGGATCACCGCGCCGGAGGGGTCGCGGTACTCGGAGATCGCGCCGGCGGGCAGCAGCCGGCGGGCCATCTGGTCGGCCGTCCAGCGCACGGTGGCGACGGTGGGGATGCCCAGGCGCTGGTAGACCTCGGCGCGGCCCGGGTCGTAGATCCGGGCCACCACGTTGCTCACGCCGAACGTCTCCCGGGCCACCCGGGCGGCCAGGATGTTGGAGTTGTCGCCGTTGCTCACCGCGGCGAACGCGTAGGCGTCCTCGATCCCCGCCTCGGTCAGGGTGTCCCGGTCGAAACCGGGGCCGACCACGCGGCGGCCCTCGAAGTGCGGGCCGAGCCGGCGGAAGGCGTTCGCGTTCTGGTCCACCACCGCGACGGTGTGCCCGCGGTCCTCGACCATCTGGGCCAGGGTGGAGCCGGTGCGGCCGCATCCCATGATCACGAAGTGCACGTTCGTCGGCCCTCTCAGCTGACCTGCTGTCCGCCGCTGAAGGTACACCCGTGGCTCGCCCACGGTGGGCCCCACGGTCCACCGTTACCGCCCTCCGGCCGCCGGGAATACGATGACCGGCCGTGCCTTCATTTCCCGGCGCCGTGAAACGGCTGCTCGTGGGGCGGCCGGTGCGCAGCGAACGTCTGGGCGAGACCCTTCTGCCCAAACGCATCGCGCTGCCGGTCTTCGCCTCGGACGCGCTCTCCTCGGTGGCCTACGCGCCGGACGAGATCCTGCTGACCCTGGCCGCCGCGGGCCTGACGTCGTACGCGCTCTCGCCCTGGGTCGGGGTGGCGGTGGTCTTCGTCATGCTGATCGTGGTCGCGTCCTACCGGCAGAACGTGCACGCCTATCCCTCCGGCGGCGGCGACTACGAGGTGGCCACGGTCAACCTCGGGCCGACCGCCGGGATCACCGTGGCCAGCGCGCTGCTGGTCGACTACGTCCTCACGGTCGCCGTCTCGATCTCCTCCGGGGCCCAGTACGCCGCCTCGGCCATGCCTTTCCTGCGGGGGCACGAGGCGCTCGTCGCCGTGATCGTGGTCGTCCTGCTCACCACGATCAACCTGCGCGGGGTGCGGGAGTCGGGCTCCGCGTTCGCCGTGCCCACCTACGTCTTCATGTTCGCCATCCTGGGGATGAGCGCCTGGGGGTTCCTCAAGTACTTCCTGGGCGACCTGCCGCAGGCCGAGAGCGCGGTGCTCGACCTGCTCCCGGAGTCGCAGTTCGAGCAGGGCCTGGTCGGCCTGGGCGGGGCCTTCCTGCTGCTGCGGGCCTTCTCGTCCGGCTGCGCGGCGCTGACCGGGGTCGAGGCGATCAGCAACGGGGTGCCCGCGTTCAAGAAGCCGAAGAGCCACAACGCCGCCACCACGCTGGCCCTGCTCGGCTCGATCGCGGTGCTGATGCTGATGTCCACGATCATCCTGTCCCGGCTGATGCACGTGCGCTTCGCCGAGTTCCCGGCCGAGCAGCTCACCCGCGACGGCGTGCCGGTCGGCGAGGACTACGTGCAGGACCCGGTGATCGGCCAGATCGCCTCGGCCCTCTTCGGCGGCTTCCCGCCGGCCTTCTACCTGGTCACCTTCGCCACCGGGCTGATCCTGATCCTGGCCGCCAACACCGCGTTCAACGGCTTCCCGGTGCTCGGCTCGATCCTGGCCCGCGACGACCTGCTGCCGCGCCAGCTGCACACCCGCGGCGACCGGCTGGCCTACAGCAACGGCATCGTGCTCCTGGCGGTCGGGGCGAGCCTGCTCATCCTGGCCTTCGACGCCCAGGTCACCCGGCTGATCCAGCTCTACATCGTGGGCGTCTTCATCTCCTTCACGGTCAGCCAGACCGGCATGGTGCGGCACTGGACCCGGCTGCTGCGCACCGAGGCCGACCCGGCGGCGCGGCGGAGGATGAAACAGTCCCGGGTGATCAACGCGATCGGCCTGAGCATCACCGGCAGCGTGCTGGTGGTCGTGCTGATCACCAAGTTCACCCGCGGCGCCTACCTGGCCCTGCTGTTCATGGCCGTGCTGTTCGTGCTGATGCTGGCGATCCGCCGGCACTACCGGAAGGTGCGGGCCGAGCTGGACGAGGAGGACGACAGCAGAGGCCGGGTCCTGCCGTCCCGGGTGCACGCCATCGTCCTGGTGTCCAAGCTGCACAAGCCCACGCTGCGGGCGCTCGCCTACGCCCGGGCCTCCCGGCCCTCGGTGCTGGAGGCGGTCACGGTCACCGTCGACGCCGAGGAGACCCGGCGCCTGCAGGAGGAGTGGGACCGCCGCGACATCCCGGTGCCCCTGCGGGCCCTGGACTCGCCGTATCGTGAGGTCACCCGCCCGGTGCTCAACTACGTGCGCAGTATCCGCCGCGACAGCCCCCGCGACCTGGTGGTGGTCTACGTGCCGGAGTATGTGGTGGGGCGCTGGTGGGAGCAGTTGCTGCACAACCAGAGCGCGCTGCGGCTGAAGAGCGGTCTGCACTTCATGTCCGGCGTGATCGTGGCCAGCGTGCCCTGGCAGCTGCGGTCCTCGCGGCACCGGCTGGGCGAGGAGAACCGCCCGGCCCCGGGGGACGCGCGGCGGGGTGCGGTGCCGCCGGAGAGCCCCGAAGAGATCTCTACGAAGGAACAGAATGTCTAGCAGTCCGACCAGTGACTCCCCGTCGTCCGTCGCCTCGGGGCCTGGCCTGGTCACCGACGAGCTGATCCAGCTGCAGGTCGGCCCGGTGGCGCACGGCGGGCACTGTGTGGCCCGGCACGAGGGCCGGGTGGTCTTCGTCCGGCACGCGCTGCCCGGTGAGGTGGTGCTGGCCCGGCTGACCGAGTCCGGGCCGGACGCGAAGTTCTGGCGGGCCGACGCGGTCGAGGTCGTCGAGGCCTCGCCCGACCGGGTCCCGGCGCCCTGCCCGGTGGCCGGTCCCGGGCTGTGCGGCGGGTGCGACTGGCAGCACGCCGACCTGTCCGCCCAGCGCCGGATGAAGGCCGACGTGGTGAAGGAGCAGCTGCGCCGGATCGCCCACCTCGACCCGGTGCCCGAGGTCGTGGTGGAGGGCCCGGAGGGCGACGGGCTGGGCTGGCGCACCCGGGTGCGGTTCACGGTCGACACCGAAGGACGCCCGGGGTTGCGCAAGCACCGCTCCCACGACGTGATCGCGGTGAAGGAGTGTCTGATCGCCTCTCCCGCGGCGGCGTCGCTGGGGATCACCCAGTCCCGCTGGCCGGGGGCGCTCGCGGTCGAGGTGGTCGAGCCCTCCACCGGCTCGCCGCTGGTGGTGGCCGAGGCCGTCGCCAGTCGCAAGGGTCCTTCGCTGCGGCTGCCCAAGCTGCCCGAGACCAACGTGGCCACCCGCGACGACGAGGGCCTGCACCAGGTCAAGGGGCGTACCTGGGTCTCTGAGGAAGTAAGCGTGGCGGGTACGCCGCGGCCGTTCCGGGTCACCGGTACGGGCTTCTGGCAGGTGCACCCGGCCGCGGCCCAGACCCTGCTCGACGCCGTGCTGGAGGCAGCCCAGGCCCGGCCGGGGGAGCGGGCGGTGGACCTGTACGGAGGTGTGGGGCTGTTCGCGGCCGGGCTGGCCGAGCAGGTCGGCGTCACCGGCAGCGTGCTGCTGGTCGAGGGCGACGCCCGGGCCTCGGCCGACGCCCGCCGGGGCCTGCACGACCTGGGGCAGGTGCGGGTGGAGAACGGCTCGGTCTCCCGCGTGCTGCCGCGCCTGGCCGCAGAGGGGGGACCGCTGGCCGACGGCGGGGCCGACGTGATCGTGCTCGACCCGCCCCGTTCGGGCGCCGGCAAGGACGTGATGCGTCAGGTCACCGCGCTGGCTCCGCGCGTGGTCGTCTACGTGGCCTGCGACCCGGCCGCCCTGGCCCGCGACCTGGCCTTCGCCGAGGGGCTGGGCTACCGGCTGGACAAGCTGCGGGCCTTCGACCTGTTCCCGATGACCCACCACGTGGAGTGCGTGGCCGTGCTGGTCCCGGCCGGTGAGCGGCCCTCGCCGTCGGAGGTCCCGACGGTGTCCGAGCCCGCCCGGCGCCCCGCCTGGCCCCGGCGTTCGCGCGGTCGGCGATAACAGGCCGTCGCTGCCTCGAGTGCGTCCGGAACTCGTAGCGGTTGCGCCGAACGGCGCGTCAACCTGCCTCGTTGTTCAACTGCAGGCAGGCTTCGACTTAGGTTCGGCTAACTATCTTGACGTCGAGATACTTTAGTATGGTGCTCGGTGACGACGATCTACGACGATCTAAGGAGCTCTCGTTGAGCAGTGTGAGAAGCCTCGACAGCTTTGGCGCGCGCGGCCAACTCGCTGCCGGAGACGCCAGCTACGACATCTTCCGGCTCTCGGCCGTCCCCGGTGCCGCCGAGCTGCCGTACAGCCTGAAGGTCCTGCTGGAGAACCTGCTGCGGACCGAGGACGGCGCCAACATCACCGCCGGCCACATCCGGGCGCTGGCCGGCTGGGACCCGAGTGCGAACCCGGACACCGAGATCCAGTTCACCCCGGCCCGGGTGATCATGCAGGACTTCACCGGCGTGCCGTGCATCGTCGACCTGGCCACCATGCGCGAGGCCGTGGCCGAGCTGGGTGGCGACCCGAACAAGATCAACCCGCTGTCCCCGGCCGAGATGGTGATCGACCACTCGGTGATCGCCGACGTGTTCGGCCGGCCGGACGCGTTCGAGAAGAACGTCGACCTGGAGTACCAGCGCAACGGCGAGCGCTACCAGTTCCTGCGCTGGGGCCAGACCGCCTTCGACGACTTCAAGGTGGTGCCCCCGGGCACCGGCATCGTGCACCAGGTCAACATCGAGCACCTGGCCCGGGTGGTCTTCGAGCGTGACGGTGTGGCCTACCCCGACACCTGCGTGGGCACCGACTCGCACACCACCATGGTGAACGGCATCGGCGTCCTGGGCTGGGGCGTCGGCGGTATCGAGGCCGAGGCCGCGATGCTCGGCCAGCCGGTCAGCATGCTCATCCCGCGGGTGGTCGGCTTCAAGCTCAACGGTGAGATCCCGGCCGGGGTCACCGCCACCGACGTGGTGCTCACCATCACCGAAATGCTGCGCAAGCACGGCGTGGTGGGCAAGTTCGTCGAGTTCTACGGTGAGGGCGTCGGCGCGGTGCCGCTGGCCAACCGGGCCACCATCGGCAACATGAGCCCCGAGTTCGGCTCCACCGCCGCGATGTTCCCGATCGACGAGGTCACGCTCGACTACCTGCGCCTGACCGGCCGCAGCGATGCGCAGGTCGCCCTGGTCGAGGCGTACACCAAGGAGCAGGGCCTGTGGCACGACCCGGCCAGTGAGGCCAAGTACTCCGAGTACCTCGAGCTCGACCTGTCCACCGTGGTCCCGAGCATCGCCGGCCCCAAGCGCCCGCAGGACCGGATCGAGCTGGCCCACGCCAAGGCCGCCTGGCGCGGGGCGATCTCCGACTACGTGAAGGACTGGCAGTCCGGGGGCAAGCAGGACGAGGCGGTGGCCGAGTCGTTCCCGGCCAGCGACTCCCCGTCGGCGTCCTCCTCCAGCAAGGCCGACGAGCCGAACGCGCCGCACGAATCGAACGGCCGCCCGCACAAGCGGGTTCCGGTCACCATGGCCGACGGCACCCAGTTCGAGCTGGACCACGGCCACGTCACCATCGCCGCCATCACCAGCTGCACCAACACCTCCAACCCGTCGGTCATGCTGGCCGCCGCGCTGCTGGCCAAGAACGCGGTGGAGCGGGGCCTGTCGGTCAAGCCGTGGGTGAAGACCACGATGGCGCCGGGCTCCAAGGTGGTCATGGACTACTACGCCAAGGCCGGTCTGGTGCCGTACCTGGAGAAGCTCGGCTACCACCTGGTCGGCTACGGCTGCACCACCTGCATCGGCAACTCCGGCCCGCTGCCCGAGGAGATCTCGGCCGCGGTGCAGGAGAACGACCTCACCGTGGTGTCGGTGCTCTCCGGCAACCGCAACTTCGAGGGCCGGATCAACCCCGACGTCAAGATGAACTACCTGGCCTCCCCGCCGCTGGTGATCGCCTACGCGCTGGCCGGCACCATCGACTGGGACCCGGAGAACGACCCGATCGGCACCGACTCCGACGGCAACGACGTGTTCATGCGCGAGATCTGGCCGTCCGCTCAGGAGGTCGCCGCGGTGGTCGAGGACTCGATCACCAAGGACATGTTCGTCGGCGACTACGCCGACGTGTTCGCCGGTGACGAGCGCTGGCAGTCGCTGGACACCCCCGAGGGCAGCACCTTCGCCTGGGACAGCGAGTCCACCTACGTGCGCCGCCCCCCGTACTTCGAGGGCATGAAGATCGAGACCACCCCGGTCACCGACATCTCCGGCGCCCGGGTGCTGGCCAAGCTGGGTGACTCGGTGACCACCGACCACATCAGCCCGGCCAGCTCGATCAAGGTCGACTCGCCGGCCGGGGTCTACCTGGCCGAGCACGGCGTGGCCCGCAAGGACTTCAACTCCTACGGTTCCCGGCGGGGCAACCACGAGGTGATGATCCGCGGCACCTTCGCCAACATCCGGCTGAAGAACCAGCTGCTGGACGGCGTCGAGGGCGGCTTCACCCGGAACTTCCTGGCCGAGGGCGAGCAGACCACGATCTACGACGCGGCCCAGGCCTACGCCGAGGCCGGCGTCCCGCTGGTGGTGCTGGCCGGCAAGGAGTACGGCTCGGGCTCCAGCCGCGACTGGGCGGCCAAGGGCACGCGTCTGCTGGGCGTCCGCGCGGTCATCACCGAGAGCTACGAGCGGATCCACCGCTCCAACCTGATCGGGATGGGCGTGCTGCCGCTGCAGTTCCCGGCCGGCCAGAACGCCGACTCGCTGGGCCTGGACGGCACCGAGACGTTCGACGTCGCCGGGGTCACCGAGCTCAACAACGGCACCACCCCGGCCACCGTCAAGGTCACCGCCACCAGGACGGACGGCACCAAGGTCGAGTTCGACGCCGTGGTCCGGATCGACACCCCCGGTGAGGCCGACTACTACCGCAACGGCGGCATCCTGCAGTACGTGCTGCGCTCGCTGGTCAGCTGAACCGATTGAAGACGTCCGTGGGCACCGACGCCACGGACGCCCCCTCGGGTGGCTGGTAGCCGTCCGGACCGGTCTGAACCGCCCGTCCCTCGAACGAGGGGCGGGCGGTTCTGCGCGGAGGGGCTAGGGCCTGTCCTGTGGATCGGCGCCGTAGCGAGGAGGTGCCCGGTGACGGCCTGGGCGTGCCCGGTGGGCGCCCTCGTAGTGGTTCTACGTGGGTGCCCGCCGGGTGCGTCCAGGCTGCCCACCGGGTGCCCCGCAGTAGGCGACCGATTCGCAGGACAGGACCTAGTTGCGGCCGGTGCGCTCGACCGGGATGGGATCGTCGTACTCCCCGGCGCTGCCGTGGAGCGGCTTGCCCTTCGGCGACGGCCAGGCGTTGGCCCGGCATCCGTGCATGCCGAGCGACTGCTGCTGCATCACCGGTGCCAGGCGGCCGGGGCCCGGGCAGAGCTCGTGGCCGTGCCCCAGCAGGTGCCCCGTCTCGTGGTTGATCACGTAGGCGCGGTAGACGGCCAATGAGGCGGGGTAGTCCGGCACCCCGTGCACCCACCGGGCCACGTTGATCACCACGTCGTCGCCGTTGCGGCACGAGGTGTACCCGCCCGTCCCACCGCAGAGCACGTCCCGGGTGCCCGGGGTGGTCAGCCGGACGGTGAAGTCGGCGCTCTGGCCGGGGCCCACCCGCCGCAGGCGGCGCTCGCCCTGACCGGTCCAGCTGCGGTCGTCGCCGAGGATCTTCACCACCTCACCGGCGAACTTCTTCGCCGTGATCCCGTCGATGCCCCGCTCCACCGCGACCTGGTAGCGCAGCACCGGCCCGGCCGACCCGCTCACCGCCGACTTCCCGGCCGCGACCACCCAGGTGTTCTTGCCGGTGTGCAGGTACTTCACCGGCCGCACGGTCTCCGGGGCCTGCGGGGTCTGCGGGGTCTCCGGCCCGACCGGAGGTGCCGCAGGAGCCGTGGTCGCCGGGGCAGCGGCGGCTCCTTCCACCCGGTCGTGCAGGACGACCTCCACATGCGGAAGACCGCATCCGCCGAGCAGCGCCGACCCGGCGATCAGCGCCCCGCCGGCCCGCAAACGTCCTGAAAACACAGTCTCTCCTGGTAACCGCCAACCCCCAGATGAGATCAGACGCCACTGACAACGACGGAATCACCCGGTGGATCGGTTGCACTCCCGGGTGCGACGGGTGTCACTCTCTTTCCTGTGACCGAACACCTCCCGCCCGGCTGGCCCGAGGCCGTCCTTCCGCCCGGCACCCGCGAGTGGGAGCAGTCCGCCTCGTCCTGGCTCCTCGACCAGTGCCCGGCCGACTTCCGCGCCTACCCGGTGCTGCGGAAACAGGTCCTGGGTCTGGCCTGGCTGGCCTACCAGCACGTCGGGGCGCAGCGGCAGGCCCTGGACCGGGGGCTCAGCCGGATCCGCACCGACCTGTCCCGTGACCTGCCGCCTGCCGCGCTCGAAGAGATGATCGAGGCGGTCCAGCAGGAGCAGTCCCGGCTGGCGGCCGCCCAGCGGGGTGTGGAGCTCGTGGCCCGGGCCCTGCGGGGGGAGCGGTACATCCCCCGGCTGTGACCGGCTGCGTGGGGTGGCGCTCGTCACCTTCCGGCCGGGCGACTCCGGCCACGCACGGTCCCTCCCGGGTCACGGTCCGTCGAGCATGCTCTGCCCCAAGACCTGGAGGAATTATGAAAGTTTCGTGTGTCTAATCCCTTACGGGTGGAGGTTCGCAGCGCGGGCTGCGGGAGCGACCCTAGAATCGTGGGTCAGGACGGTGGATCCGCCGGATCGGGTCCGCCGAGTCCACGGGTTTTACACGGCAGCTAGGGAGATGCGTAGTCGATGGTGGCGCTCACGGAGATCCATGGCCCGGACGACCTTCGACTGCTCGACGCGGCGCAGCTGGACGATCTGGCCCAGCAGATCCGCACGTTCCTGGTCCGCGAGGTCTCCCGCACCGGCGGCCACCTCGGGCCCAACCTCGGGGTGGTCGAGCTGACCATGGCCGTGCACCGGGTCTTCCAGTCCCCGCACGACCAGATCGTGTTCGACACCGGGCACCAGTGCTACGTGCACAAGCTGCTCACCGGCCGGCAGGACTTCAGCGCCCTCAAGCGGCAGGGCGGCCTGTCCGGCTACCCCTCCCGGGCCGAGTCCGAGCACGACATCGTCGAGAGCAGCCACGCCTCCTCGTCGCTGTCCTGGGCCGACGGCCTGGCCAAGGCCAACCAGCTCACCGGCCGCGGCGACCGGCACGTGGTGGCGATCGTCGGCGACGGCGCGCTCACCGGTGGCATGGCCTGGGAGGCGCTGAACAACATCGCCGTCGGCCAGGAACGCAACCTGGTCATCGTGGTCAACGACAACGAGCGCTCCTACGCGCCCACCATCGGCGGCCTGTCCGAGCGGCTGGCCAAGCTGCGCACGCTGGACAGCTACGAGAAGGCGCTCGACCTGGGCAAGTCGGTGCTGCAGCGCGGGGGCACGCCGGGCCGGCTGGCCTACGGCACCCTGCACGGAATGAAGAAGGGCATCAAGGACATCGTGGCCCCCCAGGGCCTGTTCGAGGACCTGGGTCTCAAGTACGTGGGCCCGGTCGACGGCCACGACCTCGAGGCCATGGAGTTCGCCCTGGGCCGGGCCAAGTCGTTCGGCGGCCCGGTGATCGTGCACGCGATCACCGAGAAGGGCCGCGGCTACGCGCCGGCCCGCAACGACCAGGCCGACCAGTTCCACGCGATCGGCGTGATCGACCCGGAGACCGGCAAACCGGTCTCCAGCGGCCGCGGCGGGGTCAAGTGGACCAGCGTGTTCGCCGACGAGATCGTCCAGATCGCCGACGAGCGGCCGGACGTGGTCGGCATCACCGCGGCCATGCTGATCCCGGTGGGTCTGCACCGCTTCGCCGAGCGCTACCCCGACCGGGTGTTCGACGTCGGTATCGCCGAGCAGCACGCGGTCACCAGCGCGGCCGGGATGGCGCACGGCGGCCTGCACCCGGTGGTCGCGGTCTACGCCACCTTCATGAACCGGGCCTTCGACCAGGTCCTGATGGACGTGGCGCTGCACCGCGAGGGCGTCACCTTCGTCCTCGACCGGGCCGGGGTCACCGGCGACGACGGGGCCAGCCACAACGGCATGTGGGACCTGTCGCTGCTGGGCCTGGTGCCGGGCATCCGGATCGCCGCCCCGCGCGACGCCGTGCGGCTGCGCGAGCTGCTGCGCGAGGCCGTGGCAGTGGAGGACGCCCCCACCGTGCTGCGCTTCCAGAAGGGCCAGGTGGCCGACGAGGTCCCCGCGCTCGAGCGGGTCGGCAACCTCGACGTGCTGCACCGCGAGGGCGACGAGGACGTGCTGGTGGTGGCCGTCGGCTCGATGACGGCCCTGGGGCTGGAGGTGGCCCAGCGGCTGAACCAGCAGGGCATCGGCGTCACCGTGGTCGACCCGCGCTGGGTGCTGCCGGTGAACGAGGCGGTGCCGGCGCTGGCCGCCCGGCACCAGCTGGTCGTGGTGGTGGAGGACGGCGGGGTGTCCGGCGGGGTCGCCAGCCACGTGTCGTCCGCCCTGTCCGCAGCTCGGGTGCCCACCGCCGTCCGTGGTTTCGGGATCCCGCAGGAGTTCCTCGACCACGCCAGCCGGGCCCAGGTGCTGGAGCACGTCGGGCTCACCGCGCAGGAGGTCTCCCGCGAGGTGGTCGAGCACTTCTCCCGTCAGGCCGAGGTCGCGATGGAAGATCTGCCCCGTCCCTGACAGTCAGATGGCGTGCCTACCCCGTCGCGCTCCGTGCCGGGGTACGGCAACCTCATCGGCCGTCACCAACAGCGGGATGTCCAGAGCGCGGTCGGGCTCGTCGGTGAGCTGCCAGGCGGCCTGCACGAAGCCGGGGTCGATGTGCCGTAGGTCGAACCAGGCCCGCTGACGGGTGGGGGCGGCCACTGCCCGCATACCCACGCCGTCGCCCTCGGCCAGGTGCTTGCGCAGGGTGCGGGAGCTGAGCAACGCCAGCACGTCGCAGCCCCCGACGGGCCGGATGACCCCCTCGCGCCCGTCCCGCGACAGCCGGGCCGCCGCCAGAGCGCCCATGCGCTCGGTGTATTCACGCAGGGCGGCCCAGGACTCGCGCCCCTGTACGCCTACTCGGGCTGCCAGGGAAGGTGCGAGCGAAACACAACGGTCCGGCTCGTCCAGGAGGCCGTAGACGCCGTACCCCAGGTCCAGTGCGCCCCCAGGCAGCTTCTGCACCACCCAGTCGGGCCCGAGGTGGTCAATGTGGCCGGGCGGCAACGCAATCAGGCGCAGCGTCTCACGGAAGCAGGACCCGGCCTCGTCGCCCAGTTCGCCGACCAGTCGGTGCAGCCGCAGCAGGGCCGCCACCCGGTGCCGGGCGGTCGCGCTCTCGGCCGGCTCCGGGCCGACCACCTGGCGGATCATCGGCCAGGTCACCAGCGCGCCTTCCGCGTCCGGCAGCCGTACCCCGTCGTCGGAGGGCACGAAGTCGATGTCGTGCAGAACGCTCACCGCTAGGACACATCGCCGCAGCGCGGTCTCGTCATTTCCGATCGCGTCGGGCATGGGCCCACCGTAAGCGCGCAGAGTGCACCCAGCGTCCGAAAACCGTGGTCTGAGCCTTGATCGTGAACACTCAGTACCCGGACGCCGGGTGCACTCTCACCAATCGCGCTTCGGTGATGACTTTCCGTCAGGGAAGCGTGGATTCACCGGCCGGCAGGAACCGGCGGCCCAGAACCCGCTCGCTGTATCCCTCACGATCCAGGTACGGCGTGATGCCGCCGAGGTGGAACGGCCAGCCGGCGCCCATGATCATGCAGAGGTCGATGTCCTGAGCCTCCTGGACCACGCCCTCCTCGAGCATCAGGCCGATCTCCTGGGTGAGCGCCACCAGCGTGCGGTCGCGGATCTCCTCACCGGTGGAGACCTTGTCGCCGAACTGGAACAGCGCGGCCGTCTCCTCGTCCACGTAGGGCTTGCCGGTCTCGTCGTACGACCAGATCGCCGGCTTGCCCGCGGCCACCAGCCGGCCCAGGTTCTCCGACACCGTGAACCGGTCCGGGTAGGCCCCGTGCAGCGTCTCGGCCACGTGCAGCGCGATCGCCGGGCCGACCAGGTTCAGCAGCAGGAACGGCGACATCGGCAGCCCCAGCGGGGCCAGCGCCTCGTCGGCCACGTGCAGGTCGCTGCCCTCGTCGGCCGCGTTGACCACCTCGCCCATCACCCGGGTGAGCAGCCGGTTGACCACGAACGCGGGGGCGTCGGCGGCCAGCACGCAGGTCTTGCCCAGGGCCCGGCCGAGCTGGAAAACCGTTGCCAGCGTGGCGTCGTCGGTCTTCTCCGCGCGTACCACCTCGACCAGCGGCAGGATCGCCACCGGGTTGAAGAAGTGGAACCCGGCGACCCGCTCCGGGTGTGTCAGGTCCGCGGCCATCGCCCCGACCGACAGCGACGAGGTGTTGGTCAGCAGCACGCAGTGCTCCGGCACCACCGCCTCGAGCTCGGCCAGGACCTTCTTCTTCACCTCGAGGTCCTCGAACACCGCCTCGATCACCACGTCGGCGTCGGCGAAGACGGCCTTGTCGGTGCTGCCGCGCACCAGCGCCTTCAGCCGGTTGCCGGCGTCACCGGTGAGCCGGCCCTTGAGCAGCAGCTTGTCGATCTCGTCGTGGACGTACTGCACGCCCTTGTCCACGCGCTCCTGGTCGAGGTCGGTGAGGGTGACCGGCACCTTCAGCCGGCGCACGAACAGCAGGGCGAGCTGCCCGGCCATCAGCCCGGCCCCGACCACCCCGACCGAGCCGACCTTGCGGGCCAGCGACTTGTCCGGCGCCCCGGCGGGCCGCTTCGCCCGCTTGTTCACCAGGTCGAAGGCGTACAGCCCGGCCCGCAGCTCCGGGCTGGCGGCCATGTCGGCCAGGGCCTCGTCCTCGGCCGCGAAACCCTCGTCCCGGGAGGCCGTCCGGGCCTGGGTGACCAGCTCGATCGCCCGGTAGGGGGCCGGGGCGGCGCCACCGATCTTGGAGTCGGCGAACGCCTTCGCCTCGGCCGCCGCGGCGGCCCAGACCTCTTCGGCCTCGTCGACCTCGCTGACTGCAGGCCGGGAGACGGTGACCTGGCCGCGCAGCACGTCCGCGGCCCAGAACAGCGACTGCTCCAGGAAGTCGGCCGGCTCGAAGACCGCGTCGGCGATCCCGCGTTCGAAGGCCTTGCGGCCGTTGAGCATCCGGTTGTTGCTGAGCGGGTTCTTGATGATCAGCTCGAACGCCGCGGCCGGGCCGATCAGCCGGGGCAGCAGGTAGGTGCCGCCCCAGCCGGGGATCAGGCCGAGGAAGCACTCCGGAAGGGCCACCGCCGGGACCGAGGAGGAGATCGTGCGGTAGGTGGCGTGCAGCGCGATCTCCAGGCCGCCGCCGAGCGCGGCGCCGTTGACGAAGGCGAAGCTCGGTACCGGCAGTTCCCCCAGCCGGCGGAACACGTCGTGGCCGAGCCGGCCCACCAGCAGCGCCTGCTCGCGCGTGGCCTCGCCCTTGAGCAGGTTCAGGTCGGCCCCGGCGGCCAGGAAGAACGGCTTGCCGGTGACGCCCACGGCGACGATCTCGCCCGCCGTGGCCCGGGTGGTGGCCACCTCGAGCGCCTCCTCCAGGCTGCGCAGCCCGCGCAGGCCGAAGGTGCTGGGCCGGGTGTGGTCGAGGCCGTTGTCCAGGGTGATCAGCAGCAGCGTGCCGGCGCCCCCGGGCAGGGCGACGTCGCGGGCCAGGGCCCGGGTCACCACCTCGTCGGGCTGCGCGGCCTCGGCCTGTTCGCGAAGGTCGGTCACCGTCAGGCCCCCTTGCCGTAGTCGCGGTGGTGCGGGTTCTCCCAGATCACCGATCCGCCCATGCCGATCCCGATGCACATCGTGGTGAGCCCGTAGCGGACCTCCGGCCGGGCCTCGAAATGCCGGGCCAGCTGGGTCATCAGGCGCACCCCGGAAGAGGCCAGCGGGTGCCCGAGGGCGATCGCCCCGCCGTCCGGGTTGACCCGCGGGTCGTCGTCCTTGATGCCGTAGAAGTCGAGGAACGAGAGCACCTGCACGGCGAAGGCCTCGTTGATCTCGAACAGGCCGATGTCGTCGATGCTCAGACCGGCCAGCTCGAGCGCCCTTTCGGTGGCCGGCACCGGGCCGTAGCCCATCACCTCGGGCTCGACGCCCTTGAAACCGTAGGCGACCAGCCGCATCTTGACCGGCAGGCCGAGGGCGGCGGCGGTGCCGGCGTCGGCCAGCAGACAGGCGGTGGCGCCGTCGTTCAGGCCCGCGGCGTTGCCGGCGGTGATCCGCCCGTGCGGCCGGAACGGCGTCTTCAGGTTGGCCAGGCCCTCGAGAGTGGTTCCCGGGCGCGGCGGTTCGTCGGCCACCGCCAGGCCCCAGCCCTGCTCGGTGCTGCGGGTGGCCATCGGGACCAGGTCCTGCTGCATCCGCCCGGCCTCGTAGGCCGCCTGCACCTTGGCCTGGCTGGCCACAGCGTAGGCGTCGGCGCGTTCCTTGGTCAGGTGCGGGAACCGGTCGTGCAGGTTCTCCGCCGTCTCACCCATCACCAGCGCGGCCGGGTCGACGATCTTCTCCGAGATGAAGCGCGGGTTGGGATCGACCCCCTCGCCCATCGGGTGGTGCCCCATGTGCTCCACCCCGCCGGCGATCGCCACGTCGTAGGCGCCGAAGGCGATGCCCGAGGCGGTGGTGGTGACGGCGGTCATCGCGCCGGCGCACATCCGGTCGATGGCGTAGCCGGGCACGCTCTTGGGCAGCCCGGCCAGCAGGGCGGCGGTCCGCCCGATGGTCAGCCCCTGGTCGCCGGTCTGGGTGGTGGCCGCCACGGCCACCTCGTCGACCTTCTCCGGGGGCAGTTCGGGATGCCGTCTGAGCAGTTCCCGGATGCACCGGACGACCAGGTCGTCGGCGCGGGTCTGGGCGTACATCCCCTTGTCTCCGGCTTTGCCGAAGGGGGTTCGGACACCGTCCACGAAGACGACGTCCCTCGAAGTGCCGGGCACGCGACCTCCCCGTTGCTCGGGCGGCCTGGAGCTGCCGCCACCGTTGGCGTAGTCATCTGAATGCTACTCGCCAGTAACGCCAGTGCGAAACCGGCCCGTTACCGTGACCTGAAACAGTCACGCTACCTGTGAGGGGTAAGGGCAGACAGCGAACAATGGACGGGTGGCGCGCCTGGGCGCGCAGGTCCCGTCGAGTGCGGGGCAGGTCAGTGCCCGGACGTCTCCGGCGTGGGTTCAGGAGGAGGCGCCGGGGTCTGCAGAGTCTGCACCAGCGGTTCGGCGATCAGACCGATCTGCCAGGCCCGGGCGCCGGCCGACTCCAGCCGCGCCTGGACCGTCGCGAGGGTGATCTCGGCGGGCGGTGACCAGGACAGCCGGCGCACCGTGTCGGGGGAGATCAGGTTCTCGACCGGCAGGCCGAGCTCGGCGGCCAGTTCACCCATCGCCGCCCGGGAGGCGGCCAGGCGGGCGGCGGCCGCCGCGTCACGCTCGGCCCAGACCCGCGGCGGGGGCGGGCCCTCGCTGGGCAGGTGCTGGGGCGGGAGGTCGCTGTCGGACAGGCCGCGGGCCTTGGACACCGCTTCGGTCCACTGCCGGGCGTAGCGCCGGGCACCCCGCCCGTTGAAGGCGGGCAGGGCGATCAGGGCGCTCAGGGTGGTGGGCATCGCCAGGGCGGCCTCGATGATCGCGGCATCGCCGAGCACGCGGCCGGGGGAGAGGTCACGCTGGCGGGCGATCGCGTCGCGGGTCTGCCACAGCTCACGTACAGCGGCCAGGCGGCGCCGGTCGCGCACCCGGTGCATGCCGGAGGTGCGGCGCCACGGATCCACCTTGGGGGCCGGGGGCGGGGTGGCCGCGACCGCCGCGAACTCCTCCGTGGCCCAGGGCAGCTTGCCCTGCCGGGTGAGCTCGGCGGCCACCGCGTCGCGCAGGTCGACCAGCACCTCCACGTCGAGCGCGGCATAACGCAGCCAGGGCTCGGGCAGCGGCCGGGTGCTCCAGTCGACCGCCGAGTGCTCCTTGGCCAGGCTGAGGCCGAGCAGTTCCTCGACCATCGCGGCCAGGCCCACCCGCGGGTAGCCGGCCAGCCGGGCGCCGAGCTCGGTGTCGAAGATCAGGGTGGGGCGCAGGCCCACCTCGGACAGGCAGGGCAGATCCTGCGAGGCGGCGTGCAGCACCCACTCCACGTCGGCGATGACCGCGTTCAGCCCGCTCAGGTCGGGCAGGGCCACCGGGTCGATCAGGGCGGTGCCGGCGCCCTCACGGCGCAGCTGCACCAGGAAGGCGCGCTGGCCGTAGCGGTGGCCGGAGGCCCGCTCGGCGTCGACCGCGACCGGGCCGGAGCCGGCTGCGAAGGCGTCGATGACCTGCTGAAGGGTGGCGATGTCGCTGACTACCGGGGGCACGCCGTCGCGGGGAGCGTCGAGCCGCTCCAGCACGTGCTCGCTGTCGGGGCCACCGGCTGCCGGGCCTGCCGGAACGCCGTCCGGGGTCAATGAATCGCTCCTCCCTTCGTCAATCGACACAAACCCCACCGTAGCCTGCCGCCTGCCGGTGTCGCTTGTTCTGCTGTGTGACGTTGCAGTGAGCGATGCGGTCGTGCGGGACCGGGGGCTGCCGTCAGGCGGCCTGTGTGTGCGGCGGTGTGCAGTCGGGACAGGTCTGCGGAACGGCCCGGAACACCGGGCCGGACCTGGTCAGCCTGCCACCGATCGACGTCTGTGTCCGTGGCGGCGCCGGGCCGATATGAAGGCGTGACCCGGGTCACGGGTCCCGTCTTCGTGCCGTCCAGGCGTCACCGGACTTCATATCACCCGATCCCGTCGGGCGGGGGCCTTGGTCGGCGCGGGCGCTACCGACCGGTCACCCAACGTAACGCGACCGTCACCTGGGACTGCTCAGGCGATGACGCCGGAGCGCAGTGAGGTTGCGACCATCTCCGCACGGTCACCGGTGCCGAGCTTGCGGGCGATCCGGGCCAGGTGACTCTTCACGGTCAGCGCCGACAGCCCCAGCGCCACCCCGATGTCCTTGTTCGACTTGCCCTCGGCGACCAGCTGCAGCACCTGGATCTCCCGGGCCGAGAGCGAGTCCACGCCCTCACCCCGGTCGGCCGAGGGGCGGGGCATCCCGGTGCCCGCCGCCGAGACCACGTAGCAGCGGATGCCCGCACCGACCGCGGCCCGCACGCTGTAGGGGTCGTCGCTGGTGGCCACCACCATGCCGCGCTGCCAGCCGGCCTGACGCAGTTCCCGCACCAGGGCGATCCCCGAGCCGTCGGGCAGACCGGCCTCGGCCACCACCAGGTCGGCGATACCGGCGGCGGCGCGCTGCCGGGCCTCGGCCACCGTGTTGATCTCCAGCACGTGCCGGGCCCCCATCGCCCGCAGCGTGTGAGCAACGGTCTCACGTACGGCGGGGCTGTTGACCACGACCATCGCGGCGAAGCGGCCCGGCCGTGGCACCGCAACTCCTGTTCGCTCCACGAGTGTGGTCACCTCAGCCTCCAAGGGGGGATGTAGCCCGGACGAGTGTCGGCGGCCGGGTCGGTTGCTCCCCAAGAGGGTCGGCACCGGGCGGTGTCGACTTGAGATCACACGTGCGGGCGGTGGACAGCCCCACCGGGCTCACTCGCGGCGGCGCCGGGCTCAGTCGCGGCGGCGCCGGGGCAGGGCGGTCACCCCGGGCGAGACCGGCGGCAGTCCGCCGACCGTGCACAGCAGTTCCGACCACGCAGTCAGGTGGATCACCGCGTCGTCCACCGGCGTCCACGAGGCCCGCAGTTCGATGTCCACCGTAGGCGCCTGACCGGCCAGGGCGCCGAACGACTCCGAGACCACCCGGGTGATCGTGCCGCCCGAGGCCCGGTGCCCGGCACCGGCCGCGGACAGCGACTCCTGCAGCCAGGCCCAGCCCACCTGCCCCATCAGCGGGTCGGTGGCCAGTTCGCTCTCCAGGGCCGCCCGGATGAAGCTGACCACCCGGTAGGTGCCCTCCCAGGACTCCGGGCCGGAGGGGTCGTGCAGCAGGACGAACCGGCCGGTGGCCAGGTCCTCGTCGTCCTCCGAGACCACGTCGGCCGACAGGGCCAGGGCGAACGGGGCGATCCGCTGCGGTGCCGGGACCTCCTCGAGGATCACTTCCGGGCGCAGCTTGGCCGCGCGCAGACGGGAGACCACGTCGAGGAAACCCTCGGGGGCATCGTCGGAGATCCTCATGGCAGCCACGCTCGCAGCGTACGGTGACGGATCGCCACTATCGGGGACGACGCGCCCAATCCTGGGGGTGAGAGCAGCCATTTCGCGTACTCGGTGTGACGAAGCCCGGTCCGGACGCTGCCCGGATGTGCACCGAGATGCGCGCCGGGGTGCTCACCACCTGAGAGGATCGGCTCGTGTCCACCGAGTTCGCAGCCCCCTTCGCAGCCCTTCCCGTCGCCCCCCGTGACCCCCGTCTCGCCGATGCACCGCTGCTGCGCGCGGCGCGTCGGCTGCGCCCGGCGCACACGCCGGTGTGGTTCATGCGTCAGGCCGGGCGCTCGCTGCCGGAATACCGCAAGGTGCGCGAGGGCATCGCGATGCTGGACAGCTGCCGCCGCCCCGAGCTGGTCACCGAGATCACCCTCCAGCCGGTGCGCCGGTACGGGGTCGACGCGGCGATCTTCTTCTCCGACATCGTCGTGCCGCTCAAGGCGGTCGGGGTCGGGCTGGACATCAGGCCGGGCGTCGGCCCGGTGATCGATCAGCCCTTCCGCACCCGGGCCGACCTCGACCGGATCCCCGAGCTCGAGCCGGAGATGATCAGCGACATCGCCGAGTCGGTCGGCCTGCTCACCGCCGAGCTCGGCGGCACCCCGCTGATCGGCTTCGCCGGTGCCCCCTTCACCCTGGCCTCGTACCTGGTCGAGGGCGGGCCCAGCCGCGACCTGGCCCGCACCAAGGCGCTGATGTACTCCGACCCGCAGCTGTGGGAAGCGCTCCTGCAGCGCCTGGCCCAGATCTCGGCGGGCTTCCTGCGGGTGCAGGTGGCGGCCGGGGCCTCGGCCGTGCAGCTGTTCGACTCCTGGGTGGGCGCCCTGCCGCTGGCCGACTACCGGAGGTTCGTCCAGCCGTCCTCGGCCGCGGTGCTCGACGCAGTGCGCGAACTCGACCCCACCGTGCCCCGGATCCACTTCGGCGTGCAGACCGGTGAGCTGCTGCCGGCCATGGCCGAGGCCGGCGCCGACGTGGTCGGGGTGGACTTCCGGGTGCCGCTCGACGTGGCCACCGCCCGGCTGGGCGGCGACCACGCCGTGCAGGGAAACCTCGACCCGGCCCTGCTCTTCGCCTCGCGTGAGGTGCTCGGACAGCGGGTGCGGCAGACCCTCGAGGCGGGCGCCGCCGCCCCCGGCCACATCTTCAACCTCGGCCACGGGGTGCTGCCCGACACCGATCCCGACCAGGCCAAGTTCGTGGTCGACACGGTTCACGCCTGGAAGGGCTGAACCGCTCAGGGATTCACCGGGCCGGGGGCAGGCCGCCGCAGACGCCGGTACCCGAAGTAGGCCGGAACCCCGATCACGGCCAGCACCACGCCGATCGGCAGCAGCACCCCGATCACGGTGAGCACCACCACGGTGCCCGACTTCAGGCCGTCCCAGCCGGTCGAGAGGCCGGCCAGGAACCCGCTGTCGTCGTCCTCGGGGGCCCCGGCCCGGGGCACGTCGAGGGTGACCACCAGGGTGGAGAGGGCGGCCTTGTCCTTCACCGCGGCGGCCTGGGCCTGCAGCGACTCCAGGTCGGCCTCGCGGGTGCTGAGCTCGGCCTCGATCGAGATCACGTCCCTGACCGAGTCGGCCTCGGCCAGCAGGGCGCGCAGTCGCTCCACCGACTTCTCCTGGCTGAGCACCCGGCTGTCCAGGTCGGCCACCTGGGCGGTCACGTCCTTGCTGCTGGTGCGCAGGTCGAGGGTCCGGCCCAGTTCACCGACCCGCTCGATCGCCGGGTCCAGGCGGTCGACCGGCACCCGCAGGGTGATCACCGAACTGCCCTTGCCCGGCCGGGCCCCGAAGGTGCTGTCCTCCTTCTGCACCAGCCCTTCCGACGCCGAGGCGATCCCCCGGACCTTGACCGTGGCCTCGGCCACGTCGTTCACCTGGAGCGTCATCTCGGCCGTGCGGATCTGCCGGGACGCCGCCGGGTCGGTCAGCGCGGCCGGATCGACCTTCGTCGTCTTCTTGGCCGGTTCCGTGGCGGTCCCGCCTTCGGAACTGAACCCGGCCGAGTCCTCCGCCACGTTCGCCGAGCTCGCACCCCCGGACGACTCGTCACTACCCGCGCTGCACCCGCCGGCCAGGAACGCCAGGCCCACTGCGAGCGCGATCGTGGCACCTCGTAAGTTCTTCCGTGCAGTCATCTCCGGCCCCTCCCCATGCTGTCTGGTCCTCCGCGCAGTTCGACGGGGCAGCCCGGCGGCCGGTTGCGGGCCCGAGGTAATGATCAGGTAACGGAATGCGGGTCAGCGGGGGTCGTTCGGCCCTGGCCGGGCCCAGGGGCAGTTCCGCGAGGATCAAGGTGTGAGAAGAGATGTCTGACAGTTCGAGCGGCCGAACCGGCGACCGGGCGGTGCGCCTGGTCGTGGTGGGTGGCGGGATCTCCGGTCTGGTCGCGGCCTGGCGGCTGGTGCAGGCCCACGGACCGGCGGCCCAGGTGCTGGTGCTGGAGTCGTCGGCGCGGGTCGGCGGCAAGCTCTGGGCCGGCCCGGTCGGTGACGTCACGGTCGACCTGGGGGCCGAGTCGATGCTGGCCCGCCGGCCGGAGGCGGTCGGGCTGCTCACCGAGCTGGGGCTGGACGACGAAGTGGTGCACCCCCGCGCGGCCTCGGCCGCGGTCGTCTCCCGGGGCGGGCTCCACCCCCTGCCTCCGGGCACGGTGATGGGGGTGCCGGTCGATCGCACCCGGCTCCCGGCGCTGGCCGGGATCCTCGACCCGGACGAGGTGGCCCGGGCCGGCCAGGAGAGCGGCGTCCCGGCCGAGCGGCTGACCGAGGACGTGGACGTGGCGTCCTGGGTGGCCTCCCGGGTGGGCCGGGCCGTGGTCGACCGCCTGGTGGAACCCCTGCTCGGAGGCGTCTACGCGGGCAACTCCGCCCGCTTGTCCCTGCAGGCCACCATCCCGCAACTGTGGCAGCGAGCCCGTGGCGGGCGTCCATTGTTGGAGACCCGGCCACCAGCCACCCGAACCACCCCGGCCACCCCGGCCGTTTCGGGACCGGTGTTCGCCGGGCTCCGTGGGGGAGTGGGGCGCCTGCCGCTCATCCTGGCCGAACGCCTGGAGAAGGCGGGCGCCGAAGTGCGCACCGGGGTCACCGTGCGCGGGCTGACCCGCACCCCCACCGGCTGGCGGCTGGAGACCGGTCCGGCCAGTGGGCCCGAGTTCATCGAGGCCGACGGCGTGGTCCTGGCCGTGCCCGCCGCCCCCGCCGCC
Source organism: Kineosporia rhizophila (assembly GCF_021277265.1). Classification (GTDB taxonomy): domain Bacteria; phylum Actinomycetota; class Actinomycetes; order Actinomycetales; family Kineosporiaceae; genus Kineosporia; species Kineosporia rhizophila. The sequence continues at coordinate 119,574 of NZ_JAJSOH010000011.1, forward strand.
CGGCTGCTGGCCGACGTGGTGCCGGTCGCCGCCCATGAGCTGGCCCAGGTGGAGACGGCGAGCGTGGCCGTGGTCGCCGCGGCCGTGCCCCGCGAACAGCTCACCGGCCTGACCGGTACCGGGCTGCTCGTCCCGCCGGTGGAGCAGTGGCAGATCAAGGCGGCCACGTTCTCCTCGAACAAGTGGCGCTGGGTCAGCGACGAGCAGTCCGCCGAGCACCTGGTGGTGCGGTTGTCGCTGGGCCGGGCCCGGGAGGAGGCGGCGCTGCAGCGCGACGACGCCGACCTGACCGAACTCGCCCTGGCCGACCTGCGCGAGATCACCGGGCGCGACGTGCGCCCGGCCGAGACCCGGGTGGTGCGCTGGGGCGGGGCACTTCCGCAGTACCAGGTGGGTCACCTGGACCGGGTGCAGCGGATCCGCGAGGCTGTGGCCGGTGCCCCCGGCCTGGCCGTGTGCGGGGCGGTGTACGACGGCGTCGGCATCCCGGCCTGTGTCGCCGCCGCCGGCCGGGCCGTCCACGACCTGCAGACCAGTATGCGTACCCGGGTCGAGGGACCTCGGGACCGACAGGAGAGAATCGAAGAATGAGTCAGACTGAAACTGGGGCCCACGCAGCCGACGCGAACGCCATCAACGACACCATCAAGTACACGATGTGGTCGGTGTTCGCGGCCAACCGGCTCCCCAACGACCGCAGCCGCCTGGCCGCCGAGCTCGAGACGTTCGTCGCCGGTCTGGACGGGCGCGGGGTGGAGCTGCGCGGCATCTACGACCTGTCCGGGATGCGCGCCGACGCCGACCTGATGGTGTGGTGGCACGCCGACACCGTCGACCAGCTCCAGGCCGCCTACAAGGACCTGCGCCGCACCGACCTGGGCCAGTACCTGCGCCCGGTGTGGTCGAACGTCGGCCTGCACCGCCCGGCCGAGTTCAACAAGGGCCACGTGCCGGCGTTCATGTCGGGCGAGGAGGCCCGCAAGTACATCTGCGTGTACCCGTTCGTGCGCAGCTACGACTGGTACATCCTGCCCGACCAGGAGCGCCGCGACATGCTCGTCGAGCACGGCAAGGCGGCCCGTGGCTACGCCGACGTGCGGGCCAACACGGTCTCCGCGTTCGCCCTGGGCGACTACGAGTGGCTGCTCGCCTTCGAGGCCGACGACCTGCACCGGATCGTCGACCTGATGCGTGACCTGCGCGCCACCGAGGCCCGCAGGCACGTGCGCGAAGAGGTCCCGTTCTTCACCGGTCCCCGGGTGGGCATCCGCGAGCTGGTCACCTCACTGCCGTGACCCGGCGGCGGGCCGGCGCATCGGGACGTGCGGGATGCCGTCCTCGAGGTACTCCGGCCCGCTCGCGGTGAACCCGTAACGGGCGTACCAGCCGGTCAGGTGGGCCTGGGCGTCGAGCACCGTCTCCCGCCCGGGCTCCAGGCCCGCGAGCGCGGCCTCCATCAGACGCCCGGCCAGCGACCGGCCCCGGGCGTCGGCGCGGGTGCAGACCCGGCCGATCCGGGCCCGGCCGTCCGGGTCGGCGAGCAGCCGCAGGTAGGCGGTGGGCCCGTGTTCGTCGGCCAGCCACAGGTGTTCGGTGCCCGGCTCGACGTCACGGCCGTCGAGCTCGGGGTAGGGGCACTTCTGCTCCACCACGAACACGTCGACCCGCAGCTTCAGCAGGGCGTAGGCCTCGCCCGGGGTGAGGTCGTCCCAGAGTGCACGTCGTTCGGTCACGCCCGGATGCTGGCACCCGGGCCTGCCGATTGACGAATCAGCTGCTCAGCGGTTCACGCCGGATGCTGATCGAGTTGATGCAGTAACGCTGGTCGGTGGGGGTGGCGTACCCCTCGCCCTCGAACACGTGGCCCAGGTGGGAGCCGCAGTTGGCGCAGCGCACCTCGACCCGCTTCATACCCAGCGACACGTCCTCGATGTACTCCACCCGGCCCTCGGCGGCGGGGGCGAAGAACGACGGCCAGCCGCAGTGGCTGTCGAACTTCTCGGTGCTGCGGAACAGTTCCTCGCCGCAGGCCCGGCAGGCGTAGACGCCCTCGGTGTGGTCGTCGGTGTACTCACCGGTGTAGGGGCGCTCGGTGCCGGCCTCGCGCAGCACGTGGTACTCCTCGGCGGTGAGCTTGTCGCGCCACTGGGCGTCGGTGAGCTGCAGCGGGTAGATCCGGTTGGTGCTGTTGGTTGCCATGACCGCCTCAACAAGGTTCCTCGCCCGGTAGTTCCCTCACCCTACGAGGGCCCGCAGGCCCGCGGTGACCAGCCCGGCGAGCAGCAGGCAGAGCAGGTGTGGGCGCTGCCAGAGGGCCCGCAGCAGCACGGCCGCGGCCAGCCCGGGCAGCAGGGTCCAGTCCGCGTCGCGCCAGTGCGGCCCGGCCAGGTCGACCACCAGGAGGGCGGCCAGGAGCACGGCCGGCAGGGCGACGATCACGGCCTCGACCCGGGTGGGGAAGGTGCGGTCGCCCAGGAGGGCGGGCCCGGCACCCTTGTAGATCACGTTGATCACGGCGAGGGCCAGGACGGCGGCGAGGATGCCGGTCACGAGGGGCTCCGGGTGAGCAGGGCCGGTAGCGCGGCCAGGGCGCCGGCCAGGAGAGCCACGCCCGGGGGCACGAACAGGCAGGCGATCCCGGCCAGCAGGGCGGCCAGAAGAGCCAGCGGGAGGATGCCGGGCCGGGCCCGGAGGGAGTCGAACAGCAATAGAGCGAAGAAACCGGGGAAGATCACGTCCAGGCCGTAGGTCCGGGCGAACTCCGTGGACGGAACCAGTAGTGCACCCACCGCGGTGCCGAGGATCCAGGCCGGCCACTGCACGAGCGTGGCGCCGAACAGTTTCTTCCGGTCTACCGAGCCGTCCGGGCGCTGGGCCGCCACCCAGGAGGCGTCCACCACCGACTGCCCCTCCAAGGCGCGCTGCAAGCGTCCTCCGTTGAGGTACCGGGCGGTCGCGGCGGCCATCGGCACGAACCGCAGGTTGATCAGCGCCGCGCTGAGCACCGCGGTGAGCGCCCCGCCACCCCCGGCCAGGGCGGTGGCCAGGGCGAACTGGGCCGAGCCGGAGAACGTGACGGCCGAGGCGAGGATGGCCACCCAGGGCGGCCAGCCGTGCAGGACGGCGAACGCGCCGAAGCTGATGGCCAGGGCGAAGGCGCCGACGGCGAGGCCGGCGCCGACCTGCAGGCCGGCGCGCCAGCCGCCGTCGGGGTCTGCGGTGGTCCGGGTCACGCCACATGGTCAGGTGCGATCGGGGGGTCGGCAACCCCGGTCCTCTCGAGTTTCGGGGTCACCCGTTCGGCCGTACGTTGGCCAGGAGTGACAATCGCTCACCGCATCGGGGAGTAGACACCATGACCAGCGAAACAGGTTCCCGCAGGCCGATCGACGCCCCCAACGACCGGACGATGAGAGATTCGCTTCAGCAGCCGGTCAAGGGAGCCCCGGTCGACGCACCGTTGCACGAGGAGACCGCCGATGCCGCGGTCGCCGGACCGGCCGGGACCGCGCAGCCGGCCCAGCCCGTCCAGCCCGCGTACCGCGACCCGGCCTACCGGGATCCCGCCTACCAGGAGCCGGTCTACCAGGAGGAGCCCGTGCGCCGGAGTGAACCCACCCGCACCGCCACGATCTCCTCACCCGGCCGGATCGGTTTCGGCGCCGGGGTTCTCGTGCTCGGCATCCTGCTCGGCATGTCTGACCAGCAGGCCGACGGGGCCGGGATGGCCTTGCGGGTCCCCGCGCTGATCGCCGCCCTGATCATGGTGGCCCAGGGCATCCAGCTGATCCTGCGGGGCCTGCCGCGCCAGACCGAGGTCGAGGTGGTCGAGGTGGTCGACGACACCGACCCGGCGCACCCGCGCACCGCCGTGCGCCCGCGCCCGTGGTCGGCCGGGATGGCCGCCTTCCGCACCGACCCCGGCTCGCTGGGCCTGCCCACACTGGTGATCGTGCTGGCGATCTGGCTCGGCCTGGCCACCCTGCGCATCGACGACGCGCCGGCCAACCTCAGCAACCTCTCGATGCTGTCGGCGTTCGTGCTCTTCGCCCTCGGCTGGACGCTGATCCCCGCCCGCGCCTGAGACTCCCTGCATGTGAAAAGGCCCACCGTCCGGACGGTTCCGGACGGTGGGCCTTTTCGTGCGGTCCTCAGCCGAGGAAGCTGCTGCCCGCGTAGACGTGCAGCACGGGCACGCCCAGCGCCTCCCGGGCCCGGGAGGCCCAGTCGGTGTGGAACGTGTCCTCCACCGCGTGCGGCCGGGTCACCACGATCACCTCGTCGGCGCTGTGCTGCTGGAGCACCTTGACCGGGTCGCCCTCGATCACCTCGCCGGTGGCGGTCCAGCCGGCCCGGCTGAACGCGGCCAGCGAGCGGGCCAGCGCGTCGGCCGCCTCGGTGCGGGTGGGCTCGTCCTCACCCCGCACCGCCTCCAGCGCCTCGCGCAGCTGGAACAGGCTCAGGTGGTCGAGCACGTCGGCCAGCAGGTTGCGCTCCACGTCGGCCGGCACCAGCAGGTGGTAGGCGGGCCGGCCGGACTCGTCGTCGGCATGCACGGAGGTCAGCCGCAGGGCGTCCTCGTCGCTCAGTGCCACTTCGGTCAGGACCAGGATGGACGGCGTCTCAGTCACATGATCACCCTAGTCGGGAAGCGGATCGGTGGCTCCCCGGCATCGCTGACACCCGGTTCGGTCGGCAGAATTGAGTCATGAGCGTTACGGAGACTGCTGGAGGAGCTCGATGAGCCGCCTGGGTGGGCAGCAGATGCCGGACGGTGTGCGCCGGCTGGCGGTGGCGGCCGCGGTGGCGGGGGCCTCGTCGGCGGTCGCGGCGGGGGTGGCGGCGGCCACGGCGGCTACCGTCTTCGCCCGCCGGGTGGTCACGCCCGACGCCAACCGGCCCGAGAACGTGGAGGTCCTCGCGGTCGAGGGCGAGGTGGTCACGCTGCGGGCCGACCCGGAGACCACCCTGCCCGGCCGCTACGGCCTGTGGCAGGACGGCGGGAAGACGCACGCCCGGGTCGGCGAGGTGATCTCGTACGACACCGCGGCCGGGGCGGTGCGGCGCCCGCTGCTGGGGACCGACTCCGGCCGGCTGAGGCCCGGCAAGGCCCGGCTGAACCAGTACTACTACGCGGGCGACCCGTTCAGCGCCCTCGGCCTGCCGTTCGAGGACGTGACGATCGAGGGCGACGCCACCGTGCTGCACGGCTGGGTGGTGCCCGGCACCCAGCTGAACCTGGACGATCGCGGGGCGGCGGCCAGCACGGTCAAGAGCGCCACGGCGGTGGCCGCCGGCCGGACCCGGGTCAAGGGCAGGCGGAGCAGCCGGGCCGAGCTACCGCCCACCGGCAGCGCCTGGGCCATCCTGGTGCACGGGCGCGGTGCCACCCGGGAAGAGTGCCTGCGCGCCCTGCCGGTCCTGCACCGGCTGGGTTTCACCTCGCTGGTCGCGGGCTACCGCACCACCGCCGGGGTGCCGGTGGCCTCGGTCGGCCCGCTGGCCCGCTACCACCTGGGCGACCAGGAGTGGCGTGACGTGGAGGCGGCGATCGTCTACGCCGCCGAGCACGGCGCCGAGGAGGTGGTGCTGTTCGGCTGGTCGATGGGCGGCGCGATCGTGATGCAGACCGTCTCCCGCTCGTGGACGGCCGACCGGGTCAAGGGCCTGGTGCTCGACGCGCCGGTGATGGACTGGCGCGACACCCTGGCCCACCAGGCCCGGCTGAACAGGATCCCGCCGGCCGTGGGCCGGCTGGGGCAGAGCGTGCTGTCGCACCGGTCGGTCTGGCGGCTGGCCGGCACCGAGGCCCCGGTCGACCTGGACCGGCTGGACTGGGTCACCCGGGCGGCCGAGGTACGTCACCCGATCCTGCTGATCCACAGCAAGGACGACGAGTACGTGCCCTCCGCGCCCTCCGAGAAGTTCGCCGAGGCCCGGCCCGACCTGGCCACCTACGTGTCGGTGGACGGGGCGCGGCACTGCAAGGAGTGGAACGTGGACCAGAACACCTGGGAGTCGGCCGTGGCGAGGTTCCTGCTCCGCCTCTAGAAACCGTCTCTAGTTGTTGGGCACGGTCTGCACCAGCCAGCGGCCGAGCAGCACGTCCTCGGCCGCGATCAGGTGTGCCGGGCGGGCGGTCAGGTTCACCTCGGGCCCGTGCGAGATGCGCGGGCCGCCGCCCGCCACCAGCGTCGGCGCCCAGGTCAGGCACAGCTCGTCGACCTGGCCGGCGGCCAGCGCCTGGCCCAGCAGCGACGGTCCGCCCTCGAGCAGGACCCGCCGGTGGCCGCGACCGGCCAGGACCCGCACCGCGTCGTCCAGGTCCACGTCGTCGTCACCGGCGACGATCACCTGGCCGGGCCCGGCCTGCTCACGCAGCCGGGTCAGGTCGGCCCGGGTGGTGGTGACCACGAAGGTGGTGCCGTCGAGCAGGCCGGCCGGCACGTCGCCGCTGCGGGTGACCACGGCCAGGGCCGGGGCCGGCTGCTGCCCGCGGCTGCGGCGGCGCTCGGTGAAGGCCGGGTCGGCCTGCGGGACGCCGTAGCCCTCGGCCCGCACCGTGCCCGCGCCCACCAGCACCACGTCGGCCAGGCCGCGCAGGACGTGGAAGGTGGCCTTGTCGGCCGCCCCGCCGAGCGCCCCGCTGACCCCGCCCGGCCCGGTGGCCGAGCCGTCGAGCGTGCTCACCATGTTCGCCCGCACCCAGCCCCGGGCCGGTACCGGCTCCGGGTAGGCGTAGAGGTCGGCCAGGGCCTGGACGGCCGGCTCGGGGTCGGTGGTCAGGTTGCCGACCTCGGCCCGGCCGGGCAGCAGGAGCTGCAGCACGGTCACGCCGGCGTGCCTTCCTTCACCTGGCGCTTGATCCGGGCCAGCATCCCGGCCATCCCGCGCAGCCGCAGCGGGCTGACCGCCTCGGACAGGCCCAGGCGCTGCGGAACGTCGTTGGGCACGTCCAGGATCTCCTGGCCGCTCAGACCGGCCAGGCCGGTGGCCAGGATGCTGGCGAAGCCCCGGGTGGTGGGGGCCTCGGCCGGGGCGTCGAAGTAGACCTTCGCCTCGTCGGCCAGGGTGGCGCCGGTCTCGACCCGGACGAACACCGGCGACTGGCACTCGGTGACCGCCTCCATCGCGTCGTGGTCGCCGGCGTACCTCTCCGGCAGCGCGGGCAGCTCCCGGCTGAACTCCAGCAGCAGTTCCAGGCGGTCCTTCTGGGCCAGCGCGGTGAAGTCGTCGACGATCTCGGCGAATGCCGCCGGAAGGGTGTCTGCCACCCGCCGATCCTGTCATGTCCCGTGCTGGAGCGGCACCAACGGGCGACCCGGTCGTCACACCGGCCGGGATCCTCTGAGAACCTGCGTCCATGAACATCGCCCGGAAGGGACCCGGAACCGGGTCCCGCTCTCCCCGCGCCCGCCTGCACACCACCGCTCCGCGCCGCAGCCTCAACGGCACCTGGCAGTTCCGGATCTTCCCCGGTCTGGCCGCCGCACCGGACGACGGATGGGACGGCGACGACGCGGGCTGGGCCCTGGGTGAGGAGTGGACGAGCATCCCGGTGCCCGCCCACTGGGTGCTCGAGGGCCACGGCCGCCCGGCCTACACCAACGTGCGTTTCCCGTTCCCGATCGACCCGCCCAACCCGCCGGACGAGAACCCGGTGGGCGACTACCGCCTGGTCTTCGACGCGGCCCCGGAGTTCCTCGAGGGCGCCGTGCTGCGCTTCGACGGCGTGGAGTCGGCCGCCGAGGTGCGGCTGAACGGTGAGCTGCTGGGCGAGACCCGGGGCAGCCGGCTGACCCACGAGTTCGACGTGCGCGGGAAGCTGCGCGCCACGGGCAACGTGCTGGCCGTGCGGGTGGCGCAGTTCTCCGACGCCAGCTACCTGGAGGACCAGGACATGTGGTGGCTTCCCGGGATCTTCCGGGACGTCGACCTGCTGGCCGTGCCGGACGGCGGCGTCTGGGACGTGTTCGCGGTCACCGACTACGAGGCCACCGACGGGACCGGCACCGTCGACCTGTCGGTCACCCGCAACGGCGCGGCCGGGGAGCCGGCCCGCTTCCGCATCCCCGAGCTGGACGTCGACCTCGAGGTCACCGGCGGCGGCGTGATCGGGGTGGGCGGGGTCGAGCCGTGGTCGGCCGAGACCCCCCGGCTCTACACCGCCGAACTGGTGACGCCGGCCGAGACGGTCACGCTGCGCCTGGGCTTCCGCCGGATCGAGGTGCGCGACTCGGTGCTGCTGGTCAACGGCGCGCCGATCCAGCTGCGCGGGGTCAACCGGCACGAGCACGACCCGGAGCGCGGCCGGGTGTTCTCGCCCGAGCGGCTGGAGCAGGACCTGCTGCTGATGAAGCAGCACAACGTCAACGCCGTGCGCACCTCGCACTACCCGCCGCACCCGGCGCTGCTGGACCGGGCCGACGAGCTGGGGCTCTTCGTCGTTCTCGAGTGCGACCTGGAGACCCACGGGTTCGAGGAGATCGGCTGGCGCGGCAACCCCAGCGCCGACCCGCAGTGGCGGGGCGCCTACCTGGACCGGATGCAGCGCACCGTGCACCGGGACAAGAACCACGCCAGCATCGTGATGTGGTCGCTCGGCAACGAGTCCGGCACCGGCGAGAACCTGGAGGCCATGGCCGCCTGGACCCGCGCCTTCGACCCGTCCCGGCTGATCCACTACGAAGGCGACTGGAGCAGCACGTACGTCGACGTGTACTCCCGGATGTACGCCTCGTTCGAGGAGACCCGCCGGATCGGCGAAGAGGTGCTCACCCCGGCGCCGTTCGGCGCCACCGCGGCCGAGATGCACCGCCGTTCGCTGCCGTTCATGCAGTGCGAGTATGCGCACGCGATGGGCAACAGCCCGGGCGGCCTGGAGGAGTACCAGGAGCTGTTCGACCGGTACCCGCGCCTGGCGGGCGGTTTCATCTGGGAGTGGATCGAGCACGGCATCGCCACCACCGGCGCCGACGGCCGCCGCGGTTACCTCTACGGCGGTGACTTCGGCGAGCACACCCACGACGGCAACTTCGTGATCGACGGTCTGGTCAGCGCCGACCGCGAGGTGCGCCCGGGCCTGGTCGCCCTGGCGCACTGGTACTCGCCGGTGCGGATCGAGGTCACCGACGGGGCCGTGGTCATCCAGAACCGTTACGACCACGTCGATCTCAGCGGTCTGCGGTTCGTCTGGAAGGCCGAGGCCGACGGCCGCGAGCTGGGCCGGGGAGAGCTGAAGGTCGGCCGGGTCGCCTCCTGGGAGAAGGTGGAGGTCGCCCTGCCGGACGAGCTGGCCGACCTCGCCGAATCCCCCGAGATCGTCACGGTCGAGGCGGTTCTGGTGGACAAGCAGCTCTGGGCCGAGGCCGGGCACGTGGTCGGCCGGGGCCAGCGCGCCTGGCTGACGCCGGCCGAGCCGCCGCTGGAGACCAGCGTGCCGCCGCGTTCCGCCTTCGACCCGGTCTCGCTGCGGCTGCGCGAGCTCGGTGGCCTGCGTCTGGAGGGGCCGGTGACCAGCCTGTGGCGGGTGCCGACCGACAACGACCGGCGCCCGGGCTGGGAAGAGATGGACAAGCCGGCCTACGCCGCCCGCTGGGAACTGCTGGGCCTGAACCGGCTGCTGACCCGCGTGGTCTCCGCCACCGAACAGGACGGGGCCCTGGTGGTGCGCACCCGCACCGTGCCCCCGGGCCGCGACTGCGCGGTCGACGCCGAGTACGTCTGGCGTCAGGCCGGCCCGAACGCGATGACCGTCGAGGTCACCCTGGTGCCGGACGGCACCTGGCCGGTGGAGTGGCCCCGTCTGGGGCTCGACCTGGTGCTCGAGGGTGCGCCGACCGGGATGGCCTGGCGCGGTCTGGGTCCGGGCCCGTCCTACCCCGACCTGGCCGCCGGGCCGTTCTGGGGAGACCACGAGGCCTCGGCCGACGAACTGCTGACCCCCTACGTGCTGCCGCAGGAGAGCGGCGCCCGCGCGGGGGTGCGTCACGCCTCGATCGGTACCGAACAGGGGACGCTCGTGGTCACGGTGCTGCCGGGTGGCGCTTCCGGTGGGGTCGAGGAGGTGGCGGTGACGGTCTCGCCGTACAGCCGCAAGACCCTGGCCACCACCGCGCACCAGCACGAACTGGTGGCCGACGGCCGTACCCACGTGTCGATCGACCTGTTCCAGGCCGGGGTGGGCACCGCCGCCTGCGGTGAGGGCGTGCTGCCGCGCTACCGCCTGGCGGCCCGTCCGGGCCGGGTCACCCTGCTGCTGGAGAGCCGAGAGGGGTAGAGCAGGTCAAGCGGTCCGGGGCGTGGAACGATCTCGCCCATGAATGGCTTGAGCGACGCGGGTGCGCCGGCGGTCGGGATCGACGTCGGCGGCACCTCGGTCAAGGGTGTCCTGCTGGGTGCCGACGGCTCGGTGCTGGCCGTGCACCGGCTGCCCACCCCGGCTCCTGCCCCTGACGGCAGGGCCGTGGTGGAGACGGTCGGGCAGGTCCGGGACGCCCTGGCCGGCGACCAGCTGCTGCCGGTCGGGGTCGCCGTGCCCGGGGTGGTGGACGAGGCCGACGGACTGGCCGTCTACTCGGCCAACCTGGGCTGGCGCGACCTTCCGCTGGGTGAGCTGCTGGAGAAACGGCTGGGCAGTGGCGTGGTGCTCACGCACGACGTGCGGGCCGGGGGCGTTGCCGAGGCCCGGACCGGCGCCGCTGCGGGCCGCGACGGGGTCATGGCCTTCGTCCCGGTCGGCACCGGCGTCGCCGCGGCCGTCCTGATCGACGGTCAGCCCCTGGTCTCCGGGGGCTGGGCCGGCGAGATCGGGCAGTTGCTGATCACCCAGGGCGAGTTCGCGGGCCAGCGGGTCGAGGAGGTGGCCTCCGCCCGGGCCACTGCCCTGCGCGCCGGGATGGCCAGTGCCCGCGAGGTGGCGGCCTCCGCCGGCCGCGGCAGCACCGTCGCTCAGCAGGTCTGGAAAGAGACGATCACCGTGCTGGCCGACGCGCTGGCCGGGCTGTCGGCCACGGTCGCGCCCTCGGTCATCGTCATCGGCGGCGGCCTGGCCCTGGCCGGCCGTCAGCTGATCGCCCCGCTCAGTGAGGAACTCACCCGCCGCCTTCCCGGCCTGCGGGTGCCCGAAGTGCTTCCGGCGGGTCACGGCGACGCAGCGGCTGCGGTGGGTGCGGCCCTGCTCGGACTGGAGGGACGGTCATGAACGGCATTGTTGCGATCCGCCGGCTGGTCGACGGAGCGAGCCACGACGGCCCGGTGTGGCTGCGGATCGAGAACGGCCTGGTGGTGGAGCGCGGTCAGGGAGAGCCGGACTCGGCTCCGGCGGAGCAACTCGACATCGTCGTCCCCGGTGCCGTCGACCCGCACGTCCACGGTGCCGTCGGAATCGACTTCGCCACACCAGGAGTCGACCCGCAGCCCGCCCTCGACCACCACCACCGGGCGGGCAGCACCACCCTGATCGCCTCGCTGGCCACCGGAAGCCTGGCCGACACCCGTTCCCGGGTGAAGGAACTGGCGCCTCTGGTACGCGAAGGCCGCCTGGCTGGAACACATCTCGAAGGGCCCTGGCTGTCCCCGGCCCGGCGCGGAGCACACAACCCGGACCTGCTGCGCCGGCCCGACCGCGCCGAGGTGGCCGACCTGCTGGCGGCCGGCGAGGGCACGATCCGCATGGTCACCATCGCCCCCGAGCTGCCCGGTGCCTTCGACGCGATCGACGAGCTGGTCGCCTCCGGCGTCGTGGTGGCGATCGGGCACACCGACGCCGATGCCGAAACCGTCAGCCGGGCCATAGATTCCGGCGCCCGGGTCACCACCCACCTGTTCAACGGCATGCCTCCGATGCACCACCGCCAGGCCGGCACCGTAGGGGTGTCGCTGAGCGACGACCGCATCACGGTGGAGCTCATCGCCGACGGTGAGCACGTGGGCAACGAGGTCATGGACGTGGCCCGGCGGGCCGCAGCCGGCCGGATGATGCTGGTCTCCGACGCCATGTCCGCCACCGGCCTGGGTGACGGCTCCTACGACCTGGCCGGCTCCGAGGTCGTCGTCGCCGGGGGAGTGGCCGTGCTGGCTCAGGGAAACTCGTTGGCCGGCAGCACCACTGCGCTGATGGCCGCCGCGCTGCGCCTGCTCAACCGCAACGTGCCCCTGCCTGAGGTGGTGGCGGTGACCAGCGCCACGGCCGCGAACGTGTTCGGTCTGCGCGGCCACGCCCTGCGCCCGGGGGATCCGGCGGATCTGATCGAGCTGCACTTCCCCGACGGCGTGGCCGAGGTCGCCCGGGTGGCCCGGCGAGGCGTGTGGCTGGATCCGGTCGATGTCCCGACGTTCAAGGAGGAACTGTCATGACTGTGCTGCAGCAGGCCCGTGAGAGCGGGCGGGGAGTCGGCGCCTTCAACGTGATCCTGCTGGAGCACGCCGAGGCGATCGTGGCCGGGGCCGAGGCGGCCGGCCTGCCGGTCATCCTCCAGATCAGCCAGAACTGCGTGCAGTACCACGGTGCGTTGGAGCCGATCCTGGCCGGAACCCTGGCGGTGGCCCGCAACTCGCAGGTTCCGGCCGTCGTGCACCTCGACCACGCCGACGACGAGGCCCTGGTGCGGCGGGCGCTCGAGCTGGGGGTGCACAGCGTCATGTTCGACGCCTCGCACGACAGCTACGAGGTCAACGTGCGCCGTACCTCAGCAGTCGCCGAACTCTGCCACTCCGCCGGCATCCCGCTCGAGGCCGAGCTGGGCAAGGTCGGGGTCAAGCACGGGGTGCACGCTCCGGGCGTCCGCACCGATCCGGCCGAGGCGAAGGCCTTCGTGGAGGCCACCGGGGCCGACAGCCTGGCCGTGGCGGTGGGCAGCTCCCAGGCGATGACCGAGCGCACTGCCGTGCTCGACCTGGACCTGATCGCCGCCCTGGCCCAGGCCGTGCCGGTGCCCCTGGTGCTGCACGGCTCGTCCGGGGTCTCCGACGAGCAGCTGGCCGGGGCGGTGCGGGCCGGGCTGGTCAAGGTGAACATCTCCACCCACCTGAACGGCCTGTTCACCCGGGCCGTCCGCAGGACGCTGGCCGCCGACGAACGGGTGGTGGACCCGCGCAAGTACATCGTCCCCGGCCGGATCGCGGTGGCGGACGAGGTGGAGCGTCTGCTCAGGCTGCTGGCCCCGCCGAAGCGGGGCCGATCAGCGACTCAGCCCTGAACCCGCAGCACCGCCACCGAGTCGGGCTGCAGCTGGGCGGTGCCGCCCGAGACCGTGACCGAACCCCAGGTGAGCTGCGGCACCGAGCCCTCGGCGACCGCAACGCCCACCGCCGAGGGGCCGATGTTCAGCACCGTGGTGAACGCGCCGCGCCGCATGGTGATCCAGGCGTCGCCGTACTCCACCGAGACCGAGTCGAACGAGTCGTTCAGCAGGTCGGGTGACGAGCGGCGCAGCGCGATCAGGTCGCGGTACCAGGTGAGCATCGCCGCGTGGTCCGGCTCGGCGGCCTCGGCCCAGTTCAGCTTGGAGGCCTCGAAGGTCGAGAGGGCCTGCGGGTCGGGCACCTCCTCGGGAGCCCAGCCGTGCGAGCCGAACTCGGCCCGGCGGCCCTTGCGCACGGCCTCGGCCAGCTCCGGGCTCTCGAACGAGGTGAAGAACTGCCAGGGCGTGCTCGCCCCCCACTCCTCACCCATGAACAGCATCGGGGTGTAGACGCTGGTCAGCATCAGGGCGGCGGAGGCGGCCAGGCGCCCGGGGGAGACCGTGGCGCTGGGCCGGTCGCCGGTGGCGCGGTTGCCGACCTGGTCGTGGTTCTGGGTGGCGACCACGAACTGGTGACCGCGGTGCTTCTCGGCCGAGACCGGTGTGCCCCAGTGCTTCCCGCGGAAGGTGGAGTAGTCGCCGGCGTGCCGGAACGCCTCCCTGAGCACCCGGGCCAGCACCGCCGACGTCCCGAAATCGCAGTAGTAGCCCTGCGTCTCGCCGGTGACGAAGCTGTGGATCGCGTGGTGCACGTCGTCGTCCCACTGCCCGGTCATGCCCCGGCCGCCCTCGGCGACCGGCTCGACCATCACCGGGTCGTTCAGGTCGCTCTCGGCGATCAGGCTCAGCGGGCGTCCCACCGTGGCCGACAGTTCGGCCACCCGGTCGGACAGCTCGGCCAGGACGTGCCGGGGGGAGGCGTCGACCAGGGCGTGCACCGCGTCCAGGCGCAGCGCGTCGATGTGGAAGTCGCCCAGCCAGCGCAGGGCGTTGTCGATGATCCAGGAGCGCACGCCGAGGGCGCCGTCGTCGTCCAGGTTCACCGCGTCGCCCCAGGGGGTGTTGTGCGCGTCGGTGAAGTAGGGCCCGAACTCGCTGAGGTAGTTGCCGTCCGGGCCGAGGTGGTTGTACACCGCGTCGAGGCAGACCCCCAGCCCCTTCTGGTGCGCCGCGTCGACGAAGCGCTGCAGGGCCTCGGGACCGCCGTAGGCGTGGTGCACGGCGTACAGCCCGACCCCGTCGTAGCCCCAGCCGCGCTCACCCGAGAACTCGGCGACCGGCAGCAGTTCGACGATCTGGACCCCGAGGTCGACCAGGTGGCCGAGCCGCCCGATCGCCGCGTCGAGCGTGCCCTCCGGCGTGAAGGTGCCGATGTGCAGTTCGTAGAACACCGCACCGCGCGCGTCCAGACCCGGCCAGGCGGAGTCGGCCCACTGGTGCCGCGACGGGTCGAACACCCGGCTGGGCCGGTGCACCCCCTCGGGCTGCCAGGCGCTGCGCGGATCCGGCCGGGGCTCGCCGCCGTCGATCGCGAACGCGTAGTCGGTGCCGTGATCGGCCTCGGCCACCGCGAGCTTCCAGAGCCCCTCGGTCTCGGGAGTGAGCTCCTGGCCCAGCGCCGGGTCGGCCACCCGGCGCATCGGCTCGCGCCGGTCGAGGGCGGGCAGGTGCAACATGACGCGGGAGGCGGAAGGCGCCCAGACGGTGAACTCGTGCACGGGGCCAGCCTGTCAGACATTCGCCGGGTCCACCTGCGGACGGGGAGCTAACGTGGCCGCATGCCCACCGCACTCGTCACCGGCCCCACCGCAGGCATCGGCACGGCGTTCGCCCGCCGGCTGGCCCGCGACGGGTACCAGCTCGTCCTGGTCGCCCGCGACGCCGGGCGCCTGGCCCAGCTGGCCCGCGAACTCGGCGGGGCCGAGGTGATCGTGGCCGACCTCGCCGTGCCCGAGCAGCGGCGGGCCGTGGTGGAACGGCTTCAGGACGGGTCGCGCCCGGTCGATCTGCTGGTCAACAACGCGGGGGTCGGCGGGCAGGGAGAGTTCTGGAGCACCCCGTTCGACCGGTTGCACCAACAGCTCGAGCTGAACGTCACCGCGGTGGTCGAGCTGACCCACGCGGCGCTTCCGGGCATGCGGGCGAGAGGAGCGGGGGCGGTGATCAACGTGGCCAGCGTGGCCGGGCTGACCCCCGGTCGCGGAAGCACCTACACCGCCAGCAAGGCCTACGTGATCGCGCTGAGCGAGGGGCTGGCCAACGGGCTGAGCGGCACCGGCGTGCGGGTGCAGGCGCTGTGTCCGGGGTTCACCCACACCGAGTTCCACGCCCGCGCCGGGATCGACATGGCCTGGGCGCCGGAGGCGCTCTGGCTGGAGGCCGACTTCGTGGTCGACGAGTCGCTGAGAGACCTGCAGCGCGACGTGATCGTCTCGATCCCCAGCGTGCGGTACAAGGCCCTGGTGACGGCCTCGCGGCTGGTGCCCCGCAGCGTCACCCGCTTCTTCGCGGCCCGGCTGGGTGGCCGGTCGCGCAACTGAGTCCTCCCGACCAGAAAGGCTTTCCAGTGGCGAAGAGCAGACCTAAGGACGAGGGTGGGCCTGAGAGCGGGTCGGTGACCCCGGGGCGGCTGGCCGGGTTGCTACGGGTCGGAAAGGGTTTCGACCTGAGCCGGACCGACTCGTCGGCAACGCCCGGGTTCTCCGGGGGCCGGGCCGACGGAGAGGTGGCCCTGGCGCTGGGCGCCGCCCAGCTCTCGGAACTTCAGGAGCGGCTCTTCGCCGCCGGTTTCAGCGGTTCCAGCCGGGCCAACGTGCTCCTGATCATTCAGGGTATGGACACCTCCGGAAAGGGTGGCATCGTCCGGCACGTGGTCGGGGCGGTCGACCCACAAGGGGTGCGGCACACCGCGTTCAAGGCGCCGACCCCCGAGGAACTGGCCCACGACTTCCTCTGGCGGGTGCGCCCTCGGGTGCCCGGGCCGGGCCTGATCGGCGTGTTCGACCGCTCGCACTACGAGGACGTGCTGATCGTGCGGGTGCACGACCTGGTACCGAAGTCCGAGTGGGAGCCGCGGTACGAGGCGATCCGCCGGTTCGAGGCCGAGCTGGCCGCCCAGGGCACGGTGATCGTCAAGGTGATGCTGCACATCTCGCCGGCCGAGCAGCTGCGCCGGCTGGAGAAGCGGCTGTACCGGCCGGACAAGTACTGGAAGTACAGCGTGGCCGACCTGGACGAGCACGCCTTCTGGGACAAGTACCAGAAGGCGTACCAGGCCGCGCTCACCCGCTGCTCGGCGGAGGGCGCGCCCTGGTACGTGGTCCCGGCCGACCGGAAGTGGTACGCCCGGTGGGCAGTTCAGAGCCTGCTGATCGACGCGCTCACCCGGATCGACCCGCAGTGGCCACCAGCCGGGTTCGACGTGCAGGCCGAACGAACCCGGCTGAAAGCCCTTCTGGCTAGCGGGTGAGCAGGGCCACCGGGTAGGTGTTCAGCAGGTCGGCCAGCCTCGCCGGTCCGCCCTCGAACGTCTGCCCGGTGAGCTGGTCCGTCCACGAGCCCTCCGGCAGCACCACCACCGACGTTCCCCAGCCACCGGCGTCCTCAAGTGTGAGAGGCAACCGCGTGGCCAGGGTGACCGCTCGCACGTCGCCGTCCACCCCTCGTCCGAAAGCAACTGCGTGCCCGGACGAGGTGGGCAGGGGGGTGTACGAACCGCCGGTGAACCACTCCGGGTGTTCCCGCCGCAGGTGCAGGGCGGCCCGGGTGACCAGAAGCTTCTCCGCGTCCAGACGCTCCTTCTCGGCCACCTCGCCGATCGTGCCGGACTCGATCGCCGACAGAAGACGCTCGCGGTAGCCGTAGTCGACCGGGCGGCGGTTGTCGGGGTCGACCAGGGAGAGATCGACGATCTCGGTGCCCTGGTAGACGTCCGGCACCCCGGGCATGGTGAGCTGGACGAGCTTCTGGCCCAGGATCGCCGCGCGCACGCCCGGCTCGATCCGCTGCCCGAACTCCTGCACGCTGGAGAGGATCTCGCGGTCGCCCAGCACCGAACGGGCGAAAGCCTCCACACCTTCGTCGAAGTCGGTGTTCGGGCTGGTCCAGGAGGTGAGCTGCTTGGCCTCGCGGGTGGCCTTGGACAGGTAGGCAACGATCCGGTCCGCGTCCGGCGCACCGTGCGGCCCGAAGGTGGCCACCAGCGTCTGCCAGAACAGGTACTCGGTGGACGCGTCCGGGAAACCGCCCGCCGAGCGGTACTTCGCGGCCTGCCGGTGCCACTGCTGCACCGACTCGGCCCAGTCCCAGGTGACCTCGCTGATCGGGGTCAGCCGGGCCCGGGCGTCCTCCGAGCGCTTGGTGTCGTGCGTGGACAGCGTGGTCATCGTGCCCGGCCAGTCCTCGGCCAGACGCGCGGCGAAGGTGTGGAACTCGTCGGCGCTCACCCCGAAGTGCTCCGGCTCGCCGCCCACCTCGTTCAGCGAGATCAGCCGGTGGTAGCGGTAGAACGTGGTGTCCTCGATGCCCTTGGCCATCACCGGGCCGCAGGTCTGCTGGAACCGGGTGACCAGCTCGGCCCGCCGCGGGTCGGTGCCGGCCTTCTCCCCGTCCTGCAAAATGGCCAGCACGGCGGCCAGAGCGGGCCGGAACTGCGGGGCCACGCGCTGCTCGGCCACCCCGTAGGCGGTCCCGAGCGTGGCCAGGGCCTCGTCGGGGGCGGCCTCGCCAGGCACCACGTAGGCCCGGTACTGGTCCATCGCCACCAGTAGCTCGACCACCGCGGTGTGCAGCTCGCGCCGGGTGAAGTCGGCCAGATCCGGCTCCGCGTCGCGGATCTCGGCGAGCAGGTCGGTCAGCCGCCGCACCTCGGTGTTCAGGCTGGTGTCGATGATCTGCCGCTTGGAGGCCTCGACGATCTCCTCGAGCGTGCGCCGGTCGCCGGTGAACTCGGTGAGCAGCTCCGACAGCGGGGAGGCGCCGGCCGGGTCGACGAACAGGCCGCCGATCCGGTTGAGCGCGTCGTAACCGGTGGTGCCGGCGCAGGGCCAGTCCTCCGGGAGGGTCTCGTGGCCCTCCAGGATCTTCTCCACCACCACCCAGGCGTTGTCGGTCAGCTCGGCCAGGTCGCGCAGGTAGCCGCGGGGATCGGCCAGGCCGTCCGGGTGGTCGATCCGCAGCCCGGCCAGCGAGCCGTTCTTGACCAGCTCACCGATCAGGGCGTGGGTGGCGTCGAAGACCGGCTTGTTCTCCACCCGCACCGCGATCAGCGTGGTGACGTCGAAGAACCGGCGGTAGTTCAGCTCCTCGTCGGAGGTGCGCCAGAACGCCAGGCGGTACCACTGCTGCGCGAGAAGTTCCGGCAGCGGCAGGTTCTCGGTGCCCGGGCGGATCGGGAACTCGTGGTCGTAGTAGCGCACCACCCCGTCCTGCACTGAGATCTCGCCCGCAGCAAGCACCTTCGGCAGCCGGTCGCCCAGCACGGGCACGATCACCCGTCCGGGCGCCCAGTTCACGTCGAACCAGCTCGCGTACTCCGATTCGGGCCCGTGCTGCAGCAGCGACCAGTACTGGGCGTTCAGCCGGGCCGGGGTGGGCACGGCCATGTGGTTGGGCACCACGTCGGCGACCGCGGCCAGCCCGGCCGCCCGCAACGACGCGATCATCGCGTCGAAGGCCGGGCGGCCACCGGCGTCCTCGGACAGTTCGTCGTGCGCCACCACGTCGTACCCGTGCCCGGATCCCGGGGTGGCCCGCAGGATCGGGGACAGGTAGGCGTGGGTGGTGCCCAGGCGGGCCAGGTACGCGGCGCGCGCACCCACGTCCGTGAATCCGAACGAGTCCCTGACCTGGAAACGATAGGTGGAAACGGGGGTGCTCAAGAAGATCTACCTTCCGACTCGTGGGGCGGGGGTCGGGGTCAGCCGGGGCGCCGCCCGCGGCACCGTCTCGACGGCCTTCCCGAACCCCGCGATGGCCTCCGTGCTGGCCGGTACCGTGCTCGAGCCGCTTCCGGACCCGCGCCGCGCCATCTGCGACGGCGGCGTGTTCTGGTCGATGGTGGGGCGTTTCAGCACCACCACCGAGCGGGCGACCACGTGCACCAGTTCGCCGGGGGCGTAGGCGTCCCCGCCGTCCTCGTGGGTCACGTCGTCGACCGCGGTGTCCAGCAGCACCGTCCACCACTGGCCGTACTCGGCCGTGGGCACGGTGAACTGGAGGTCTTCGTAGTGGGCGTTGAAGAAGATCAGGAACGAGTCGTCGATGATCTTGCGACCGCGCTTGTCCGGCGCCATGATCCGCTCGCCGTTGAGGAACACCGCGACCGCGCGGGCGTAGCTCTGGTGCCAGTCGTCGTCGGCCATCGGCTGCCCGGCCGGGGTGAACCAGGCGATGTCGCCGACCTCGCTCTGCCCGCCCCGGGAGGCCGCACCGCCGAAGAACCGGCGGCGCCGGAACACCGGGTGGTCGTGCCGCAGCTTCACCACCCGCCGGGTGAAGGCGTGCAGGTCGTTGTCCGGACCGGCCATCTTCCAGTCGATCCAGGCCAGTTCGTTGTCCTGGCAGTAGACGTTGTTGTTGCCGTTCTGGGTGCGGCCGAACTCGTCGCCGTGGGCCAGCATCGGCACCCCCTGCGACAGCATCATCGTCAGGATGAAGTTGCGCTGCTGCCGGGCCCGCAGGGCGAGGATCGTCTCGTCGTTGGTGTCACCCTCGACGCCGCAGTTCCACGACCGGTTGTGGCTCTCCCCGTCGGCCCCGCCCTCGCCGTTGGCCTGGTTGTGCTTCTCGTTGTAGGAGACCAGGTCCCGCAGGGTGAAGCCGTCGTGCGCGACGACGAAGTTGATGCTCGCCATCGGGTGCCGGCCGTCGTCCTGGTACAGGTCGGAGGAACCGGTGAGGCGGGAGGCGAACTCGCCCAGGGTGGAGGGCTCGCTGCGCCAGAAGTCGCGGACCGTGTCGCGGTACTTGCCGTTCCACTCGGTCCACAGCGGCGGGAAGTTGCCCACCTGGTAGCCGCCGTCGCCGACGTCCCAGGGCTCGGCGATCAGCTTGGTCTGCGAGATCACCGGGTCCTGCTGGACGATGTCGAAGAACGCGCTGAGCCGGTCCACCTCGTGGAACTGCCGGGCCAGGGTGGCGGCCAGGTCGAAGCGGAAACCGTCGACGTGCATGTCCAGCACCCAGTAGCGCAGCGAGTCCATGATCAGCTGCAGCACGTGCGGGCTGCGCATCAGCAGGCTGTTCCCGGTGCCGGTGGTGTCGTAGTAGTGCGAGCGCTGACCGTCGACCAGCCGGTAGTAGGCGTTGTTGTCGAGCCCGCGGAAGCAGATCGTCGGGCCCAGGTGGTTGCCCTCGGCGGTGTGGTTGTAGACCACGTCGAGGATCACCTCGATCCCGGCCTCGTGCAGCGCCT
This sequence comes from Kineosporia rhizophila, assembly GCF_021277265.1. Taxonomy (GTDB): domain Bacteria; phylum Actinomycetota; class Actinomycetes; order Actinomycetales; family Kineosporiaceae; genus Kineosporia; species Kineosporia rhizophila. Next base: position 140,232 of record NZ_JAJSOH010000011.1, read on the forward strand.
TCACCATCACCTTGAACTCCTGCACCTGCTGGCCGCGCTGGCCGCTGGCGGAGTAGGCGTTGTGCGGGGCGAAGAAGCCGATCGTGTTGTAGCCCCAGTAGTTCGACAGGCCCTTGGTGACCAGGGTGGTGTCCTGCACGAACTGGTGCACCGGCATCAGCTCGATCGCGGTGACGCCCAGGTTGACCAGGTGGTCGATGATCTCCGGGTGGGCGATCGCCGCGTAGGTGCCGCGGATCTCCTCCGGCACCCCCGGGTGGGTCATGGTCAGGCCCTTGACGTGCGCCTCGTAGATCACCGTCTCGTGGTACTCGCGGCGCGGCGGGCGGTCGCTGCCCCAGTCGAAGTAGGGGTTCACCACGATCGAGAGCATGGTGTGGCCGAGGCTGTCGTCCTGGTTGAACTCCGCGCTGCCGTCGAAACGGTAGGAGAACAGCGACTCGTCGCCGTCGATCTGGCCCTCGATCGCCTTGGCGTAGGGGTCGAGCAGCAGCTTGGCCGGGTTGCAGCGGTGGCCCGCGGCCGGGTCGTAGGGGCCGTGCACCCGGTAGCCGTACCGCTGGCCCGGGCCGACGCTCGGCAGGTACCCGTGCCAGACGAACCCGTCCACCTCGGTCAGCTCGACCCGGCTCTCCCGGCCGGCGTCGTCGATCAGGCAGAGCTCCACCTTGTCGGCCACCTCGCTGAACAGCGCGAAGTTGGTGCCCGCGCCGTCGTAGGTGGCTCCCAGGGGATACGGATGGCCTGGCCAGATCTCCATGAACTTCCCGACTCCGAAACTCGAACTGCGCCTCGTGTACTGCCCACCGGACGCGTCTCGCAACACTGCGAGGCGCGCCGGAATCACGTGCATTGTTGCGGCTCGGCCCGCGCCCCGCCGGTCAGGGGGTGGCGACTCGCCGGTACGAACCGGAAGGGGTGGAATTGTCTCCGGTTCGGGTCGTGTTCGGATGTCCCCAGGATGACAGGCGTCACAGGCGGTCGCGGCGATTTCCCGCGTGCCTATCCGGGCAGTGAGCGTTCCACGATCATCTGAGTGGCCTTGCGGCCCACCGGGAGAGTGCCGTAGAGAGTGCCGCCGCTGCCCGCCACCCGGGTGGTCAGGAAGGTGGACGCCACCGGTTCCGGAGCGCAGCGCACCAGCAGGGACGCCTGGAGCACCACCCCGAGCCGCTCCACCATCCAGCGGGCCCCGGCCTCCACCGCCGCCGGGTCGCGGCGGGCCTCGCGGGAGGCCGCCATCAGGAAGCCCGCCACCTCGTCCATCGCCCGGTCGAGCCGGGGGTCGGAGCCGCGGCCGCGGTCGATCTCGGCCAGCAGCACCTCCATCGAGCGGGGCTGCACCGCCATCGCCCGCAGCACGTCGAGCGCGCTGATGTTGCCCGGGCCCTCCCACAGCGGCCCGACCAGCGAGTCCCGGAACACCCGGGCCAGGCCGTGCTCCTCGACGTAGCCGTTGCCGCCCAGGCACTCCAGGGCCTCGGCGACCACCCCGGTGGCCCGCTTGCAGACCCAGAACTTGGCCACTGGCACCGCAGCCCGCAGCAGCTCGGTCTCGCCGGCGTCGACCGCGGCGGCCAGCCGCATCGCCAGCACCGTGGCCGCCTCGCTCTCCAGCGCCAGGTCGGCCAGCACGTTCTGCATCAACGGCTTCTCGCTGAGCACCGAGCCGAACGTCTCGCGGTGCCGGCAGTGGTGCACCGCGCGGGCCACGGCCTGGCGCATCTGCCCGGCCGAGCGCAGCACCGCGTCCAGCCGGGTGGCGGTGAGCATGCCGGTCATCGCCCGCAGCCCCTTGCCCTCCTCGCCCAGGCGGGCGGCCCAGGTGCCGTCCAGCTCCACCTCGGCCGGCCGGTCGGAGCGGGTGCCCACCGCGTTCTTCAGCCGCAGCAGGCGCCAGGTGTTGCGGGTGCCGTCGGTGAGCACCCGGGGCACCACGAAGGCGGTGAGCCCGCGGTCCGCGGTGGCCAGCACCAGGAACACGTCGCTCATCGGCGACGAGACGAACCACTTCTGCCCGGTCAGCCGGTAGATGTGCTCGCCCTCGACCGGGGCGTTGCCGGCCGAGCCGGAAAGATCGGGCATCGGGGTGGCCACGGTGGTGCCGGCCTTCGGGTCGGAACCGCCCTGGCGCTCGGTGACCGCCATCCCGGCCAGGCAGCCGAGCTTCTCGCCGGGGGCCCGGAAGGCCGAGTCGTAGGAGCGGGCGGCCAGCCGCGGGCGCCAGATCGCGTCCAGCCCGGGGTCGATCCGCAGCGAGGGGACGGCCGCGTAGCTGGTGCTCAGCGAGGACAGGTGGCCGCCCTCGACCTGCGACCAGACGATCATTGCGGCGGCCCGGCCGGTGTGTGCGGCCACCGGGGCGGAGCTGTCCCAGGCGGCGGCGGTGAGCCCGGCCCGCACCCCGGACTGCATCAGCCGGTGCCAGGCCGGGTGGTACTCCACCTCGTCCACCCGGCGCCCGTGCGGGTCGTGGGTACGCAGGGTGGGCGGGAACCGGTCGACCGCGTCGGCCCAGCCCAGCGAGCGCGGTGCCCCGGCGAGGCGGCCCAGGTCGCGCAGCCGGGCCAGGTGGGCCTTGCCCTCGTGCCGTTCGACCGCCTCGACCAGCACCTGGTCCTCGGAGAACACGTCGCGGTCGGCCGGCGCGGGCACCAGATTCAGTGCGTCGTCGGATTCGGCCACGAACGTCACCGTACCGACCGACACCCCGGTACACCGACAAGCCGGTAACAAGCCCACCTCAACGGCGAGTCGTGTCGCCCGCTCCTCCCGGGTGTCAGGTCACGCGGGCGTCTCGGGCGGATCTCGGGCGGATCTCGGTCTCGCGTGGTCCTGGTCACCAGGTCGGCGGCAGCCCGGCCGATGCGTTACTGACCGGCTGGGAAAGATAGGTACGGTGACCGGCGTGGTCACCGATGCGGGCGCGAGGGGGAGAGTGGTGCCGGTGACAGCGGCGCAACCTCCGGCCCTGGGCTCCGTCCGCCGGCTCCTGGCCCTGCTGTGGTGGCTGACCACCGAGACCACCCGGATCTGCCTGCGCTACCGGGTCACCGGCCTGGCCGCCGAGGTGGGCTTCTTCGCCCTGCTCTCGCTGCCCCCGCTGGTCCTCGGGCTGGTCGGCAGCATCGGCTTCGTGGGCGACCTGATGGGCGCCGAGGCGGTGGGCGACCTGCGGGGCCGGTTGCGCGAGCTGACCCTGACCTTCCTCACCGCGGAGAGCGTCAGCTCGGTCATCCTGCCCACCTTCGACCAGGTCGTCGGGGCCGGCCGGGCGGACATCGTCTCGCTCGGTTTCGTGCTCTCGCTGTGGTCGGGCTCGCGGGTGCTGAACGTCTACCTGGACACCGTGTCGATCATGTACGGGCTGGGCGGGCTGCGCGGCATCGTCCGGACCCGGGTGCTCTCGTTCTCGCTCTACTGCCTGGCCCTGGTGGTCGGCATCGTGGTGATCCCGCTGGTCCTGATCGGGCCCGGCTGGCTCTCCCGGGTGCTGTACGGGGCCGGCTGGAACACCCTGGGCGACATCGGCGGCTCGGACTGGGTGTACTGGCCGGTGGTCTCGTTCGCCACCGTGGCCGGCATCGCCGGGCTCTACCACCTCTCCACGCCGATCCGCTCGCGCTGGTACCGCGACGTGCCGGGGGCGCTTCTGGCGCTGACCATCTGGGTGCTGACCAGTTTCGTGCTGCGCTGGGCGCTGAACGAGTCGGTCGGCGGCACCTCCATCTACGGCCCCCTGGCCACCCCGATCGTGGTGCTGATCTGGCTGTACTTCCTGGCGATCGCGGTGCTGATCGGGGCGGCCCTGAACGCGGCGATCGACGAGCGCTGGCCTACCCCCGACCGGATCGAGGCGCGGGCGCGGGTGCGTGAGCGGCACGAGGCCGCAGTGGCCGGGCTGCCGGAGAACGTTGCGGAAGCAGCCGAGACGGTGCCTGAGCCGCCGGAGACCCTCACCCCGCTCGATCCGCGTCCGACGTTCGCCCAGCCCGTCGTCCCCATGCCGGTACCCGAGGCCGATCCGGTCGATCCGGCCGACGACGAGCCGTTCCCGCCGATCCGGACCGGACCCGAGACCAAGCCGAACCCGGCGGTCCAGTCGTGGCGGACGTCCACCATCGACTCCGACCCCACCGAGGACAGCGACCGCTGAGGCTGCCCGACGTCCCCGCCGGAAAATCAGGCGACATCGTCGCCGCAGTTGCCTACCTTGGAAGTGCGCCGGGAAACAGCCCGGCGAGCATCCCCGAGCCACACCGGGCGAACCGGTCGTGGCGCGGGAGTCGTAGCGACGCGCCTTCGTGGCGCAGGGGAGGAGGTCGAGATGTCCGAGCCCACCTGGGACGGCCGTCCCGCGCAGTCCTGCGCGTGCACCCCTCCGTCCGCTCCTCCCGCGCCCGCCTGACCGTCGCTCACCGCCGACGGCAGGGGGCACCTCATTCCGAGAGGTACCACCCGTGACTTCAACGCGCTCAGATTCCAGCACCATCAGTAACGACCTGCGACCCGGTGTCGTGGTCCGCGTCGACCGAGGGGTCGCCACGGTCGAGCTCACGCCGGTCCAGAACGAAGACCAACTGCTTGCGGACGTCGGTGAGCCGTCGGGCTCTTCGGTCTCCTTGGGCTCCCTGGGCACCGTGCGGGCCAGTTGGGGAGGCGGTCTGCTGACCGCCGTCCACGACGACCCGGACGCCGCCCCGACCACCGGTGACCGGGTCCGGCTGCGGTTCTGGCCGGACGAGCGGATCACCGTGGAGAGCGTCGAGCCCCGCCGCACCCTGCTCACCCGGGCCGACGCCGACGGCAGCGCCCGCCGCCAGACCCTGGCCGCCAACGTCGACGTGGTCGCCGTGGTCGAGGGACTGGTGCCCGACCCCGACCGCAACCGGATCGCCCGGCTCCTGGCCCTGGCCTGGGCCAGCGGGGCCGAACCGGTGGTGATCCTGACCAAGGCCGACCTCGAGCCCGAGGCGGCGCGGATCGCGGCCGAACTGCAGACGCTCAGTGCCTGCCCGGTGCTGCCGGTGTCCTCGGCCTCCGGCGACGGGCTGGCCCCGATCGCGGCGCTGTTCGCCGGGGGACGCACGGTGGCGTTGCTCGGGCCCTCCGGCGCCGGTAAGTCCAGCCTGGTCAACGCGTTGTCGGGGGACCACGTGATGCGGGTCAACGCCCTGCGCCGCGACGGCAAGGGGCGCCACACCACGGTCACCCGGGAACTGCACCCGGTGGCCGGCGGCTACGTGATCGACGGGCCGGGGCTGCGCAGCGTCGGCATCAACACCGCGGCCGGGCTGGACCAGACCTTCGCCGACATCACCGAGCTGGCGCAGGACTGCCGGTTCTCCGACTGCGGCCACTCGGTCGAACCGGGCTGCGCGGTGATCAGCGCGATCGAGAACGGCGACCTGGACCTGGAACGGTTCGAGTCGTACCGGGCCCTGGTGGCCGAGGGCTTCCGGCAGGAGGTGCGCCGGGACGCCCGGCTGCGGCAGGAGGAACTGCGCAAGCACAAGATCATGCACAAGGCGCTGCGCCGGCACTACCAGAAGCCGCCGGAGCGCGGCCGCTGGTGATCTGACCACCTCGCGATGTGTACACATGGTCCACCTGGTACCGGGTGGACCATGTGTACCGAGGAAGCGCGGACCTCGTCGTTTCCTGGCGAGGGCGGCCGGCGGCTGGGGGAGACCCGGTCGCCGGCTCTTGTTTTGCAGTACCTGGGGTTGAAGGGGTTGAGGGGGCTGGCGGAGAAGCCGGGGTTGGTTGTGCTGGAGGGGTGACTGGTCGGTGTGCTGGGGGCCAGCGGATCGGCTGTGCTGGAGGGGCCGACGGGTTGGCTGTGTTGGAGGGGCGGGTCGGCTGCGCTCTGTTCCGCGCGTGTTCACCGACAGCCGCTTCGGCATGCTGGCAGCCCTGAACAGGCACGAGTCACCGCAACTGCCTTCCTGGCGTCCACCCCCACCCGACTACCGCAGGCTGACGGGCTGGGCGGTGCGGTCGGCGGGGCGGTTCGTCATCGGCCTCTCGGCGGGCGTGGGCGTCAGGAGAACGGGCTGTTCCTGAGGCTGTACGTGGCACGGGAGACAGGTGCTGCCTAGCGTGGTCAGTGGGAGCCGAGGCGCGTTCGGTGTTCCGTCGCCGATCGGAGGCCGCAGATGGTCGATGGCTGGAGCTTCAACCCGCCGCCGCACTGGCCCCGCCCTCCCCGGGGCTGGGTGCCACCGCCCGACTGGGAGCCGGATCCGGAATGGGGACCGCTTCCTCCGGGCTGGCAGCTGTGGGTGCCCACCCCCTCGACCCGCCACCCCTGGCCGGCTGTGCTGTGCGCGGCCGGTGTGGTCGCGCTCGCCGTGGGAGCGATCAGCTGGGTGCCGCGAATGTCCGATGCTGCTCTGTTGCCGGGTGATTCCCAGCTCCGACCGGCCGGTCTCGGGTCCGGGGCGCCGGTTGTCGAAGGCACGCGTACGCCGGAGATTCCGGGCCCGCGAACGGTGCAGAAGGAGAAGTATGCACCGCCCGTCGAGGCCACCCAGATGACCCAGGAGACGGCCCCCCGCTTCAAGAACTGCGACCGGCTCGTCGCCGAGTATCCGCACGGGGTCGGCCTGCCCGAGGCGGTGGACGTGCCCGCGCCCCGGCGCGACGAGCGGCGCTCCGGTGCCGAAGACGGGCCGGGACTGTCGTCGCCGGTGGTGGATTTTGGCCGTAGTACAGCCCTTTACGGGGCCAACCAGGGCCTGGACCTGGACCAGGACGGGATCGCCTGCGAGCGGGCGTGACCGGCGATGACTGGCCTTGACGGTGATGGGCCGGCTTTGAGGGCGATGACTGCTGATGGCTGACCTTGACGGCGATGACGCGCCTTGAGCGGCGATGACCGGCGGTGGGCGAATCGGCACTCTTGCATGGTTCGGTGTCGAGATGGCTTGTGTGGTCGGCCGATTGCCGAAACGCCGAGGGGGCGGGGATACGCCCTCGCGGTTATCCACAGATTTCGCTTCTGGGGGCGAGATTGCCGGCCGGGGCGCCTAGTATCGGTGGTGCTGGAACCGGCCTGCGGTGAAAAGTACTGCGAGACAGGAGGTAATCGTGTCGTTTCGGATGCACGGTACCTCTGGGGTCCTGGTGCCCCGGTGATGCAGGAGGGTAGGCGGAAGGCTGTTGCCGGGGAGGTCCCGCTCGGTGTGGATGTGTTCCATCTGACCGTTTCGGGCGCTCTCGCAGGCGCGAATGTTGTTCAGCGGGAGCGTGTCAGGAGTCACGTTGGCTTCTGCCCGGCTCCGGCCGAACAGGGTAACGAACGTGAAGAAGGAGCCCCCCGATGACGCAGTCCACCAGTACCAGTGAATGCGGTGATCCCGTCGAACCCGGAGCCCTCGTCCGGGCCGGGTGCGCCGCGGCCGACCGTGGCCACCTGCGCGAGGCGCTGCGCCTGTTCGGGGCGGCGGCGCTGGCCGGTGACGCCTCGGCCCAGCTGAACCTGGGCAACACCTACATGCAGCTGGGCCGCCGGTCCGAGGCGGCCGAGGCGTTCGGGGCGGCGCTGGCCGCAGGTGAGCCGGGAGCGGCCTACTGCCTGGGCCGCGCCCTCGAGGACCTGGGCGACGTCGACGCCGCGCTCGAGGCGTACCGGCAGGCCTGGGCCGAGGGTGACGCCAAGGGCGCGATCGGCGCCAGCTGGATCCTGAGTGACCGCGGGCACCGCATCGAGTCGTTCGAGCTGCTGCGGGCGGCGGTCGGGCAGGGCAGCGATCTGGCGGCCGGTGTGCTGGGCGTGCGGCTGTGGGAAGAGGAACGCGCCCGGGAGGCCGAAGGGCTGCTCAGTCGCGGCCTCACCCTGTATCCGCCGACCCGCCCGCCGCTGGCCGAGATGTACCTCGAGCAGGGGCGCGCGGCCGAGGCCCTGGCCGTGCTGCGCGACGGTACCCAGGCCCTCGAGGTCGAGTGCTTCCTGCCGATGGGCAACCTGCTCTACGAGGTGGCCGACAACTCCGAGGCGGCCGAGGCGGCCTACCGCATGGGGCTGAGCCTGGGCGATGCCAACTGCCGCCTGAACCTGGCGTTGCTGCTGCGCGCCACCGACCGCGAGGAGGAGGGCATGGCCCTGCTCGTGGCTGCGGTCGAGGCCGGCGACGAGCTGGCCCGCAAGCACATGGACCTGGAGTGACCCGCAGGCCTTCGGGGTGCCGGGGCCGCCGCGTACCGGCATCCTGGTAGCCCTGGCAGTGGGCGCGACCACGCCCTTCGGAAAAGGTGTGGTGGGCGAGTGTCGGTCGGTGAGCGGGCGGAGCGGCTGCACGACCGGGTGGACCGGTTCCAGCAGAAGCACCGGGTCGTCGGATTCCCTTTGGCCGTCGTGTACAAGTTCTTCGACGACCAGGGCGGGTACCTGGCCGCGCTGATCACCTACTACGGCTTCCTGTCGGTGTTCCCGCTCCTGCTGCTCCTGGCCTCGGTGCTCGGCTTCATCCTGCAGGGCAACCCCGACCTGCAGCGCGAGATCCTCGACTCCGCCCTGAGCCAGTTCCCGGTGATCGGCGACCAGCTGGGCGACCCGCGGGGGCTGCGGGGCAGCGCCACCGCGGTGGCGATCGGCCTGGTCGGCTCGATCTACGGTGCCCTCGGCGTGGCCAACGCCACGCAGAACGCGATGAACACGATGTGGGCGGTGCCCCGCAACCGGCGGCCCAACCCGATCGCCGCCCGGGTGCGCAGCCTCTTCCTGCTCGCCGTGGGGGCGCTGACCTTCATCGTCACCGGCAGCCTGGGCAGCATCGGCACCAACGTCAACGGGTTCGCCGACCTGCTCAACTTCAACGAGGTCCTGCGCTTGGCCTCCGGCCTGGCCGGTATCACCCTGATCACCCTGTTCTTCATGTTCCTGTTCCGGTGGGGCACCACCCGCCGGCTCAGCCGGCGCGACGTGCTGCCCGGCGCCGTCGCAGCTGCCCTGGTGTGGCAGGCCCTGCAGCAGTTCGGCACGGTCTACGTGGGCAGCGTGGTGCGTCAGGCCGACGCCACCAACGGGGTGTTCGCCATCGTCCTGGGCCTGATCGCCTGGATCTACCTGGCCGTGGTGGCCCTGCTGATCTGCGCCGAGGCCAACGTGGTGCGCGTGCGTGAGCTCTTCCCCCGCACCCTGCTCACCCCCTTCACCGACGACGTCGACCTCACTGACGCCGATCAGCGCGCCTACCGCAGCTACGCCCGGGCCCAGCGCACCAAGGACTTCGAATGGGTCGACGTGGGCTTCGAGCACGGCGGTCAGAACGCCACTGCGCGCCGCCGTCGTCGGCTCGCCCGGGCCCAGGCCAAAGAGGCCTTGCGTGCGCAGGAGGCTCAGGGAGATCAGGAGGCCCGCGGAGATCAGGAGACCCGCGGAGATCAGGAGACCCACGGGGAGCAGGAGTCGCAGAGCGTTTCCGGGCCGACCCGTTCCGAGCCTGGTGCACCCGTGATCCCCGAGATGCGGGACTCGTCCAATGACCAGACCACGTCCGGGGCCGGCGCCCCGAGCGGAACTGGTTCTGGAGCCGGTCCTGGCGATGGTTCTGGAGCCGGTCCTGGCGCTGGTTCTGGAGCGGGTTCTGGAGTCGGGCCCAGGCGGGCGGAGCCGAACCCGAACGGTCCCGGCGGCGAACGGCCCGAACGAGCATCGTGATACTGACCCGTCGGCCGCCGATCCCGTGGATCATGAGAGGCCGGACCCCACCCCCGGCGGCGGAGGAGGAAGTCAGGCGTGGCTGCGATGAGCTACATGGCCGAGCGGTGCGGGGCCTGGCCGGTCGGTGACGACCCGGACGCCGCGGCCCTGGAGTTCCGGCTGTTCTTCCCGGCCGGTGTCGACCCGGGCATCCAGTCGCTCGAGGTGACCGGCACGTTCGCCGCCCCCGGCGCTGCGCCCCTGCAGATGACCAGAGACGCGTCGGATCCCCGCGGGGAGTTCTGGACGGCCACCACCCCCGGCCCGGTCCCGGCCGGGTTCTACGAATACGCCTACGACGTACGCTTCCACAACGACAGCACCCGCCGGGTGGCCGACCCGTGTGCGCGCTACAGCGGCCTCGGTGAGCTTCGTTCCGGTGTGGTGGTCGGGGGCAGCAGCCCGGCCCAGAACACTGTGCGCCCCCTGGCCCACAAACGTCTTCAATTACAAGACCTGATCGTCTACGAACTGATGCCGGACGACTTCACCGCCGGCTACCGCGGCTCACGGGCCCCGCTCGACGCCGTCCACGACAAGCTCGACCACCTCGCCGCCGTCGGGATCAATGCCATCCTCTTCATGCCCTGGACGGCGTGGCGCAATCGCGACTTCGACTGGGGCTACGAACCGTTCCAGTACTTCGCGCTGGAGGCCCGCTACGCAGACGCTCCCGACACCCCGGCCGAGAAGCTCTCCCGCCTCAAGAACCTGATCAGCGCCTGCCACGACCGGGGTATCCAGGTGATCATGGACGGGGTGTTCAACCACGTCAGCCGCGAGTTCCCCTACCCGCAGCTGTACCAGGACCCGCAGACCTGCCCGTTCACCGCCGCGACCTTCGGCGGCTCGTTCACCGGGCTGCAGGATCTGGACTTCGCCGCCGAGTGCACCAACGACCTGGTCCTGGACGTGTGCACCTACTGGGCCGGGCAGTTCGGGCTGGACGGGATCCGGCTGGACAACACGGTGAACTTCTACGTGCCGGGCGACCTGCGCGGCCTGCCTCGCCTGCTCTCCTCGATGCAGGAGTGGCTGCAGGAGCGCGAGGAACAGAACTTCACCTTCACCGTCGAGCACATCGACGCCAGTGCGGTCACCTTGACCAACGCCACCGACACGCACAGCTTCTGGGACAACTCGCTGCACGAGCTGACGTTCGAGTGGCTGTGGACCGGTGGCTTCGACGAGCGGCTGCTGCCGGCCCTGAACAACCGCCGGTTCCTGCAGGACAAGCGCAAGGCGCCCACGCTGTACCTGAGTAACCACGACCACTCGCACGTGAACCAGAGAGCCGGAGCCAAGGACGAGGTCGGCGCACCGGGCAGTTGGTGGCGGGTGCAGCCGTACCTGATCGCGCTCTTCACCTCCACCGCGGTTCCACTGGTGCACAACGGGCAGGAGTTCGGCGAGGAGCACTACCTGCCCGAGAACGACCACGACACCGGCCGCCGGGTCACACCGCGGCCGCTGCGCTGGAAGATCGCCGGAGACCGGATCGGCCGCTCGCTCACCGCACTGCACGGCGCCCTGGCCCGGATCCGCACCCGGCACCCGGCCCTGCGCTCGGAGTTCATGTACCCGCGGTTCTGGCCGGAGGCCGACACCGGGCCCCGTCCGGAGGGGATCGGTGTCGACACAAACGCCCGCACCGCCGTCTTTCATCGGTGGGCCGGTGGTGCTCTGGTCGAGAACATCGTCGTCGTGCTCAATTTCGCCGATGTCGACCAGGTGGTGACCACTCCGTTCCCCCTCGACGGCACCTGGGTCGACCTGCTCGCGGGGGAGATCGACCCCGACCGGCCGTGGTCGGTGGAGGTCTCCGGCTTCACCGCAGCGGTCCCGACCCCCTCCCACTGGGGTCGGGTTCTCTGCCGTCTGCACGTGCCCTGACCTCGAGGTGAATCAGCGGGAGAGTCACGATGCTCATCAACCTGAACCGCAGTGGCGGTTTCGCCGCTGTTCCGGGGCTCGGCCGCAAACTGTCGGTGGACACCAGTAGCCTTCCCAAAAATGAGGCAGAACAACTGGAGTCGGCCGCACGGGCGGTCCTCTCCGGCCGGCAGCCGCCGGAACCGACACCACCCACCGCGGGTGACCGTTACACCTATCACCTGACCGTGCAAGAAGGATCAGCCAGTCACTCCCTGACCGTCACCGAGCCCTTCGAGGACCCGGCGATGGACACCCTGATCGACCTGCTGTCGTCCTGTTCGTGAGCCAAGGGGGAGCGAAATGAACGCAACAGAAAGAGCAGTCGCGCATCTGGGTCTGCACCACGTCCTTCCGCCCTACATCCTCGAGCGGATCGCCGAGAGCGGTCCGGCCGAGCTGCGTGAGGCCGCCCTGGTCGACCTCAGCATCGACCGGCAGCTGCGCAGCGCCCGGGTGGCCCAGCCGCTGGCCCGGTTCGGCACCGCCGCCGAGGCCCTGGACACCACGCCCAACCGCACCGTCTTCGACGCGGAGAACCGGCGTTCCCTGCCCGGCACCGAGGTGCTGCGCGAGGGCGGCGACCCGGTCCCCGACGTGGCCGTCACCGAGGCCTACGACGGTCTGGGCGCCACCTTCACGTTCTGGTGGGAGGTGTTCGGCCGCAACTCGATCGACGCCAACGGCCTCCCGCTCGACGCCACGGTGCACTACGGCCGCGACTACGACAACGCCTTCTGGAACGGCGAGCAGATGGTGTTCGGTGACGGGGACGGGGCCCTGTTCAACCGGTTCACCGTCTCGCTCGACGTGATCGGGCACGAGCTGGCGCACGGTGTCATCGGGGCCGTGCGCGACTTGGTGTACAGCCACCAGTCCGGCGCCCTCAACGAGTCCCTGGCCGATGTGTTCGGCAGCCTGGTCAAGCAGTACTCGGCCGAGCCCCGCCAGAGTGCGGAGGAGGCCGACTGGCTGATCGGGGCCGGGCTGCTCACCAGCGCCGTGCAGGGGGTGGCCCTGCGCTCCATGAAGGCCCCCGGCACCGCCTTCGACGACCCGAACCTGGGCCGCGACCCGCAGCCCGCCTCGATGGCCGACTACCTGGAGACGGACGAGGACAACGGCGGCGTCCACATCAACTCCGGCATCCCCAACCGCGCCTTCTACCTGGCCGCGGTCGGGTTCGGCGGCTACGCCTGGGAAAAGGCCGGCCGCATCTGGTTCGCCACCCTGTCCAGCGAGGAACTCACCACCACCGCCACCTTCTCTGAGTTCGCCACGATCAGCGTCGCCCGGGCCGAGGAACTGTTCGGCGCCGAGGGCCGCGCGATCGTCGAGAGCGCCTGGGCCGAGGTCGGGGTGGAACTGGCGGCCGCCGAGGACGGGCCGGAGGGTGACGCCAATAGCAGCGGGGCCAGCAGGATCGACCTGACCGGTGCGGACAACGGCGGGCTGACGTCGAGCAGCACGGAGGCCGTCCAGAACTGAGGCTGTCCAGAACCAAGGCTTTCCAGAACTGAGCTGGTTCGAAACTCAGCTGGCCGGCCGGTCTCTGAAGGGGCCTCTGGTGGTGGCTCTGGTCGGCGGGTGAAAGGCTTTGACGAAGAGGGACTGTCCGGTTGGCCGGGCAGTCCCTCTTCGCTTTGCGCATGCACTTGTCCCTCATGATGCCGAGCGTTCGGAGCCGGCTTCAGTAGCGGTCGGCAAGGTTGTCGGTGGTGGGGTTTAGTCTGGTTCTGTCGCGGTGGGGGCCGTAAAAGTGCCTACGTTCTGGGGGTGTTCACGTGGGAGCGCTGGCAGAAGGCAGCTTCGAGGGGCGTGTTCCAGGGCTGAGTGTGGGGGTGTTCGAATGGCTGCTGGAGGAGGTCGGCGCGCTGGCGGCTTCAGGGGGGCAAGTTGAGTCCGGCGGCGCATTTGAACCTGGCGGTGTAGCTGGGGCTTCCAGTGTGATGGAGTCTGAAGGTGTAACTGAGACAGTCGATAAGGCCGAGTCTGCCAATGTCGCCGAGTCTGCCGGCCCTGCCGAGCCCGCCGACCTTGCCGACCTTGCCGACCTTGCCAAGTCTGCGGACATCGCCGAGCTTGTCGGTCTCGCAGTGGCTGTCGACTTGGCCGAGTCAGCGGACCTTGCCGAGTCGGCCGCGCCGGTCCAATCTCCTGAACCTTCTGGCTCAGCCCAGTCCGCCCGGCTGTCTGAGCCGACCAAGCTCTTTGAATCAGCCGAGCCCGTCCCATCCGCTACGGCTCCTGTTTCGCCCGCGTCGTTGTGCCCCTCGGCCTCATCACGGCCTGAGACTAGCCCCGATGCGTGGGTTACCGGTCTGATGGCGGGGGAGCTGTTTATCCGGCGTCTCCAGGCGGCCCAGATGCGTGCTCTGGTCGCGGCCGTAGAGAGAGTTCCGGCCGTCCGCCGCCGTGGTGCCCGCGATGACCAAGATCCAGACGGCTCAGATGGCTCGGGTGGCTCGGACGGGCGCGATTCAGCCAGTTCGATCTCTTCGCGCCGGCTGGTGTCTTCGCGCCTGGCCCCGGAGATGAACTGTCACCCCCTCACTGCTGGCACCGAGGTGCAGACCGCGCTGGGGCTGGTGCACGATCTGCCGCGGATCTTCGCCCTGCTGGAGCAGGGGCGCATCGATGCCGGCCGAGCCCGTCTGGTCACGAGCAAGTTGCACACTGCGAGTGAGACCCGGCCCCAGCTCGAGCCGGGGAACGATGCTTGGCGGCTGCTTGAGGCGATGGTGGCGGCCCAGGCTCCGGACCTGACCTACGGGGAGCTGGATCGGCTGATCGTCAGGCTGCTGCTGCAGCTCGATCCGGACGGAGGGAACGACCGTCACGCCCAGGCCCTGCGCGGTCGGCACGTACAGGTCGAGGCCCAGCCCGACGGCATGGCCCTGATCACCGCCCTGGTCTCGGCCGAGGCCGGGCAGTTGCTGGACGGCTTCCTCGATGCGGCCGCCGACGCGGCCCGTGACCGAGCCGCCGAAGACGGTGTGCCGGACGGCCGTACACATGCCCAGCGGCGTGCGGACGTGCTGGCGGCGCTGGTGCATGCCCTGTCGGAGGGGGTGCACATTCCTCTGGTTCCCGACCCCCGCAACGAAGCACGCGACGAAGATCTGGCTGAGCAAACGGGTCAGGCAACCACCCTCCACCACAAGCCTTCAGCCAAAAACCTGCCCACAGACGAGCCTTCCGGGAAGGGCCCCGCCCACGAAGAGCCTTCCGGTGAGAGGTCGTGCCGCGGGGAGGCGTGCCGTGAGGGGGCGTGCCGTGAGGGGGCGTGCCGTGAGGGGGCGTGCCGTGAGGGGGGATGCCGCCAGGAGTCGTCTCGCGGGCAGTCGTGCCGCGAGGGGGCTTGCCGCCAGGAGTCGTCTCGCGAGCAGTCTTCCCGCGAGCAGTCCGCCCGTCAGGAGCACTCCCGCGAGCAACGCTGCCCCGAAGAGCCTCCCCATCAAACCGGAGCGCCGACCGCAGGTCCCGGCCCCGCCGCGCATCCGGACGCTCCGGCCGCCGAGGCCGAGCCAGCCACCGACGAAGAATGTGAAGCTCGCTCGGCTCAGTCTGGCGCAGACTCCTTCCGCTGGTACGAGGAGGAAGACGTGCAGCCGACAGCCGCCGACAACTACAACCCGTTGCGGGATCCGGGCTTTCCTCCGGTGCCACAAGGAATGATCCCGGCCTGGTGGGAGATTCCGAACCTGCCCCGGGGCAAGGGCCGCGGCGCGCATCTCGTAGTGACGATCACCGACGCCACCCTGCTCGGACTGGATCAGATTCCTGGTCTCCTACAAGGCCACGGGGTGATCAGTGCCGAGCATGCCCGCCGCTTGGCCGTCGCGCCGAGCCAAGTCACGCTCCTGGTGCTGCCGACCGCCTGCACTCACGCACCCCCTGACGCTGACGAGACCTCATGCCCGGTCGGCCTGGACCACCAGCAACCTCAGGCCGACCGCTACAGGCCGGGGCGGACCCTCACCAATCAGGTTGCCGCGCGCTACCCGGTCTGCACTTTCCCTGGCTGCAGCACCCCAGCCAGCCGCTGCGATCTCGATCATCTCCAGCCTTTCGAGCGTGGAGGGGTGTCGTGCGCCTGTAACCTGCACCCGGCCTGCCGGGGGCACCACCGCCTGAAGACCTTCGGGGGATGGCAAGCCCGCCCGGCCCGAGCCAGCGAGCCCTATCCACCAGGCACCATCATCTGGACCACCCCCGACGGCACCGGTCATGCGAGCTCGCCCGCGTGCCTGCCGGGTATGCCCGGCTGGAGTCTGCCCACCAAGGCCCCCGCGCTCCCGGCAGAGGACGAGACTCTGACACGGATCGACCTGATGTCCTCGGCCGAGCGCACGGCCCGTCGCACCCGCCGCTGGAGCCGTGATCTGCAGTGGCAGGCCGATCGCCAGGACCGGCTTCGACGAGCAGCAGCCAAGCAGTCCGCGAAGCAAGCAGCCAAGTCCGCGATCAGGCCACCCCTGGCTCGACCTCCACAGGCTCCCTGGGGTCAGGCAACCGGCGTCTTCCCTGAATACGGCGAGCCCCCTTTCTGAGGCTCGCTTCGCGACAGCACAGGAGCAGCTCGGGTAGTCGGGCGGCTCTCGTGGACGGCTGAGTGGGGCGCGTGTCTGCAATCGGGGAATCAGGCCAGGTGCACAGACGCCCGCGGAGGCTGGAGCTGGGGAGGGCTGAGCTTGGGCGGACTTGGGGAGGCTGAGCTAGGGAGGCTGGAGATGGCGGAGGGCGGAGCTTGGGAGGCTGGAGCAGGAGAGGGCTGGAGCTGGAGAGGGCTGGAGCAGGAGAGGGCTGGAGCTGGAGGGGAGCCGGAGGGTTGCAACCTGGGCGGGCTGAAGCAGGAGGACAGGAGGTGGGAGGGGCGGCCGTTAGATGGATCTGGCAGGAGGAGGACCGCGGCGGGGGGACTGCGGCGGGAGGGTGCTGGGGCAGGAGGGTGCTGGGGCAGGAGGGCTGGAGCTGGGGAGGGCCGGGAGGGGCGTCGGCAGGGCGCAAGGGCGCCGGACACGAGGGCGTGAGTGCCGGAAGGTGTGCCAGGAAAGGTGCGGCGGGCCGGGAAAGAGGTTCCCCGGCCCGCTGCGTGTGCCGACGTGCATGCACATCTATCGCCGGTGCTGGTGCGACTTGGTTTGGCGGCTGGACGGGTTCCAGCGTGCTGTTGGGCGGGTTCGGGCGTGCTGCCGGACGGCTCGGGCGTGCTGCCTGAGGCTTGAGCGTGCTGCCGGACGGCTCGGGCGTGCTGCCTGAGGCTTGAGCGTGCTGCCAGACAGTTCAGGTGTGCTGCCTGGTGACTCGTGCGTGCTACCGAACAGCTCAGGTGCCCCGCTGAACGGGCACGAGCGTGCTGGCAGCCAGCTCAGCTGCGCCGCCGGACAGCCACGCACACTGCCGGACGGCTAGGCGTACTGCCGGACGGCTAGGCGTACTGCCGGACGGCTAGGCGCACCGCCCGACAGCCAGGCGCACCGCCAGCCGGATCAGGCGTAGTACCAGACCGTCGGAGCCGTCGCCGAGCCCGGCCGCAGGTCGACGTGCTGCGCGTTGCCGTCTCCGCGGTTGATTCCGATGCCCGTGAAGATGCCCAGCGTCTTGATCCGGCGCAGCGACACGGTGTGCGGGATGTCGATCGCGTCGCCCTTGAGGTGCCGCGATGAGGACGCCCCGCCCACGTACCGGTTGTGCCCGGTGCAGCGGCACCACGACACCGGCGTGAGCCCGCGCGGGAAGAACGTCGTGCGCAGGGCCTCGGCGGCGATCACGGACTGCCGGGTGGGCCAGATCCGCCGGCAGTCGGTGAAGTTGCCCCCGCACTTGCAGCGGGCCTCGATGAACGAGAAGTGCGGCGACATGGTGGTCAGGCCGTCCTTGTCGCGCTCGTACGCCAGGTCGATCGCCTTGCTCGCCTTGGGGCCCAGGATGCTGTTGGCCACCGTCCCGTCCATCAGCGAGGGGCCGAGCTTGAACCAGCCGGTCTTGAACGCCCGGATGGCCTGGTCACGCTCGCCGGTGCTGCGGATCCGGAAGCCGAGGGAGCGCAGCCGCTTGGTCACCTCGGTCATGGTCAGCGAGGCCGCGTCCGGGGTGGGGGCGGCGGCGGTGCGCAGGTTCCGGGCCGCCGTGGCCTGCCGCAGGGTGGACAGCGGCAGGTACTCGTCGTCCCCCTCGTTGCGGGCGCCCTTGAAGATCGGTGCGTCGTCGGGCAGGCCCTGCTCGAGGTCCAGGGGGTCGCCGGAGACGTCGGAGCGGGGCGAGAACGGGTTGCGGTCGTTCGCGTCGGGGCTCTCCTCGCCGATCGGCCCGTCGTCCAGCCCGCTCGGGCTGTCGGGCACCTCGGTGGTGATGAGCCGGGGCGTGTCGTCAGTCTTCGTCGTGGCGTCGTCGGGGGTCACGGCGTACATGAAACGAGACCAGTGGTTGCGTGTGCAACGTATGCAACAGGTTTGTTAGCCGTGAAAGCACTGTGAGTATTGCGAATTACTCTGTGTCAGCACGGCATCCCGTGTCACATGTGAGACCGGTCACGGCTCCCCTGACAAGATCAACCGCTTCCCGTTGTCATCCGCCTACATCGACGCCCACGGCGTGCACCTGCTGTAGTTGGGCCGTTCCGGTGGGGCTCGTGTCCCCGTCGGTACGCCAGGCCGGGATCCGAGGCCAGACCCGAGGGAAGAGGGACCAGCGTTGAACAACGTCAGCCGCCGCACCCTGCTCGCCGCCATCACGGCGGGTGCGGCAGCAGTGCTGAACGGGTGCGCCCAGGCTCCGTCGTCGGCCGGCGGTGAGGGGGCCGCGTTCACGGCCTCGCCCGGCCTGGCGGCGCCGGGGAACTCCATCCCGCAGGTGACGGTGAAGGCCGCCTTCCCTCCCTGGGGCGACGAGCTGCTGGGGGTGGCCGGGATCGACGTGGGCTACTACAAGGCGGTGGGCATCTCCATCACGCCCGAGCCCTACGGCGCCCAGCAGGACCTCCTGAGCAATCTGACGCCGCTGGTCAACGGTCAGGTCGAGCTGGGCGGCGGTTACGTCCCGACGGTGGCCAACCAGATCGACAACGTGAAGAACGTGGTCGGGTTCGCGGTGAGCGACGTGTCGTACGTCTACCGGATCGTGGCGCCGAAGGGTAAGTACCGCACGGTCGCCCAGGAGATGGCCGACGGCAAGGACTTCACCGAGGCCCTGACCGCGGTGATGGCGCAGCTGAAGGGGCAGAAGCTGATCTGCGTGGACGGCGGCAGCCCGCTGTTCCGCAACACCGTGGCCGAGGCCGCCGGGCTGGACCTGGAGAAGGACGTCAAGATCGAGTTCCTGGCCAACCCGGACATCGTGAAGGCCGGGTTCGCGGGCAAGGCGGACTTCCTCTCGCCGTCGTCGGCCGGGTTCGTGGTGCAGCTGCAGCAGAACGGCTGGGAGCCGCTGATCGACCTGCGTCAGCTGATCGACAACCTGCCGCACGAGCAGACCGTGCCGCTGCGCTTCACCTACTCCGGGCTGGTCACCACCACCGAGTACGCGGAGCAGAACTTCGAGACGCTGCTGCGCTTCACCAGCGTGCTGTACCGCCTGATCGACGACCTGCAGGCCGACCCGGAGGAGACGGCGGGCCGCTTCGTCGAGTACCTGAACTCCTACACCGGCACCGAGATCACCGCGGCCGAGCTGGCCGGGACGTTCGACGACATCTACTCGTTGCGCAACTTCGAGGATGCGACGGACTTCTACACCGACAGCGACGACCCGTTCTTCTACGAGACGGTGGCCGAGGCCAACCTGGCGGTGCTGGCCGGTCAGGGCGTGATCCGGGAGGGTCACAAGCCCGACGAGCTGAGCATCGCGGGGAAGGTGTACGAGGCGCTGGTGCGCTACAAGAAGGAGGCGGACCGGGCTCTGGCCGCGGCGCCGGACGGGGACCTGAAGAAGAAGGCCCAGGAGCAGTACGACGGGCGTAACTACCTGGACGCCTACCGCTTCGCCGCCGCGGCTGCTGCCTGACCAGTCAGAGTTGCCTGACCAGCCAGAGCAGCCTGACCCCGCCAGAGCTGTCTGACACCAGCAAAGCAACTGCCAGAGCCGATTGAGGACGTCCGTGAGCCTGTCTGTCGAGAAGGTCACCCGGGGAACCGGGTCGGGTAAGCGTCAACCCCGCGCACTCGACCCGTTCCTCTGGGGGGCCACGGGCGTCCTCTGTTTCTGGGGTCTGTGGGAACTGGCCGCTCTGGCCACCGGCAACGACGCCGTCCTGCCCGGACCCCGCGTGGTGCTCTGGGAGTTCCAGCACGGCTTCCAGGGCGACCGGGGGCTGGAATACCTGGGCATCCGACAGTCCGGCTACGTGGTGAATCTGGCCTGGACGGTCGGCACCGCGGCGGGGGCATGGCTGATCGGCAGCACACTGGGCATTCTGGCGGGGTTGGCATCGGCCCGCCGGCAGTGGCTGCGTGACGTCACAGAGCCGGTTCTGTTCGTCTTCGGGGCCGTTCCCGTGCTCGTCGCGGCTCCGCTCTTCCTGGTCTGGTTCGGGGCCGGCCCCCTGAGCAAACTGGCGCTGGTCACGTTCTACTGCTTCGTCGTGGTGGGCGTGGTGGCGCAATCGGCGGCGCTCAACATTCCGCCCACCACCGAGGAATACGCGGCGACCCTCGGGCTGGACAACAAAGCCAGGTTTCGCGCGGTGGTGCTGCCGAGCGCCTTCCCGCCGATCGTGGCGGTGCTCCGGCTGGCACTGGCCACGGGGATCAGCCTGGAGGCGAGCGCCGAACTGCTCGGGTCCCGGGCCGGCGTCGGGCGGCTGATCGCGGTGCGGGCCCAGCAGGGAAACGTGGGCGCTGTATTAGCTCTGGCGATCGCGCTGGGGCTGGTGGCGCTCGTGCTGGACGTGCTGATCCGGGCTGCGGTGGCCCCGGTCCTGCGGTGGCAAGGATGACGGCCTTTGAGATCCGTGGGCTGACTGTGCAGTTCGGCCGGG
This sequence comes from Kineosporia rhizophila, assembly GCF_021277265.1. Taxonomy (GTDB): domain Bacteria; phylum Actinomycetota; class Actinomycetes; order Actinomycetales; family Kineosporiaceae; genus Kineosporia; species Kineosporia rhizophila. The sequence goes on from NZ_JAJSOH010000011.1 coordinate 160,847, forward strand.
GTGACGATTCCGTTGTCCCGCTGCGGGGTCTGGACCTGGACGTGCTGAATGGTCAGTTCCTCTGCGTGCTGGGGCCTTCCGGGCAAGGGAAGAGCACCTTGCTGCGGTGCCTGGCCGGCCTGCTTCAACCCACCGAAGGAAGCATCACGTCGCATGGCGTGGCCGTACAGGGACCGAGCATGTCCCGGGGCATGGTCTTTCAGCAGGACGCGATACCGGGCTGGCTGAGAGTGCGGGACAACGTGGCGCTCGGCCCCCGCAGCCGCAGGGTTCCCGAGAGGGACTGGCGTCCTCAGGTTGAGCACTTCATCGACGAGGTCGGCCTCAGGGGCCGAGAACGCGCCTGGCCCCGCGAGCTTTCCGGAGGTATGCGCAAACGGGTGGCGATCGCGGCGGTATTCGCCAACGACCCCGACATTCTGCTGATGGACGAGCCGTTCTCGTCGCTGGACCACCTCACCCGGGCGGGCCTGCACCGCACGGTTCTGAAGTTGTGGCAGGAGACCGGCAAGACCATCGTGTTCGTGACCCACGACGTGGACGAGGCGATCACCCTGGCCGATCGGGTGGTCGTGGTGGCCGGAGGGGGAGTGCGCGCCGACGTACCGGTCACTTTCGAGCGGCCGAGAGGTGAAGAGCTGCGGATGGACGCCGAGGCGAACGCTCTGCGATCGACGCTCCTGAAGTACTTGGCCGATCCCGAAGATGGCTGGGCCTGAAGATGACTGAACCCGACGTTGCTGCGCGGCGGTTCGGAGTAGCCCTGCGGACTCGGCCCCGCAACCGGGCCCTGTTGGCCGGCGTAGTCGCGGGAATCGTCCTCTGGCAGTTGCTCTCGCTCTTGGTCGGGGCCACCACCGAGCAGGGCCAGAACGTGGTGCCGCCGCTGCAGAAGATTCTCACCAGTGGCATCACCGGGCTGAGCCATTTCTACAAGGGGGGCTGGGGGCCGGCCACAACGCTCCAAGGTGCCGAGGACTCCGTCCCTCTGGCCGTTCTCGCCGTGGTTCAGAACAGCCTGGCCACCGCGGTGAGGGCCTGGAGCGGCTACCTCCTGGCGGTCGGGCTGGGCCTGCCGGTGGGGCTTCTCGTGGCCGGAGCAGCGCCGGTCCGCCAGGCCGTCAGCGGTGTCGCTGGGGTGCTGCGTATGCTGCCCGTGCTGGCCATGTCCCCGCTGTTCACCCTCTGGCTGGGCGCCACCACCTCGGCCAGCATCGCGTTCGTGACCTTCGGCGCCTTCTGGGTGATGCTGCTGGCCACCACCAACGCCGTACGCAACCTGCCGGCCCAGGTCACCGACTACCCCCGCACTCTCGGCCTGGGCCCGCTGCGGCTGCGCACGCACGTGATCCTTCCGGCCATCCTTCCCGGCCTGCGCGGCGCCCTGATGCTGGCCGCCGGCACGGCCTGGGCCTGTGTGCTGGCCTCGGAGTTGTACGGCATCCAGTCCGGCCTGGGCTGGGCCCTGAACCAGACGCTGCTCTTCTCGCTGGTGGATCAGATGGTGGTGGTGGCCGGAGTGTTCGTGGCGCTCTCCCTGGCCTCGCTGAGACTGGTCAATCACGTGACCGGGCGCCTCACCCGATGGAGTGAGTAGGACAGTCCCCTCCCTGCGGGACCTTAGTCACTACAGCCGGTAGGCGGCCTACCGCCAGGGTGTGTTCCATGGACGCCCTCGACCTGGCCAGATGGCAGTTCGGTGTAACCACCGTTTACCACTTCATCTTCGTTCCGCTGACCATCGGCCTGGCCCCGATGGTGGCGATCATGCAGACCCTGTGGCTGCGCAGCGGCGACGAGCGCTGGCTGCGGATGACCAAGTTCTTCGGCAAGCTCTTCCTGATCAACTTCGCGATCGGCGTGGTCACCGGCATCGTCCAGGAGTTCCAGTTCGGGATGAACTGGAGCGAGTACTCGCGCTTCGTCGGCGACGTCTTCGGGGCCCCGCTGGCGATGGAAGGCTTGGCAGCGTTCTTCCTGGAGTCCACCTTCATCGGGGCCTGGATCTTCGGCTGGGGCCGGCTGCCGGCCAGGGTGCACCTGGCCGCGATCTGGCTGGCCGCGATCGGGGTGAACCTGTCGGCGTTCTTCATCCTCGCGGCCAACTCGTTCATGCAGCACCCGGTCGGGGTCGAGCTGAACCCGGAGACCGGGCGGGCCGAGCTCAACAGCATCTTCGACCTGCTGACCAACAGCACTGTGCTGTGGGCGTTCCCGCACCAGATCACCGCGGCCTGGATGACCGCGGCCACCTTCGTGGCCGGCATCGCGGGCTGGTGGATGGTCAGGGACCGGGCGAGCAACCTCTACCGTCCGGTGTTCCGGCTGGCCAGTGTGGTCCTGCTGATCGCCGGGATCGGCGTGGCGATCACCGGGGACGGGCAGGCCAAGCTGATGTTCGAGCAGCAGCCGATGAAGATGGCGGCGGCCGAAGGGCTGTGCGAGACCGAGGACAGCGCCGGTTTCAGCCTTTTCGCGATCGGCAACCCGGGCCCGGGGCACTGCGACGTCTGGGCGGTGAGCATCCCCGGCGTGTACTCGTACCTGGCCACCGGCGACTTCGGGGCCACCGTGGACGGGGTCAACGACCTGCAGGCGGAGTACTCCGAGAAGTACGGCGACGGGCGGGACTACGTGCCCAACCTGGCCTCCACCTACTGGAACTTCCGGCTGATGATCGGTTTCGGCCTCGTGGCCGCCGCCTTCGGTACGGTCGGGCTGTGGGTGACCCGCAGGGACCGCACGCCCGGACGCTGGTTCGCGCGCTTCGCCCTGGTCGCCGTCCCGGCCCCGTTCCTGGCCAACCTGACCGGCTGGATCTTCACCGAGATGGGCCGCCAGCCCTGGGTGGTGGCACCCGCCCCGGACGGTGACCCGGCCATCCGGATGCTCACCGAGGACGGCGTCTCGATGATCGGCCCGTGGACGGTGGGCACCTCGCTGACCGTGTTCACCCTGCTCTACGGCGGGCTGGCGGTGGTCTGGTTCGGCCTGATCCGGCGCTACGCCGCGGCCGGGGCGCCCGAGGTGGACAGCCCGGACGAGCACGACGACGACGCCGACCGCCCGCTCAGCTTCGCGTACTGAAAGGCAGAGACGTGGAACTCGTCACCTTCTGGTTCATCCTGATCACCGTGCTGTGGATCGGCTACCTCGTCCTCGAGGGCTTCGACTTCGGCGTCGGCATGCTGCTGCCCGTGGTGGGTAGGAACGACACCGAGCGCCGGGTACTGATCAACACCATCGCGCCGGTCTGGGACGGCAACGAGGTCTGGCTGATCGTGGCCGGCGGCGCCACCTTCGCCGCCTTCCCGGAGTGGTACGCCACCCTGTTCTCCGGCTTCTACCTGCCGCTGCTGCTGATCCTGGCCGCGCTGATCATCCGCGGGGTGGCGTTCGAGTACCGGGGCACGATCGAGTCGCCCCGGTGGCGGCGGACCTGGGACAACGCGATCGTGATCGGCTCGGCGGTGCCGGCCGTGCTGTGGGGCGTGGCCTTCGCCAACATCGTGGCCGGGGTGCCGATCGACGCCGACAAGCAGTTCACCGGCACTCTGCTCACCCTGCTCAACCCGTACGGCCTGCTCGGCGGGCTGACCACCCTGCTGCTGTTCGCCTTCCACGGGGCGCTGTGGCTGGGCCTGCGCACCGAGGGGGAGGTGCGGACCCGCTCGATCGCGATCGGGGCCCGGCTGGCCCTGCCGACCATCGTGGTGGCCGGCGGCTTCGCGCTGTGGACGCAGTTCGCCCACGGAAAGCCCTGGACCTGGGCCCTGGTCGTGATTGCGGCGGTCGCGCTGGTCACCGCCGGGTACGCGGCGGTGCGGCAGAACGAGGGGCTGGGCTTCGGGATGACCACCCTGGCCACCGTGGCCGCGGTGATCCTGCTGTTCGGCTCGCTGTTCCCCGACGTGATGCCCTCCAGCACCGACCCGGCCTTCTCGCTCACCGTGGACAACGCCTCCTCCACCCACTACACGCTGGTGGTGATGACCTGGGTGGCCGCCTTCATGGTGCCGGTGGTGGTGCTCTACCAGAGCTGGACGTACTGGGTGTTCCGGCACCGGATCGGCGTGGCCAAGATCCCGCCCGGCCATGGTCTGCCCTGGTCCACCCCCAAGAAGCAGGAAGTCACGAGCTGATGAGACCGCTCGATCCCCGGCTGCTGCAGCAGGCCCGGGCGGCCCGTCGGTACGTCGTGCTCACCACCGGTCTGGGGGTGGCGACCACTGCACTCCTGGTGGTGCAGTCGCTGCTGCTGGCCCGGATCATCGCCGGGGTGGCGATGGACGGCGAGTCGTTCGCCGACGTCCGGGACATGGTCGTCGGGCTGGGGATCGTGCTCGCTCTTCGCGCAGTGCTCGTGGGCGTGCAGGAGCGCTTCGGGCACCGCGCCGCCACGGCGGTGGTACGACAGTTGCGCGAACGGCTGATCCAGCACGCTGCTGCCCAGGTGGGGCTGAAGCACCAGAACGGCGCGGAGACCGCTCTTCTGGCCACGCGCGGTCTGGACGCCCTTGACGGCTACCTGACCCGGTACCTGCCCCAGTTGCTGCTGGCGGCCACCTTGACCCCGGCCGTGCTGGTGGTGATCTGGTGGGAGGACTGGATCGCCGGGCTGACGGTGCTGCTGACCCTGCCGCTGATCCCGTTCTTCATGGCGTTGATCGGTATGGCCAGCCAGGACGCGGCCGACCGGAGCCTGAACTCGCTGCAGCGGCTGGGTACTCACGTGCTCGACTTGATCGCCGGCCTGCCCACTCTGCGGGCGCTGGGTACGGCGGGCGCCCAGGCCTCGCGGGTGCGCGCGGCCGGTGACGCCCATCGCCGGGCGACCATGAAAACTCTTCGTACGGCTTTCCTCTCCGCCCTGGCGCTGGAGATCCTGGTGACCCTGTCGGTGGCTCTGGTGGCCGTCGGCATCGGCCTGCGGCTGGTGCACGGCACGCTGGATCTGCAGACCGGGCTGGCCGTGCTGCTGCTGGCCCCCGAGGTCTACGCGCCGCTACGGGCGGTGGGCACGCACTTCCACGCCAGCCAAGACGGTCTGGCCGCGGCGCAGCAGGCGTTCGACCGGTTGGAGCAGCCGCTGCCGATCCGCGGTACCCAGCCGGCGCCGGACCTGTCCCAGACCACAATCTCTTTCGAGAACATCAGCGTGCAGCACGACGGTGTCCCGTACGCCACCCCGGCCGGGCTCTCCGCCACGATCTTTCCCGGAGAGGTCGTGGCCCTGACCGGTCCCAGCGGCTGCGGCAAGACCAGCGCGGTCGCCGTGCTCCTGGGCCTGCGGCAGCCCAGCGGTGGACAGGTCACGCTGGCGCCCGATGGTGCTCTGGCCGATCTGGAACCGGAGAGCTGGTGGCGTCAGATCGCCTGGTGCCCGCAGCATCCCGTGCTGATGCCCGGCACGCTGACCGAGAACGTGACCATGCTGCGTCCTTCGGCGTCGGTCGAGGAGATCCGGGAAGCCGCCCGAGTCACTGGATTTGAAGACGTGGTGCGCACCGTTCCGGGGGAGTGGGACGCCCGTGTCGGCCAGGGAGGTATCGGCCTGTCGGCCGGTCAGCGCCAGCGGCTCGCGCTCACCCGGCTGCTGCTCAGTGAGGCTCAGCTGGTGGTGATGGACGAGCCGACCGCCCATCTGGACGCCGGGTCCGAGCAGGCCGTGCTGACCCTGTTGACCGAGCTCCGGCGTCGGGGCCGGACCGTGGTGATGGTGGCCCACCGTCCTTCGCTGATCGCAGCAGCAGATCGCGTGATCGATCTTTCCGCCCGCCGCGCCCCAAGTCTGATCGGGAATCCGTCATGAGACCGCTCGTGGAAGTCCTGCGCGCAATGCGCCCCGACCCCTGGCGCCTGCTGCTGGCCGCCTTGACCGGGGCCGCCGCGGTGGCCGCCTCGATCGCCCTGCTCGGGGTGTCGGGCTGGTTGATCACCCGGGCCGCCCAGCAACCGCCGGTGCTGTTCCTGATGGTCGCCATCGTGGCGGTGCGAGCCTTCGGTATCGGCCGGGGCGTGCTGCGCTACAGCGAGCGGCTGATCTCGCACGACGTGGCCCTACGAGGTGTGGTCCGGCTGCGGGAGACGCTGTTCGCCCGGCTCGCCGCGGCCGACGACACAGTGGCGGCCGGCCTGAAACGGGGCGATCTGCTGGCCCGGCTCGGGGCGGACGCCGACGAGCTGGGCGACGTGATCGTGCGCGGCGTGCTGCCTTTCGTCACCGCGGTGATCACCGCGCTGGCCTCGGTCGTGGCGCTCTGGCTGATCCTGCCCGCCGCCGGTGCCGTGCTCGCCGCCGCCACCCTGGCCGGTCTGCTGGTGGTGCCCTACCTGGCCGGCCTGGCGGGCCGTCGCGACGTGGTGGGCACCGCCCGGGCCCGGTCCGAGATGTCGGAGAACGTGCTGGCCCTGCTCGACAGCCTGCCCGAGTTCACCGTCGCCGGCCGGGTCGACGAGCGGGTGCGGGAGATCGGCCGCAGCGACGACGAGTTGTCCCGGGGGCTGGACCGGGCGGCCCGGCCCGCGGCCTGGGCCGCAGGGCTCGGCTCGGCGGTGATGTCGGCCGCGGTGCTGGGCTGTCTGGTGGTCGGCGTACGTGCGGTGGAGGCCGGCGAGATTCGTGAGGTCGCCCTGGCCGTGCTGGCTTTCGTACCGCTGGCTCTGGCCGAGGTGATCGGTGCACTGCCGGCGGCCTCGGTTGCTCTGGTGCGCGCGGCAGAAGCGGCGCGCCGGGTGGCTCCGCTGCTCGAGGTAACAGCGCTGACGCCCGGGGCGGGTCGGCCGGAGGTGCAGGCGCAGTCGGCGCCATCGCTGCGGGCGGTGAACCTGGGCGTGGGTTGGCCCGGGCGCGCACCGGCCGTGCGCGGGGTGGACCTCGACCTGACGGCGGGGCGCCGGATAGCGATCGTGGGCCCCAGCGGACAGGGCAAGAGCACGCTGCTGCGCACCCTGGGCGGGCTGTTGCCGCCGGTCGAGGGACGAATGCAGATGGACGACGGGATCGACCTGGCCGACGTGCAGGCCCGCAGCCTGCGTGGCCAGGTGCACCTGACGGCCGACGACGCCCACGTCTTCGGCACCACCGTGCGGGAGAACCTGCGGGTTGCCGCGAAGGACGCGACCGACGCCGAACTGCTGGCCGCCCTGGACCGGGCCGGGCTCGGCCGCTGGATCACCGAAGAGGTCACCCTCGAGGAGGTGGTCGCCGACCCGGCCGGACCCGGGCAGGGTGCCGGAAGTCACGTGCTCTCAGGGGGTCTCAGACGCCGGTTGCTGCTGGCCCGGGCGTTCGCCAGCGGCGCGCCGGTGCTGCTGGTGGACGAGCCCGCCGAGCACCTCGACCCGGCCACGGCCGACGACCTGGTGGCCGAGGTGCTGGCCCGGACACCGGGCGAGCCCCCGGACCGCACCGCGGTCGTCGTCACCCACCGGCTGACCCCGCTGGCCCTGGCCGACGAGGTGCTGGTGGTCGACGGCGGCCGGGTGGCGGCCCGGGGCACGCACGACGAACTGATCGCCACCTACCCGCCCTACCGCAGTGCCTGGGCGGCCGAACAGGGCGAACCGGCGGCCCGGCCCGGTTGAGACGCGTTCAGCCGCGCGGGCGGGGCGCCCCCTCGGCCGGGTCGGTGTCCTCGACCTTCTCGGGCTCGATCAGCCCCTTGTCGGCCAGGTCGCCGGCCGTGCGCCGGGCGTCCTCGATGTCGTCCTGGATCTTGTCCAGCCGCTGGTGCGACTCGTCCTTCTCGCCGGCCTGGGCCATGGCTCCTCCTTGGTCAACGCTGGTTCCCGGATCGGGCGGAAAGGTCAGTCGTCCCGGCAGGAGTGGAGGATCTGATAGGCCTCCGCGAAGGTGCGGACGGCGTTGGCGTTCGATCCGCCCAGTGAGCTCGGAGTGGTGGCCTGACGGTTCATCGCCTCGAGCAGTTCCTGCATCACCGCTTCGCGGGTGGTTGCCATCGAGTACTCCCTCGTCCTGGGAATGTGACCAGAACAGGGTAAACACGGATCACAGCGCGCGCACGATCTCCTCCACCCGCTGCCGCGCGTCGCCGAACAGCATCTGGGTGTTCTCCCGGAAGAACAACGGGTTCTGCACCCCGGCGTAGCCGGCCGCCATCGAGCGCTTGAACACGATCACGTCCTGCGCCTGCCAGACCCGCAGCACCGGCATGCCGGCGATCGGGCTGGCCGGGTCGTCGAGGGCGGCCGGGTTGACCGTGTCGTTCGCCCCGATCACCAGCACCACCGAGGTGTCGGCGAAGTCGTCGTTGATCTCGTCCATCTCGAGCACGATGTCGTAGGGCACCCGGGCGTCGGCCAGCAGCACGTTCATGTGGCCGGGCAGCCGCCCGGCCACCGGGTGGATGCCGAACCGGACCTGCACGTCGCGTTCCCGCAGCCGCCGGGTCAGGTCGGCCACCGGGTACTGGGCCTGGGCCACGGCCATCCCGTACCCCGGCACGATGATCACCGAGGTGGCCTCCTTGAGCAGCTGCACCGCGTCCTCGACCAGGATCTCCCGGTGCTCGCCCTGCTCCCCGCCGGCCGTGACCGCCTGCTCGGCACCGAAGCCGCCGGCGATCACCGAGATGAACGAGCGGTTCATCGCCTGGCACATGATGTACGACAGGTAGGCACCGGAGGAGCCGACCAGCGCGCCGGTGACGATCAGCAGGTTGTTGTTCAGCAGGAAGCCCGAGGCCGCGGCGGCCCAGCCGGAGTAGGAGTTGAGCATCGAGACCACCACCGGCATGTCCCCGCCGCCGATCGAGGCGACCAGGTGCCAGCCCAGGGCCAGGGCGACCAGCGTGCCGGCGGCCAGCAGCCCGGTGCTCGGCCCGGCGGTGAAGACCACCGTGAGTACGGCCAGGGCGGCCAGGGCCCCGAGGTTGAGGAAGTTCTTGCCCGGCAGCATCAGCGGCGCCGACCGCAGCCGCCCGGCGAGCTTTCCGTAGGCCACGACCGAGCCGGTGAACGTGACCGCGCCGATGAACACACCGATGAAGACCTCGGCGTGGTGCACGGTGAGCAGATCGGCAGCGACGTCGCTGTGGCCGGAGGCGACCTCCAGGTGGCCGTTCCAGCCCACCAGCACGGCCGCCAGGCCGACGAAACTGTGCAGCACGGCGATGAGTTCGGGCATCGCCGTCATCTCCACCCGCCGGGCCCGGGCCAGGCCGATCACCGCACCGCCGGTCAGGGCCAGGGCGGTCAGGGCCAGGCCGACCAGGGCCCGGCCGTCGTCCAGGTCCAGCCGGCCGAGGGCCAGGACGAGGGTGGCCAGGAGCGCGACGGTCATCCCGGCGATGCCGGAAGTGGCCCCGGCGCGCGAGGTCTCGTGCCGGGAGAGGCCGGCCAGGCTCAGCACGAACAGCACGGCGGCGACGATGTAGGCGGCCTGGGCGGCGCTCTCGGCGGTCACCGGGCGTCCGCCTTCACGAACATGCCGAGCATGCGCCGGGTGACCGCGAAACCGCCGAAGATGTTGATGCCGGCCAGGAACACGGCCAGCGCCGCCAGTGCGGTGACCGTGGTGTTCTCGTGACCGACCTGGAGCAGGGCGCCGACCACGATGATTCCGGAGATCGCGTTCGTCACCGACATCAGCGGGGTGTGCAGGGCGTGGTGCACCTTGCCGATCACGTAGTAGCCGATCACCACGGCCAGCACGAAAACGGTGAGGTTGCCGATCAGCTGGGCGGGCGAGAACGCGGCCAGAAGGAAGAACAGCAACCCACCCACCCCGGCCGCCGCATATCTGAGCGTGGGGCTGACCGACGTCTTCAGTTCGGGTTCGGGCTCTTTGGTGGCGACGGCAGCGGGTGCGGCCGAGACCTGTACGGCCGGAGGGGGCCAGGTCTTCTCGCCGTCCCGCACCACGGTGAGGGAACGCTGGACCGCGTCGTCGAAGTCGAGCACCAGCTGCCCGTCCCGTTCGGGCGTCAGCAGTTTCATCAGGTTGACCACGTTGGTGCCGTACAGCTGGGAGGCCTGGGTGGGCAGCCGCCCGGCCAGGTCGGTGTAGCCGATGATGGTGACGCCGTTGGCGGTGACCACCGCCTCGCCGGCCCGCGTGCCCTCGACGTTGCCGCCCTGCGCGGCCGCCATGTCGACGATCACGCTGCCCGGTCGCATCGCGGCCACGTGCTCGGCGGAGATCAGGCGGGGCGCCTGGCGGCCCTGGACCAGCGCCGTGGTGATGATGATGTCCACGTCGGCGGCCTGCTCGGCGTAGAGCTCAGCGGCCCGGCGGTCGTAGTCGCTGGAAGTTGCCCGCGCGTAGCCGTCGGAACTCGCACTCGCCTCGGGCTCGGCCACCGAAAGGAACTGGCCGCCCAGCGATCCCACCTGTTCGGCCACCTCGGGCCGGGGGTCGGTGGCCCGGACCACCGCGCCGAGGCTGGCCGCCGTGCCGATCGCGGCCAGCCCGGCCACCCCGGCCCCCGCCACCAGCACCTTGGCCGGGGGCACCTTGCCCGCGGCGGTGACCTGACCGGTGAAGAAGCGGCCGAACACGTTGGCCGCCTCGATCACCGCGCGGTAGCCGGCGATGTTGGCCATCGAGCTGAGCACGTCGAGCGACTGGGCCCGGGAGATCCGCGGCACCGCGTCCATCGCCAGCACCGTGATCCGGCGCCCGGCCAGCTCGTCGAGCAGGTCCGGGTTCAGCGCCGGGGCGATCAGCGCGGCCAGGGTGGCGCCGTCGTGCAGGCGGGCGATCTCCTCGGTGCTGGGCGCGTTCACCTTGAGCACCACGTCCGCGTCCCAGGTCTGGGCGCGCGGCAAGACCAGGGCTCCGGCCGTGGCGTAGGCCTCGTCGGGAAACGCGGCCCGGTCTCCTGCTCCGGCCTCGACGAGCACCTCGTAGCCCAGGGCGATCAGCTGGGCGGCGGTCTTCGGGGTGGCCGCCACCCGGGTCTCCCCGGGGGTGGACTCGGCCACCACCCCCACCCGGAGCGGAGCAGCGCGATCAGGCCCACCATCGGGAAGAGGATCAGGCACGGTCTCAGACACAGGCGGATCCGATCGTCGGCGTTCGGGGGACACCTCGGGGACATCCAGGGATACCAGCTTCGGCGGGCCCGCATAAGGCCCGGAATGCCCGAGAATGTGACCTGGATCGCTCCGGCTCGCCGGATGTCACACTCGGGCCGTCCCGGCCCTCTCAGATGCGCGGCCCGATCGGACCGCTCGGTAACGGCAACGGGAGGAACCCTTGAAGCTCACCGTGATCAGTGCCACCGGCGGGATCGGCCGGGCCCTGGTGGAGCAGGCGGTGGCCGCCGGGCACGACGTCACCGCGGTCGCCCGCAACGCCGATCGGATCGGCTCGGAGGGCAGCGTCCGGGCCGTGCAGGCGGATCTGGCCGACCCGTCCCCGACCGCCTCGGCCGCGCTCAGCTCGGCGGTGGCCGGCAGCGACGCCGTGCTCTCCGGTCTCGGCCCGCGCACCCGGGCCGATGTGGGCATCGCCGAGCAGGGCACCCGGACACTGATCCGCGCCATGCAGGCGGTCGACGCCCGGCGGCTCGTGGTGGTGAGCGCGGCACCGGTCTCGACCACCTCGGCGCCCGACCCGGGCAACGGCTTCTGGGCCCGGCACCTGCTGTACCCGGTGATCGGGCGGGCGCTGCGGGGGAACTACGCAGACCTGGCCGAGATGGAGCGGGCGCTGGCGGCCAGCGGGCTGCAGTGGACGGCGGTCCGCCCGCCCCGGCTGACGGACGGCCCGCTGACCCGGCGGTACCGCAGTGCTCTCGACCAGAACGTCCGCGGTGGACTGTCCATCTCCCGGGCCGACGTGGCCCACCTGATGCTCGACGTCGCCGGTCGTCCGGAGACGGCCGGGCACACCGTGGGTTGTGGATACTGAGAACGCGGGCGAGGAGTACGCCGCCCATCGGAACCTGTTGTTCTCGCACTGGCCCGGCAGGCAGTGATCCGCCGGCGCCGGGAGACGTACGTCGGGCCGTGGCTGCCCGAGCCACTGGTCGGCGCGGCGGAGGGCACCGAGGAGGCGGTGCTGCGCCAGGAGCTGGTCTCGATGGCGGTGCTCGTCGTGCTGGAGACGCTGAGCCCGCTGGAACGGGCCGTGTTCGTGCTGCACGAAGTGTTCGGGTACGGGCACACCGAGACCGCGGTGGTCCTCGGGCGCAGCCCCGCCGCGGTACGGCAGCTCGCCCATCGGGCCCGGGAACACGTGCGCGCCCGTCGTCCCCGCTTCGAGGCCGACCCCGCCACCCAGGCGCGGGTCACCGAGCAGTTCGTGCGCGCCGCTACGAACGGTGACTGGCCGGCTCTGATGGAGCTGCTGGCGCCCGAAGTCACGCTGTGGACCGACGGCGGTGGGAAGGTCGCCGCCGCGGGCCTGAGGCCGATCACCGGCCGGGAGAAGGTGGTTCGGGCCCTCGGTGGCTACGCGCGCCGGGGCGCTGCCCTGGACATCCAGTTCCGACCGGTCAACGGCACTCCATCGATCGTGGTCTTCGACGGGGAGCGGCCGCACGTGGTGATCGGGCTGGACCTCGATCTGGGGCTGGCCCCGGGCCGGGGGCCGGTGCGGGCTCTGTACGCACTGACCAACCCGGACAAGCTCGGCCTGGTCCGGCGCTGAGTCAGGTCAGAGGGTGGGTCGGAGGGCGGGCCGGGCCGGCTGCGGAGGGCGGCCCGCCCACAGCGCCACGAGCATCTGCACGCCGGCGATCCCGGCCACCATCAGCACCGACGCGTCCCAGCCGCCGGTGCGCTCGGCCAGGAACCCGGCCGCGATCGGCCCGAGGGTGGCCAGCAGGTAGCCGAGCGACTGGGCCATGCCCGAGAGCCGGGTGGTCTCGTGCTGGCTGCGCCCGCGCAGGCTGATCAGGGCCAGCGCCACCACCAGGGCGGCGCCGGTGCCGATGCCCGAGCAGATCGCCCAGAGCAGGAACAGCGACGGGGCCAGGAGCACCCCGAACGACCAGATCACGACCGGGACGGCGGCGGCCACCGCGGCCACGACCTGGCTGCGCCCGCGCATCAGGAACGGCACCAGCAGGCCCCCCACGATGCCCGCGCCGGAGGCCAGGAACAGGTGCAGCCCGGCCACTTCGGCGCTCACCCCCTGCGCGGTCTCGATCGAGGGCAGCCAGGTGATGGTGATGTAGAACGTGGTCGACTGCAGGCCCATGTAGGCCGTCACCAGCCAGGCGGTGGGCCACTTCCAGACATTGGTGCCGGCTGCCTCTTCCGGTTCGGTCTGCTCCGCAACGGCCGTCACCGGCCGCTCGGCCGAGAGGGCCCGGGGCAACCAGAGCAGTGCCACCACGAACGGCGGGATCGCCCAGAAGGCCAGGGAAAAGCGCCAATTGAAGACGTTTGCGAGCGGCACCGCCACCAGGCTCGCGGTCGCGGCGGCCCCGGTGATGAAAGCGGTGTACACGCCCATCGCCCCGGAGACCCGTTCCGCGTAGTCGCGTTTCACCAGAGCCGGCCCGAGCACGTTCCCGACCGCGATCGACGCGCCGACCACCGCCGTCCCCAACCACAGACCCAAGGTGCCCAGACCTGCCCAGGAGCGCACCAGCGTCCCCAGACCCAGCACGATCAGCGAGATCACGACGGTGCGCTCGTAGCCGGTGTGCCGGGCCAGGCGGTGCACGAACGGTGAGATCGCGGCGAAGGCGAGCAGCGGGATGGCGCCGAGCACCCCCTGGGCGCCCTCACCGAGGTTCTCCTCGGCCCCGATCCGCTCCAGGACCGGGCCCACCGAGGTGATGGCCGGGCGCAGGCAGACCGCCAGCAGGAAGACGCCGGCGGCCAGCAGCAGCCCGGAACGTTTGGTCGCGGTCACCAGGGTCGACGCTGCTCCGCGAGAGGAAGCATGTGCAGCGGCTCGGTCTCCCACACCGCGCCGAACCGCCCGCCCTCCGGGTCGAGTTCGAGCACCAGGCCGTGCGGCGTCTCCAGGAACACCACGTCGACCCGCAGCCCGGCCCGGCCCAGGGCCGGCGTGGTCTGGGTGGCCACCACGTCGGTGGTCACCCAGCCGGAGGGGGCCAGGGACGCGACCACGTCCTTGCCGCCGTCACCGATCACGATCTCCCAGCCGGTCGGCCCGCCCTCGCGGATCTCGACCTCGGTGACCGCACGGGCCTCGCTGGCCCCGGCGACGGCGTACACGCTGGACACCTCGGCCACGTCGGCCGGCTCGAAGGCGGCTGCGGTGAACGATGCCTCGCCGCGCCCGGTGACCACCGGCAGGGTGAGCGCGGCCAACTGCGCGGCCAGGGCCCGGTCGGCCGCCTCGCCCTCGGCGCCGCCGGTCAGCGCGGGCAGCAGGTGCTCCCAGACCAGGTCGACCAGGGCCTGCTGGTCGGGCGACTGCGAGGTGATCGCGACCACCGCGTCCTGCTCCGGCAGCACCATGACCAGCTGGCCGAAGGCACCGTCGGCCCGGTAGCCGTGGGTGCTGCGCCAGAACTGGAATCCGTAGCCCAGCCGCCAGTCGGGCTTGTCCTGGTCCGGGTCGTCGTTGCTGACGTGCACCCGGGTGGCCAGCTCGACCCAGCCCTCGGGCAGCACCCGGCGGCCCTCCCAGACACCGTCCTGGTGGTAGAGCAGACCGAGCTTGGCCAGCACCTCGGTGGTCACGTGCAGACCGGAGAAGCCGAGCTCGCGGCCCTGCCCGTCGCGGATCCAGCCCATCCCCTCGACGTCCACCCCGAGCGGTTCGAACAGCCGCGGGCGCAGGTACTCCAGCAGGCCGGTTCCGGAAGTGCGCTGCACGATCTGGGCCAGCGCGATGGTGCAGGGCTGGTTGTAGGCGAAGATCGAGCCCGGCTCGGCGTCGGGCGGCAGCCGCAGGAAACCGCGCATGATGTTGCCGGTCTCGTCCAGCTCGGCGGCGCCGTACGTCTCCTCCTGGTGGCCGCTGGCCATCGCCGCCACGTGCCGCACCTTCATCGCCCGGGAGCGGGGATCGGTGACGTCGGCGTCGAGCTCGGGGAAGTACGACAGCACCGGGGCGTCCAGGTCGACCAGACCCTCGCCGACCGCGAGACCCAGGGCGGTGGCGGTGAAGCTCTTGCTCACCGAGTAGACCAGGTGCGGCCGCTCGGGCGCGTAGGGGGCCGACCAGCCCTCGGCCACCACCTGGCCGGACTTCACCACCATCAGACTGTGCAGCTCGACCCCGCTGCGCCGGGACGCGGCCTCGGTGAAGGCCGCGATGCCGGAGGCGCTCACCGCCTGCGCGGAGGGCGTGCTGCGGGGGAGCGGGACGGACTGGGCGGTCGACATGGTCCCTATTGGATCACGGTGCCGGACCGTGGCATCAGCAGCCGGATCCGTCACCACCGCAGCTGTCGACCGTGCCAGACCCGAGCTGTGGACCGTGCCGGACCCGAGCCGTGGACCGTGCCAGATCTGAGCTGTGGACCGTGCCGGACCTGCCTACTATCGCGGGTATGGCCGACTCAGCCCTCGGGGACTTCCTGACCAGCCGCCGCGCCCAGGTGAAACCGGCCGACGCCGGCCTGCCCACCGCCGGGTTGCGCCGGGTGCCGGGGTTGCGGCGGGAAGAGGTGGCGACCCTGGCCGGGGTGAGCGTGGACTACTACGTGCGCCTGGAGCAGGGACGCGAACGGCATCCCTCGGCCCAGGTGGTGGCCGCGCTGGCGTCGGCGCTCGGGCTGGCCGAAGACGCCCGGCGGCACCTCTTCCGGCTGGCCGGGGTCTCGGAGGTGGGCGCGGCCCCGGCCTCGACCGACGAGGTGCACCCGAGTCTGCGCGAGCTCATGGACACATGGCCGGACAACCCGGCGCTGGTCTACAACCGGGCCTACGACGTGCTGGCCGCGAACACCGTGGCCGACGAGCTGTTCCTGGGCTGGAACCGCTCGCGCAACCTGCTGGAGTTCCTGTTCCATGACCCGGGGGCGCGTTCCTTCTACCGCGACTGGGACGAGGTGGCCCGCAACTCGGTGGCCGGGTTCCGGCTCGCCCACGGTGAGGCCCCGGACGACCCGCGGGTGCGGCAGGTGCTGGCGGCCCTGCTGCGCGGCGAGTGGTTCGCGAACGAGTGGGAGCGGCACGACGTGCGCGGCAAGTCCCTGGAGCGCAAGCGGTTCCAGCACCCCGAGGTGGGCCCGCTGGAGCTCACCATGCAGACCTTCGCCGTGCGCGGGGCGCCCGGGCAGGAACTCGTGGTCTACCACGCCGAGCCCGGATCGGCCGACGCCCAGGCCCTGCGCCTGCTCGGCAGCCTGGCCGCCACCCGGGATCAGCCGAGCTGGAACGGGTCCCGGGTGCCGCCGGTGAGTTCCACGTAGACCGACTTGGTCTCGGTGTACTCGTTCACCGCCTCGAGGCCGTTCTCCCGCCCGATGCCGCTGGCCCCGAACCCGCCGAAGGGCATGTTGGGGGCGATCACCCGGTAGGCGTTGATCCAGACGCTGCCCGCCCGCAGACGCGCGGCCACCCGGTGCGCGCGATGGACGTCCTTCGTCCAGACCGCGCCGGCCAGGCCGTAGGGGGTGTCGTTGGCCAGTCCCAGCGCCTCGTCCTCGTCGGTGAACGAGTACACGCTCAGCACCGGGCCGAAAACCTCTTCCCGCACGATGGTGCTGGCCGGCGTCACCCCGGTGACCACCGTGGGCCGGACGAACAACCCACCCAGGTCCGGGTCGGGCGAACCGCCGCAGGCGAAGGTGGCGCCCTCGTCCGCGGCGGTGCGCAGATGGCCCAGGATCCTCTCGAACTGAGGACGATTGGCCACCGGTCCCATCTCGGTGTCCGGATCGGTGGGGTCACCGAGGCGGATCGACCGGGCCCGCCGGATCACCTTCTCCAGCAGGGCGTCCTGGACCGACTCGTGCACGATCAGCCGGGAGCCGGCCATGCAGGTCTGTCCGGTGGCCGCGAAAACCCCTGCGACCAGGCCGTTCGTGGCTGCGTCGAGATCGGCGTCGGGGAACACGATCTGCGGGCTCTTGCCGCCCAGCTCCAGGGTCACCCGGTTGATGTTCGCCCCGGCGGCCTGGGCGATGCGGGCGCCGGTGGCGGTGGAGCCGGTGAACGCCACCTTGTCGATGCCGGTGTGCCCGGCCAGGGTTGCGCCGGCCGAGCGGTCCCCGGCGGTGACCACGTTCAGCACACCGGCGGGAAGCCCGGCCTCGTGCAGGATCTCGGCGAACGCGACGGTGGAGGCCGGGGCGTGCTCGGAGGGCTTGGCCACGCAGGTGTTGCCGGCCGCCAGCAGGGGAGCCAGTTTCCAGGTCAGGAGCAGCAGGGGCGAGTTCCACGGGGTGATCGCGGCGACCACCCCGACCGGCTCCCGGCGGGTGTAGCAGAAGTAGTTCGGATTGGCCGGGGGCGGGGTGCGGCCCTCGAGCTTGTCGGCCAGCCCGGCGAAGTAGTGGAACCACTGGGGCAGGGCGGTCAGCTGCCCGCGCATCTCCCGCAGCAGCTTGCCCGAGTCCCGTACCTCCAGAAGGGCCAGCCGCTCGGCGTTGTCGGCCACCGCCTCGCCCAGCCGCCGCATCACCGCCGCCCGCTGGAACCCGGTCAGCGCCCCCCACTCGCCCTCGAACGCCGCGCGGGCCGAGGCCACCGCGTCGTCCACGTCGGCCGCCTCCGCCTCGGCCAGCACGGCCCAGGTCTGGCCGGTGTAGGGGTCGACCGACTCGAAGGTGCGCCCCGAACGGGCGGGCCGCGAGCGTCCGTCGATGAACAGGCCGAACTGCTCGAGGTCGGTCACGTCGCGCTCTCCCCGGATCGGCCTGTCTCGCTGATGATCTCGCTGGTGTGTTCCCCCAGACGCGGGGGTGGGCGGTGCGCGGCCGGAGGGTGGCCGTCGAACCGGAAGGGGGTGTTCACCACGCCGGTCGGTGGTCCACCGGCCGAGGTGACGCTGAGCACCATGCCCCGGCGCGCGGTCTCCGGATCGTCGAAGACCTCGCCCAGGTCACGGACCGGCCCGACCGGCACCCCGGCCTGTTGCAGGCGCTCGGTGACCTCCTGGCTGCCGAGTGAGCCGATCGCGGCGCCGACCACCGAGAGCACCTCCTCCCGGGCGGCGAGCCGCTGCGGGTTGGTCCGGAACCCGCCGATCGCCGCGGTCAGCCCCAGGGCCTCGCACAGCCGGGCGAACTGCGCGTCGTTGCCCACGCAGACGTTCACGAACCCGTCCGCGCTGGCGAACAGGCCGTAGGGCACGATCGCGCTGTGGTTGTTGCCGTCGTTCGGCACCGGCCGGCCGGTGGCCAGGTGACGGGCGGCCTGGTGGGTGAGCATCGACACCAGCGAGTCCTGCATGGAGATGTCGATCGTGCGCCCGGTGCCGGTGCGCTGCCGCTCGTACAGCGCCGCCAGCACCGACCCGGCCGCGAACATGCCCGCGCAGATGTCCGCCGAGGGCACCCCCCACTTCGTCGGCGAACCGGCCGGGCCGGTCAGCGACATCACGCCCGAGGTGCCCTGCACGATCTGGTCGTACCCGGCCAGCGGCGGCCCGTCCTGCCCGTAGCCGCTGATCGAGCAGTAGATCAGGCGCGGATCGGCCCGGCGCAGCTGCTCGGCGCCCAGGCCGAGCCGGGAGGCCGTTCCCGGGCGCCAGTTCTCGACCACCACGTCGGCCCGCCCGATCAGCCGGTCCAGGTGTTCCCGGTCGGCGGGTGACTTCAGGTCCAGGGCGGCGCTGCGCTTGTTCCGGTTCACCGCCACGAAGTAGGCGGCGTCCGGCCCGACGAAGGGCGGCCCCCAGTGCCGGGCGTCGTCACCCCGGCCCGGCGCCTCCACCTTCACCACGTCCGCCCCCAGGTCGGCGAGCATCAGGGTGCAGTAGGGGCCGGACAGGGCCTGGGTGAAGTCGACCACCCGGACCCCGTCCAGCACCGTCAGACCTGTCACCCCTCGGTCCCGTGGGAGTGGGGGTGGGAGTGGGGGTGGCTGTGCGGCATCGGGTCCCCGGCCCGCAGAGGTGACTTCTCGAACCGTCCCTCGTGGGCCAGCACCGGCCGCCGGTCGCCCTGCAGTTCGGGGTGCTTGTCCTCCAGCCGCCGGCGGGTCTCCCACTCCCGCCGCAGTTCTCCGATGTACTCGCGGTTGCCGTCCTGGGTGCCGCGCCAGGTCTGCGGCATCAGCTCCATCGGCCGGCCGGGATCGGCCCGGCCGCCCAGCGCCACCCGGGAGGGCACCTTGACCGCGGTGTCCGGGCAGGCCGGACACGGTTGCCCGGTCACCGACGGGGTGGGCACCAGTCGCTCGAAGCGGCATCCGCAGGCGCAGCGGTAGTCGTAGATCGGCATCCGGCGCTCACCAGTTCTCGATCGATCGGGCGAAGATCCCGGCGATGTCGTCCTCGCTGGGGGTGCGCGGGCAGGTGGCCAGAAGGCGTTGCTGCTTCATGGTTCCCGGAACCAGGGCGGGGATGTCGGCCTCGGTGTACCCGACGGCCCCGATCCCGTTCGGGATGCCGATGTCGCGCATCAGGTCGACCAGAACGCTGGGCAACTGCTCGACCGGGTCGTTGTGCAGTTCCGCGTCCGGCGAGAGCCACCGGGCCGCCCGCAGATGCCGTTCCGGCGCGCTCTCGAAGCTGAACCGGAAGGCCTCCGGGGCGGTCAGCGAGACCGACATGCCGTGCGGCACCATCGGCTCGTCCTGCGGGTAGCCGGCCGGGTGGAAATCCTTGACCATGCCCGCGATCGGGTAGGCGTTGGCGTGCGGGATGTGCACCCCGGAGTTGCCGAAGCCCATCCCGGCGAAGGTGGCGGCCAGCATCATCTCGCTGCGCGCCTCGAGGTCGTCGGCCCCGTGGTGCACCGCCCGGCGGAACGAGCCGGCGATCAGCTTCAGCGACTTCTCGCACCACAGGTCCGAGACCGGGTTGGAACCGCAGTAGGTCACCCGGTCCTCGGCCCGTTTCCGGTCGAAGGTCTCGTACCAGCGGGCGGTGTACGACTCCAGGGCGTGGCAGACGATGTCCATCCCGGCGCTGGCGGTCACCTCGGGCGGCAGGCTGAGCGTCAGCAGCGGGTCGACCACGGCCAGGGTGGGCCGCAGCCGCCAGTGGCTGATGCCGGTCTTGACTTTGAGCGAGAGCACGTCCAGCACGCACATCGCGGTGCTCTCCGAGCCGGTCCCGGCCGTGGTGGGCACCGCGATCAGCGGTTTGAGCTGCCCGGCGGGGGCTTTGGCGGCCCCGATCGGCTTGTTCAGGTAGTCGAGCAGCTCACCGCCGTCGGTGATGATCAGGTTGACCGCCTTGGCGGTGTCGATCACCGAGCCGCCGCCGACCGCCACGAAGGCGTCCCAGGGACCCTGCTCCCGGGCGTAGCCGGCCGCCTTGTCCATGCTGTCGTCGGTGGGCTCGACGTGCACGCCGTCGAAGATCTCGGAGCGGATCCGGTAGCGGGTGAGCTGTTCCTGGATGCGCTGCGGGATGCCGGTGGCGCTGATCGTGGCGTCGGTGATGATCAGTACGCGGGAGACGTCGTACTGGCTCATCTCGAAGCCGATCTCGTCGATCGCGCCGGGGCCGAACTTCAGCGGCGGGGCGCCCCAGGTGAAGATCGTCTCGTTCACGCGTACACCCCCGGCGCGACGCGCAGCTGCCGGATCTGTTCCGGGTCGTGGCCGAAAACCATGGTCGCGTCGGTCTCCTCGGCGATCCCGCGGAGCTTCTCCACCGAGGAGTACCAGCTCTCCAGATTGTTGACGATGGCGGCCGGCACCGAGGGCGGCCCGTAGCTCTCACCCCGGTAGACCGCGTCCGCGGTGAAGATCATCGTGCCGGACTCGGGCAGGTCGACCCGCAGCGACATGCTGCCCGGGGTGTGGCCGGGAGTCTGGATGAAGCTGACGCCGGGCAGGAACTCGGTGTCGCCGCTGACGGTCCGGAACTCCACGTCCTGGTAGTCGGACTTGATGTGGGCCCCGCTGAACGCCCCGTCGAAACCGAACGCGAACTCCTTCTCCACGTCGCTGACCACGAACGCGGCGCCGCTGTCGCGGAACAGGCCGAGGTTGCCGGCGTGGTCGAAGTGCAGGTGCGAGAGCACCACGTAGTCGATGTCCCCGGGCGCCACGCCGAGTTGCTGCAGCCGGGCGTGCAGGTACTCGTCCTCGGACACCTTGTCGTAGGGGAAGAAGTCGTGCAGGCCGGTCGGTTCCCAGCGCTGCTCCCAGTCCGGCGGGCAGCTGGTGTCCCACAGCAGCCGGCCCTCCGGGGTGTCGACCAGGACGCAGTGCGTGGGCACGTCCACCCACTCGGGCGGTTCGGCCTTCTGCTGCCGGCTGCGGATCGCCCGGCCCGGCGCCAGCAGCAGCCAGGTGAGGTCCGCGGTCATCGCCCCGCAGGGCAGGATCGTCAGCTTGGTGCCGGGTTTCGCGAGGGCCATGCGGATCCTCCGTCGACGTCGTCGTCACGTGCGAGGACACCTCCGGGCACGACCGCGCCCGGAAATGTACGGCCAAAGTCCGATGCGGAAACCCTCCGTCCGCTCCGGCCGTCTGTCAAGACCGTCGGCGCCGCCCGGTCAGCCGTGCCTGCGCAGCCGGATCCGGTACGAGTAGTGCTGCGGGTCGAAGTGGCTGACCGCCAGCTCCAGGGGCCGGCCGGTGCCGTCACGGTAGAGCCGCTCGATCCGCAGGACGGGTGAGCCCGGCGGGCAGGCCAGCACCTCGGCCGGCCCGGCGGCGCAGGGGGCCGCGGTGACGGTCTGCTCCGCGTCGCGGATCGGCCGGCCCAGGTGCTGCTCGAGCAGGCCGATCACGGTGGCGGCGCTGCGGTGGCCGGGCCGGGCCAGCTCCGGGGCGGCGGCGACCAGCATCTCTCCGGCGGTCGGGGGCAGGCTCACCTCGGTGTGGCAGAACGTCACGCCGCCGTGGGTGCGGGCGAACGAGAGCCGGCCCACGTCGTCGCCGTCGAGCTCCAGCCGGGCGGCGGCCGCGGCGTCGGTCCGGGTGCGCAGCGGGTGCAGGATCTGCGCCTCGGTGTCCACCGACAGGCTCATCAGTTCCTCGACCGAGCCGATGTGCCGCAGGTAGCGCTCCGAGCGGTCGACCGCGTAGGTGCCCCGGCCGGGCACCCGGTCGACCAGCCCCTCGGAGACCAGTTCCTGCATCGCCCGGCGCACCGTCTGACGGCTGACCTGGTGGGTGTCGGCCAGTTCGGCCTCGGTGGGCAGGCGCACCCCGCCGGCGAAGTCACCCCGGCGGATGGCCTCGCGCAGGGCGGCCGCCATCGCGCCGTAGGTGCTGTTGCGGGGAGAGGCCATCTCAGGACGGCTGCTTCCGGGTGGCCTCGGTGGTCCGGCAGGCCTGCGTGGTCTTCTCGTCCTTCTCCGGCTCCGGGTCGGGCCGGTCCGCCTTGGGCAGCCCCGGCAGGGCCTCGGCGATCTTGCTGAGCACCGGCTTCTTCTCGTTAACGGCCTTCAGTTCGGCCTCGCGGGCGGCGGCCTCCGCGGCGGCCCGGCGCTTCTCGTCCTGCTGCCGGCGGCGGCGCAGTTCGGCCTGGGTCACGAAGAAGGCGATCAGCACCGGCCAGACGTACTGCACCCAGCCGGGCAGGTTCGGCAGGTCGGGCAGGTTGATGTCGATGTCGGGCCAGGGGATGTCGGGCAGGTCGATCTCCGGCCAGGGGATGCGCGGGAGCTGGATGCGCGGCAGGTCGATCCGGGGCAGGTCGATGTCGGGCCGCCAGGTGATCTGGCGCAGCAGCCAGATCAGCGCGACCGGCACGAGCACCCCGGCCAGGGCGGTGGCCGTGCGGCGGGCCGCGTACTGGTTCGGGTGTTCGCGGATCCAGGCCTCCCGGCGGGCCGCCCGGCTGCCCTCCTCGGGCACGAAGTCGGTACCGCCCACCCCGAGGTGGGCCTGGCCGGCCGCGCCCAGGTCCTTGCTCTTCTTGGCCCCCTCGTCCGCGGCGGAGTACAGCGTGACCTGGCGGGCCGGACCGGTCAGGGAGGGCAGCTTCAGGCGCACCGCTCCGTGGTCCTTGCCGTCCAGCACCACCGTGCTGTCGGAGGTCTTCTTGGCCGCCACCTCGGTGCCGTCGCTGGTCCAGCGCAGCACCCAGGACGCGGCCGTGGTGGAGATCTCGACCGTGTGCTCGTGGCCGTCCTGGGCCAGGTGCCAGCGTTCGGGTTCCTTCGACATCAGCTCATCCGTAAGGTCGTCGACTATTAGTAGAGTAGATGCTCTATTAATATAGACGCCGGACCGCCGCACGTCATCCGTCGTGAAGCGGATCGCCGTCCGTCCCGGGAGGGAGTTGCCATGGCCCGCACCGTCGACCCGGCCCGGCACCGGGCCCGGCGCCTGCAGATCATCGACGCGGCCCTCACCCGGTTCAGCGAGGACGGGTTCGACCGGGCCACCACCACGGCGATCTGCCGCACGGCGGGCATCGGCTCGGGCACCTTCTTCCACTACTTCCCGACCAAGACGGCGGTGCTGCTGGCGGTGCTGGAAGAGGGCACCGCCGAGACCGAGGAGTGGTTCGCCGCCCGGAAGGGCAGTGCCGAACCGGCGCGGGTGGTCCTGGAGTACGCCGAGCACCATGCGCTGCAGTGCGCCGACCCCCGGGTCCCGGGGTTCGTGCGGTCGGTGGGGGCGATCGCGAACGACGCGGAGGTCGCCGTCGCCCTGGAACGCGACGAGGAGGTCATCCGCCAGGGCCTGGAGCCGCTGATCGCCGCGGCCGCCGGGCGCGGGCAGGTGCGCTCCGACCAGCCCGCCGAGCGCCTCGCGGTCTGGGTGGGGGTGCTGCTGGACGGGTACATCAGCCGGGTGGCGGGGCAGGGCCGGTTCGACCACCCGGCCGAGCGGGCGATGCTCCTGGACGCGGTGACCCGCCTGCTCAGACCCTGACGGCCGGGCCGAGTACCTTGACCGCATGAACAGGATTGCGGTGATCAGTGGGGCCAGCAGCGGCATCGGCGCGGCGACCGCGCGCGGGCTGGCCGGGGCCGGGTACGAGGTGGTTCTGCTCGCCCGCCGCGAGGACCGGCTGAAGCAGGTCTGCGAGGAGATCCGGCAGGCCGGCGGCATCGCCTGGTACCAGGTGCTCGACGTCACCGACGGCGCCGCCGTGCGGGCCTTCGCCGACAGCGTCGAGCGCTGCGACGTGCTGGTCAACAACGCCGGGGGCGCGGTCGGGGCCGACCCGGTGCTCAGCGCCGACGCGGCCGACTGGCGGGCCATGTACGAGGTCAACGTGATCGGCCCGCTGCAGCTCACCCAGGCCCTGGCGCCGAAGATGCGGCACACCGACGACGCGGTGATCGTGGTGATCGGCTCCACCGCCGGTGCGGTGGTCTACGAGGGCGGGGGCGGCTACACCGCGGCCAAGCACGGTGAGCACGCCCTGGCCGGCACGCTGCGGCTGGAACTGTGCGGCGAACCGGTGCGGGTGATCGAGATCCAGCCGGGAATGGTGGCCACCGCGGAGTTCTCGCTCAACCGGTTCGGTGGCGACCAGGCCCGGGCCGACGCGGTCTACGCCGGTGTGCCCGAGCCGCTCACCGCCGAGGACGTGGCCGACACCGTGGTCTGGACGGTCACCCGGCCGAGGCACGTGAACGTCGACCTCCTGGTGCTGCGGCCCCGTGCGCAGGCCGCCCAGCACAAGGTGCACCGGGTCAGCCAGGAGTAGCCGTGCGCTCCGAGCGCCTGCTGTCGATCATGCTGTTGCTGCAGACCCACGGGCAACTCAGCGCGTCCGATCTGGCCGCCCGGCTGGAGGTTTCCCCGCGCACCATCATGCGCGACGTGGAGGCGCTGTCGTCCGCCGGTGTGCCGGTGTACTCGGTGCGGGGCCCGTACGGCGGGATCGCCCTGCTGCCGGGGTACCGCACCGACGTCACCGGTCTCACCGCGGACGAGTCCCGGGCGCTGTTCGTCCTGCTCAGCGGGGGAGTGCACCGCGACCTGGGGCTCGGCGAGGCGATCGGGCCGGCGCTGCGCAAGGTGATGGCGGCGCTGCCCTCACCGCACCGGCCGGACGCCGACCTGCTCAGCCGCCGCATCCTGGTCGACCCCTCGCGCTGGCGGGGTGCGAGTGCCCGCCCCGCGGCCGATCTGGACGTGCTGCAGCAGGCCGTGCTGAGCGACCGGCGGCTGCGGGTGCGCTACCGGCACGGCGGCGACGGTGCCGAGCGCGACTACACGCTGGACCCGCACGGCCTGGTCAGCAAGGCGGGTACCTGGTACCTGGTGGCCGAGCACCGTTCCCGGCCGAAACTCTTCCGTTCCGACCGGATCCGGCGGGCCGAGGTCCTGGACGAGGAGGTGCGCCGGTCCGACCCGCGGGAGCTGCCGCAGATCTGGGACGGACTGCGCCGGGCGATCGACGAGGTGCCCACCCCGCTACTGGCCCGGGTCCGGGTGAGACGCTCGGTGCTGCAACGGTTCCGGATGGTGCAGGAGACGGACCTGGCGCCCGGTGCGGATTTCGAGGACGACGGTGACGAGTACGTGGTCACCACCCTGGCCTTCCGGTCGGTGGAGGCCGGGGCGATGCTGCTCGCCTTCGGCCCGGACGTGGAGGTCCTCGACCCGCCCGAGATGCGCCGCTACCTGGCCGGGCGGGCTCTGGCGACCCACGAGCAGTACAAGTTCTGAGGTATATGACAGAAGGTGTCAGGTATCCCCGGAAGAGTGCTCCAGGTCAGCAGCGAGACCCCTTCCGGAAGGAAATGCCGTGAGCACCAAGGACATCGTCACCGCCTACTTCGAGGCCTGGACCACCGGTGACATCCCGACCGCGCTGAAGTACGTGGCCCCCGACGTGGTCGTGGTCGGCCCGGCCGGCCGGCTGGACGGGGCGGACGCCTTCGCCCAGTTCTGCGGCAACTTCGCCGCCCGTCTCACCGGCATCCGGCTGCTCAGGCTGCTGGCCGACGACGAGGGGGCGGTGCTGTTCTACGAGACGGCCACCGACGCCTCCGCGTCGGCCCTCGCCGCCGAGTACCTGACCGTGAAGGACGGCGTGATCACCGAGGCCCGCTACGCCTTCGACCGGCTTCCCTTTGCACAACTGGCCCAGGGATAAAAGCCTTTTCCCCGACACCGCCAGATGTCACAATTTGTCGCGTGACTGCGACGAAGCGTGCACTGATCGTCCGGGGCGGCTGGGCCGGGCACGAGCCGGTGGCCGCCACCGACCTCTTCATCCCCTTCCTGGAGTCCTCCGGCTTCGACGTCCGGATCGAGGACGGCCCGGCCGTCTACGCCGACGGTGAGCTGATGGCCGGCATCGACCTGGTGGTGCAGTGCGTGACCATGTCGACGATCGAGCGGGACCAGGCGCGGGGGCTGAGCCGGGCGGTGGCGGCCGGCACCGGGCTGGCCGGCTGGCACGGCGGGATCGCCGACTCCTACCGTGACTCGGCCGACTACGTGCAGCTGGTCGGCGGGGTCTTCGCCTGTCATCCGGGCAAGGACCCGGCCGAGCGGGACGACAGCGAGCGGGACAACTTCATCCCGCACCGCGTCGACATCGCCGCCGGCGACCACCCGATCACCGCCGGGATCGACTCGTTCGACCTGGTCACCGAGCAGTACTGGGTGCTCTCGGACGAGTACAACGAGGTGCTGGCCACCACGACGGTGGCGGCCCAGCCCTGGAACGAGTGGAGCCGGCCGATCACCAGCCCGGCGGTCTGGACCCGGCGGTGGGGCCAGGGGCGGGTGTTCGTGGCCACTCCCGGCCACTCCCTCGACGTTCTGCGCACTCCGCAGGTCAGGACGCTGATCGAAAGGGGCCTGACGTGGGCGAGCCGGTG
This sequence comes from Kineosporia rhizophila, assembly GCF_021277265.1. Lineage (GTDB taxonomy): Bacteria > Actinomycetota > Actinomycetes > Actinomycetales > Kineosporiaceae > Kineosporia > Kineosporia rhizophila. The sequence goes on from NZ_JAJSOH010000011.1 coordinate 187,618, forward strand.
AGCACCCAGCAGTTGCGGATCGGCGTGATCGGCGCCGGGGCGATCAGTGGGCAGTACTCGCGCACGCTGTCGCGGCTGCCGCACCTGCCGGTCACGGCGGTGGCCGACCTGAGCCCCGAACGGGCCCAGGCCCTGGCCGGGCAGCATCCGGGGGCCCGGGTGACCGGCGTCGAAGAGCTGCTCGCGGCCGACGACGTGGACCTGGTGCTGAACCTGACCATCCCGGCCGTGCACGGCGAGATCGCCCTCGCCGCAACGAAGGCCGGCAAGCACGTCTACGGCGAGAAGCCGCTTGCCCTCACCGTGGAGGAGGGCCGGGCGGTGATGAGATCGGCCGAGGACGCCGGGGTGCGGGTCGGGTGCGCGCCGGACACGGTGCTGGGCACCGGGATCCAGACGGCGCGCTCGCTGCTGGATGCCGGCCGGATCGGGGTGCCGGTCGCGGCCACGGCCTTCATGACGACTCCGGGCCACGAACGCTGGCACCCTGATCCGGAGTTCCTCTACCGCCCCGGTGGAGGCCCGCTGCTGGACATGGGCCCCTACTACCTGACCTCGCTCGTGCACCTGCTCGGCCCGGTGGTCAGCGTGACCGGCGTGTCCACGCGCCCCACCACCTCCCGGGTGATCGGCAGCGGGCCGCGCGCCGGAACGGCTTTCGACGTCGAGGTGGACACCCACGTCACCGGTCTGCTCGCGCACGCCTCGGGTGCGGTCTCCACGCTGATGATCAGCTTCGACGTGTGGGCCGCCCGGCTGCCGCGGATCGAGGTCTACGGTTCCTCGGGCAGTCTCTCGGTGCCGGACCCCAACCACTTCTCCGGTGACGTGGAGCTGTTCACCTCGGAAACGCCTGAGTGGGAACTCGTTCCGCCGAGCGCCGGGTACGCCGACGGCGGCCGGGGCATCGGGATCGCCGACCTGGCCGAGTCTCTGGCCGCCGGTGGGCAGCACCGGGTCTCCGGCGAACTGGGCCTGCACGTGCTCGACGTGATGGAGACCCTGCTGAGGGCCGCCCAGGAGGGCCGCACCCTGCCGGTCTCCACCCCGGGCACCCGGCCGGACCCGGTGGCCGGCATCCTCAGCTTCTGAAGCCGGATCTGGTTAGGCTGCGCCACATGAGCTTCCAGGTTCCTGCCTACGCCGCCTTCTCCGCGCACGAGCCGCTGGCTCCGTACACGGTGGAGCGCCGCGACGTCGGCGCCCGCGACGTGCGCATCGACATCAAGTTCGCCGGGATCTGCCACTCCGACATCCACACCGCCCGGAGCGAATGGGGCGAAACCCCCTATCCGGTGGTGGTCGGGCACGAGATCGCCGGGATCGTGGCCGAGGTCGGTCCCGAGGTGACCAAGTACGCCGTGGGTGACCGGGTCGGGGTCGGCTGCATGGTCGACTCCTGCCGCGAGTGCGAGAACTGCAAGGCCGGTGACGAGCAGTACTGCCGCAAGGGCAACACCGGCACCTACGCCAGTACCGACGCCGACGGCCGGATCACCCACGGCGGGTACGCCCGGGCGATCGTGGTCACCGAGGACTTCGTGCTGCGCATCCCCGAGGGCCTGGAGCTGGACGTGGCCGCCCCGCTGCTGTGCGCGGGTATCACCACCTACTCGCCGCTGCGGCACTGGAACGCCGGCCCGGGCAAGCAGGTCGCCGTGGTCGGTCTGGGCGGTCTCGGCCACATGGCGGTCAAGCTCGCGCACGCCATGGGTGCCGAGGTGACGGTGCTGTCGCAGTCGCTGAAGAAGCAGGAAGACGGTCTGCGTCTGGGCGCCGACCACTACCACTCGACTGCCGACGCGGACACGTTCACCCGGCTGCACTCGTCCTTCGACCTGATCATCAACACGGTCAGCGCCAAGCTGGACGTCGGCGCCTTCCTGGGGCTGCTCAAGGTCGACGGCACCATGGTCAATGTCGGCGCCCCGGACGAGTCGCTCTCGGTCAACGCCTTCGCCCTGATCAACGGCCGCCGCTCGTGGGCCGGCTCGAACATCGGGGGGATCGCCGAGACCCAGGAGATGCTCGACTTCTGCGCCGAGCACCGGCTCGGCGCCGAGATCGAGGTGATCGGGGCCGAGCAGATCAACGAGGCCTACGAGCGGGTCCTGGCCTCGGACGTGCGCTACCGCTTCGTCATCGACACCTCGACCCTGGGCTGATCCGGGCCCGCGGTTTCCGCCGATTTTCGCCGCCGTCTGATGAACTGGGGCGGTGGCAGACACCGACGTGAAACTGTGGTCCCGACGACTCGCCGCCGGCGTGCTGGTGCTGGGGGTGGCCGGGTGCGGCGCCGAGAACGACGAATCGGAGTCCGCCGCGTCGCCCCCGGCGACCACCACCCAGGCGGCGCCGGCCACCCAGGCTCCCGAGACGTCCTCAATCGGTTCGGTCGCCATCGACCTGAGCAGCCCCGAAGAAGTGGCGACGGGCATCGAGGTGCCCTGGGGGCTGGCGTTCCTGCCGAACGGTGACGCCCTGGTGGCCGAGCGGGACTCGGCGCGGGTTCTGCGGATACCGGCCGAAGGCGGTGCGCCGGAACCGGTCTACGAGGTTCCGGGCGTGAGTGCAGAGGGTGAGGGCGGCCTGCTGGGGCTGGCCGTCTCACCCGAGTACGACTCCGACGAGACGGTCTACGCCTACTACACGGCCTCCGGCGACAACCGGATCGTGCGGTTCCAGCTGGACGGGGGCAAGCCGGAGGTGATCTTCGACGGCATCGCCCGCAACACGTTCCACAACGGCGGCCGGATCGCCTTCGGCCCCGACGGCCTGCTCTACGTGGGCACCGGAGACGCGGGAGACACGGCCACCTCGCAGGACCAGCAGAGCGTCAACGGCAAGATCCTGCGGCTGACGCCGGAAGGTGAACCGGCGCCCGGCAATCCGGAGAACGGCTCACCCGTCTACAGTTCCGGCCACCGCAACGTGCAGGGGCTGGCCTGGGACGCCGAAGAACGGCTGTTCGCCGCGGAGTTCGGGCAGAACGAGCTCGACGAGGTGAACCTGATCGAGCCGGGCCGCAACTACGGCTGGCCCGAGGTCGAGGGTGAAGGAGACACCGACGGCGGGCGTTTCACCAATCCGCTGGTGACCTGGTCGACCGACGAGGCCTCGCCGTCCGGCATCGCGATCGCCGGAGACATGCTCTTCGTTGCCGCGCTGCGGGGCGAACGTCTGTGGACGGTTCCGCTCACCGGCGGTGAGACCGGTGAGCCGGAAGCGCGTTTCGAAGGAGACTACGGACGGCTGCGGACGGTCGAGGCTGCCCCGGACGGTTCGTTGTGGCTCACCACTTCGAACACCGACGGACGAGGCGATGTCCAGGACGGCGACGACCGCATCCTTCGTTTCCCAGCCGCTGGGTAGTCGGTGATCAGTAGTCAGCGTTCGAACCGGGCCCGGGCCAGCGAGTGGGCCTTGGTGATCAGCTCCCGCAGGTCGCTCTCGGTGGCCGGGCCCGGGTTCTTGACCGCGAGCCAGCCCAGCGTGCCGTAGGTGGGGTGGGCGAACACCACGTCGTCGGTGGCGCTGAGCGGTTCCAGGTCACCGGCCGGGGCCCGGGGCTCCCGGCCGATCCGGGCCACGAACTCGTCCTTGCCGCTGCCCACGTTCACCCGGAACGCCCCCGGCTGGTTCAGGCCCGAGGGCACCTCGTCCGGGTAGTCCTTGGTCACGATGGTGGCGAACGGCTGGGTGCGGGGCGCCTCGCCGTCGGGGGAGTAGTGGAAGAACACATCGCCCCAGGCGATCTGCGGCGAGCCGTCGCCCTCGGTGGGCCGCTGCACCAGGACACCCTCGAGCGAGGTGACGAACTCGGTGATCTCCTCAAGCGTCATCCGCCCAGGTTTTCACAACCGGCCGCTGCTAGCGTCCCCACCGTGCTGAAACCTGCGTTCGAGGCCGTGCTGTTCGACTGCGACGGCGTGCTGGTCGACTCCGAGCAGATCACCAACGGCGTGCTCCGGGGGATGCTGCACGAGCTGGGCTGGCAGATCAGCGCCCCGGAGTGCTTCGGGCGGTTCGTCGGCCGCTCGCTGAAGGACGAGTTCGGGGTGATCGAGGAGAACACCGGGTTCCGCCCCGACCTGGACTGGCTGGCCGAGTTCCGCCGCCGGCGCGACGCCGAGCTGGCGATCAGCCTGCAGGAGATCCCCGGCGCCGGCGAGGCCGCGCGAGCTCTGTTCCAGGCGCTCGGCGGCAAGGTGGCCTGCGCCAGCGGGGCCGACCGGGGGAAGGTCGAGATGCAGCTGGCCCGGGTGGGCCTGCTCGACGTGTTCGAGGGCCGGATCTTCAGCGGTGAGGAGATGCCGCACAGCAAGCCCGCCCCCGACGTCTACCTGGCCGCCGCCGCGGCGCTGGGCGTCGACCCGGCCCGGTCGGCGGTGGTCGAGGACACCATCTCCGGCACACAGGCCGGGGTCGCGGCCGGAGCCACCGTGTTCGGCTACTGCCCGCCCGACAGCCCTTCGCACAGCCGGCCGGAGTGGCTGCTGGAGGCCGGGGCCGCGCACATCTTCACCAGCATGAAGGAACTGCCGGGTCTGCTTTCGGCCGAGTTGGGCCGACGCGAAGTTCCGTAAGAGAATGCGCCGGTGACTGACAGCACTGACGTTGATCCCGACATCCAGGCCTGGGTGAAGCAGGCCGCACTGCCCCAGGGCACCGTGCGCAAGGTGACCATGCGGGGCAACCCGGTGCTGCACCGTCCCTGCCAGGAGGTCACCGAGTTCGGGGCCGACCTGCGCCAGCTGGTGGCCGACATGTTCGCCAGCATGGAGGCCGCCAACGGGGTGGGCCTGGCCGCCAACCAGATCGGGGTCGACGCCCGGGTCTTCGTCTACAACTGCCCCGACGCCCGCGACGAGTACCAGACCGGCGCCATCGTCAACCCGGTGCTGGTGCCGGTGCCCGGTCAGGCCCTGACGCCGCCGGTGGAGGACGAGGAGGGCTGCCTGTCGGTGCCCGGCGAGTACGCGCCGCTGGCCCGGCCCGGGGTGGCCGAGGTCCAGGGGCAGGACATCGACGGCAAGCCGCTGCGGGTGCGCGGTGACGGTGTGCTGGCCCGCTGCCTGCAGCACGAGACCGACCACCTCAACGGCCTGCTCTACGTCGACCGGCTGGCCGGGCCCGAGCTGAGCCGGGTGCTGGAGTCGCTCGAGGCCCGGGTGCGCAAGGGCGACCTGCCGGCCTGGTCCGAGGGCGCCTCGTCGTAATCGCCGCAACAGCCCTGGTGGTCGCGCTCGGAGCGGTCTGCCAGGTGCTGTCCGGTGTGGGGTTCGCCCTGGTGGTCTCACCGTTGGTGATGCTCACCCTGGGGCACGAGGCCGGGTTGCGCACGGTGCTGATCCTGTCGGCGGTGCTCAACCTGTCGGTGATCGCGCGGATGCCGGGCCAGGTGCGCCGGCCCGACGTGGTGCGCCTGCTGGTCCCCGCGGCGCTCGTGATCCCGCCGATGCTGCTGCTCAGCGACCTGTTGCGGGGCACTGCGCTCAATCTGGTGGCGGGCCTGTCGATCCTCGCGGCCACCGCGGTGAGCATCGCCGGCCGGCCGCTGCCATTCTTCGAGCGTCCGGGCGGGGCGGTGGTGGCCGGGGGAGTCAGTGGCGCGCTGAACGTCCTGGCCGGTGCTTCGGGCCCGCCCGTGGCGCTTTTCGCGATGAGCCGGGGCTGGCCGCCGGCCCAGATGAGCGCCACTCTGCAGGCCTTCGGGCTGCCGCTGAACGTGCTCACCCTGATCGCCGTCGGCCTGCCGAGCGGTTCGGAGTGGGCCGAGATGGGCGGCGCCGGCCTGGGCCTGGTCGTCGGGATGGCGTTGTCGCTGCCGTTCGTGCACCGGGTCTCGCCGGTGCTGGTGCGGCGGGTCACCCTCGGCATCGCCGTTCTCGGTGGTCTGACCCTGCTCGGGGCCGCCTGGCCGTGAGGCCGCTGTCAGCAACATGTACTCGTGTTGCAACAGGGGGTGATTTATCCCCTTGGGAAACCTAGGGTCCGCGGTATGGCTGGGCATTCTGAGCGGCACGGTCCGGGGGTTCCCAAGGAGCTCGACCGGTACCTGGTCCCGAGCGAGCAGGTCGTCTTCCTCCTGCGCCGGCACTGGGTCGTCCTGGCCGAGCCGTTCCTCACCACCCTGCTCGGGCTGATCGTGCTGGCCACGATCAGCTCCCAGGTCGGCGACTCCGTCGAGACCGCGTTCACCCTGCTCTGGCTGCTGCTGCTGTCCCGCCTGATCATCGTGGCCTGGGAGTGGTGGCTGGAGCTGGTGGTGGCCACCGACAAGCGGCTGATGCTGGTGCACGGGGTGATCACCCGCAAGGTCGACATCATGCCGATGAGCAAGGTCACCGACATGCGTTACGACCGTACGGTCACCGGGCAGATCCTCGGCTACGGCAAGTTCGTGATGGAGTCGGCCGGTCAGGACCAGGCGCTGGGCACGATCAACTACATCCCCGACTCCGACCTGCACTACCAGCAGATCTCGCAGCTGATCTTCGCCCCGGGCGAGCCCCGGCTGGTGCAGCGCTCCGGCGGGGGCAGCTCGCGGGTGCCGGTCAGCGAGCCGGAACAGGCCTGGTGGCGCCGCAAGGCCTGAGCCGCCCCCCGCGCTTGAGGGTCCTGTCCACGCGATCTAGGTTGGCTGTGGACGGTTGCCGAGAGAACAGTGGGGTCGAACGTGAAGCTCGGGTACAAGGCGTCGGCAGAGCAGTTCGCCCCGGCCGAGCTGGCGGACTTCGCCGTTCAGGCCGAGGACCAGGGCCTGGACTCGGTCTGGATCTCCGACCACTTCCAGCCGTGGCGCCACGTCGACGGGCACGCCCCGTCCGCGCTGGTCTGGCTGCCCTGGGTGGCTGCCCGGACCTCGCGGGTGCAGCTGGGCACGAGCGTGCTCACGCCCACGCTGCGCTACAACCCGGCGGTGATCGCCCAGGCGTTCGCCACCCTGGGGTGCCTGGCCCCCGGGCGGGTGATCCTCGGGATCGGCGCCGGTGAGGCGCTGAACGAGACGGCCGTGGGGGTGCCCTTCCCCGAGCCCAAGGAACGCTTCGCCCGGCTGCGCGAGGCGGTCCGCCTGATCCGTCAGCTCTGGCAGGAAGAGCGGGTCACCTTCGAGGGCGACTTCTACCGGCTGCACGACGCGACCGTGTACGACCGTCCCGAGCAGCCGGTGCCGATCTACATCGCCGGCGGCGGGCCCGGGGTCACCAAGTACGCGGGCCGCGCCGGCGACGGGTACATCTGCACCTCGGGCAAGGGCATGGACCTGTACGAGGAGACGCTGCTGCCCGCCCTGCGCGAGGGGCTGGAGGCCTCCGGGCGCACCGAGGCGGACATCGACCGGACCATCGAGATCAAGCTGTCGTTCGACGAGGACCCGGCCCGCGCGCTGGAGAACACCCGCTTCTGGGCCCCGCTGTCGCTCTCGCCGGAGCAGAAGGCCTCGGTGCACGACCCGGTGGAGATGGCCCGGCTGGCCGACGAGCTGCCGATCGAGCAGGTGGCCAGGCGCTGGATCGTGGCTTCCGACCCGGAGCAGGTGGTCGCGGCGGTGAAGAACTACACCGAGGCCGGTTTCACCCACCTGGTGTTCCACGCTCCGGGCAACGACCAGTCCCGGTTCCTCACCCAGTTCACCCAGGACGTCGTTCCCCTGCTGCGCAAGCTCTGACAACAACTGAACCGACAATGGACGGCCGCGGCGCCCTGGTAGGTACCGCGGCCGTCCATTGTCGGTTCAGTTACGTGAGAGTGCTCAGATCTCCATCGTGCGCTCGAGGTTGGCCAGCTTGTGCCGGGCCATCGCCAGGTTCGAGCGCTGCTTGTCCAGGGCCAGGTAGAGGAACAGGCCGGTGCCGGACTTGTCGGTGATAAGGCGGATCAGGTGGTACTGGGTGTCGAGGGTGATCAGGATGTCCTCGATGTTCTCGCGCAGCCGCAGCGCGTCCATGGTGCGCAGCTTGGCCCGCACGACCTCGGTGTTGCCGGCCGCGGCGACCTCGAGGTTCAGCGTGTTGCCACCGGCCTGGCCGAGGGTCATGCCGCTGGTGTGGTCCACGAGCGCGACGCCGATGGCGCCGTCGATCTGCATGGCTTCCTTGAGGACGGTGTCGATGTTGGACACGTGATTTCCTTCCGGCCTACGTCGGCGGGCTCGTGGAGCTGGGAGGTGCCCCGGTTCTGGGGGCACCCAGCCGATCGGGGACGGCTGCGAGACGCTCTCGACATGTTTCCTCGGCAGTCTCCGGGGGCTCCTGATGGGCTGTTCGGGGTAACGGCCACCTGGCATTCGTCGCTCGAATCGTTCGAACATCTGTTCGAACTGGAGTAGAATATGGGTAGGTTGTGACGCTTCAGCGGCAGGAGTCGCAGATGTCCGAGATCAAGACCTCCCTTCCGTCGATCATCCAGTTCATCAGCACGCCCGGGGCCCGGCGGGGGCGCGTTCCGGTGCAGTTGCGGGCGATGTACGAAGACCCCACCCGTCATCCCTGGCGCTACTACGACCCGATCGTCACGGCCGTGGTCAACGGCCTGCGCGGCGACCGGTTGCGCACCGAGCTCGACCTGGCGGTGGCCCGGTCCGAGGAGCGGGAAGAGTCCGACCGGCGCTGCCGGGGGCAGTCGGTGCACTACGCGGAGATCCGGGCCGGCATGCTCAGTATCCGCCGAAGGGTCGGGCCGGTGCGGGTCTTCGGTGCCCCGTCGGGTGTTTGGCAGCATCGTGACCTGCGGGTCAACGTCGCCCCGCACCTGATCGTCGAGCGCCGGGGCGGCGTGCAGGAGGCCTGGTTCCTGCACCTCAAGGCCACCCGGCTCAGCCAGGCCACGGCCGACGGTGCCCTGGTCATCATGGGCGAGGCGCTGCGCTCGGTGGGCTGCGAGGCCACTCCCCGCATCGTCGACGTGCGTTCCGGTACGGTCGGTTTCGCGCTCAGCCGCAATCGCGACGTGCGCATGCTGACGGCCTACGCCCGGTCCGAGGCCGAGGCCTTCGCCCGGCTGTGGGAGGCCAAGGCCGCCGCCTGAGCACGAGAGAGCCCGAGCTGGAAGCGATTTCCAGCTCGGGCTCTCTCGTGGTGCCTCGGGATCAGACCAGGTCCTGCTCCACCACCTGATCGACCACCACCGGCTTGGGCCTGCGCACGAACAGGGCCAGCAGCACCGCCGCCGCCGAGATGATCCCGCCCCACATCAGGGCCGCGTGCACCCCGTCGGCCACGCTGGTCAGCGGGTCCACGCCGTCGTCCAGCGCGGCCGTCGAGGTACGGGTCATCACCGTCACGAACAGCGCCGTGCCGGCCGCGCCGGCCACCTGCTGCACCGTGCCCACGATCGCGCTGCCGTGCGAGTAGAGCGCGTGCGGCAGCGAACCCAGGGCACTGGTCAGCAACGGCGTGAACATCAGGGCCAGACCGACACTCAGCACCACGTGGGCGGCGATCACCGAACCCCGCCCGGTGCCGATGTCGAACGTGGTCATGCCCCACAGGGCGACGCAGGCCACCAGGGCGCCGGGCGCGACCAGCGGGCGCGGGCCGTAGCGGTCGAACAGCAGGCCCACCACCGGCGCCAGCAGACCCATCACCAGACCGCCCGGCAGCAGGATCAGGCCGGTGGCCAGGGTGGAGAGGCCGAGCGCGGTCTGCAGGTAGATCGGCAGCAGGATCAGCGTGCCGAACAGGGCCATCATGCTCACCGCGACCAGCAGCACGGCGATCGAGAAGGTCGGCGTGGCGAACGCCCGCAGGTCCAGCAGGGCCCGTGTCTTGAGGCTGAGCTGTCGCTGCACGAACGCCGCCAGCGCCAGGGCGCCCATCACCAGCGGGATCCAGGGCGCCACCGGGGTGTGGCCCGCGGCCGACTCGCCGATACTGCTCAGGCCGTAGATCAGGCCACCGAAGGCGAGCGCCGACAGCACCACCGAGACCACGTCGAGCGGGGAGGCCTTCGGGTCGGTCACGTTGCGCACCAGCGCCGCACCCACCGCCAGGGCGAGCACCGCGATCGGCATCACCAGCCAGAACATCCAGCGCCAGGTGAGCTGGTCGAGCACCACGCCGGAGATGGTCGGGCCGACGGCCGGGGCCACCGAGATCACGATCGAGACCACGCCCATCATCTGCCCGCGCTTGTGCGGGCTGACCACGTTCAGGATGGTGGTCATCAGCAGCGGCATCATCAGTGCGGTGCCGACGGCCTGGACCACCCGGCCGGCCACCAGCACGCCGAACACCGGGGCCAGGGCGCAGATCAGCGTGCCCAGGGTGAAACTGCCCATCGCCACGACGAAGACGGTGCGCAGCGGCAGCCGGGTCAGCAGCCAGCCGCTGATCGGGATCACGATCGCCATGGTCAGCAGGAACGCGGTGGTCAGCCACTGGGCGGTGGTGGCCGGGACGCTGAACTCCAGCATCAGGTCGGGCAGCGCGACGCCCATGATCGTCTCGTTCAGGATGACCACGAACGCGGCGCCGGTGAGGAGGGCGATCAGAGGCCCGGTGCGCACGCCCGCCGGGGCGCTCACCTCGCCTGTCCCCGTCGGTGTGCTGGTGGTCGACTCGGTGCTCAAACCCGGACCCTTCGTCTCTTACCCGATGCGGCTGTCAGCCAGTATGGCAGTGGCTGCCAACGCGGCACAGGGTGAAGTCATTCCTCTAGGATCGGACCGTGTCGAACGACCACGGGGAAGAACTGACGCCGCTGCGCGACCGGCGGCGGGCGCAGACCGAGCAGGAGATCGCCGAGGCGGCTCTGACGCTCTTCGAGAAGCAGGGCATCGACGGCACCACCGTCGACGAGATCGCGCGGCTGGCAGGGGTCTCGCCGCGCACCTTCTTCCGCTACTTCGCCACCAAGGAGCGGGCCGCCCTGGTCCCGCACCGCGACCTGGAGAACCGGGTCGAGGAGATGGTCTCGACGATGCAGCCGGACGAACCGCTGCTGCCCCAGCTCGAGGCGGTCTGGACGGAGGTGCTGCAGGCCTTCGACAACGGCCGCAGCGAGCCCGGCCGTCAGCTGCTGCGGGTGCGCCGGCTGATGCGCGCGGAGCCCGCGCTGCGCTCGGCCGCCCTGAGCCTGGACGAGGAGCGGCTGCAGGCCCTGGTCGCCCGCCTCACCGCGCTCACCGGCAGCGCCGACGAGCTGGCCGCACGGGTGCTGGTGGAGAACGCCGGGGCCACCGTCCGGGTGGCCCTCGACACCTGGGCCGAGGCGATCGAGGCCGGACGGCCGGTCGACCTGCTGCAGACCTACCGGCGCTGCCGCGCTGTGATGCACGACGCGGTCTCTGCCCAGCGGGTCGGTCAGCTGTCACGCTGATCGGTGTGGAGATCACCGACGAGCAGTTCTGGGACCGGGCCGGGCGTCACCTGATCCGCTACGGCGGCAGCTTCACCCCGCGGATCATCGAGCGCGCGAAGGGGTCCCACGTCTGGGACTCCGAGGGCCGGCGCATCCTCGACTTCACCTCCGGGCAGATGAGCGCGGTGCTGGGGCACGCCCACCCGGACGTGGTGCAGGCGGTCGCCCAGGCGGCCGGCGAGCTGGCCCACCTCTACTCCGGCATGCTCAGCCGGCCGGTCGTCCGGTTCGGCGAACGACTGGCCGCCACGCTGCCCGATCCGCTGGAGCGGGTGCTGCTGCTGACCACCGGCGCGGAGTCGAACGAGGCCGCGATCAAGATGGCCAAGCTCAGCACCGGCCGCTACGAGGTGGTCTCGTTCGACCGGTCCTGGCACGGGATGACCTCGGGGGCCTCGGCCGCCACCTACTCGGCCGGTCGTCGCGGCTACGGCCCGGCGGTCCCGGGCAACCTCACCCTGCCCACCCCGAACGCCTACCGTTCACCGTTCCGCCGGGCCGACGGCTCCTACGACTGGGAGACCGAGCTGGCCTACGGATTCGGCCTGGTCGACCAGCAGAGCTCGGGCTCGCTCGCGGCCTGCCTGATCGAGCCGATCCTCTCCTCGGGCGGCATCATCGAGCTGCCGCCGGGCTACCTGGCCCGGCTCCGGCAGTACTGCGACGAGCGCGGCATGCTGCTGGTCCTCGACGAGGCGCAGACCGGGCTGGGCCGCACCGGCACGATGTACGCCTTCGAGCGCGACGGGGTGACGCCCGACATCATCACCCTCTCCAAGACCCTCGGCGCCGGTCTGCCGGTGGCCGCGGTGGTCACCTCGGCCGCCGTCGAGGAGACCTGTCACGAGCGCGGTTTCCTGTTCTACACCACGCACGTCTCGGACCCGCTGGCCGCCACCGTGGCCCTCGCCGTGATGGACGTGATCGAGCGGGAAGGGCTGGTGGCCCGGTCGGCCGCGCTCGGGAAGGTGCTCGGCGAGCGGCTTCTCGGCCTGCAGGAGCGCTACGAGCAGGTGGGTGACGTGCGCGGGCGCGGCCTGCTGCAGGGTCTGGAGCTGGTCACCGACAAGCGCAGCAAGGCCCCGGCCGACCGGCTCGGCGCCGCCGTGACCGAGGCGTGCCTGGAGGGTGGGCTGCACATGAACATCGTCCAGCTGCCGGGCATGGGCGGGATCTTCCGGATCGCGCCTCCGCTCACCATAGACGAGACCGATCTGCACGACGGCGTCGACATCCTCGAGAACGCCCTCAGGAAGGTGATCTGAGCTGCAGGAAGCGAGTGGTGGGCAGACCGCCGTCCTTGCTCCGGGCCCCTTCCGCCGTGCTCGGGTCGACCTCGACGAAGACGGACGGGTCGGCGTCCCAGAGATTTTCGGTCTCCTCGGCGGTGGGGGAGAGGGCCGCGTCGTCCTGGTTGCCCGCCGCCACGTTGTCACTCAGCCGGGCGGCGGCGGTGGGCAGGTAGAAGCCGGTGACGTCGTTGCCGAACGCGACATTGCCGGTGAGGGCGGCCGGGCCGGTGTTGCCCTCCTCGTTGAACCCGATCCCGGAGTTCTCCCAGGCGGCGTTGTCGGTGAGCACGTGGGCCACGGCCAGGGTGGTGCCGCCCCCGCCGAAGGTGAAACCGTTGCCGTTGCGGTAGGACCAGCTCCCGCGCACCGTGACCGGGTCGGCGAACCCGCCGAGATCCACGCCGTCCGCCTGGTTCCCGGCCGCGCGTACGCCGCGGATCAGGTTGCCCTCACCGCTGCCGAACATGATGCCGAGGCCCGAGCCGTTGTTCAGGAAGTCGCTGTCGAGGATGCGGTTGCCGGAGGTGTTCTCGCCGCGCAGCATCAGCCCGGAGGACCCGTTGTCCCGGCTCACCAGACGGCGGAAGTCGTTCTGCTGACAGGAGTCGCACACGTAGGCGTGAGTCGGGGCGTTGCGCAGTTCGAGTGAGCGCACCGTCCAGAAGCTGCCGGTCTGCGTGATGCCCCACTTGTCCGGCGGGATGGCTGCGAAGTCGATGACCGGGCGCTCGTTCCGGTAGCCGCTGAGCGTGATCCGCCGGCCCTCGGCGCCGGAGACCTCGATGCCGACCGGTTCGGACGGGCGGTAGGTGCCGCCTCGCAGAGCGATCGTCTGCCCGGCCTGGACCTCGGAGACCGCCTTGCCCAGAGTGGCGAACGGCTCGTCGAGGGTGCCGTTCCCGTCGTCCGACCCGTTCGGGGCGACGTAGTAGTCGGCGGCAGCCACCCCGGCGTAGACCGGCGGTTTGCGCTTGGTCGGCTTCGGAGACGGTGCCACGCTGGTGGAAACCGCATCCGGCGTTGGGGTCACAACTATGGACGAGGGTTGCGGACTCGGAGCCGGAGCGGCACTTCGGGTGGGTGGCGGGCTTTCGGGGGAGCTGCTCCACAACGGGTAGGTGACCCCGCCCAGGGTGACTGCCGCGGCCGTGCCCACGATCGCAGCCTTGCCGGTGAAGCTGTGCAGGACAGCAGAAACTGGACCCAGCGAGGAGACCTCGGCGCCGGTGGACAGGATGCCGCCGACCTTGGCCACCAGCGCGGCCGGCACCGCCACCAGGGCGACGCCCTGCAGCAGGGCCTCGGGCCGCACCAGGTCCTGCCCATGACGGCGGCACTGCGGGCAGTCCCGGGTGTGCCGGGACAGGCGCTTGCGCCAGCGCGAGTCGACCTGCCCGTTCCAGCCCTTCACCAGCTTGTCCAGCTCCGGGCAGCGCGGCTGCGCGGAGAGGGCGCGCATCACCGCCCGGGAACCGTCCAGCCGCTCGCGCATCCGCTGCAGCCGGACGGCGGCCTGCTGCGGCGTGGTCTCCAGCGCCGTGGCCACCTCGGGCCGGCTCAGCTCGCCGGCCGCCTCCTGCCACCAGAGCGAGAAGAGCTGCCGGTCGCCCGGTTCCAGCCAGCGGGCGGCCCGGGTCAGTTCCCGCCGCTGGTCGTTCAGGGCGAGTTCGGTCACCGTGCGCTCGGCGAAGTCGGCCTGCGGGTCGGCAATGTCGGAGAAGTCGGGATCGGGGGCGGCCGACGCGCGCGGCCGGGAGCGGTAGCGCCGGCGGTAGTGCTCCTGCAGCCGACGGTAGGCGATGGTCACCGCCCACGAGCGGAACCGGCCCGGCTCCCGCAGGGCGGGCAGACCGCGGATGATCCCGACCATGGTGTCCTGCACCAGGTCGTCCACCTCGCTGTCGCCGTTCAGGGCGCGGCCGACGACGTTGTAGATCAGCGGCAGGCAGGTCCCGACCAGTTCGTCCAGCGCCGCCCGGTCACCGGCCTGGGCCAGCCGCACCAGCTCGGAACTCTCGGTGCCGACCCCTGCGTCCATGATTGGTGCCCTCCGACCGGCCTTTTCGGCGGCGCCGATCCTGACACAGCCGATCCGCCGGGAGCAAACCACAACTCGTCCACCATTGGTTGCCCGAAGTAGTTCTTCGGATTTCTGTTATCGCCCTCTCGGGACCGCGACTACTCCTACGCCGGGACGATCACCACCGGTTCCATCCCGAGAGGACATCCCTGTCATGCCCGCACTCCGGCAGTCGCTGAAGCGACTGCGAAAGCGCCACACCCTCCTGACCGCAGGCCTGGCCACGGTCGGGGCGGCCGTGCTGATCGGCAGCCAGATGCTGCCCTCGAACGCCGCGAACCCGACCGCCGGCGGCACCTATGCGCTGGTCAACGCCAAGAGCTCGATGTGCGTCGACGTGCCCGGGGCCTCCTCGACGGCCGGCACCCAGCTCCAGCAGTGGGGGTGCAGCGCGGGCACCTGGCAGCAGTTCAGGCTCACCGACCGCGGCTCCTCCCAGTACTGGCTGCAGAACGTCAGCAGCGGCCAGTGCATCGACGTCCCGGGCGGGGCGAAGACCGCCGGCCTGCGGCTTCAGCAGTGGGGCTGCGCCTCCGGCCAGTCCAACCAGCTCTGGACCACGAAGGCCAGCGGCGACGGGTACCAGCTGGTCAACGTGGGCTCCGGACTCTGCATCAGCGTCAAGGACGGCTCGACCGCCTCCGCGGCCGCCGTGGTCCAGGACACCTGCACCACGAACAACCGCATGCAGTGGACGCTCAAGGCGGCCGGCGGCACCACCACCCCGACCCCGGGCACCACCACGTCCGCCCCTTCCACCGGCAACGGCACCGGTAGCGGCACCGCCACCGTGGCCGCCGACGGCAGCGGCAAGTACAAGACCGTTCAGGCCGCGATCAACGCGGTCAGCACCGGCAACAAGAGCCGGGTCACCATCACGATCAAGCCGGGCACCTACCGCGAGATCGTCACCGTGCCCAAGGACAAGCCGTTCGTCTCGCTGGCCGGCACCGGGGCCTCGGCCAAGGACGTGGTGATCGTCAACAACCACCACGCCGGCGCCTACGGCACCAGCGGCAGCGCCACCGTGTTCGTCAACGGCGCCGACTTCACCGCCGCGAACCTGACCTTCTCCAACGACTTCGACGAGACCTCGACCGCCGACGGGCACCAGGCGGTCGCGCTCAACGTGAACGCCGACCGGGCCGCATTCAGCAACGTCCGGGTGCTCGGTGACCAGGACACCCTGCTGATCAACTCGGGCCGCTCGTACTTCGCCAAGTCGTACGTCGAGGGCACCGTCGACTTCATCTTCGGCGGCGGCACCGCGGTCTTCGACGCCTCGGACATCTACGAGAAGCGTTCCACCGGAGGCCCGCTCACCGCGGCGAAGACGGATGCCGCGAACAAGTACGGCTTCCTGATCCACAAGTCCAAGATCACCGGCGCCACGAACAACACCACTACTTTCGGACGTCCGTGGGGCCCGGCCGGTCAGGTCCTGGTTCGCGAGTCGAGCCTTTCGGCGACCATCAAGACGGCGCAGCCGTGGACCGACATGTCCGGCAACACCTGGCAGAAGGCCCGGTTCCACGAGTACAGGAACACCGGCGCCGGGGCCACCACCAACAGCAACCGCCCGCAGCTGAGTGACAGCCAGGCGGCCGACTACACCCCGCAGAAGTACCTGGCCGGCTCCGACGGCTGGAGCCCGGTGGGCAAGGCCGTCCCGACCGCTTCGGCGGCCACCAGCACGACCACCAGCACGACCACCACCAGCACGACCAAGGCGACCACCTCGTCCTCGGCCGGGAAGACCTGGTCCAACACGGCCGACGGCTTCGCCTCGACCGACGGCGGCACCACCGGTGGCGCCGCGGGCAAGACCGTGACCGTGAGCAGCTACGCCGACCTGGTGAAGTACGCCACCTCGGCCGACCCGTACGTGGTGAAGATCGCGGCCACGGTGAAGGTTCCGACCTACGGCTACGAGATCCCGGTCACCTCGAACAAGACCCTGATCGGGGTCGGCACCAAGGGCAAGATCCTCAACGGCGGGATCATCCTGAAGGCCGGCGTGAAGAACGTGATCGTGCGCAACCTCACCATCGGCGAGACCGAGATGGCCCAGGACGACCCGGACGACAAGGACTACGACTACGACGGCATCCAGATGGACACCGCCGACCACGTCTGGATCGACCACAACGACATCACCAAGGTCAACGACGGCGCGATCGACAGCCGTAAGGACACCAGCCACCTGACCGTCTCGTGGAACAAGCTGGGCGGGCACAACAAGAACTTCGGGATCGGCTGGACCGAGAACGTCACCGCCCGGATCACGATCCACCACAACTGGCTCTTCGACGTGAACCAGCGCAACCCCAGCGTGGACAACGTGCAGTACGCCCACCTCTACAACAACTACCTGCAGAACGTGAAGTCGTACGGCAACAACGCCCGCGGGAAGACCAAGATGGTGGTGGAGAACAGCTACTTCGAGAAGGTCAACAACCCGTACTACGCCGGCGACAGCACCGCCTCGGTCAGCGCGAGCGGCAACGTCTGCTCCAGCTGCACCGGCAAGCAGCAGACCGTCGGCACCACGTTCAAGCCGGGTGACTTCTACAAGTACACGCTCGACGCCGCCAAGGACGTGCCCGCGCTGGTGAAGACCTACGCAGGCCCGCAGGCGAACATCGGGCAGTAGGAGCCCAGTTCAGGAGCCCAGTTCAGGCGGCCGGGAGACAGAGGCTGACGGTGGTGCCCCGGCCCACCTCGGACTCCACCGTCACCCGGCCGCCGTGGGCCTTCACGATGGCCTGGACGATGGCCAGCCCCAGCCCCGACCCTCCGTAGTCGCGGCTGCGGCTGGCCTCGGCCCGCCAGAACCGGTCGAACAGCCGCGGCAGGTCGGCGGCCGGGATGCCGGTGCCGTTGTCGCTCACGTCCACCCGGACCTGCCCGGCCTCCTGCTTCAGGGTCAGCCGGACACGGGTGCCATCAGGATTGTGCTGCACGGCATTTCCCACCAGGTTGCGCAGGACCTGTTGCAGCCGGGCGGCATCGCCCCGGGCGGGCAGCTGATCCGGCGCCTCGAAGGCGATGTCGAGGCCCGGGTGGATCACCTGGGCGTCCTCCACCACACTCTCGGTCAGCCGGGCCAGGTCGACCGGCGCCGACTCCAGCGGACGGCCGGTGTCCAGCCGGGCGAGCAGGCCGAGTTCCTCCACCAGCAGCCGGATCCGGCCCACCTCGTCCTCGATCCGGGCGATCGCCTGCTCCAGGTCCTCCTCCCGCAGCCCGCCCTGCCGGTACAGCTCCAGCCAGCCGGAGACGGTGGCGATCGGGGTGCGCAGTTCGTGCGAGGCGTCGGCGGCGAAGGTGCGGGCCCGGTCCTCCGCGGCGGCCTGGGCGTCGAAGGCCCGGTTCACCGCCCGGGCGAGCACGTCGGTCTCCTGGTTGCGGTCCGAGACCGGCAGCCGCTCGTCGCGGGACCCGCTGGCGATCGCGTCGGCGGCCTGGGCCATCCGGGTCAGCGGGCGCAGGCCCACCCGCAGAACGACCAGGGCCAGGGCCATCAGGACGACCATGGCGACCAGCGCGATCGCCACCAGCACGCGGATGAAGTCGTTGACCGTGTCCTGGTCGATGTCGGCGTCGTTCACCAGGACCAACTCGGCGATGTCGGCCTGGATCCCGTCGTCGAGGCCGTTGATCTGCATCTGAGGCGTGAGGATCCGGACCGCCGCGACGTCGTTGTGGGCCACCATGATCTCGCCCGGTGCGGCGCCGGCGGCCAGCCCGGCCAGCTCGCTCTCCCGGCCCTTGGCGCTCCCGATGGCGAACACGGGCTCGCCGCCGGGGGCGAAGCCCATCATGCCCAGCGGCGGGCCGAGGAGGGTCTCGAACTGGTTGGCGTTGATCGTCTGCGGCCCGGAGGCGACCAGCACCCGCACCCGCTGCTCGTCCTGGCGCAGCTTGTCCACCGACCGGTCGAACACGTAGTCGTTGACCAGGTAGGCGGTGATCGAGCCGCTGGCGCCCAGGGCCAGGGCGAACAGCAGCAGGAAGCCGAGCAGCAGGCGGGCCCGGATGCCCAGCCGGAACCACCGGATCACGGTTCGTGCCGCAACGCGTAGCCCACACCGCGCACGGTGTGGATCAGCGGTACCTCACCGTCGTCCACCTTGCGGCGCAGGTTGGAGATGAACCGCTCGACCACCACCGAGTCGCCGCCGAAGTCGTACTGCCACACCGCCTCGAGGATCTGCGTCTTGGACAGCACCTGCCCGGGATGGGTGATCAGCAGGTGCAGCAGCTTGAACTCGGTGGGGGAGAGCCGGACCGGCCGCTCGCCGCGCCGGACCTCGTGGCGCTTCGGGTCGAGCGAGAGGTCGTGGAAGGTCAGGGCGGAGCCGGCCGGCACCGCGGTGCCGCGGGCCCGGCGCAGCAGGGCCTCGAGCCGGGCCCCGATCTCGACCACGCTGAACGGCTTGACCACGTAGTCGTCACCGCCGAGCTGCAGGCCGCGCACCCGGTCCTCGACCGAGTCGCGGGCGGTGAGGAACAGCACGGGTACCCCGATCGAGCGCGAGCGCAGCATCGAGACCACGTCGAAGCCGGTGCCGCCGGGCAGCATGACGTCGAGCACGATCACGTCGGGCAGCCGGGCCTGGACCCGTTCCAGGGCCTGCGGGATGTCGGCCGCCACCTCCACCTCGAACCCGGCGAAGGTGAGGGCGGACTCCAGCAACCCCCGGATGCCGGGATCGTCGTCGACCACCAGAACGCGGTCGGGTTGCTCGGGGGCGACCATCAGTGGGTACCTCGGTCTCTCTGTTTTCCTGGGCGGGACCGTTCCAGCCTGGGGCCGCGGATTGACGGTGACCCGCCGCCGTCTTGACGGCTTCTTGAAGGGTGGTGCCGACGACGCGCGGGACCTACCGGGCGGGCCGCCAAAAGCGAGAAGCCAGATCAGACACGCGGTCTGATCTGGCTTGTCTGATCTGGCTTGTCTGATCTGGCTGGCAGATGGTGGGCGATACTGGGATTGAACCAGTGACCTCTTCCGTGTCAAGGAAGCGCTCTCCCACTGAGCTAATCGCCCTCGTGCACGAGGTGCTCGAGGTGGAGACGGGATTTGAACCCGTGTAGACGGATTTGCAGTCCGTTGCCTCGCCTCTCGGCCACTCCACCGTGAGGCTCAGGTGAAACTACAGAGCCTATTTATCGAGCGGACGACGAGATTCGAACTCGCGACCCTCACCTTGGCAAGGTGATGCTCTACCAACTGAGCCACGTCCGCATGCTCCTGGCGTTCGGTCTGGCCTTTCGGCCGTCCCTCC
Organism: Kineosporia rhizophila; assembly: GCF_021277265.1. Taxonomy (GTDB): domain Bacteria; phylum Actinomycetota; class Actinomycetes; order Actinomycetales; family Kineosporiaceae; genus Kineosporia; species Kineosporia rhizophila. The sequence continues at coordinate 207,645 of NZ_JAJSOH010000011.1, forward strand.
CGTTCGGTGCCCCATAAACTTAGCAGAAGTTCGGGGCCCTCCTGACCACCCGGCGATCAGGTCCAGTTCAGGTCCGGATCAGGTCCTGGTCAGGGGTTGCGGCGGCCCGCAGCAGTGCCGTGGTGCCGGCCAGGGCGAAGACCCCGACCGTGGCCGGGATCAGGCTCATCAGCGTCCCGAACCCGGCCAGGAGGCCCAGCATGGTGAGCATGGTGGGGCCGAGCAGCGACTCGTCGTTGGCGAGCCCCAGCAGGAACGGCGGGATCACCATCAGGACGACGCCGATGGCAGCCAGGCCGGTCACCAGACGGCGCCGTGCGGGTGAGGGGGACAGCCGGGCGACAAGCGGTGCAGGATCAGGGCGGTCAGCAGCAGGGCCGGGCCCACGCAGGCGATGTTCCGGGCCACGGCACTGTCCGGATCGATCAGCGGGAACACCACGGCGGCGGTGGCGGTGCCACCGCCAGGGCAAAACAGGAAAGCCAGGTCAGTTTCATCTGACCTGGCTTTGGTGGTGGGCGATACTGGGATTGAACCAGTGACCTCTTCCGTGTCAAGGAAGCGCTCTCCCACTGAGCTAATCGCCCTCAGCTACACAGTGAGATCCTGTGTCGGAGGTGGAGACGGGATTTGAACCCGTGTAGACGGATTTGCAGTCCGTTGCCTCGCCTCTCGGCCACTCCACCGTGAGGCTCAGGTACAACCTACGTACTACTCAAAGAGCCCTTATCGAGCGGACGACGAGATTCGAACTCGCGACCCTCACCTTGGCAAGGTGATGCTCTACCAACTGAGCCACGTCCGCATGCTCCTGGCGGTCGGACCGGCCTCTCGGCCGTCCCTCTCGTTCGGTGCATGAGTAAGTTAGCCGAACAGCTGCCGGGAAGTCCAACCGGAAGCGTCCGGACCATGAACATCCTGGTCAGACCCCAGTTGAGCGCTGTCGGCGTACTACCAAAGCGGTACGCCGTCGCCCCCGGAGTCATCCTCCGGGAGGCAGCCAGGGCGGGGTTTCGCTTCCTACGATCGTGATCACTGGTTCCGGCGCTCCCGGGAGGAGCCGCGGGGACGGTCCGGCGGCCTCAACGGGGGAGAGGTCACCGGACCGTCGTCCAGGGGTGCAGAACGAGGAGGTGCGGATCTTGGTGGTGCGGGTGGAGCTGGGAGCGACGACCGGGGATCGCGCGAGGGTGGATCAGGTCAGCAGCCGGGCGACGGCGGCGTCGAGATCCAGGTACAGGCTCTCCTCACCGTCGGGCACCACGGCGGCGGTGCGGTCGAGGAAGGTGCGGACGTCGTCCGCGCCGGCCTCCAGAACGGCCTGGCCGTCGGGCGAGGTCAGGCTGATCATCACCAGTTCACGGCCGGTGCCCCAGGAGGGCCAGACATGAACGTCACCGTCGCCGATCGGCGTGGTGAGGCCGGTGCGGAGCAGGTCGCGGGCGAAGACCCACTCGACCTCCATGCCGTCACCGGAGAACACGGCCCGGACTGCATACGGGTCGGACGCGCCGTACCGCAGGCTGACCGGCAGGGGCACGGCATCGGCGTCTGCGACCACAAGACGCAGCTGAACGGACGCCTCAACGTCTACTTGCGGCTGCATCGATCTCCCTCATCTTCGCCCCGGTGGTTCCGCGGAACTCTTGGTCACGCGTCACCGTTTCGGGGGGCACACAGGTGGCTTACAGCGGCATCTTTCCCTGCCGGACCCGAACTGAAACCAGCCAACCGGGTGGTGATCTCAATAAGTATCTGTCGATCTTGATACCACAGGGTGTTTCGATCACCCTCCGCAGTCAAAGCTTCGTTCTAGGTCAGGAGATCAAGGGTCATGGGACCAGCTGGTGACGGATCGCTGAAGGTCATGGACAAAGTCGAGGAAGCCCGACATGACCAGCGAGAAAGTGATGAGTCAGAACGCGGTTCGCGGCGCTGGGCCCGTCGGGCGGTCCGCTGGCGGGAGTCGGTCCGCAGCTGTCCGTCCACTAACCGTCTGTATCGCCTCGCGGTAGGTCTTCTGGGCGGCGCAATTGTTGTGGTCGGTCTTGCCCTGGTGCCGCTTCCCGGACCCGGCTGGGTGATCGTCTTCGTCGGATTAGCCGCTCTTGCCACCGAATTCGTATGGGCTGCCCGTTTGGAGCAATTCGCCCGGAAACAGGTGAGTGTCTGGACGATCTGGATCCTGGCCCAGCCGCTCTATGTCCGCGCGGCGGTGGCGCTGGGCACGTCCGCCCTGGCGGTCGCCTGCTTCTGGATCACCTTCCTGGTGATCGGAGTGCCCGGCTGGGTCCCGGCCGACCTGATCCCCGCCTGGACGGGTCTGGAGTCCAGGCGCTGAGCAAGGCCGTACGCCGCTCTGGCGGCCGCCCCCGAAGACTCCGGCCCGGCGTTCCGTGGGCCGGCCGAAGAGCCGATTGGGATGTTCGGGGGAAGGTTCGCTACAGTTCTACTCGTTCGGTTCGCCGCTACGGCGCAACCGGGCAAGATTCGGGCGATTAGCTCAGCGGTAGAGCACTGCCTTCACACGGCAGGGGTCACTGGTTCGAACCCAGTATCGCCCACCCGAAAAGTTTTACCTTGCAGGCCCGGTCCCCAGGGGGGAACCGGGCCTCTGCTTTGTCACCCACCCAATGCCGCACTTTTGCCGCCTTCGGCTGCCTAAGATCCGTTTCATGATCGAAGTGCTCGGGCGTGAGGTGGAAGCTCAGCAGATCGGTAAGACCCTGGGGCACGCCCGGCACGGCCGGGGTGGGGCGTTGCTGGTGGTGGGGGAGCCCGGGATCGGCAAGACCACCCTGCTGCGGTCGTCCACCACCGGCGCCGGTGAGGACACCGGGCCCGCGGGGATGCGGCGGATCCAGGTCGACGGTTTCGAGGCCGAGGCGCAGATGCCCTTCGCCGCGGTGCAGCGCCTGGTCATGCCGCTGCGCGACTACCTTCCGGCGCTGCCCGAGCGGCACCTGCGGGCGCTGGAGGTGGCCTCCGGCCGGGCGGCCGGCCCGCCACCCGACCGGTTCCTGATCGGCCTGGGCGTGCTGGGCCTGCTGGCCGCGGCCGGATCCCAACGGCCGGTGCTGTGCGCGATCGACGACGCGCACCTGTTCGACCCGGAGAGCCTGGACGCGCTGGCCTTCGTGGCCCGGCGGCTGGAGGCGGAGTCGGTGGCCGTGGTGTTCGCTGCTCGCCCGGACGACAACGTGGACGCCCACATGGCCGGTGTGCTCCGGCTCCCGCCCGGGGGTCTGAGCCTGGAGCACTCGGTACGCCTGCTCGCCCGGTCCGTGGCGGAGCCGATCGACCCGGCCGTGGGGGCGCAGATCGCGGTGGCCACGGGCGGGAACCCGCTCGCGCTCACCGATCTGGCGCGTGAGCTGACGGTGCGGCAGCTGACCGAGTCCAGTCTGGGCGACCAGCCCTTCCCGGTCGGGCGCCGCCTGGAGTCGTTCTACGTGCGGCAGATCCGGGCCCTGGGTAACGAGGTGCAGGAGTGGCTCCTGGTGGCCGCGGCCGACGCCACCGGCGACCTGGCGCTGATCTCGGAGGCGGCGGCCAAGCTCGGGCTGCCCGAGTCGGCGGCCGACGGGGCGGAGGAGGCCGGCCTGGTCGAACTCGCCGCGCAGGTGCGGTTCCGGCATCCGCTGGTGCGCTCGGCCGCCTACAACGCTGCGGCCGGCCGGATCCGGCGCCGGGTGCATCACGCGCTGTCGGAGGTGGCCGACTCGATGGGCCGCGCCGACCTGGAGGCCTGGCACGCGGCCAAGGCCACGCTGGGCACCGACGAGGCGGTGGCGGCGCGCCTGGAGAAGGCCGCCGACCGGGCCGGTGAACGAGGCGGGTTCACCTCCCAGGCCGGTGTCCTGGCCCAGGCGGCCTCGCTCACCCCACCGGGGCCGGGCCGGTACCGGCGGCTGGTCGCGGCGGCCGAGGCAGCCCTCGCCGCAGGTACCGCGCAGCTGGCCAAGGACCTGTTCGACGACGTCGACGAGGACGAACTGGACGACGTCACCCGCGGGCGTCTGCTGTCCCTGCGCACCCAGTGGGCCCTGTTCACCGCCGATCCCTCGCTCACCCGGATCGGCGCCGACCTGGTGGAGGCGGCCGACCTCTTCCACGGCCACGACGACGAGCTCGAGCAGACCGCGCTGATCCGGGCCTGGGAACTCTCCCTGCCCGCGGAGAGACTGGCCACCGGCATCGACTGGGGCGAGCTGGGGCGCCGGATGGACGCGGCGGCCCGGCACCGGTCCGGTCCGGCGGCAGTTATGCTGCGAGCGCTCAGCGATCATCTGCTGCTGCCCTTCGACCAGGCCGTGCCCGCGATCCGCCGGGCCCTGGACATGCTCGGCGAACTGCCGCTGGAGCAGATGCTGGAGTTCGGTCAGAGCAGCGCGGCGCTCGCCTCGGCGCTGTGGGACGAGCAGCGCCGGCAGCACTGCCTGGACCGCTGGGTGCAGGCGGCCCGTGACGCCGGGTCCCTGCAGCAGCTCGACTCCGCGCTGTGGGTCCAGTCGCTGACCGAGGCGCAGATGGGTAGTCCGCGGACCGCGGCCGGATACATGGAGCAGGTCCGTGAGCTGCGTCGGGCCATCGGCTACGAGGCCGAGCACGTGGTCAACGTCTCGCTGCTGGCCTGGAACGGGGTGCCCCGTGAACAGGTGGTGGCGATGGCCGAGGGAGCTCGGGCGGCCGGCTTCGGTGGGGTGCACTCGGCGGCGGTCGCGGCGCTCGCGATGGTCGACCTGGCCTGCTCGCGCTACCAGGAGGCCCACGACCTCCTGGCCCCGATCGTCGACGTGCCCTTCTTCCACACCACCCCCCTGGCCTACCCCGACTTCGTCGAGGCGTGCGTACGTACCGGACGCACCGACCGGGCCACCGACGTCCTCAAACTGATGGAAGCCCGGGCCACCGCCTGCGCAACGCCGTGGGCGGTCGGGGTCGCGGCCCGCTCCCGGGCCCTGGTGACCGGCCGGCAGGTCGACTACCTCAAGGCCATCGAGGCGCTGGAGAGCGCCTCGATGAACACCGAACTGGGACGGGCGCACCTGCTTTACGGGGAATGGCTGCGCCGGACCAGACGCCGGCGTCTGGCCCGGGAGCACCTGCACGAGGCGACCGAGCTGTTCGCCCGATCGGGGGCGGACGTCTTCGCCGAGCGGGCGAACGGCGAGCTGGAGGCGATGGGCGAGGCCCGCACCCCCACGAGCCCGAGCGGCACGCCCGCCCTGACCCCGCAGGAGGCCACGGTGGCGCGACTGGCCGCGAGCGGCCGGACCAACGCCGAGATCGCCGCGACGATGTTCCTGAGTACCAACACGGTCGACTACCACCTCCGGAAAGTCTTCTCCAAGCTGGGCATCTCCTCGCGCCGGCAGCTGGCCGACCGGCTCGGCCAGTGATCACTACGAGGATCACGTGGTCCGCGGCGGCGGGGCGGCGGTGAGGCTCTAGGAGACAGAACTCCCCCACAGGAGCCCGCTCTCACTGAGACCCGGAGGCGCCCCATGCCCTTCGTCACCGCCGACGACGGAGCCGAGATCTTCTACAAGGACTGGGGGACCAGCGGTACCCCGGTCGTCCTGAGCCACGGCTGGCCGCTCAACTCCGACGCCTGGGAGGCCACCGCGCGCTTCCTGGCCGAGAACGGCCACCGGGCGATCGCCCACGACCGGCGTGGGCACGGCCGCTCCAGCCAGACCTGGCACGGCAACGAGATGGACACCTACGCCGACGACCTGGCCGCCCTGCTCGACACCCTCGACCTCGAGGACGTCACCCTGGTCGGGCACTCCACCGGCGGCGGGGAGGTCGTGCACTACGTCGGGCGGCACGGGACCGCCCGGGTGGCCAAGGTGGTGCTGGTCTCGGCGGTACCTCCGCTGATGCTGCGTCAGGACGACAACCCCGAGGGCCTGCCGATCGAGATCTTCGACGGTCTGCGCGCGGGGGAGGCGGCCGACCGCTCCCAGCTCTACCGCGACCTGGCCGACGGCCCGTTCTTCGGGCACAACCGTAAACAGGATGTGCCGCAGGGTTTCCGCGACGCGTTCTGGCTGCAGAGCATGGCCTGCGGGCACCGTGCGGCCTACGAGTGCATCGCCGCCTTCTCGGCCACCGACTTCCGCCCCGACCTGGCCAAGGTCGACGTGCCCACGCTGGTGGTGCACGGCGACGACGACCAGATCGTGCCGTTCGAGGTCGGGGGCAAGCGCTCCGCCGACCTGGTCGAGGGGGCGGTGCTCAAGGTCTACGAGGGCAGCGGCCACGCCCTGCCCGACACCGACCGGGACCGGCTGCACGCCGATCTGCTCGCCTTCATCGATGCCTGAAAACACTGAATTCCTGAGAACCCCGAAAACACTGAGAGGTCAAACGCAAATGAGCGAAACCCCCGACATCGTCGTCCTGGTCCACGGCCTGTGGGTGACTCCCCGCAGCTGGGCCGACTGGGTGGCCTACTACCAGGCCAAGGGCCTGAACGTGATCGCCCCCGCCTACCCCGGCTTCGAGATCGAGGTCGAGGCGCTGCGGGAGAACCCCGACGTGATCGCCCGGCTGACCGTGCCCGAGACGCTGGACCACCTGGAGTCGGTGATCCGCTCGGTCGAGACCCCGCCGATCATCATGGGCCACTCCTTCGGCGGCACCCTGACCCAGCTGCTGCTGGCCCGGGGCCTGGGCTCGGCCGGCGTGGTGATCGACTCGGCCCCGACCGAGGGCGTGCGGGTCACCCCGATCTCGCAGGCCCGCTCGCTGTTCCCGGCCCTGAAGAACCCGGCCAACCGTAAGCGGGCGGTGGCCTTCACGGCCGAGGAGTGGCACTACGCCTTCGCCAACACCCTGAGCGAGGAGGACTCCCGGGCCAGCTGGGAGAAGTACGCGATCGCGGCGCCCGGCCACTGGGTGTTCGAGTACGGCCTGTTCGCCAACTTCGAGCCCGGCCACCAGGACACCTGGGTGGACTACACCGCCGACCGGGCGCCGCTGCTGTTCATCGCGGGGGAGAAGGACCACATCATGCCGCCCTCGGTGAACCGCTCGAACGCCAAGCACTACGCCAAGTCGCCCGCCCTGACCGAGTACTTCGAGTTCGAGGGCCGCGACCACTGGACCTGCGGGGCGCCCGGCTGGGAGGCCGTGGCCGACCACGCGCTGGAGTGGGCCCTGAAAAACGCCGTCGTGCGTCCGTAGTCGGGGCTCCGGAAGAAGAGCGGCGGGCGCCCGGGTGCCCGCCGCTTTTTCGGGCAGGCATTGCACAAACATCTGTGCACATGTAATTGTGTACAGGTGACCTCAGAACCTGGCCGACGGGAGATCAGCGACCTCAGAACCCTGAGGGCGCTCAGTCACCCGCGGCGGTACGCGGTGTTCCAGCAGCTCTCGGTGCTGGGGCCGGCCACCTCGGCCTCGCTGGCCCGGGCGATGCAGCTGAACACCGGGGCCACCAGCTACCACCTGAGGGAGCTGGCCAAGTTCGGGTTCGTCGAGGAGTACCAGCCGCAGGAGGGGGCGCACGGCCGCGAGCGGTGGTGGCGGGTGGTCCCGGGCGACCTGCGTTTCCCGCCGCCGTCCCGGCAGACCCCGCAGATCCGAGAACTGTTCGACGAGATGAACCGGCAGGCGTACCTGGCCGACGTCGAACTGTTCGAGCAGTTGCGGCGCGAGAGCGACGGTCTGGGTGTCTGGGCCGATGCGTTCCTGTCGTCGCGCGGCACGATCCAGGTGTCCCCGGACGAGCTGAGCCAGTTCTTCGAGGAACTGATCGCCCTGGTGAACAAGTACAAGCGGGACGGTGGCGGTGACCAGACCCGCACCGTGCTGACCCGGTTCTTCGCCTTTCCAGCACCTGAACAGAGCACTGAACAGAGCACTGAACGGAACAGCTGAGCAGTTGACACCCGTGGGGGGACGAGATGGGTATGTGGGGGACATCGGGGCGGGCGTTGCGGGAAGCGTTGCCTGCGGCGGCTTTACAGATGGACGGGGTCGGCCGGGTCCACGGCAGCGGAACCAGTGCGGTGCGGGCGTTGAGGAACGTCGACCTTGCGGTCGCATCGGGCAGTTTCACGGCGGTGATGGGGCCCTCCGGGTCGGGCAAGAGCACGCTCCTGCAGTGCGCGGCCGGGCTGGACCGGCCCACCAGCGGTTCGGTCCGGCTGGCCGGCACCGATCTGACCGGGATGTCCGAGGTGGCGCTGACCCGGCTGCGACGCACCCGGATCGGGTTCGTGTTCCAGGGTTTCAACCTTCTGCCCGCGCTGACCGCCCGGGAGAACGTGACGCTCCCGCTGCGGTTGGCCCGGCAGCGGGTGCCCCGGCCCTGGCTGGATGAGGTGATCGAGCGGGTCGGCCTGGCGCAGCGGGCCGATCACCGGCCCGACCAGCTCTCCGGCGGTCAACAGCAGCGCGTCGCCATCGCCCGGGCCCTGATCACCCGCCCGGACATCATTTTCGCCGATGAGCCGACCGGTGCTCTGGACACCGTGACCGCCGGCGAGATCCTGCAGTTGCTCCGGGAGTGCGTGGACGAGGGCGGGCAGACCCTGCTGATGGTCACGCACGACCCGGTCGTGGCCGCGCACGCGCACCGGGTGGTGTTCCTGGCCGACGGTGAGATCGCCGATCAGCTGGAAGCGCCCGGCGTGCAGCAGATCTCCGACCGGCTCCAGAGTCTGCGGGGAGTGCGGTCATGATCCGGTACGCCCTGCGCACCCTGTGGTTCCGGCGCACCGCGAATCTGGCCGTCGTGGCCGCCCTGGCCCTGGCCGCGGCGCTGGTCACCGCCTGCGGCAGTCTTCTGGCCACCGGCCTGCAGGGGCAGGTGCGCACCGAGCGCTACGCGGCCGCCGACCTGATGGTCACCGGTGACCAGGCCGTGCACCAGGACAAGGTCAAGAAGAAGGACGGCGAGGTCAAGGTCAAGCGCAAGTCCAAGCCGCTGGCCGAGCGGGTCTGGCTGCCTGAGCAGGTCGTGGCGCAGGTCCGGGCCGTGCCGGGCGTGCAGCGGGCCGTTCCGGAGCTGACGTTCCCGGCCAACCCGGTGAGTGCGGCCGGAGACATCGTCGCCGGGCCGGACGGCGCCGAGGTCCTCGGGCACGCCTGGGAGTCCGCCGCCCTCACCCCCTTCACACTGGAGTCGGGCAGCGAGCCGACGGGGGAGCGGGACGTCGTCCTCGACCAGGGGCTGGCCCAGCGTTCCGGAGTGAGAACTGGCGACAGCGTCCAGATTCAGTCGGCCTCCGGACTGACCACCTATCAGGTCACAGGCCTCGCCGAGTCTGCGACCGGCGAGCTGCGCGAGCAGTCGTCCCTGTTCTTCTCCAGCACCGAGGCGGCTCGCCTGAGCGGGCGCTCCGGACAGGTGGCCACGATCGGGGTGATCGCCGAGCCGGGGGTCGAGGAGCGGCAGCTGAAGAGCGCACTCAGCAGCGCGCTGGCCGGCTCCGGGGCGCAGGTGCGTCCGGCCGCCGAGCGTGGAGCGATCGAGTTCCTCGACGCCGACCGGTCCCGGGTGCAGCTGATCAGTCTGGGCGGCGCCCTGGCCGGAACCTCGCTGATGGTCGGGCTTCTGGTGATCACCGGCATCCTCACTCTGGCGGTGCAGCAGCGCAGCCGGGAGCTCGCCCTGCTGCGGGCCATCGCCGCCACTCCGCGCCAGGCGCGCCGGCTGATCGGCGCCGAGGCACTTCTTCTCGCTGTCCCCTCCACCGTTTTCGGTGCCTTGCTCGGCCTGCCCCTTGCCTTCGTGGTGTACCGGCTCTTCGTCGGCCAGGGCATCGCCCCGGAAACCATGCCCCTGACCGTCAGTCCGTTCCCGCCCCTGGCGGCGGCCCTCGCCGTCACCCTGGGCGCCTTGGTGGCGGCCCGGCTGGCCGCCCGCCGGGTCGCGCGCATCCGTCCCGGGCAGGCGCTGGCCGAGTCTGCGACCGAGCCGGACGGCATGCCCAGGTCCCGGCTGCTCGCCGGAACCGGTTTCCTGGCCGCCGGTCTCGCGCTGCTGTTCACGCTGACCCGGCTGCACACCGAACCTGCTTCTTCGCCCGTGCTCTACCTGGCGATCATCGTGCTGTCCACGGCCGTCGCCCTGCTGGGTCCGGTCGTCACCCGGTTGGCCGTGGGAGCACTCGGCTCGGTGCTGAAATTCTCACCGGTCAGCGGTTTCCTGGCGGCCGCGGGCACCAAGGCCTACGCCCGGCGCTTCTCGGGGGCCGTCACCCCGCTGACCCTGCTGGTCGGGATGACCTGTGCCGTCCTGTTCGCCCAGACCACCATCGGGCACGCCGCCCGCAACCAGTTGGCCGAAGGCACGCTGGCCGATCTGGTGGTCGCATCGTCCGGTCCGGGAGTGCCGGCGCCGGCTGCGGAGGCCCTGCGGGCGACGCCTGGCGTGGAAACGGTGACCCAGGTCGTCCACAGCACCGTCCGGGTCGGCCTGGACAAGTACCCCATCCAGGGGGTCACACCGAACGGCCTGAACAACACCATGGATCCGGACGTGGTTGAGGGGTCTTTGGACGGCCTGGCCGACGGTGGCGTGGCGATCAGCGAGAACGCCCGCCGAACCATCGGCGGGGTGGGCAGCCGACCGGTGGTCACCCTGGGCGACGGCACCCGGGTGGAGCTGACGGTGGTCGCGGTGTACCGGCGGGGCCTGGGTTTCGGCGATCTGACCGCGGCCCACGACCTGGTGGCCGCGCACATGGACCGTCCCGCAGCCGCAACCCTCCTGGTCCGCGCTGACCCCACCGCCGCCGCAAACGTCCAAAAGGCGGTTCAGGAGTTCGCCGGGCTCAGCGTGCAGGATCAGGCCGAGGCACGCACCGGCCAGGGGGACAGTGACACCGCCGTCACCCTGATCGCGCTGGGACTGATCCTCGGCTTCACGGCCATCGCGGTGGTGAACACGCTGGCCCTGACCACCTCGGCCCGAGGTCCGGAGTACGCGCTGCTGCGCCTGATCGGGGCCACCCGGCGTCAGGTGATGGACATGCTCCGGCTGGAAACCCTTCTCCTGGTGCTGATCGCCGCAGTGGTGGGCACTCTGATCGCGGTGGCCACCCTGACCGCCTTCGCGATCGGGATGACCGGCTCCGCCGCAGTGCACCTGCCACCGGTCAGCTACGCCGCGGTGCTGGCTCTGGCCACCGCGTTGGCCCTGGGCACCACCGTGGCCTCGGCGAGGGTGGCGCTCAGAGCTCGGTGATGGTGGCCGCCAGGGCCTTCAGCTCAGGAATGCCGCCGGCCTCGGCCAGGGTCTCCTGCAACACCCGGTCATGGGTGGGGTGGGCCTGGCCTAGGAGGTCGCGGCCGGCCGGGGTGAGCTCGGTGTAGATACCCCGCCGGTCGTCCGCGCACAGGATCCGGGTGAGCAGGGCCCGGTCTTCCAGGCGGTTGACCAGGCGGGTGGTCGCGCTGCTGGACAGGGCGGCGGCGCGGGCCAGCTGCTGCATGCGCATGTGCCAGCCGTCCTGCCGGCTGAGGGCGTCGAGCACGGTGAACTCGACCACCGAGAGCCCGTGCTCACGCTGCAGCGCGCGCTCCAGCTCGCTCTCGATCAGCCCGTGCAGGGCCGCGAGCGTGCGCCACCCGCGGGCCCGGATCTCCACCGCATCGTCCGCAATTCCCACGGATGCCCACCTCCATCGCCGTCAGCACCCGAGTCTAGCAGCTTGCGCCGATATCCAGCGTGTGCAACTATCGCCAACTGTTGCGTCCGCCGATAGTTGCAGACGCGGATAGTCGCCTGGCGCAGATCAGTGCCGCGGGACGGTACACAGCAATCGTGGAAGGACCCATCCCATGCCTGTCGCGCTCTACGCGCTGGCTCTCGGCGGCTTCGGCATCGGCCTGACCGAGTTCGTGATCGCCGGTCTGCTGCCGGAGGTGGCGGCCGACTTCGACGTCTCCGAGACCACCGCCGGCTACCTGATCTCCGGCTACGCCCTCTCGGTGGCGGTCGGCGGCATCCTGCTCACCGCCCTGCTCGGCCGCCTGGACCGCAAGAAGGCCCTGCTCGGCCTGCTCATGCTGTTCATCCTCGGCAACGGGCTCTCCGCCCTGGCCGGCACCTACGAGGTGATGCTGGCCGGCCGGGTGGTCGCGGCCCTGTGCCACGGTGCGTTCTTCGGCATCGGGGCCGTGGTCGCCGCCGACCTGGTCGACGAGAAGCGCCGGGCGGCCGCCATCTCGGTGATGTTCGCCGGGCTGACCATCGCCAACGTGCTCGGGGTGCCGCTGGGCACCTTCCTCGGCCAGGCCGCGGGCTGGCGGGCCACCTTCTGGGCGATCACCGCGATCGGCGTGGTGGCCCTGGCCGGCATCCTGGCCCTGGTGCCCGCCCATCCGGCCGGCGCCCGGAACAGCAGCGTGCCGGCCGAGTTCGGCCTCTTCCGCAGCCGCCAGGTCTGGCTGTCGATGCTGGTCACCGTGCTCGGTTTCGGCGGCATGTTCGGCGGTTTCACCTACATCGCCTACACCCTCACCGAGGTCTCCGGCTTCAGTGCCGGCGCGGTGCCGTGGATGCTCGTGCTGTTCGGAGTGGGCACGTTCACCGGTAACCTGCTCGGCGGCCGGTTCGCCGACCGGGACCTGGGCCGGACCCTGGTCGTCGTGATGGCCGCGCTCGCCGCGATCCTGGCCCTGTTCGCGCTGACCGCCGGCTCTCAGGCCGCGACGATCGTGGTCATGGTCCTGATGGGCGGCTTCGGTTTCGCCACCGTGCCCGGCCTGCAGATGCGCATCATGAACTACGCCGCGCACACCCCGACCCTGGCCTCCGGGGCCAACATCGCCGCGTTCAACCTGGGCAACGCCTTCGGCGCCTGGGTGGGCGGCGTGACCCTGGCCGCCGGGCTGGGCTACACCTCACCGCTGTGGGCCGGAGCCGGGATCACACTCGCCGGTCTGGCCGTGTTCCTGCTGGCCGCCCGGGTGAAGGGCGGCGAGTTCGCCCCGGCCGAGCCCGAAATCATCAAGGAGACAGTATGATCCCGCAGATCACCCTCAACAACGGCGACCGCATGCCTCAGCTCGGCTTCGGGGTGTTCCAGGTGCCGGACGACGCGACCCAGCAGGCGGTCGAGGCGGCCCTGGCCGCGGGCTACCGCAGCATCGACACGGCCGCCGTGTACGGCAACGAGCGCGGTGTCGGAAGGGCGCTGGCTGCAGCCGGTATCGCCCGGGAAGAGCTGTTCGTCACCACCAAGCTCTGGGTGCCGGACATGGGCCGGGAGGTCACCGAGGCCGCTCTCGAGGCCAGCTTGGCCAAGCTCGGCCTGGACGCGGTCGACCTCTACCTGATCCACTGGCCCGCCCCGCGCACCGACGCCTACCTGGACGCCTGGCAGACCATGGAAAAGCTGGTGGCAGAAGGCAGGACGCGCGCGATCGGCGTGTCGAACTTCCTGCCCGAGCACCTCGACCGGCTGGTGGCGCTGGGCGGAACCGTGCCCGCGGTGAACCAGATCGAGCTGCACCCGGCCCTGCAGAACCGAGCCACCGTCGCGGCCAATCAGAAGCTGGGCGTGGCCACCGAGGCCTGGAGTCCGCTGGCCCAGGGCGCGGTGCTCAGCGATGAACCGGTCACGGCGGCTGCGCGGGCGCACGGTGTCAGCCCGGCTCAGGTCGTGCTGCGCTGGCACCTGCAGAAGGGCAACGTGGTGATCCCGAAATCGGTCACCCCGAAGCGGATCTCCGAGAACTTCGACGTCTTCGGCTTCGAGCTGACCCAGGCGGAGATGGATGCTGTGGACGGCCTGGACCGCGACGGCCGCACCGGTCCCCACCCCAGCTCTTTCAACGGCTGACCAGGGCTCGGGCCAGGGCGCCGACGGCGGCCCGCCCGGCCCGGTTGGCGCCCACGGTCGACTGCGAAGGGCCGAAACCGATGAGGTGAACCCGCGGCTCATCGGCCACCTGGGTGCCGATGAGCCGGATGCCGCCCTCGGGAGTCCGTAGTCCCAGCGGGTCGAGGTGGCTCAGAGACGCCTTGAAACCCGTTGCCCAGAGCACGGTGTCGACCGGTGTGAACGACCCGTCCGCCTCCCGCACTCCTTCGGGTTCCAGAGCGGTGAACATAGGACGTCGGTGGAGGGCCCCGCGGTCGCGGGCCGCGAGCGCGTACGGGGTCCAGATCAAACCCGTATAAGAGACGACACTTCCGGTGGGCCGGCCGGCCTCCACATCGGCGACCACCTTGGCAATGGTCTCCCGGCCGGCCACCTCGGGCTCGAAACCGTCTTCCCGGAAGACCGGTTCGCGGCGGGTGTACCAGAACGTCTCGGCGGTGCGGGAGATCTCCTCGAGTAGCTGGATCGCGGAGATCCCGCCGCCCACGACCGCCACCCGCTGACCGGTGAACTCGTCGGCCGAGACGTAGTCGCGGGTGTGCAGTTGCCGGCCCCCGAAGCGGCCGGGGTAGTGCGGCCGCACCGGGTTGTCCCAGGTGCCGGTGGCATTGATGATCGCCTCGGCCGACCAGTCACCCCGGTCGGTGCTGATCCGGAAGCCGGATCCTTCCCGCTGCACCTGCCGGACCCTGACCGGCCGCAGGATGGGCAGGCCGAGCGCACGTTCGTAGTCCGCGAAGTACTGCGGTACGGCCGTGCGGCTCGGCTCTTCGGGGTTCTGGGGCGGCCGGGGGAAGCCGGGCAGATCGAAGATCCCGTTGACCGTCTCCATCCGCAGCGACTCCCAGCGGTGACGCCAGGCCCCGCCCGGACCGGACTCCGCGTCGAACATCACGAAGTCCAGTCCTCGGCGCTGCAGGTGGTACCCGGCCGACAGACCGGCCTGACCGGCTCCGACCACGGCCACCGCCACCCTGTCCATGTCCCGTGAAGGAGGCCCGGGGGCAGGCTATTCCGCGGTGACCACGGCCGTGACGCGGATCTCGATGTGCATGGTGGGCAGTCCGAGCGCGGTGACGCCCACCTGGGTCCAGATCGGCGCCCGGTCCGGCATCCGGCGGCGGTACTCCTCCACGATCACCGGGTTGTGGTGCTCGGACATCGTCTGCCCCTCGCCCAGCACGTGGTACGAGTTCACGTGGATCACGTCGCTCCAGGTCGCCCCGGCGGTGTTCAGGGTGCGCTCGACGTTCTCGAAGGCGCGGCGGATCTCGTCCTCCAGGGACTCCGGGATGACGAAGTCGTCGTCCCAGCCGCCCTGGCCGGAGATCTCCACCCGGTCGCCGATCCGGACCGCCTGGTTGTAGTGGAGCAACTCGAGGGCCTTCTCGCCGTAGCCGGGCGTGGCGGTGAACTGCATGACGTTTCCTCCTGATGACTTCATGTGTGAAGTGAAGCTAACACGCCGATCACTTCAAGCGTCAAGTCATTGAGGAAATCGGTACCCTGGCTGCATGAGCACTGCCGAGCAGCCCCGGTGGCTGAACGCCGACGAGAAGGAGGCCTGGACCGGCCTGATCTCGCTGATGCTGCTGCTGCCCGGCCGCCTGGAGGCACCGCTTCAGCGGGTGGGCGGCCTGAGCCTGTTCGAGTACATGGTCCTGAGCCAGATGTCCGACGCCCCCGAGCGCCGGCTGCGGATGAGCGAGCTGGCGTTCCTGGCCAGCGGCTCGCTGTCGCGTCTGTCGAACGTGGTCAAGCGCTTCGAGAAGAAGGGCTGGGTGGAGCGCTACCCCGACCCGTCGGACGGCCGGTACACGATCGCCGCGCTCACCGAAGAGGGCTACGCGGTGGTGGTCGAGACCGCACCGGCGCACGTGGAGTCGGTGCGCCAGTACGTCTTCGACAAGCTCGATGCCGCCGACCGCCGGGCGCTGTCGCGGATCGCCGAGAAACTCCGGGTCCGGCCGGTGGACCTGGGCCCGGAGGAGCGGCTCAGATCGGGTCGTTGATGCGGTGCAGGAAGCGCCGCGTGCGCTCGTGCTCCGGGTTGTCGAGCACCTGTGCCGGGGTGCCGTGCTCGACCACCACACCGCCGTCCATGAACAGCACCTGGTCGGCCACCTGCCGGGCGAACCGCATCTCGTGCGTCACCACGACCATCGTCCAGCCCTCGGAGGCCAGGCTTTTCATCACCGAGAGCACCTCGCCGACCAGTTCCGGGTCGAGGGCGGAGGTGGGCTCGTCGAACAGCATCAGCCGGGGCTTGATGGCCAGCGCCCGGGCGATGCCGACGCGCTGCTGCTGACCACCGGAGAGCTGGTACGGGTACTGCTCGGCCTTCTCGGCCAGACCGACCCGTTCCAGCAGCGTCAGCGCCTCGGCCCGCACCTCGGCCGCCGGGCGCTTCTGCACCACGATCGGGCCCTCGGTGACGTTGCGCAGCACGCTCAGGTGCGGGAACAGGTTGTGGTGCTGGAAGACCATCCCGCTCTGCGCCCTGAGCCTGGTCAGAGCCCGCCGGTCCGGCTTCGCGGCGAAGTCGACACCGACGTCCCCGATCTGCACTGTGCCCTGGTCGGGCACCTCCAGACCGTTGAGCGAACGCAACACGGTGGTCTTGCCCGACCCGGACGGTCCGACCAGCACCGTCACCGAACCGGCGGGCGCCGAGAGGTCGATACCGCGCAGCACGTGGTTGTCGCCGAACGACTTGTGCAGCCCCCGGACTTCCAGCAGATCGGTCATGAGGCCACGTACCTGTCCAGTCGGGTTTCCAGCCGGGTCTGGGCGAACGACAGCACCAGGCAGACCACCCAGTAGTAGACCGCCGCCACGCTGTAGAGGGTGAAGAACTCGAAGGTCGGGGCGGCCAGTTCCTGGGCCTTGCGCAGGGTTTCGGTGACCAGGATGGTGGAGGCCAGCGAGGTGTCCTTGACCAGCGAGATCAGCGTGTTCGACAGCGGCGGGACGGCCACCCGGCTGGCCTGCGGCAGGATGATCCGCCGCATCGTGGTCGGGTAGTTCATGCCGACGGTCAGCGCCGCCTCGTGCTGTCCGCGCGGCACCGAGAGGATGGCCGCCCGGATGATCTCGGCCGCGTAACCACCCACGTTGAGGGTGAACGCGATGCACGCACTGGGGAACGGGTCGATCGTCGCGCCGAGCGAGGGCAGGCCGTAGAAGATGATGAAGAGCTGCACCAGCAGCGGCGTTCCGCGGATCACCGAGACGTAGGCCCGGGCGATTGCCGAGACCGGCCAGAACGGTGACAACCGCATCAGTGCGACGACCAGCGCCACCACCAGGCCCAGCACGAAGCTGACGGCGGTGAGCGGGATGGTGCCCTTGATCATCCCCTCGGTCAGGGGGCCGAGCGAGCTCCGGATCAGCTCGACGGTCGACTCGTCCACCTAGGCTCAGCTCTCGGTCGAGGACTCGACGGAGACGTCGGTGCCGAAGTACTTCTGCGAGATCTCGGCCAGCGTGCCGTCGGCCGCCAGCTCCTTCAGCGCGGTGTCGAACTCGGCGGCCAGGTCGCTGCTGTCCTTGCGGAAGGCGAACGCCTGCTGGTTGACCTCGCCGATCGTGCCGGAGATCTTGACGTCCTTGTCGCCGCTGGTGTTCAGGTACTCCAGCACGGCCAGGTTGTCGTTCAGGGTGACGTCGACCCGCTTCTGCTTGAGCAGGGCGACGGACTGGGTGAGCCCCTCGACGGCCTCCACCTTGGCGCCGGCCGCCTCGGCCGCCTCGCCCCAGTTGCTGGTGGCCGACTGGGCGGCGGTCTTGCCCTTGAGGTCGGCCTCGGTGGTGATCGAGGTGTCGCCGGCCTGGGTCACGATCACACCCTGGGAGTAGGTGTACGGCGCGGAGAAGGTGTATTTGGCCTCGCGCTCGGGGTTGACCGTGACCTGGTTGGCCACCACGTCGAAGCGCTTGGCCTCCAGCCCGGCGAAGATCGAGTCCCAGTTGGTCTCGGAGAACTCGACCTCACGGCCGAGCTTCTCGGCGACCGCCTCGACCACCTCGACGTCGTAGCCGGTGAGCTCGTTGGTGCCCTCCTCGTGGAAGGTGAAGGGGGCGTAGGTGCCCTCGGTGCCGACCTTCAGCGGGTCCTTGCTGCCGCCGTCGGAGCCGCCGGAAGCGCTGTCCGTGTCACTGTCACTGCCGCAGGCGGCCAGGCTCAGCGCCATCAGTGCGGCGGCGGAGACGGCGAGGAACCTCTTGCTGGTCATCGGACAAACCCTTCATTTTCGACAGAGATGGTAAGGATGGCATCCCTGTCGGCACACTGTGAAATCGACCAGGAGCGTAACGCGGATTCGCGCAGTTGCTGGTTTGGGGTGGTCATACCTCTGCTTGGCTACGGAATGTCCGCCGGTAACCGGCCGGAGAGGTGGCGAACCGGGCGGCGAAGTTCTGCCGCAGGGTCACCGGACTGCCGAAGCCGCAGGCCTGGGCGATCCGGTCGACTCCCCAGTGGGTGGTCTCCAGCAGCAGGCGGGCCTCGTCGAGGCGGCGGTCGGTGACCCAGCGGGCCGGGGTGGTGCCGGTGGCCTCGCGGAAGCGGCGCACGAAGTTACGGCGGCTCATGGTCGCCCGGGCGGCCAGGTCCTCCAGGGTGAGCGGCTGGTCCAGGCGGGTGAGGGCCCAGGCCAGCACCTCGGCGATCGGGGCGTCGGTGTCGGCGTTGATCACCGGGCGCTCGATGTACTGCGCCTGCCCGCCCTCCCGGTGCGGGGCGACGACCAGGCTGCGGGCGACCCGGTTGGCGTGGGTCACGCCGAG
The DNA here is from genome assembly GCF_021277265.1 of Kineosporia rhizophila. Taxonomy (GTDB): domain Bacteria; phylum Actinomycetota; class Actinomycetes; order Actinomycetales; family Kineosporiaceae; genus Kineosporia; species Kineosporia rhizophila. The sequence continues at coordinate 226,283 of NZ_JAJSOH010000011.1, forward strand.
GTGCTTGCGCACGACGTGCAGGCAGGCGTCGATGCCGGAGGCGGTGCCGGCCGAGGTGAGCACGTCGTCGTGGTCGATGTAGAGCACCCCGCTGTCGACGGTGATGCCGGGGTGGCGGTCGGCCAGCTCCTGGGTGGCGCTCCAGTGGGTGACGGCCGAGCGGCCCTCCAGGAGACCCGCCTGGGCGATCGGGAAGGCGCCCAGGCAGAGCCCGATGACCGTCGAGCCGGTGGCATGAGCGGAATTGATGACGTTTGTGAGCCCCGATTCCGCGGGAGCGAGGCTTTCGTGCCAGGAGGGGATGACGACGATGTCGGCGCCCACCGTCGTGCCCGGCCCGCCCAGCCCGGCGACCGCGTAACCCTCCGCGGTGGTGATGCCCCGGCCGTCGGTGGACCACAGCTGCGTGGTCCACTCGCCCAGCCCGAGCTTGGTCACCTCGCCGAACACCAGCTGGGGAGCGGCGAGGTGAAACATGGAGACGCCGTCGAAGGCGTGGATCGCGATGCGCATCGGTGGGGGAGTACCCGGCCTTCCTGGGTCCGCTTCTCTTGGCCTGATCTCATCGCAATTATGCATTCGGGCCACTCGTCAGGGCCCCGGTCAGGCGTGAAGCTCTTGGTAACGCCGAACGAGAAGGAGCTAACGATGAGCACCCCCAAGCGCGCCCTGGTCGTGGTCGACGTCCAGCAGGAGTACTTCGACGGTCCGCTGGAGATCCAGTACCCGCCGCGCGAGACCTCTCTCCAGCAGATCGTCCAGGTCATCCGGACCGCCCAGGACCTCGGTCTGCCGATCGCCTACGCCCAGCACACCGCCCCGGCCGACAGCCCGGTGTTCGCCGAGGGCTCGGCCGGCTGGCAGCTGCACCCCGAGATCGAGGCCCTCGTCGGGGACAGCAAGCGGTTCACCAAGGAGTTCGGAAGTGTCTACGCCGGAACCGGTCTCGCCGACTGGCTGCGCGAGCAGGGCGCCGACACGATCACCCTGACCGGCTACATGACCCACAACTGCGACCTGGCCTCCTCGGTCGAGTCCGAGGGGCTCGGGTTCACCGCCGAGATCCTGTCCGACGCCACCGGGGCCACCCACCTGGCCAACGAGGCCGGGCACGTGAGCGCGCAGGACCTGCACACCACGCTGATGACGTTGTTCAACGCCAACTTCGCGGCGGTGGCCACGGTGGACCAGTGGACGGACGCGGCCCGGTCCGGCCGCGCGCTGGCCAAGAACGACCTGGTGACGTCGGCGGTGACCGGGCGTCAGAAGTTCAGTTCCTAGGGGTGGACGTAGGGCGGGGCGGTGCTCCGTCTGATCAGCAACTCGGTGTCGTCGGACCCGGCGCCGGTCTCGCCGGGATCACTGGCCGGTTTGCCGATCCGGGCCAGCAGGGTGTCCACCAGCCCCCGCCCGTGCCGGGCGTAGTCCACCTTCACGGTGGTCAGGGGCGGGCGCAGGTAGCCGCTCTCGGGGATGCCGTCGAACCCGGTGACGCTGATCCGGCCGGGCACGTCGATGCCGTGCTCGTCCAGGGCCAGCAGCGCGCCCAGGGCCATCTGGTCGTTGCCGCAGACCAGCGCCGTGATCTCGCCGAGCTGGTGCGGGCCGAGCTCCCGCACGGCCTGGGCGCCGGAGGCGGCCGACCAGTCCCCGGCCAGCTCGGTCACCAGTTCCAGACCGTGCTGGGCCAGGGCCGCCCGGACCGCCTCCGAGCGCCGCCGGGCCGCCAGCCAGGTGGGCGAACCACCCAGGTAGGCGACCCGGCGGTGGCCGAGCCCGGCCAGATGCTCTGCCACCAGCGCCATCCCACGCTCGCTGAGCGTCGCCCCCTGGCCCGGGTCGGGCTCCAGTTCCATCACCATCGGCACACTGATCAGGGACGGCGCGTCGGCCTTGCCCAGCAGCCGGTCCACCGGCGCGAACGCCAGCAGCCCGGCCACGTCGGCCCGGTCGAGCAGCCCGAGCGCCCGCTGGATCGCCTGCTCGTCACCCGGGTGCAGGCTGACGATCTCCAGCAGGTACCCGGCCTCGGCGGCCCGCTGGGTGGCACCCTGCACGGTCTTGCTCGGACCCACCTCCTGCAGCTCGAACACCAGCGCCCCGATCCGGTTGGCCTGGCTGGTGGCCAGGGCCCGGGCCGTGGTGTTGGGGCGGTAGCGCAGGGTCTGGATCGCTGCCGAGACCCGCTGCAGCGTCTCCGGACGGAACTTGCCCTGCCCCCGCAGCACCATGGCGACCGTCTGGTGCGAGACCCCCGCCTCCTTGGCCACGTCGTAGATCGTCGGACGACGGGCCGGAGGCTCAGACTTCACCGCAGCACTGCCCGTCCGTTCTCTGCGGCGACCCGCTCGCCGCCGGGCAGAGCAATACCCCAGTCGGTGCCGGCCTCCGACTCGGCGACGATCTCGTCGCCGCCGCGGCGCACGGTGAACCCCACTCCCGGACCATGACCGGTGAGAATATCCACCCGGCGCTCCCAGTCGTCGGCAGTGCCGTCTGCATTGCCCGGGTTGACCACCAGGGTCAGCCCTTCCAGGTGGTCGGTGTCCGGCCGTTCCTCGCTGGCCCCCAGGGCCACCACGCCGCCGGGGCGCACCAGCAACGGCAGCGAGTCCACCTCGTGCCGCTCCCGCAGCCAGCGGCCGCCGGTGACCTTCTCGCCGGTGAGCAGGCGGACCCACTCGCCCTCGGGCAGGTAGTACTCCACCTCGCCCTCCGGGTCGAACACCGGCGCCACCAGCAGGTCGGGGCCGAGCATGTACTGCCGGTCCAGATAGGCCACGGCCGGGTCGTGCGGGAACTCCAGGATCATCGACCGCATCACCGGGGTGCCGCTCACGTGTGCCTGCCGGCCTGCGGCCAGCAGGTAGGGCGCCAGGCGGGACTTGAGCCGGGCGAACTTGCGCGTGACCGCCACCGCGCCGTACTCGCCCTCGCTGTCAGCTGAGCCACTGTCGACCAGCCACGGCACCCGGTAGGAGTTGTTCCCGTGGAACCGGCTGTGGCTGGACAGCATGCCGAACGCCGTCCACCGCTTGAACAGGGTCGCGTCCGGCGTGCCCTCGAAGCCACCGATGTCGTGACTCCAGTAGCCGAAGCCGGACAGGCCCAGACTCAGCCCCCCGCGCAGGGTCTCGGCCATCGAGATGTAGGTGGCGGTGTTGTCGCCGCCCCAGTGCACCGGGAACTGCTGGCCCCCGGCGGTCGCCGAGCGGGCGAACACGACCGCCTCGCCGCGTCCCTTGACCTCCTCGATCACCTCGAACACGGCCCGGTTGTAGTTCTGCGTGTAGAGGTTGTGCAGCCGCTCGGGGTCGCCCCCGGAGTGATGGACCACGTCGGTGGGCACCCGCTCGCCGAAGTCGGTCTTGAAGGCGTCCACCCCCTCGGCCATCAGCCGGCGCAGGTGGCCCTGGTACCAGGCCACCGCGTCCGGGTTGGTGAAGTCGACCAGGCCCATCCCGGCCTGCCACTGGTCGGTCTGGAAGGTGCTGCCGTCCGGGCGCTTCAGCAGGAAGCCGGCCTCGGAGGCCTCGTCGAACAGCACCGAGCGCTGGCCGATGTACGGGTTGATCCAGACGCAGACCCGGATGTCCTTCTGCTTCAGCCGCTTCAGCATGCCCACCGGGTCGGGGAAGACCCGTGGGTCCCAGGTGAAGTCGGTCCAGCTGTACTCGCGCATCCAGAAGCAGTCGAAGTGGAACACGCTGAGCGGGATCTCCCGCTCGATCATGCCGTCGACGAAGTGGTTGACCGTCTCTTCGCTGTAGTCGGTGGTGAAACTCGTCGACAGCCAGGTGCCGTAGCTCCAGGCCGGCACCTCGGCCGGGCGGCCGGTCAGCGCGGTGTACCGGTCCAGCACGTCCTTCGGCTCCGGACCGCCGATCACCAGGTACTCGAGCGACTCGCCCTCGATCGAGAACTGGACGCGCTCGACCGCCTCGGAACCGATCTCGAACGAGACCAGGCCGGGCTCGTTGACCAGGACGCCGTAGCCACGGTTGGTCAGGTAGAAAGGAACGTTCTTGTAGGCCTGCTCACTGGACGTACCCCCGTCGGCCATCCAAACGTCCACTGTCTGGCCGTTCTTGACCAGCGGGCCGAAACGCTCACCCAGGCCGTAGATCGCCTCGCCCACGCCGAGGCTGAGCTGCTCGTGGAGGTAGGTCTTCCCCTCGGTCTGCATCAGGCCGAGCGAACGGTTCCCGCTGCTGGTGATCGGTTTTCCGTCGAACAGGAAGGTCAGGTTCCAGGGGGTGCCCCGCTCCAGCCGGGCTTCCAGCCGACCCGACCGGAGCACCGCGGTGGTGCCGTCGTACTCCGCCTGGCCACCGGCGTCCTCTGGTGTGTTCAGTTCGAACCGCTGCAGCTCCCTGCCTCCGGTGTGGTGCGACACCCGCACCCGGATCACCTCGGGGGCCGCGACGCTCAGGGTCACCGTGAGCACGGCCGCGTTCAGCGTGTCCCCGCGGTGGTTGACCACCTTGGTGGCGCCGATGACGGTCAGGGTGTCCGGCGTGGCCTCGACGTCGTAGACCTCGCGGGCATAGGTGGCGTTGACGCCCTCGCGGGTGTGCCAGTAGCCGTCGGTGAATCTCATCGGTATGACAGCCCTTTCGTCGTTACTTGATCGCACCGGCGGTGAGGCCGCGGGTCAGGGTGCGCTGGAAGAGCAGGAAGAAGATCAGGGTCGGCGCGATCCCGAGCAGGGCCGAGGCGCTGATCGTGGTCACGTTCATGATCCGCTCGCCCTGCAGGGTCGCGATGCCCACCTGGACGGTCTGGTTCTGCTCGCTGACCAGGAAGGACAACGGGATCAGGAACTCGTTCCAGGTCCAGATGAAGAAGAACACGGCGAGCACGGCCAGGGTCGGCCGGCAGACCGGCACCACCACCCGCCAGAGGATCTGCCGGCGGTTGGCCCCGTCGAGCTGGGCCGCCTCCAGCAGTTCCCGGGGGAACGCGCCGAACACGCTGGCCAGCAGGTAGGTGCCGAAAGCCCCGTGGATCACCACGAAGACGATGACCACCGACCAGACGGTGTCGTACAGGCCGACGTCCTTGAACATGATGTAGAGCGGGTAGAGCAGCGCCTCCTGGGGGACGATGGTCGCCAGCAGGAAGGCGACCAGGACCCACATGCGTCCCTTGATCCGGCCGATGCCCAGCGCGTAGGCGTTGAGGATCGAGATCAGGACCCCGAACACCGCCACCGCACTGGAGATCAGGATGCTGTTCCAGACCTTCTGCGGGAAGTTGACCGCGTTCCAGAAGGTCTTGATGCCGTCCAGGTAGATCTCGGTCGGGAAGCTCAGCGGGCCGCCCTCGGCGAAGTCCTGCGGAGACTTCACCGCGTTCAGCAGGACCAGCAGCAGGGGAGCGGCCATGACCACGGCGACCAGGACGGTGAAGCCCAGGGCGAACCATTCCAGGCCGGTCCGGCGCCGCCGTTTGTTCTGCGGAAGAACGCGTTCGGTGAGGCTCGCCTCGTCCGTAGTTCGTATTTCTGACTGATTGAGGCTCATCGCTCCTCCTCGGCGGCCAGGCGGAACTGGGCCCGCACGAAGAACACGGCAACGATCAGCACGACCACGGTGAGGGCGGTGGCGATGGTGGCGCCGTAGCCGACCCGCTGGGCGGTGAAGAACTCGGTGTAGGCGTAGTAGCTCGGCACCACCGTGGAGTCGCCGGGCCCACCCCGGGTCAGCGCGTAGACCGGGCCGAACACCTTGAGCGCGGCCACCGTGCAGGTGAGCACCACCACGAAGATCTCCGGACGGATGCCGGACAGGGTGATCGCCCGGAACCGCTGGAACCAGTTGGCCCCGTCGAGTTCGGCCGCCTCGTACAGCTGCGGGTCGATCCGCTGCAGCGCCGACATGAACACCACCACCGGATAACCGATCTGGATCCAGACCAGGACGGCGCCCACCGAGAGCAGAGCGGTGTCGGGGCTGCCCAGCCAGTTGTGGCCCTCCAGGCCGATCCCGGTCAGGAGCTCGTTCAGCGCGCCGTCACCGGGCCGCAGGATCCACCCGACCACGATCGCCGCGATCGCGATCGGGAGGATCTGCGGCAGGTAGTACACCGCCCGCAGCAGCCCGGCCACCTTGCCGTTGAACCGGCGCCCGACCAGGTCGAACAGCAGCGAGGCGAGCACCAGGCCGAACAGCGTGGGCAGGACCACCATGGCCACGACCATGGCGACGCTGTGCTGGAAGCTGGCCCAGAACGCGCTGTCCTGGGCCAGTTCCCGCCAGTTGTCCAGTCCGGTCCAGATCGGCGGCCGGATGCCGCGGTACCGGGTGAAACTCAGGTAGACGTTCCAGACCAGCGGCACCACGACGATCAGGGTGAGCAGGGCGGCGCCCGGGATCAGGTAGAGCCAGTAGCCCGCCCGGCCGCGTTCTCTGATCACCCCGCGATCTCCTTGATGCCCTTGTCGTAGTCGGCCTGCATCTGGTCGAGCGCCTCGTCCACCGACTTGGTGCCGTTCACCAGTTCCTGCAGCGAGGAGTTCAGGTCGGCGTAGAACGTGGGGGCCGGCCAGTCCGGGTAGAAGGCCAGGCCGTCCTGCTCGGTCAGGGTGTTGAAGTTCTGGATCAGTTCCTTGGACTTCTCGTCCTCGATCGCCGACTCCTCGGCCGCGACCGGGATCCCGCCGTTGTTGCCCAGCAGGTTCTGGATCTCGGGCGACATGGTGATGTCGATGAACTTGTAGGCGAGGTCCTTGGCGTCGGAGTTCTCCGGCACGACCCACAGGTTCCCGGACGACCCGGGCGACAGCTTCGCCTCAGGGAACAGGAACGTGCCCCAGTCGAACTTGGCGTCGGTGGTGAAGGTTCCGTACCACCAGCTGCCGGAGAAGAAGATCGGGTACTTCTCGGCGATGAACGCGTCCCCGACGTCCTGGGCCTTCAGGCCGGTGGAGTCCTTGGAGATGTAGCCCTTGTCCACCCATTCCTTCAGGGTGGTGGCGGCGTACGTCCAGGCCTCGTCGTGGAAGTCGGCCGGGGCGGTGTAGGTCTGGTAGTCGGTGACCCACTGGCGGTCGGCCTTGGTCAGCGCGAGCTGGTAGAGCAGCTGGCCGAGCGGGTACTCGGTGGCCGACTCGGCCAGCGGAGTGATGCCCTTGGCCTTGAACGCCTCCAGCACCTGGGTGAACTCGTCCAGGGTGGTCGGCACCTCGAGGCCGTTCTCCTCGAAGAGTTCCTTGTTGTAGTACACCTGCACGTACTCGCCGTAGTTGGGCACGCCGTAGTAGTTGCCGCTGCCCATCACGCCGAGGTCGCTGTACTTGGCCGTGGTCTGGATGCTGGGGGCGAGCTTGTCCTCCCAGCCGTAGGCCTCGACCGCGCCGTTCAGGTCGGTCAGCAGGCCCTGGCTGGACAGCAGGCCCGAGGTGGCGTTGCCCTTGTTGTACTCCATGACGTCGGGGGCGGCGTCGGAGTTGAGCACCTGGCTGGCCGAGGTGTTGATCTGCTCGAAGCTCTTGAGCTGGAAGTCGACCTTGGCCCCGGTCTCGGCGGTGAACTTCTCCATCGCCTTCTCCCAGGCGATGCCCATCGCGCTGGCGTCGTTCTCGTAGTGCCAGATGGTCAGGGTCTGGCCCTCACCCTTCGGGGCCGTGTCGACCTCCTCGCTGCTGCTGCCCGAGGAGTCGCTGCCGCCGCTGCAGGCGCTCACCAGCAGGGCCGCAGTAAGGGCGAACGCGCCCCCGGCGACCATTCGTCGTTGTTTCACCGGGACGACCTCCTTGTCCGGGCGCCGTCCTTGGCGCCTCCGGCTGACCTGCATGTTTGCCAGGTTTATCGGTAAAGGACGTTAGCGGTAAACCAAGGCGGCAGGCGACGGTGCGGAGGCAATTTGTCGACGAACGGTCGGGTTCGGACTGGCTTTCCTGGTCAGGTCGTGCTGGGCCGACCGTCCCCGGTGGCGCGGTCCGGGGCACCTCTTGCCGGCCCTGGACACCCGGCGTCGCCTGGACAGTGAAAAGCGTTCTCAATAGGTTCGCTGTCATGGGCTCCCATCACGGTCACGGTTCAGGGAGCGACGACTTCAGGATCGGCCGGCGTGCGCTCACCTGGCTTCTGGTGGTCCTCGTGCCGATGCTGGTCGCCACGCTCGTCGGCCTGGTGATGCTCTGGCCCACGGGCACACCACCGGTCGCCGAGTCGGTGGCCGCGCTCGGTGAGGTCTCGGAGGACGTGTACTCGGCCACCGTCACCAAGACAGCGGCCTTCGAGTGCGAGGGCTCCTCCAGCGATCGTCTGCCCGACGGTTCGATTCCGGCCACGGCCCTCTGCGCATCGGTGGACGCGCGGATCGATGCCGGGCCCGACGAGGGGCAGACCGTCACGGTGCAGATCCCGCCGCAGGTGTATCGCGCCGGGATCAGCCCGGGGGACGGCGTCCGGGTCGCGCGGTATCCAGGCGATCTGGTGGACGAAAGTGCTGACGCTGCCACGGTGAACCCGGAGGCGCTGGAGGACGGCACGGTCTACGCCTGGGTCGACTTCTCCCGGTCCTTCCCGCTGGTGCTGCTCGCCGTGGCCTTCGCAGTGCTGGTCGTGGCGGTGGGGCGGTTGCGTGGTCTGGCCGCCATCCTCGGTCTTGCGCTGAGCTACGTCACGGCCGTCAAGTTCATGCTCCCGGCCCTGCGGCTGGGCGAGAACCCGGTGGCGGTGGCCATGGTCGGCTCGATCGCGGTCATGACGGTGGTGCTCTACCTGGCCCACGGGGTGTCGGCGAAGACCACCACGGCCCTGTTGGGCACGATCTTCGGCCTGGCCCTGATGGCCGGACTGGCGCAGTGGGCCTCCGACATTGGGCACCTGAACGGCCTGAGCTCGGAGGAGAACTACACCCTGGCCCAGCTGACCGGGATCACGAACCTGTCCGGGGTGATCCTCTGCGGCATCATCGTGGCCGGGCTGGGCGTGCTGAACGACGTGACGATCACCCAGGCCTCGGCCGTCTGGGAGGTGCGGGCCCATGCGCCGGAGCTGGGTTTCCGAGAGTTGTTCGTCAGCGGGATGCGCGTGGGCCGGGACCACCTGGCCTCGACGGTGTACACGATCGCCTTCGCCTACGCCGGTGTGGCCATGCCTACGCTGATCCTGATCGACCTCTACCACCAGCCGCTGGGTCAGGTGCTCACCGGTGGCCAGCTCGCCGAGGAGATCGTGCGGACGCTGGTCGGGGCGATCGGGCTGATCCTGTCCATCCCGGTCACCACGGCGGTGGCGGCGGTGATCGTGGCTTCTTCGAGGGAGCCGGCTGGGGTGTTGGGTGGTGCTGAGCGGGGTGGGGCTGAGCTGGGTGGGGCTGAGCTGGGTGGTGCTGAGCGGGCTGAGCGGGGTGAGCAGGACGGTGACCGTGCCGGCTCCGGCAGCCGGGCGGGTTACGGCGATGCGGCCGGATATGCAGGTGGGGTCGGCTATTCGGATGGAGTGGACTACGCGGACCCTGCTGGTCATCCGGAGCTTGCCGGCAATCCGGAGCTTGCTGGCGATCTGAAGCCTGTTGGCTATCGCGGTGCTGCTGGTGGTCCGGAGCCTGTTGGCTATCGCGGTGCTGCTGGTGGTCCGGAGCCTGTTGGCTACCGCGATCCCGCTGGCGGCCCGGAGTCCGTCGGCTACCGCGGTGCTGCTGGTGGTCCGCAGCCTGTTGACTACCGCGGTGCTGCTGGTGGTCCGGAGCCCGTCGGCTACCGCGACCCTGCTGGCTATCCGGATCGTTCTGGCTACGCCGATCCGGCTGGCTACGTCGATGCGGACCAAGCCGGTCCGGCTGGCTACACCGGTCCGGCCGACCATGCCGGTGCGGCTGGCCACACAGGTCCGGCCGGAAACGCCGGTCCGGCCGGCTACACCGGTGCGGTTGGCTATCGGAATGCCTCCAGCCCGAGGGATGACGTCCAGCCGGATGAGCACCCCTCGCACCAGTCGGGTCCGAGCACCGGCAGCGTTGGGGAGACCAGGCGCCAGCGGCGAAAGCGTGAGGCGTCGGGCCAGGAGTGAAGTTGAGCCAGGAGTGAAGTCGGGCCAGGAGTGAAGTTGGGCCAGGAGTGAATCTGCCTGGGAGCACCCTGTCCGGAGGCAACCTGCCCCGCTAGGTGTCCCTGTTAGGTATCCGCGCTGGGGTGGTCCATCTGCTCCTGGTCGCCGAAGCTGCGGTCAGAAGGGCGGCTCTCCCCACACTTCCTCTGGATCGGCGGCCCCGACTGGCGGACGCGGTGCCACCCGCCGTAGCTCGC